>CAVXCY010000007.1:0-945157 GCA_963760425.1 uncultured delta proteobacterium | reverse complement strand
CCTTCTCCAGTTCCGCCAGCCGCTCGGCGTACTCCACCCCGGAGGCCTTCAATTCGGCCATGCGGGCCGTCTTCAGCACGTCGCGCTGGCGGAAAAGCACCACGTCCGGTTTTCCAGGATGCTTTCCACCAGGGTGATGACGTCCAGGGCGTAGCTGGGGGAGGCGCGGTCCAGCGACTCCAGCGCGGCCAGCAGGTACAGCGACAGCGTCTGGTGAAGTGAAAACTCCCGCTGCAGCCCGGGAGCAATCTCCACCTGGGCCGCCGCGTGCGGGTGCTTGTACGTCGAGAGCAGCCCGGCCGCGCGCAGCGTCCGGAACAGCATCGCCCCCTTCTTTCAAAAGCCGGCGCTGTTCATAGGCGGACGCGTGGCTGGCCAGCGTCAGCCGCACCAGGCGCCCGTAACCGCCTCCCCGCTCATCCGGGTCCCCCTGCAAGAGGTTGAGCAGCATCCCGAAGGTGACGTCGAAGCGCGAGGCCAGCGGCTCCGGCGGCCGGCCCACCAGCTTGTCGAAGGTGGACTTGTCCCAGGGGACGTAGCCCCGGGTGGGGGGCTGCTTGCGGACGACTTTCTTCCCGGCGGCAGACTTCTGCGCCAGCCGGAGGTTCTCGATGACGTGCTCCGGTGCCTGCGCCACCACGAAGCCGCGGTCGTCGAAGCCCTTGCGGCCGGCCCGCCCGCCAATCTGGTGGAAGTCCCGCGCCGACAGCAGGGCCGTCTTCTCCCCGTCGTACTTGCACAGCTGGGTGAAGAGAACGGTGCGGATGGGGATGTTGACGCCCACCCCCAGGGTGTCTGTGCCGCTCACCACCTTGAGTAGGCCCGTCTGGGCCAGCTTCTCGCAGGCCAGCCGGTACTTGGGCAACAGCCCCGCGTGGTGCAGACCGATGCCGACTTGCAGGTAGCGGCGCATGTCCTTGCCGAAGGGCGAGTCGAAGCGCGTCCCGTCCAAAGCGGCGCGGATGCGCTCCTTCTCCTCGCGGGTGGTGAGGTTGACGGAGGTCAGCGCCTGGGCCTGCTCGCCCGCCGCCCGCTGGGTGAAGTTGACCAGGTACACCGGCGCCTTGCCGGCCGCCACCAACTCCTCGAGCGTCTCGTGCAGCGGCGTCTCCCGGTAGGAGAACTCGAGTGGCACCGGCCGCTCGCCGCTGGAGATGCGCGCCACCGCTCGGCCGGTGGTGCGGGCCAGGGACTCCTCGATGTGGGTGGTGTCCCCCAGGGTGGCCGACATCAGCAGGAAGGTGGCGTCCGGTAGGGCCAACAGCGGCACCTGCCAGGCCCAGCCGCGCTCGGTGTCCCCGTAGTAGTGAAACTCGTCCATCACCACCGTGTCGATGCGAGGCTTGCTTTCACGAAGGGAAATATTGGCCAGCACCTCGGCCGTGCAGCAGAGGATGGGGGCGGTGCGGTTGATGGATGCGTCCCCGGTGAGCATCCCCACCCGGGCCGGGCCAAACAGTTGGCACAGCGCGAAGAATTTCTCATTGGCCAGCGCCTTGATGGGGGTGGTGTAGACGGACGTCTTCCCTTCGGCCAGCGCCTTGAAGTGCAGGGCCGTCGCCACCAGCGACTTGCCGGAGCCGGTGGGGGTGTTGAGGACGACGTTCTTCCCCGCCATCACCTCCAAAAGCGCCTCCTCCTGCGCCGGGTACAGCTGAAGGCCGCTGTCGGCCACGTACTGCAGGAAGCGCGAGAGTAGGGCGTCCGCGTCGGCGGCGGCCGAGTCCGGCGGAAGCAGGGCGGCGAGCGGGGCGGACAAGAAGCGTCTTCACCCTATAACGCTGGGCGGCGGGGGCGGGGCGACGCGCTCCAGAAGAATGCCCACCAGCAGTGCCACCAGGGTGCCAGCCACGACGTCCACCGCGCGGCTGGCGGCGAAGTGCCAGTTGCCAGGTTCCAACAGGCTGACGCCCAGGACGATGGCCGGCGTCAGAAAGGCGAGGCTCCACCCGTACGCCACCGGGTGAAGGCGGAAGTAGCCCACCAGCAAAAGGAAGATGAGGACCTCGGTGAGGACGACGGAACGCGACAGAAACACCAGCGCCGCCGCCAGCGTGCACCCCAGCAGCGTGCCGGCCAGCCTCTCCAGCCCCCGACGCTGGGTAGTGGCAAACCCCGGTCGCAGCACCATCAGCACGGACACCACCACCCAGTTGCCGTGGCGGACTTCCAGGGCACGCACCGCAAGCAAACAGCCCGTTACCGTCGCCGCCAGCACCAGGCCGAAGCGGCCCGCCGCAGCCGGAGACGAGGCGGACGTGGTGAGAAAACGCACGCCGGCCGCCGTCCGCTGCGCCGCCCGGCGAAGCCAGCCGGCGGGCCAGGCGTCCAGCAGCAAAAGGTGCGCCACCGTGCCCCCGACGGCCACGGCCAGCGCGCGCTCGGCTGCCGCCGCGGCGTCGCCGGGAAGCAGCTGGGCCAGGGCGAAGAGGACGGCGGGTACCGCCGCCAGCCGTCCCGCGGCCTCCGTCTTGCCTCTGGCCGCGCCCGCCACCCAGCCCAGGGCAAACATCCCCAGGGCGGCCAGGACGAGAGAGTTGCCGGCCAGTGTCCCGACAAACACCGCCACCGCGCCCATCGCCGCCGCCAGGGCGAGGCTGGCTGCCCGGGAAGCCGGCTCCCCACCCGGGTCGGCCAGGGCCACCCGCCGGGCGCCCACCGCCATCACCAGCCCGAGGCCGGTGCGCCCGGAAAGCTGCCCGGCGACGACGCAGGCCGAGACGGCCACCGCGGCCCGAAGGGCGGGCGCCAGCCGCCGCAAGGCCTGCTCCAGGCGCGGCCACATGTCGGACAGGGACAAGGGTGGGCGCCTCCTTCGACGCTGCTGGGCGCGGCCCCCCCCTCCGCGGGGCGGGCGTCAGGCCGGTGGGACGTTGCGAGTCACGGACGGCTCGGTCGGCCCGGGCGTGTGACGCAGCCGCGCATCCGCCGGCTTGGACTCGTCATGGCGCCGCACCAGCTCCAGGGCTGCCATCTGGCTGCGGAAGCCGGGGCCGCCCCCGTGGGGCGTCACCGGCAGGTAGGTGCCTTCCCCGGTCAGTTCCATGGCCTTGGCGGTGTCCCGCAGGCTGAGGCCGAGGACCTCCTCGAGGAGACGGGTGCGAAGGCCAGCGTCCTCGACCGGCACCATCACTTCAATCCGCCGGAAGAAGTTGCGCGGCATCCAGTCGGCCGAGGTGAGAAAGACTTCCGCTCGCTCGCGAGCCCCGAAGGCGAACAGCCGCGTGTGCTCCAGGAAGCGGTCGACCACCGAGGTGACGCGGATGTGCTCAGAGATGCCCGGCAACCCGGGCCGGAGGCAGCAGATGCCGCGCACCAGCAGGTCCACCCGCACCCCCGCCTGGCTCGCCCGGTAGAGGGCCCGGATGATGGTGCCATCCACCAGGTTGTTCATCTTGGCGACAATCCGCGCCGGCTCTCCCTTCCGCGCCCGCTCCGACTCACGCTCAATCAACTGCAGCAGCCGGTCGGCCAGGGCAAAGGGGGCGACCACCAGCCGCTTGAATTTCGGTGGCACGGAGTAGCCGGTGAGCATGTTGAAGAGGGCCGTGACGTCGTCGGCAATCTCCTCGCGGGAGGTGAAGAGCGACACGTCGGTGTAGTGCCGGGCCGTCTGGCCGTTGTAGTCGCCCGTCCCGAGATGGACATAGCGGCGGATGCCCCCCGCCTCGCGCCGTACCACCAGGGCCACCTTGCAGTGCGTCTTCAGGCCGAGCAGGCCGTACACCACGTGCACGCCGGCCTCCTCCATCCGCCGGGCCCAGGCAATGTTGTTCGCCTCGTCCAGCCGGGCCTTCAGCTCCACCAGCACGGCGACCTGCTTGCCGTTTTCCGCCGCCCGACTCAATGCCTGCGCGATGGGGCTCTCGGCGCTGATGCGGTAGAGGGTTTGCTTGATGGCCAGCACCGCCGGGTCGTCGGCAGCTTCTTCGATGAAGCGGACCACCGGGTCATACGACTCGTACGGGTGGTGCAGCAGCACGTCCCGCTGGGCGAAGACGGGAAACTGGCTCTGGACGTCCCGCAGGATGGGCGGCAGCACCGGCGAGAAGGGCTCCACCCGCAGCTCCGGGCGGGGGTCTCGCTCGGCCAGGGCCACCAGGTCCGACAGCTGCAGGGGCGCCTCGGACCGGTAGACGTCGTCGCCCGTCAGGTGCAGCGCCTTCTTCAGGGCTTCTTCCAGGGCGTCGGGCGCCCCGGCGTCCAGTTCCAGGCGGACGGTGGCGCCGCGCTCCCGCCGCTTCAAGTCGTCCTGGATGGAGGCCAGCAGGTCCTCCGACTCCTCCTCGTCCACGGCCAGGTCCCAGTTGCGCGTCACCCGGAAGGGCGCGGCGTGCTCCACCGTGAAGCCGGGGAAGAGGTCCCCCAGCGAGCGGCAGATGAGGTCCTCCAAAAGCACGTAGGCATGCCCGGCCAGGGAGGGCAGGGGCACCAGCCGTGGCAGCACGGCCGGCACCGGCACCACCGCCAACTCCGTCGCCTCCACCGCCTTGCGCATGCGGCCCTTGGACGCCGGGCGGAGGACGGCGGCGATGTTGAGGGTTTTGTTTCGCAGGTGGGGAAAGGGGTGGCCCGGGTCCACGGCCAGCGGCGTCAAGGCCGGGAAGACGCTGGAGTTGAAGTGCTCCCGGGCGGCCGCCTGCCAGGTGGCGTCCAGCGCCGAGGTGGGCAGAAGCGACACCCCCACCGCACTCAAGGCGGGGAGGAGTTCCCCCTGCCAGAGCGGGCCAAGTTGGGCCACCAGGGCATGGGCGCGCTCAGAGATGGCGGCCAGCTGCTCGGCGGGAAGCATGCCGTCGGCTTCGGGGGCGGCCACCCCGCCGGCGAGCTGCTGCTTCAGCCCGGCCACCCGCACCATGAAGAATTCGTCGAGGTTGGCGGCGAAGAGCGCAAGAAACCTTATCCGCTCGTACAGCGGTAGGCCGCTGTTGCGGGCCTCCCCCAGGACGCGCTCATTGAAGGCCAGCCAGGATAGCTCCCGGTTCAGGAAGAGGCGCGCGTCGTTCAACTCCACGTTGGCGGGGGCTTCAGGCATGGAAGGCTGCTGGGTCACGAATAGGTGACAGCGTGGTGCGAGGGCAAGCCCGGGGGGGTTCGCCCACGGTCGGACTGAGCTGATAATGCCTCAACTCCAGTGACGCGCATCCCCCTCACCGAGCCGGTCCTCGCCGCCATCGACGTGGGGACCAACGCTGTCCGGCTCGAGCTGGCGCGCCGGCTCTCCAACGGTTCCCTGGAGTCTCTGCACAGCGAGCGTGACCCGGTGCGGCCTGGCGAAGGCGTCTTCCGCACCGGTGCCATCCCCCGCGAGGTCGCCGACCGCCTGCTGTCCACCCTGCGGCGGTACGGGGCGCTGTGCCGGCGCTACCACGCGGACGTGCGCGCGGTGGCCACCAGCGCCCTGCGCGAGGCGAAGAATCGCGACGAGATTGTCCGCCGCGCCCGGGATGAGGCTGGCCTGCGGCTGGAGGTCATCTCGGGAATGGAAGAGGCCCGCCTCACCACCTTGGGCGTGCTGCGCGGAAAGCCCCCCTCGGCCCGGTCCCTGTGCGTCGACATCGGCGGTGGCTCGACGGAGGTGGCCGCGGCCACCGGTGAGAACCCCACCTCCATGTGGAGCGTCGCCCTGGGCGCCGTCCGGCTGACGGAACTGTTTGGCACCGCCCGGGGCGTCACCGGCAAACAGTTGAAACTCATCCGGGGGTTTGCCGCGGAGGCCCTCACCGAGTCGCTGCCGGCCCGCATTGCCCGCGCGCCGAGAAGCGCCCTCGGCAGCAGCGGCACCATCAACGCGGTGGTCGCCTTCGCCGCCGCCGAGGGGACCGCCCACGCGACGGCCCGGCAAATTACACAGGCGGTGGAGGAGCTGGCGGAGATGTCCCCGGCGCAGCTGCGCAAGCGGTTTGACCCGCAGCGCGCGGAGATTATTTGCGCCGGCGCCATCATCCTCGAGTCCGTCGTTCACCACCTCGGCCTGGAAACCGTCACCGCCGTCCAGCGCGGGCTGCGCGATGGAATCCTGGTCGACCTCGTCCGCCGCATCGACTCACCCGCCGACGACCACAGCCTGGCCGAGGCCGCGTTGGCCATCGGCCACCGCTTCCAATTCGACGAGGCGCACTCCGCCCAAGTCACCCGGCTGGCCCTCCAGCTCTTCGATGACATGGCGCCGTTGCACCGCCTGCCGGCCTCCTCCCGCCCGCTGCTGGAGGTGGCCTCGATGCTGCACGACATCGGCAACTCGGTCAGCTACACCCGGCACCACCGCCACACCTACTACCTCATCCAGAACTCCGAGATTCCGGGCCTGCGCGACCGCGAGCGGGAGCTGGTGGCCCGCATCGCCCGCTACCACCGGCGAAGTCCGCCCGACGCGAGCCACTCCGGAATGGACGGCCTTCAGCCGGCGGAGGTGCGTCTCGTCCGGAAGCTGGCCACGCTGCTCCGCCTGGCCGACTCGCTGGACCGCAGCCACCGCCAGACGGTGCTGCGACTGCAGGCCCGGCTTCTGCCCAGCGCCGTCGTCGTCAAGCTGCGCGCCAAGCAGCCGGTGGACCTGGAGCTGTGGGATGCGGGACACGAGGCGGCGCTCTTCCGCCGCGTCTTCGGCCGCAAGCTCATCGTCCAGGTGGAACGCGTCTCGCAGCGCCCCTTGCGCCGCGGCGTCCGGGTGACCCCGCGCCTGGCGGCCCGTGTGGCGGTGGACCGCCGATGGAGCTGAGCCCGCCAACCCAGACGCCCCCGTCCGTCGAACGGCGGCGCGAAGCGCGCATTCCCACCCGCATTGAAATCCGCTTCACCGACGCCGTCCACGCCGCGCGCGTCCTGCACGCCTACTCGCTCGACTTCTCCCTGGGTGGCCTGTGCCTGCGCACCCGGCGTGCCTACCCGGTGGGGCGGACGCTGGCCCTCAACCTGGTGGTGGGGACGGAGCGGCTCCCCGTCCAGGCGGTGGTGGCCTGGGTGCGCCCGGGCGACAAGGCGGTGGGCGTCCGCTTCATCGACGTCCCGGACGAATTGCGCGCCCGCCTCCTGGTGCTGATGAAGTCGGTGGTGGGCACCGCGTCCTAGAAGCGCGCCGCGGGGGCCTTCATGGAATGCGCACCACCACGCCGCGCTCCGCGTCGTGGAACTGCATCGCGGCGCAAAAGGCGACGGTGCCGTCGTCCGGCAGGCTGGGCAGCTGCAACTCCACCCGCTTCACGCTAAGGACGCGGGCCCGTTCCAGGGCCCGCTGCATCAGCGCCCGGGCCACCCCCCGGCGTCGCCAGGCGGACGCCACCACCAACTCGTCAATGGTGGCGACGCGGCCGGACAGTCGCAGCTGCGGACGGTGCGAGAGCGACAGCAGGCCGATGGGACGGTCCTGCGCGTCCCCGGCCACGTACACCTCAATCTCCGGATGGCTCAGCACCCAGTGCACGGTGCCAGTGTCCCCGGCGCCGGGGAACCCCAGCTCCAGCAGCAGGGCGCCCAGGTGCTCGCCATCCCCGCGGCGAGCCAGGCGGACGCGGAAGGTGGCGGGAGTTCCACCCGCGCGAGGTCCTGGGGTGAGGGGTGCCACGCTGACGGCGAAGCCTAGCGCACCCACGCGCGCCCCGGGGTGGGGTGCCCCGGGGCGCCCTCGCCCTTGGTGCCCTCAGTCGGGAAGCAGCAGCGTCCCGGGCCGTCCGGTCTTGCGCCGGTACACCTCCGCCAGGCGAGAGCCGACGGCGTGGGCGCGTCCCGGGACGGCAAGGAAGAGGACGGCCCCGCCACAGCCGCCGCCGGTGATGCGGGCCCCCAAGACGTCCGGCTCGGCCTGGGCCAGGGCCACCAGCACGTCGACATCGGGGTGCGAAACTTCATAGTCATCGCGGAGGGAAGCGTGGGAGGCGTCGAGGAGGGGGCCGAGGGGGGCCACCGCCTGGGCGCGCAGGGCGGCGACGAAGGCCCGCACGCGCGCATTCTCCGTCACCACGTGCCGCGCGCGCCTGTCCAGCGGAGGGGGCAGGGCGGCCACCCGCCCGAGGTCCGCTTCCTCCACGTCCCGCAGGGCCGGCACGCCGAGGGCCCGGGCCGCGGCGTCTGCCTCACGGCGCCGGGCAGCGTAGGTGCCGCCGGCGTTGCGGTGCGAGATGCCGGAATGCAGGACGGCCACTTCCACGGCCGCGGGCAGCGTGAGCTCCTCCATGGCCAGTGAACGGGTGTCGATAAAGAGGGCGCGCCCGGGCGTGCCGAAGCTGGCCGCCAGCGGGTCCATCAGGCCCACCGGGGCGCCGACGAAGTCCGTCTCCGAAGCCTGGGCCAGCTGCGCCACCTGCAGTCCATCCAGGCGCAGCCGGAAGGCCTCCCGCAGCGCCCGCAGCACGCTGACGCCCAGCGCTGCGCTGGAGGCGAGGCCACCGCCGGGGGGGATGTCTGACCTGATGTCCAAGGCAAAGCCCCCGACATCGACTCCCTTCCGGCGCAGCGTGGCGGTGATGCCCTGGACGTAATCCAGCCAGCCCCGGCCGGGCTGCTCCTCCCCCAGGCTGTAGCCGCCTTCCGCACCCCCACCCAGGTCGGTGCGGGCCAGGACGCGGCGGTCCGGGCGACGCCAGAGCTCCACCCGGGTGCGCAGCTGCAGCGGCAGGGGAAGCACCAGTCCGGCGCAGTAGTCCGTGTGCTCGCCGATGAGGTTGACACGCGCGGGCGCCTCGGCGCGGGCGTCGGGCGGGCCACGCCAGGACGCCGTCGAATGCAAGGCCTCGTCCATGGTGTCCCCGGGGTGCCCCTCCTTGTAGCTCAGGCCGTCACACAGCTGCCACGCGTTGCTTCTTCGCCTGGCAGGCTGGCGTGGCATTCTTCCTTCCACATGGCCGACCTGGACTCGCCCGAGGACCGACGCCTCTTCGAGGAGCTCGTCCGCAGGTACCGCGCCGGAGAATTCTCGGCCTCGCCCGGCGCGGAGCCCTTCGAGAGCCTGCGGCCGGGCGACATCCAGCCGCTTCCGGTGCCGGGGACGGCCGAGCACGCGCGCGTTTCCAGGGCCGGGGAGGCGGCCATGCGGGCCGGCCAGGTGGCAGCGTTGGTGGTGGCGGGAGGGGCCGGCACACGCTTCGGCGGTGCGGTGAAGGCGCTGGTCCCGGTGCTGGACGGAAAGACGTTCCTCGACTTCAAGTTGGCCGACGTTGCGCGGGCGAGTGCACGCGCCGGCCGTCCCATCCCGGTGGCGCTGATGACGTCCCACCTCACCGACGCGGGCATCCGCGCGGCCTTCGCCGCCCGGCCCTCGCCGGTGCCGGTGCAGCTATTTCAGCAGCGAAGCCTGCCCCGCCTGCGGCTGGACGGCAGCGTCCTGCGCGGGCCCGACGGGGCCCCTTCGCTGGCCCCGGCGGGACACGGCGACGTCTTCCGGGCGCTGGTCGCCTCGGGGGTGGCCGGCGCCCTCCACACCAGTGGTGTGCGGCACCTCTATTTTTCCAACGTGGACAACCTGGCGGCGACCCTGGACGCGGTCGTCCTCGGCATGCATCTCGCTTCCGGCGCGGCGATGACGGTGGAAGTGACGGCGCGCCGTTCCCCGGAGGGCCAGCTTGACGCGGGGGCGGCGCCAGTGCGCCTCCGGGGACAGCTCCAGCTGGTGGAGAAGGTGGACGCCTCCCAGCACCCCACCATCTCCACCAACAACATCACCTTCGCCCTGGAACCCTGGCTCACCGAGGAAGTGCCCTTGCCCTGGCGGGCGGTGCGCAAGGAAGTGGACGGGGAGGGCGTCATCCAGTTCGAGCAAGTCACCGCCGAGGCGACGGGCCTGCGCCGCGCCGACGGCCGTCCCCTGCTGCCGGCGTGCTTTCTGCTCGTGCCCCGCGGGGAGGCGGCCACCACACGGTTCGAGCCGGTGAAGACACCGACGGACCTGCCAGCGGTGGTGGCCCGGCTGCGCGGGGCCTCGGGGCCCAATTGACCGCTTCTTCCCGGCCCCCACCGCTTTCGGATTCCCCCGCACCCGTGGCCCCCATCCCCGGGGCTGACGTGGACGACGCGCGACGGACGGGCGCCTTTCTCGTCTGGGGGGCGGTCAGCCTCGGTCTCCTTGCAAGCAGCCTGGTCCGCCCCTTCAATGGCCTCGTCCTTCTGGCCCACGCCGGGCTGACCGCGCTGTGGGTGGCCGCACCGCCGCTGGTGCGCAGCGTGGCAGCCGAGCAGCGGGACTCGGCCGTGACCTCTCTGCTGCTGGCGGCCGCGCCGCTGCTGGGCGCCGCCGCCGCCCTGTCCGACGGAACGGCCAGCGCGGACTTCCTCTGCCTCCTCGCCATTCCCCTCACCGCGGGAATCCTCCTCCCAGACGGGCGCGCCACGGTGGCCCTGGTGGGCCTTCTGGCCTTGGCCCTCAGTGAAGGGCTTTTGTGGACAGGCGGTGCTGGGCTACCCACCGCCATCCTGTGGGCCCTCGCGCTGGTGGCAGGAAGCCTCGGCTCCCAGCGCGTGGCGCGTGGCGTGCGTCCGCCCGCCCCGTCCGGGGGGTTAGCGCTTGTCCGTGGCGACACCGACGCCAGCCCCGCCCAGACGGCCCGACGCAGTGCCAACTCGGAGCGGCTCGCGCTGCTCGGCCGCTTCGCAGCCGGCATGGCGCACGACCTTTCCAACCCGCTTACCTACCTCTCCACCAACCTGCAGCTGCTGGAACGGGAGGCGGACTCCCTGCAGGAAGTCTCCCGCCGGGACGTGCATGCGGCGGTGGCGGAAAGCACCCGCGCGGTGGACCGCATCAGCCTGGTGCTGAGCACCCTTCGTCGCTTCGCGCGCTCGGAGGGGGCGGGCGCGGCGCAGCCGACGGAGGTGCGGCCGCTGGTGGAGGAGGCGCTGCAGCAGACCGCCGCCCGGCTGCGCGGCATCCAGCTGGAGCGCTTTCTCGGCGAGCCGCTGCCCCAGCTGACCGTGCGGCGGCGCCGCCTGGTGCAGGTGCTGGGCAACCTGCTCCTCAATGCGGCGGATGCGGTGGAGGCGCCACAGGCGAAGGAGCGGCGCATCCGCGTCGGCGCCCATGCCGCCGCGGACGGGGTGTCCGTCTGGGTGGAGGACAGCGGCCCCGGGCTCAGCCCCGACGTGCTGGCGCATCTGTTCGAGCCCTTCTTCACCACCAAGCCCCCCGGCCAGGGCACGGGGCTGGGACTGGCGTTGAGCCGGGAATTCGTCGAGGCGGACGGGGGCACCCTCAACCTCGAGCCGTCGCCCGGTGGTGGGACGCGCGCGGTGGTGAAGTTCCCCAGCACGCGCGGCGCCGACTCCCCCACCGACGCGGGGCCTGTCGCCTAGACGTCGGGCAGCGCGGGCGAAGACGCCGAGAATGCACCGCGGGTGCGTGGAGTCAGAAGTCCTCGCTGTCGACAGCTGGCCCCTTCGTCCGTGGCCGCCCGGCAGAAGGCCCCACCGGCCCCTTCCCTGGGCCCGCTGGCGCGCGCAAGCTGCGTGCCCAAGGACGGAACCTTGAGGGCCGACATCCCCCAGCAGCGAGACGCGGAGGCGGTTGCGCGCGGCCCCCGGGTGCCGTTCCGGTGGATGGACACGCTTTGGGTGCAAGTCACCGGAACCCTGTGCAACATCGCCTGCCAGCATTGCTTCATCAGCTGCGGGCCCAAGGCAACGCAGATTCCCGTCATGGGCGTGGACCAGGTGCAGCGGGCCCTTGAAGAGGGACGTGACGCCGGCATGCGCCACGTCTACTTCACCGGAGGCGAGCCCTTCCTGCATCCGGAGCTCCCGACGCTGGTGGCGGGGGCGTTGGAGCTGGCCGCCCTCACCATCGTCACCAACGGCATCCTCCTCGACGACGACACCGTGCGCTGGCTGGCCCGGGCCTTCGAGCGGAGCCGCAACGCCCTCGACCTGCGCGTCTCGCTGGACGGCATGACGGCGGCGCAGAACGACGCGGTGCGCGGGCGCGGAACCTTTGCGTCCATTGTCGCCGCCCTGAAGCGCCTGGCCGACAGCGACTTCAGCCCGGTGGTGACGGTGGTGGAGCATGAGCAGGGCCTGGAAGGCGCCGAGGCCCGGGCGCGGTTTCTCGACTTCGTCCGGGGGTTGGGCATCCGTCAGCCCCGCGTGAAGTTCCTCCCGCTGCTGCACATTGGTCGCGAGGCCCGTCGCAGCGAGGGCTATGCGGACACCCTGGGGGACGAGGCGCTGCTTCCCGCGGTGGAGTCCGGGCTGCTGTGCGCCACCGGGCGGTGCGTCACCGCCCAGGGCGTGTACACCTGCCCCATCCTGGTCGAGGACTCAAGGGCGCGCCTCGGCACTAGCGTGGCCGAGGCGTCGCGAGGAATCCGGCTGGGCTGGGCGGCCTGTCAGACGTGCGTCCTCGACGGGCTGCGCTGCAACACCTGAGAGACCCTGTGCGCGCAGCATTCTTCGGCGGCATTTACAACAACTGGCTCGGCCTGGAGGCGGCGCTCGCCGACGCGCGGCGGCGGGGGGCCGAGCGCCTTTTTTGCCTGGGCGACGTCGGAGGCTTTGGGCCGCACCCCGACCGCGCCATCGAGATTCTTCGACAGGCGCGGGTGGAGATGGTGCAGGGCAACTATGACGACGCGGTGGGCAATGCCCGCGAGGACTGTGGCTGCGGCTACACCGACCCGCGCGACAACCACTTCGCCCGCATTTCTTACGCCTACACCCTGGACAAGACGTCCGCAGCGCATCGGCCGTGGCTGGCTGGGCTGCCGCCACAGCTTCCGGTGGAGCTGGAAGGGATGCGTCTTCTGTTGGTGCACGGCTCGCCCCGGCAACAGAACGAATTTCTCTGGGAAAGCACGGCGCCGGATGCCTTCCTGGAACGGCTGTGCGTGGAAGCCGGGGCGGACGTGCTGTTGTGCACCCACACCGGCATCCACTGGCAGCGCCAGCTGCCCAGTGGACGCCGGGTGGTGAATGTTGGCGCCCTGGGCCGTCCGGCCAACGACGGCCGGACGTGCGTCTGGTACGGGTTTCTCGACACCGAGGCCCAGCAGGCGCCGTTTTGCTTCATCCCGCTGGCGTACGACTACCAGCGCCTGGCCAGGGAGATGCGGGCGGAGAGACTGCCAGAGGAATTCGTCGAGACGGTGCTGACCGGCTGGTGGACGACGTGCCTGGAGATACTGCCGTCGAAGGAGCGCCTGCGGGGGCGCTTCTAGGCCAGGGCCTTCGGCCGGCTAGTCCTTGCTCCCGGGCTTGCTCCAGGGCGGCACCACCCCATTGCTTCGGGCGTAGGCGATGGACTGGCCGAGGTGCTCCCAGCAGTGGCCATAAATAATCATGAGGAGCGCGCGTTCGGACACGTCTCTGCCGAAGAAGTTGTGCGTCTTCTCGAGGTCCGCGTCGCTGGTGTCCTTCACCGTCTGAGCCAGGAAGGCGAAGGCCTTGGTGAGGATGGCCTTGATTTCGTCCTTCTTCGTCGTCTGGGTGTCCCACTTCTTCGGGTCCATGCCCTTCACGTCGGCGGGCACCTCCCGCCCCATCTGGCCCGCCAGGAAGTAAATCCCCCCGGCGATGTGGAGGTACACCTCCGCCACGGAACGCACGCCCTTGGCGGGCCGCCAAGTGAACTTCGCCTGGGGCATGGCTTCCTCCAGCGACATGATTTCCTTCTGCACGTAGCCGAGCCCGCCTAGGTAATCGCCGCGGAAGCCGGAAGGCCCGGGCGCACTGCCGGCGTCCTGCGCGAAGGCGGGGGTGGACAACGCGACTGCAACCGCAAGGACCGAGGCCAAGCGCCGACTGGACATGGATGAAACCTCCTGTGGCGAAACGGGGCACGCCCGTCTACCACGGCCTCCTCGCGAGCGGCTAAGAAGCCTGGATGTCCCAACCAGACCGGCCCTCGAAGCCACCCGCCCTTTCACGCCGCGCCTTGCTGCAACTCGGCATGGCCACCGGCGTCGTCGCCGTGGCGCAGCGCGCCAGGGGCCAGTCGTCCGAAAGTGCACGCTTGTCTCCGGACGCCGGGCAGCCCTTTGCCCTGGAGGAGGCCACGCTGGAGCAGTTCCAGCAGCGCATGGCCAGTGGTGCGGAGAGCGCCCGCAGCCTGACCGACCAGTACCTCGCGCGGATTGCCAGCCTGGACGCGACGCTGCACGCGGTGCTGGAGACCAACCCGGAAGCGCGGGCCCAGGCCGACGCCCTGGACGCCGAACGCCGGGCGGGCACTGTGCGCGGGCCCTTGCACGGCATCCCGGTGCTGCTGAAGGACAACATCGCCACCAGCGGGCCCATGCACACCACCGCCGGCTCCCTGGCGCTTCTTGAGGCGACGGTGCAGCGGGAGGCCTTCTTGGTGGGCCGGCTGCGAGCGGCCGGGGCGGTGCTGCTGGGGAAGACCAACCTGAGCGAGTGGGCCAACTTTCGCTCGACCCACTCTTCCAGCGGCTGGAGTGGGCGCGGCGGCCAGTGCCGCAACCCCTACGTGCTGGACCGGAGCCCGTCGGGGTCCAGCTCCGGTTCCGGGGCGGCCGTCTCCGCCAACCTCTGTGCGGTGGCGGTCGGGTCGGAGACGGACGGCTCCATCGTTTCGCCCTCCGCTGCCTGCGCCCTCGTCGGGCTAAAGCCGACGGTGGGGCTGGTGAGCCGCTCGGGCATCATCCCCATCTCGCACACCCAGGACACGGCGGGGCCCATGGCCCGCACCGTGCGGGATGCGGCGGTGTTGCTCGCCGCGCTGGCCGGTTATGACGCCTCGGACAAGGCCTGCCGCGCGACCGGCATGCCGTCCGGCGCGGACTTCATGCCGGGACTTGTGCCTGGCGGGCTGCGGGGCGCACGGATTGGCGTGCCGCGGCCAGTGTACTTCGGCTACAGCCCGGGCACCGACGCACTCGCAGAAAAGGCGCTCGCGGTCCTCCGGGACGCGGGAGCCATCCTGGTGGACCCGGCCCCCATCAAGACCGCGGCGGCCCTCGACGCGCCCGAGAACGAGGTCCTCCTCTACGAATTCAAGACGGACATCGAGGCGTACCTGCGTGGCTTGTCCGGGAACGCGCCCCGGACCCTGGCCGAGCTCATCGCCTTCAACGAGAAGAATGCCTCCACCGAGATGCCCTTCTTCGGCCAGGAATTGTTTCTCAAGGCCCAAGCGAAGGGCCCACTCACCGACCCGGCCTACCGGAAGGCGCTGGCAGCGTGTCAGCGCCTGGCCCGGAAGGAGGGCATCGACGCGACGATGGACCGCTACCACCTGGACGCGCTGGTGTCACCGACGCAAGGGCCGGCCTGGCTCATCGACCACGTGAATGGCGACAGCTTCGGGGGCGGCAGCAGCACCCCGGCTGCTGTCGCCGGCTACCCGAGCATCACCGTCCCGATGGGCCAGGTGCATGGCCTTCCGGTGGGGTTGTCCTTCTTCGGACGCGCCTTCAGCGAGCCCACCCTGCTGCGGCTGGCGTACGCCTTCGAGCAGGCCACCCACCACCGCCGCCCGCCACGGCTACTGCCCACGGCTGAATTCCCTCCGGCCTGACGGCTTCGCCAGCACCTGTGGAGAGGGGCTTCCCTCTACTGGTCCGGCACGCTGGGGACCGGCGCGGGCCGGACGGGGACCGGCGCGACCGGTGCAGGGGCAACGGGCGTCGTGCCGCCCGGAAGCGCGCCCGGCGTCCACAGGAGGTTCGCCTGGTAGGCAATGCGGATGAGCTTGGTGTCCAACAGGCCGCGGACGGCCACCCGGACGAAGAAGATTACCTCGCCACTGGGCAGCTGCTCGATGGTGACGGACTTCACCCCGAAGCCGATGCGCGAGTTCGAGTCGTTGAAGCCCGGAGCGTCAAACGCTGCCGGCATGGCGATGCCGTTGGCCGAAGTCAGCGTGCCCCGCAGCGGGGACTTGGGCGTCAGCGAGAAGCGAATGAGGACCTCGGCCCAAGTGGGCGGGCCCAGGATGAAGCCCGCGCCCTGCGCCGTCAGGTCCAGATTCACCGTCCCGGTGACGAGGCGGAGGCTGGGCTGGCCGGGCGCGCCCGGCACGTCGACCACCGCCTCCCCTTCGATTTTGTCAGGTGCAATCTGCAGGATGTCGCCCGTGCGCGGGAGCGCCCGCGTCGTCCCGTCCGTCGTCTGCGAGAGCGTGGTGGGCGTGGCGGTGGTGCAGCCCAGGAAGGCGACGCTCGCGAGGACGGCAAGACACGACGGGACGCAGATGCCAAGGGCTCGGGACAAGGGGCTCTCCTGAGACGGGAACTCTCTTCCGGGGCGCAGCAGACTAGCGGCCTGGCTCCACAAGGCCCAGTCCCATTTGGACAAACTGCCGCTGTCGGCAGCACCAGGGGGACCTCGGCCTGTGCGTGACGGCGCGCTGCCCTGTTGCCATCCGCATTAGGCTTCGGTCCCCTGTGCGCCCCCCTACCAGCTGCTCTGTCGCCATCTTGCTTGTCACGGCTGTCCTCTCCACGCCCGCGGCAGCGGCGCCGGTCGCTGCCCCATCGCCCGGTGCCTTCGGCTTCGCCCCACTGCCCTGGAGCGAGGAGATTCGACTCCGCGAGGAGTGGCTTGCCCAAAGGCAGGCGCTTCTTCTGGACATGATGCGCCGCAACGGCATCGCCATGTGGATTGTCGTCAACGAGGAATTCCATGACGACCCGCTGACCGCCTACGTCGCGCCACCGCGCCCGTCCCCGGGGCGCCGCGACTTCTTCGTCTTCATCGATGCGGGCGCGCAAGGCTTACGCAAGGTGGCGCTGACCGACTTCGAGGAGGAAACGACCACGCGCTTCTTCGAATCACCGCGTGATGGAAAGAAGCCCGAGGACGCGCTCGCCCGGCTGGTCGCACAGGTGGAGCCGCCAACCATCGCCCTGTCCATCGGTGGGAGCCGCGGTGTCACCCACAGCCTGACGCACGACGCGTACCAGACGTTGGTGCGCGTGCTGGGGCCTGAGCGCGAGAAGCGCTTCGTTTCAGCGGAGCCACTCATCGTGGACTACCTGGACACCCGTCTCCCCGGGGAGGTGGAGCCCTACCGGCGGATGGTGCAGCTCACCGACGCCATCGTTCGCGAAGCCTTCTCCAGCGCCGTCATCCAGCCCGGCACGACGACGGTCGGCGACGTGCGGCGGTGGCTGTACGACGCGCTTGGTCGCGCTGGAGTCTCGACATGGTTTCAGCCGGACCTCCGCCTCCAGCGCCAGGGGAAAGGGAAAGCCACGTCCCGCGGCTTCCTCGCCGTTGCGCCGGAAGCGGAAGTCATCCAGCGCGGCGACCTCATCCACGTGGACTTCGGCGTCACCTACCTCGGGCTCAACACCGACTTCCAGCGAATGGGTTACGTCCTTAGCCCAGGGGAGCAGGACGCGCCGGCGGGCCTGAAGACTGCGCTGGCCAACACCAACACCTTGCAGGACGCCCTGGCCGCCGAGTCACGTCCAGGGAAGAGCTCGGCCGACGTCTATGACGCTGTCATGAACGCGATGAAAGCCAAGGCCATCGAGGCGCAGGTCTACTCCCACCCGTTGGGCGCGCAGGGACACGGGCTGGGTGCGGCCATCGACTTCCGGGCGGCGAGCCGGAAGGAGCCCCCGCGAGCCCTCCGGGCCGGGAGCTGGCTGGCGATGGAGCTGAACACCGCCACGGCGGTGCCCGAGTGGCAGGGACAAAAGGTCTTCGTGATGGAAGAGGACCCGGTCTACCTGACGGGCGAGGGCTGGAAGTTCTTCGTCCCGCGACAGACCGAGTTTCTGCTCATCCACTAGCGAGGTGTCCGCCTCTCAGCCCAGGAGCCTTCGCGCCTGCGTCGTGGCGGCGCGCGCTCGCGCGCCGCCAGCTGGTGACGCCGATTGTCACGGCCGAGGGCATGGGGGCAACAGGCCATACGGCCGCGCGTACCGGCGCTTGAGCAGGTACTGAAGCGGTAGAGCAGCGGAATCGAACCACCCGAGCGACGCTCGCGCGCCACCCCACTGGTTTTGAAGACCAGGCCGGTCACCAGACGCGGACGCTCTACCAAAACTATGCAACTATCAGTAAGTACTAAACAATATAGTAAACTCCAGCGCTTGCGATAGGCCCTCAAGGAAGGCTAACTTGGGTGACATGTGCAGGTTTGTGTGCAGAAAAGCTGAGTTCTGAAGCATGGGTACGCAAGCGGGCGGTATCGAGTACAGGGAAAGCCAGGACGGCCGTTTAACGGCCATTCTCCGGCGGAGTGTGGCCGGGAAGCGCTACGTCATCAAGTTGCCCGCGACGTCCGAGGCCGAGGTCACCACGGAGCTGCGCTTGGTGGAGGCGATGGGCGTGCCGCAGTACGTGGAGCGCCAGCGAACGGCGGCCGAAGCAGCTGCGCGCCGGAAGGCCGGGTCCGGGTCCGTCTGGTCAGCTGATTCGCTCCGGTCCTGGGCGGCGTCGATGACCGGCCGTGGCATCTCGTTGGACCACCGCCGGGCTTGCCTGGCCTACGTCAAGGCGTGGGGACGGGCCCTGAAGCACGCTGACCTGGCCAAGCTGGCCACCCCTGACGTCCGCAAGGCCCTCCATGGCTTCCGAACGGCCCGAAAATACAGGGTCATCGCGCTGAAGGCGTTCACCAAGCACCTGCGCCGCGAGGGCCTCCTCGACCGCGGCGCCGACCCGACCATCGAGCTAGAGGTGCCCGCAAGTAAGTCCAACCGAGCGCTGGAGGAGCGCGCCTACCCCGTGGCCACCATCGAAGCTTTGTATAGCCGCCTCTCAGGGTCCCAGGAGCAGCGGGACATGTTCCGGGTGCTGGCTACCACCGGCATGCACATGTCCGAGCTGGCGCGCCTCGCAGCGGGCAAGGGTGTGCTTCGCCGCGTGGACGGGCAGGGCGGCATCGCGGGCACAGTTAAGTTCACGCACAAGAACGGGCGGCCCCACGTCCTGGCCGTCGATGGGCCCACGTTCGCTGCAGCTCAGCGCCTCGCAGCGCGGGGCGGCACTCTCGCCAAGTCTGCCTTCCAGCAGGGCCTGCACATCGCGTCCCGCGGCATCGAGGTGCTGCGGGGCACCGACTTCGCACCCGGCAGGCTGCGACACTCCTTCGCTACCCACGCGGACGGCGAGGTGGTGCCCGTCAATCGCGGGGGCGTCTCGCGGGCCACCATCGCAGCCCAGCTCGGTCACTCCGAGGCCACCAACCGCAAGTTCTACGCGGGCATCGAGCTGCCAAGCATGGTTACCGTCCCGTACCGTCTGTTACACGCGGATGACCCCGTCTAGGCGCGCGCGCCCGAGCTGGCAGGGGACGGTCGAAGAGGTCGCCGTAGGTGGTCAGGCAGGGTGCTTGGCCACAGTGAATCCATCGCCACGAAGCACTACGCGGGGGCCGGCGAAGTTCCCGAAATGCTCGTTCCGCCCTATGCCCAAGGCCCTCTATGACCTGCCGAAGTCGTGTTTTGCGCCGTAGAATGCGACCCGTTGTTCTTGATTAGCCAACATCTGGCCCAGGGCGTCCAGAATTGCTCGCCGTCGTAGCTCCCCTGTGATTGCTCTCATCAAGGCCGACATTGCGACTCTCGCCGTGGACGCCATCGTCAACGCTGCAAACTCCGCTTTAAGTGGAGGCGGCGGCGTCGATGGGGCCATACATCGCGCCGCAGGACCGGAACTACTCGCCGCCTGCCGGGCGTTCAATCGCTGTCCTGTAGGGGAGGCGGTAACCACACCGGGCTTCCGTTTGCCGTCGAGGCTCGTCATTCACGCGGTCGGGCCAGTCTGGCAGGGAGGGGATGCGGGAGAGGACACCTTGCTTCAACGTGCTTACGAAAGCGTGTTCGCCCAGGCCCGAAAGCACGCGGTCCGCTCAATCGCCTTTCCGGCAATCTCGTCAGGCGCTTACCGATTCCCAATACAGAGGGCCGCACTCATCGCGCTTCAAGCCATGCTCGTACAGGAGCCGTATTTCGACCGAATTGTCGCTTGCCTGTTCGATGACACGGCGTTCACCGTCTACGAGCGCAACCTCAGCGCTCTGCTACCGGGCGGTGCGATGAGGCCGTGACGCCCAGGGGACATGCACAGAGTGCGGCATCAGCATCAAAAACCTCTTCTTCCAGCTAGTTGAGATTCATCCTCACGCTGACGGTCAAGGCGGCTGGTTCTAAGCAGGTCAAGTGGCCTGCTCCCGTGCGAGGCTGATGCCTAGCGGGGGGGGGACAGCATTCGCTACGCGCTCGACGGGACATCGCGGACTTGCGCGGGACGAGGTGGCGTCGTGTGAACGGGCGCGAAGGTGGGAGCGCCCGATGGCCTCTGCACGCCCGCCTTGCTCATGCCCAGGGCTTCCACCACCGACGCGAAGGACGATTCCGAGTTCTCCTCCACGAACTGAGCGCGGCCTGAAGCTCTTCGACCAGCACGGTGACGGTCCGCCGCGCCGGGTGGCGAAGCTCGGCCGCAAGGTCCTCGCCCCCCGCATCAACATCCCCCAGGTGGGGACCATCTCCTTCATCGCCGACCCCGGCGGAGCGGTGCTCGGTCTCTACCAGCCGATCTGAACGCCGCAGTCAGTGCTGCTCGGCGCCGAGGCCCTTTATCAGATGCAGGTAGTCGAGCATCCGGCGGTAGTCGTAGGCCATCGTCTTCGCGTCGCGGGAGAGGCGAATCCGGGGAATGGTGACCACCCCCGAGGTGTCCGCCGGCGCCACCAGTTGATCCTCGAGGATCTTCCGGCGCTGCACGTCGTAGCGCACGAGACGGGTGGGGATCTTGTCCCGGTCCTTCATCCACAAATGTCCCTCCGGGGACCAGCCAGTCGGGTACAGCTCCGGTAGATCGGTCAGAGCGATCGCCGGACCGCCGGCCAGGGGAAACAACGTGGTGCCCCGCGTCGGGCCCACCGCGGCGGCCCATCGGTCGTCGGGAGAGACGTCGATCAGAAAGGGGAGGATCCCCGGCTCAGAGATCGCGCGGGGAGGAGCGCCGCCGGCATCGATCAGGTACAGCCGGTAGAGCGCCTCCTTGATCGGACGGCCCGTGGCGACCATTCGCTTCCCATCGCTCAGCCAGCGGACCCGCTGGATCTCGAGGCCCGGCGTGTCCACCCGGTGCGACGATCCAGGGCCGACGGGATGCAGCACCACACCCTCGAGGTAGTCAGAGGAACTGGAGGCAACCCACTGTCCGTCCGGAGAGATCGCCAGCGCATAGCCGTCACCGAGGATCTGCGCCGCAGAGCCGTCCGTTTTCCGGACCAGCGTCAGCGACGGGGTGAGTCCCGAGTTCTCCTGCACCGGCGCCGCCTGGGTGAAGGCGACCCACGATCCATCCGGGCTGATCTCCGCCAGGGATGCCCAGTCGTACCAGGACAGCCGCCGCTCACCTGGCTTGCCGCGCTCGACGACGAAGATGTCCTGGCGCCAGATCTGATGGGTGACCAGAACCGTCCCGTCGGGCGCGATGTCCTCCAGCCGCAGGTCGGAGACGTTCTGGAACACCTGGCGCAGCGCACCCGCGGGCGTGACGGCCCAGATCGCGTTGCGACCGAGCGGACCCGCGGTGAACCAGATCTCCGTCCCCTTCGGGGTCCAGGCGAGGCCCTCGGCCCGCGGCCATTGCTTGGTCAGCGTCCGCGCTTTCCCCGCGGCATCCACCAGCATCACCTCGCCGCTGTCGTCAGGCAGCACCGGGTGGTGGATGAAGGCCACCGTGTCGCCCGAGGGTGAAACACGGGCATGGGTGATCCACCCGCCGGTCTCGAACAGCGTCTTTCCGACGGGGTACTCGAGGCGCTGCTTCTCGCCGGCCGCCGCGTAGACCAGCGCCAGCTGACCGGATGGCGACCAATCCGCATAAGTCACCCGCTCCAGCACCTCGCGCGGGGCGCTGCCCGCTCCTGGGGCGCGGGCGAGTGTCCCCTGGCACTCGTCCCGGACGTAGGTTCGAGGCTTGAGGGACAGCGCCAGTTCTCCCCCCCGCGACACGGCGAGGATGCAGGCGTTCGGAAGGCCAACGGCAGCCAGCTCTGCGCTGCCCGGGGTATGGGCGTACAGCGCCGGAGGTTCGCCTTCCCAGGAGCCCGAGAGCAGGACCCGGCCCTCGGGGGTGAAGCGAGCCGAGAGGATGGTGCCCTCGCGAAAAGTGATCTGCTCGACGCGGGCGAGAGGCGCGACCGCCGGACTCCGGAGCTTCCAGGCGGTGGCTGCCGCGAGCAGGCCCAGCCCAAGCACGGCGACGAGCGGGAGCCACAGGCGACGATGCCGCCCAGGCGAGGGTCTGCCACCCGGCACCGTCTGTGGTTCGCTGCCGCCGCTGAGGACCTCGAGGGCGAAGGCAAGGTCGCGTGCCGACTGAAAGCGTTTGCCTGGGTCCTTTTCCAAACACCGATGGACAACCTGGGCGACCGCTCCCGGTACGTTCGCCGGTAGCGCCTCCGGCTCGTTGTGAAGAATGGCGTAGCCGCTCTCCACGACTGGGCCTGCTGGAAATGCGCGGTGTCCTGCCAACATCTCGTACAGCACCGCCCCAAGGCTGAAGAAGTCAGTCCGGGCGTCTACCGGGTCGCCCCGTACTTGTTCGGGCGACATGTAGCCCGGTGTCCCAAGGACCATTCCGGTGCCTGTGCTGCTGCCGGACGGCGACACCGTGGGGTCCATCAAGCCGTGCGGTGTCGCCGCCTGCGCTGTTTCGATGAGCTTGGCGATACCGAAGTCGAGCAGCTTGACGTGACCGTCCCGGGTGATGAAAACGTTCTCCGGTTTCAGGTCCCGGTGGACGATGCCGCGCTCATGCGCAGCCGCTAGTCCCTGGGCCATCTGCGCTGCCCACTCAAGGGCCTTGGGCAGCGGAATCGGCCCCCTCGCCAACCGCTCCCGCAGCGACTCTCCCTGTAGCAACTCGGTGACGAAGTAGGGCTTGCCGTCCTGGAGGCCCACGTCGAAGAGGGCGACGACGTTTGGATGAGCGAGCGAGGCGGCCAGTTTCGCCTCGCGGTCGAACCGCTCCAGGAAGGCCCCGTCGCCGCCCAGGGCCTCGGACACCACCTTGATAGCGACGTCCCGCCCGAGCCGGGTGTCCTTGGCCCGGTACACCTCGGCCATCCCTCCAGCCCCCAGGAGGGACACCACCTCGTAAGGGCCGACCCGAGTCCCCGGTGTCAGACGCACGGGCGGAGTCTAGCGCAGGGCTGGGCCGGAGCCTGAAGTCACTTGCCCGCGCGGAAGCCACTTTGGTTTGGCTCCCAATAAGGGCTCCCAGTACCAACCGAGGTCGTTTCTCCTCTGAAACTGGGTGCTGCTAGTGACCCTGCCGGGATTCGAACCCTTTCAAAAGGTTTGGGTAGGGACGTCCCGCCGAGGGGTGTCCTCCGAAGGACCCCTCGCGCCGGAGGGCTCTGACCGGGGTCTCGTGACGTACGTGCTCCCACTATCCAGAGTTCAAGTCGAATTCCTCTCCCACTCGCGTCTTCCAGCCGTCGGGTCCCTTGACCCAGACGTCCCTCCAGTCGGAGTGGCTCTGACGCGGCGACTCTCCAGAGTTGGGCCGTAATGCTGTGAGCAAAGGCGGTGCGAGGGAAGACCATCCGGGAGTCCATTCCTTCCCCCGAGGTTAGCGCTCTCGAGCAGCCCTGGAGCTCCCTTCGCGCTCAAGAGACAGGTGAAGGGGCCGGAATTTCTCATGTAGTCAGCAAGCGCAGAGCGCTTTGCAGTAGGACAGCCGGGAGGGAAGGTCTCTCCCCCAAAGCATGGGCTGGTGGGTAACGAGCGCGCGAGCAGCACCTTTCTGGCGCCTGGCCGTTGGGGTCGTGGTGCTCGCGCAATTCGGGTGCACGGGCACGGCCGGCTCGGCCTTCCTTTCGGATTCCGGGCCCGAGGACTCGGGGCAGCCGGACTCGGGCCCAGGGCCGTCCGACGGAGGTTCCGGGGACACGTACCTCGCCTGGGAGGGAGGGTCCGCCTACTACGCCCATTGGAGCTACGGGCCGCCGTCCGACGCCAACTACTTTCCCATCGCGGTTTGGCTGCAAAGCGCGTCCAACGCCCCAGCCTTCAAAGCCATCGGCATCAACACGTACATTGGGCTGTCTCAAGACTCGACCAACTCCGAGCTTGCTGGCCTCCGCAACGCCGGCGTGCAGACCATCTGCGACCAGGATGCAGATTGGATGTCGCACCTCACCGACACCACCATCAACGGCTGGCGCATCCCGCAGGATGAGCCGGACAACGCCCAGCCGTTGACCGACGGTGGGAGTGGCTATGGACCGTGCATCGACCCCTCGGTCATCGTTTCCGAGTACCAACAGCAAGTTGCCGCCAACCCCACCCGTCCGGTGTTTCTCAGCCTCGGACAGGGCGTGGCCTACGTCGACTACCCCGGTCGGGGGGACGCCTGCGCCGGGCGGACCTCGATGTACCCGATGTATGCCGCGGGGGCCGACCTCTTGTCCTTCGACATCTACCCCGTCAACAACACCGACGCCACGACGGGCGGAAACCTGTGGTACGTGGCAACCGGCGTCGACAACCTGCGCGGTTGGGCCAATTACGAAAAACCGGTTTGGAATTGGATTGAGACGACCGGCATCGACGACCCTTCACACACGCCCACGCCGGCACAAATCAAGACCGAGGTATGGATGTCGCTCGTGCACGGCTCGATGGGGATTGGGTACTTCGTCCACATCTTTAGCCCGAGCTTCATCGAGGCGGGTCTCCTCAGCGTCTCCGCCAACGCCGCCGCCGTCGGCGCCATCGATGCGCAAATTTCTGCGCTGGCGCCGGTGCTTAACACCCGCTCTCTGGCCAATGGGGCAACCGTCGCCTCCTCGAATCCGGCCGTCCCGGTCGACATCATGGTGAAGCGCTACCAGGGGAACCTTTACATCTTCGCCGTCGCCATGCGGCAGAACGCCACTATGGCGACGTTTACGCTTCGGAACGTCACGACGGCAACGGCGAGCGTCCTCGGTGAGTCACGCACCATAGGCGTCGATGCCGGGACGTTCAGCGATGCCTTTGCACCCTACGCCGTCCACCTGTACGAGATTGCGCCGTAGTCGAGCGCGAGGGCTCCCACGGCGGGGAGCTCGCGAAGGCTCGGAGAGCCGCCTAGCTTCTGGCCAGCCGGGTGGCGCAAAAGGTGAAGGTTGTGCGCCGGGCCACCTCCAACCGGTAGCGTGGACTCTGACCAGGCTGTAACGAGCTGGGGGAGTGGCAAGACGTCTCGGGAGCGTGCCCGGAGAGGCCTTCTGGAGGGCTAGACACCTTCCATTGAGGTACCGTCGAGGTGATGGTTCCCGACACGCACCCGACGTCACCGCGGTGGAACGAATCCACCGTGGCATCGCGCGACCCACATGCGGAAGGAATGGCAGCAATCGAGCCGGGAGCGCTGCTCGCGCGGCGCTTCCGCATCATCCGCACCCTCGGACAGGGTGGGATGGGTCTGGTGGTGGAAGCCACAGATGAGGTGCTCGGCGCCACTGTCGCGCTGAAGCTAATTCGTCCAGAGCTTGCCTCCTCGCCGCCGGCAGTGGACAGGCTCCGTCGGGAAGTCATTCTCGCCCGCCGCGTCACCCACCCAAACGTCTGTCGAGTCTTCGAGTTCTTCAACGTCACCGAGCAGGGCGGAGCGCGCATTTTCTTTACGATGGAGTTGCTTCGGGGCGAGAGCTTGGGCGAACGCATCCGGAAAGCGGGGACGATTACTTTTCCAGCGGCGCTCGAGTTGGCGCGGCAGATGTCCGAAGGCCTCGAGGCGGCACATGCCCAAAGCGTCGTCCATCGCGATTTCAAGAGCGCGAACGTCCTGCTGGTACCGGGCGAGGGCGGTGCAGTCCGAGCCGTGGTCAGCGACTTTGGCATCGCGCGAGCCCTCGGTGGCCAGGAAGGGGCGAGCGACCTCACCGGCACGGCGACAATGGCTGGCACCCCGGCGTACATGGCACCAGAGCAGGTGCTCGGCCATGGAACGGTCACCCCGGCCACGGACACCTACGCCTTCGGAGTTGTTCTCTACGAGATGGTCACCGGCACTCTGCCATTCCAGGCGGAGACGCCGCTGGCCTGCGCGCTCCGCCGACTGACGGCTCCCGTGCCGCGGGCCTCTGAGCGAGCGCCCGGGGTACCACCGCTCTGGGACGACGTCATCTACCGCTGTATGGCACGCGAACCGGCCGACCGCTTCGCCCGCCCGAAGGATGCGGTCAGGGCCCTGACCGGTGAGCGCCCGTCTGTCGCACCGAGCCAGGGTGGCTTGCCGGCAGAGACCACGCCGTTTCTCGGTCGCCAGATGGAGCTCAGGAGACTGCAGGAGCTCCTCACCAATCCCCGTGTGAGGTTGGTCACCCTCACCGGTCCGGGCGGAGCGGGAAAGACGCGGCTCGCCATCGAGACTGCGGAACGCGTAGCGGACCACTTCACCGGCGGGGTCCTGTTCGTCGCCCTTTCTCCGCTCACCCGCCCGGCTCAAGTCTCGACGGCTATCGCCGGCACGCTCGGCCTGCAGCCGAACCGCGAAGGCTCCCTCATTCAAGGCGTTGCGGCTGCGTTGCGGCCTGGACCCGTGCTGTTCGTGCTCGACAACTTTGAGCACGTGCTGGAGGCAGCGCCGGTGGTGAGCGAGGTACTCCGGGCCGCACCCTGCGCCACCGTTCTCGCCACCAGCCGTATTCTCCTCCGGCTCTCCGGTGAGCACGATTTCCCCGTCTCCGGGCTCCGCCTGACGCTGGAAACGGTGCAGGCAGCGGGCGCACCAGTGTTGTCTGAAGCGGCTCAACTCTTCGTGGAGCGCGCGCAAGCACTAGTCCCGGGCTTCCGGGTAACGACCGAGAACGCCGACGCGGTCTCCTCAATCTGCGAACGGCTCGACGGGTTGCCGCTGGCCATCGAGCTTGCCGCGGCCCGGGCGCGAGTGCTCGCGCCAGGTATGCTCCTGGAGCGTCTGAACACAGCCGGTGGCTCGCTGCGCACGCTCACCGGCGGTGCCCGAGACGCCGACCTGCGGCAGCGGACGCTTCGCTCGACCATCGCCTGGAGCGATGAGTTGCTGTCTCCTGAGGAGCGCGCCCTCTTTCACCGGTTGGGGGTCTTCGCCCGCGGTGGTACTCTCGGTGCGGCCGCCGCTGTCGCAGGCGACGCCGACGCGGATGACATCCTCGGATGGGTCTCTTCTCTGGTCGACAAGAGCCTCCTCCTCCGGGTGGAGACAGAGGGAGCGGAAGCTCGCTTTGGCATGTTGCAAACCCTTCGGGACTTCGCTCGTGAACGGCTTGAGGAGAAGGACGAGCTGGCGACGGTACGGCGCCGGCACGCGGAACACTTCCTGGTGGAAGCTGAGCGTCGCGCTCCCGAACTCACCGGCCCGGCTCAAGCTCGGCATTTCGACGAGCTGGAAGTCGATCACGATGAGCTCCTCTTGGCCCGGGACTGGTTTCAGGAAAATCGAGCCGGCTGCGAGATGCTTCGCCTCGCCGTTGCCTTGGGACATTTTTGGGAAATTCGCGGCCATTGGCTCGAGGGGCTGAGGACTCTGGAGAATGCGCTTCAATCGGCGACCGCCGCACCGACGAGGCTCAGGGCCCAGGGTCTGCACTGGTTGGGCGTGCTTGCCTGGGCCCTCGGTGATCTCCAACGCTCGCGCGCCTGCCACGAGGAGTGCGTCGGTCTGTTCCGCGAGCTGGATGAGCCAGAACAGTTGATGGACGCGCTCAACGCGCTCTACTGGACCCTGATGTTCCAGGGGGATGTGCAGGCGGGGGCGGCGCTGAACGACGAGGCGCTACAGCTGGCCGCCCGCGTTGGAGATAGACGGTTGAGGGCGCTGGCGGTTGTCAACCGCGCGTGGCTTGCGTGCGAGCTCGGCCGCCTGGAGGAGGGGGAACGCCTCAATGAGGAGGCCATCGCCGAGCTGCGAGCCTACCGCGACCAGTCCACCCTGATTCGGCACATCAGCTGCCGCGGCGAAATCGCTCGCATGAGAGGAGACTGGGAGCGAGCGGAAGCGGCATTCCTCGAGTCTCTCCAGGTGGCGCGCGTCACGCGTTCACGCCGGCAAATCGTAGTCTCCAGCATCAACCTGGCGGCCGTGAAGCTGCACGCAGGTGATGCCGCAGCGGCCCTAGCCCTGACCCGTGAAAGCGTGGCCATGGCACGGGAACTTGGGCAGGACGTTGGCCGACCGGTGGGCCTATTGACCCTCGCGCAGATTCAACTTCTCCAGGGCGACCGGAGGCGTGCGGCGCAGCTCTTCGGCGGCGCGCAGGCAGCCCTTCGGGCGAGCGGAGGGACTCTGTTGATGGCCGATAAGCAGCTGGCGGACGAGGTGGATACAGACCTGGCTAGGATGCCGAGCGAAGAGCGAAGGTGGCTGGAAGCGGAGGGCGCAGCGCTCCTGCCGGAGGATTTGCTGGCGATGGGCTTCTCGGCGGCGGCTGCGAAGCCCTAAGCGAACCTCGGGGGGGGTGCGGTACCTCGCGAGACGACTCGGGGCTTCGCTGCGCTCGGCTTGAAACGTCAGGACCTCGATGGAGGGTAGGCGAGTAACCGGAGGACGGCCTCCTCGAGGGTGAGCCCTGCACCCTCCTGGCGCAGGCGTTCCAGCCGCTCGGAGGAAACCTGCTCGGCAATCGCTCGGCGGAACCGTTCCGTTGGCCCGCGGTCCGAAGCCATGGATTGAATCGGAAACTTTTCCAGCGACGCATCCGCCGCGCCCATGACGCGAGCTGCCAGCTCCGGATCCCCGAGCTGCATCACCGCCTCGGCTGCGTTGAGCAGCGCGGTGGGCATGTTCCGGCGCTCGCCAAGACTCTGTTGGATCTGCAGGGCGATCTTGAGCCGTTGCAGCGCGTCGTTCCAGTCGCCCTGGTTGGCGGAGACCTGACCCAGGTTGGCGTTGCCGACAGCCAGGAAGCGCTTGCACCCAAGCTGCTCGGCGACGCGGAGCTCCTCTTCGTACGCGATCCTGGCACGAACCCCATCGCCGGCCAGTCGCGCCATCTCGCCACGAACATTTTGGATGAAGCCGTAAGCGTAGGCGTCGCCCACCTGGCGCATGATTTCGAGCGCCTCGTCCGCCAGTGAGACCGCCATCGCGACGTCGCCGACCTCGGCCGCCACGAGGGACTGGTTGGAGCGTGCCAGGCCGCGAAGGCGTTGGTCGCTCAGTCGCTCGGCCAGCTCGGCCAGCGCGTCAGTGACGCGCCGCAAGGCCGAAAGGTCTCCTTGAAAAAGCGCGGTCAGGCCCACCCGGTACAGGCCCTCGCCGAGGAGCCGGTCATCGCCCGCCGAACGGCACAGAGCGATGGCTTCTTCGTGATCCCGGCGTGACTCCTCGAGCGTGCCGAGGCACCACTCCAAAACGCCGAGCCAGTGGAGGGCACCTGCCCTAAGGAGGGAGGGGGCTTCGGGCGCTTGGTGGAGCGCAGAGGCCAGCAGGCGATGCCCTTCGACCCAATGGCCCCGGACGTCCCAGAACGCGGCCAGGGCAACGCACAAGCGGAGCGCCTCGTCGCGCAGGCCCTCGGCGTTGAGCCACTGGAGACCGGTTCGCATCTCCTCGTGATCTGCCTCGAGCTCGGCCAACAAGCGCCCCTGGTCCGGCCCGCGGAGCACGGACGCGGCATGCTCGGCCACGGCTAGGCACTGGTTGGCGTGACGACGGCGCGAGCGGGCGAGCCCCCCGGCCGCTTCCAGCTCCACAAGCGCGTACTCCCGGAGGGTCTGCAGCATGACGAAGCGGTCCTCGATGCGAGGGTTCTGCGTGCGCTGAACGAGGCTCTTGTCCACCAGGGAGCCGAGGAGCTCAAGTGCTGCGTCCGGGGTGAGCCCGGCCACCGCCGCCGCGCTCGCTACCGTGCTGCCGGAGGAGAAGATTCCCAGAGCGTGAAACAGTGCCCGCTCCTCTGAGGAGAGGAGATTGTCGCTCCAGGCGATGGTCTCCCGCAGAGTCTGCTGCCGGCGCTCGGCATCGTGAAAGCCGTGACCGAGGACCTGAAGCGCGCCGGACTGCGACAGTCGCTCGAGCATCGTGCGGGGCGTGTCCCGCCGGATGCGGGCGGCCGCCAGCTCGATGGCCAGCGGCAGTCCGTCCAAACGCTGGCAGAGCGCGAGGACGTCGGCCGCGTTCTCGTCGGTGACCTCGAAGCTGGGGGTCAGCGCTTGCGCACGGTCGGCGAAGAGCCGAACCGCATCGTTCTCGAGCGCCTGCTTTGCGCTCGTCGCCTTCAAGGTCGAGAGGCCCATGCCCGGAACCGGCATGTCGTGTTCCCCCGACAAATGGAGGAGGGATCGGCTGGTCACCAGGACCGAGAGACCCGGCGCTGCGCGGAGCAAACGGCCGATGACGGGTGCCGCGGGGAGAACGTGCTCGAAGTTGTCCAGGACGAGGAGTTGCCTTCTCGGCCGGAGAAAGGTGGACACTACTTCCTCGATTGGCGCTCCCGCCGCTTCCTTCAGCTCGAGGGCAGCAGCGATAGCGTGTGGGACCCGCTCGGCATCGCCGACGTTAGACAGGCTGACGAAGCTCACCCCATCGGGGAAATCGTCAACGAACGTCCGGGCGACCTCGATGGAGAGCCGGGTCTTGCCGGTGCCCCCCGATCCGGTGAGCGTGACAAGGCGAACGCCGCGCCGTCGCAACAGGGCGGCCGTGGCGCCGACCTCCTGGGTGCGTCCGAGAAAGGGGGTGACCTCCACCGGCAGCGACTCGCGCAGAACCGGCCGGGGAAGGGGTGCGGCCGGCCCACCCTGGAGGGCTCGGAGCACGTCGCGAACGTTGGCGTAGCGGAAGACCGGCTCCCGGGCCATGCAGGTGGCCACCACCGCCTCCCACGTCAGGTCGACCCCCGGCAGACGCGACGAGAGGCGGGGGGGCGGCTGGGAGACCTTGAGCAGCGCAGTCGCCATCGGTGTCTCAGCCTGGAAGGGCAAGTGGCCCGATAGCATCTCGAAGAGGACGACACCCAGCGCATAGATGTCGGTGGCCGGAGTGACGCGTCCTCCCAGCACCTGCTCGGGAGCCATGTAGCCCGGCGTCCCGATCAATACCTCGCCCGTCATTTCGCGAGTGCCCTCGCGCTCCAGGGCCCGGGCGATTCCGAAGTCGGTGACCACCACACGCTCCGAGGGAGTGTCGCGAACGAGCAGCACGTTGGAGCTCTTGAAATCTCGATGGACGATTCCCTGGGCATGTGCTGCTTCCAGCGCGTCGACCATCTGCTTCACCAGAGGAAGCGCCTCGCCAGGAGCGAGCGGGCCGTCACGCAGCCGCTCGGAGAGGGTCTCGCCCTCAAGCAGTTCCATGGTGAGAAAGAGGACCAATTCCCCTTCGAGCTGCGAGGAGAAGAGCTCGAAGATGCGACAGATGTTGCGATGGGTGATGCGCCGGGCGAGGAGAATCTCCCGGCGGAACCGCTCGCGGACTGCAGGATCTCCGGCCAGCGCCGGTAGGACGAACTTCAGGGCCACACGTGTCCCGAGCGCACGATCCTCCGCCTCGGCCACCACACCCATCCCGCCGCGAGCGATGATGCGCCGGATTTCGAACCGCTGGTTGAGGACATCCCCAGGAGAGACGAGGTTCGCGTTGCTCGATCGGGCACCGGCGGGGGCTAGCGTCAGTGTCCGGGTCAGGCCTGCAGGAGGCCTCCTGTCCGCCATGGCGCGGAGTCTACCCCTGGACCCAACTGTCGAGGGGCTACTCCGAGTACCAGGGCAGAACGCTGCAGGTCCTGGGACGATTGCTCGGGAGGCGCTGCGCGCCGCGGGGATCTCGCCATGGGCGGGGCTCACCACATGATTCCCGGCAGTTGTAGGCCGTCGACAGCGGGCTTCCCCGTCCTCCCAGTCTCGGCGCAAACCTACTGGCGCTAACGGCGCCGGGTTTAACGGCGACGCTAACGCCCGCGGAGAGGGCCTAGCCTGGCTTCTGGACAGTCCTTCTGGACGTGGGGTGGCTACCCCAAGGCCCCGCGGTACCCACCGCCCGCTTTTGAAGACCAGGCCGGTCACCAGACGCGGACGCTCTACCAAACTGATTCAACTACTCTAGATTATTGGCTAATTCAGTAACCTTCCAGCGCTTGCGATGTGCCGTCAAGAAGGTTGGCCAGGCACTCTGTTTCGCCCCGGCCGTGACGAGCCCCTGACATCCGGAGCCCAAGAGCAGAGGCATGAACGTCCTCCTCGTCAGCCCAGAGTTTCCAAAGACATATTGGGGCGCCGAGTACACCACCCGATTCACCGGCAAGCGTTCGGCCTTTCCACCGCTGGGACTGCTCACCGTCGCCGCGCTCCTGCCCTCAGACTGCGACGCGCGTCTGGCGGACCTAAACATCGGCGCGTTGGACGACGAGGCACTGCGCTGGGCCGACCTTGTCCTGGTGGGAGCGCAAATAGTCCAATCGAAGTCTTTTCACGCGGTCATCGCCCGCGCGAAGGCGCTTGGGAAGCGGGTGATCGCCGGAGGACCTTACCCCACGACAAGTCCCGCCCGCTGCAGCGACGCGGACCACCTTCTCCTTGGCGAAGCCGAAGAGGTCTTCTCCACCTTCTTCGAACAGGTGCGAGCCGGCAACGCGCCGAAGGTGGTCCATGGAACGCGGCCGGACCTCAGGAAGTCACCCGTTCCCCGGTACGAGCTACTGACCCCTGGCGCTTACAACTCCTTGAGCGTGCAATTCAGCCGTGGCTGCCCCTTCCATTGCGAGTTCTGCGACATCATCGAGATTTATGGACGGGTGTCCCGGAGCAAGCCGCCCGAGCAGTTCCTGGCCGAGTTGGACGCCATCCGCAGCACCGGCCACTCCGGCTCGCTCTTCGTCGTGGACGACAACTTCATTGGCAACAAGGGCAAGGCCCTGGCGCTCGTCAACGCGATCGAACGGTGGCAGCGAGCTCACCGGTATCCCTTTGACCTCTTTACCGAGGCATCGATTAACCTCGCCAACGAGCCTGCGCTGTTGGCCGCCATGACGCGCGCCGGATTTTCTGGGGTCTTCGTGGGCATTGAAACCCCCACGCGGCGAGGGTTGGAGGAGGCTGGGAAGAGTCAGAACATTCACGTCGACCTCGACGCAGCGGTGGACGTTCTCACCAGAGCTGGCCTCGAGGTGATGTCGGGCTTCATAGTGGGGTTTGACTCGGATGATGCGGTTGCCTTCGAGCGTCAGCGGGCCTTCATTCAAGCCAATCCCATTCCGGTTGCGATGGTCGGCCTGCTGACTGCGCTGCCGGGAACCCAGCTCACGCAGCGCTTGGAGCGCGAAGGGCGCCTCGAAGGTGCGGCCTCCGGAGACCAGTTCGGCGTCCCCAATTTTCGCACCCGCATGGACCGGGGGGCACTGGTCCGGGGCTACGCGCACTTGCTGTCGCAGCTCTACTCGCCGTCCGAGTATTACGCTCGGTGCCTGCGCGTCATTCAGCGCCGCGGGCCGTCGCGGACCCGCTTCCATCTACCCACGTGGTCTGACCTGCGTGCGCTAGTGATGTCTCTTGTCCATCACGGGCTGACGGGACCGGCGCGCGGTGCCTATTGGCGAGTTCTCCGGGCCGGCCTCCGGAGGCCGCACAACCTTCGGCGAGCCATCGCGTTGGCCATCGCGGGGGAACACTTCCGCAGGTTCACCCACGAGGACGTCCTGCCTCGCCTTGCGGCGGTCGCCATCTAAACGTGCCCGTCAGCGAGCGCTCGCGAAGGACCGGACGATCTCGGCGCTGTGAGAAAGACCATGTCGCGCGCACGCTTCGCTGGGGGCGACCGGGCTCAAGGTCGCAAGGGCGAAGGGGTTCAGAACGTTCACGCTCTCGGCGCGTCTGGGGAGCGCGAGCGTCTGGGTCCGTACCGCGTCAATCCTTGGGTTGAGGTTGAGCGTCGGAATGCCGATTCATGTCGGGCCTTCGGTGCCCATTTCGCCGCCCGGGGATGCCCGCGGCCACGGTCCTCAGAGGGGTGGGGGTTCAGTTCAGCTTCAATCCACTTGAGGACCGGGCGCGACGGGGGCGTGGGGGGGGAAAGCCGACCCGTGGCTTCATCACCGTCCACCGCCGTGTGTCCGTGGAGAGTGTCCATCGTGCGTCCGCCAGCTGCGCGGAATGCCTAAACCTGAAGGGAAGCTCGACGGCAGGGTAGGCTGCACCGCGCCGTGATTTTTCCGAAGCGTCTTCTCCGTCCCCTCGGTGCTCTCGCCCTCAGCGTGGCATTTCTGGCGGTGGCCCTCCTCGCCTGGGCCCTCGATGACCTCCGGGGGCTTCGTTACCGCCTGCTAGAGGACGTCCGCGCACTCACCGAGAGGACCGACGCGCGCCCGGTGCAGGCGCCCCCGACGCTTCCCGGGGACTTCGGTGAGAGGGCTGCGCAGCCTTGGGCGGCGCTCGCCGCACTGCAGGCCCACTCCTCGGACCTCGAAGACTGCCGGGGCGTGCGGGAGGGGGAGCGGGCCTTCGCGCAAGCGCCCCCAGGCTGCCTGCGCCAGCTGTCCCAGAGTGAGGAGCCACTGCATACCCTGCTGCGAGCGACCCACGCTCAGAATGCCCGGCCCCCGGCGGACCTGGCTGTGCTTGGGGCCCCCGGTTCCAAGGAGGAAGCCATCACGCTTGCTACGGCGGCGTATGCGGGAAGAATGGCGGCACTGCGCATGCGGGCGCAGGTTGCCTCTGGGCAACCGGTGGCGGCCGTGATCACCTGCGTGGACGTTCTGGCCCTCGCACGGGATTTGAGTTGGGGCACAGGCCTGGTCGGTCGGCTTGCAGCGTTGAGTGTGTCCGAGACCGTCTTGGGACCTTGCGCCGCCGTGCTGAGCTCGGCTCCGTCGGCGGCGAAGCGGCGCGCGGCACTTGCGTTGGCGCTCGTAGCCAAAGGGACGCCACCGCTCGCGGTCACTTTCGCCGACACGTCCGTCGTGCTCCGCTCGCAACTCTTTGGGCCCTACCTGTCTGAGGCGCTGCCAGGTTTGCCATCCGGGACCGCCACCCGGCCCCATCCCAGCCTCATCGAGACGGTGGTCCTTGTCTGGAGATGGGACCAGCTCCAGAGCGTGCTTCTTGCCGCAGTGGAGGCGGCACGCCTACCCCCGCCGGAGGACCAGAAGCGCCTCCTCGTCCTCGGCGCACGGGCCGCTCCATTCTCCCAAACGCCGGGCGGCTTATTTCCAGACTTGCGAAGCGTCGCCATCCGCGACGAGCGCGCGCGCGCTCAGCTCCTCGCGCTTGTCCGCGGAGCTGTAGTGACGTTGCCACAGCCCAACCCGGCCGACGTGACCTGGGCCAAGGCCAACGGCACAGACGTCACGCTGGCGACCCTCACCTTGGCGAGGGATGCCTACGCCCGGACCTGCAGCCCCTGTCATGCACCGCCGCTGCCGACAGAATTCCCGGCGACGCTGTGGCCGAAGCTGGTGGACGAAATGGTAGACGAACAAAACGTCAAACTCTCACCACAGCAGCGCCAGCAGATTGAGGAGTTCCTGACGGTCATGGCGCGGACGCGGTGAGGGCTCCGACTACATCTGCCCGCTACGCCACTGGCGGCGTCATGTTCTGGTCCCTGGCCAATTGCCCCAATTGGGCCTCCAGCGCATCGTTTTTCCGAAAATGCGGCGAGAGTGGGTACGAGCCATCCGATGCGATTCATCCTGGTCCTAGTCATTGTCGGCGCTTTCGCCTGTAGTTCGAACGGCCCTGCGGATTGTGCAGCCGGCGGCGGGGAGTGCCGCGTCCCTGGGGCGACGCCTTGTCAGGGAACCGTTGGCCCGCAGGACTGCAACCCGGACCTCAATCCAAGCGGAGCCTTCTGCTGCGTCCCGTGCCTCAGTGGTCAGACCCCAAGCGACGGTGGCCCGCTTGCCTCGGGCTGCCACTGACGGATGCGACCGCGAAGGGAGCCTTCGGCGTGGCTTTGGCACGCGTCACCAGCGGACGAGCGGCGCTAGGCGCCCGCCGGGCGGAGTGGCGTAGCGGAGGGACACGACCCGCCACTTGGCATCCAAGACTGGACAGTCTCCAGGGCACACACCGACGCGCTTGCCAGCGCATGCGGGCTCCGTTTGCGCCAGGTTGAGCAAGCTGTCCGGAAAAAGGTAGGTACGGTTTGCCAGGGCCACCTGGGGCCGGTCAGTGGAGCAAGCCGAGCGAAGGAAGGCGCGTTGTGCAGACAAGGGCACCGAATAGTGGATGCCTGCAGTGCCGCCACGCTCCCGCACCCACCGCATCCATGCCTGGGTGAAGGTTACTTGGACTAGGGCCAGCACCCACACCCCAATAAGGAGGCCTCGTGCTGCGCGCGGGTGCATCGGCAACAAGGCCATTGCCAGAGCCCCGATGCCAGCAGGCACAATCCAACAAGCGGCGAGTTGGTAGTGGGGGTGGACTTGGAGTCCCACAGCGGCGAGGAGCACCGCGAGGCCGGCCCATGACAACAGCCCAATGAGCGCCAGCCGTCGTACGCCGGGGCTTCCAAAGCGAGAAGCCCACAGAAGCCCTATGGCACCGAGGACCGCTAGCGCGACTGCGACGACCGGCGCGATGGCAAGCAGGCCCCCTAAGGGCCCTAACCAAGCGCGAAAAGCTGGCCAGGCGTCGTCGAAGAAGTAGTCGACACCAGCGGTGGTGAGAACACGAGCTGGCTCGAGCAGTTCCACGCCCAGGCGAGCCGGCGCGCCGAGAACGCGTGTGGTGAGGCCTGGCCCGGCAGGAAGTGGCGCACGTCGAGCCTCATGAAGGGCCGAGAGGTAAGGCACATTAACCAGGACGAGTGCCGCCAGCACTGCCACGAGGCCTGCCATGCCCGTGCGATGGCGCGCGGCGCTCCAGCCGAGGACGGCAAGAGTTGCAAGCACGACCGGCACTGTCATGGGGTGGCTGGTGAGGCCGAGACCCAAGCAGACGCCGACAAGGGCACCGCGCGGGACGCTGAGGGGGCGGTCGTTCGCCAGAAGAGCGACCGCAAGGGCGATATAGCCAGAAAAGACCTCCCACGCGATCCGTGACCAGAAGAAGAGGAAGGGGGAGGCGGAGAGCAGGGCGCTGAGGGTGGCGAAAAGCAGCCACCCGCCGCGCAGCGACCGCGCCAGAGCAGCGGCCAGGAGTAGCTCGGTGAGCGAAAGGAAGAGCGTCACGGCGAGGACGCTGCGCTCGGGTCTCGGACCCACCAAATGGTGCACCGCCGTGTAGAACCACACCGGGGCTGGCCCGTATGCGACGCCTAAGTTGCCGGTCAGTGGACTGACTCTCGCCCAGGTACCCGCGCGTACGTGAGCCTCGGCCGCATCCTGGAAACGGGGTTCATCCAAGATGTAGGGCACAAGGTCTCGGTCTGCGAACCTCAGACCAACCAGGGTGAGCGCAACGGCGACGACGAGACCGCGCGCCCAACGCGGCGCACCCCACTGCGGGTCGCGCACCGTCAAACACTGGAGATTCACCGTCCTCAACTGCGACGGAGTCTCATTCAGCAACCCTTCAAACCACAAGGGCTAAGCCACGGCGTTACTCGACGACCTGTCTGTCTTGCACCGCGCGTCGGTCCTGTTTCTATCTCACCTGCGCTGCGAGTTTCCCGAGTTTGGTGGAGTGAATCTAGGAGGCGGAGCCGGTGGAGCAGCCTGGCCTCGGGCGCTGGGAGCCGGCCCCCTCGGCTAGGGAGCTGTTAGCACCACGCACGTAGAGCGACGGTCGGCCACAGACCAGCGGCGCGACCCGAGCAGGCCAAGCCACATGCCACGGCCATCGAGGACTGCCACCCGCGGCTGAGGAACAGCCAGGGCCTGCGGGAGCGTGGGGATGCTCCGGTCAGTAATGCCATAGGGCCACTCTTGGCGCCTCGTCGTGCCCAAGAGCCAACTCGCGTAGAAGACGGTGGGCCACACCTTCCAGTAGTCGCCCGTGACATGCGTTGCCCGCGCTGCGATGACGTCTCGCGCTTGGCTTCCCCACCGAGACTCGAAGGCGTGCAGCACGGCCGCGTGACTCGGCGGGCCTACCGCCACGAGCAGCGCGACGGCGACTGCGCCCAAGCTTGCCCAACTGAGTGCTGGACGTTGGTCGGCGTGGAGGGCGAGAGCCGGAAGTGTCGCGAGGAGGCAGCAGGCAGCCTCGAAGAGAACCAAGGACGGAATGAGATAGCGGACGGAGTACTGGTTGTGCGCCACCCAACGCGACGAGGCCGCGACTCCGAAGGAGACAGCTGCCGTGAGAACGAGCCCGCAGGCCGCGAGCAGTACAGGTCGAGCTTTGCTCCGGACCACCGCAAAGCTGAGAGCCAAGAGCCCGAGGGCGGCCAGCCCGAGTGCGACACCTACCCAAGTACGAACCTTCGCGTAGCCGTTCGCCTCCCGAAGCAGAGCGCTGGCCGCAGGAAACCAAGCAGCAAGCGGTACGACTTCGGTGGGCGTATGAGGCAATGGGACAGCCCAGGAAAAGCGGACCGACCCATACGTGGCGAAAGCAAGTAAGCCAACGCACGTGAGCGCGAAGCGCAGGCGTGCCAGGCCGAGGCGCCGGGAGTCCGTGAAGAGCGCCCGCCAGAGCACCAGCGGCACGACTACCATCGCCACACTGACGTTGACCCACGCCGCAACAAGAAAAAGGACCGCTGCCGTAATCAGTCGAGCTGGCCCTCCCCAGTGAACGAGGGCCACCGCAGACAGGCCGAGGCCGAAGGACAGCAAATAGGGCTGCACCCAGAGAATATTGAAGCGCACTTCCTCGGCGGGCGGGAGCAGCAGCAGCAGGACCAGGACGAGCGCAGCGGCAGGAGCCCAAGGAAGGCCGCGCGGCAGCAGAACACGCACGAGCAAGATGAGCCCCCAGGTCGACAACGCCATCGTCAGAAACCCTTGGAGCAGGAGGTGCCAGGCCGGGTCTCGGACCGGAAGCGCGAGAAGCGGAATGAGCATCCCATACCGGTCTTGGCCCCAGTAGAATGGAGTCCACAACGTCAGGCCGGTGAGTACCGGCACCAGACTATCGGCGTGGTGCAACTGCTGAAGCCGGCTGAAATCTAGCCAGGCAGCAAGAGCCGCCACCGAACCAAGGACTGCGAGCGGCCTTTGCACCTGTTCTCCTCCGCGAAAAGGAAGCGAGACGCGAGACCTGTTCTCTCGCACCCACCGACGCGCGCCTCCCGACCCTAGTGACAGGCGGACCACAAGGCCAACGAAGTCCGGTCAACCGAATTCGCAGCCGGTTCACTCGTCGCACTGCTTAGCTTGGATGGTGATTGTGCTGAATGGCGTAAATGCGGCTGCATGGAGAGCCGGGGAGAGCAGGAGAGGGATGCGCATGGTCGGACAGCAGCTGGGTCACTACCAGATTCTCGAGAGGCGGAGCTGGGGGATGGGCGAGGTCTATCGCGCTCGTGACCTCAGGCTGCACCGCGACGTGGCGCTGGGGCCTAGTGCTTCTACGGCATGCTGCCGTGCTCACCGATGCGGGAGCGCGCCGGGCGGGTGCCTGTTGCCCCGTTCCGGACGAGGGGTGCTGCCGAACAACGGCGAGCCCTCGGGAGCCCACCCGGGACGCCGCGCCCATGGACGCGGGACGTGCTTTGGGCTGCATGTTCCCCACGTCAAGGCGCTGCCGGTCTCGACCCTCGGTCGAGCCGGCGCTCGGCCTGCCGGGAACCCGTCTCGGTGGCGCGCTTGCTGACGTACCTCATCGAGCGCTGCTTCGGATTCTCCTCCTCGTCGGAGAGCGCGGAAGCGGCGACCGGCAGGACGTCACCGTTTGCATTGGCTGTGTGTAGGGTGCGGCGCAACTCCAGGGCCAGCGACGCCGAGAAACCGAGCTGCAGTACCAGCATCAGCACGCCCACGGTCCAGGCAACGCCAGCGCGGTGCCGGCGGACAAGTCTCGAATATCGCGCGCCTGGCATGAGCGCGAGCACTGGCTTGTGCTCGAGGTATCGCCCCAGCTCAGCCGACAGCTCGGCGGCCGAGCGGTAGCGGCGGCTGCAATCCTTCTCCATGGCCTTCATCACGATCGCGTCGAGATGGCCCGCGATCTCGCGCCGCAAGAGCCAAGGCTCGCTGCTGCGCTTCCGTGCGATCGCCATCACCTCCTCGGTCGCAGTGACGAGCCGCGCGCTGGGCGGCGGCGGGTCCGTGTCCCGGATACGCCTGCACAGCTCCTCCCGGCTGGAGCGGAGCAGCTCGGCGCTGGAGAAGGGCAAGAACCCCGAGAGCAACTGATAGAGCATCACCCCCAGGGAATAGACGTCGGTTCGCGTGTCGACGTCCTGCTGCGTGAGATTTGCCTGCTCCGGGCTCATGTATGCCAGCGTGCCCACCATTTGCCCCAGTTCGGTCTGCAGCGTCATCTCGGTGAGCGGCTGCGCCAGCGCCTTGGCGACGCCGAAATCGACGATCTTCACCCGCGCCTCTCCGTCGGTGAGCATCACCAGCACGTTGGCGGGCTTGAGGTCGCGGTGGAGAATCGCCTTCTGATGTGCGTGCTGTACCCCCGCGCATACCTGCCGGAACAGCTCGATGCGCGCCGGCAGAGGCAGGCGCGCCTGGTCACAGTGTTGGTCGAGCGCCACTCCGCGCACGTACTCCATCGCGAAGTAAGGCTGACCCTGATCCGTGGACCCGCCGCCGAGCACCCTGGCGATCGCCGGATGGTCCATCAGCGCCAGCGCCTGCCGCTCCGCTTCGAAGCGGGCGACCACCCCCCGCGTGTCCATCCCCACCCGAATCAGCTTGACGGCGACGTCGCGGCGCACAGGCTCCCGCTGCTCCGCCCGCCACACCTCGCCCATCCCGCCCTCGGCGATCCTCTCGATCAGCCGGTACCCTCGGATCGAGACGGCGCCCGAGCGTAGAGAGGGCTCGCGCGCCGGGGAAAGGCCGGCCAGCTTTCTCAAGAGGGCATCAAGGGCGGCGTCGTCCGACACCGATAGTGAAGCGGGCGACACCGGCCCGGTGTTCGGAGACGGTCCCCCGGGGGCCGTGAGATCGAATCGAGCAACCGGAACGCGTGCCGGCGGTCGCTCGCTGCACCAGTCCGTTCCCCAGAGCCTGGAGCTCGGACGAGAGATGAGCGATCTGGATCTCCAGCCCCTCGGAGGCGACGACGGCGCCCTCGAGTTCGTGGATGAGCTGTCGGACGTTTCCAGGCCACGCTGCGGCCGCCAGAACGGCGACGGCCTCCCGCGAGAGGCGGTGGGGCGGGACCGCCAGCCGGCGGCAGACTGTCTCGAGCAGTCGGTCGGCGAGAAGCGGGATGTCTTCGCGGCGGTCTCGCAGCGGCGGCAGCCGGAGCGCGAGCACGCGCAGCCGATAATAGAGATCGCGGCGGAAGCTACCCGCCCGGACCTTGTCTTCGAGGCTAGCGCTGATCGCGGCGATAATGCGGACGTCGGTGCGCTCGGCGCGCCCGCCGCCGACCGGAAGGACCTCGCCGCTCTCGATGGCCCGCAGCAGCTTGCACTGCGCGCTGCTGCTCAGCTCTCCAACCTCGTCGAGGAACAGGGTCCCGCACCGCGCCCTCACGAACAGGCCTGGCCTGTCCCGACCGGTCCCGGTGAAGCCCCGGCGGCTACGGCCGAATAGCTCCGGTTCGAGCAGCGACTCATCCATCGCCGCGCAGTTCAAGGTCACGTATGGGCCGGCGCGCCTCGGACCGCGGTCGTGGAGGAGCCAGGCGGCGAGAGCCTTCCCCGTGCCGGTCTCTCCCTCGATGAGCACGGGGAAGGGGACGTCCAGCGCGCGCCCAATCTGGGCATGCACGCTCCGCATCGCGGCGCTCTCTCCGAGCAGCTCGGGGAAGAAGCTGGATTTGGCGCCGGGAATCACAACATCTCCGCGATGCGCGCGGCTGCCCTGCGCGCTCCGTCGGTCTCCACCTCGCGGTAGTCGACCGTGCGTCCGATCTCGCTGGCGATGGCTTCGGCGATCGTGTCCGGCGTTGCCAGCGAGAAATCCATGCACCGTCCCGCGCGATAGCGATCGAGGCGGTGCCGCACGTGGAAGTTCTGCTCGAAGTGGTGCCGCATGGGGAAATAGAGGAAGGGGCGCTTGTTGGCGGTCAGCTCCATCGCCGTTGTGAGTCCGCCCTGCACGATGGCGAGATCGCACGCTGCGAGGTGCCGGTAGAGGTTGTGGACATAGGGAACGATCTCCAGGCCGGGGTGCTGAGGAAGCGACGCAGGGTCGATGCGCGGGCCTGCCACCACGATCATCCGCAGCGCCGGCACGCGGCGCTGCGACTCAGGATAGGCGCAGATCACCTTCCCCAGCAGGGCGCCCCCGACGCCTGACCCGCCCACGGTAACGATGCAGATGAGCTCGCCGTCGCGGTAGCCGAGCTCCTGCCGCAGCGCCTCCCGCGTCGGCAGCTCCCGCGGATCGAATCCCGAGATGTACCCCGGGAACTCGAAGTGCTTCTTCGTCCAATCGCGGATCAGCGGCAGCTCGGGCCCCAACCGATCGGGCACGATGTCCTCGGCGTTCCCGACGAACAGCGCGCGGTCGCGCACGCCCGGATTCTCGGCGATGTGCTCGACCATCTGGGCGTTGTAGTCGGCGGTCAGCGCGCTTTCCCTAGCGCCTCCATCGTCCATCGGGAGCCAGCCGACGAAGTCCGTGAACCACGCGAAGGGGACGATCTTCTCCTTTGGGTTCTCGTGCAGGTAGTAATCAAGCTCCCAGGACTCGTCGGCGATCCAGAGATCGTAGCGGTCCTCGCGCACCACGTCGTGGAACACCATGAAATTGGCGATGAGGATCTCGTCCATCCGCCGCAGCGCCTGGAAGCAGTGCAGGTCGTGCTCCGAAGATTCCGACTCGATGTGGGCGGACTCGCTGGCCAGGTGTTTGCTGCCAGGGTGGATGCGCTCACCCTCGGCGGCGAGCACTCGGGTCACGGGGTCCTGCGCCAGCCAGTCGATCTCGACTCCCGGGACAAGCTTGCGTAGCTCGCGCGCCACCGCCACGTCGCGCTGGGCATGGCCCAAGCCGATGGGTGAGGAGATGTACAGCACGCGTTTGGTATCCGGCGAGCGCCGTTTCGTCGGCTGCACGGACGACCCCGCAGCGCCCGCCGGCGCGGGCTGCGCGGTGGCGAAGAACTCGCGCAGCGCCAAGTTGACCACCACTGGCTTGCGCGCCTGCGGCTGGTGTCCTGCCCCCTCGACCATGACCAGCTTGCCCCCGGTCACCCGCGCCAGCGTCCTGCTATCCGAGTCTGGAAAGACGTCGTCCTCGCTTCCATGGATGACGAGCACCGGACAGCGCACGCGCTGCGCCAGGGCGAGCTGACTCTTGCGGTCGCTCGGCATCAACAGGCCGCCGCGGGAGAAGGCGATCGCCGTCTCGGCATTGGTCTGCAGTCCCCAGCCCACCCCGTCCTCGATCTGCTTGGTCGAGTGGGGCTCGGTGAAGTTCTTTGCCTGCCACCACTCGAGGAAGTCCTTGAAATCCGCTCGCCAATGCTGCGCGTTGAGCTTGCCGAAGCCCCGCGTGGTCAAGGGCCGCCTCATCAGCATCGACCGCATCCTGGGGTGGCCGATCACGCGCCAATGCAGAGAACGCAGCAGGCTCACCGGGAAGAAGGGATCGATGAAGACCGCGCCGAGGACACGCTGCGGGTGCTCGGCGGCGAGCAGGAGCGCCCGCTGGGCGCCGCGCGAGAGGCTGACGATGAACGCCCGCTCCACGCCGTTCGCGTCCATCACCGCGAGCGCGTCCCGCATGAACTCCTCCTCGGCGTATGCCTCGTCGGCCGCTGGCCGGTCCGATTTGCCGTTGCCGCGCGGGTCGAAGGTCAGGACCCGCGAGCGGCGTGCGAAGTCCGGGATCTGCGCCTTCCAGCAGCGCGAGTGCACGATCGACCAGGTGGGCAGAAAGAGGATCGCCGGTTCGCCCTCGCCGTAGGACTCCCAGTAGACACGCACGCCGCCGCGCTCGACGAAACCGACCGCGTCGGGGTCGCGGGCGCGTGTCTGCTCGCGACTACCGGCGCCGGCGCTTTCGCTGGCGAACGTCCCTGCGGGCGTGTTTGACCTTGCGTGGTGCATTTTGCCTCCCCCGCTGAAGCGACTCGATCCACCCGTCGATCCAGGCCAGGAGGGGCTGGTGCCCCTCGCGGATCCCAGAAAGGCGCTCGAGCATGTAGCCGAGCGCGAAAGTCATCGTCATTGCGGTCACCGCCTCCAGCGGCAGCTCGCCCTCGAGGCCATACTCACGCAAGGCCCGGCCGAAGGCATCGCTGAGGACCGCGCGCCACTCGGCATCGACGGCGGCGATGCGCAGGCGAAGCTCGGGCCGGTTCCATGCCAACGCCTGCAGCTCGAACCAGATCTTCGGGTAACCCGCCGCCAGGTCCTCTTCCTGGAACCGCCACGCCGTCCGCCACTTCTCGAGGAAGGGCACGTCGGCCGAGTACATCGCCCGCTGCCGAGCGATGAGTCGCCCGGTGAAGCGGTTGAGTACCCTGAGCAGGACCTCCTCGATGGTTCCGAAGTAGTAATGCACCAGGCCCTGATTCGCCCCCGCCTCTGCCGCCAGCGCCCGGGTGGTGATGCCGGCGTAGCCCACCTGGACGAGCAGCCGCTCGGCCGCGTCGAGGAACCTCTGCTCGGTGTCCTGGCGGTTGGGGGAGGCTGCGGTTCGAAGTGTTTTGAGCATATGCCTTGGGCGATCGCTTTAGGCGAATGCCTAACACGACCCAGTAGCGGGGGTCAACGCCGTGTCGTGCTCGGTAGCCCGCTCGCCATGTCGCGCCGCGTCATGGGGTGGCCGCCGGCGGGGCCCTCAGCCGTCCCTGTCGAGCAGGCCAGCGCGCTGTGCGCGGACGCGCAGCTCGTCCTTGAGATCCTGGAAGCGCTTGCGCAGCCGCGCCGACTCGCGCTTGAGCGCCTCGGCGGTGGCCGCCTCGTCGCCAAGTGTCACCAGTGCTACCTCGTTCCACGAGAGTGCGCGATCGAGTCGCAGGACGAGGATCAGGCGGTCGTCGGGGTGAAGCGACTCGCGCAGCTGCCGGAGCCGGTCCTTGACGTCGGTGCGGAGCCACGGTGCGGTTTGGCTGCGCACCTGCGCGATCTGCCCGTCGAGCCGCGAATCGCCGGTGCGGCCTCCGCGGTTCCAGGGGGAGGCGCGGAAGCGGCAGGCGGCGTGCCGCGCGAGCAGGTAGAGCCAGGTGCGTAGGCTGCAGCGCCACCCGAATCGGGGTAGCCCGCGCCAGAGGTCCTCGGTCAGCTGCGAGAAAACCTCGGCCGCGTCGGCGTCGTTTCCCATCTGGCCGGCGAGAAACCCGTACAGTTCGGGCCCGTAGGTTCGCAGGGCCAAGCTCGCCGCAGGATGGAGCTGGCGGGTCTGCATGAGCTCGAGGACCTGGCGCTCCCGGTCGGGCGGACCAACCACAGTGGCGACGATAGCGCGCGCCGCCCTTTCGGATCCAACTCGATGGACCCCAGCGCCTCGCGGCCGACGGCCGTTCTCACAAACGTCGGCTGGCCTCTCCGTCCTTCCGGACGACGCGAGGGAGCCGACGATGGCCGGACCGCCGGGACAGCTCACGGGTGTCGATGATGACGGGTCCTGGCGCCTGCCGGCCCGCGGCCGGCACAGCGAGGCAGCGCGGCTGGCGCGGCTCGACCACCTCCGCCGGCTGACCGGCGCGCCCCTGCTTCGCCTGGAAGAGACCGCCCTGGACGCCACCAAGCTCTGCTGCAATGTGGAGGGACTCATCGGCGGCGTGGAGGTCCCGGTGGGCGTCGCGGGCCCCCTCCGGCTCGACGGCGCCGCTGCCCGGGGAACTTTCTTCCTCCCGGTCGCCACCACCGAAGGCGCGCTCGTTTCTAGCGCCACCCGGGGCGCCTTGGCGCTGACCGCGTCGGGCGGCGTGCAGGCGCGGGTAATGGGGCGGCAGATGACCCGGGCGCCGCTCTTCGCCTTCAGCAGCTTCGCGGCCGCGGGCGCCTTCTGCGGCTGGCTAGCCGGCCGGGTGGAAGAGCTGCAGGAAAGCACCCGCGATGTCTCCCGGCACGCGCGACTAGTCGCGGTGCAGCCGCAGATGATCGGCGTGAACGTCATCGTCCGCTTCGTCTTCGAGACCGGAGACGCGGCAGGACAGAACATGACGACCGCCTGCGCCTGGCGCCTCTGCCGCCTCATCGACGAGCGGCTCCGACACGACCCCTTGCTCGCGCCACAGGCCTTCTACATTGAGAGCAACGCCAGCCTGGACAAGAAGGTCGGCTTCGCCTCCTGGCTGGGCGGGCGCGGCCTTCGCGTCCTCGCCTCGGCCACGCTGGCCGATTCCGTCTGTCGCCGCACTCTCAAGGTCTCGGCCGAGCAGCTGCTCTGGGCCTACCACAGGAGCATGGAGGCCGCGCTGCAGGTTGGGATGATTGGCCACAACATGAACGCGGCCAACATCGTCGCCGGTGCGTTCATCGCCACGGGCCAGGACGTCGCTTGCGTCCACGAGTCGTCCCTGGCCCAGCTCACCATTCAGGCCGCCCCGGGAGGCCTGCACGTCAGCATCATTCTGCCCTCGCTGGTCGTGGGAACGGTGGGTGGCGGGACGCACCTGCCGCGGCAGCAGGAGCTGCTCGAGCTGATGGGCTGCGCGGGGAGCGGCGGGGTCGACCGCCTCGCCGAAATCATCGCTGGCTTTTGTCTGGCACTCGACCTGTCGACGCTAGCAGCCGTCGCCGGCGGCCAGTTCGCCGCCGCTCACGAGCGGATGGGCCGGAACCGCCCGGTGACGCCGTTCACCGAACAGGATCTCTCGCCTCAGTTCTTCCAGCCCGGCCTGCGGCGGGCGCTCGGCGACGACGGCCTCCAAGTGCAGGAGGCCGCGGCCATCGAGGGCGTCGAGCTGGGAGATAGCCTCCTCGCCGACCTGACCCGCCCCAAAGTCCGGAAGCTGGTGGGACAGCTTCCACGCCGCCTGTTGTACCTCTCGCCTCGATCCGGCCCGGGTCACAGGGACGTCATGGTCCGGGCCAAGCCGCTCGACCAGGAGGTGCTGCTGATGACCCAGCTGGTCGCCTCCATGTGCGGCTCGCGGCTGGGCGAATTGCAGCGGCGCTTCGCCGGACAGATTGGCATCGCCGGTTGCCACCTGCGCGAGCTTGGTGTCTACCAGCAGACCGACCTGCGCTTTACCCGGCACGCGCCCGCTCTCTACGACGTGGTGCGCGACGATGCGCGCGAGCTGTTCGTCCTGGTGCTCGAGCTGCTCCGCGAGGTCGAGCTCAAGGACAGGGCCGACGACCTGCGCGGCTGGACGCTGGCGCACGTGGAGGCGGCGGTGTGCGGGATCGCCGAGGTGCACTCCATCTGGTACGGCCGCGAGGAGGCGCTGCGGAGCGAGCCCTGGCTGGGGGAGGTCGTGGACGCCGCGGCACGGTCCTCGATGGAGGAGCTGTGGAGCGAGGTTCTCGATTACGCCGCGGGCGAATTCCCCGGATGGTACCCGCTTCCGGACCGGCGCTTGCACCAGCGAGTCCTGAAATCCTTGCCCGACTGGTGCCGCGAGCTGGAGCAGATGCCGCGCACGCTGATCCACGGCGATTTCAATCCCAGGAACCTCGCCTTCCGGCGCGGGCCGTCGGGGTTGCGCCTTTGCGCCTGGGACTGGGAGTTGGCTGAGCTCCAGGTTCCGCAACGCGACCTCGCCGAGCTGCTGGCGTTCGTGCTCTCGGCCGACGTCGCGCCTTCCACCGTGGACGCACTCGTCGAGCTACACCGGCGTAAGCTTTCCCACTGGGCCGGGAGGAGCATCGACGAGGCCGAGTGGCGGCGCGGCTACCAGCTCGGACTCTACGATTTCCTGAGCAGCCGCCTCTCGCTGTACCAGCTCGTCCACGCCTTTCGCCCCTGCGCCTTCCTCGAGCGCGTGCTCGCCACAGCGCGGAGCCTCATCCGCATCGAGGAGGGCGAGGAGCGCGCTTCTCTGGCGCTCCACCCGCCCACTCTCCGCCGCGCGCAGGGCGGGCGGCCCTGATGGCGTCTCTCGGGATCTCTACCTGGTTGCGTCTCGACGCCTTCCTTGCGGCGCTGGCCCTCTGGCTGCTCCTCTGCCCTCGCTGGGTCCCGCAGGCCCCGGGCGTGCAGCGGACGCTGTGGATCAAGCTGGGTGTCTTCTTCCTGGTGGTGCACGCGACGCTGGCTGTAATCGCGCTCGGCGGCCTGTGGCTCAAAGCGGCGATGGCGGCGCTGGCGGCTGTGGGAAGCCGCGAGCTGACGCTGGTGTTGCTTGCTCCAGGCCGCGAGCAGAGGCCGTATCGCTGGCTCGCCATGGGCGGGGCGGTAGCGATCGCCTGCACGGCTGGCCCCGGAGGCGCGGAGCTACAGGCGCTGGCAGTGGTGCTCCTCGCGGCTGCCTCGCTGCCCGTCCTCCTGCGGCGCCCGGCCGGCGCTCGTGCCTCCGCCGGCGCCGTGGCGCTGACTGCCCTGCTCGCGGGCCTGCTGCCCGCCACGGTCTTTCGTCTCCGCAGCGAGCACGGCGGTTTCGCAGCTTTCCTCTTCATCGTGGTCGCGCTCAATGACGCCGGGGCCGAGGCCGTCGGGCGCACCTTCGGCCGCAGGCCGTTCCTCGCCTGCCTCAGCCCGCGCAAGACGCTCGAGGGTCTTCTGGGTGGGCTTCTGGCCACGGCGGCGGCGGCGATCGCCTTCGCGCCCCTGCTCGAGGGCGGGGCCGTCCGGCGCGCGGCCCTCGCGCTCGGTGCCGCGCTGGCGGCGGTGCTGGGCGATCTGATCTTCTCCGCCATCAAGCGCGATGCCGGATGCAAGGACTTCCAGGCGCTCCTGCCGGCCCACGGGGGACTGCTGGATCGTTTCGACAGTTTCCTAGTGAGCGCGTCCTGCTGCCAGCTGTTGCTTCAGAGCCTGCCGCTCGTCCCGGGCGCGGCCAGCTGAAATGGCGTTCTTTTGCCCACCTCGCCACGGTGGGTCTGTTCTACTGACGCAGGATCAGGCCCAGGGCGGGCACCAGCGCGAACACGATGCCGGCCCGGTAGAGAGAGCGGGCGGGCTCCGGCCCTGGATCGCGCAGCAGCCGTGCGAGGAAATACCCCGCGCCCACGGCGGCTGCCAGCAGCGCCCCGCCGAGCGAGCGCGGCCGCCCAAGCGCCACCCAGAGCAGCGCGGCGACGAGCGCGGCCGCAGCGAACAGGGCCAGGCTGAGGACCGCGGTTCCTTCCGCTCCCAGGGCGCGGGCATAGCCCGGGCCGAGGGACGGCTCCTCCTCTGGCGATCGGACGTTGTGCGCGAATTCATGAGCAACCGCCGCTAGCCAGGCGTAGAGCGCTAGCAGGACCGTGGGTTGCCAGGCGCTAGGACCGGCGCCGTGGAAGACCGCGCAGGGGAAGACGAGGTTGGAGAGGAACGGCCTCGCGACCGGGTGAACGCGCGCTCTCCAGCACGAGAACCAAGCGCGATAGAACGCGCACGCGCCGAAAGCGAAGGCCAGGCGCCACGTCGAGGTCGACTCGAGGACGACCAGCGCCGTCCCCAGGGCCAGGTTCATATCGAGAAGCCGCGACGGGTCAATCCTTCCGGAGGAGAGCCCGCGCTCCGGGTGGAGCACCCGATCGCGCTCCAGGTCTGCGAGGTCATCGGAGATGCGCAGGCAAAGAAGGCCGAGAAACGTCGCCAGCGCGCCCTCGGCCGCCTCGAGGACGTCCGGCTGCCCCAGGCTCGCGGGCGCAGCATAGAGCAGCGCTGCGATGGGAACGGTGGCCCAGGGAGGGAACCGCTCGCCGGCAAAGCGGCGCAGGGCAGCCAAGCCCAGCGCCGGCCGATGCGCACATGGGCGAGTCGGGGCGCTGTGGGCGCCCATCAATCTCGATCTCCGATGAGTTCCACCAGGCCGGTTTCGCCGTCGACCCGCACCCGCTCGCCGTCGCGGAGCGCTCGAGTGGCAAGGGCAACGTCGACGACTACTGGGATACCGACCTCGCGGGCGACGATGGCCGCGTGGGAGAGCATTCCACCGCGCTCCACCACCGCCGCAGCGGCGATGAGGAAGAGCGGCGTCCATCCCGGGTCGGTTGCCCTGGCAACCAGGACCTCTCCCGGGCGCAGCTGTCCCGCCTGCGCGACGGGATCGAGGATGATCCGGGCCTTGCCGACGGCGCTACCCGGAGAGACTCCAACGCCGCGCCATTTGCGCTGTCCGTGAGGCGCGCTTAGACCTGTGGGCTCGCCGGGCCGGTCCTCGTAGTCAGCGCCGTCGCCGGCCACGAAGAACGACGGGAGAGGCGGTGCGTCTTGGCTCGCCCTCGCGGCGGCTTCCCGCCGGGCGCGGATGAGCGCCGGGATGGTCTCCGGGTAGAGAAAACGGCCTTGCAGCAGGCGCTCCACCTCGCCGGCGTCGAGCTGGAAGACGTCCGCGGGAGTTTCGAGCCGCCCGCGCTCGACCAGCCCTCGGCCGACGGCGAGCGCCGCCTGCCGCAGCTCGCCGTACAAGAGGCCCTGGCAGAGCCGCACCTGCTCGCGGGCCGCGACGGCCCGTTGCGCGTCGCCTACGAGCCGGGCGAAGAGGAGGCGCTTCCAGAGCGGGAGCCGGCTGAGAAGCTCGTAGGTCAGATGCACGCGCTCCTCCGCCTCCGCCGCCTCGCGAATGCTCGGATCGGGGGTGCCGGCAGCGAGCGCTCCCCGCACCAGTTGCCAGGCGAGATCGGGCCGCTCCTCGAAGCTGGGCGACGTCAGGAGCAGCTCCTGGTAGCAGCGCCCGCCGAACTCGTGGAGAAAAGTCCGCCACAGGGCGCGTCCTTCGCCCTTCAGCTCGGCGACCAGCTCCGCATCGCGCTCGCCGTGCAGCAGCGCAAGGAGCTTCGGACGCGCCGAGACCCAGGCGCCGAGAGCATGTAGCAGCTTCAACGCCTCCGTGCTCTTGAGCTGTAGGCCACGCAGCAGCCCCGGCGCACGCGCGGCGTCGGCCGGGGAGAACCAGGCCACCGCGACCGACTGGAGCAGCGCCGGGAACACCATCGCCGAGAAATCCGCTAGCGCCGCATCGCCCCATTGCCTGTCGAGAAAGGTGGTGATCTGCGCCAGTACGCTGCCGCCCGTTCCCGGCGACCGCCCCTCGTCAAGCTGCCGGCGCCAGGCTTGGCGCTGACGATGAAACCTGCGCACGAAGGCTGCCACCGAGCCGCCCAGCGTCGCGTAGCGGCGGATCAGCGCCGGGACGATCCGGCACGCCGGCACTGAAGGCACGTCTGTCTTCTCGACCGGAGCGGCAAAGGGCACGGGCTGGTCGATGTAGCGATCAAATGAGCGGCGCAGGAGCCGCCCGCCCGGAAGAAGTGCGAACATCTGGTACCAGCTAGAGAGGTTGTAGTGCACCCGGCCGCGGTGGACGCCCAGCAGGTTTTCGAGCAACGGTCGGAGCTCGGCGCGGCAGCGCGCGGGTACCCACAGCTTTTCGGCCAGGGATTCGAAATACCGGCCTCGGAAGCGGTCGACCACCGACCAGGTGAAGGGGCTGAGCGCCGTCGGATAATTCTCGCCGACGTTGGCGCTCGACCAGGCGGTCATCCCTGGACCGCCGAACGCGGTGACCGGGCGCGCCTGCAGCAAGTGAAGCCCCTCGTCGTCCACGCACCACTCGAGATCGAGAGGCTCGCCGAAAAGTCGCTCGGCGCGCAGGGCCTGGGCGTGCAGGTCGTTCAAGGCGGGAGCGAGCGCCGGGTGGAGATCCTCGGGAAGGAGAAGGCCCCTTCGGGAAAGAAGCAGGCGCGCGGGGCTCACGCTGCCCGAGACCAGCGTCTCGCCCAGCCCCTCGACCCACTCGAGAACCATTGTGTCGCCCGCGCGCCGCGAGGGATTGACGGTGAATAGGACCCCCGCCCAGCGCGGCGTGAGCTGGCGCTGCACGAGAACGCCCATCCGCAGATTGGCGCTGCGCGAGGAGGCACCCGCCCGGCCGAGATAGGACCGCACCCGGTGCGAGTAGAGCGACGCCCAACAATCGCGGAGCCGGGAGGCGAGGTCCGCCGTGCGCACGCCCAGATGGGTCTCGAGCAGGCCCGCCATCGAGCCCCCGGCGTCGTCCTCGGCGACCGCAGACGAACGCACCGCGAGGAGTCCTCCCCCGAGGTGAGCGCCCGCCACCTCGAGCGCCACCCTGAGACGCGGTGCGAGATTGCCCGCCCGAATCGCCGCTGCCACCGCCTCGGGCTCGTCGTCCATCCGGATCTGGTTCCGCGCGCAGTGCTCGGAGAGCGCCGCCGTGGTCACCGCGACCCCCGCGGGCACGCGGAACGGGGCCTGGTTGAGCAAGCGCTCCTGCACTAGCCTCGCCAGTCGAGCGGCCTTCCAGCCCACCTCGTTCGGCGCCCCGCACCTCGTCGACTCGAGCGGCACGACAAGCGTGGCGTCGGCGTGGCGCAATCGCGCCTTTTGCAAGGTCAGCATGGCAGGACCTGTGGAGGTAGAGAGCGGCGCCCTGGGATGTGAGACTCCAGGGGTGGAGCGTGCGCCCAGCACGCCCCAAGCGGTGCCGCCGGGGCCTCTGCAGGCCACGACTGCGCTTCGCGCCGGTCACCAGACGCGGACGCTCTCCCAAACCCTCAGTACCGAGGACAGACCTACCTTTCCGCAGGTGTAATCACTGTGTTCGCAAGGCGATGCCAAGGGCGAGAGCTCCGGGCAGCCGCGAGGCCGAACCAGAGCCAACCGATGCCGATGGTGCTCGTCTCGAGGGTTTGCGGTGAAGGCCGACCCGACGGAAGCCAGGGCCCACCGACGGTCAGTGACGACCCGCCAGCACCAGGTGACCTTCGAGGGGGGGAGCACGCACGAGGTACCTCCGGTCCGACTTCACGGCCCCCTTCGGCCTGCTGAATCTTGATATCAAGAGAGGAACGGACCGCGTTTTCGGATCGGAGGCCGGGTGGGGGTGCGCGTCGCATGATCACGGATGATTGGGTCAGATGACAAATCGTTCGGAGAACCCACGCGCGGTTCTCCTGGCCTCCGCGGCTTACGCAGGGACGCTGGCTACTGTTCGCGAACTTGGTGCCAACGGCATCAGGGTCAGCGTGCTGTCGGGTCCTCGTCTCGCCACCGGATGGTCACCACGCATATCTGCCGCCGCGTGGTCGCGCTATGCAACCCGCACGGTTCGTTCCCCGCCTGAGCGCGAGAATCAGCAATTTCTGGAAAAAGTGCTCGCGATCGGTGCAGCCGACCCCGGTCAGGTGCTGTTGGCGACGTCGGATGAGACGGCGTGGCTCTATACGGTCAATGCCGCATTGCTCGAGCGGCTCTTTCGGATCTACCAACCATCGCTCTTGTCCATGCAGCGAATACTCGACAAGCAACAGTTTGCTACTGCAGCCAGGGCAGCAGGTGTCGATTGTGTACCGAGCTGGGAGGCGGGTAGCCAAGCAGCCCTGGAGAAACTCGCTCCAACCTTGCCGTACCCGATTCTCATCAAGCCACGCACTCACGTGAACCGTCTGAGAAATGACAAGGGGGTGCGGGTCGGCTCGCCGCAGGAGCTGATACAAGAGTACCCCAGATTTATCGAGCGCGAGAAAGACGGATTGCCGTCCAATCCACTGCTGCCTGACGCGCGCGTTCCAATCCTGCAGCAGTTTGTCTCCGTTCGAAGCGAAGGGGTCTGCTCCGTCACTGGATTCATTGACAGGACTGGTGAGTTATTCGTCACACGACGATCGAAAAAGGTCCTGCAGCGCTCGCAGCCAGCCGGCGTTGGCCTCTGCTTTGAGTCGTTGCCGCCAGATCCGGCATTGTCCGAGGCTGCGCGGCGACTCTGCAGGGAACTGGGCTACTTTGGAATGTTTGAGGTCGAGTTTCTGTACACCGACGGTGCCTGGGCGGTGATTGATTTCAACCCGCGTACCTTCAACCAGATTGGCATGGACATACGCCGGGGGATGTCCCTCCCGTTGCTCGCCTGGATGGATGCCGCGGGGGAGCGTGAGGCGCTGCAAGCCGCGGTGGCCGCGGCGCAAGTGGCTCCACCGGAAAGTTCAGCGACGGTCTGGTGCGACCGGTTCACGCTGCGCGCGCTGCTGCTAGCGAAGTCGTTGACCCGCCGTATCTCACGAGAGGAGCTCGCTTACTGGCGCTCGTGGATGGAACGTCATTCCGCCGACTGCGTTGATGTTGCAGGCTCCGATGACGATCCGATGCCAAGAGTGATCCACATCATTTCGGAGATCTTTGTTGGTCTCCGAGGCTTCCGTCGGTTTCTACGTTTCACGCCCCGCGCGTCCAAAGCTGCAACCCAGACGGCGGAGTTGCGGCAATGAAGAGAATACCAGTCGCCATCATCGGGGCCGGACCCTACGGCCTCTCACTTGCTGCTCATCTGGCGGCGCGTAACCTTGAGCACCGGATCTTCGGCACGCCGATGCGCTTCTGGGTGAATACTGCTGCCGCCGGCAGTCAGCGTTTCCTGAAATCCTACTGCTTTGGCACGAACCTGTCCGCGCCGAAGCCGGGGTTCGCGTTTGCTGACTACAACGGGCCCCGTGGACTTGAGACCTTCGAGCCTTGCTCCATCGGCAATTTTGCGGCGTACGGACAATGGTTCCAGCAGCAGAATGTGCCCTGGGTCGAGCCGGTCGATGTTGTCAATGTGAGGCGGGAGGGTGACGGATTCGGGCTGAAATTAGCGAATGACGTGCAGCTGTTCGCATCAAGCGTCGTGCTCGCGACGGGCTTGAGTGGCTTCGCCTATACGCCCAGCGCACTTGCAACGCTGCCCTCGGGGCTCTGCACTCACACTGCCAACGTGACCTCCTTTGAATCCTTCAGGGGGCAGTCCGTGGCGGTCATCGGCGGCGGCCAGTCGGCGCTGGAGGGGGCGGCGCTTTTGCACGAGGGGGGCGCTCGGCCGCAGCTGCTGGTACGCGATGAGAGGGTGCTTTGGCACACTCAAGTCAGGCAGGAACGCAGCCTATGGCGCAAGATCCGCTCGCCGATTACAGGCCTGGGGACAGGACCCAAGGCATGGGCGCTGACGAAATTTCCCGGCGGCATGCATCGCCTGCCGGGACCCTGGCGAACCCGGTTTGTCAGAAACCACTTACCGGCGGAGGGGGCGTGGTGGCTGCGGGAACGGGTGGAGAACATTGTTCCCATCCATTGCAACACGGCGATCGTCACGGTTGCGGAACACGGTAGCCGGGTGGCATTACGACTGCGTGAAGGTAGAACTGGCCGGGAACGCAGCATCGAGGTGGACCACGTGCTCGCTGGTACCGGCTATGTCACCGACGTCGAGCGCATGTCGGTCCTGGAGCCCAAGTTACGGGCGAGGATCCAGCGTCTGGAGGCCGCCGCACGGCTCAACAGCGTATTTGAATCCTCGGTGCCTGGACTGCATATTATTGGTCCGGCCTCGGCGATGAGTTTCGGGCCCCTGTACCGTTTTGTCGTCGGCGCTGAGTACACGGCGGAAACGGTCGCGGTGCATCTCGCCGGGGCCGGCGCGCGGGCTGCGTGACGATCCCTGACCCTCCGGTTGTCTTCTTGCCGGGTGCCGGAGGCTTGGCTTCTGAACTTTCATTGCTACGGGATGGACCGTTGGATGGCACCCGATTCATTGCGATCCGCTATCCAGGCTGGAGGCGGTACATCGCAGCGGATTTTTCGCCGGAATCACTGATTCAGTACTTGATGGAACAGATCCTGGCGGTCGTCCCCAACGGTCCGATAGCTCTGCTCGGGGTATCCCTGGGAGGGCATTTTTCCTACGCCCTGGCGCTTCGGCTCCAAGCGTTGGGCCGCGACGTGGCAGGGCTATGCGTGATTGATTCCTTCATGGTCAGCTCGTCGGCCGCTCGCGAGGGGTGGGTTCGACGTGCGATGGACGACGCATTCTATCTGCTTCGCAAGGGACGATTCCGGGATTTTATCCGCCAACTCCTCGCGAAATGCTGGCGCGCGCTCATGCGCCTTGCCGGGCCGCGATTGGCTTGGTGGGTGCGTTGGTATATGGGCGCGAGCGCGGGACAAAGTGATGCAGGGTCCGATTCGCTGTTTGAATTCGAATTAAGTATGCGGCTCCTGCTTCGCGCAACGGCCCCGTGGGTGGCAGCCCTCGACTGCAATCCGATCGCGTTGGACGCTCCGGCAGCTTTGCTGCGTAGGCCGATGACCAGCGCGGATGATGAGGCCTGGCGCCGTCGCTGTCCCCGTATCGAGATTCTGGAAATTCCAGGCGGTCATCAGACGCTTTTCGAGCCCGAGAACATCGACGCGCTCCGCTCCGCGTTCATAGCGGCGAAAGCAGGCTGGCACCGGCCTTAAGCTGGGTCCGCCCGCCGGGTGGGCGATGCGAGAGTGGGGAGAAGCCACCCGTGGCGGTGGCCTCCCACTCGGCCCAGGCGTAGGTTTAAGCGGTCACCTGCCCAGTCGAGGAGGGTCCCGTGCTCATGAACGCGAGGCTTGGATGCGCAGCGGTCCTCGCCGTTGGCTTGGTCCTCGGGGGCGGGGGCTCCGCCCGCGGCGCCGACGGGGCTTCCAGCCCGCCACCTTCGCGGGGATCGGCTCCAGGGGGCGGTGGGGGCGCGCCGCTACCCCCGGGCATGCGCCAAGAAGGCATCCGCGACCGAGCGATGAACATGGACGCCTACTTCGTCGCCATCCCCGCCGACTGGAACTTTCAAGGCGCACTCGCCATGGGGACGGGCTGTTCAGCCGAGCCGTTCCCGGCCTTTCGAGCTTCGAGTCCAGATGGCCTCACCCAGCTCGAGCGTCTGCCGCGCTTCGACTGGAAGTGGGGTGATGCGCCGTGGTTGCCGAGGAACACGCTGCGGGGCTGCCTCCCGTTGAGGGAGGCGCTGAGCGCCTCGGAGTTCCTCAAGCAACTCTCAGCCGTGTCCCAGGTCGAGTACGTCGGGGCGGTCCCGGTTCCTGCCAACAAGCTCGCAGCGATGAAGAGCTTTTTCGAGCAAGCCAACGAGGCGAGCGCCCAAATGGCGGCCCGCTTTCATCTCGACCCCATCAATCGCCAGGGCGACATGGCCATGGCGAAGGTCCGCTACCGCAATGGGAGCGTCCCGATGGAAGCGTTGCTGTTTGTCAACCTGGTCTGTACCCACAACCCGGTTCGCGACTTCAAGAAGCGAAGTTTCTCGGTGGAGAGTTGCAGCGCGACCGTCCGAGTTGTGCGCTCAGCGCCGGGAAAACTCGACGAGGCTGTCCAGCGCCTGGAACTTGCTGGGGCCCGTGAGAACCCTCGGTGGGTCCAGGCCATGATGGACCTGGAGAACCGCCGCAGCCAGGCCATGGCGCAGCAATCACAAGCCGCCTTCAACCAGCAAATGCAGGCCCAAAATCAACAATTCCAGCAGTCGGAGGCGTTGAAGCTGCAACAACACCAACAGTTCCAACAGCAGCAAGCCAACCAGTTTCAACAGCATGAACAGTTCCTGTCCACCATGCAGCGAGGGACGGACATGTCCATGTACCGCGCGCAGCAAAATGCGAACGCCAGCCGCACCGCCGCTTCAGACACGGTGGACTATGCGCTCGGCCAGCAGACAGTCCGCGACCCGAACACCGGCCAGCTGAACAAAGTCTCGGCTGGCTACAACCACACGTGGGTCAACGACACCGGCAAGGTGAGTTACCAAACGGACAACCCCAACGCGAACCCCAACGGGTACGTTCAAGGGAACTGGACTCAGCAGCAACAGGTCCACGGCGACGGGACCAGCAAGTAGCCAACAGCTCGACGTAAGCGCCGAGAGCAGTGGAGGAGACAGCGGTGCTACGGCACACCCCGTAGATGCCGCTCTTCTCCGCACGGACCTCGTTCGCCGGAACTGCATTGGCGAAGAAGCCGTTCAAGGCCGCTTCGAGCTAACGGTGGCGCTGACGCCACGGCCTTCGAGGACCAGGCCATCACCAGACGCGAACGCTCGGCCAGCCGGCGGCTTCGGCACCGCAGGTCGCCCCCGTCGCCTTGTCGTCTACTGAATCTCTCCGCGGATTTCTCCGCCCTTGCAGGCGGCGGTGTGAACGTTCACGTAGGCCACGCCGCCCGCCCTCATCGCGGTGATGAAGGCGGCGAAGTCGGCCGGAGCGCCGGCGGCCGCGATGTAGTCCGCAGCGACGAATGTCTTCGCGAAAATGTGCGAGCCGGGCGAGCCGAGCGAGTCGCCGAACGATAGGACGACTGGTCCGGGAGCGGCGGCGGAGCCGAAGTGGATGTGGGCGGCGGTGACGGGACCCGAAAGGCCCTCGTACGTGACGCTGGCCTGGATCGACCCGCCCTCGGCAGGAATGGTGATTTGGGCAGCCCCCAGCGTCCCCGCTCCGGCCGCCGGACATGGCGGGGTCTCGGCGCCCGACGTCAGCGCCACTCTGAAGCCCGTGGGCTGCGGGCCCCCGCTGACAGTGCTGCAGCCCACCAACATTCCCAGGGCCAATGCCCAGGCAGTGCAGAACCACCTCATCGTCGGCCTCCTCCGCTTGACATCTCGGCCCTCGCTTCAGGACACGCTGTGGCCGTGACGTTGCGCAACGCCGGTCGAGCGTAGCACTTTGCCTCGAGCGCTCGTCGTCCTCCTTCTCACCGAAGGACCGTCCCCCCGACCCCTGAACGGAGGTCGCACTCGCGGCACCGGCCCGAGACGGCGCGAAGACAACACGTCAGTCCGCATTCCGCGCCCGCACTCGAAGACCCGGAGAACCCTCCGGTTTCCGCGGCGGCGGCCGAATGTGCGGAGCCGAATAAGCACCAACTCGGAGGTTGGTTGGTGTCCAAGCGCGCTACCGGCCGCCACTTCTTGCCCGTTGCGTGCCCGAGCTGGGCCAGCTTGAAGCCGGCCCGGTTCCAGCCGTTGGCGGGGCACCCACAACCGACACTGCTGTGCCTGCACAAGTGTTGACACTCTGAAACCACAACAGTTGCCGACTTCGACTGCCCATCCCAACTCTTGGGTGGGGGTGGAAGAATGCACGCGGGGGTTCTCCCGCGCCCTCGGAGGAAGAATGAAGATGAGACACCTTCCTGTTCCCTCGGCAGCTTGGAGACGCTTCGCGCTGGCCGGTTTGCTCTCCGTGGGGACGTGGCGTTGCGCAACTTCCACGCAGGACCCCCTCACCGACGGTGGGTCGAGCTTGGACGCTGGCCTGCCCACCGACGGCGGGTCGAGCGTGGACGCGGGAATGCCGAGCGACGGCGGATTTGACGCAGGACAGCAGGTGTACATCCTGACCATTGCCAACTACCTCAACTGGTGCTCCATCACCGGCTTGGGAGACGCGGGATATTTGCCGACGGCGGCATTCATCGCAGGAACCGTCGTGCCACTGGAGGCCTCGCCGCTCCCAGGCTACGTGTGGGGCTACTGGACCGGGACCGACGGTGCCGACGGCGGCCATGACCTGAACATGCACACGACGGTCACCATGGACGCCAACAAGCAGGTGGACGCCTGCTGTCCACAAGAGGGTGGGGCGCCCGTCTGTCCGACCCCAATGCCGTAGTCGTCGTGCGAGAAGCCCACCGAGCGCGTCCGCGAAGCGTGCCGGAGCGCTTCTAGTCCGCCCAGCGCGTCAGGCCACCGTCTCGGCCCGACCCGAGGTCCCGCATAGGTGGGCCTGGCGTGGACGTTTCGAGGCACTGGTCGGCGGCGGCTAGCGTCTCGCTCCCGTTCGGGCAGCCCTGAAGGACGGACCGGAAGGCCTGACGGATGGCAGCCACGGCGAAGGGCTTCTCGCTCGGAGTCATTTGCTACCCGTGTCTCATTTCTCACCCGTTGCGCACAGCACACATTCTGGCACACGGTCTCGGCGCTTCGGACGCACATGTGCGCCGCGACGCCGACTTGTTCTCGGGAGAGGGAACAGCCGCAGTGCTGCTTTCCGCCGGAAGCAGTCGACATGGGGGATGCAATGCAATTTAGTCGCACGAGCGGAAGCGCAGTCCTTGTCCTGGTTGCTGGGCTCTTCGGTCTCGGCAACACGGGCTGCAGCAACAGTCCATCCACCACAGGTGCGCCGAGCAACCTGTCCTACGCGACCAATCCGGCCGTGTACACGGTGGGGACTGCCATCACGCCCGACTCGCCCAGCAGCAGCGGCGGTGCTGTCACCCAGTACACAGCGGTCAACGCGCTGCCGGCGGGCTTGACCCTCGACCCCCAGACGGGAGTCATCTCCGGAACGCCCACCGCAGCGGCGGCGGCGGCCAAGTACACCATCCAGGCCTCCAATGCGAGCGGCAGCACGACGGTCGACCTCACCATCACGGTCAACCCCGCTGCAGTTGCTGCGCCGACCAATCTCACCTACGCGACCAACCCCGCGCGTACACCAAGGGCGTCGCCATCACCGCTAACAACCGGCCAGCAACAGCGGGGGCGCCATCACTTCGTACACGGTGGTGGGCCCGGCATTGCCAGCGGGGTTGACTCTCAACGGCACCACCGGCGTCATCACCGGCACGCCGACGGCAGTCGCGCCGACGGCCAACTACACCATCAAGGGGAGCAACGCGGGCGGGAGCGCCCAGGCCACCGTCAGCATCACAGTGAACGACACGGCGCCGACCGGCCTCACCTACTCCACCAACCCGGCGACGTACGTCAAAGGGACGGCCATCACGGCCAACAACCCCAGCAACGGCGGGGGCGCCATCACTTCGTACACGGTGGTGGGCCCGGCATTGCCGGCGGGGTTGACTCTCAACGGCACCACCGGCGTCATCACCGGGACGCCGACGGCTGTCGCGCCAACGGCCAGCTACACCATCCAGGGAAGCAACAGCATCGGAAACACCCAGGCTTCCGTCAGCATCACAGTGAATGACGCGGCGCCGACCGGCCTCACTTACTCGTCGAATCCGGCGACTTACACCAAGGGTACGCTCATCACGCCCAACACGCCGAGCAATGGCGGCGGGACCATCACCGCGTACACGGTGATGGGGACAGCGTTGCCGGCAGGGTTGAATCTCGACGGCGCCACAGGCGTCATCACTGGCACGCCGACAGCCATCACCCCCACGGCCAGCTACATCATCCAGGGAAGCAACGTCACGGGAAGCACCCAGGTGAGTGTCAGCATCACGGTGAATGACCAGCCACCCAGCAACCTGACGTATTCCACCAACCCGGCGACGTACGTCAAAGGGACGGCCATCACCCCCAACACGCCCAGCAACAGCGGCGGCGGCATTGGCATGTACGCGGTGGTGGGCCCGGCGTTGCCAGCCGGGTTGATTCTCAACACGACGACTGGCGTCATTTCCGGGACACCCACGGTGGTGACGGCGACGGCCAGCTACACCATTCAGGGAAGCAACGCGGTGGGCAGCACCCAGGCCAGCGTGACCATCACCGTGAATGACGCGGCGCCGACGGCCCTGGTGTACTCCACCAACCCGGCGACGTACGTCAAAGGGACGGCGATTGCCGCCAACAACCCCAGCAACGGCGGGGGGGCCATCACGTCGTACGCGGTGGTGGGCCCGGCGTCTGCCGGCGGGACTAAGTCTCAACACCAGCACGGGCGTCATCGCCGGGACACCGACCGCTGTCACGGCGACGGCCAGCTACACCATCAAGGGAAGCAACATCACCGGAAGCACGCCAGGTGAGTCGTCAGCATCACGGTGAATGACGCTGCGCCGACGGCCCTCATGTACTCCACCAACCCGGCGACGTACGTCAAAGGGACGCTCATCACGCCCAACAACCCCAGCAACACCGGGGGCGCCATCACGTCGTACACGGTGGTGGGCACCGCGTTGCCGGCAGGCCTCAATCTCAACGCCAGCACGGGCGTCATCACCGGGACGCCGACGGCCGTCACGGCCGACGGCCAACTACACCATCCAGGGAAGCAACGTCACCGGCAGCACCCAGGCGACGCGTCAGCATCACCGTGAATGACGCGGCGCCGACGGCCCTGATGTACTCCACCAACCCGGCGATGTACGTCAAGGGGACGCTCATCACGCCCAACAACCCCAGCAACACCGGGGGCGCCATCACGGCGTACACGGTGGTGGGCGCGGCGTTGCCGACGGGCCTCAATCTCAACGGCGGCACGGGCGTCATCACCGGGACGCCGACGGCGGTGACGGCCAAGGCCAACTACATCATCCAGGGAAGCAATGTCACCGGCAGCACCCAGGCGACGCTCAGCATTACGGTGAATGACGCGGCGCCGGCGGGCCTCACGTACTCCGTCAACCCGGCGGTTTACGTCAAAGGGACGCTCATCACGCCCAACAATCCCAGCAGCACGGGCGGCGCCATCACGGCCTATGCGGTGGTGGGCCCGGCACTGCCAGCGGGGTTGAACCTCAACACCAGCACCGGCGTCATCACGGGCACGCCGACCGCCATCACGGCCAAGGCCAACTACACCATCCAGGGCAGCAACGTCACCGGAAGTACCCAAGTGACTCTCACCGTCACGGTGAATGACGCGCTTCCGACCAACCTGACGTACTCCGCCAATCCGGCCGTCTACACTGTCGGGACCCTCATCCCCCAGAACATCCCGAGCAGCACGGGCGGCGCTGTCGTGTCCTACAGCGCGCTGACGACGTTGCCGCCGGGGTTGAGCATCAACGGCACCACGGGCGTTATCTCCGGGACACCCACCGCCGCGGTGGCCGCGGGCAACTACACCATTCAGGCCACCAACTCCGGTGGCAGCACCACCGCGAGTCTCAACATCACCGTGGACGCCGTGCTGCCGACTCGCTTCGCCTTCGCCGTCAATGAAAACGACGCAACCATCTGCTCCTTCACCGTCAACGAAATCACTGGTCAGCTGCGCGCCACCGGCTACGCGCTGGTGGGCACCACCCCGCGCTGGGTCGCGGTCACGCCCTCGGGCACCTTTGCGTACGTGACGAGTGTTGGTTCGAACAACGTCTCGGTCTTCAGCATCAACGCGACCAGCGGCGTTCTTGCCAGCCTCGGGACGACGACTGCCGGGACGGGTGCCTTCTCCGTGGCCATCGACCCGACGGGCAGCTTCGCGTACGTCAGCAACTTCGGGTCGAACAACGTGTCTGCGTTCAGCATCAACCCCAGCACCGGCGCGCTGACGGCGGTGGGGACTGCCGTGGCGGCCGGGACCGGTCCCACTGCCATCACGGTCGACCCCACCGGTCGGTTCGTCTACGTCGCGAATGAAACCTCAGGCGACGTCTCCGCCTATGCCATCAACCGCAGCACGGGGGCCCTCACCAGCGTCGGCGGAAACGTAGTGGCGGGAACGACGCCGTACGCGGTCGCCGTCGACCCCTCGGGCCGGTTCGCCTACGTCGTGAATCAGGATACCGACGACGTTTCTGCGTTCACCATCAACCAGAGCAGCGGTGCCCTCGCCAGTGTGGGTGCGGCGGTGGCGGCGGGGAGCAGCCCTGGCAGCATCGCCGTCGACCCAGCTGGCAAGTACGTCTTCGTTGGCAATGCTGTCTCGAACAGCATCTCGACCTACACCATCAACAGCACGACCGGAGCCATCACCGCCTTCGGGACAGCGCCGACGACTTCAAGTCCGGCATCGCTCGTGGTCGACCGGTCTGGGACGCTGCTCTACGTCGCCAACTCCTTCACCAATCAGGTCACCACCTTCAGCCTGAATGAGAGCACCGGGGCCCTCGCGCAGCTGGACGTCATGTCGGCCCGTTCCTCGCCCGTCTCGCTGGCCATCGCCCAGGGCGCGACGGCGGTCCAGTACGTTCCGAAATTTGCGTACGTCGGTAACAACGGGCAATGACAATCTCTGCCTACACCATCAACGCGACGCACCGGTGCGCTGACCGCGTCGGTTCGGCCGTCGCCAGCGGGACGCAGCCCAGGCGTGACCGTGGACCCCTACGGCCGTTTCGTCTACATGGCCAACCACGGCAGCACCAACGACGTGTCGGGCTACACCATCAACGCCAGCAGCGGTGCATTGACCAGCGTCGGTGCGACGATACTTCAGGGACGGTCCCGGAGCCCATCGCGGTCGACCCCTCGGGTCGCTTCGTCTACATGGTAACGTCACCTCCAGCGACGTCTCGGGCTACACCATCAACCAGAGCTCGGGCGTCCTCACCAGCATTGCGGCCAGCCTCGCCTCTGGGTCGAATCGCCGTCGGCATCACCGTGGACCCGACCGGTCGCTTCGTCTTCGTGGCGAACGCATCCGGTGCCAGCGTCGCGCCGTACACCATCAACCCGACCACGGGCGTCCTGACCAGTGTCGGGCCCACGTTCCCCGTAGGGGCCGGCCCCGACGGGCGTGGCCGTCGAGCCCTCCGGCCGGTGGCTGTACGTGACAGACAACGGGTCGACCACCGTCTATGTGCTGTCCATTGCCAGTACCGGAGCACTGGGCAACCTGAGTAGTGCGACCGCGGGGACCGGGCCCTACGGCGTCGGATCGACCCCTTGGGGCGCTTTGAGTACGTGACCAACAACGGTGCGGCCACGGCGACGGCCTTCACCCTCAACTCGAGCAACGGGGCCCTCACCAAGGTGGGGTCGACGCGTGCGCGACCGGGACGACGCCGTACACCGTCGCCGTGGACCCGTCGGGTGCCTTCGCCTACGTGGCTGACTTCATCGACAACATCGCCGCCTACACCATCAACTCCACCACCGGCGTGCTCACGATCTCGGAACCACCAACGCCGCGACCCGTCCCAACCCACGCGGGCTTGCACGACCGGTGCCATCCAGTGAACCGTCGCGCCGCCGGGGCCGTCAGTAGGGGGGCGTGTCCTCCGGAGCTTCCCGCGCATACCCCTAACTGCAAGGCCTCGACTGGCCACGACCGTGCGTGGTGCGTGGCCCCGCCCAGGCGGTGGTTATTGCTGTTGCCTGGAGGTGGGCGCCTATGGACGAACCTCGCGACAAGCGGACTTCGGGTGAAGGCCGTCGTCGAGCAGCTCGGTCAGGGGCTCGGTGCAGATGCGCGGGTGGCAACGATCTTCGGACAACCCGTGGAGCGGGACAGTGCTCACCGTCATCCCCGTCGCGCGGGTCCGCTACGGCCTTGGCGGAGGGGTGGGGATGCGGCCGCCCAAGGCGGGCCAGAGGGAAACCGACCGTCGAAGTGCGGAGGCGGAGGCGGCGGTGGGGTCCAAGTCATCGCCCGTCGGTTTCATCCACGCCGAAGATGGGGCTGCCGAATTCCATTCCATTGTCGACCCTGCAGGCAGAGAGCGCGCGTTCTGGGTCACTGCTTGTCGGGATGGGCCTTTCACCTGGGTTCGTCCTGAAGGGTGTCCGCACGCTGTACCGGCGCTGAAGGAGCGACCGCCGTCGTATTAGCCCTGGTCGCCTTCGCCGCCGCGCGCCTGAGGAGGGCGCTCTCGCCCGCGCGGCCGGTCAAGGCCTTGGGGCGCCTTGAAGACGCACCCTGCGCGCGGAGCAGCTCTCCACGCTCCAGGCCTGGGCGGGCGCGCCGACGGGCCGGAAGGGTGGTTCGGACTCGAAACACTCTGACACCGAGCCGAGACAGCCCTCCTCATTGAGCGCGTGACTCCAGCTCCTGCAGCAGGCCGAGGCAGTGGCCGCGTGCGGCGGCCGTGTCGCCCTGGACGGCCAGGTAGCCGTCCACGTAAGGGCCCAGAAGCCAGGGCCAGACAAGCCCCTGGTGGTAGGCGGCGTCGCGCTGGGAAGGGCCCCCGGCGTAACGGGGCTGGTAGCCGGGCTCGCCCGGCGACAGGGTGCGCAGCCCCACCGGCGTCAGGAGTTCCGCCTCCACCCGACGCAGCACAGCACGTCGCTGGCCGGGCTGCAGCAGGGGGAAGGGGAGGCTGAGCGCCAGAAGCTGGTTGGGGCGCACGCGGCCATCTGGCCCCTCCGGAAGCAGGACGTCGTAGAGGCAGTCCTTGGCCGGATTCCAGAAGCGACTTTCAAAGGATGCTTGCGCGCGGTCGGCCAGCTGCTGGCACCGGGCCGCCTGGGGGCCATCGCCCAGTTCCCGGGCCCAGCCCTCTATCAGCCGGAGCGCGTTGTACCAAAGGGCGTTCACCTCCACCGGCTTTCCATGCCTTGGCGTCACCGGTTGCCCGTCCACCCGCGCATCCATCCAGGTGAGGTTGGTGCCTGGGCCCCCGGCGACCAGCAGCCCGTCGGCCGAGTCGACGTGAATTCCGTGGTGGGTGCCCCGCAGGTGGGCCTCTAGAATGCCGAGTGCCGCGGGGTAGAAGACGCTTTGTAGGAAGTCCGTCTCTCCGCCCGCGGCCAGGTACGCGTTCGTCGCCTGAAACATCCACAGCGTGGCGTCGGCGGTGTTGTACTCGGCGGGACCGGCCTGGTCGGGAAACCGGTTGGGCACAAGGCCGCCATCCAGGTAGCGGAGAAACCCCTCCAGGACGCGGCGTGCCAGGGTCAGCTGTCCCCGGGCCAGCAGCAGGCCCGGGAGCGCAATCATCGTGTCCCGTCCCCAGTCGGCGAACCAGGGGTAGCCGGCGATGACGGTGGGAGAGCCGTCCGCGCGGAAGACAGAAAACTGTTCTGCTGCCGCGCCGAGGCGCGCCCGCACTGCCCCTCCCGGCTCCCGGCGCTGTTCAACCATCGACGCCTCGAGCGCGAGGACGCTGGCGGTGTCCGGCTGGGCGGCTGCGTCCAGGGTAGCCACTAGCCAGCCCAGCTGTCCCGGCAGCACGTCGAGTTGGAAGCTGCCGGGGAGGAAGAGGTCCTCGCGGTAGTCGAGGCCGCGCTCGAGTTCCAGCAGGTACTCGACGTTGTCGTGCCACAGCGGCGCGCGCTGGAAGGCCGTGCCCGGATGGTGCAGGAAGAGGGGCGGCAAGGCCGGGTAGGGCCAGAGCTCCACGCGTCGGACGTGACCGCCTTGGCCCTCCTGCACCAGGCTACTGACCGCGTCGTTGTGGTGGGCGAGGCCGTGGAAGTCGCGGAAGGCCAGCAGCGGCTCGATGCGCAGGCGCACCGGGCGGTTACTCCGGTACAGCACCACCAGGGTCTGCTGTCCCCGGACGAGGAAGAGGCGCCTCTCCAGAAGGACGTCCCCCACCTGGAATGTCCACGTTGGAGACGGGTCGAGGCGAAAGGACTGAAGCAACCGGTAGCCGGCCGGGTACAGCGTCCCTGGGTACTGGTTGGTGGCGAGGGCCGTCTCGCCCGTCGGCCCAAGCACCGTCTCCTCGAGGCGGGAGAGGGTGACGAGGCGCTCCACAGGCGGGCGCAGCGAGGCTACCAGCAGCCCGTGGTAGCGGCGGGTGTTGGCCCCGGACACGGTGCCCATGGCGAAGGCCCCGGTCGCATTCGTCTCGAGCCATTCCAGGCGCGAGGCGCGCAAGTAGTCCCGGCACGTCGCGCCCGCCACCAGCAGCGGTTTAAGGGCAGACGCCTTCAGCACGGAGGGCTCCCTCGCAAGACCTGGCACGCCAGCATGAGGCCACACGCGCCGCGGCAAGTGTCCCCCAAACGAAACGGGCATGTGCCCCAAACCGCAGGAGTACATGCCCGTTGGGGCGTGGGCCTGAGGGACCCCTTAGCGACTCACCTCGGTGACCGCCAAACCCGTCTGGGGATCGAGCACCAGCATGCGGGCGGAGGCGGCGGTGGCCTGTAGAGACGGCCGTGGGTTTGGCAACAACTCCGCTTCGCGGAAGTTGGCCGGCTTCCCCAGCGCAGGTGGCCGTCTGAGTCGTCCCAGTTGCCCCGCTTCGGCCGCCACTGCGCGAGGCGCCACCAGGGTCGACAGTCGCCACCTTTCCGCTCCCCGGCGCGCGGCGGAATGCGGATTCGGGTTGACAACGCCTGGAACCTATTTAGGTTGGCAGGCGGAGCCGTCGAGTGCCAACTCGGTTCGATCGCTAAAATTCGCAGTTATTCCAGGAGGTTGCCCATGTCCGCCAAAGAGATTTTCTTCCACGAGAACGCCCGGGACGCCATCATGCGCGGCGTCCGCGTCCTCAGCGATGCGGTCGCCGTCACGCTCGGTCCCAAGGGCCGGAACGTCGTCATCGAGAAGTCCTTCGGCTCTCCCACCATCACCAAGGACGGCGTGACGGTGGCCAAGGAGATTGAGCTGGAGAACCGCTTCGAGAACATGGGCGCGCAGATGGTGAAGGAGGTTGCGAGCAAGACCTCCGACAAGGCCGGCGACGGCACCACCACCGCCACCGTGCTGGCGCGGTCCATCTACGAGGAAGGCCTGAAGCTGGTGGCTGCTGGCCACAGCCCGATGGACCTGAAGCGCGGCATCGACCACGCGGTGGAGACGGTGGTGGCCGAGCTGAAGAAGCAGTCCAAGGCCACCAAGGACCACAAGGAGATCGCCCAGGTCGGGCACCATCTCCGCCAACGGCGACGAGAGATCGGCAACATCCTCGCCGACGCGATGGAGAAGGTGGGCAAGGAGGGCGTCATCACCGTCGAGGAGGCGAAGGGCCTGGAGACCACGCTCGACGTGGTGGAAGGCATGCAGTTCGACCGCGGCTACGTCTGAGCCCCTACTTCGTCACCAACCGCGAGCGGATGGAGGTCGAGCTGGACGACCCCTACATCCTCATCAGCGAGAAGAAGATCTCGGCCATGGCCGACCTCATCCCGGTGCTGGAGCAGGTGGCGCGCTGCGGCAAGCCGCTCCTCATCATCGCCGAGGACGTGGAGGGCGAGGCGCTGGCCACCCTGGTGGTGAACAAGCTGCGCGGCGTGCTCAACGTCGCCGCGGTGAAGGCCCCGGGCTTCGGCGACCGGCGCAAGGAGATGCTGAAGGACATCGCCGTGCTCACCGGTGGGCAGGTCGTCTCCGAGGAGCTGGGCAACAAGTTCGAGAACCTGACCCTGAACGACCTGGGCCGCGCCAAGCGGGTGAACATCGACAAGGACAACACCACGCTGGTCGACGGCGCCGGGAAGAAGGCCGACATCGAGGGCCGCATCAAGCTCATCCGCAACCAGATCGAGGAAACCACCAGCGACTACGACAAGGAGAAGCTCCAGGAACGCGCTGGCCAAGCTGGTCGGCGGCGTGGCGGTGGTCAACGTGGGCGCGGCCACCGAGACCGAGATGAAGGAGAAGAAGGCCCGAGTCGAGGACGCGCTGCACGCCACCCGCGCCGCGGTGGAGGAGGGCATCGTCCCGGGCGGCGGCGTGGCCTACCTCCGCTGCCTCCCAGCGCTCGAGAAGCTGAAGCTGGGCGGGGAACAGGACTTCGGCGTGGAGATCGTGCGCCGGGCCCTCACCGAGCCGCTGCAGAAGATTGCCTCCAACGCCGGCACGAAGGCGCGGTGGTCTTCAACAAGGTGCGCGAGGGCAAGGGCGCCTTCGGCTTCAACGCCCGCACCGAGGTGTACGAGGACCTGGAGAAGGCCGGCGTCATCGACCCGACCAAGGTCGAGCGTACCGCGCTGCAGAACGCCGCGTCGGTGGCCTCGCTGCTGCTCACCACCGAGGCGATGGTGGCCGAGAAGCCCAAGAAGAAGGGCAAGGGCGGTGGGGGAGGTGGCGGCGGCGCCCCGGACTACACCGACGACATGGACTACTAGGGCGTCACGCGGCGCCACTGCGCGCCGCGGGCACGGCGTCGAGGTTGGGGCTCGCGACGTACACCACGTTTCGCGAGCTCCGCTTCCCCCGGTACATGGCGCGGTCCGCCTGGTCCACCAGGTTGCGCTTGTCGGTGGCGTGTTCGGGGTAGCTGGCCACCCCGACGCAGGTGGTGAGGGTGAGGCCGTAGCCCTCGCGCGCCAGGAAGTGGTGGGACTCGACCGCCCGGCGGATGCGTTCGGCCACCTTGAGGGCGCCGCCGGAGTCGGTTTCCCGCAGCAGGACCACGTACTCATCCCCGCCCCAGCGGGCGGCCACGTCCTGGTCGCGGGTGCAGGACTTCACCACCCGGGCGGCCTCGATGAGCAGCTTGCTTCCCACCAGGTGCCCGTGGGTGTCGTTGACCGTCTTGAAGTAGTCGAGGTCGAGAAAGAGGATGCTGAAGGGCTGGCGGCCGTCGGCCCGCGCGAACTCCCGCTCCAGCGCCTCGTCCAGGTAGCGGGCGTTGTACAACCGGGTCAGGTCGTCCAGGTAGACGAGGTCCTCGGCCTGTTCAATACGGTCGGCATGGTGCAGCGCCAGCGCCAAGTGCTGGGCGAGGTAGCTTGCGGTATCGCGCAGGCCGGGGGGCTCCGGTTCCTGCAGCAGCAGCACCGCCCAGCCCCGCAGCGCCGCCGAGGGGTCGAGCGCCGGGATGGCCACCGCGTGGGCGAAGTGGGGGAGGCCGGCCATCTCGAAGGCGCGCGCGGGCGGGTCCCGCAGCTGGGCCTCGCAGGCGGACTGCAGTGGGGCCAGGAATTCGCCCGGCACGCCGTCGGCGGCCTCGTGACGCAGCTCGCCCTTGGGGCCGCGCGTCCACACCAAAGAAGCGCTTGCCTGACAAAGCTGGACGAAGGCGGACGCAGCCGCCGAGCCGAGGCGACCGCGGTCCAGCACGGTGAGCAGCCGCTGTCCGGCCTCCACCAGGGCGACGTGCCGGCGCAGGGCGGCATTCTCCTGGAGCAGCTGGCGCGTGGTGAGGGCGCGCGACACCGCGTGCCGGAGCGCCTCGGGCCGGACCGGCTTCACCAGGTATTCGGCCGCGCCGCTCTTAATGGCGCGCACCGCCGGGCCCACCTTGTCCAGGGCCGTAATCAGCACCACCTCGACGTCCGGGTAGCGCTCCTTGGTATAGCGGAGCACCTCCATGCCGTCCCCCTGGGGGAGGATGAGGTCCGTCACGACGATGTCAAAGGCATGCAGCGCCAGGGCGGCGCGAGCCTCGGTGACGCCGCCGACGGCGTGCACTTCGTGCCCGGCATCGGCGAGGTAGTCGCCGTAGACTGTCCGGGCCACCTTCTCGTCATCGACCAGGAGAACGCGCGCCATGGGTGGAGGAACCAGCGAAAAATGCTATCCGTTAGCCCCTTCTTCGGGATAGCCGCACACCAGCGCACTTCAGGGTTTCGCAAACTTGACAGCCGTTGTGTCGCGCCCTTCCAATGACCGGAATTTGCTGAAGGATTCCTGAGGCTTTCCTTCGAGGCCCTGCCCCATGCCGAAGCAGCTGCTGGTTGCCGACGACTCGCTCACCATTCGCAAAGTCATCGGAATGGTGTTCGCCGTGGAGGACGTGTCCATCACCTTCGTGGACAACGGCATCGACGCCATCACCCGGGCGCGGGAGCTCAAACCCGACTGCGTCCTGGCCGACGTGCTGATGCCGGGAAAGAGTGGGTACGAAGTCTGCGAAGCCCTCAAGGCCGACCCGGCCACCGCGTCCATCCGCGTGCTACTGCTGGCCGGCAACTTCGAACCGTTCGACGAGGCGCGCGCCCGCGCGGTGCGGGCGGACGACTTCATCGTCAAGCCCTTTGAGAGTCAGGCCCTCATCGACAAGGTGCGGGCGCTGGTGGGTTTGCCCGCCGGCATCCCGGCCCCGGCACGCACCTACGCGCCGTCCCCCCCTGCCGAGCAGGCCCCCTTCGCGCCCCGCCCGCGGGCCCCGATGGCGGGGATGCCGGCCCGTCCACCCCTGGCCGGCAGCGGCTTCACCCCCGCGGCAGGACTTCCACGGCCCCCGTCCAGTGTTCCCCAGCCGATGCCGGGGCCGGCCGGCGTGCCCCGGCCTCCCGGTGCGCCAACACCGCTGTCCAGCGGACCGACCGTCCCGCGGCCTTCGACGTTTCCCGGCCCGACCGCGCCCGCGGCGCCCCGCCCCCTGGGTGGAAGCGTGCCCACCGGCGCGCCGGGGATGGCCCGCCCACCGCAGCAGCCGTACGCCCCGTCGGCACCCCGGATGGGGTTGCCCCCCCTGACCAGTCCCGGCCTGCCACGGCCCCCTGGCGCCTCGCTGCCAACGCAGAGCAACCCGGCCGTCGGCCGTCCTGTGGCCCCGCAGCCGTACGTGCCGGCGGCCGCGCCCCGGGCCCCGGCGCCGCTGCCGTCGCTTCAGCCGCGTGCGCGCGAATCCTTCACGCTGGGCACCACGCCGGGAGTACCGGCCCCAGGGGCGGCAGCCCTCAGCGCGAGCGTCGAGGAGATGACGCTGGACGTAGGCCTGGTGGACGCCCCGACGCCTCTTGCACCCCCGCCGGCGGCCGACGGGGGAGAGGCCGCGCTTCGCGCCGCCCTCAAGAATGCCTCCCAGGAAGTCATCGAGCGCATCGCCTGGGAGGTGGTGCCGCAGCTGGCGGAGACCATCATCAAGGAGTACGTGGAACGCACCATGCGGGAGCGGGAGGCCAAGGCCTGAGCGGAGACAACGTGGAGGAGCTCCCGAAGGCCTACGACCCCACCGAGGTTGAACGCCGCTGGTCGGACGCGTGGAAGAAAGCCGGCTGTTTCCGGGCGGAGGCCAGCTCGGAGAAGCCCCCCTACTGCATCATCCTGCCGCCGCCCAACGTCACCGGCGCGCTGCACATCGGCCACGCCCTGGGCAACACGCTGCAGGACGTGCTGGTGCGCTGGCGGCGGATGCGCGGCGACAACGTCCTCTGGCAGCCGGGCACGGACCACGCCGGCATCGCCACGCAGCTGGTGGTGGAGCGCGAGCTGCTCCGCACCGAGGGCAAGTCACGCCAGCAGCTGGGCCGGGCGGCCTTCGTCGCCCGCGTCTGGGACTGGAAGCAGAAGTACGGGCACCGGATTAACGAGCAGCAGTCCGACCTCGGCAGCAGCCTCGACTGGAGCCGCGAGCGCTTCACCCTCGACCCGGGTGCCTCCCGCGCGGTGGTGGAGGTCTTCGTCCGGCTGCACGAGGAGGGGCTGCTCTACCGCGCCCAGCGCCTCATCAACTGGTGCCCGGAGTGCAAGACGGCCATCAGTGACCTGGAGGTCGACCACGAGGAGACGAAGGGCTCGCTGTGGGAAATCCGCTACCCGGTGAAGGGCAGCGAGCAGTCTCTGGTAGTGGCCACCACCCGGCCGGAAACCATGCTGGGGGACACGGCGGTGGCGGTGCACCCGGACGACCCGCGCTACCGGGACCTGGTGGGCAAGCGCGTGGTGCTTCCGCTGGTCGGCCGCGAGATTCCCATCATCGCCGACGCGGCGCTGGTCAGCATGGAGTTCGGCACGGGCGCGGTGAAGGTGACGCCCGCCCATGACTTCAATGACTACGAAACCGGGCTGCGCCACCAGCTGCCGATGGTGAATATTTTCGATGAGTCGGCCCGTACCAACAGCGAGGCGGGGCGCTATGCCGGCCTCGACCGCTTCGAGGCGCGCAAGCGCGTGCTGGCCGACCTCGCCGAGCAGGGCTTCCTGGTGGGCGAGAAGCCCCACGTGCTGAGCGTGGGGACGTGCCAGCGCAGCGGAACCATCGTCGAGCCGCGTCTGTCTCCCCAGTGGTTTGTCCGCACCAAGCCGCTCGCCGAGCCGGCCATCGCGGCGGTGGAACAGGGCCGGGTGAAGATTCTGCCGGAGAGCTGGACGGCCACCTACTTCCACTGGATGCACAACATCCACGACTGGTGTGTCAGTCGGCAGCTGTGGTGGGGCCACCAGATTCCGGCCTACTTCTGCCAGGACTGCGGCCCGGACGCGCCCCCGGTGGTGGCCCGGTCCGCCCCCGAGCGCTGCCCGCATCTGCGGGGCGCAGCCGCCTGGTGCAGGACGAGGACGTCCTGGACACCTGGTTCAGCAGCGCGCTGTGGCCTTTCAGCACCCTGGGCTGGCCAGCAGAGACGGCCGAGCTGGCCACCTTCTACCCGACCAGCGTCCTTGAGACGGGCCACGACATCCTCTTCTTCTGGGTGGCGCGGATGATGATGATGGGCCTGCACTTCATGAAGGACGTGCCCTTCCGCACCGTCTTCCTCCACGCCATGGTGCGCGACGAGAAGGGCGAGAAGATGTCCAAGGTGAAGGGCAACGTCATCGACCCGCTGGATGTCATCCACGGGGCGAAGGCGGAGGCGTTGCCAGCGGGCCTGCGCAACAAGTTCCCGGACGGGATGCCGGCCTTCGGGGCAGATGCGCTGCGCTACACGCTGGCCTCCCTCACCCAGCAGGGGCGCGACATCAAGCTGTCGCTGGAGCGCGTCAACGGCTACCGGGCCTTCGCCAACAAGCTGTGGAACGCCACCCGCTTCGTGCTGCTCAACCTCGGGGACTTCCACCCAGACGCCAGCCCCCTGGAACGTGGGCGCCTGACGCTGGCCGACCGCTGGATTCTCGCCCGGCTGGAGCGAGTCACCGAGGAGGTGGAAACTGCCCTCTCCACTTTCCAGTTCGCCGACGCGGCCTCGGCGCTCTACCAGTTCGCCTGGCGGGCCTTCTGCGACTGGTACATTGAATTGGCCAAGGCCCCTTTGCAGGGAGAGGACGCCCACGCCCGCGCCACTACCCGCGCGGTGCTGGTCCAGGTGCTCGACCAGTTGCTGCGCCTGCTCCACCCCTTCATGCCCTTTCTCACCGAGGAACTCTGGCACCGGCTGCCGGGAGTTGCCCCGGATGCTTTCCTCGCCCGGGCGGACTTTCCGGAGGCCACCGGGCGATGGCGCGATGCGGCAGCGGAGCAGGAAATGGCCCCGGTGGTGGCCGTTATTGAAGCGGTGCGCACCATCCGGGGCGAGAGCAACCTGTCGCCGGCGTCCCGTTTCCGGGCGGTGGTGCAAGCCGAGCGCCCGGGGCTGCGGGAGGCGCTCCAGCGGGCCTCCGGGTACGTCCTACCCCTGGCCGGCCTGGCCTCCCTAGACGTGCAGAGTCCGGGCCGCCAGCCCCCCCAATCGGCCACCTGGGTGGGGGAGGGGCTCCAAGTCTTCGTTCCCCTCGCAGGACTGCTGGATCTGGCCGAGGAACGTGCGAGGCTGGGGAAAGAGCTTGTCCGGGTTGAGACAGATGTAGCAGGACTGAGGAGAAAGCTGGACAATCCGAGCTTCGTCGCCAGAGCGCCTGCCGAGGTAGTCGAGAAGGACCGCGCACGCGTCGCGGAGCTTGAGCAACGAAGGGCAAAGGTGCAGGAAAACCTGAATCGCATCAAGCCGGAGGGAACGATGTCGGAAAAGACGCCGGAGGAGATGTTCCAATCCACACCGCCCACGACGCCATCGAGCGGCATGTTCGGCATCCCGAGCGAGCCCGCGCCTGCGCCGCCGGCGCCGATGGCCGCTGCTCCCGCGCCGCGCAAGCCGGCGGCCAAGAAGAAGGCAGCGGCCAAGAAGCCGGCACGCAGGAAGCCCAAGGCCAGGCGCGCCAAGAGAAAGGCCGCGCTGCGAAAGGTAAAGCGTGGAGTGAAGAAGCGGAAGGCGGCCCGGAAGGCGGCCCGGAAGCCGGCTCGCAAGGCCAAGCGCAGTGGGCGGCGGAAGGTGATGCGCCGCACGACCAAGCGCCGGGGCCGTCGCTAGCCTCCTCCCCCAAGGGAGGGCAGCTTCACCATGGACGCCCTCGACCGGCTGATTGACCTCGCGCTGGACGAGGACCTCGGCGCGGCGGGGGACGTCACCACCGCGGCGCTGGTGCCCGCCTCGGCGCGGGGCCGCGCCGAGTTGCTAGCCAAGGAGCGCCTGGTGCTGGCCGGCGCCGACGCCTTCGCGCGCGTCTTTCAGCGCCTCGAGGCGACGGCGACGGTGGCCTTCCGGTACCCGGACGGCGCGCGGGTAGACGCGGGGACGGTGGTGGCCAGCGTCTCGGCCTCACTCCGGACGCTCCTCATCGCAGAGCGCACCGCCCTCAACATCCTGCAGCGGGTGTGCGGCATCGCCACGCTGGCGGCCCAGGCGGCCGAGGCGGTGCGCGGAACCAAGTGCCAGGTGCTGGACACGCGCAAGACGTCGCCCGGCATGCGGGCGCTGAGCAAACTCGCGGTGCGTGCCGGCGGCGCGGCCAACCACCGCTTCGGCCTCTTCGACGGAGTCCTCATCAAGGACAACCACCTGGCAGCGGTGGGCGGGGACGTGGCGGAGGCACTCCGCCGGGCGCGGGCGCAGGCGCCGCGGCTGCTGAAGGTGGAGATTGAAGTGACCTCGCTTGCTCAGCTGGAAGCGGCCGTCGCAGGCGGCGCCGACGTCGTGCTGCTGGACAACATGGGGGACGCGGACGTGGCGGAGGCCGTGCGGCGCGTTGCCGGCAGGGTGGAAGTCGAGGTCTCTGGCGGCGTCACGCTGGAGCGGCTGCCGAGGCTGGCGGCCCTGGGCGTGGACTTCGTCTCGATGGGGGCCCTGACGCACTCGGCCCGTGCCATGGACCTCTCGCTCGAGCTAGTTTCCCCGCCCTAGGCGGCCTGGCCCGCTGACGCATCGCGCCATGGGCGCGGGAGAGGGTGGCTGGATTAGGAACGACCGGCCTAGTGCCCGAGGGAGATGGCCTCGCTGCGGGTGACACCCTCGGCACCGGCGAGGCCACCCATCTCCATCAGCGTGGCAGCGGTGGGGGCGACGTCCACGGCATGGACACGTTGGGTGAAGGTGCCGGGGCGGACGCCCCGGCCGTACAGGACGAGGGGTACCTGCGCGTCGTAGGCGTACGGCAGCCCGTGGCTCGTCCCATCTTCCTGCTCGTCGAGGACGGCAAAGGGGCGCAGCAGGAAGAGGACGTCGCCGCTGCGCCCGGGGAAGTAGCTGCGGCGAAGGGCACCCTGGTAGCCCTGCAGGTCATCGCAGCCCCCGAGGTCATCGCGGGCGACGGCCAGGGCCACCCCCGGCTGCCGGGCGAGCCAGGTGGCTGCGGCGCGGCGCACCGCTGGACCCTCCAGGTGGCGCGTCTCCAGCGCCTTGTCGTCCAGCACCACGTTGAATTCCCGGAAGCCGAGCAGCAGCGGCGCGCCGAAGAGGCGACTCAGCTCGGCCTGCAGCCCCGCCTTGAGAGAGGACGGCTTGACGCGCAGCCCGGGCAGGCCGGCGGCGATGAGTTCCTCGGGAATGCCCGCGCCGCCGTGGTCGGAGCTCAGCACCACCAGGAGGTTGGAGCGTCCCCCGGCGGCGCGCTCGGCGGCCGACAGGAGGTCCCCCAGCGCCTTGTCGAGCCGCACCAGGGCGTCCTGCACCTCCCAAGAATAGGGCCCGTACAGGTGGTAGATGCGGTCCAGGCTGCTGAAGCTGACGGCCAGGAGGTCCGGAATCTCGTCCTTGCCCAGCTGCTCCGCCAGCAGTGCTGCCTTGGCCGCCTCCACCAGGAACTCGTCGAGGAAGGGCGAGCTGGCGAAGGCCGCGTAGGACTGGGGCCCAGGGGCCGGTAGCCCGGCGGAGAGCGGGTGGGGGAATTTGCGCTTCATCCCGAAGGCGTCCGCCTCAAAGGGCCGGTCGTCCTGGCCGCTGTAGGCCTTCTCTGGAAGGCTGAGGGTCCAGGAGAGGGCGAAGGCCTGGTCGGGAAGCCGCTTGTCGTTGAGGGCCTTCACCCAGGCCGGCAGCTCCTTGGCGTAGAAGGTGCCGGTGACGAGGCGGCCCACCGCGTCGCTGAACCAGTAGGGCGCGCCGAGCCGGCCCGCCAGGGCGATGGCGGCCCGGCCCTTGCCGGCCAGCACGACGGCCTTGCCCATCCGCGCGGTGAACAGGCGCAGGTGGTCCGCCAGCGTCTCCCCCAAAAGCGCCTCCGGCGAGCTGTCTTCGGGCCCGGGCGGCGCGCCCAGGACCGGATGGCCCGGGTCCCAGAAGATGGGCTCCTCCTTGCCAGTACTGCGGTTGAGGAGGCGGTTGCTGACGATGCCGGTGCGCCACGGGTAGGCGCCGGTGGACAGCACCGCGTGGCCTGGGGCGGTGGCGACCTCCGCCTGCTCATGCCGCGTGTCCGGGAAGAACGCTCCCCTGTCCAGCAACGCCGCCAGGCCGGCCCGGAGGTGACTGCGGTTGCGCAAGAGGAGGTCCGTCCCGAGCGAGTCCACGCTGATGAAAAGCGTCAGTCGCGGTGGCTTGGCCAGCGCGGGGGCGGCGAGGAGAAGGATGGCGAGGGGAAGGCCGCGGAAGAGGGCAGGGGAGGTGCGCATGGGGGCTTGAATCCAGGGTTGAAGCCCACCGTGCCTGGTGCGTGCAAGCAGGGCCGACGGGCTTTCCGCGTCACCACCGAGGCCGCGGGTGGAGTACCTTCCCTGCCCCCAGTGTTCGAGGCGCGACAGCGGGTCATCTACGGGGACACCGACCAGATGGGGGTGGTGTACTACGCCAACTACCTTCGCTACTTCGAGCATGCGAGGAACGAGCTCTTCCGCGCCCATGGCAGCACCTACCGGGCCTTCGAGGGACAGGGGCTCATGCTGCCGGTGGTGGAGGCGGTGGTGAATTACCGGGCCCCGGCACGGTACGACGACATGCTTCTCATCGGAGCGGAGATTTCCGCCGCCTCGCGGGTGCGCCTCACCTTCGTCTATGAGGTTCGCCGCGAGGGCGAGGCGGCGGTGCTCTGCGCCGGGCACACCGTGCACGCTTGCGTCACCACCGCCGGCAAGCCCGCGCGACTTCCGGAGTCGGTCGTCCAGCTCGTCTCTAGCCGTGCCAAGGGGGAACCATGATGGACCGTAACCTGGCGCTGGAAGTGGTGCGCGTGACTGAGATGGCGGCCATCGCGGCGGCACGGTTGATGGGACGGGGCGAGAAGCACCTCTCCGACCAGGCCGCGGTGGACGCGATGCGCCGGGCCTTCGACGCCCTGCCCATCCGCGGCACGGTGGTCATCGGCGAGGGCGAGCGCGATGAGGCACCCATGCTCTACATCGGCGAGGAGGTCGGTCGCCGCGGCCCCGACGACCCGGCGGTGGACATCGCCCTGGACCCCCTGGAGGGCACCAACCTCTGCGCCTATGGGCGTCCGGGCGCCATCGCCGTGGTGGCCTTCGCCGAGCGCGGCCAGCTTTTGAATGCCCCGGACACCTACATGGAGAAGCTGGCCGTCGGTCCGCGGGCCAAGGGTGCCATCGACCTGCGCAAGAGTCCCACCGACAACCTGCGCGCGGTGGCGGCGAAGATGCAGCGGCGGGTAGACGACTTGACGGTGATTGTGCTGGACCGCCCAAGGCACGAGGGCCTGATTGCCGAGCTGCGCGCGGCCGGAGTGCGCATCCGTCTCATCGAGGACGGCGACGTGGCGGCCGCCATCGCCACCTGCTTCGAGGACACTGGGGTGGACGTGCTGATTGGCACGGGCGGCGCCCCGGAGGGCGTCATTGCCGCGGCGGCGCTGAAAAGCGTCGGCGGCGACTTCCAGGGCCGACTCAAGCTGCGCAGCGCCGAGGAAGCGGAGCGCGCGAAGGCGATGGGGGTGAAGGACTTCGACCGCGTCTACACGGCCGAGGAGCTGGCACGGGGCGAGGTGATGTTTGCCGCCACCGGCGTCACCGGAGGGGACTTCCTCAAAGGGGTGCGCTTCTTCGGCGGTGGCGCGGAGACGCACTCGGTGGTGATGCGAAGCAAGACGGGCACCGTGCGCTACGTGCAGGCCACCCACAAGTTCGACAAGAAGCCGGGCTACGCGCCCTAAGCGCGCGCCCCCAAAGGGGTACTCCAAATGGCAAGCGCCACGCGTTCCATCGTCATCGACGCGCCCGCGGAGCGCGTCTTCGACGTCATTGTCGACTACGAGCGCTACCCGGAGTTTCTCACCGAGGTGAAGTCCATCCGCACCTCGGACCGCCAGGGGAATCAGGTCAACATCCACTACGAAGTCGACGTCATGAAGCGCATCCGCTACACGCTGCACATGACGGAGGACCGCCCGCGGGGCTTGCAGTGGACCTTCGTCGAGGGTGAGGTGCTGAAGGACAACCGGGGTGGGTGGGTGCTCGAGGCCCTGGGCGATGCCAAGACCAACGCCATCTACACCGTCGAGGTGGCGCTCGGACTCCTCGTCCCTCGCACCCTCGTCACCGCCATGGTGGAGTCGAGCCTTCCCAAGATGCTGCAGGCGTTCAAGAAGCGCATCGAGGCTGGTGCCGGACGTTGAGGGCGCGGGCCTTCAGTCCTTCACCAGGCGCAGGACGAACAGGGCCAGCAGGGCCACCCCCGCGCTGAGTGTCAGCGCCGGCGTCGCGCCGAACTTGTCCCAGACGGCGCCTGCCAGGAGGCTAGCGCCGAGAGTGGTGAGGCCGGTGAGTGCGTAGAAGAGGCCCATCGCGGTGCCGCGCTTCAGGGCGGGGCTTTTGTCGGCGATGAGCGCTTTGCCAACGCCGTCGGTGAGGGCCATGTACACGCCGTAGATGCCCATCAGCGGCCAGAGGCCCCAGGCCAGCGTCCGGGGCAAGAAGGCGAACCCCAGGTACACCGCCACGTAGATGGCCCACCCCAGGCCGATGAGCGTCCACCGGCCAAATTCATCGCTCAGCTTGCCGGCGGAGTAGGAGAACGCCGCGTACGTCAGGTTGTAGACGGCATAGACCAGCACCACCGCCCAGGGCGAGTAGCCGAGGTCACTCGCCCGCAGCAGCAGAAACGTGTCGCTGCTGTTGGCGAGCGAGAACAGGACGAGGACCAGCAGGACGCCCCAGTAGGCGCGCGGTAGGCCCAGCCGCCCGGCGGCTGCAGACGCCGCGACGGCCGGCGCCTGGGAGGCCGCGGGGCTTGTCGGCGAGGGCGCTGCCGGCGTCGTGCGGTCGGATTCGGTGACGAAGAAGGTGAGCAGCAGGGAGGCGAGCCCGAGCGCGGCGCCGACGGCGAAGATGGTGCGGTAGACGGACGCCGGCGTCGTGGCCGCCGTGGCCAGCGCCTCGCTCGACCAGGCTTCCCGTGGCGCGCCGGTGAGCCACCACAGAAGGAATGCCGAGCCCAGGACGCCCAGCAACGCGCCGGCCGTGTCGAACATGCGATTCAGTCCGAAGGCCCGCCCCCGCTGGTCGGGTGCGACGGCGTCCGCAATCAGCGCATCGCGGGGGGCTCCGCGCAGCCCCTTGCCAGTGCGGTCAAGAAGCCGCCCGCCCAGGACCTGAGGCCAGGTGACGGCCAGGGCGATGACGGCCTTGCCGAGGACGGGCAACCCGTAGCCCCACCGAATCCATGGGACCCGTCGCCGCCGACGGTCGCTGCGCGCCCCGGCCACGGCGGACATCAGCGCCACGATGAGGACGGCGGCCCCCTCCACCAGTCCCAGGCTGGCCTTGGAAGCGCCGAGCACCCCCACCAGGAACAGCGGGAGCAGCGGGTACGTCATCTCGGTGGAGACGTCGGCCAGGAAAGACACCCCGCTCAGCAGCCACACGGCCCGAGGAAGTGGACGGTCTGGGACGGGGGCCTCGGACACTCGTTCCTCCTTGGAACGCCCATCGCCGGTGGGCGGAGGTCTGGTTCGGTGACGGTTCGGGGTCAGCCGCCGCACCCGCCCCGGGGCCTATAGTACAGAGCGGCGAGGAGGCCCGTGCGCGGGTTTTTCGCGCCAGAGCGGGCTGCTCAGCAGCGCGTCGAGGCCGACGGCTCATCAGCCGAAAATCTCCGGTGTCGCTCGGAATCTCAAAGTCGATGAGTTGGCGCAGCAGCCAGTAGAAGAGTTTGCCGGTGACTTTCTGGGGGTGTGTCTCCCCGGAGCGGGACACCCGTTTGCCGCCGACCCAGGCGGTCACCACCAGCACCCATCCCAGGGCAAGCGTCGCGAACAGAAGAGAGCCAGGAAGCTCCTCCGGGTAGTTCTCGTCAATCCTCAGCGAGCCGGTGGCCAGCCACCGTCCCCAGGACCCGAGGGTGATGAGGGCAAGTCCGAGGAGCCAACGGACCGAGGGAGAACCGGCGCAGGAGCGGAGGTGCTCTCCGGGTCGGTCGGACGGCATCGGCGCGGCACTGTTCCCCAGGGTGGACCCCGAGGAAACTTCTTTCGAAGGCTTGCAGCAGCACCGGCCAAGCCCGTTCCCCCGGTGTCTTCCCCAACACCGGGGCGCCCCGGGTGGGGAAGACCTGCAATTGCTTCAGGGACTTAGCGTGAGGTGGCCCGGCGCGGGATGCGGGTGTTTCCAGGGCTGACCCTGGGTGTGGGTGAGGGCGCGGCCCACAGCCAGAGCCTTGCGGGCCTGCTCAGACCCATTACAATGTGACTCGACGTACAAGGGATGGATGAATCGTCCATTAGCCCCATGCGTCTAAGAATTTGGAGGCACCTGGAATTGGAGACGCTGGAGACATTCATCATCGACGAGCAGCGCAAGCGCGACCGCCGCCGAGACGAGCGTCCTGCCGTCCAGTTGCCCCTGCCCGAGCCTGAGCTCGACCGTCCCCCGAAGAAGACGGATGTCGGGGATGAGCCGCCCAAGCGGGGCGTCGTGGTCATCGACCTGCTCGGCTGACGAGCTGCCCAGGTCCTTGCCCCACCCTGCACCTGGCCGTACAACCCCTAGCAATGACAGCCATCGCCAGTGTCCGCGCGCGGGAGATTCTCGACTCGCGCGGAAACCCCACGGTTGAGGTGGAAGTGCAGCTCGAGGGCGGAGCTCTCGGGCGGGCGGCCGTTCCCTCCGGAGCATCCACCGGCGTGCACGAGGCGGTCGAGCTTCGTGACGCCGAGCCCGGCCGCTACGGCGGCAAAGGCGTCCGGCGCGCCGTGGCCAACGTGCAGGACGTCCTCGGCCCGGCGGTGGAGGGCCTGGACGCCCTTGACCAGGCGGGACTCGACCAGCGCCTCATCGCCCTGGATGGCACCGCCAACAAGGGCAAGCTCGGCGCCAACGCCATTCTCGGCGTTTCGATGGCCACCGCCCACGCGGCCGCCAGCGCCGTGGGGCTACCGTTGTACCGCTACGTCGGCGGGGTGAATGCGCGCACGCTGCCCGTCCCGTTGATGAACATCCTCAACGGCGGCGCCCATGCGGACACCCGGGTGGACATCCAAGAATTCATGGTGGTGCCGCACGGGGCGCCCACCTTCGCCGAGGCGCTGCGCTGCGGCGCGGAGGTGTTTCACGCCCTCAAGAAGGGCCTCAAGGCGCGCAAGCTTTCGACCTCGGTCGGGGACGAGGGCGGCTACGCCCCCGACCTCCCGGCCAACGAGGAGGCCCTCAAAATCATCCTCGAGGCCATCGCCGCCGCCGGCTACCGGCCGGGGGACCAGGTGGGGCTGGCGGTGGATGCCGCGGCGAGCGAATTCTTCGACGCCAAGACGCGGCGGTACCGACTCAAAGGCGAGGGCAAGGAGTACGACGCCGCCGGACTGGTGGGCTACTACCAGGAACTGGCCGGCCGCTACCCCATCGTCTCCATCGAGGACGGCATGGCCGAGGACGACTGGGAGGGCTGGGGGCTGCTCACCCGGGCGCTGGGCGACAAGCTGCAGCTGGTGGGGGACGACGTCTTCGTCACCAACCCGGAACGGCTGGCCCGGGGCATCGCGGACGGCGTGGCCAACTCTTTGCTGGTGAAGGTGAACCAGATTGGGACGCTGACCGAGACCTTTGACGCCGTCCGGATGGCGCACCGGGCGGGCTACAGCACGGTGATGTCGCATCGGAGCGGCGAGACGGAGGACGTCACCATCGCGGACCTGGTGGTGGCACTCGACTGTGGCCAGCTGAAGACCGGCTCCGCCTCCCGTACCGACCGGGTCGCCAAGTACAACCAGTTGCTGCGGATTGAAGAGCAGCTGGCCGGCGCGGCGCGCTTTGCCGGGCGGAATGCCTTTGCTGCGCACGGGAAGGGCTAGGCCATCCGCATCCTGCTGTCCAACGACGACGGTGTCCTCTCCGCGGGGCTGGAGGCCCTCGCCCTGGCCCTGGCGCCCCTCGGCGAGGTGTGGGTGGTGGCCCCGGAGGTGGAGCAGAGCGCGGCTTCCCACGCCATCTCGCTTCACCGTCCGCTGCGCATTCGCAAGGTGCGCGAGCGCTGGTTCAGCGTGGACGGCACGCCCACCGACTGTGTTTACCTGGCCATCCATCACCTGATGAAGGACGAGCGGCCGCGCATCGCCGTTGCCGGCATCAACCACGGGCCCAACCTGGCCGACGACGTCATCTATTCCGGCACGGTGGCGGCGGCGATGGAGGCTTGCCTTCTGGGGGTGCCGGCCATTGCCGTGAGTTGTGTCTCCCGGTCCCGCCATGATTTCGCGCCCTCAGCCCGCTTCGCCCGGGCGCTGGTGGCGGCGGCGCTGGCCGAGGCGCTCCCTCCGCGGGTCCTCCTCAACGTCAACGTGCCGGAAGGCCAGCCCGAGGGTTACGCCCTGACGCGCTTCGGCCGTCACAGCTACGGCAACGCCGTGGTGGAGAACGTCGACCCGCGCGGCCGGCGCTACTACTGGATTGGCGGCAACGCCTACCAGCACGAGGATGTGCCCGGCAGCGACTGCAACGCCGTCTTCGATGAACACCTCATCTCGGTGACGCCGATGTTGCTCGACTTCACCGACGAGGCCCTCATCCCCCGTCTCGCTGGCTGGAACGTCGACGGCTTCCCCTGCCGCCGGGCGGAGGACGGGTGAGCCGCCGGAGCCGCCTCCGGCGCCTCGGCGCGCCCGGCTGGCTCCTGCTGGCGGCCGCCTGTGCCAGCGGCCGCGCTGGACCGCCGCCCGGCGAGCCGCTGCCCGCCTGGGCCCGGCCCGAGTCCGAGACGCACCGGGAACCGGAGGTGGTGCGCGGCGTGCACCGGGTGGAGAAGGGGGAAACCTGGTTTCGCATCGCCAAGGCTTACGGGCTGTCGGCTGAGGAATTGGCCGCGGCGAACGGGCGAGAGGTGACTGCCCCCTTGGCGGTGGGGACCGAGCTCCTCATCCCGGGGGCGGTGGAACCCGCCACGGCCCCCGGTGCCACGGCCGCCGCGGGCGGGCACCCGGCGCCCGAGGCCCCGCCGCCGTCGGCTGCCGCCAAGGCTTGGGAGACGCCGGTGGAACCGCTCGCCGGCCAGGCGCTGCCGCCGGAGTTGTTGCGCGCCTTCAACCTGCCGGCCCCACCGCCGGGGGACATCCCGCTGCCCGACACGCTGGCCCGGGCCTTTGACCATCCGACGGCGCCCATGCCGCGTCCGGTGTCGCCTCCGGCCCCGGCGGTGTCGGCAGCCACACTTACCGGCAAGGCGGCCGCCGTGTCCGCCAGCATTGGTCCGGCCCCGGTGGCCGACACGCCGCCACGGCCTCCGGCCGTCACCGGGCGAATGGCCGTCACCCCCCGGGGGACCGTCGTCTCCGTGCCCGCCGGCGGGCTGCAGTGGCCGCTGCGGGGTGTGCTGTATGCGCGCTTCGGCAAGAAGGGCCGGGAGCCCCACGACGGGATTGACCTGGCAGCGCCGGCCGGCACGTCGGTGCGGACGGCAGGGGAGGGGTTGGTGCTTTTTGCCGGGCCGCAGTCCGGCTACGGCCTCATCGTCGTGGTGGGCCACGAGAAGGGCCTCGTCACCGTCTACGCCCACAGCCGGGACTTGCGGGTGCGGACCGGCCAGTCCGTCCGCCCGGGCCAAGTCATCGCCACCGTTGGCGAGTCCGGAAAGACGAGTGGCCCGCACCTGCACTTTGAAGTCCGGGTGGACGGCGAACCGGTGGACCCCTTGCGCTTTCTCGGGCCGGTGCCGGCTCCCTAGTCAGGAATGCCGGCGCGCCGAAAGCCCGTCCAGCCGCCTTCGCTGCCAAGAAGCCCGGGGCGGGCGTTGCCGTCAGTGTACCTTTCGGTAGACGCCCACCACCTGGCCCAGAATCATCGTCGAGCGGAACTGGGACTTGTTGACGTAGATGGGCGTCATGGTGTGGTTGGCCGGCTGGAAGCGGATGCGGTCCCCTTCCGGGTAGTAGCGCTTGCAGGTGGCCTCGTCGTCGATGAGCGCCACGACGATGTCTCCGGCGGACGCGGTGGGCGTCTTGCGGACGAAGAGGTAGTCGCCGTCGTGGATGCCGTCCTCAATCATCGACTCGCCCTTCACCCGCAAGGCGAAGACTTCCTTGCCGCTGCCGCCGAGCAGGAAGCTGTCGATTTTCACCGAGTCCTCGACGTTTTCCACGGCCAGCAGGGGGACGCCGGCGGCGACGCGGCCCAGCACCGGGACCTCCACCAGGTTGGCGTCGCGCCGGCCGGCGCCGATGCCCAGCACCAGCCGGGCCCGCTTGGTGGGAACCAGGGCGCGCGACTGCTGCTCGCCGCGCAGCACGTACCCCTTGCGTTCCAGGGCCTTGAGGTGGTCGTTCACCCCGTTGGTGGAGCGGATGTCCATCTCCTCCCCGATTTCCCGGATGGTAGGGGGGTAGCCGCGCTCCTCCGTCTCCTTGACGATGAATTGGAGGATTTCGCGCTGCCGTCCGGTGAGCTCTTCCATCGTCTTGCCCTCCCCAGGGGGGCGCCCGGGCGGGCGCCACAGGCTTGTTTCGAGCACAGACAGGGTGCCTGAACGGACGTGCAGAGTCAAACGAATCTCGCCAAACACCGGCCCGCGCCGCCGCCGAGCCCAGGTTAGGCTTCCCACCCACGTGGACGTGCTCTCGCCGAGGCGCCCGGGCGCCATGGTTGTCATCGCCGTGGGCCTGCTGGCCGGCGGCTGTCGCAGCGTCAGCCTGCACGACGGGGTGGTGTACACCCCCGACACCCGCTACCGGGTGGGCCCCATTCCCACCGATTGGCACCAGGTCAACCTCAAGGACAGCGACTTCTCCTGGGTGACCAGCCCGCCGGCCTACGCCTTCTGGGTCAACTCCACCTGCAAGGAGTACGAGGACGTGCCGCTGGTGGCCCTCAACCGCCAGCTCCTCATCGGCTTTACCGACGTGCAGAAGCTGGAGCAGCGCACGCAGATGCTGGACGGCCGGGAGGCGCTGTTTTCCCACTACATCGCCAAGATGGATGGGGTGGCGCGCGAGCTCGGCCTGGTGGTGGTGAAGAAGGACGGCTGCATCTACGACTTCGCCTATGTCGCCCCGGTGGGGCAGTACCCGGACCGGCTGGAACAATTCCAGGCACTGGTCGCCGGCTTTCAGACGGAGCCACAGACGTGAGCCCGGGGCCGACGGTGTCAGCGCCGGACGGGCGCGACTCCATCGCCGGGCTGGTGGGCGAGGAGCTGGAGCAGCTGCTGCCGTTCCGGCGCCGGGCCATGAACGCCCTGGACGCCTTCGGCGGTTGCTTCCTTTTGGCCGGCCGGGCCCTGGTGCGGGGCCTCCGGCCCCCGGTCGAGGTCGGGGCCCTGCTCTACCAGGTGGAGTCGCTGGGCGTGCGCTCGCTCTCCATCGCCGGTTTCACCGCCGTCTTCGCCGGCCTCGTCATCTGCCTGCAGTTCGGTTTCTTCCTCGGACGCTTCGGTGTCGCTCACACCGTCGGCAAGGTGGCGGTGCTGACCATCTTCCGCGAGCTGGGGCCGGTGCTGACCGCGCTCACCGTCGGAAGCCGCATCGGCTCGGGCATCGCCGCCGAGCTGGGTTCCATGAATGTCACTGAGCAGCTGGACGCCATCCGTGCGCTGGGCGCTGACCCAGTGAAGAAGCTGGTGTCCCCTCGGCTGTGGGCCTGCATCATCGTCCTGCCGCTCCTGACGGTGCTGGCCGACGTGGCCGGAATGGCCGCCGGCGCGGGGGTGGTGAATTTCGAGTACCACATCCCCCTGGTGCAGTTTTACCAGTCGGCGCTGGACACCGTCGACCTGAAGGACTTCTTCAGCGGCGTGGGCAAGTCGGTGGTCTTTGGCGCCATCGTCGGCGCGGTGGGCTGTTACCAGGGCTTCCAGGTGCGGGGCGGGACGGAGGGCGTGGGTCGGGCCACCACCGAGACGGTGGCGGTGGCCTCGGTGGCGGTGCTGGTGGCGGACTTCTTCCTCACCAAGCTGCTCCTGCTGGTGCTGGCGTGAGTGACGGCGGCGACCTCATCCGCTTCCGGGACTTGAAGAAGGCGTTCGGGCCCAAGGTGGTCTTCGATGGCCTCAACCTGGGCGTGCGGCCCCGGGAAACCCTGACCGTCATCGGGGGCTCCGGCACCGGGAAGAGTGTGCTGCTCAAGTCCCTTATCGGCCTGCTCCACCCGGATGCGGGTTCCATCGACTTCAAGGGCCAGGAGATTACGTACTACTCCGAACGGCAGTTTCTCGACGTCCGCCGGCAGGTGGCGTACGTCTTCCAGGGTTCCGCGCTCTTCGACTCGCTCACCGTGGGAGAGAACATTGCCTACCCCTTGCGCGAGCACTTCCCGAAGATGGACCGGCAGGAGCTGGCCGAGCGCGTGGCCCGGACGCTCAAGATGGTGAACCTGCCTGGCATCGAGGGGATGTCCCCGGCGGACCTCTCCGGCGGCATGAAGAAGCGGGTGGGGTTGGCGCGTGCCATCACCACCGAGCCGGAGGTCATCCTCTGGGATGAGCCGACCACCGGACTCGACCCCATCAGCACCCGCATCATCGAGGACCTCATCCTGCGCATGAAGGCCGAGCTCGGTTGCACCTCCGTCGTCGTCACCCACGACATGCCCTCGGCCTTCTACGTGTCAGACCGGATGGCCCTCATCGCCAACCGGAAAATTGTCCAGGTCGGGACGGTGGACGAGATGCAGCACAGCCGGAACAGCGACGTGCGGGCGTTTCTCGACGCACGCTTGCCGCGCGCGGAGAGCCGGGGAGTGGGGGCATGACGCAGGAGACGGCGGAGAAGAGGGAGCGCCGCACCGTCGTCCGGGCCGGCGTCTTCGTGGCGCTGGCCCTCGGCTTGCTGGCGGTGGTGGTGCTGCTCATCGGGAAGGCCAACCGGGTCTTCGAGCGGCAGGTCAGCTACCACATGTATTTCGAAAACGTGGAAGGGCTGAAGACCGACTCGCCGGTGTGGGTCGGAGGCCTCGAGGTCGGCCGGGTGAGCGCCATCGCCTTCCTCTCCGACGTGGAGGACCGTCGCATCGACGTCAAGGTGGATGTGGCCAAGCGCTTCGCCAGCCGCATCCGGGCGGACTCGGTGGCCCGCATCAGCGGTCGCGGCGTCCTGGGCGACAAGGCCATCGACATCTCCATGGGGTCGGCCAGGGCTGAGCCCATCGCCCCGGGTGGAGAAATCCCGAGCGGCCCCTCGGGCGAGCTCACCACGCTGCTGAAGAATGGCGGCGAGGTGCTGGAGAACGCGGTGCAGATAACGAAGGACTTGAGGCGGGCGGTCAGCGCCTACTCGGACCCGGCCCTCAAGGACGACATCGCCGCCACCCTCTCCTCCTTCCGGGGAATTTTTGGCCGGTTGGAGAAGGGCCCCGGCACGCTGCACACGCTCATCTACGACCAGCAGACCGCCGATGACACCCGCCTCCTGGTCAGCCGTCTCTCCGCGGTAGCCGTGCGGGTGGACCACGCGGTGAACGAGGTGGATGACCTGCTGGAGGCGGCACGCAAAGGACCCGGAGCGCTGCACGCGCTGTTTTACGACGCACAAGGAGGCAAGGCGGTGGGCGAGCTGGGGCAGGCCGCCGCGGAGCTGAGCACGCTGCTCCACGACGCCCGTACCAGCCCGGACGGCGCCATCCACCAGCTCGTCTATGGCGATGGCAAGCACCTCATGGAGAACCTCGCCGGCGTCGCGGCGGACATGAAGGCCATCACCGGCACCATCCGAAGCGGGGAGGGGACCCTCGGCGCGCTGGTGAACGACCCGAGCGTCTACGACGACTTGCGCACCATCCTCGGCAACCTGAAACGCAACTACATCCTCAGGGAATTGGTACGGATGACCCTCACCAACGGGGGCGAGGCACAGAAGGCCGGCAAGCCGGTGGGGGGCTCGGCGCCGCCGGCCACCGCCCCGGTCGGGCCGCCGCCATGAAGCCGGTGTCGTTCGGCCGGGCCCTCGGCCTCGGCACCTCCACCGCCTTCTCCCGCGTTGCCCCGCCCGTGCTGCTCGCCCTGGGCGCGGCCGCAGTCACGCTGTGCCTCAGCCTGCTGTGGCTGACTGGCCTCGCCTCCATCGTCTCGGCACGGGCGGGGGAGCGCTTGTGGGGCGCGCTGGTGGCGGCCGTCGTCGCCTGGGCGCTGCAGGCGTGCGTCCTGGGGGCCGCCGTGCAGCAGGCGGGGGCCGCGCTGCGCGGCCGGGACGTCCCGCCGCTACTGCAGGCAGTGGGCCTGGCGGCGCCGCGGGCGCTTGGCTGGGCGGCGCTTGCCGCCGCTGCGCTGCTGGCCTGGAATGGCTGGCAGGTCCTGGTCGGTGCCTCCGGGGCGCTACTGTTCCTGCGGGGGCTATTCCACCACCCCTCGGGGCTGGCCGGCGCGCTGGGGCTGGCCCTCGTCGCGACGGTGGGCCCCTTGGGCGCACTCTTCCTGCAGCTGGTGGCGGAAATGGCCCTGGTGCGCGCGGTGGTGCGCGATGAGGCGGCTTCTGTGGCGGGCTGGGAAGCGGCGCGCGCCCTTCTGCAGCGGCCCTGGGCGCCCGTGGGGGTGTGGCTGCTGACGGAGGTGCTGGCGGCGGCAGTGGCGGGCACGGCGGCCGCCTTCTCGGGACTGGCGTCGGCTGGGCCGTTGCGGCTGGCTGCCGGGGCGGCCGTCGTCCAGGTGGCCATCGCGTCGCTGGCCAGCGCGGTGGCGCAGCTTGTCCGCCTCGGGGCCTTCTGCGCCTTGCAACTGGACGACAGTGGCGAGCTGCCCCCGGCGCCCCCGGCGGCAGCGCCACCGGCCGTGCCGCGCGCCGAGTTGGTGCTGGACGCGGGGCCCATCCTCGAGGCGCGTGCGGTGGACCCCTCGGGCGGGGCGGGGGGATGAAGCTCCAGGGCGTGCACCACCTTGCCCTGCAAGTCCGGGCGCTGCAGCCCATGGTGGCCTTCTACCGGCAGGTCCTCGGCCTCCCCGTCGTCGCCGAGCATCGGCGCGAGGACGGCAGCCTGCGCAGCGTGTGGCTGGGGCTGCCCGGCGCCTTCCTCGCCCTGGAAGCGGTGGCGGGCGAGGCGCCATCCCCCCCGCCGGCGACGCGCACCGGCCGGGGCTGGTCCCTGGTGGCGCTGCGCATTGCCCCGAGCGAGCGGGCTTCGGTGCGTGCGGAACTGGAGCGGGCGCAGGTGCCGGTGGAGCACGAGACGCGCTGGACGCTGTACGTCCGGGACCCGGAGGGAAACCGGGTGGCATTCAGCCACCACCCTCACCCGGCCGAGGGCGCTTAAGCCCGCCCGTCGGCACTGGCGGCAACGCCCCGGGGCTAGCCACCCGTCGGTCCCGTCTTGGCGTTTCCCTGGAGAGGTTTCGGGCGCTTGCCGGCCCGGGCGGGGAAGCCGTCCCCGCCCGCGCATCCTTTTGCCCCCCTCAATCGTCGTGCTGTGTGGCACGCCCCAAAGAAGGAGACGGTACCCCGTGAAAACCATCCTGGTCCGCTACAAGACGTCCGAGGCGAGCGCCGAGGAGAACGTCGCCCGGGTGTCGGCTGTCTTCGAGGAACTGCAGTCTCGCAAGCCCGAAGGGATTCGCTACGCGACTTACCGCCTGGCGGACGGGGTGAGTTTTCTTCACATCGCCACCCTGGAGGCCGAAGACCACAACCCGCTGCTGGCCCTGCCGTCCTTCCAGGCTTTTCAGCAGGGCATCAAGCAGCGCTGCGTGGAGATGCCGGTGGTGACCGAGGTCTCCGTCGTCGGGGCGTACGGCCCGGCCTGGCCGCCACCCGGGCGAGGAATGCCATGAGAGACAAGGCGCAGCAGGGTGGGGTGTACCAGTCGAAGGGGCTGGGGAACGTGGCGAGCCCGTGGACGCTGCGGACGCCGCCGGGGACAGCCCAGTACCAGGCGTACCGGGACGAAGGGGTCTCCCCGCCCGCCCTCGTCGTCCAGGTGGGCAAGACGCAGCTTCGCTACCAGCTGCGCTGCATCGAGGACTTGCACGCCATGCTGGCCCAGGCGGGGGACTGGGTGCCCCTTGGTAGCGCGGACGAGCAAAAGCCGGCCGCAGACGGTACCGTCGAGGCGTGGGGACGTTCGACCGCCAACCCGGTGAAGGTGGGCTGACGCGGCCTTGCGGGGCCGCTGGCCCCGGGGGGGGGACGCACTGCCGTCCTGGCTGCTTCAGCCCGGCCCGGCCGGGTCGGCCAGCTGTCCCAGCACGGCGGCGACGACGCGGTCGCAGCGGGGGGCATAAAACAGGAACGAGGCGCGCGCCCCCTGTTCCGTACGCGCGTAGAGGCTCTCGCGGGCCAGCACCTTGGCGCGGTGCAGGCGCGTCTTCACCACGTCCTCGCTGACGCTCAGCACCTCGGCCGCCTCGGCGGTGGACAGCTCCTCCACTTCCCGGAGCATCAACACCGTCCGGTACATCAGCGGGAGGCCATCCAGCACCTTCTCCAGAATGCCACTCAGTTCCCGGGTGCTGGTTCTGTCTTCAGGACTGGGCTGGGGGCTGGGCACAACGTCCACGGGGTCTTCCTCGGAGGGCAGCGGGGCAGATGAGAGGGTGTTGCGACGGCGGTGGGAGAGGGCGGCATTCAGCCCAATCCGGAGGAGCCAGGTCGAGAACTTCGAGGCGTGCGCGAAGTCGGGGAGGGCACCGTAGGCTGCGACGTAGCTTTGCTGCATCACCTCCTCGGCCTCGTCCTCCGACTGCAGAACGGCGCGCACCGCCCGGTACAGCCGCTGGTTGTTGCGGCGCATCAGCACCTCGAAGAGCGCCACCTCGCCCGCCACCACGCGCCGCACGACGTCCTCGTCGCTTGGCACACGGCTGCGCGACCACGTGGCGACGGTGGCTGCCAGGGACATCGCTCCCTCCTCTCAGGGCTGCCATTGGACGCCTGAGCGCCTGCAAAGGTGACAGCGCTGCAGCGCCTTGTCACCTCCACCCGCCTCGGCGCTCTACAGCAGCGAGGGGCACTGAAGCCCGGAGGATTCCATCATGGATTCACGACTCAACTCTTCCTGGTGGGCACTGCGGCTGACGTACGGACTGGTCCCCGTGGTCGCCGGACTCGACAAGTTCACCAACCTCCTCACCCACTGGACGGACTACCTGAGCCCGCTCGTCCCGCGGCTGCTGGGGCTGGCGCCTTCCACCTGCATGCACCTGGTGGGGGTGGTGGAGATTGCCGCCGGCCTCCTCGTGCTGAGCCGGTTGACCCGGGTCGGGGCGTACGTGGTGGCCGGCTGGCTGCTGCTCATCGCTCTCAACCTCCTCACCACCGGCCACTTCCTCGACGTGGCCGTCCGCGACATGGTCATGGCGGTGGGTGCCCTGGTGCTTGCCCGGCTGTCCGACGTGCGGACAACCCTCGCCACGCGCTCCAGCCAGATGGGCAGCCTGCAGACCGCCCCCAGCCCGGGCTAGTGGATGCTCGACGGACGGCTTGCCATCCCGCTGTCGGCCCTGCGCTTCGTCCTCGGCGCGCAGGCCATCGGCTTCGGTGTCCAATGGTGGCAGCAGCCGGGGGCGCTGGCGCACGTCGCCGGGCTTCTGGAACTGGTGGCCGGCGTCCTCGTCTTCACGCCCCTGACGGAGCTCGCCGCCACCTTCCTCGCCGGCTGGCTGTTCCTGCTCGCGCTGGCCGCCGTCCTGCCGGGCGGCGGAGGCCTCGGCTTCTGCAACATCCTGCTCGCCGCCTCGGCGTTCACGCTCGCCCGCCTCACCCGCGTCAATCAGGGCGAAGCGGTGCAGGGTGCCGACGGGGTGGCGCGCCCGCGGGCCGCCGCCCCGGCGCTGTCCGAGGCGGGGCGGGAGAGGCCGTCCGCGGCCTCGGCGCTTCCTTCGGGCTAGTTTTCCCCGCTCGGTTTGAGGGCCACGTCGTACTTCAGCGTCTGCTCGGGACGGATGGCGAAGGATTCCTGCCACACCGCATCGCCCAGCGTCACCTTCAGGTGGTGGGTGCCCTCGTAGACGGGAATCTCCGCAGCCGGCTTCAGCCCCAGGACGCGGCCGTCCAGCGCAAGGGAGGCTCCGTCCGGCATGCGCACGCTGAGCGTCCCGTGGCCGATGGTGAACGTCTGCCGCGTCACGCCCTCCTTGCCCACCAGCACGGCACGCTTCAAGTCGATGCCGCGCGACTTGTCGATGAATTCCACCACGCGCCGGCCCGGAGCTGCTGGCACGGTGATGGGGGACTTGCCGACTTTCACGCCGTCCAGCACCACCTCCACCGGCGGCTCCACCGTGAGCTCCAGCAACGTCGTCGGCACCCGGCCCAGGGGGGCCGCCGCGGAGAGGCGGCCGTCGGTGGGAGCGGAGGGACCGGGAAGGGCCGGGGCCGGCTTTGCGGGCACGGCCGGGGAGGCGTCGGTGCGCGTCTCGGTGTGGGCCGGGTCGCGGGAGGCGACTGGCTGCGGGGGAGGCGGGCCGGCAACAGGTTCCGGGGCCACCGCGGCCACCGTGGTGGTGCCGGGCGGCGACACAATCATCGGCCGGGTGGGCGCCGTGCGGCTGGCAAACCAGATGGCGCCCACCACCCCCACCGCCACCACGAAGCCCAGCACCAGCGGCAGGCGGCTCCGCCAGTCCGGCCGTGGCTCGGCCTCCAAGAGTTCCACCGCTGGCCGCGCCGCCGGCACCGGCGTCCGCTTGGGCTCGCGGGCCTTGGCTTCCGCCTGCCGGCGCGCTTGGGCGGCGCGGGCCTCCTCCAGCACCTGGGACCGGGCGGCGCGGGGGGAGTTTTCCTTCGGGAAGTGCCGCTCCATGAAGGCGGCGACGTCTCCGTGCGGGGCGAGCGTGAGGGCCTGGTCCACCGCGTCCCGGAAGGCCAGCGCGGTGGGGTAGCGGTCTGCCGCGCGCTTGCGGGTGGCGCGCTCCAGCACCGGTACCAGCTCCGCCGGAATGTGGTCCTCCGCTTCGAGCGGCAGCGGCGCAGCGACCACCGCGTGGTCCACGTCCGGGGCCCCTTCCCAGGGCTTCTTGCCGCTCACCATCTCGTACAGCAAGAGGCCCAGCAGGAAGACGTCCGTCTGGGGAGTGCTGGCGGTGCGTCCGCCAATAATCTGTTCCGGGGCGGCATAGCGCCGGCGGTTCACCACCCGGAGGCCGGAGGCCTCCCGGGGCGCCACGGCGAGGGCGCCATAGCCGGAGGCCTTGGCCTTGCCGGCGTAGGTGACCATGACGGTTTCTGGTCGCAAGTCCCCGTGCACCATGGGCGAGCCGTCGTCGTTGCCGGCGAGGTGCGCGTAGTGCGCGCCCAGCGCCACGTCGGCGGTGATGCGGGCGGCAATGCGGGGAGGCAGCGGGGCGACGAGGTCCAGCACCTGCCGCAGGGACTCCCCGTCGACGAATTCCACCACCCGGGCGAGGCCCTCCGGCAAGGTGGCCAGGCCGAACACCGTGACGATGTGCGGGTGTGTCAATTCCGAGGCACGCCGGGTATCCCGCCGCAGCTGCGCGGCCCGTTCCTCGTCCTTGGAGAGGTCCGGGGGCGCCCACACCAACACCACCGCGCGTCCCGGGCCATCGCCGACGTCCTCAATGCCCAGCACGGCTGTGGAACGGGTGCCGGCCAGCAGGGGCCCGACCGGCCTGTACGTGGGGTTGGGCATGGGGTTGGGGGTGTCTGCCGGGGCGAATGCTACTGCGGTCTAACCGCCCGTCTCAAAAACGGAACCCCAGGGGGTAGGTAAACGGCCCCCGGCGCACCGACAGCAGCACGCCCCGGCCGTGGCTGGACATGAGGCCGTCGCGGAAGGCCTCCAGGCTGCCCACCGGCTCATTGTCGAGCCGGGTGATGAGGTCCCCAGGTTCCAGGCCGCGCTGCGCGGCCTGGCTGCCCCGGCGCACCCCCACCACCACCAGGCCTCCCTTCCCTGCGGAAACTTTCACCCCCAGTCGCTCCCAGACCAGGGCATCCACCGCGGCGGGGGAAAACTTCTCCGGGGTGACGGTGACGGTGCGCTCGTGCCCGTCGCGAAACACGGTGAGGGAGAAGGAGGTGCGGGCGGGGTACCCGAGGAGGCGGGCGTTGAAGTCCTCCACGTCCGCCACCGGCGAGCCGGCAATGTCCGTCGCCACGTCGCCGGCGTGCACCCCCGCCGTGGCTGCCGGGCTGCCCGGCTGGACGCGCTCCACCAGCACGCCATGGGTGCGCTCCCACCCCAGCCGGCGGGCGACGCCGGGACTCAAAGGGACCGCGTCGATGCCCACCCAGGCGGGCCGCACCTTTCCGAAGCTTTTGAGCTCCGTGACGATGCGGCGCACCTTGTCGACGGGAATGGCGAAGCCGATGCCCTGGGCACTGGCCAGGATGGCGGAGTTGATGCCGATGACGTCGCCGTCGAGGTTGAGCAGCGGGCCGCCGCTGTTGCCGGGGTTGATGGCGGCGTCCGTTTGCAGAAAGTCGTCGAAGACTTGTTCATTGTCGGCCTTGAAGCTGCGGCCGATGGCGGACAGGACGCCCACGGTGACCGTCTTCTGAAGGCCCAAGGGCGAGCCGATGGCCACCACCGTCTCGCCAATCATCAAGTCCGCCGAGGTCCCGAGGCGCGCGGCGGGGAAGGGCCCCTTGCCCTGCACGCGCAGCACCGCCAGGTCGTTGGCGGCGTCGCTGCCCACCACCTCGGCGTCGAGCTGCCGCCCGTCGGCCAGTACCACGTGAATGGCCGACGCGCCGCGGATGACGTGGTCATTGGTGACGATGAGGCCGGAGGGGTCAATCAGCACGCCGCTGCCCAGCGACTGCATGGTGCGCCCGCGGGAGGGCGTCCGGCCGGGGAAGAGGTCCTCCAGCGTTGAACCACGCAGCCGACGGTCCACCGTTTGCTCGGTACCGATGAAGACGACGGCGGGACTGACCTTCTGCACCACTTCCACCACCGCGGAGCGTCGCTTGCTGACGTCGGCGGCGGCCGCGCTGGCCAGGGAAAGCGCGGCCATCGCGCACACGCGCCAGGGCCCCGCCCCCCGCCGCGCCCGGTGGACACGCCTCAGGCGGCGGCCCCCCAGGCCAGCACCAGCTTCCCCACCGAGGCATTGCTGGCCATCCGCTCCAGCGCCGCCCGGGCGCTGCCCATGCCCAGCACTTCCTCCACCACCGGGCGCAACAGGCCCTTCTGAAAGTCAGGAAGCACCTGGGCCTCGAAGGTTCGGGCCAGGGCAATTTTTTCCTCCAGGGGACGGCTGCGCAGCATCGTCCCCACCACTTGGGCCCGCCGCCCCATCAGCTGCCGCAGGTCGAGTTCCGCCTTGGCACCGTCCAGCGTCCCCACCTGCAACAGCCGTCCCCGGGGGGCAAGGCAGGCCAGCGACTCGGCCAGGTAGCGGCCCCCCACCAAGTCCAGGACCAGGTCCACGCCCCGGCCCTCGGTGATGGACAGCACCTGGTCGGCGAAGCGCGGCTCGCCGGGCTGCACGACGACGGGGTGAAAGGGGGCCAGCGCACGGCAGCGTTCGAGCTTGCTTGGGCTTCTGGACGTGCCGATGGCCTGGGCGCGGAAGGCGTGCACCAGCTGTAGGGCGGCCGTCCCCACGCCGCTCGGCGCGGCGTGGACGAGGACGCGGGCGTGGGGCCGCAGCCCTCCCTGCAGCACCAGGGCGTCGAAGGCGGTGAAGAAGGCCTCGGGCACCGCCGCCGCCTTCTCAAAGCTGAGGGCGTCCGGGATGGGCAGCGCCTCCCGCTCGGCTGTCACCAGCCTCTCGGCAAAGGCCCCACCCCCCACCAGGCCCATGACGCGGTCCCCGCGCTTGAAGCGCAAGACGCGCGGGCCGGTGCTGAAGACGGTGCCGGCGTACTCCAGACCGGGAATGTCCTGGGGGACGTCCGCCGGGGGAGGGTAGCGCCCCAGCACCTGAAGCAAGTCGGCGCGGTTGAGGGCCGTGGCCTGCACCTGCACCACCAGGTCCGCCGGGCCGGGCACGGGCTCCGGGGCGTCGGCCAGTTCGAGGCCCTCTGGACTTCCCGGGCGGAGGATGCGGAGGGCCTTCATGGCGGGCAACGGGGGGTTTAGCACCAACGCCGGGGGGGTAGCGCTGGCGTCCTGTCGGCGTCTTTGGTTATGGAGGGCCCGCACCCATGGCTGCCCTCTGCCCCAGCTGCCACAAGCCCGCGCGGCCCCGCCCGGAAAACAAGAGCGCCCCGTTCTGCTCGCCCCGCTGCCGGCAGGTGGACCTCGGCCGCTGGCTGGGAGAGGAGTACCGGGTGCCCGACCGTCCGCTGGACGCCGAGCCGGAGCAGCCCCGCCCGGACGGCGCCCCCGCGCAGGACGAGGACGGGCGCTAGCCCCCAATGTCCGGCTACGTCGACTTGCACTGCCACCTGCTTCCAGGCGTGGATGACGGTGCCCGCACGCCCGAGGACGCACTGGAAATGGCGCGGGCCCTGGTGGACCTGGGCTTTGCGGCGGTGGCGCCCAGCCCGCATGCCCGGCCGGAGTTTGCTTCGGCGGAAGTGTGCGCCGAGCGACGGGCAGCGCTTCAGCGGGACCTGGCCGAGGCGGGCATCGCCTTGCGCCTGTACTCCAACGCAGAGCATGCCCTCATCCTCGACGGCTTCCTGGACGGCCTGGGCACCCCGGCCACCCGGGCCATCAATGACGGCCGGTACGTCCTGGTGGAAGCCCCCTACCGCGCCCCGGTGCCGGCCCTCCCGGACCTGGTTTTCCGCATGGTGCGCCGCGGCGTCACCCCGCTGTTTGCGCACCCGGAACGGTGCCAGGAATTCGAGCGGCCCGGGCGCGCGGCGGAGGTAGTCCGCCTGGGCGCCCGGCTCCAGCTGGACCTGGGCGCGCTGGTGAACCGGTACGGGCCGGGGGCGCGTCGGCTGGCGCGCAGTTTCCTGGAGGACGGACTGTATGCCGTGGCGGCGACGGACCTCCACGGCCCGGTGGATGCGCGGCTGTGGGTAGCCAAGGCCCTCGGGGAACTGAAAGCCCGGACGGACGACGCCAGGCTGCAGACGCTGCTGAAGGAGCAACCGGAGCGCATCCTGCGTGGAGAGGCCTTGCCATGAAGCGGGGACTCAAGCTGGCCGGCAGTCTGGCCATCACCATTGCCTTCACCGCCTGGGCCTTCCGCGACACGCACTGGTCCGACCAGTGGGCGAGCCTGAAGGCCGCGCACTACGTGTGGCTTCTGCCGTACCTCGTCGTCCTGACGCTGATTCACCTCTTCCGGACGCTGCGCTGGGGGTGCCTGCTGTCGGGGCTGGCCCGGGTGCCCTTTCGCCCCCTCAACGACGCGAGCGCCATCGGCTTTATGATGTTGCTCGTCCTGCCTTTCCGGCTGGGCGAGTTCGCCCGCCCCTTCCTCATCGCCCAGCGGACGGCGGTGCGACGCAGCGCGGCCATGACGACGGTGGTGCTGGAGCGCATCACCGACGGCGTCTTCGTGGCGCTGCTTCTGCGCGCGCTGCTCTTCTTCGTCCCCGACGACGCGCCCGGTGTGCGCCTCGTGAGCTACTGGGGCAACGCCATGTTCGCGGTCTTCTTCGGGGGACTGCTGTTTCTGCTCTTCGCAGCCTGGCACCGGGACCGCGCGGTGGGCCTGGTGCGGGTGCTGGTGGGGTGGGCGAGCCCGGGGCTGGCCGAGAAGGTGGCGGGCATCGTCGACTCCTTCGTTGGGGCCCTCAAGCAGCTGCCCGGCCCTCTACAACTCCTCGCGTTCTTCGGCTGGACGGTGGCGTACTGGGGCATCAACGGCCTTGGGATGTGGCTACTCGCCACGCGCGGCTTCGACCTGCCGCTCACGGTGTTCCAGAGTTACGTCGTGCTTTGCGCGCTGGTCTTGGGCGTCATGATTCCCGCAGCTCCCGGGATGATGGGCACCTTCCAGTGGGCCATTCGCGTGGGGCTGACGCTCTTCCTGCCCGGGGACATGGTCCGCGGAGCGGGCTTGGCCTACGCCAACGTGCTGTGGCTGTGCCAGACGGGGCAGCAGATTGGGTTTGGGCTGCTCTTCCTGTCGCTGGACCAACTGTCCTTCGGCGACGTGGCGGGTCACATGGAGGAAGGGGCGGACGCCAGCGGGGTGCAGGCCGGGTAGGGCGGACGTCCAAAGGCCCGGTGGGGGCTACATCTGTGCGTCGAGCCAGGCCAGGACGGCCTCGCGGATGCTCTGCGGTGGATTTCGCACCGCCGGCGCCTCGGGCCTGGCATTCACCGGCCGGCCGTGAAAGTCGAAGACGAGAAGCGGGCGCTCGGCCAGGGCAGCCGATTGTCGCCGGCCCCGCGCTGACATGGGCACGGGGTTACCCCTCCTTGGGCGCGGCGTCGTACTTGCGCAGCAAGTCGTCGACAGCCTCGCGGAGGTACTCGCTTTGGGCGATGCGGGTGCGCCGGGACAGTGCCCGGAGGCGGCGCACGTCCTCCTCTGTCACCAGGACGTGGGTACTGACGGTGTCGTCATTCTCGACGACGTCCGGCGCGGTGGCCTGTGCTGCAGCCGACGAATCTGCCATTGGCGAACTTCCCTTCTCTGGAGCGCTCGGGACCCGTCGCTACAGCGGGTCACGGGCCTGTGCCCCGTGAGAAGGGATGGTCGAGCCGAGGCGGGGACCTGTCAAAAAACCTGCTACGCGAAGCGCGGCAGGCTCACCGGCGAGCCAGGGACGGCGATGCCCGTCGGGGACCCCACCTGGTGCTGACGGGTGGCCTTGAGCTTCCGAAGCAGCCACCGGAGCCAGCAGAGCAAGCCAATTGCCGGAGCACCGACGAGCAGGAGCAGGAGGGCCTCCGGCAGCGTCAGTCGAAAGACCGGTGCGAACAGGACGCGTCCAACGAGACTTGCCCAGGACAACCAGATGACGAGAGAAAGTGCCTTCATCCTGAGAGGACCTCCGAGTCGGTTTAGACGTCCGGCTCTCGCAGTCCCCAGGGTGGGGCCTGCAATCCTCTTATTGAGCGCTCCGGCGCCTCTCCATCACCGGGCGTAGGTCAGAAGGCGCGCCCGCCGTGGGTCGCGCCAGCCCCGGGGGGGCCCTGGCCCTGTTTCGCATCGCGTCAGGGACTGACTGGCGGCTTGCCTTCAAGTTCGTCGAGCCAGAACTCCGTGGCGCCGCGCTCCCCGGCGCTGCGCCTGTCCTTCTCCTGGAGGCGGAGCTGTACGCGGCGGATTTTTCCAGACACCGTCTTGGGCAATTCCGTGAATTCGATGCCGCGGATACGCTTGTAGGGAGCCAGGCGCTCCTTGCAGAAGAGGAGAATGTCCCGGGCCGTGTCGGCATTGGCCTTCACCCCGGGCTTCAGGGCGACGAAGGCCTTCGGCAGACTCAGCCGCAGTGGGTCCGGGCTGGGCACCACCGCCGCCTCGGCGACGGCTGGGTGTTCAATCAGCGCGCTTTCCAACTCGAACGGACTGATGCGGTAGTCGCTGGACTTGAAGACGTCATCGCCACGGCCCACGTAGTGGATGTAGCCCTCCGCGTCGCGGGACGCCTCGTCTCCGGTGCGGTAGTAGCCGTCAGCCATGACGGCCGCGGTGCGCTCCGGGTCATCCAGGTAGCCCACCATCAATCCCAGGGGCCGGGGCACCAGCCGCAGGGCGACTTCGCCCTCGTCGGCCTCCCGGCCCTGGCCGTCCAGCAATACCACCTGGTAGCCGGGAAGGGGCCGTCCCATGGAGCCGAGTCGCACCGGCTGCCCGGGGGAGTTTCCCACCTGGGCCGTCGTCTCCGTCTGCCCGTAGCCATCGCGCACGGTGAGGTCCCAGCTGCGGCGGACCCGTTCGATGACTTCGGGGTTGAGGGGCTCGCCCGCGCTCACCAGTTCCCGCAGTCCGGGCGGCCGGGGGCCGAGGTCCTCCAGAATCATGAGCCGCCACACCGTGGGTGGGGCGCAGAACGTATTCACGCCTGCCTTGGCCAGCCACTCGACACAGCGCGGCGCGGAGAAGCGGGCCTGTTCCAGGACGAAGATGGTGGCCCCTGCATTCCACGGTGCGAAGAAGCTGCTCCAGGCGTGCTTGGCCCATCCGGGCGAGCTGACGTTCTGGTGGGTGTCGCCCTCGCGCAGGCCAATCCAGTACATGGTGGACAGATGGCCCACCGGGTAGCTGGCGTGGGTGTGCAGCACCAACTTGGGCTTCGCCGTCGTCCCGGACGTGAAGTACAAGAGCAGCGGGTCGGTGGCGTGCGTGTCGCCGTCCGGCGTGAAAGCCGCCGGGCCCAAGAGGGCGTCCTCGTAGGCAGTAAAGCCAGGACTCTGCCCCGAGACGACCAGCCGCGTCTTCAAGGCGTCAATCCCGGCGAACCGCTCGGCCACCGAGGCGTCCACCACCGCGTGGCGGATGTTTCCGCGCGTCACCCGTTCCTCGATGTCCTTGCGGGTGAGCTGCATGGAGCAGGGGACGACGACGGCGCCACACTTCATCGCCGCGAGGCCCACCTCCCACATGGGGCGGACGTTGGAGAGCATCACCAGCATCCGGTCGCCGCGCGCCACGCCGCGCTGGCGGAGGGAATTGGCGAGACGGCTCGAGGCGTCCGAGAGCTCGGCGAAGCTGGCCTTCACCTCCCGTCCCAAATCGTCGGCAATCCACAGCGCGGTGCGCTGGTTCCCCTTTGCGTAGACGTCGAACCAGTCCAGTGCCCAGTTGAATTTGTCCAACTGGGGCCAAGCGAAGCGGGCCACCGCAGCCCCGTAGTTGTCGCGCTCCTCCAGAAGAAGGTTGCGTGCCCGCAGAAACGCGTCGGTGGCATTCATGGAAACCTCCGAAAAGGGGGCAGACGTGCGCCGCCTGCGACGGCCTGTTGTGTCTCACGAGGCGAGCGGCGGCAAGGACTTCCGGCCCGCCAAAGGGCATCCACCCTGGCCCGGCAAACCCGTGACTAAGTGCAGGCGGACTCTGTCAGACTACGGCAGGGCCGAGGGGTGAGGGAGGGCGTACGGTGAGGCGAGGCGGTGGGCGCCGGAACCACCGGGGTGAGACGTCGACGGCGAGTCGCGCCGTCGCGCTCCTCACGGCCGCGGTCGTTCTCTGCAGCTGCGCGACGGTCTTCAAGGGCTCGAACGAGAAGGTCTCCCTGAGTTCGGACCCACCGGGTGCCACCGTTTTCTTGAATGGGCTGCCCGTCGGGAAAACACCGACGGAAGTCCTGCTTGCCTCGAGGAGCGCCTACAGTTTCGAGTTCCGGAAAGACGGCTACGAGCCGCGAGCGGTCGTGCTCACCCACTCGCTCGGGGCGGGATGGTTCCTCCTCGACTTTCTCTTCATCATTTTCTTCGTCCCCATCATCGTGGATGCCGCGACGGGGGACTGGTACTACCTGCAGCCGACGACGGTCAGCGCGGTCCTCGAACCGGTCGCGCCACCAGCACCATCGCCAGTGCCGCCAGCGGTGGGGATTCCGCCCGCGAGCCCCAGCCGCTAACGCCACGGGCCGCTGCGGAGGCCCGGGCCATTGGCCCGGGGCCTCACGCAGCGTGGGGCACACCGCTTGGCAGCCGTGACGGGAGGAAGGCGTCACGCCTGACTATTCAATCGTCAGATGCTCCGTCAGTGACATGGGAAGGCCCGTCTGCCGATTCTGTCCGGTGGCGACGATGGTGTGCTCTCCCGTCGGAAGCGGCTTGAACATGAAGAAGAAGCCATCCGACACGGCGGGCTGGCGCTTCCCGGTAACGCAGTTGTCGAACTGCTGCATGCTCAGGTCACCCTTGATGTAAAAGATGTCATCCGAGGTGAAGCGGTAGTTCCGCGGGTTCACAATCTCGACCCCGTCGAGGGTGACGACGAAGGGCGGCTCGCTGTCGATGAGCGGCGAGATGCCCTGGATGAGAAATTGATAGAGCGACTGGCCGGGCGCTGGCTGGAACGTCGGGTCGGGGCAAGGGTAGTCGTTGAGTGCAGTGGCGAGCTGGAACAGGATGGCGCGGTCGTGCGGAATGGTGCAGCTGCGCACCACGTTGGAACCGAGCGCCGCCCCTGGAACGGAGGGCAGAAACCAGACCGGCCCCTTCTGGCCCACCGCGCAATCGGCCCCGGTCGGGTCGAAGAACGGGTTGACGTCGAAGGGTGTCGCGTAGACGTAATCCCAGAGCAGCTCAGTCCACCGCTCGATGCTCCGGCCAGAGGGGCGGGCGTCGACTTTGAAGAGCATGGGGTTGGGATTGTCACGGTCGGTGCGACCGTCGCCGGAGACGACTCCCGGTGGGGCCGTCTGCGCGGGAGCAGGCATCTCGCTTCCGCAACCGAAGGAGACAGCGACAAGCAAGACGACGAGTGTGCGCATGAAAGACCCTCCTGGGAAGAACTGCCCTTCAATTAGGCACGCCGGTGATTTTGCTGGAGGTCCTCTTCTGCGATCGCGGCTAGACCGGTACGATTGCGACGATGCGAAAGTGGGAGCTTCTGACGTCTGCGCTGATTCCGCGTCGCGGCTCGCCATTGTTTCTGCAGCTGTCGAACGCCCTTGCCGACGACATTCGCACCGGTCGGCTCAAGCCCGGTGACGCCCTGCCAGGGACACGCGCGCTTGCTTCCCGGCTGCGCGTGAACCGCAACACGGTCATCGCCAGCTATCAGGAGCTCATCGCTCAGGGGCTGGTTCGCACACGCCGCGGCGGGGGGACGTTTGTGGCTGAACGGGCCAAAGTGCCGCTGCGCGCCCCGGCCGGCTCCAAGCCCTCGAGGGCGCCAAACTACGCGCTGCCACCGCCGCTGCCGCCGCCACCGATGGTCCCGCCGGACCCGCGATCTGCGCTCATGATGTTTCGTGGCGTGCCGGACGTGCGTCTCTTGCCCGCGGAAGCCTTGGCGCGGGGCTTTCGTCGTGCCCTGTTGCGCCACGGCCGCAAGCTGCTCAGCTACGGGGACCCCCGCGGCCATGAGCACCTGCGCCGCGAACTGGCCAGCATGCTGTCTTACACGCGCGGCCTGTTGGCTTCGACGGAGACTGTGATGGTCACGCGCGGCAGCCAGCAGGCGCTCGACTTGGTAGCACGCGCGCTGTTGTCCCCCGGAGACGTGGTCGGGGTGGAGGCCTTCGGCAATCCACCGGCCTGGACCGCCTTGCGCTTAACTGGTGCCGAGCTCGAGCCGTTGCCCATCGACGACGAGGGCCTCGACGTCGACGCGCTGGCCGCCCTCTTGAACCGGCGCAAGTTGCGCGCCGTCTACGTCACGCCGCACCATCAGTTTCCAACCAACACCGTGATGACTGCGGCGCGCCGCAAGCGGCTGGCGGCCCTGGCGCTCAAGCATGGCGTGGCCATCATCGAAGACGACTACGACCATGAGTTTCATTACGAAGGTGACCCGGTGCCCCCCATCGCCGCTGGCGCGGGCGGCGCCAACGTCATCTACGTGAGTTCCTTGTCCAAGGTATTGGCGCCCGGACTGCGCATCGGATTCATCGTCGCGCCTCCTTTGCTGCTGGAGCGCCTGAAGAACTTGCGCGCGGTGTGCGACATGCAAGGCGACGCCCTGGTGGAGTGCGCGGTGGCCGAGTTATTCGAGGACGGTGAGCTCCTCCGCCACGTGCGCCGGATGCGCACCATCTACGCGCGCCGTCGCGACGCGCTCGCCGCCGCGCTGAGGCAACAGCTCGGCGAGGTGCTGAGTTTTCGGATTCCAGACGGCGGCATGGCGCTCTGGACAAAAATTGCCGACGGAATCGATATCGCCGCCTGGGAGCATGCCGGCGAGAAGCTCGATGTGCTGTTTCGCGGTGCCGGGATGTTCGATTTCTTCGGCCGAAATCAACCGTTCTTGCGCCTCGGTTTCACCTACCACAATGAACCGGAACTCGCCGAAGCCGCATCCCGCATGGCCAAAGCGCTGAAGCAGATACGTCACTGAAATGGGCGGAGAGAACGGCACCTTCGGGGTCCCGATGCCTACCTCGGGGCGCGGAGGCCAAGATGACCCGAGCGCAGCGCCATGGCAGCCACCGCGACCCGCGGTGCTCCCTGAGCGTTCCAGGAACCGGCCGCGTAGCTACGGCACGGCGGCGTGAGTTTCGTCGGCCGGCCGCAGGTCCGAACGGGTCGCGCGGGGCCGCGGGCCGAGGCAGTCGCAGGCGAGGACCTTACAGCCCAGCAGTGGTGCGAGCGTCCGAGGGCCAAAGGAAAGCTGACGGTGCATCGAGGCAGGGTGCCCACAGGGGCAGATGGTGTCTTCCTCTGGGCGAAGGATTCTCATCTCGTTTCTGTAGATAGTCCCCGTCCATCCCAGCGCAAGCTCATGCCGCGACTGGCCTGACCTGTGCACCTTGCCCGCCGATGGCCACCACACGCCGCATCCGTCTGGCCCACCTCAACGGCCTCAGGGACACCCGCCAGCGCGTCCTGCAGCTGCGGGCAGGTGGTGGGAGCGGGACCTGGGCGGCGGCGTGGAAGGCGAGGGACGAGGTACATGCCCGCGAGCGGCCCGCAAGAAAACTGTGGCTAGGGTCGGACTCGAACCGACTACCTGCGGATTATGAGACCGCCGCTCTAACCAGTTGAGCTACCTAGCCTACGTCCTTTGGCCCCTGACTTGAGCCCCGCGCTGCGTACCTCAAGCGGGTACGCCTTGCCAAGGCTATGTAATGTCATGGACCTCGTCTGGAGTGTTCTCACGTTCTGCCTTGGGGACGTCGCGGAAAGCGCAGCCTCTCCGGCTCCGACGGGTGGCAGTGTGCAACGAGAGGAACTCGCAAGCGTGACCGTCCGCGCCCCGTCCCGACACTTTCGCGCCAATCAGGGAAGACGCTTAACCGGGGTCGCCAGTGTCGATGACTCCCGGGGCTGAAGGCGCGGAAGCATTGCGCATCGCGATTCTGACTGGCGGCGGAGACTGTCCAGGCCTCAATGCCGTCATCCGCGCGGTCGTGCGGCGGGCGTCGCAGGGTAACGTGGAGGTCGTCGGACTCCGCGACGGCTGGACGGGCTTGCTGAAGGCCGAGTTCTTGCCCCTCACCCGGGAAACGACTGCAGGGATTCTTCACCGGGGTGGAACCATTCTCGGCACCAGCCGGGTGAACCCCTTCAAGGTGGGGGAGGTCCGGCGGCGGTGCTTCGCACGATGGCGGAGTACCGCTTCGCGGCTGTCGTCGCCATCGGCGGGGAGGGAACCCTCAGCGCGGCCAGCCGCATGTACGCCGAGCACGGGCTCCCCGTCGTCGGCATCCCGAAGACCATCGACAACGATTTGAATGGCACGGACGTCACCTTCGGCTTCGACAGTGCGGTCGCCATCGCCACGGAGGCCATTGACCGACTGCACAGCACCGCGGAATCCCACAAGCGCGTGCTGGTGTGCGAGGTGATGGGACGCCATGCGGGCTGGATTGCCACCTATGCCGGGCTGGCGGGGGGCGCCGACGTTGTTCTCGTACCGGAGGTCCCGGTGGACTTGGGCCGAGTGGCAGAGCATTTGAAGAGTCGCCACTCGGGCGGTGTGGACTTCAGCATCGTCGTGGTGGCCGAGGGGACCCGGGTCAGCGCAGGCCAGGGCGACACCGAGCATCTCGTCACCACCGGCGCGTTGGACGAAGCGGGCCGCCCCCGGTTGGGAGGCGTGGGTGCCTACGTCGCGGCGGAGATTGAACGGCGGACCGGATTTGAGACTCGGGTGACGGTGCTGGGCTACCTACAGCGGGGCGGCTCTCCCACTGCCTATGACCGGGTGCTGGCCAGTCGCTTTGGAGTGCACGCCTGCGACATGGCCGTTCGGGGGGAGTTCGGCCGGATGGCCGCGCTGCAGGGGAACCGGGTGGTCAGCGTCTCTCTCGCCGAGGCCACGCAGGAGTTGAAGCGCGTCCCACAGGATTTCCTCGATGTTGCGCGCGTCTTCTTCGGCTAGCCGCCGGCCTGCTGCTCGCCGGGGTGGCGGGTTGGCCTTCCCCCAAGTGTCCGGACTTGCTGAGACCTCGCCGAAGTTCGCTGCCCGCTTTGCAACGCCGACCGGTCCGCGGTGTCCTCCGGGCAAGCCACGTGCTGCGCTACCGTCGCTAGTGCGTCCGCTCAAAAAACCCGGAGGTTGAACCCATGAAGCCTTCCAGTCTTCGGTTCCGTGTCGCGCCCGCGCTGGCTGCCCTTCTGCTGGCCGCCTGTAGCAGTTCGACCGGCAACAACAACAACCCGGACTCGGGCCCCGGCAACAACTCCTGTACCGACCAAACCGGAATGCAGAGCCCGACGGTGGGCATCATCTCCACCGGTGGGGCGTACGGCGGCTACTCCTTCAGTCCCGCCTGCGTCCAAATCAACAAGGGGCAGTCGGTCACCTTCACCGGTAACTACAGCCTGCACACCCTGGAGCGAAACGGACAGTCCGTGGCCACCGCCACCAATCCGCTTCCGGCCAACGCCTACAGCGGGACCAGTCCAGTGACGTTCGGCCCCTTCCCGGATTCAGGAGACTTCGGCACCATCTGCACCATTCACGGCTTTACGGGCTTGGTGCGCGTCAACCCCTAGCAGCCAACGGGAAGACGCCCCGCCCGCGAGGGACAGCCGACCGCGGATGCCCGCCCGGCCGGGCTTGGTTGCCACCTCAGGGCCACCTCGCCCGGGCCCTAGGGTGCGAACGCCCTCTCCGACGTAGCGTGCGTCTTTTGCGCAATCCTCGCGCTTAGAGGCGCACTTTGCGTCTTACCTCCTCTAGGATGAGGCGCGAGGCGCTGGCGCAGCCGATGCAGTGCTGCCGGCAAGCCTTGGGTTGTGCCCGCTGCCTCTGGTGGGCCGGCCGAGGCCGAGGAGGGACAACGTGGGGCCCAATATGTCCAAACAGCCGGACGCATCCCGCCTGCAGCAGGGCCGCCTTGGCCTGCGTCGGTTGCTGAACGGGGTCGGGGCGTGGTTTCCGAGGAACTCAGAGCGGGAGGCGGTGACGACGGAGATTCGGTTAGACGCCTCTCCCGAGGCGGTGTGGAAGGCCTTGCGCTTCTACGAGGAGATTCCCAACCGTCCGGGTCCCTTCCTCTCGGCCCTGCTGCCCCTGCCGGTTCGCTCCGAAGGGGAGAAGACAACGCTGGGAGCGAGCATCCGGTGCGTGTACCAGGGAGGCCATCTGGTCAAGCGCATCACCGTCTCGGTGCCCCCGCAGGTGCTTCGCTTCGACGTGCTGGAGCAGAACCTCGGCATCGAGAACAGTGTGTCAATGGGGGAGGGCTCCTACGAAATCCGCCCACGCGTGGGCGGGTCGGAAGTCCTTCTGACGACGCACTACATCGGGCACTTGCGGCCCCGTTTCTTCTTCCGTCCAGTCGAGCGAATGCTGGCCCACCACGTCCACCGCCACATTCTGGAAGGGATGCGGACGCTGCTGCAGACGGAAACCGCGTTGACCGTCGGCGAGCCGCACACGCTGGTGCGTCTGGCGCCTGCCGCCGGCGGGCCCCCCTCGCCCACGGGGTGAGGGCCGGCCCCGGCAGCGGCCCCTCCAAGCCTAGAAGGACGCGTGACCGCGTCGGGCGAGAAGGCCCAGCCGCACGTGCTCCTCGCGCTCTCGCTCGTCCAGTGTCCGACGGACGGCAAGCAGTTGCCGCTGTAGTTCCGGGGTCAGGTGGTGTTCCAGGCTGTTGACCTGGCGCGACGTCTGGGCCAGCGCCTCGCCCAGCCTCCTCAGCAGCATCTCGCGCGGTGCTGCGCCCACCAGTAAGTCAGCCAGCTTTTCGAATTCAGAGGCCGCCTCCACCGCAGCCGGGGACGGGCCCGGGGCGACGCCCCGCGCCGCCAGCGTGCGCGCAAACCGCGGGGCCTCCACAATGTCGGAGACGATGACTCCCCACAGCTGGCCCGTCCGCACCTGCACCCGCACCTCCCGCGCTGGCCAGCCGAGGACGCGCAGGCTCGCCCCGCCATCGGCCGAGAGTGCCCGCAGCAGCACCGGCCATGCCTTTCGCGCCTGAACGTCAATCTCGGCGCGGGTATCCGCCGCGCTCCGGGCAATCCGGAACAGTTCCCCCACCAGCGCCTCGCGCTTGCGCCGCAGAAGGGCCGTCCCTCGCTCCAGGCGGTTCAGCCGCTGCTGGGCCCGCAGCATCCCCACCCGGGTGGCGGACACGCGCGAGCGGGAACTCATGGCGCCGCTGCCTGCGCGTGCCGGCGCGACCAGGTCTCGTCGCGGAGGCGCGTTAGGTCGTCCCTCGGAAGCCCGTCGAGGAGCACCCACCCGGCGGCGATGGTCTCCCCCAACGTCCTTCGGCTGCGTCCCTGGCCGATGAAGTCGCGCTCGAAGTGCTCCAGGAAGCCCAGCGCACGGCGGTCCGCAGCCACCAGGCCGGCCTCGCCGACGATGGCCGCCATCAACCGGGCTTCGCGTCCCCGCGCATACAGGGCGTACAGCTGGTCGGCCCACTCGCGGTGCTCGGCGACGGTGCGCTGCTTTCCAATGCCGGCATTCATCAGCCGAGACAGCGACGGCAGCACGTCGACGGGCGGGAAGACGCCCCGGCGGTGCAACTCCCGGCTGAGCACTACCTGTCCCTCGGTGATGTAGCCAGTCAGGTCCGGGATGGGGTGCGTCAAGTCGTCGTCCGGCATGGTGAGCACCGGGATTTGGGTCAGCGACCCCTCGCGCCCGCGGACGATGCCGGCTCTCTCGAAGAGAGAGGCCAGGTCCGTGTACATGGTGCCCGGATAGCCCCGCCGGCCAGGAATCTCCTGGCGCGCGGTGGCAATCTCGCGCAGCGCCTCGCAGTAATGCGTGACGTCAGCGATGACCACCAGGACGTGCAGCCCACACTCGAAGGCGAGGAATTCCGCCTCGCCCAGGGCCAGCCGGGGGGCGAGCAGCCGCTCGACGGTCGGGTCCTTCATCTCGTTGATGAAGAGGACACTCCGCTCGAGCGCGCCGCTGCGCTCGAAGCGCTCCAGGAAGTCCCGCCGCTCGCGAGAGGTGATGCCGATGCCGACGAAGACCACCGCGAATGGCTCGCCCTTGGGAGCCCGTGCCCACTCCACGATGTGCGCCGCCACCTCCAGCGCCGGCAGTCCTGGCCCGGAGAAGATGGGCAGCTTCTGCCCGCGGACCAGCGTGTTCATCCCGTCGATGGCCGAGATGCCGGTCTCGATGAAGTCGTTGGGCGGAAGCCGTGCCGCCGGGTTGAGTGGCGCCCCCGCCAGCGAGCGCATCGCCTCGCCCACCGGCGGCGGCAATCCGTCGATGGGGGCTCCCACGCCGTTGAAGGCCCGTCCCAGCAGCTCCTTGCCCACCGTCGCCCGGGCCACGTCGCCGGTGAAGGTGACCCGCACCCGCGCCGGGGCCAGTCCGAGGGAGTCCTCCAGAAGCTGCACCACGGTGAGCTTTTCGCCGGCGTCGATGACCTGCCCCTGCCACCGCTTCTCACCGGGAATTTCGAGACGCACCCATTCGCCGAGGGAGACGGCGCGGGTCTTCTCGATGAAGACGAGCGGTCCGGCAGCCCCGGCCGCAGCACGGTACGTCTGGGCAACGCCGCTGCTCATGGGCGCTTCTCCGCAGCAAGGGTGGTGGCCAGCGCGGCCTCGGCGTCCGTCACTCGGGCGGTGAGCTCGGAGGCGGGGGCGTCCCGCAGGGTGATGAGGGCTCGCCGAAAGGGGCCGAGGTCCAGCTCCGCCAACGGGACGCCGGCCCGAATCCTCTCGGCGGCGAGCGACCGCGCCTTCTGGGCCAGCTGCGCCAGCCGAAACGTCTTCGCCGGTGCGGACGAGGCGTCGTGCGGGTGGTAGGCGCTTTGGCCGAGCACCACCTCGCGGACCAGCCGGGCCACCAGCAACACCAGCCGGTCCTCATCCTGCAGCGCCTCCGGCCCCACCAGCCCGGCAATCTCCCGCAGCTCCGCGTCGCGCTGGAGGAGGTCCAGTGTCTGCGCGCGGACGGTCGACCACGACGCGTCGACCTCGCGCTCGAACCACTCCCGGATGTGTTCGACGTAGAGGCTGTAACTCGTCTCCCAGTCGACCGCCGGGAACTGCCGCTGGTGGGCCAGGTCCGCGTCCAGCGCCCAGAGGCTTCCCGCCACCCGGAGCGTGGCCTGGCTGACTGGCTCCGAGAGGTCTCCGCCGGGCGGGGAGACGGCACTGATGAGGGTAACGGCACCTTCGCGTTCCGGCCGGCCGAGGAGCTGCGCCCGGCCGGCCCTCTCATAGAAGGCGCCCAGGCGGCTGGCCAGGTAGGTGGGGTAGCCCTCCTCCCCGGGCATCTCCTGCAGGCGCGCGCCAATCTCCCGCAGGGCCTCCGCCCAGCGCGACAGACTGTCCGCCATGAGCGCCACCCGGTACCCCATGTCCCGGTAGTACTCGGCCACGGTGATGCCCAGGTACACCGAGGCCTCACGGGCGACGACCGGCATGTTGGAGGTGTTCACCACCATCACCGTGCGGTCCATGATGGACCTGCCGCTGCGCGGGTCGGTCAGCTTCGGAAACTCCCCGAGGACCTCGGACATCTCGTTCCCGCGCTCCCCGCAGCCGATGTAGACGACGACGTCGGCATCGGCATGCTTGGCCAGCGACTGCTCGACGACCGTCTTCCCGGTTCCAAAGCCGCCGATGACGGCCACCGTGCCACCCTCGGCCACCGGGAAAAGCAAGTCGAAGATGCGCTGCCCGGTGATGAGCGGCCGGTCATCCCCGAGCCGGCGGCCGGTGGGACGGGGGGTGCGGACGCTCCAGGCGTGCGAGAGGCGGAGCGGAGTCCCGTCCTGAAGCTTGCCCACCGGCGCATCGACGGTGAACTCGCCAGCCTTGAGTTCGGCCACCGTCCCCGTCACCCCGGGGGGGACGAGGATGCGGTGGAGGAAACCGGGTCGCTCCTCCAGAGTGCCAAGCACGTCGCCGCCCATGACCGACGCGCCAGCGGCCAGCGTGGGCTGGAAGCGCCAGCGCCGGGTGGGGTCTAGCGTCGGCACACTGGCGCCAGGCCCGATGAAGTCGCCGGTGCGTTCGGCGAGGACGGTGAGCGGACGCCCCAGGCCATCGAGAATCGAGCCGAGCAGTCCCGGGCCGAGCTGCACCGACAGCGTCCGTCCGGTGAAGGCGAGGGGCTCCCCGACCGCCAAGCCGCCCGTGTCCTCGTACACTTGAAGGGTGGCGGTCGCGCCGGACAGCCGGATGACCTCGGACAGCAGCCGGCCATGGCCCACCGCGGCCAACTCATACAGCGAGACGCCCAGGACAGGCTCGGCTTCCACCAGCGACCCGTTGACCCGGGTAATGTGCAGCGGCGGTGTCGTCATCGCAGGCGCACCTGGTAGCCGATGGCCTGCCGCAACAGCTCGACCACGTACGCGTCTGACGCCGCCGCGCCCGTCGTCCAGGCCGGGCCCGGGAACGGGATGACCAGCGGGAGGACGCGTGAGGAGATGCGCCGACGGACGTCCTCCTCCAGCCTTTCATACAGGGTGCTCTCGACGAGGATGATGCCAAGGCCGGGCTCCGCAAGAAGGCTGGACAGGCGGCGGGTTGCCTCGCCGCCCTCCTGGACCTCCAGGGGCTGCAGTCCCGCGAGCGCGAAGCCAGTCGCGGACGGCGGACGACAGAGGACTGCCACCCGTCCCTCGGTCACCGGGCGTACCCCTCCCCCAGCCGCTCCGCGAACGGGGCGTCGAGGGCGACCGCCCAGGCGAGTCTCTGAAGCCGCTCCACCTCCTCGCGCAGCCGGAGCACGTAGTCGAGTACCGGGGCCGAGCCCAGCGGGTCCGTCCTCGCCCTTCGGTGAAGGGCCCCGCGGTGCAGGGCGGCCAGGCGCTGGGCGAGCCGTGAAGGCTCGCCTGGCGTGAAGGCTTCCTCGAATACGGTACCGGCAAACGCGGCCCGCGCTTGTTCCAGCGCCACCAGCCGGGTGGGGGCACGCGCCACCGCGTCCAAAGCAGCGAAGGGTACCGCCCCGCCCTCGACAAACAGTGCCGACAGCTCCACCTCGGCTGGAGCTTCAGCCAGCACCAGCGCCGCAAGCACATTTTCCAGGTCCACCACCGTCTTGGTGTGCCACCGCAGGACGCTGTCCCCGCGGCGTGCGGCGCGCAGGGCCCGGCCGGCGAAGTCCCGGGTGAGGGCCGTCTCGACGAGGAGGAGGTCCGCCGGCCCGCGTCGGGGGGCACTGTCCAGGGCAGCCGCTGCCGGGTGCCGCCAGGCGACCAGCAGCGCGGCCACCGCGGCGATGGTGGGTTGGGCGGCCAGGGTCTCCAGGGCGCGCACCGGCAGGCTGGGGGTGGGAAGCGTCGCCGCCAGCCGGGCATCCGGTGGCGCTGCGGCGAGGGCACCGCGCACCAGGGCCTGGAGGCTGCGCCGGTCTTCGTCGCCGAAGAGGACCTGCAGTAGTTCCGGCCGCTGGTCACACCAGCGCGCGAGCAACGCCAGCCGCTGGCCGGCCAGCCGCCGGGCGGCCCACTCCACGTCACTGGCGGTGGCCGGCCCACGCAGCGGCAGCGGCTCGCGCCCCTGGGCCAGCCGGCTGGTCAGTGTCGGCAAGTCGGAGGCGTCCGCCAGCGCGCTCCACTCCCCGGCCGACAAGAGGTGGGTGGCGAGGCCGCGGGCGCGCGCGTCGACGGAGTCGTAGGGACTCACCGTGGTGCCTCCACCTGCTGCACCAGGCGGATGGCCAGACTCGCGCGGGCTGCTTCGAGGCGGGCAGCGAGGCTGCGGTCCATCTCCACCCGTCCGTCGGCCGTCCCGAGGCGGACGCCGGCCGCCACCTCGGGAGAGGCCTCCACCGGGGCGCTGGCACCCGCCGCGGCGGCGACCGCGCCGCAGTCCGGGGCCGCGCACCGCAGGACGACTGCCTCTCCCTGGACCAGGCCAAGCAGCGTCCGCACGTCGCGTTCCAGCGCCGGCAGGTAGGCCGGCCAGTGGCGCGCCTCCCCTTGAAGGGAAAGCGCGCGGTCGAAGACGCGCTCGAGCATTGCCCTCCGCTTCTCCAGCACTTGGTCCTCCGCCTTCCGCCGCGCCTCGACGAGGCGGGCCTCGGCTTGGCCGCGAAGGGTGCGGCGGTGCTCGGCCAGGCGTTGCTCCAGACGCGACGTGCCCTCGCCAGCGGCAACCTGGCGCAGCCGTTCGGCCTCTGCCCGGGCGCGCGCCAGTTCCTCGGCTTCGCTGGCTTGCGCTTCGCGCTCGAGCGCTGCCAGCAAGTCGGCCAGCGGCACGTCAGCCTCCAGCGCGGAACATGATGAACATCGCCACCACGAAGCCGAGGATGGACATCGTCTCCGGGATGGCAATCATGATGATGACGGTCCCGCTCAGCTCCGGTTTCTCGGCCAGGCTGGCTGCTGCCGCAGGGCCGATGCGCGATTGAGCCCACGCCGTGGCCAGGGTGGGGATGGCGATGGCGAGGGCGGCGCTCAGGGTAATCCCTAAAAGCTGCATCAGGTGTTCCTCCAGTGGCGGAAAGGGCGGTACTGGACGCCGCCCGGGCTGTAGAAGCGGCCGAAGAACTCCACATACTGCAGGCGGAGTCCCTGGATGGTCGGGCTGAACAGCGCCAGAGCGAAGTTGATGAGGTGGAAGAGCAGCGCGAAGATGACTCCCACCACCACGCTGCCGACTGCACCGGCGAACTTGTTTGCCACCAGCGCGAGCATCACCGAGGCCGTCCCGAGCGCCATGATGCGTGCGTAGGACAGGACGTTACCGAGCGTGGAGAGCAGCTCCACCGGCGCGACCAGGCCCTCGGCGATGATGAGCAGTGGGAAGGCGACCAGAAGCGCCACCACCAGCGGGCTCAGCAGCTGGTGCGGCAGGACTCTAAACGCAGCCAGCAAGGCCCCGGCGATGAGCAGCAGCATCAGCGCCGACAACCCGCGCCCGATGGCCTGGCGTTTGTGGCCGTGGAAGGCACTGACCACCCCCAGGACGAGCCCGAGCACCACGTGCACCAAGCCGAGGGCGATGCACAGCCCGAGGAAGGAGACGATGTCCCGCGGCTCCTCCCGGTCGAGCACCAGCGGCCGCATGCCGAACCAGAGCCGGCCAAGGCTTCCGAAGAACTCGCCGAAGAGGACGCCGAAGATGCAGGTGAAGAGCGCGCAACCCAGTGAGATTTCGGAGATGGCCCGCAGCGACGTCCCGGGCCGCGAGCGGCGGCGCAGCAGGAGCCCCACCAACGCGAGCACCATGCCGTAGCCAATGTCGCCCACCATCAGACCGAAGAACATCGGAAAGAAGATGGCGACGAACGGTGTCGGGTCGATGCTGCCGTAGCGGGGAAGGGGCAGCATGCCGACCAGCAGCTCGAAGGGGCGGAAGAGGCGCGGGTTGTGCAACACCACCGGGGTCTCCGCTGTCCAGTGCTCAGCCGCGAGCTCCTCGACGGACACAGACGGACCCACCGCCTCGATGAGCCGGGCGGTGAGCCCCCGGACTTCCGTCGCCGGCACCCAGCCTTCCAGCACGAAGGCGTGTGGCGTCGACGCTGACAGCCGCAACCCCTCGAGCTGGGCCAGCCAGTCGTGGACGGCGGCGGCATCCTCAGCGAGCTCGGGAAGCCGCTGCCCCAGCTGGGCCCGGGCCTTGGCCACTTCCTCCAGCTCCCCCGGGATGGCGTGCGAGCGCTCGAGGATGTGCGGAACGGCATCGGCCAGCGACTGCCCCTCGTACCCGCGTGGAAGCGGCACCTGCTCCACGCCGCTCTCGCCGAGCAGGCGCTCCACCCGTGGGGCATTGCTCAGCGGGACGAGCAGCAGCAGCACCAACTCTCCTGTGGGAAGGGGGTGCGTCCGCAACTCGAAACCCTGGCCCAACGAGCCATCCAGCAGCGTGCGCAGCCTCTCCACGCTTCCGTGCTGACCGGCCCGGAGGACGACGAGGTAGGCCCGGAGACCGGGCGCCACCCCCCGCTCGAACAACTTGCCGAACACCGCCATCACGTCCTGGTACTTGGCGAGTAGCGCGCGCTCCTCCTCCAGCGCCCGGCTGCGCGTCTGCAGGCGCTCGGCTTCCCGGCGGACCTGTCGGGCCAACCGCGCCGCGCGTGCCCAGGGCCGCGGCGGGTGGGGCGCAGACGCTCGCGGTTCCTCAACTCCGAGCAGGGCGATGGCACTCTTCACGTCGTCGAGGATGCGCTTCAGCTGCCGCTCGAGGCGCAGCTGCCTCGGCGCGAGGGCGGCCGTCGCCAGGGCGCCGCGGCGGGTGGGGGCGGCGAGGTGGACCAGACCTAGGTCCTGCAGCGCCTCCAGGGTCTTGGGAAGCGCTTCCCGCGGGCCCAGGACACGCAGGCGGCTCATCCGGAGAATCACCGCTGCCCCGCCGGCACGTCCTCGAGGAGCGCCTGTAGGACGAAGAGGGAGAGCTCCCGCAGACGACTCTCACCCAGGCCGCTGTACAGCTGCACGCGCGCCTCCGCTCGCGCAGCGATGTGCTTCAGCTCGGCGGCGAGCTCGGCTTGCGTCTCCTGGGCGATGCGCGCACAGCCCACACGCTCCTCCTCCGCCGCGCGCTGGGCGAGGGCCTGGGCATCGGCGCGGGCCAGCTCCAGCAGCTGGGTTGCAGCTGTCCTTGCCTCGTCGAGGCGTGCGGCAAGGCGTCGTTCCGCCTCGAGCAGCTGGTCCAGGTCATCCGTCACGCACCAACCCAAGCGCGCTTCGACAGCGAGTGCCTGGCTGCAATGCAAGGAACGGTCCCCGGCGCTGTCACAGCGGCGGTCCCGGGCGCCGCGCGGCGCCGAGTAGGCCACCCGCAACGTCGCCGGCCGGGAAGGCACGGGATGCGCCCTGTGGTGCCGAGAGCGCAAATCTTGCGGTACGGCGCACACCGCACGCATGGCGCAGCGACGTGGGACGGCGCGCCCCGCGTTTCATGGACGACAGTTGGGGGTGCGGTGCCTCAGCCGCCGGCGGCTGCTTCAGTCACCTCGACCGAGCCCCACAGCATGGAGCGGTCGTCCGCGGCGAAGTTGCTGGCGGAAGGCTGGCTGGGTTGGGCAAAGCTCCGCAGCACCAGGCACGCCGCGGGCTTGGCGGCCCGTCGCACCGCCGAGAGGAGGCGGCTGCGGTAGGCCGGGGGAGCGCCGTCGAGGACGTTGGAGAGGGTGAAGCCGTCGAAGCTGCAGGCGGGCGCGGCCTCCAGGTACCCGGCGGCATCGGCACAGACGAGTTCCACGGCCTGTCGCGGCCTAGGGGCGGGCGGGAAGTCGCCCAGAAGCAGGGCACGGGCGTAGGGGTTGGTTGCGTTGGGATGGCGCGCGAAGCAGCGCTCCAGGCGCGCCCGTATGACCGCGCCAAAGTGCGGGGGCAGGACACTGAGGAAGGGCGAGGCGTAGACGCGGCGCAGCCCGGTCACCGACAGCAGGAGGTCCACCCCTGCCCGGAAGCGCCGAGTGTCCAGGTGGGCCTGCCAGAAGGCGAGCTGCGCGGGGGCGGAGTCGAAGGCGAGGAATTCCTCCACCCGCGCGCGGTGCCACCCGGCGAGTGGCAACAGCGAGCGTCCGAAGCCCATCAGACGTTCCGCCGTGCCGGTCCTCGCCGCCGCTCCGTCGAGGCGGCTCCGTGCGTAGGCCAGCTGCACCGGGTTGATGTCGACGGCCACCACCGGGTGGTGTTCTGCCAGCGCCAGGGCGGTGTCGCCCGCCGAGGCAATGCAGAAGATTTGCCCTCCGGGCGCGAAGGCACGCGCCTCGACGGCGACGTCCTCATACATGTGTCCGAACAGCAGCCGCTGGGCTGCGACGCGCGTGTCGAAGCGCCCTCGGCGCCACGGCGTTTCCGCTGCTTGCAGCTGCGTAGTCAACGGCTGCCCTGGGCCGCCGCCACCCAGACGAGGACGAGGAAGACGAAGTTTTTCACCACCATGCCTGCTGGGTCGTGGATGAGTTTTCGGGCGAAGAGAAGGCCGTTGGCATTCATTCCCAAAAGAAGTCCCGTCTGAAATACGGCCGCCCAGACCGGCTCCCATCCACTCACCACCCAGACGGCGAGGGCAGTCTCGAGGACGCCCAGGGCCCGGAGAAGCGCCTCCGCGCCAATCGGACCCAGGTAAGGGACGGCCTCCACAATCGCCTTCTGGTTGGGCATGCGGCCGAGCACCTTGCACCACAGCCCTTCGTACAGCCACACCGCAGCGATGGCGCAGCGGACCAGCAACAGAGGAGGCATGAAGGACAAGCGGGACAACCCCTTCCGCCGGCAGCGGGAGTGCACTCAGCAAAAGCCGCGAGGCGCTGGCTAGCACGTCCCGTGCCGAGCGTCGCCCTCGGGGCAGGTTTGCCTGCGCGGACTCGCTCATGCTAGCCATTGCGCCGTGGTCAACGTCACCCAGCACCATTCGCATGCGCACCATCGGCACGGCCCTGTCGGGTCGGTGCGGGCGCATGGCGTGACCTCCATCCACTCCTAGCCCCCACACCAACGCTTCTCCCGACTGGGCCCGCTCGCCACCGCGACCGGGCCCTTTGTCGTTTCTGGATGTCCCCTCACCACACCCCAGGTCACCCCATGCTTCGAATCGCTCTCCCCAACAAAGGCCGCCTCTCCGAGGACGCCCGGGACTTGTTCGCCGACGCCGGGCTGGAAATCCGCGCTAGCGGCGACCGCGCGCTCACCGCTTCCCTCGGCGGAGAATTCGAAGCCATCTTCGTCCGCAGCCAGGACATCGCGGAATTGGTGGCCGACGGCGTGGCCGACGCGGGCGTCACCGGCTGGGACTTGGTGCAGGAATCCGGGCGGGCCATCGAGGCACGGCTCGACCTCGAGTTTGGACGTTGTCGGCTGGTCCTGGCGGCCCGGGAGGACGCCGGCATCGAGACGGTGGACCAGCTGCCGGCCCGCCCCCGGGTGGCGACGTCCTTTCCCCGCTGCACGGCCACCTGGTTTGCGGCGCGCTCGCTGCCGGTGGAGGTGGTGCCGGTGTCCGGGGCGGCCGAGGTCGCGCCCCACTTGGGCATTGCTGATGTGGTGGTGGACCTCACCAGCACCGGCAGCACGCTGCGGGTGAATGGGCTTCGGGAGGTGGCGACGTTGCTTGAGTCCAGCGCCCGCCTGGTGGCCCGCCCGGACGTCTCCGGGCCGAAGGCCAGCGCCCTGGCCGGGCTGCAGGACGCCCTCCTCAGCGTCGTCCGCGCGCGGGGCAAGCGCTACCTGATGGCCAACGTTCCCCGGGCGGCACTGGACCAGGTGCGGGAGGTGCTGCCCGGGCTGAATGGCCCGACGGTGCTGGAGCTGCACGGCGGGGGCCCGCTGGTGGCGGTGCACGCGGTGGTGGGGGAGGCGGCCCTGTACCGGACGGTGGGGGCGCTGAAGGCACTCGGCGGCGAAGGCATTCTGGTGACACGCATCGAGAGGCTGCTGCCATGAGCGGGCTGCTGCGGTGGACGGGGCGGCTGCAGGCACTGGACGCAGCTGAGTTGCGGGCGCTGCGGACCCGGGCGGCCGAGGCCGGGGAGGGCCGGCTGCAGCGGGAGACGGCCGCCATCCTGGACGCCGTCCGGACGCGCGGCGACGAGGCGCTGCGCACGCTGGCGCAACGGCTGGACGGCGTCGCCCTGGACTCGCTGGAGGTGCCCCGTGCCAAGTGCGAGGCGGCCCTGGGTGGCCTCGCCCCGCCCCTGCGCCGGGCACTCGAGCGCGCGGTGCGCAACCTGACGCGCGTCCATGAGGCCGTGCGTCCACAGCCCAGCCGTGTGGAGGTGGAGCCCGGGGTGTCCGTCGAGCGCCGGCCGGACCCCCTCGAGAGGGTGGGCGTCTACGCCCCCGGCGGGCGCGCGGCTTACCCGAGCAGCGTCCTGATGGGCGTCGTCCCGGCCCGCGTCGCCGGCGTGGCGGAAGTCATCCTCTGCTCCCCTCCCGGGCCGGGCGGCCTCCCTTCGCCCGTGGTGCTGGCCGCCGCCGCGCTGTCTGGCGTGGACCGCGTGTTTGCCCTGGGTGGCGCCGGGGCCATCGCCGCGCTGGCCTACGGGACGGACAGCGTGCCCCGCGTCAGCCGCATTGTCGGGCCGGGCAACGCCTGGGTGGCCGAGGCCAAGGCGCAAGTGCAGGGCGTGGTCGCCATCGACTCTCCGGCCGGCCCCTCGGAGCTGCTGGCCGTCGTGGATGGGCGGGCGGATGTGGAGGCCGTCGCCCGCGAACTCCTGGCGCAGGCGGAGCACGACCCGGACGCAGCGGTGGTGGCGGTCGTCCTCCAGGCGGAAACGGCCACGCGCCTCGTCAGGGCACTGGAGCGGTTGGTGCAGGGGGCGATGCGCCGAGACATCATCTCGGCCGCCCTGCGTACTCGGGGGGCGGTCCTCGTCGTCGACGGCCTGGCCGAGGCGCTGTCCTTCATCGCGGACTGGGCGCCGGAGCACCTGCTGCTCGCGGTGGAAGGCGCCGACGGCGTGGCTGCCCGTGCTCGTCATGCAGGCACCATCTTCGTGGGGGAGACGACGTCGGGTGCTTTCGCGGACTACTGCACCGGCGCCAACCATGTGCTGCCCACCGGCGGGCTGGCGCGCTCCTACTCCGGGCTGTCCACCCTGGACTTCGTCCGATGGACGACGGTGCAGCGGGTGACGCCTGCCGGGGCGGCTGCCCTGGCCGAGGACGTGGGTACGCTGGCCCGGAGCGAGGGCCTGCACGCCCATGCCGCCGCCGCCGAGGCCTGGAGGTCCCGATGAGGGAGCTGCCTGTACCGCGCGCCGCCCTGTCCGGGCTCGAGCGCTACTGCCCCGAGGCCGGGGCGTGTCCCTTGGACGTCAGCGACAACACCAGCCTCTGGGGTCCGTCCCCGGCCGCGGAACGGGCGGTACGCCTGGTGTCCGCCCAGACCATCAGCCGGTACCCGCCGGTGGACCCCCGCGCACTGTGCGTCGCGCTGGCCGACTATGCCGGGGTGAGGCCGGAGCAGGTGGTGACCGGCTGCGGCTCCGACGACGTCATCGACTGCGCGCTGCGGGCCTTCGCCGAGCCGGGGGAGGCGGTGGCCTTCTGTGCGCCCACCTTCTCCATGTTGCCCACCTTCGCGCGCGTCAACGGACTGCGGCCGCACAGCGTGCCCTTCCTCTCCGACGGCGAGCTCAACGTGAAGGCCTTGCTCGCGGCCCGGGCCCGCATCACCTACGTCGCCTCGCCCAACAACCCGACCGGTCGCGAAGTCTCCCCCTGGGCACTGGAGCAACTCCTCACCTCGGCCGAGGGACTGGTGCTGGTGGACGAGGCGTACGGTGAGTTTGCCGAGCACTCCTGTGTCCCGTGGCTGACGCGCTTCCCGCACCTCCTCGTCACCCGCACCCTCTCCAAGGCCTTCGGGCTGGCCGGGCTTCGCGTCGGCTACGGCCTGGGCGCCCAGCGCCTGGTAGACGCGCTCGCGCTGGTGCGGGGGCCGTACAAACTCAATGCCGTGGCGGAGCGTGCCGCGCTGGCGGCCCTCACCGAGGACATGCCCTGGGTGCGCGCCCGGGCGGCCGAGGCGCGCGACGTCCGGGAGCGCCTGGCGGCAGAGCTGCGCCGCCTGGGCATGCCCCCGCTGCCGTCGGGGGCCAACTTTCTGTGCCTCCCCGTCGCCCAGGCCGCCAGCTGGGGGGCTCGCCTCCTCGCCAGGGGGGTGCGGGTGCGGGTCCTGCCCGCGCTGCCCGGCCTGGGGGACGCGCTGCGCATTGGCGTCGGCCCCTGGGACAGCATGGAGGTGGTGCTGGCGGCACTGCGCGCGGTGGCAGCGGAGAGCCGGCGATGAAAGTCACCCTGCTGGACACCGGGGCAGGAAACCTCCACTCCCTCGGGCGGGCACTGGAGAGCAGTGGGGCCAGCGTAGCCGTGGAGACGGACGCGCGGCGCTGTCTGCGCGCGCCGGTCCTCATCCTTCCCGGCGTCGGTGCTTTCGCCCCGGCCGCTGAGCGCCTGGCACCGGTGCGTGCGGAGCTGGCCCAGGCGCTGCGGGACGGCTTGCCCTGCCTGGCCATCTGCCTGGGGCTGCAGCTGCTACTGACCTCGAGTGAGGAGGGCCCCGGCGCGGGGCTCTCCGTCCTGCCGGGCCGGGTGCAGCGCCTGCGTGCCCGCCGCGTTCCCCACATGGGCTGGAATGCGGTGGAAGGGGAGGACAGACTCCTCGCCATCTCGGGATTGACCACGGCCTACTACGCGCACAGCTACTTCTGCGTGTTGACGGACAGGGCCGCCGTGCGCGCGGTGAGCGAACATGAAGGGGTGCGGATTCCCGCGCTGGTGCGGATGCCGCGCACGGTGGGCGTGCAGTTTCACCCGGAGAAGAGCGGCCCGGCCGGCCGGCGGTTCCTGGCCGCGGTGCTTGAGGAGTTGCGACCATGAGAGTGTTTCCTGCGCTGGACTTGCACCAGGGAAGCTGCGTCCAGCTGGTGGGCGGCTCGCTGGAAGCGGAACGCGTGCGGCTGCCGCACCCGGTGGAGGTGGCGCGGCGCTGGCTGGCCCTGGGGTTTGGAGTGCTTCACGTGGTGGACCTCGACGCCGCCACCGGGCAGGGCAGCAACGCCGCCATTGTGGAGGAGGTGCTGCGGCAGCTGCCGGGGGCGGAGGTGCAGGTGGGGGGGGGCGTGCGGGAGGAGGCGGGCATTCGCCACTGGCTGGAGGCAGGGGCTGAACGGGCAGTCCTCGGCACCCGGGCCGTGGAGGATAGGGACTGGCTGGAGGCCATGGCGCTGCAGTTTCCCGGCCGACTGGTGGTGGCGGCCGACGCCCGCGGGCGGCAGGTAGTGACACACGGGTGGAGCCGGACGCTGGACCAGGACGTGGGCGCCCTGGTCGCTTCCCTGGACGCGCTGCCCCTGGCCGCCGTGCTGGTGACGGCGGTCCACCGCGAGGGGCACATGCAGGGGACGGACTTCGCCCTGCTCGAGGAGCTGGTGGGCACCACGCGGCACCCGCTGCAGGCCTCCGGTGGCATTGCGTCCGTCGAGGAGTTGCGGCGGCTGGCCGCGGCCGGGGTGTCCGCCGCCGTCGTCGGCATGGCCCTCTACACCGGGGCGCTGGACGGCGCGGCCCTGGCCAAGGAATTCGCGTGACGCGCCTCGAGCGGACGTCCAAGGAGACGCGCGTGGTGGTGGAGCTGGGCCGCGGGGAGGGGCCGTTGCGGGTGGAGACGCGGCTGGCCTTCTTCAACCACATGCTGACCACCTTGGCCCGGTACGCCGGCTTCTGCCTGGTGCTGCGGGCGGAGGGGGACTTGACGCACCATTTGATGGAGGACGTCGCCATCACCCTGGGGCAGGCCGTCCGGAGGCTGGTTCCGGAGGTGGCCCGCCGCTTTGGCGAGTGCTGCGTCCCCATGGACGACGCGCTGGTGCAGGCCGTGGTGGACGCTGGCGGACGAACCTACTACCGGGGAAAGCTTCCCAACGCGCTGTACCAGCACTGGCTGCGCAGCTTCGCGGAGAACGCCGGCCTCACGCTGCACGTGCGCGTGCTGCGCGGGCACAACCGCCACCATGTGTTGGAAGCGACCTTCAAGGCCGTGGGGCTGGCGCTGCAGGCGGCACTCGCCGCCGAGGGCGCCGTGGTCAGCCTCAAGGGCACGGTGGCTTGGAAGGAGGACGAATGCTGACGAAACGCCTCATCGCCTGTCTCGACGTCGACGTCGGCCGGGTGGTGAAGGGCACGCGCTTCGTCCAGCTGCGGGACTCCGGTGACCCGGCCGAGCTCGCCCGCCGCTACGACGAGGACGGCGCGGACGAGGTGGTGCTGCTGGACATCTCGGCCACCCACGAGGGACGGGCCCCGCTCCTCGACGGCGTGCGGCGAACGGCCGAGCAGCTGACCGTCCCCTTGACGGTGGGAGGCGGGATGCGCTCCGTGGAGGACGTCGCGCAGGCACTGCGCGCCGGAGCGGACAAGGTAGCGCTCAACAGTGCGGCGGTGGCCCACCCGGAGCTCGTCTCAGCGTGCGCTGCGCGCTTTGGCAGCCAGTGCGTGGTGGTCAGCATCGACGCCCGGGCGACGCCCACTGGCTGGGAGGTGGTGGTGCGCGGCGGCCGGCAGGCGACCGGGCGGGACGTGCTGGCGTGGGCCGGCGAGGCGGTCCAGCGCGGCGCGGGGGAGATTCTCCTCACCTGCATGGACAGGGACGGGGCGCGCACCGGCTATGAACTTGCCCTCACCCGCGCCGTCTGTGCGGCCGTCGACGTTCCGGTGGTGGCTTCCGGCGGAGCTGGCAACGCCGAGCACGTCCGCGCCGTGCTGCAGGATGCAGGCGCCGATGCGGCGCTGCTGGCCGGGATTCTCCACGACGGCACGGCCACGCTGGCCGGCCTCAAGCAGTCGCTGCGGGGCGCCGGCGTCCCGGTGCGGGAGTGAACAATGGATGAAGCGTGGCAGCAGGTGCAGGCGCCGGACCTCGACTTCCAGCGCGGTGGGGGCCGCGTGACGGTGGTGACGCGGGACGCGCGCACCGGCGCCGTCCTGATGGTGGCCCACGCCGACGCCGAGGCGGTGGCGGAGACGGTGCGGACGGGGTGGATGCATTACCGCTCCCGGACACGCGGGCTGTGGAAGAAGGGAGAGACGAGTGGAAACCTCCAGCGCGTCCTCCGGCTGACGGCCGACTGCGACCGGGACGCGCTGCTGGCCGACGTCGAGCCGGCCGGGCCGGCCTGCCACACCGGCGCCCCATCCTGCTTCGGGGAGGCGGGGCGCGCCGGGACGGGTTTCAGCAACCTGGACGCCGTCGTCCGTGAGCGAGCCGCCACCGCCGCCGGGGTGGCGAGCTACACCCAGAAACTCCTCGCGGACAGGAACCTGCGCCTCAAGAAGCTGGGAGAGGAGATGGCGGAATTCGTGACGGCATGCGCCGACGCGGACACCGAAGGCGCGGTGCAGGAGGCCGCCGACGTCGTCTACCACCTCACCGTCGCGCTGCGGGCCCTCGGGGTGGGCCTCGAGGAAGTGCAAGCCGTGCTGTGCGCCCGTGCCCGGACGCCAACCAGCGGTTGACGCCGCGACGTCAGTCCACGCCCTCGCCGGCCGCGGCCGCGATGTAGTGCGTCACCTTCGGCACCCCCTGGGTGTGAAAGTCGTTGACGGCCTTCTGCACCGCACGGTCGGCCTCGGTGACGCGCTGGTGCTGACGCAGGTGTTCCAGCCAGGAGTCGAGGAGGAACGTCTCGACGAAACGGCCCGGCTGGGCGGCGTCCTCGTAGACGCCCCACCGAAAGGCACCGTCCCGCCGGCGCTCTGCCGCCAGCTTGGCCAGCGCGGCGAGGAACGCCCCGTGGTTCTCCGGCTTCACGAAGTACTCCACCGTCACCAGCACCGGTCCGCGTTCCCTCTCGGCGCCTTGGAAGAGAACGGGCTCGGGCCAGTGCATGGCAGGGGAGAGGTCCAGGGTGGTTGCCGTCTGAAGCTTGAAGCCCCACAGCAGGGGGATGCAGGCCACTGCCCCACTGGCGGCGAGGAAGTGGGCCGGCGACAGTCCATAGTGCGAAGCCACTTGGCCCCACACCGCGCTGCCCAGCGTCATGGCCCCGAAAAGCACCATGGAGAAGAGCGCCAGGCCGCGGCCGCGCACCCACCCGGGCAGGGAAACCTGGGCGGAGAGGTTGAGCGTCGCCAGCACGCAAATCCATGACACCCCCGCCAGCAGGCTACCGGCGAGCGCCACGCCGGGCGCGCGGGCCAGGCCGAAGAGTACCAGTGCCCCGGCCGTGCCCAGGGTGCCGGCCGCCACCAGCCGGTCCGGCCCGAGCAACTTCTTGAGGGCCGGTAAAACGACGGCGCCGCCGATGGCACCCAGGCCAATGGCCCCCAGAAGCACGCCGTAGAGCGCGGCACCCCCGTGGAGCTGAAGGCGCGCCTCCAGGGGAAGCAGGGCCCAGTAGGCGCTGGCAAACAGGAAGAAGGCTGCGGCGCGCGCCATGGTGGCGCGCACGTGCGCGCTGTGGCGTGAATAGCGGAGCCCGACGCGGACGGCTTGGGCCAGGCCCTCCGGGGGCAGCCGGCTGGCGGGGAGCTGACTCGGCTTCCACCAGAGCAGCGCTGCCACCACGGCGAGGTTGCTGACGGCGTTGAGCCAGAAGGGCGCGGCCATTCCCAGGTCGAGGATGATGAGACCGGCCAGCGCCGGGCCGATGGCCCGGCTGATGTTGATGCCCACGCCATTCAACGCCACGGCTTGTGGAAGCTCCCCCTTGGGGACCAGCTGCGGAACCACGGCTTGCCAGGCCGGCGTCGCCAAGGCCTCCGCGATGCCTGCCAGGAAGATGAAGGCAAGCAGCGTGGCCGGCGCCACGTACTGCAGTCGCACCAGCACGGCAAAGGCCGCGGTCAGCAACGTCCCGGAAACTTCCATGGCGAGGAGGAGTCGCCGTCGGTCGAGCACGTCCGCCAGGGCGCCGGCGGGCAGCACGAAGAGAAAGAGGGGCAGGTAGCTGGCCACCTGCACCAGCGCCACCACCCGCGCGTTGGGCGTGAGTTCCGTCATTAGCCAGCCGGCGGCGGCGGCCTGCAGCCAGGAACCCACGTTGGAGACGACGGTGGCGCTCCAGACGACGGCGAAGACGCGGTGCCGGAAGGGGCTGAGGGGCCCACCCGTCGACGCCGAAGCCGCGCTGGAGGCAAGGGGTGGCACGGTGCAGCGCTCCACGGAACTGCCGGGGCCCCGTGGGTGGCACAGGGCCGCGGAGAGACTTTCCCCCCGGCAGCCGGCGCCCGCGGGGGGAGAGAACCCTACTCCTTGCCCGGGGAACCCGGCGACGGAGAAGATGCGGGCCGAGGCGGAGGGCAGCCCGCCAGGAAGGGGACCCGGGACATGGCGGCTCTGGATGAGGTCTGGCCCGCTCTCGACTACCAGGCCAGCAAGGACACCGTCGAGGCGCTGCACCTGCAGACGCAGCTGCTGGGGAAGCTCAAGCTGGCCCTCACCCGCCTGGCCCCGGAGTGGCAAAACACCCCGCTCGCCGTGAATGCCAGCGGCCTCACCACCGGGCTTCTGCCAGGGCCGGGGTTTGGCCTCGAGCTGGCCTTCGACCTTATCCGCCACCGCCTCGTCCTCTCCACCACGGACGGGCGCGAGGAAAGCTTCGCCTTGCGGGCCCGGCCACTGCGGGACTTCACCGCCGAGGTGATGGCCGCGCTCGCCCGGTTGCATGTCACGGTGCACCTCAACCCGATGACGGTGGAGGTCCCGAAGCCTGTCCGCTTGGACGCGTACGAGGGGTGCAACGTCTATGACCCAGACGTGGCCAACCGGCTGTTCCGCATCCTTGCCGCCAGCGCGACCTGCCTGGAGGACTTTCGCGCCCCCTTCTGGGGCAAGCAGGGCCCGGTGAGCTTCTACTGGGGAGCCTTCGACTTGGCGGTGACTCGCTTCAACCTCGTCCCCGTGCCGCCCTCCCCCGGCATGATTCGCATCAACCGCGTGGCGATGGACACCCAGCAGGCGTCGGTGGGGTTCTGGCCGGGGGACGCGCGGTACCCCCGGCCTGCCTACTACGCGTACACCTACCCCAAACCTCCTCGGCTGGAGAAGTCCGTCGTGCGCCCCGGCACCGCTCGGTGGAACGACACGCTGGGCGAGTTCCTGCTCGACTATGACGACGTGCGCGCTGCGGCGGACCCCCGCGCTGCCGTGCTCGATTTCGCCAACACCACGTACGCGGCGGGCGCCGAGCTGTCTGGATGGGACCGGCAACTTTTGGAGCGACGCCCGCCCCTGTAGCTTTTCCCCGGGGCCAGCCCGCGGAGGAGGCGCTGCCCAGTGAAAGCCATCCAAATCCAGGCCTTTGGAGACGTCAGCGGGCTGAAGCTGGTCGACGTTGCCGACCCCGTCGGTGGGTCCGGCGTGGCCGTGGTGCGAGTGGAGGCGGCCTCCATCAATCCAAGTGACGTGAAGAATGTGCAGGGGGCGATGCGGCAGACGACGTTGCCGCGGGTGCCTGGGCGCGACTACTCCGGCGTCGTGGAAAGCGGTCCGCCGGAGTGGGTGGGGGCGGAAGTCTGGGGCACCGGCGGCGATGTCGGCTTCAGCCGGGACGGGACGCACGCCCAGAAGCTGGCCGTCCCGCTGGCCAGCCTTCGTCGCAAGCCGACGAAGTTGAGTTTCGACCAGGCTGCCTCCGTCGGCGTCAACTACCTGGCGGCGTGGATTGGCGTTGTGGAGTCCGCCGCGCTGCAGGGTGGGGAAGTGCTGGCAGTCATCGGCGCGGGCGGGGGCGTGGGGGGCGCGGCGGCGCAGATTGGCAAATGGCTGGGCGCCCGCATCATCGGCCTGGACAACCGCGAACCACACCCCGAGGCGCCCATCCGCGCCGTGGCGGAGACCCTGGTGGTTGGTGCTCCGGACGCCGCTGCCGCCATCCGGTCCGCCACCGGAGGCCGGGGGGCGCACGTCGTCTTCGACGCGGTGGGCGGCGTCCTGTTCCGTTCGGCGCTGGGCGCGCTGGCCCACGGCGGGCGCCTCGTGGAAATCAGCTCCACCGGGGGGCGCGAGGTGACATTCGACTTGGTGGACTTCTACCGAAACGAAAGTCGCCTCTTCGGCGTGGACACCCTGGCCCGCGACGTCGTCGCGTCCGCTGCCGTGCTGCAGGCGCTGACCGCGGGTTTCGAGTCCGGTGACTTTCGCCCGGCGCCCATTGCAGCCTGCTTCGGGCTCGCCGAGGCGGCGACGGCGTATGGGCGCGTCGCGGCTGGCGCGCCGGGCCGCATCGTCATTCACCCCCAGCGCTGACGGACTGGCCCGCGACGCGGGCAGCCAGTGCCGGCGCCAGCTTCAGGGGATGCAGGGCGCAGGACCTGGCGGGTCCCCCCGGCCCAGCACCTGGTTCAGGCGCCCCTGGGCCACCAGCACGTCGTAGGTCGACTGGGCATCGTCAAGCTGAGACTTCGCATAGCCGGTGTAGGCATCCACCACGCCCTTGGCGTCTCCCACGCCCACCGCAAAATTCAGCCCGGCGCTGCGAAACCAGCTTTTCCCGGCCGCCAGCGCGGCCCGCGCCGCCTTGCGCTTGGCAATGGCGGCCACCAGGTCGGCGTGGGCCTGTTCCACCTGCAGGTCGACGCCGTGCGAGGCAGCCTCGCGCTGGCGCAACAGCGTGTTGAGCTCGGAATTGGCCTTGTCCTCCCTCGCCTTCAAGGTGAAGAACGACAGGTTCTGCCGGAAGCCCAGCGCGGCATAGACGGTGAGGGCGTTGAAGTAGTCACCGACGTACGGGTTGGTGGTGATGGTGCGGCCCGGCGCCCGCGAGTAGGCGAACTGTCCGGCGATGAAGAATTGCGGCCACTGCTCGGCCCAGGTGGCGTGTACTTCGGCCTGCTTGGCCTCGATGGCTTTGTCCAGCGCACGAATGTCCGGACGGTCCTGCTCGGCCTCGGTCCGCACCGCGAGGATGTCCGGTGCTTCGACGTTGGAGGGGTCCGGGAAAGGGTCCTCCTTCAGCTGCAGGTCCGGTTCCGGAATCACCATCAACGTGGACAGCGCCGCCCGGGCCAGGCGCTGCGCCCGGATGGCGTCCGCCTTGCGCTGCAGCAGCTCGGACTTGAAGAGCTCCAGCCGGTAGCGGTCCTCCGTCGACACCTCGCCGTCGTTGTCCTTCAGGGACTGCGCCATCTTCGCGTCGACGTCCTTCAACGCGTTCTCGACGTCGTTGACGATGGTCAATAACCGGCGTGTCAAGGTGGCCGCCAGCACCAGCTGCAACGTCTGCTGGCGCACGGCGTTGACCTTGTCCTGCACCAAGTCCTGTTGCGCTGCCAGTCCGGCGCGCGCCGCGTCGCGGGCGGACGACAGCCGTCCGAAGGTGTACAGGGGCTGGATGACGTTGACCTCGACGCGGCCGAAGAAGCCGAGCTCCGTCAGGCCCCGGTTGCTTCCGGAGGTGACGTCGGTGATGTCATTCGGTCCGGCATCGCCGAGTTTTGCGCCGGGCACCACCCCGGTGAGGAACAAAAGAGCGAACTCCGGCACGAAGGCGATGGACGTGGCCACGGCGACGTCGGCCTGGGCCGCCAGCACCTGCGCCTTCTGGATGGCCACCTCGTCGCTGCGGGCGATGACGAGCGCCTGGGCCGTGGCCAAGTCGAGCGGGCCGCATCGAGCGCCATCCACGGCGAGCACCGAAGCGAGCAGGAGGGCGAGCACGGGTGCGTCCGTGCTTAGCGGCGACGGATAGACGGCGCAAGGGCTGACGACACGCCGGCCGAGGTGCCGCCCTGGCGTCTTTGGCCCAAGGGGGCAAATGCAGCGGGCGGGGACATTTGCCGTCCGCCGCCGCAGGGCGGGGCCGGAGGCCCCGGGCCGCTAGCTTCGCGAGCCGCTCTTTCCGGGCGGGGCTTCGGACTCGTAGTAGATGCTGGCACCCTCGCCCTGCCCGTAGACGACGAGCACCGGGCCCGAGGTCTGCAGGGCGCGGGCCTTCCGCTTGAGGGCGGCGAGCAGTTGCGAGGCCTGGGCGGCCTTGGCCTTGATGGTGCGAAGTGACATGTCCGGAAACGCTCCTGGACGCGGGGGATGGCGCCTCCGGGCGCCCGCGCACTGCGTCGTGGGGTTCTGTCCGACCACGGCGAGCCGAGTCTTTACTCCCCGCCTCCCACGTTGACAACGTGCGTCGTTGCCTGCGAGGAGGAGATGTCGCCCATCTCCCTGAACATCCTCCGGAATTCCACCCCGGGGGCTGTCGGCTTGGGGGGACGTACATGGAGCTTGGGGAACGCACGTGGCCCTGACTGTCGAGGCGTACGGCAGCACCGACGTCGGAAAGAAACGCCAGCACAACGAGGATGCGCTGCTCGTCGACGCCGAGCTCGGACTCTTCGTCGTGGCCGACGGCATGGGCGGACACGCGGCAGGCGAGGTGGCCTCAGCGCGCGCGGTCGAGGTGGTGCGGAACCAGCTGGCCGGGGGACGTCAGGCGTTCGAGGACCTCTCTCGCGCGGCGACGCCCGAGGCGCGCGCCGCGGCGGCGGCGCTGGTGGAGACGGCCATCCAGCGCGCCTGCGCCGAGCTGTACCGGCTGGCCGCTGCCGACCCGAGCAAGCGCGGCATGGGCACCACCCTGGTGTGCCTGGTGGTGGCCGGCAACAAGGCGGTGGTCGGCCATGTCGGGGACAGCCGCGTGTACCTGGTCCGTGGCGGACAATGCCATCGCCTCACCGAGGACCACACGCTGGTGGCTGCCCAGGTGAAGGCAGGGACGCTGACCCGCGAGCAGGCGCACGCCTCGCAATTCCGCAACGTCATCACCCGGGCGGTTGGCATCCAGGAGTCGGTGCAGGTGGACACGTTGATGGTGGACTTGCTGCCGAGGGACACCTTCCTTCTGTGCACCGACGGGCTGCACGGCTACCTGCCGGACGACGAGCTCGCGCCGATGTTGGCCAACGGGGCCCCCAAGGACATGCCGGCCAAACTCATCGCCGTGGCCAATGAGCGAGGCGGTCGCGACAACATCACCGCGGTGGTGGTGCGCTTTTCCGACGCCGGGGAGGCGAGCGACGAGTTGCAGGAAACCGAATCACGGATGGAGGCCCTCCGACGGATTCCCCTCTTCCGCCACCTCACCTACAAGGAGCAGACCGCCATCCTCTCGGTGGCCAGCTCCCGCAGCTACGAGGAGGACGAGGAGATTGTGGTCGAGGGCCGGGCAGGCGATGAACTGTTCGTGGTGGTGAAGGGCAGGGTGGCCGTGGAGAAGGACGGGATGGAGATTGCGGAGCTCGTCACCGGCGGACACTTCGGGGAGATGGGGCTCATCGACAACGCGCCCCGGAGCGCCACGGTGCGCGCCCTCGAGCCCACCCGCGTCGTCGTCATCGGTCGGTCCGACCTAATGGTGCTGATGAAGCGCGAGTCCATCCTCGCGGTGAAGCTGCTGTGGAGTTTCGTCCAGGTGCTGTCGGACCGCCTGCGCGCCACCAACGCCGAGCTGTCCGAGGTGAGGCAGGAGCTGGCGGTGGCCCAGGCCGTGCAGCCCTTCGCCGAGGAGTAGGGCGCATGCCCGCGCGCCGACGCGGCGTGGGGCGGTGGCACCGCGTCTGGCCATGGGCGCTCGCTGCGGCGGGACTGACGCTGCTGGCAGGGGTGGAACGCTTCCGCCGGAAGGCAGAGGGGGACACCGCGGTCGCCGCGGCGACGCTGCCGCCGGCACCGACGGGGACGGTGGAGGGGGAAGTGGTGGACAGGGCAGGCCACCCGGTCGCCGGGGCGCTGGTGCGCGCTGCACCCCTGGATGTCCCACCCGTACAGAGTGACGGCGCGGGCCGGTTTCGCCTGGTGGGCGTGCGCGACGGCGTGGACTACCAGCTGGTGGCTGTCCTGGAAGGAGGCACCTCTTCCGTGTCCTCTGCCCGTAGCGGGGCGCGCGGCCTTCGCCTCACCTTGCCGCCCGCCCGCACATACCGGGGCCGCGTGCTGGACGAGGCGCATGTGCCCGTGCCGACGTTCCGCCTTGGGGAGGTGGAGGTGGAGGCGCCCGACGGGCGCTTCGTGCTGCAGCGGCGGCCGTCCGGGGAGGCCGTCACCGTCACCGTCGAGGCCCCGCAGCGGGCCATGGTCACCCTCGTCCGCTCGGCAGCCACGGAGGAGTTGGGCGACATTGTCCTGCGCGCGGCGCCGCTGGTGCACGGGCTTGTCCGGGAGACGGACGGGGGCCCGGCGCCGGGAGCCTTGGTCGTCTGCGAGGGCTGCCGTGGCGAGGCCGCACAGGCACGGCACCTCACCGCCGTGGCGGATGGGGAAGGGCGCTTCACCCTGGCTGTCACCGGGCCCTACGGGGTGCTGGTGCGGCTGCTGGCCAGCAAGGACGGCCGGCTGGCCTGGGCCGAGGCGGGGCGCGTGGGTGAGGGGGCCCTGCTGACGTTGGAACCGCCCGTCCGCGTCCTGGGCCGGGTGCTGCGGGAAAGTGGCGCGCCAGCGGCAGGGGTGGAAGTGGAGTTTTCCGAGCCGCTGCTGGAGCCGGCCGTCCTAATCACCGGGGCAGATGGCAGCTTCTGCGCCGACGTGCCCCCCGGCCTCTACCAGGTGGCAGTCCGTCCGGACACCTCCGCCCCGCGCCGCACGTGGACAGTCCAGCTGCCACTCCAGCACCCGCTGGAGCTGACCATCCCCTGAAGGCGGCGGCGCCCCCGGGGTGGTGCGAAGTTGCGGAGGGGCCAGCCCGGCGGTACGCCTTGTGCCCATGGACAGCAGCGTCTTTGACGGCCGCCGCCTGGCGGTGGCCGTCGGCGGAGGGATTGCAGCCTACAAGGCGTGCGAGCTGGTGCGCGCGCTGCGGCGGGCGTCTGCCGAAGTGCGGGTGGTGATGACGCCCGCCGCCCAGGCCTTCATCACACCGCTGACGCTGCAGTCGCTGTCCGGCTACCCGGTCCTGACGGAACCCTTCGACGCGGCCAGCGACGCTGGCTTCGGCCACCTGGCCCTGGCGCGCTGGGCGGAACTCTTCGTGGTGGCGCCGGCGACGGCGGACTTGCTGGCGCGCATCCGCGCCGGCTTGGCCAATGACGCGGTGACGACGGCGCTGCTGGCTTTCCCCGGCCCCGTCCTGCTGGCTCCGGCCATGAATGTGGCCATGTGGAACAACCCCGTCACCCAGGCCAACGTCGAGGCGCTGACGGCCGACGCGCGCTACCACCTGGTGGGGCCGGCCACCGGGCTTCTGGCTGACGGTGACAGCGGACCTGGACGGCTAGCCGAGGTGGAAGCGGTGGTAGCGGCCTGCGGGGCGCTGCTGGGCCAGGGCGCGCTGGCGGGCCGAACAGTGCTGGTGACGGCCGGCCCGACGCGGGAGTTCCTGGACCCGGTCCGCTTCCTGTCCAACCCTTCCACCGGGAAGATGGGCCTGGCCATGGCGCACGCCGCCCGGCGGCGCGGCGCCAAGGTGACTGTGGTGCTGGGCCCGGCCTGCGAAGTGGACCGACGGGGCCTACAGGTGCAGGACGTCGTCACCGCGGAGCAGATGCGCGAGGCCGTCCTGGCCCGGGTGGCCTCGGTGGACTACTTCATCGCCGCCGCGGCGGTGAGTGACTGGCGGCCGAAGGAACGTGCCCCGCAGAAGCTGAAGAAGGGGACGGCCTCGCAGGCCGAGTCCCTGCAACTCGAGCGGACGCCGGACGTGCTGGCCGAGGCGGCGGAAGCCGTCCGCGGACTGGCCCGTCGTCCGGTGCTGGTGGGCTTCGCGGCCGAGACGCAGGCCGTGGTGGAGAACGCCAGCGCCAAGCTTTTGCGCAAGGGGCTGGATGCCATCATCGCCAATGACGTCAGCGGCGCCGGCGCCGGTTTTGCCGCCGACACCAACCGCGTGACGGTGCTGACCCGGGGTGGCGCGCGGATGGAGCTGTCCGGGACCAAGGTGGAAGTGGCCGAGCGCCTCTGGGACTTCCTCCTCGGTCCGCAGGCCGAGCCCGCGCGCGCCCGGCGCTAGTGCAAGACGGCCGCGCCCGTCGAAGCATGGGCAGCGCCCGCCCCCCCGGGACCCCCGGGGGGCAGCACGTCGGAGCGCCATGCCACATTGCCCCCCCTGGAGGCGCTCCTGCGTTTGTCCGGAGCCGAGGGGTTGACTTTGGACGTCGAGGTGACGAGTCCTGTGGCCGGGCTGCTCCGGGACTTGCGGGCCCACCTGGCCTGGCAGCGCGAGGACAGTGGGGTAGACGTGATGGGACTGGAGCGCCCCCAAGGGCCGCTCCTTCAGGCGCGCAGCGGTGCGGACGGGCCCGAGCCCGTCGCCGTCCCGCCAGCCGCCAGCGTGGCCCCGGCCAGGCCGAGCCTGGAATCCATCCGCGGCGAGCTCGGCGACTGCCAGCGCTGCAAGCTGTGCGCGGGCAGGAAGCAGCTGGTGTTCGGCACGGGCAACCCGCGGGCGCGGCTGGCGTTCGTGGGCGAAGGCCCAGGCGCCGAGGAGGACCTGCAGGGCTTACCCTTCGTCGGTCCGGCCGGGCAGCTGTTGACGAAGATGATTGGGGCCATGGGGCTAAAGCGTGAGGACGTCTACATCTGCAACGTCGTCAAGTGCCGCCCGCCCGGCAACCGCAACCCGGAGCCGGATGAGATTGCCGCCTGCGAGCCCTTTCTCCGCGCGCAGCTGAATGCCATCGGCCCCGAGGTGGTGGTGGCGCTGGGCAAGTTCGCGGCGCAGACGCTTTTGCGCGACGCCACTCCCATCACCCGCTTGCGCGGTCAGTGGCGCACCTACCAGGGCATGAAGCTCATGCCCACCTTCCACCCCGCCTACCTGTTGCGAAACCCGGCGGAGAAGAAGCCGTGCTGGGAGGACCTCAAGGCGGTCATGGCGGTGCTGGGCAAGCCCGCCCCGAAGCCGTGAAGGGCCAGACCCAGCTTCACCGCCTCCTGTGCCCGGCGCTGCGGGGCAACCCCCTCGGTGACCCGGTGGAGCGCGACTGCGTCCTCTACCTCCCTCCCGGCTATGCCACCTCCGCCCAGCGCTACCCGGTGGTGGTGTTTCTGCACGCCTTCCTTGGCTCGGCCGCAGGGTGGCTCAACGTGGCGCCCTTCGCCCCGACGGTGCCGGAGCGGCTGGACCAGCTTCTGGGCGGCGGTCTTCCCCCCTGCATCGGCGTCTTCCCAGACGGCTGGACCGCGCTGGGCGGAAGCCAGTGGGCCAACAGCACCGCCACCGGAATGTACCGGGACGCGGTGGTGCAGGACGTGCTGGGCTTTGTGGATGCGGGCTTTCGCACCGTCCCCCGGCGGGAGGCGCGGGCGGTGGTGGGCCGCAGTTCGGGGGGCTACGGCAGCTGGCAGCTTGTCCGGCACCACCCGGACGTCTTTGGCCACCTGGCCGCGCACTCCGGCGACGCCTACTTCGAGTACTGCTTCCTGCCCGACTTCCCCAAGGCCGCGGGCGCCCTCCTCAAGGCCGGGGGCGTGGAGGCCTTCTGGCGCGCCTTCGTCCAGCGCGCCGGGGAGACGAAGATGGCCGGAGACGACCATGCGGTGGTGAATGCCTTGGCCATGGCCGCGGCCTTCTCCCCCAAGGCGGGCGAGCCACTCGGACTCGAATTGCCCTTCGAGTTGGAGACGGCCGCCATTCGCCCGGCCGTGTGGCAACGCTGGTTGGCCGAGGACCCGGTGCGCTTTGTGCAGCAGGACGTCCGGGCGTTCCAGTCCCTGCAGAGCGTCTTCATCGACTGCGGCACCCGGGATGAGTTCGGCCTGCGCTGGGGGGCGCGCATGCTGGCCCGGACGCTTGTCGCCGCCGGAGTCGGGGTGACGCACGAGGAATACGAGGACGGCCACATGGGCACGTCCTACCGCTTCGAACGCTCGCTCCGCCTTCTGCTTCCGCGGCTGGCCCGCCAGTAGCGGCAGCGTCCGCCGGGCCGTTTGCGGCCTGGCGAAGCTGGCTGAACCCGTGGTAGCGCCAGCTCCCGCCATGCTCGGCAGCGACCCCTACGGACTTGGCCGTGTCCTGGACGAGAAGGGAGTTCTCCCGCAGCGGGCGCAGGCCCTCGACGCCTCGCTGCCGCTGCGGCCCACGGAGCTCCTGGTGGACGTGGACTCGCTCAACGTGGACGCGGCCTCCTTTCGGCAGCTGAGGGAGGCCAGTGGGGGGGACGCGCGGAAAATCTCCGAGGCCATCCAGGAGATTGTCCGGACCCGTGGGAAGTTGCAGAACCCCGTCACTGGGTCGGGGGGAATGCTCATCGGCCGGGTGCGCGAGGTGGGGCCGGAACACCCGGCCGCCGGGCAGCTCCATCCCGGAGACCGCATCGCCAGCCTGGTCAGCCTGTCCTTGACGCCTTTGCACCTGGAGGAGGTGACCGCGGTGCACCTCGGCATCGACCGGGTGGACGTCCGCGGCTACGCCATCCTCTTCGCCAGCGGCCTCTTCGCCCGGCTTCCGGAGGACTTGCCCGACACCCTGGCGCTGGCGGCGCTGGATGTGTGCGGGGCACCCGCCCTCGTCGAGCGGTTCGTCCGTCCGGGGATGCGGGTGGCGCTGTTGGGGGCGGGCAAGAGCGGCGCGCTGTGCCTGGCGCAGGCCCGCCGCTCGCTGCAGGGGCGCGGGCAGCTGTTGGCCCTGGACATCTCCCAGCCCGCCCTGGACACGCTGCGGGGGCTCGGCCTGTGCGACGTCGCGGTGTGCGTGGATGCTACCCAGGCCGTCGCCGTGCTGGGCGCGGTGCAGCAAGCCACCGGCGGGGCCCTGTGCGACCTGGTCGTCAACTGCGCCAGCGTCCCCAACACCGAGATGGGAACCATCCTCAGCGTCCGGGATGGCGGCACGGCCCTCTTCTTCTCCATGGCCACCTCCTTCACTGCCGCGGCGCTGGGCGCCGAGGGGGTGGGCAAGGACGTGACGCTGGTGATGGGAAACGGCTACGTGCCCGGCCACGCCCAGCTGACCCTGGAGCTACTGCGCAGCGACGCCGGGCTGCGCGCGCTGTTCGCCGCGCGCTACGTCTAGCAATTGCCTTGGGGGGCGACCTGACGCGTTGCATCCGCCAGGGACTGGCGTGCCCTCCTCGCGCCGTGGTAGCCGCAAGGCCCCAGCCATGCCAGGTCCCTTCGTCCAGGACGCCCAAATTGCCCGGTCGCGGGAGGTGGCTCAGCACGTCATTGAGCCAGTCTTCGAGCTCATCCGGCGCCACACCACCGTTTCCGTGGAGCGCACCGTGCTGCGGCTGTTTGGCATGTCGGATGCCGGCCCGAGCGGCATTCCGCTGTCCAACCTCATGACCGACCGCCTCAAGGCGGCCGGGGTGCTGAACCGGGGGGCCGCCTACTGGTACGGGCGGGCGCTGCAGCTGGGGGCGCGCAGTCCGCTGGATGCGGTGGAACGCCTTGCCGCGCTTCCAGTGGAGCGGCTTCAGCCGCTGCCGGCCGAGATGGAGGAGAACCTCCGGAGACAGGTGCGCGGCGAGGCCAGGGCCGCCACCGAGGAGCTGCGGCGACGCATTGCCCAGCGCGACGCGCTTCGGGCGCAGTTCCCCATGTCGGCTGCGCCGCACAAGTACGTCATCGTCGCGACCGGCAACATCTACGACGACGTCGACCAGGCCCGGGCGGCGGCCCAGGCCGGGGCGGACGTGATCGCTGTCATCCGCAGCACGGCGCAGTCGCTGCTGGACTACGTGCCCCACGGCGCCACCACCGAGGGCTACGGCGGCACCTATGCCACGCAGGAGAATTTCCGCATCATGCGCGAGGCGCTGGACGAGGAAAGCCGGCGACTGAAGCGCTACATCCAGCTCACCAACTACTCCTCCGGGCTGTGCATGGCGGAGATTGCCTTCTGCGCGGCCTATGAGCGGCTGGACATGCTCCTCAACGACGCCATGTACGGCATCCTCTTCCGCGACATCAACATGCGGCGGACCTTCATCGACCAGTATTTCAGCCGCCGTATCTGCGCGCTGGCCGGCATCATCATCAATACCGGCGAGGACAACTACATCACCACCGCCGATGCCTACGACGCGGCGCACACCGTCATCGCCAGCCAGTTCATCAACGAGGCCTTCGCCCGCCGGGCCGGGCTGAAGGACTGGCAGCTGGGGCTGGGCCACAGCTACGAAATCGACCCGGCCCGGCCGCAGACGCTGCTGCTGGAGTTGAGCCAGGCGATGCTGGTTCGCCGCTGCTTCCCCGACGCCCCGCTGAAGTACATGCCGCCCACCAAGCACAAGGAGACGGACATCTTCTTCAGCCACGCCTACGACGTCATGGCCGACCTGGTGGCCGTCTGGACGCGGCAGGGCATCCAGCTTTTGGGGATGATGACCGAGGCCATGCACACCCCGCTGCTCGCCGACCGCTACGTGGCGCTCAAATCGGCGGCCTACATCCACCGGGCCGCCCGGGGCATCGACGAGGAATTCACCGTGCGCGAGGACGGCAAAATCGCCGAGCGGGCGCGAGCCGTCTTCGGTCGCGCCATGGAATTGCTGGAGGAGTGCCGCCGGGACGGCCTGGTGGCGGCCATCGGTCGCGGCCGCTTCGGGGACGTGAAGCGCACCGAGACGGGGGGCAAGGGCCTGGAGGGGGTGGTGGAGAAGGCCCCGGACTACTTCAACCCCTTCCTCGACCTCCTCGAGGGAACCGCGGCATGAGTGCGGCCAAGCAGCCCATCCGGGCCTACGGAGACCGCCGGGACGACGGAGTCCTGCAACTGTCCTTCACACTGCCGGTGCCGCTGTCGGAGAAGGCGAAGGAGGCGGCGCAGCTGTACTGCAAGGGGCTCGGACTGCAGGACGTGAAGGTCGCCTCGGCCGAGGCGGCGGCGGGCCAGTACACCTTCTTCGTCGTCTACGCCCGCAGCCCAGTGGTGCTCGACTACGCGGCCATCGACGTGCCGGAAGTCATCTTCAAGAAGCTTGGCTTCGACGAGTTGAACCAGCTGATTGAGGCGGAGCTTGCGCGCCGGGTGGTGGTTTTTGGCGCCTGCACCGGGACGGACACCCACACCGTCGGCATCGACGCCATCCTCAACATGAAGGGCTACGCCGGCGACTACGGGCTCGAGCGCTACCCTGGCTTCGAGGCCTACAACCTGGGCAGCCAGGTCCCCAACGAGGAGCTCATCCGCAAGGCGGTGGCGCAGCACGCCGACGCCATCCTCGTCTCCCAGGTCGTGACACAGCGGGATGTGCACAAGGACAACAGCCGGCACTTCATCGACGCGGCGCGGGCGGCGGGGCTGCCCGGCAAGGCGCTGCTGCTCCTCGGCGGCCCGCGGGTGGACCACAAGCTCGCCCTCGAGCTCGGCTTCGATGCCGGGCTTCGGTCCGGGCACCAAGCCGTCCGACGTGGCCAACTTCATCATCCACGCGCTGCTCAAGCGACTGGGCAAGGAGCCGGCTGGCATGCACTACCAGGGAGAGCCCAGGTGAGCACCGTCCACGCCCAGCTCCGCCTGCGGATGAGCAGCCATGACGCCCATTACGGGGGCGGGCTGGTGGACGGTGCCCGCCTGCTCGGCCTTTTTGGGGACGTGGCCACAGAATTGTGCATTCTCCTCGACGGGGACGAGGGGCTGTTTCGGGCTTACGACAACGTCGAATTCCTCGCCCCGGTGTTTGCCGGGGACTTCATCGAGGCCGAAGGCTGGGTGACGGAGGTGGGCCGGACCAGCCGGAAGATGCGCTTCGAGGCGCGCAAGGTCATCCGTCCATTGCCCGAGGTGTCGGCGTCGGCGGCGGAGATGCTGCCCGAGCCCATTGTAGTCTGCCGCGCCACCGGCACCTGCGTCGTCCCCCTGGCCAAGCAAAGGGTCAAGCGGTGAGGCCGTACGTCATCACCGCGGCGCTGGTGGGCGCCGAGACGACGCGGCAGCAGACTCCCTACCTGCCCATCAGCGCCGAGGAAATCGGCCAGGAAGCGGCGCGCTGCCGCGAGGCGGGCGCGGCCATGGTGCACATCCACGTGCGCCAGCCCGACGGCCGACCCTCGCAGGACACTGAACTGTTTCGCGCCGCGGTGCGGGAAATTCGCAAGCGCTCCGACATTCTGGTGCAGACGTCCACCGGCGGCGCCGTCGGCATGGACGTCGACGAGCGCTGCGGCCCCCTTCGTCTCACCGGGCCGGAGAAGCCGGACATGGCCACCCTCACCACCGGCTCGGTCAACTTCGGCGACGACGTCTTCAGTAACCCGCGGCCGCTGGTGCGGGAAATCGCCCGGCGCATCCGTGCCCTGGGCATTCGCCCCGAGATTGAGTGCTTCGACGCCGGCATGGTGGAAGAGGCGGAGGCCCTGGCGCGCGAGGGCCTGGTGGACTTACCGGCGCACTACGACTTCGTCCTCGGCGTGCCGGGAGCGCTTGGCGCGAGCGAGCGAGCGCTGGACTTCCTCATCGCCTCTCTGCCGCCGGGAAGCACCTTCACCGTGGCCGGGGTGGGTAGACACCAGCTGCCGATGGCGGCCCTGGCGGCCAGCAAGGGCGGGCACGGCCGGGTGGGGCTGGAGGACAACATCTACCTGTCCAAGGGCGTGCTGGCCAAGGGCAGCTGGGAGCTGGTGGCCGAGGCGGCGCGACGGGCCGGCGCCGCGGGCCGGACCATTGCCTCCCCGGCAGAGGCGCGGGAGCTTCTCCGGCTCGGCTAGAGTCCCCCCGGCGCCCCTTGTCCGACCGTCTCACCGTCCGCTCGCTGGGAGTCCGCTTCGGCAACACCGAGGTGCTGCGGGACTTGAGCTTCTCGGTGCCGGAGTCCTCCACCATGGCCGTCATCGGCCCCAATGGCTCGGGCAAGACGGCCCTCTTCAAGGCCCTCATCGGCGCACTGCCCTCCACCGGGACACTCAGCTGGGCACCCGGCACCCGCATCGGCTACGTGCCGCAGCGCCTCGACCTGGAGCGGGACCTGCCGTTGAGTGGGCGGGACTTCCTGAATGCCAAGGCGGCGCTGGTGGGGGCGAGCCAGGGCGAGGTGAAGCGCGCCACGCAACTGGTCAACCTCGGCCGCGCGACGGCGCTGCGCCCCATCGGCAGCCTGTCGGGGGGTCAGTTCCAGCGGCTGCTGCTGGCCTTCGCCCTGCTCGGTCACCCCAACGTGCTGCTCTTCGACGAGCCCACCACCGGCATCGACGAGCCGGGCGAGGAGCTGCTGTACGCCACCGTGGAGCGCCTGCAGCACGAGGAGAAGCTGACGCTCATCTTCATCTCGCACGAGTTGAGTCTCGTCTACCGCATGGCGGCGCTGGTGCTGTGCCTCGGGCGGCGTGGGGTGAGTTGCTTCGGGCCGCCCCGACAAATCCTCACCCCGGACACCCTGGAGCGCACCTACGGGGCTCCGGTCGACCACTACCTGCACGACGTCCATGAACATTAGCGGCCTTCTGTTGTCAGGCAGCATGGCGGTCGCGGCCGGCGTGGTGGGCTGCTTCGCCGTCATGCGGCGCATGACGCTTGCCGCGGACGCCATGTCCCACATCGCGCTGCCGGGCATCGGGCTGGCGCTGGTGCTGCACCTCAATCCCGTGGTGGGCGGCATCGCCATGTTGCTGGTGGGGGCGGCGTTCATCTGGGGCCTGGAGCAGCGCACCGGCATCTCCACCGAGACGGTGGTGGGCGTCGTCTTCTCCGCGGCCCTGGCGGTGGGGAGCATGCTCGCCTCGGGGGACGAACTCCTCGACGCACTGCTCGGCAAGCCGGGCGTGCTCGACCCGGTGGAACTGGCCTTCGGGCTGCTGGCGCCGCTCGGCGTGGTGCTGTTTCTCACCCGCGCCCGAAACCGCCTCCTCATCACGCTCGTCTCGCCGGACCTGGCCCGCACCGTCGGCATTCGCGTGGAACGCCTCAACCTGGGCTTCCTGTTGGCCTTCGCCGTGACGGTGGCCCTCGGGCTGCGCTACCTCGGCGTGCTGCTGATGGGCTCGCTCATCATCATCCCCGCGGCCACGGCCAAGCACGTCGCCGGCAACGTCCGGTCGATGTTCCTCGTGTCGGTGGGCGTCTCCGTCGGGGCGACGCTTCTGGGCAGCACCCTGGCCGGGGTGCTGCACCGGCCGACCGGGCCGCTCATCATCGCCGTGGCGGCGGCGTGCTTCTTCGTCAGCCTGGCCTGGCGCCGGCCGGTGTAGCCGCCCGACGCCACCGGGCGAAGGCCTAACGCGGCTTCTTCTGGCCGCCGGAGGGCGGCGGCCGGGAGGCGGGTTGCTTGGGCGCCTGCGGCCTGGGGGCCGACTGCTGCGGGCGCTGCTGCTGCTGGGGCGGACGGGCGCCTCCGCCCATGGAGGACTGGTAGCTTTGGTTGCGCTCATTCCCGCGTTGGCGCGCTTGGTAGTCGCCTTGGATGTTGGCCGGGGCGGGCCGGGCGGCGGGCGTCGCCGGACGCTGGGCCGACGCGGGCTGTTGGGCGGGGCGCTGCGTGGGGGTGGGCGAGGGGGAAGGGGTGGGGCGAGCTGCCGGGGTGGGCGGGGTGGCCGGACGCGTCCCTGCGGTGGGCCCCCCGGCCGAGGGAGTGCCCGGGGTGGGACGCTGGGCTGCGCCGCCGGCCGTGCCCGGCGCCGGGGTGTTGGCCGGCTTCCAACCGGACTTGTCCCGCTGCTGCCAGTTGCCGTCCTTGGTCTGCCGCAAGACGTTTCCATTCTTGTCTGCGTAGACGTTGTTGGGCATGGCCGGACGGGTGGCCGGGCGGGCGGCGTTGGCGGGCGGCGTGGTGGGCCGCGGGACGACGGTGTTGGCGTTGCCCGGCCGCTGGTAAAGGCTGGCCTGCGGGGGACGCCCGCCCGGGTAGCCCCCGGCTGGAGGCCGGTAACCCGGGGGGTAGCCGCCGGGAGGACGGTACCCCGGGTAGCCGCCCGGCGGCGGCCGGTAGCCGGGGGGCGGGCGGTAGCCATAGCCCGGCCCGTAATACGGCGGCGGGCGGTAGCCGCCCGGGCCGTACCAGCCACCGCCGTAGGGTGGCCGCCAGGGCGGGCGGTAGTAGGCCCCGCCCCACGTCGTGCCGTAATGGAGGAAGCCGACGCTGACGCCGACGCCGTAACTCCAGCCCGTCCACGGGTTGTAGTTGACGGCGAAGCCCCAGGTGACGGGCCGCGGGTAGTAGACGACGGGCGAGACGTAAGCTGGGTAGACGTAGCCCGTGCCGTACACCACTGCGCCGTTCCAGCTGTAGCAGCCGAGGTACCCGGGCGTGTAGCCGACGTACACCACCTGGGGCGTCGCCTGGTAAATGGTGACGTACTTCACGTTGTACACCGGGCTGGCCGGCGGGATGGTTTGCACCGCCTGGGGCACCGACGTGGCCACCGCCCAGGGCCCCTGGGGCGAGGGCGCCACGTACCAGACGGCGTTGACGCACGCGTAGTAGCTGCCGTCGATGAGCAGCACCGACGACGGACTGTTCACCGCGTACGACATAGTGGTGTTGGGAATGGGCTGGAAATTCGGCTGCCCGTCGTAGGTGATGGGGGGCGCCGGCGCGTCTCGCTTCACCTCGGCCGTCTGCGGAATCTGCGCATCGATGATGGCCTCCTTGGCCTGAGTGGTGCCGGAGACGAAGGCCAGGACGTCGCCCTTGGGGGACGTCGGAGGGATTTTGGTGAATTCCGGTGGCAGCTGGTCCGAGCGGACGAAGGTCCAGGGCCCTTCCATCGCCGGGCCGGAGTACCAGCGTCCGGCCAGGACGATGAAGTACTTCTGGCTCGCCACGTCCCGGAAAATGTTGTCGTCGGTGTTGGTGACGTAGAGTAATTCCGTTCCGCTTAGCAGCGCGAAGTTCGGCTCCCCTTGCGTCTGCAGCAACTCGGTGGGCTCGGTGGCCACCAGGATGGCCGGCGGCGCTTCGTCCTGGGGGGGCGGAGCACTCTGGTCCTGCTTGTCGCCTTTGAGGACCACCGCGGCGACTTCCGGCGGTGGCTTGGGGATGACCTCCCAGGGGCCAGCCAGGAGGTCGGCCGTCTGGTACCAGATGGCGCCGTTGGTCAGGTAGTAGCGCTGTGCCGCCGGGTCGTAGAAGAGGGGGTAGGGCGTGTTGACGACGCTCTCGATGCCCGACTTCTCGATGGGCTTGCGGATGGGCGGGCCGTCGAGCGCCACCAGCACGGTGGGCTTGGTGGTGAAGACGACCTTCGGGGGCGCGGCCTGCAACTCATCCGACGCCGTGCGCTGCTCCTGCACCTGCGACAGGGCCGCCGTCAGCCCGTCGAGGGACATGGAGAGGTCCCACTTCGGCGTTTCCGCTTCGATGTCCGCCGCGAAGCGCTTCTCGTCGTTCTCCGTGGCCTCGGGTAGCTTGAGGCGGGTCACCTTGACACCGAGCACCTGGACCAGGCGCTGGTCGCGGTCGATGTTGACCTCGGCGGAGAACCAGAAGGCGCCGAAGACCGGCTCCGTCTTCCCCTTCGGGGTGAGCGAGAAGGCGGCGCGGCCGTTGAGGGTGGTGCCTTGCAGCGCCTCGGGCTGCGGCTCATAGACGACAATGGTTCCCGCGACGGAGTCAATCTGCCGGGGCCAAGACGTGGTCCAGTCGGGCGCCGCGCGTGCAGGACCGCCGGCGAGCAGCAGGGCAAACACCGTGGCGGCGAGTAGTGAACGGTACCAAAGCATGGGCGACCTCACTTCAGGGGTGCACGTTCACATTCAGACGGACGGGGCGCCTCTTTAATCACACCTGCCCGCCGAGAGGCGATGACGGGCGCTTCTTGTGCCACGCTGCCCGTCATGGCAGCGCGCAAGGCGGTCGTCACCGGCCTCGGCCTCGTCACCCCGCTTGGCACGGGCGTCGAAGTGACGTGGCAGGGAGTTCTCGCCGGGAAGTCCGGAGTCGGGCCCATCACCCGCTTTGAGCCAGGCCGGCTCCACACCCGCATCGCCGCCGAGGTGAAGGACTTCGATGCCCTGCAGTGGATGGACCGGAAGGAGGCCCGGCGCACGGACCTCTTCGTCCACTACGCCCTGGCCGCGTCCGAGATGGCGATGCGGGCGAGCGGCTTGCGCGTCGGTCGTGACTACGCGCCGGAGCGGGTGGGCGTCATCCTCGGGTCGGGCATTGGCGGCCTGGCCTCGGCCGAGGAGCACCACGAGAAGGCCCTACGGCTGGGCTTCGAGCGGCTCTCGCCCTTTTTCGTCCTGCAGATTCTCACCAACACCGCGGCCGGTCTGGTGAGCATCCGCACCGGGGCCGCCGGGCCGAACTGGGCGCCGGTGGCGGCCTGCTCCACCGGAGCGCACGCCCTCGGCGAGGCGTTGTGGAGCATCCGTTCCGGGCGCACGGATGCAGTCATCGCCGGCTCAGCCGAAGCGGCGGTGACGCCGCTGAGCATCGGCGGCTTCGAGGCGATGCGTGCGCTCTCCGCGCGCAACCATGACCCGGTGGGGGCGAGCCGGCCGTTCGACCGGCAGCGGGATGGCTTCGTCCTGGGTGAGGGTTCTGGCGTCCTCATTCTGGAGGAGAAGGAGGCCGCCCTGCGGCGGGGAGCCCCCCTGCTGGCGGAATTCGCCGGCTATGCCGCCAACGCCGACGCGCACCACCTCACCCAGCCCACCGCTGACGGGGCGCGGGCCGCCTCGTGCATGACGCTGGCGCTGGCGGACGCCGGCCTCGCGCCCGACGCGGTGGGCTACCTCAACGCCCATGGCACGTCGACGCCCCTCAACGACGTGCACGAGACGCGCGCCATCAAGCGGGCCTTCGGCGAGCACGCCCAGCGGCTGGCCGTCAGTTCCACCAAGTCCATGATGGGCCACCTGCTGGGGGCGGCTGGTAGCGTGGAAGCGGCGTTGAGTGTCCTGGCGCTGGCGCGGGGCGTGCTGCCGCCCACCATCAACCAACAGACGCCGGACCCGGACTGCGACCTCGACTACGTCCCCAACACGGCGCGCCCGGCGACCCTGCACGCCGTGATGAGCAACTCGCTCGGCTTCGGCGGCACCAATGCCGTTCTGGTCTTCAGGCGGCCATAGCGAAAGTTTCCGCCACTGCCGAAGACGGGCGTCCGGGCGGCGCGAAGGCGCAACCTCCGGCGTGCCATGCGGGTTGTAGCTTCGCCAACCGCCTGCGCCGACGCCGGTCCACCCGCCGTCCTGAAGAGGAAGTCACCATGGAGAAGGTGCTGCTGCCGCTCGTTCTGGCCACCTCCCTCGGAGTCTCCCTGTTTCCCGCCGTCGCCCAGGCGGAAACCACGGCTGAGGAGAGGGCGGCGCACCCCCGCATCGCCCAGGCTTGCGACGACCTGGAGGCCGCCATCCAGTACATGCAGGCGGCCCCACACGACTTCGGCGGCCACAAGAAGGCGGCCCTGCAGGCCAGCCAACAGGCCCTCCAGCAGTTGCGCCAGGCGCTGAAGTACCGCGCCGGCCAGGACACCAAGAAGGGCAAGTAGGCCGCGGCCTGTGGCCGGCGCCAGCCGTGGCCCTTGCTCCGGGGGCCCTACAGGGGCGGCACCTCGCGGCGGCGCCAGGGCCGTTCCACCGTCTTGTTCACGCTGCGCCGGAGTGCCAGCGCAAGCTGCCACCGCGTGTCGCGTGGGTCGATGATGTCGTCCACCATTGCCATGGCGGCGGCGCGGTCCACCCGCACATGCGGCCGAAGCGAGGCGGCCAGCTCCTCCTTGAGGGCCTTGGCCGCCTCGGGGCTGCCCGCCGCATCCAGCAGCTTCCGGGCGGCGATGGCCACCAGACCGTCGGCGCCCATGACGCCAATCTCCGCCCCCGGCCAGGCCACCAAGAGGTCTGGCTCAAAGGCCCGGCCATTCATGACGTAGTAGCCGGCGCCGAAGCCCTTGCGCACGACGACGGTGAACTTGGGGACGGTGGCCGAGGCGACGGCCTGCAGCATCCTGGCCCCGTGGCGGACGAGGGCCTGCTGCTCGGTCTTGGTGCCCACCAGGAACCCGGGGACGTCTTGTAGAAACAGCAGCGGCAGCTGAAAGGCGTCGCACAGGGCGATGAAGCGCGCGGCTTTGTCGCTCGCGGCGACATCCAGCACGCCCCCGAGAAACATGGAGTTGTTGGCGACAATGCCCAGCGGGTAGCCATCGATGCGGCCCAGCCCGGTGATGATGTTCCGGGCGAAGCGCGGCTTGATGCTGAAGAAGTGCCGCTCGTCCACCAGCGCGTGGATGACCTTATGCATGTCGAAGGCCTGGCGCGGGTTGTCCGGTACCACGCCGAGGAGCGCCTCGTCGCGGCGCTGGGCCGGGTCGGGGCTGAGCTGCCGCGGGGGCCGCTCCTGACAGTGCGAAGGAAAGAAGGACAGGTAGTCGCGCACCGCGCGGATGCAGGCCGCGTCGTCGGGGAACTCCCCGTCGGCGACGCCGGAGACTTCGTTGTGCATCCGGCTTCCGCCGAGTTCCTGCTCGGTGACTTTCTCCCCCACCGTGGACTCGACCAGGGCCGGTCCACCGACGGCAATCGAGCCGATGTCCTTCACCATCGGGACGTAGTCGGCGAGGCCCGGAATGTACGCGGTGCCAGCAGCCCCGGGGCCCAGCATGGCGGCCACCTGGGGAACCACGCCCGAGAGCACCGACTGCTCGCGGAAGAGGTAGCCCGTGTCGGCGAAGCCGGCCAGCCGCCGCGGGTCCACCTCGCCTGCCTCCAGCCGTGCTCCGGCCGAATCCACCAGCCACACCAGCGGGAGCCGCTCCTTCAGCACCAGGTCCCGCAGCCGGGTCACCTTGCGCTCGCCCACCTCCCCGATGGAGCCGCCGAGGACGGTGAAGTCGTAGATGGCCGCGGCCACCGGGCGGCCGGCCACCTGGCCAATGGCGGTGAGGACGCCGTCGGCCGACGTGGGCCGGGAGACGTCCTCCTCTTCGGGCAGTCGGCCCTCGGCGGCCGCCAGGCCGCCCAGCTCCTGCACGGTACCGGGGTCGAAGAGGAGGGCGAGCCGCGCACGGGCGTCCAGCTTGTTGCGCCCCCGCTGACGCGCGATGCGCTCCGCGCCGCCCATCTCCGCCTTCTGGGCCCGGAGCTGCTCCAGTGCTTCCACCCGCTCCTTCATCCCCATTTCAGAAGCCCGTCCTCCCCGGAAAAACTCTCCTGTGCGACATCCGCCCCCACGCGGCGCGGCGCGCGCGAGGTTAGCATCGCCTGGCCATGGCTCGGCGGCCCCTCCGCATCGTCAGCTACAACGTCCGCTACTTCGGGCACGCGCTCAGTGGGCTGGCCACCACCCGGCGCTCGATAGAGGGGATTGCCCGCCAGCTGGCGCACCTGGACCCGCTGGCCGACGTGGTGTGTCTGCAGGAGGTGGAGACGCGCAGCCTTCGCTCCACGGTGGCCTTCCGCAAGGGGGCCGCAACGCAGCTGGAAGCCTTCATGGAGGCGCTGGCCGTGGACTTCGCCCGCGCCGGGCGCGCCTTCCCCTACGAGGCCTACTACTTCCCCGCCCACACCTACCGGGTGCGTCAGACGGCCATCTACACCACCGGGCTGGCGGTCCTCATCAACCGGGAGCGCCTCACCGTGAAGGGGCACAACGGGCGGAAGCCCCACCTCATCACCCACCACCATGTGGCCCGGTTGCGCGAGGCCAAGCAGAGTCGCATCTGCGCGCACGTCCGGCTGGCCGCCCCCGGAGGGGCGCTGCACGTCTTCAACACCCACCTCAGCCTGCCCACCCCCTTCGCGCGCTCCTTCTGGGCGGCACGGGAGAAGATGGGCTTCGGGACGAACCAGGTGCAGGAGGCGCGCAAGCTGGTGGCCCACGTCCAGGCGGTGGCCGGGCGCGAGCCCTTCGTCGTCTGTGGCGACTTCAACTCCGCCCCGGCCTCGCCGGTGTACCGCTACCTCACCTTGGAGGCTGGCTGGCACGGGGCCCAGGAGCAGCTCAAGCAGATTGACGCTACGGCGCGCACCGGCTTCCCCACCGCGGGCTTCTTCCGGCTGCGGATGCACCTCGACCACCTGTTCGGGGGCAACGGGGTGCGATGGGTAGACCTGGACGGGACGGCCCCCTTCGGCGCGAGCCCCTTCCAGGGGTTGTCGGACCACATCCCCCTCATCGCCCGTTTCCAACTTCAAGCGCACGGGCCTGCCCACAGAAGCGAGGACGTCGCGTAAGCTAGCGGCTTCAAGCGCCCTTTGGCCCGCCTCGACCCCATCTTCGAGCGGCTCCACCGCGAACGCGGCAGCGAGCTCGTCTTCGCCTCCGGCCAGCCGGTGGTGATGCGCACCGCCGGCGGCGACGTCGCGGTGCTCCGCCAGCAGCTCACCTCGCAGCAGATTGCCGGCGTCTTCGCCGAGCTCGTCCCGGCGGAGATTCGCAACGGCTTTCCAGCCTCCGGGGTGACGCGCTTCGCCTATGAAGCTCCCGCCGGACGGGTGGGCGTCCTCTTCGAGCGCAAGGAGGCCCTGGTGCGGGCGCTGGTGCGTCCGCAGCCCGACGGGGCGGAGGCGCCCGCCCCCGCGGCGGAGAAGGCGGAAGTCCGGGCGGGGCCAGCGCCCGTGCAGCGGCCGGCCGCCGCGCCGGCCCCTGCCCCGGCTGCCCCGGGGGGCGAGGCTTCCCCCGCGGCGCCCTCGGCGGAACCCCGCCCGCTGCCCCCGGCGGCGGCCGACCCACGCGCAGCCATGGTGCAGCTGTTGGAGGTGGTCGTGGAGCGAGGGGCCTCGGACCTCCACCTCACCAGCGACGGGCCGCCGGCACTGCGCATCGACGGGGACATGGTGCAGCTCGAGGACTACGGGCCGGTGGCGCGGGTGCGGCTGAAGGAGATGATTTTCTCCATCACCCCGGAGAGGAACCGCGCGCAATGGGAGGCGGAGCGCGACACGGACTTCGCGCTCGAAATGCCCGGCGTCCGCTTCCGCGTCAACGTCTTCGAGGACCGCCGAGGCATCGGCGCGGCCATGCGCCTGGTGCCCGCCAAAATCCGGACGACCGAGGACCTGGCCCTTCCCAAGGCGGTCATCGACTTGTGCGAGCACAGCAAGGGGCTGGTCCTGATCACCGGACCCACCGGCTCCGGGAAGTCCACCACGCTGGCGGCGATGGTGGACTACGTCAATCGTACGCGGGCCCAGCACATCATCACCATCGAGGACCCGGTCGAATTCGTGCATCCCAACCGGCGCTGCCTCGTCCACCAGCGGGAAGTGGGCGTGCACACCGCCTCCTTCAAGCAGGCGCTCCGGGCAGCCCTGCGCGAGGACCCGGACGTCGTGCTGGTAGGGGAAATGCGCGACCTGGAAACCATCTCCATCGCGCTCGAGACGGCGGAAACGGGCCATCTCGTGTTCGGCACGCTGCACACCAACACCGCGCCGTCGACGGTGGACCGCATCATCGACCAGTTTCCGGCCGACCGGCAGGCACAAGTCCGGACCATGCTGTCGGAGAGCCTCCGGGGCGTCGTTTCCCAGACGCTCTGCAAGCGACGCGGCGGGGGCCGGGTGGCGGCGCTGGAGATTCTGGTGGTGACCCCTCCGGTGGCCAACCTCATCCGGGAAGGGAAGACGTTCCAAATCCAGTCGACGATGCAGACCGGACGGTCCTTCGGGAACCAGATGCTCAACGACTCGCTTCTGGAACTGGTGAAGAAGTCGGTGGTCGAGCCGGACGAGGCCTACGCCAAGTCGGTCGCCAAGGCCGAGTTCCGCCAGCAGCTGGACCGCGCCGGCCTCAAGCTCGCCGCGGCCGAGGAGCGCTAGGCGCCGGGACCCGGGCGGGGGGAGAGGACGTCGTTCACCGAGGGCATGCGGCGGATGTCCGAGCGCGCCACCTTCCAGGCTTGCTGGACAATCCACGAGAGGGAGCGGTCCTGCCGCGTCGCCTCGCGCTGGATTTCCTCCAGCATCTCCTCCGGGAAATAGAGGCTCTGCTTGCGGTGGTCGGTACCCGCCATGGGAGGCTAGCCCTCCTCGCGCAGGTCGGGCAGCGCCGGCTCGCCCGTCACGTCATTGACGGCCGGGAAGGACTTGATGCGCTCGCGGGCAATCCGCCAGGCTTGTTGGACTACCCAGGACAGCGACCGGTCCTGCCGGGTCGCCTCTTCCTGAATCTCCCGGAGCATTTCCTCGGGGAAGTACAGAGACTGCTTGCGTTTGTCAGTGCCCGCCATGCCGTGCCGTCTCCCTAGGGAATCGCCCCTCCAGGACAGCCGAATCCGCACCGTGGCAGCCCGACTCCTGGAACCCACCGTGGCGTTCCTTAGGAGGGGTTATCCGACAGCATTGGAGTCGGGTCAAACCTATGACGGGCCGGGGGTGCGAAAAAAAGGGGCCGCCCCGGCTCTCCTGGGGGGAGAACCGGGGCAGCCCGGAGAGAAGGGCACCCTGGAGAGCCCGGTAAAGGCTCCCAGGACGCCCCGTGGACCCAGAGGGGGAGGGGGGGACCCCTGGGTCCAACTTTCTGACGTATTCGAAGGCCTGGAACACGGGAACGCGCCGTTCCATTCCTGAAAACCATCCTAACGAGGGGGGCTGCCGTGCTTCAACGGAGCCTCTCGACGACACTGCCCTTCATCCGGAGCCACCCCGTGTCAAAGGACGACAAGCCCTCCGCCGCCTCCCCGGTGCTTTCCGCGCTGGAGGAGTTTTTCAGGGCCTACGGCGGACGGACGCTGCTGGCGGTGTCCGGTGGGGTGGACTCGCTGGCCCTGCTGACGGGGGCGGTGGCGGTCGCCCCGGAGCGCGTCGGCGTCGCCAGCCTGGACCACGGGTTGCGGCCCACCTCGGTCCAGGAAGTCGAGGCGGTGCGCGCCCTGGCCACGTCCCTGGGGCTGGCTTTCCACACGGCGCGGCTGGGGCTGCGGCCCGGCCCGGGCATGGAGGCCCGGGCCCGGGCCGCCCGCTACGCGGCCCTGGAGACGCTGCGCGCCCAAGGCGGCTACCAGTGGGTGGCCACCGCCCACACCCGCGACGACCAAGCGGAGACGCTGCTCATGCGCCTGGGGCGGGGGGCGGCGCTGCGCGGCGCAGGCAGCATCCGTGCCCAGCGGGGACAGGTGGTCCGCCCACTGTTGTCGGTGGGCCGCGCCGACATCGAGGGACACGTCGCGGCGCGGGGCCTGGTCCCGGTGCGCGACCCCTCCAACGCAGACCTCTCGCTGTTGCGCGCCCGCATTCGCCACGACGCTCTGCCCGCGCTGGTGCGGGCGGCCGGGCCGGCCGTCGTCAAGAATCTCGCCGCCTTCGCCGCCCATGCTGCTGAGGACGAGGAGCTGCTTGCCGAGCAGGCAGCGCTGGCGCTGGAGCGTGCCCGTGTGCCGGGCGGGCTGGACGCCGTCGCCGTGCGCAGCTGGCGTGGCCCCTTGCAGCGCCGGGCGCTGGTGGCCTGGCTGGCCGAGGCCGCGGTCCCGGCGAGTGCCCGGCTGCTGTCCCAGGTGCAGGCCGCCCTGCGCCGCGGGGGGCACTGCGGGCTGCCCGGCCACCGGCTGCTTCGCAGCGAGGGCGGCCTTCTGCGGATTGCGGTCGAGGCGCGGGCAGAAACGGAAGTGGCGCTCGCGCCCGACAGCTGGGTGCTTTTCGGCGGCTTCCGGTTGCGCCTAGACTCCTCCTCGACGTCCGGGCCGGCGGCGTTCCCCTTAAGTCGTGAGGTTGGCCCCCTGAAGGTGCGGGGCCGGCGGCCGGGTGACCGGGTGCACGCCAGTGGAGGGCGGCGGCGGTCGGTGCAGGACGTCCTGGTGGATGCGCGCATCCCCGCCGAGCAGCGGGACAGCTGGCCACTGCTGGTCGAGGCGCAGGAACGCGTCCTTTGGGTGGTGGGCCTGTGGCCGCCGGTGCGCCCGGGCCTCGCCGGCCCCGCCGTTCTGGCCGAACCGACAAGCGCGATTGCAGGTGACGGGTTATAGGCCCCCCACGGCGCTTGCGACGGGAGGGTGAACGCCCTCAGAATGCAGGGCGCAGGCGCGAAAGGGTTTCTGGACGTGCGATCGAGCTACAAGACCATCGGGCTGTGGGTAATCCTCATCGCCCTGTTCGTTTGCTTCTACCAACATCTTCTCTCGTCAACGGAGGAGGTGGAGGAGCCGAGCTTCACCTGCGCTGCTCACGAAGATTGAGGAGAAGAAGGTCCGCCTGGTCACCGTCAAAGGCAACACCTACTCCGGGACCTTCGAGGACACGCAACGAGAAGTTCCGCACCATCGGCCCCAGCCGCCGACGCGACGATGCTCAAGCAGCTCCGCGACGCGGGCGTCGAGGTGAAGTACGAGAAGGAGGAGCAGAACAGCCTGCTGGCTGACCATCCTCGGTCAGTGGATGCCGGTGCTGTTCCTCTTCGTCTTCTTCGTCCTCTTCATGCGCCAGCTGCAGGGGACCGGCGGCAAGGCGATGAGCTTCGGCAAGTCGAAGGCCAAGCTGCTCTCCGAGAGCCACAACAAGGTCACCTTCGCCGACGTCGCCGGCATCGACGAGGCCAAGGACGAGCTCGAGGAGATCATCGCCTTCCTCAAGGACCCGAAGAAGTTCACCAAGCTCGGCGGCCGCATCCCCAAGGGCGTGCTGATGATGGGCCCGCCGGGCACCGGCAAGACGCTGCTCGCCCGGGCCATCGCCGGCGAGGCGGGCGTGCCGTTCTTCTCCATCTCGCGGCTCGGACTTCGTCGAGATGTTCGTGGGCGTCGGCGCCAGCCGCGTCCGCGACCTCTTCGAGCAGGGCAAGAAGAACGCCCCCTGCATCATCTTCATCGACGAGATCGACGCCGTCGGCCGCCACCGCGGCGCCGGCCTGGGCGGCGGTCACGACGAGCGCGAGCAGACGCTGAACCAGCTGCTGGTCGAGATGGACGGCTTCGAGTCCAACGAGGGCGTCATCCTCATCGCCGCCACCAACCGGCCCGACGTCCTCGACCCGGCGCTGCCGCGGCCCGGCCGCTTCGACCGCCGCATCGTCGTGCCGCGGCCCGACGTCAAGGGCCGCATCGGCATCCTCAAGGTGCACACCAAGCGCGTCCCGCTGGCGCCGGACGTCGACCTCGAGCATGATCGCCCGCGGCACGCCGGGCTTGACCGGCGCGGACCTCGAGAACCTGGTCAACGAGGCCGCGCTGCTTCGCCGCCCGCCAGAACAAGGACGCGGTCGACATGCGCCGACTTCGAGTGCGCCAAGGACAAGGTCCTCATGGGCCCCGAGCGCAAGTCGATGATCATGACGCGAGAAGGAGAAGCGGAACACCGCCGTGCACGAGGCCGGGCACGCGCTGGTCGCCAAGCTGCTCCCCGGCTGCGACCCGGTCCACAAGGTCACCATCATCCCGCGCGGCCAGGCGCTGGGCGTCACCCGGTCGCTGCCCACCGAGGACCGGCTCAACCTCTACCGCGCAGTCCACGCTGGACCGCATCGCCATGGCGATGGGCGGCCGCATCGCCGAGGAGCTCGTCTTCGACGAGATGACCACCGGCGCCGCCAACGACATCGAGCGTGCCACCGAGCTGGCCCGGGCGATGGTCTGCGGGTGGGGCATGAGCAGCAAGCTCGGGCCCCTGGCCTTCGGCGGCCGCGAGGGCGAGGTCTTCCTCGGCCGCGACTTCTACGACCCGGCCCGACTACTCCGAGGAGACGGCGCGGCAGATCGACGCCGAGGTGCGCGAGATCGTCATCGAGCTGCTACGAGAGGGCCAAGAAGCTCCTCCAGGAGAACTTCGAGACGCTCAACCGCATCGCCGACGCGCCTCATCGAGTACGAGACGCTCGAGGCCGATGACGTCGAGACTCTGGTGAAGGGCGGCACCATGACCCGCGACCGCCCCAAGCCGCGGGTCAACGCGCCGCCCAAGTTGGAGAAGAAGGAGAAGCGGAAAATCCTCGACGCCCTCGAGCCGCTCCCGGCGCTGGAGCCCCACAAGGCGTAAGGGCTGGCAGGTCGGCTGGCCCATGCTCGCTCGCCCCATCGCGCTGGACCGCCCGTCTGACCTCGACGCCGCGCTGGTCCGCCTGGGCCTGCCGACGCCGGCGCGGGAGTACCTGCTGGAGAAACTGCCGCACGCGCAGCTTTTGCTGACTGGCCTAGGCGCCACCGAGGGCCGCTTCCTCAAGCACCTCTGCGAGGAGGGCGCTGCCGGCCTCTACCCCCGCTTCGTCTCAGGCCAGCAGGCCCTCCGGCCGGGAACGGCCCTGCTCTCCGGCGCTCGGGACGAGCTGGTCCGCCTCGTCCAGGCCGCGCGCACGGCTCCGGAACTGCAGGCGCTGGCTGAGGCGCTGGAGCGGGCGCTGGCCGTCGACGCCCGTCCCGAGGCGATGGACCTGGCTGGCCGCCGCTTCGTCTGGGGACAGCGAACGTACCTCATGGGCATCCTCAACGTGACGCCCGACAGCTTCTCGGACGGGGGCAGCTTTGCCGCGGTGGAGAAAGCCATCGCGCACGGCCTCGCGCTGGCCGTCGCCGGGGCAGACGTGGTGGACGTGGGCGGGGAGTCCACTCGCCCGGGCGCGGCGGAAGTGACGGAGGAGGAGGAGCTGCGCCGCGTCCTCCCCGTCCTGCAGGGCCTGCGCGCGCAGTCCGACGTGCCCCTGTCCATCGACACCCGCAAGGCTTCCGTCGCCGAGGCGGCCCTGGCGGCGGGCGCGGCGCTGGTCAACGACGTCACCGGCTTCACCGCGGACGCGGGCCTGCCGGCCGTCACCGCCCGGGCTGGCGCCGCTGCCTGCCTGATGCACATGCAAGGCACCCCGCCGCACCATGCAGCAGGCGCCGCACTACCAGGACGTGATGGGGGAGGTGTTGGAGGCACTGGCGGCATCGGTGGCCCGGGCCGAGGCGGCCGGCATCCCCCGGCGGCGCATCTGGGTCGACCCGGGAATTGGCTTCGGGAAGACGGGCGACCACAACCTCTTCCTGCTGCACCACCTGCAGGAATTGCGGCTGCTCGGCTGCCCCATCGTCGTCGGCACCAGCCGCAAGGCCTTCCTGGGCGCGCTGGCGGGCGGGAAGCCTCCGGACCGGCGGCTGCCGGGGACGCTGGCCTCGGTGGCGGCCGTGGCGGTGGCGTCCGGGGTGGACGTGGTACGCGTGCACGACGTGGCGGAAGCGCGTGACGCACTGGCCGTCGCAGACGCCATTCGCCAAGCCCGGAGCGGCGGGACGCTCTGGGACGCCAGTCGCTAAAAGCGCAAGAAGTGCGCGTCACGCCCTCTCCGCTGCTGTGGCACACTTCTGGCTGGAGGCGTGCCTATGGCCCTCGAGCATCTCCTCAGTGTTGGTGACACATTCCTGGCCCCGGAGTCGCTGCGCCGCACGGCTGTCCCGGCGGATGTGGCCGCGGAGCGCGCGCGCAGCCTGAAGGACCCGGACGCCTTCTGGGGCGCTTCGGCCAAGCGCTTCCGGTGGAGCGAGCCGTGGAGCCAGGTCTTCGACTGGCAGTACCCGGACCACCGCTGGTTCGTCGGCGGCAAGACCAACGCCGTCGACAATGCGCTCGACCGGCATGCCGACGGCCCCCGGAAGAACCACCTGGCCCTCATTTGCCTCGGCGAGGATGGAAGCGAGCGACGCGTCACCTACGGCGAGCTTCGCGACATGGTGTCCCGGCTGTCGACCGGCCTGCGCGCGCTCGGCGTGCAGCTGGGAGACCGGGTCCTCATCTACATGCCCCTGACCCTGGAGGGCGTGGTGTCGATGCTGGCCGTGGCACGGCTGGGGGCCATTCACTCCGTCGTCTACGCGGGACTGGGCGTCGGAGCACTCCGCGACCGGATTGTCGACGCGGGGGCCAAAGTCATCATCGCCGGTGACGTCGGCTTCCGGCGCGGCAAGCAGGTAGAGCTACAGGGGTTGATGGACGAGGCGATGCAGGGCCTCGACATTCAACACGTCGTCTGGTTCCAGCGTCGGGGGGGTGGCGGCCGGCCACTCAAGGCGAACGAGGTGGACTTTCAGCGCCTACTCGCTGAGCACCAGCCGAAGACCGCGCCGGTGCAGGTGGATGCCGAGCACCCCCTCTTCATCCTCTACACCTCGGGCTCCACCGGAAAGCCGAAGGGCGTGGTGCACGTCCACGGCGGCTACATGGTGGGCATCACCTACCACCTGCGGACCTTCTTCGACGTCCGCGACGACGACATCTACTGGTCGACCAGCGACATCGGCTGGGTGGTGGGCCACTCCTATATCGTGTACGCGCCGCTGTTGGAGGGCGTGACGGCGGTGCTGCGCGAAGGGTCGCCCGACTACCCGGACCCCGGGGTGACGTGGCGGGTGGTGGAGAAGCTGAAGGTGAATGTCATGTTCACCGCGCCGACGGCCATCCGCATGTTCATGAAATTCGGTGCGGAGCTTCCCGCCAAGGCCAACCTGGCGTCCCTGCGACTCATCACCGTGGCTGGTGAGCCGCTCAACCCGGAGGCCTGGCGGTGGGCGTTTGAAAACCTGGTCGCCAGTGGCAAGCGCGGCTTCATCTGCGACAACTGGTGGCAGACAGAACTCGGCGGCCCAGCGCTGGGCACGCCCACCTCCATGGCCGCCAAACCGGGGAGTGTTGGCGTAGCGCTCCCCGGCGTCGACGCCGCGGTCATCGACGCCGATGGCCAGGAGGTGCCCGCCGGCAAGGGCGGGCTGCTGGCCCTGCGCCGTCCCTTCCCCCACATGATGCGCACCGTGTGGGGAGACCATGACCGGTACAAGCAGTACTGGGAGGAGTTCCCCGGCAGGGTGTACGCCGCAGGGGACGTGGCCAGCTGGGACAAGGACGGCTACTTCACCGTGCTGGGCCGCAGCGACGACGTCCTCAACGTCGCCGGCCACCGCATCGGAAGCGCGGATGTGGAGAGCGCGCTGGTGAGCCACCCGGCGGTGGCCGAGGCGGCCGTCATCGGCGTCCCGGATGCCCTCAAGGGAGAGGCCATTTCTGCCTTCGTCCTGTTGCGCGCCGGGCACAAGGACTCGCCGGAGCTCCGGGCGGAACTGGTGGACCACGTCCGCCATGAACTCGGGCCCATCGCCACCCCCCACTCCATCGAGGTGCGCGAGCGGCTGCCCAAGACGCGAAGCGGTAAAATCATGCGGCGGCTGCTGCGTGCCGAGGCACTTGGCCTCGAGAAAGGCGATACTTCCACTCTGGAGGAATGAGCGGAATGGGGCGACGGCTGTTCGGCACGGATGGGGTGCGGGGGACGGCCAACGTCTGGCCGATGACGGCCGAGGTGGCGATGCAGCTGGGCCGGGCGCTGGCCTACTTCATCCGCAACGGCACCCACCGGCACCGCGTCGTCATCGGCAAGGACACCCGGCTCTCCGGCTATATGCTGGAGCAGGCGCTGGCCGCCGGCATCACTTCCATGGGCGTGGACGTGGACCTGGTGGGACCGCTGCCCACGCCAGGCATCGCCAACATCACCACCTCCATGCGGGCCGAGGCTGGGGCCGTCATCTCCGCCTCGCACAACCCCTACCAGGACAACGGCATCAAATTCTTCTGGCGGGACGGCTTCAAGCTCCCCGACGAGGCCGAGGCACGGCTGGAGGAGCTGGTGGACAGCCGGCACGTGGATGAGATTCGGCCCACCGCGGACAAGGTGGGACGGGCCTTCCGCCTGGACGATGCGCGCGGCCGCTACATCGTCTTCTTGAAGAATACCTTTCCGCGGGAGCTGTCCCTGGAAGGGCTTACCATCGCGGTCGACTGCGCCAACGGGGCGGCCTACCGCACGGCACCGGAAACCCTGCGCGAGCTGGGGGCGACCGTCATCCCGTTGGGCTGCGAGCCCAACGGCCTCAACATCAACGACGGCTGCGGAGCCTTGCACCCCGAGGCGCTGGCCCGCACGGTGGTGCAGCGCGGGGCCCACGTTGGGCTGGCGCTGGACGGGGACGCAGACCGCCTGGTGGTGGTGGACGAGCGGGGCCAAGTCGTCCCGGGCGACGCGGTGCTGGCCTTGTGTGCCGGGGAATTGGCCGAACGGGGGGCGCTGCGCACCAAGACGCTGGTGACCACGGTGATGTCCAGTCGCGGGCTGGACCGCGCGGTGGCCCGCTGGGGGCTGCAGGTCGTCCGCACTCAGGTGGGCGACCGCTACGTGGTGGAGGAGATGCGCCGCGGTGGTCATGCCTTTGGCGGCGAGCAGTCAGGCCATCTTGTTTTTCTGGACCACGCCACCACCGGCGACGGCACGTTGGCCGCGCTGCAGGTGCTCGCCCTGCTGTGCCGGAAGAAACAGCCACTCTCGGAGCTCACCGCCATTTTCGAACCGGTCCCCCAGACGCTGCTCAGCTTCGGGGTGCGGGAGCGGCGGCCGCTGGAACAGCTGGACGACGTCCAGCGCGCCATTCGCGGGGCCGAGGCCAGCCTCGGCCAGGAGGGCAGGGTGCTGGTGCGCTTCTCCGGCACCGAGGCCAAGGTGCGCATCCTGGTGGAGGGGCCCGACCGGGAGCGCAATGACGCCCATGCCCGGGAAATCGCCCATGCCCTCTCCGCGGTGCTCGGCTAGAAGGGCCCCATGCAACAGCGCCTCGGTGTCAACGTCGACCACGTGGCCACGCTCCGCCAGGCGCGTCGGGCCACCTACCCGGACCCCGTCACCGCCGCCGCCATCGCCGAGATGGCCGGCGCGCACCAAATCACCATCCATCTGCGCGAGGACCGGCGTCACATCCAGGAGCGCGACCTGCGCCTGCTCCGGGAGACGTGCCAGACGGCGCTGAATCTCGAGATGGCCGCTACCCAGGAGATGGTGAAGGTGGCCTATGAGGTGAAGCCCGACCTGGTGACGCTCGTCCCGGAGCGCCGCGAGGAACTCACCACGGAAGGTGGCCTGGATGTCGCCAACCAGCGGGATGCTCTGGCCCAGCTCATTCGGCACCTGCGCGACGGGGAGATTGAGGTCTCCGTCTTCATCGACCCGGACCTCGACCAGATTCGTGCCGCCCACAAGGTGGACGCCGACCGGGTGGAGCTGCACACTGGCCGCTACTGCGAGGCGCGCAATGCCGGCGAACGCCAGCGCGAGCTGGAACGCCTGGTGGACGCAGCCAAGGCCGCCACCAAGCTGGGGATGGGCTGCGCGGCCGGGCACGGCCTCAACTACGACAACGTCCAGCCCGTGGTGGCCATCGCCGAAATCGACGAGCTCAACATCGGTCACGCAATTGTCGCGCGGGCGGTGCTGGTCGGCCTCGACCGGGCAGTGCGAGACATGCTGGCCCTGATGCGCCGTGCCTGAGGGTGGGCTAAGGCCAGGGCGGACAGAGGTGGGGCCCTGGACGGGAGGGGACGCTGGTGAAGCCGCTGCTCACTGCCGAGGAGATGCGCGCCTGCGAGGCCCAGGCCGTCCGCTCCGGCGTCTCTCTCCAGGAGTTGATGGAACGGGCCGGCCGGGCCCTGGCGGACGAGGCGCTGCGGCTGGCGGCCCCGGAGGGACGCTTTGCGTGCCTGTGTGGACCGGGCAACAACGGCGGTGACGGCCTGGTGGCGGCCCGCCACCTGGCGCTCGCCGGACGCCAGGTGCTGGTGGTGCTGCTGGCGGACCCCAACGCCTTGAAGGCCGAAAGCCGGTCCAGCCTGGAGGCCCTGCAGGCGATGGGAGGCTCGGCGGCCGGGGCGGTGGGCGACTTCACGCCCCACCCGGGCGACGTGGCGGTGGACGCGCTTCTCGGCACGGGTCTCAACCGAGCGCCGGACGGCGCCCTGGCGGACGCCATCCACACTCTCTGGAAATGGCGCGCGGGCGGCGTCCGGGTACTGGCGGCGGACCTCCCTTCGGGGCTGGCCAGCGACACCGGCGTGCCTTTCCGGCCGGCCGTCCAGGCCGACGCCACGGTGGCCTTCGGGGCCCTCAAAGTGGGCGAGGCGCTGGAGCCGGGCGCGTCGCTGTGCGGCGACGTATACGTCGCCGACATCGGCCTCGCCCCGGAGGAGGCCTCGGTCGTCCTCCTCGAGGAGGAGGACGCACGGGGCTGGCTTCCGGAGCGTCGGCCGGACTCGCACAAGGGCAGCTACGGGCACCTGTTGGTGGTAGCCGGAAGTCGGGGCAAGAGCGGCGCGGCGGCGCTGGCCGGCCTGGGCGCACTGCGGAGCGGCGTGGGGCTGTGCACTGTGGCCACCCCGGACGACGCCCTGTCGGACGTGCTGGCGCATGGGCCAGAGCTGATGGGCGTCGCCCTGGACGAGGAGAAGCCGCTCGGGCCGGTGCACCTGGAGGCGCTGCTGGAGGTGGCCGAGGGCAAGGACGCGTTGGTGCTGGGCCCGGGCATCGCCCGCGGGAAGAAGACGCACCAGCTGATTGCCGCCTTGCTGGAGCGCTTCCCGGGTCCGGTGGTGCTGGACGCGGACGCCCTCAACGCCCTCACCGGACGCCTGGACGTGCTGCGCTCGGCCCAGGGGCCGCTGGTGCTGACGCCGCATCCCGGGGAGATGGCCCGGCTGTCTGGCCTCTCGGTGGCGGAGATTCAGACCGACCGCGTGACGGTGGCGCGGGACTTCGCCCGGGCCCACCGGGTGGTGCTGGTGCTGAAGGGGGCGCGGACGGTGGTGGCCCTGCCGGACGGGCGGGCGCGGGTCAACCCCACGGGCAACCCGGGCATGGCCACCGGCGGCGCGGGCGACGTGCTGTCGGGCGTATGCGGCGCGCTCCTAGCCCAGGGGCTCGCCCCGGCGGATGCCGCCAGCGTGGCTGTTTACGCCCACGGCTTGGCCGGCGACCTGGAACAAGAGTGGCGGGGGGAGCTGGGGCTGGTGGCCTCGGACCTTCTCTCTGGGCTGACCTCGGTGTGGGCGCGATGGAACCGCTGAGCGTCTCCTTCACGACGCAGGCGGCTGACAAGACGCGGGAGCTGGGGGCGGCGCTGGGGCGACTGCTTCGCCCGGGGGACTTTGTAGCGCTGCTGGGCGAGCTGGGCGCCGGGAAGACGGAGTTTGCCCGGGGGATGGCCGAGGGGTGCGGGGTCCCGGCGGAGGAGGTGGCGAGCCCGACGTTTGCGCTCATCCACCGCTACCAGGGGCGCATTCCGCTGGTGCACGCGGACCTCTTTCGCTTGTCGGGCGAGGACGACCTGTACGGCACTGGGTACTATGAAGTGCGCGATGCGGACGAGGCCGCCGTCATCGTCGAGTGGGCGGACCGGGTGCCCTCGGCCGTGCCGGCGGATGCGCTGCGCATCCGCTTCGAATCCGGTCCTGGGGAGACGGAGCGCCGCCTGACGCTGAGGGGCACGGGCCCGGTGTCCGTCCGGCGGCTGCAGGAGCTCGCGAGGGACACGGTGCCCCTCGCCGCGCACGCTCCCGCGTGACCGGCTCCTCGGGGGTGTAGCGACTTCCTTCGCAGGAGCATCCTGCTGCCAAGCCTTCCGGCTTTTTCCAGCACTCGATGGGACGCGGCGTTCTCGGCGAATGGAAGTGCAAAGACCACTAGCGCAGGACTCCGCACCGCTGTGCGCGCATTTTCTCGCCAGGGCTCGAGGGGTCGCGTCCCGAGCCGCTCCACATGGTCAGGTCGACGGGTTGGGCACGCAAGGACTTCACGGACAGCCTCGCCCCTCCTCTCGGCGCTAGCTTCCTGCTGCCATCCGCTGTGCTTCGGGCCGCACGAAGGCGTAAGCGGGGTGCAGGGCGTTGAAGTTGACGACGGCCTCGGCTGCCGCGTGCGCGCGCTGCCCGTCGCCCTTGCCCTGGAGCGCCACCGCGGTGAGGTACAACACCCGCGGGTTCTGGTTGGTGGACAGGGCCAGCTCGGCCAGCGCCCCGTCGTAGTCGTGCTGGGCGATGCGCAGCATCCCGGCCAGCTCGTGCACCTGCCATACTTCGAAGGGGATGCGCTTGACGTCCACCTGCGCCTGGTACTGCGCAGCCTGGGCCTGGGCGGTCTTGAGATCCCCCCGCGCCAGGGTCACCCGGGCGGTGTTGAAGAGGTTGTTCCGCCGGTTGGCCTGCTTCACCTCGGCCGGCACGGACGCCTTCTCCATCAGCGTCAACGCGTCGGCGAAGCTGGAAGCGGCGGCGTCCAGCTGTCCGGCATGCAGCAGAATGTTTCCGAGAAACGTGGCGTCCCCGGACTGCGCCGAGAGGTCCCCGGCCTTCTCTGCGATGGCTCGCTCCTCGCCGACTGTGCGGGCTGCATCCTCGGGCCTCCCCTCCAGGACGTAGGACTGGGCCGTCCAGAAGAGGGACTGACGGCGCTCGCCGTCGTTGCGCGCCACACTGGCCATTTTCCGCAGTGTCTTGCGTGCCTCCTCCCCCTTGCCCTGAAACATCTGGTCATTGGCGATGCCAATCAGCGAGGGCACGAAGTGCGGGTCGAGGGCCAGCGCCCTCTGGTAGCTGGTGATGGATTCGTCGAACCGCCCCACCTTCATGAGGAACTCGCCGTAGGAGTCGTGGGGATTGGGGTCCCCCGGGAGCAACTCGATGTATTTCTGGAACGTCTTCTCCGCCTCTGGGTACTTGCCCTCCAGGCGGTAGGCGTAGCCGAGCTGGTTATAGGGGGGCGTGAAGGTGGGCGACACAGCGGTGGCTTGGGTGAGGTACCGGATGGCCGTCGGGTAGTCCTGCAGGCCGAAGTAGTAGATGCCGAGCAGGGTGAGCGCGCGCTCATCGTCGGGGTACTTCTCCACCAGCGCCGTATACAGGCGGCGCTGGCCCTCGAGGTCTCCGGTCACGCCGGCGTCGAGGCCAGCAATCATCAGCCGCTCGCCCTCCGTCACCTTGGCCGAGAGCGCGACAGCCTTCCGCAGGGCCGCGAAGAACGTCTGGTTGGTGGGGGCGGCCAGCGCCAGGCCGAGGTAGGCGAGGGCGAAGGACGGGTCCTTGGCCACCGCTTTCTCGAAGAGGGCGTAGGCATCCGTCGCCCGCAGCTTCTCGTTGGCGTCGCGCCCCCGAAGGTACAGCTGGCGCGCCTCCTCCGAGGACGTGGTGATGGGGACTTTGGCCCCTGTCGGGGCGGCGGCGACGGGCAGGGTGACAAGAAAACACAGACCAAACAGTGCGCTTCGGCGGGTGGACATGGGGGCTCCTCCGGCTTGGTGGCACGGCGGCAGGCGCATGGCCATTGCCTCCGGGCGGCGCGCTTGCAGCGAACGGTGCCGGCGCGGCCGCCAACGGTACGGAAGGGCCCGGCTGCCCCCTGGGGGGCTAGGGCCGGGCCTTGAGGAGGGCGGGCACGGTGGCCGCGAAGAAGCGGACCGCCGAGTCCACCCCCACCACACCCTCGTCGGGGACTTCCAGCCAGGCGTCTGCCCCGCTCAGCTCCTCGCTGGCCACCTGGAATTCGTGTAGGCGCTGCGCGGAGGTGGGCCAGTCCCGTAGGGGCTTGCCGGCAGTGGCCTCGGTGGACATCCACAGGCTGCGGCCCCGCCGCGTGGCGACCATCAGCTCGCCGTCGCTGGCCAGGAAGTTGAGCGCACTGGGGGGCTGTCCGCCGCGGTCGGTGATTTTCGCCACGCTGGCCATGGTGTCTGCCAGGGCCCAGGCCACCAGTTCCACCGGTGGGTGCGCGTCTTCCTTCACCTTGGAGAAGAGGCGGGAGAGAAACATGCCGAAGAGGCGCTCCGAGTCGGTGGTGCCCTTGAGGCGCTTGCGGTAGCGGGGAGCCACTTCCCGCTCGAGCGCTCCGCGGGTGGTGGCGTAATTCGCAACCGTGCCGTTGTGGCAGAACGTCCACCGCCCATAGACAAAGGGGTGCACGTTTTTCGCGTCCACCTCTCCCACCGAGGCAAGCCGGACATGCGCCACCACGGCGCGCGCCTCAAGCAGCCCGGCCACCCGCTCGAACTCGGGGTCCAGGTGCGCCGGGCCTAGCCCGTGCGCCACCTCGGGGAGGGCCCCCCGCACGTAGGCAGCGACGCCCCAGCCGTCTGGATGCTCGACGGACTGGCGACGGAGCGAGTTTCGTTCAGACACGAGGGCTGAATGGACTGCCTCGTGTGTTGAGCACCGGAAACCGTACAAGCGACACATTAGGTAGCTACTCTCTACACCGACCGACCCACGCCCGCGCGGGTGTCCTGGTCGACTCAGTAGAAAGATGAAATGAAGTTGGGCGCCGAGCGTTATAGGTGCATGGGTGTTCTGTCCCTCCGGTGGTCGGAAGGCGGAGCGGGAAAGCCCTGACCCCGGGGCCGCCCTTGGATGGGGCGGACCCCCGGGGCCTCTCCTTCAGGGGCACCTGGCCGCGTCATTGGCCCGCAGCACCACGCGGCCGCCCTTCACCACGGCCCGCGCGTGCCGGATGCCGAGGTGGGCGGACAGGTGCGCCACCTCCCGGCAGCCCAGCACGAGGAGGTCCGCGGGGCCGCCCGGCCGCAGCCGGCCGACGTCGGTGCGGCCGAGGGCCTGCGCCCCCCAGCGCGTGACGCCCAGCAGGGCCTCGTCCGGGGTGAGTCCATTCAACAGGCAGGCGAGGCCGAGGCTGAGCGAGAGGTTCTCGGTGGGGGCCGAGCCAGGGTTTGCGTTGCTGGCCAGCGCCACCCGGACACCGCCCTCGCGCAACGCCTTGCCGGGCGCGTACGTCGGCCGACGTAGCACCAGGGTGGCCACCGGCATGAGGACCGCCGTCACGCCGGCGCGGGCCAAGGCAGAGATGCCCTCCGGCGAGACGCACTCCAGGTGGTCTGCGCTGACGGCACCCAGCTCCGCGGCGAGCTCTGCTCCTCGCCCCGCGCTCAGCTGGTCCACGTGCAGGCGCGGCCGGAGGCCCAGGCGCTTGGCCTCGGTGAGGAACAAGCGGGCCTCCTCAGGCGTGAAGGCGCCCTGCTCGACGAAGGCGTCGGCAAACTCGGCCAGCCCTTCCCGGACCACCGCCTCCAGGGTGCGCCGGCCGAGGGCCAGGAAGCCGGCGCGGTCGCTGGCCCATTCCGGGGGCAGCGCATGCATCCACAGGAAGGTGGGCACCAGCGTCACCGGCTGGAGCGAGCCAAGCCGGCGGATGACACGCAGCAGCTTCAACTCATCCTCCAGCGTCAGCCCGTAGCCGCTCTTCACCTCGAGGGTGGTCACCCCGTGGGCGAGCAACCGTTCCAGCCGGGGCAGGGCCAGGCGGATGAGGGCGTCCTCGTCCTTGGCGCGGGTGGCGAAGACGGTGGAGATGATTCCGCCCCCCGAGCGGGTGATGCCCACCGCGTCGACGTCCAGCGAGCGCAGGGCGAATTCCTCGGAACGGTCCCCGGCGTAGACGACGTGGCTGTGGCAGTCGACGAAGCCAGGAACGACGAGGCCGCCCTCCGCATCAAGGAACTCCGTCCCGCGCGTCACCATGCCGTGGGGCAGAGCCGTCTCGGGGCCAATCCACGCCACCTCATGGCCCCGGATGCCGACCGCATCGCCGGCGCGTGAGCCGAGCGTCAGGCCCGCGTCGCTGCTCTCCGGGCCGTCGGCGGTGAGCACGGCCGAAGCCCCGCGCACCAGCAGGGTGAAGGGGACGCTGTCGCCGGTCAGGTCGTTGGAGCTCATCAGGGCAGGTGTCAGGACGCCGTGAGGGCAGGGATTTTCAGTCCCCGCTGGTGGGCGACCTCGACGGCGCGCGGGTACCCCGCGTCGGCGTGCCGGAGCACGCCCATGGCCGGGTCCGACGTCAGGACCCGTTCGATGCGGCGGGCGGCGGCCTCCGTCCCGTCGGCGACGATGACCTGGCCGGCGTGCAGGGAGTAGCCAATGCCCACCCCGCCGCCATTGTGGATGCTCACCCAGGAGGCCCCGTTCACGGCATTCACCAGAGCGTTGAGGAGAGGCCAGTCCGCCACCGCGTCGCTGCCGTCGGCCATGGCCTCCGTCTCGCGGTGCGGCGAGGCCACCGAACCGCAGTCCAGGTGGTCGCGGCCGATGACGAGGGGGGCCTTGAGCTGGCCGGCGCGCACCAATTCATTGAAGGCCAGGCCCGCGCGGTGACGCTCCCCGTAGCCGAGCCAGCAGATGCGCGCGGGAAGGCCCTGGAAGGCGACGCGCTCGGCGGCCAGCGTAATCCACCGCTTGAGGGCCGGCTTGTCGGGGAACAGCTCGAGGATGGCCTGGTCGGTGCGGTGGATGTCGGCCGGGTCCCCGGAGAGCGCCACCCAGCGGAATGGCCCGGAGCCCTCGCAGAAGAGGGGCCGGATGTAGGCCGGCACAAAGCCGGGAAAGGCAAAGGCGTTCTCCACGCCGGCCAGCTGCGCCCCGGCGCGCAGGTTGTTGCCGTAGTCAAACACGTGGCAGCCAGCGCGTTGAAAGTCGAGCATCGCCTGCACCTGGATGCCCATCGCGGCGCGCGCGCGCCGGATGTATTCGTCCGGGTCGCGGGCCCGGAGGCTGGCTGCCTGCTCCAGGGTGAGGCCGTGCGGGATGTAGCCGTTGAGGGGGTCATGGGCCGACGTCTGGTCGGTCACCAGGTCCGGGCGGAGGCCACGCCGGTAGAGCTCCGGGTAGACGTCGGCCGTGTTGCCCACAATCCCGATGCTGCGCGGCTGGCGCTTGGCCAGCGCCGCCTCGGCCAGCTGCAGTGCCTCGTCCAGGTCCTTGGCCACGACGTCCAGGTAGCGCGTCTCCACGCGCCGCCGCGCCCGGACAGGGTCCACCTCCACGCCGAGGAAGACGGCGTTGCACATGGTGGCCGCCAGGGGCTGCGCGCCGCCCATGCCGCCCAGGCCGCCCGACAGCACCAGCCGGCCGGACAGGTCGTCCGTCCCGAAGTGGGTGCGTCCGGCCTGGGCAAACGTCTCGTACGTCCCCTGCAGGATTCCCTGCGTGCCGATGTAAATCCAGCTGCCGGCCGTCATCTGCCCGTACATCATCAGGCCCTTGGCCTCGAGGTCGCGGAACACTTCCCAGGTAGACCAGCGTCCGACGAGATTGGAGTTGGCAATTAACACCCGGGGGGCGTCCGGGTGTGTCTTGAGGACGCCCACCGGTTTACCGGACTGCACCATCATCGTCTCGTCGTCGGCGAGAGTTCGCAGCGTCGCCACCATCTGGTCAAACGCCTCCCAGCTGCGAGCGGCCTTCCCGGTGCCCCCGTACACCACCAGGTCCGCCGGGCGCTCGGCCACCTCCGGGTCCAAGTTGTTCATCAGCATCCGCAGGGCGGCTTCCTGCACCCAGCCCTGACACGACTTCTGGGGGCCGCGCGGGGCCCGGACGACGCGAGGCGTGGACATGGCTGGCCGTCGTACGACGCGCGCCCCCTCGACTCAAGGCCCCCGGTGGGTCTTTGCCCGGGGTGCCTCGTGCCGTTGACACGCTGTGCGGCGTGGTTAACTTCAAGTCCGTGCGCATCAACGACCGCCGACGCTTTCACCCCGACGGTGCGCCGCGGGAGACCGCCTCCGCAGCGGAGCCGGCGACCCCGCCCGTGCCTGAGGAGAGCCCCGCTGCGGCGCCGGGGCGCGCCGCGGAGGCCCAGGAAGTCGAGCAGCTGAGGGAGGACTTGGCGGCCGCCCGGGCCCGCGTCAATGAGCTCGCCCGTGGTCTGCAGGACTCGGTCCGCGACCGAGAAGCCTTCAAGGACCGACTGTCGCGGGAAAATGAGCGGCTGCGCGAAATCGAGAAGGCGGAGAACGCCCGTCTCGTCATTGACGCCATCGACGCGCTGGACCTGTCACTGCGTGCGGCCGATGAATCGCCCCTGGCCCGAGGCGTCCGTCTCATCCGGGACGACCTGGTCGGCCGGCTGGCCGCCCAGGGCATCGAGCGGCTGGCGCTGACCGGTGCGCCATTCGACCCCAACCAGGCCGAGGCGATGGACACCGAGGTAGTGGCCGACCCAAAAGCCGACGGCAAGGTGCTGTCCGAAGTGCGGGCCGGCTATACCTTGAATGGTCGCCTCGTCCGGCCAGCCCAGGTTCGGGTCGGCCGGTACGTGCCGCCCGCCAGGGCTTAGACTCCCCGGGGAGAGATGCTCCTCCCCGTCCTCCTCGTCCTCGCCACCATTGACCCCCAGCATGCGCTGGAGGACTGGGCGCGCGCCCGGGGGCGTGCCTTCGACGGAGGGGACGTCACGGCGCGGCCTCCCATCTGGCGCGAGCGCGCGCCGGGAGCCGGCCTGCGCGACTTCACTCCCCCGGGCTCGCTCGCCCCCCTCATCCGGGCGGTCAGCCCCGGGGTGGTGAACGTCGTCACCTACCAGAACCCCGGCGACGGGATTCCAGCGGGCCGTGTGCCAGCGGCGATGGGGTCCGGGTTTCTCCTCGGTCCCGAGGGGTACGCCGTCACCAACCACCACGTCGTCAAAGGAGCCGAGGCGCTGCAAATCCGACTGAGCGACGGCCGCGTCTTCGACGCCCAGCTGGTGGGGGCGGACCCGGGCACCGACGTGGCCCTCATCCGAGCGCAGACCAAGGGAGCACGGGACCTCCCCTCCGTCATGTTGGGGGACTCGGACACCCTGGAAGTCGGCGACTGGGTGGTGGCGATTGGCAATCCCTTCGGGCTCGAGCGCAGCGTGGCGCACGGGTTGATTTCGGCCAAGGAGCGCGTCCTCGGCGTGGGGGCTTTCGACGACTTTCTCCAGACCGACGCACTCATCAACCCCGGCAACTCCGGGGGCCCGCTCTTCAACATGCGCGGCGAGGTGGTGGGGATGGCGACGGCGGTGGTGACGCACGCCCAGGGCATTGGCTTCGCCGTCCCCATCAACATGGTGAAGGACCTCTTGCCCAACCTGTTGGACAACGGGCACCTGGAGCGCGGCTGGCTCGGCCTCACCGTCGCCGAGCAGCCCTCCGGCGACGGTCGCTCCCGGCTGGCGGTAGTGCAGGACGTCTTCCCGGCTGGCCCGGCGGCGACGGCGGGCCTTCGCCCCGGCGACCGCATCACCCACGTGAATGGGCGGCCCTTCGACTCCTACCTGGCCCTCTTGCGCAAGGTGTCGCTGCTGGCGCCGGGCACCCTGGTGCGCCTCACCGTCCAGCGCGGCCAGGCCCCGGCCCGCGAGCTGGTGGCGCGGGTGGGGGAGCCGCCGGCGCAGCGGCCGGCCCCCGCCATCGAGACCCCAGTGGTGGAGCCGCCGCACGAGGAAGTGCTGGGCATCACCGTGGCGGACCTGGACGCGGCGGCGGCGCAGCGACTGCGGGCCCATGGCCCGGGCGTCTGGGTGCAGGCGGTGGAGCCGGGCGGCCCGGCCGCGCGTGCTGGGCTGCGTGTGGGGGACGTGGTGGTGGAGGTGGACGGCCGCCGGGTAACGTCCGCCGAGGACTTCCGCGCCGCGGTGGGCCAGCCGGTGGAGGGACGGAAGCTGACGCTGCGGCTGGAACGTCGCGGCCAGGCGCGCAGCGTCGTGCTGGGAGGGGCCTAAGCGTCAGTGCGGTGGCGGCGCCTCGTACTGGGCTAGCACGACGCCGCCGCTGGTGGAGATGCGGAGGGCTTCCAGCCGGGCGCGGCAGCCGGTGAGCTTGCCGCCCGCCTTGTGGGGCAGCACCCAGAAGGCCTCCGGGCTGAAGAGGAGTTCCACGCGGACGTCGCGGCGGCGGAACAGCCGTTCCACCGACTCCACCGACTCGCCCTCGGGCAAGACGCCCGGCAGCGCCAGCTGCGGGAACAGTGGGTTGCCGTGCGCGTCCGTCTTCTTCGGCGTCTGGTTGGTGAGGGCGTGGGCGCCGCCAGGAAAGAAGGGCGTCACCAGGACGGTGAAGTCCCCTCCCGCCGGCCCGGCCGGGGCGAAGGCCACCATGCTGGCGGCATCCTCTCGCACCAGCGCGTAGAAACGCTTGCCGTTGACGCGCTTCTGGAAGGCCTCGGCCTTCTGCCGGCACACCGAGGTATTCGTCGCGTCTCCGCAGTCCCCGGTGTACTCCTCGAGGAAGCCCGCCAGTCCGCCTTCGAAGGTTTCTGCCTTTGCCTTGAGGGCCTCGAAGCCCCCCTCCTCGGCCCAGGCCAACAGCGGAAGCAGTCCCAGAAGCAGGGTGCAGCGTTTCACGGGCATTCCCCCATCAGGTCGGTATTTTGACTACATCTGACTACCAGCTACCGTGGACACCATGCACGACCGCCGCGGCAGCCTTCGCTTCGACAAGGTTTTCACTGTTTACATCACCACGGCCGACGGAATGGCCCGCGGCATCGCCCGCAACATCTCCGCGGCGGGCTTGTACGTCGAGACGCAGGCCGCCGCCCTCCTCGGGGGCCGCCTGCGGCTGACTTTCACCGGGGAGGACGGCACAGAGATGACGTGCCTGTGCGAGGTCCGCTACCAGGTGGCCCTCTCCTACGGCGCCAAGGACGGGCGTGCCGGGCACACCCGGGGGCTCGGCCTGCGCGTCGTGGCCTACGAGACGCGCGAGGATGAGCCCTTGCTGCTGGTCGACCGCGAACGGGTGATGCACTGAACGGGGGTCGCTAGTTGGAGAAGCCTTCCAGCAGGTAGTGGGCCTCAATCCGCTTGAGGGCGAGAATCATCGCCGCCAGGCGCGGTTCGACCTCCTTGCCCACGCAGAACGGCCGGCTGTCGTGCATTTCCGTGCGCCGCGGCCGATTCTTCGAGATGTCGCGGATGATGCGGTAGTTCCGCTTGATGGCGTGCTCGAGTTTGGCGTTCACCTCTTGCTCGCTCCACGACTCCATCCGCTTGTTCTGTAGCCACTCGTAGTAACTCACCGTCACGCCGCCGGCGTTGGCGATGATGTCGGGGATGAGGTCAATGCCCCGCTTGACCAGCACCTGGTCGGCCTCGGGCGTGGTCGGACCGTTGGCACCCTCGGCGATGACTTTGACCTTCAGGCGCTCGGCGACGTCCCCGGTAATCTCCCCGCCCAGGGCGGCCGGGATGAACATGTCGGCCGCGACGTCCCACAGGTCCTTCTTCTCAATCCGCTGGGCGCCCGGGAAGCCGGCGACGCTCCGCTTGAGGTTCTTCGGGTCATTGACGTAGGCGGTGAGCGCCGGGACGTCGATGCCGTCGCCGTTGTACAGCGTCCCGTCCGAGTCGTTGACGGCCAGGAGACGCGCTCCCATGCCGGCGAGAATCTCCGCCGCGTTGGAGCCGACGTTCCCGAAGCCCTGCAGGGTGAACGTCTTGCCGCGCAGCGTCTCGCTCTTCTCGGCGTAGTAGTCCTCGATGCAGTACACGACGCCCTGGCCGGTGGCCTTCACCCGACCCTCGGAGCCGCCGATGCGGACGTCCTTGCCGGTGACGATGGCCCGGCCGGTGTGCCGCTCGCGCTCGCCATCGATGTACTGGCGCATCAGCAGCGCCATGATTTCCCCATTGGTGCCAACGTCCGGCGCGGGGATGTCGATGCTGGGGCCGATGAGATTCTTCAGCTTGAACATGAAGCGCAGGGTGATGTTCTGCAGCTCCTCCCGGCCGTACTGGCGCGGGTCAATCTGGATGCCCCCCTTGCCGCCACCGAAGGGCACCTCGCTGATGGCCGTCTTCCACGTCATCTCCGCGGCCAGTGCCTTGAAGAGGTCCAGCGACACGTCGCGGTGGTAGCGGATGCCGCCCTTATACGGACCCCGCGCCTGGTTGTGCTGGACGCGGTAGGCCTTGAAGCGCGCCGACTCGCCGGGAACCAGCTGGTAGACGTTGCCGTCGGGAAGCCGCAGGTGCCCCCGGCGGATGACGACGTCCGAGCCGAGCAGCGCCTTGCCGTTGAGGAGAATCTGCCCGTCGGCCAGCCGCTCCAGCCCGCCTGGGTCGCGCACCTGCGTCACCGGCAGGTCCGAGAACTGCGTCGCGGCGTCCTTGTGCAGCGGCCGCAGCCGGTCCTTCAGCTTGGTGGTGACGTAGAAAATATGCTCGTAGTCCGGCTCCTCCAGTTCCAGCCGGACTCGTGCATTGAGTCCGATGGTGTCCGCCGCGCGATGGAAAATCTCCATGGCGTCGGTGTAGAGGGTGCGGCGCGGCGTGGGGCTCGGCACGCGCATGAAGTTCTCGGGTTCGGGCATGTGTGGACTCTCGGGCTGTTTTCGGGTTGGTACTGGCCAGAGCTCGTGGCGTCAAAATTCGCCCGGCTCGGCCAAGCAAAGCGCGCGCCCCTCTACCGCTTCGGCAAACGCGCGGTCAACGCCCGGCTCTTCGCACGAAGCCCATGCAAAAACAAATGCTTGCGCGTTGCGTCGAGAGGCGCACCTGGGTCCGGACTGCCCGTGCGCGAAGCGCGCTGCGCACTACTGGCCTGTTCGCTACGCGCCTTTCCTCAGTTGGTGCGCGAGGGCGGACCGCTGCTGGTTCGCACCGGACCCAGGTACCTGTCGTACCAGTCCAAGGTTTCCTTGATGACCTGGGAGCGAGGAACCAAGTGTCCGGCGTCGTAGGTAATTCGGCGCTTGTGCTCTGGCGGCGTCCCCAGCAGCCGGAACATCGGGGCCTGGGACGTTTCCGGAGGAAAGAAGAGGTCCAACCGTCCGTTGAGCATCAGCACCGGAATCTTGATGCGCGGAAGGAAGTTTAAGGGGTCGGCCTCGGGCAGCACGCGATTGAAGGAGAGTCCCGCCACCTGGAGGACGGCCGCCTGGAGACGGGGTTCGACCGCAGGCAGCAGCCCACCGAGCATCCCACCCCAGCTCACGCCGTAGTAGCCAACTTTCCCCGGCACCAGGTCCTCGCGAGTCTCGAGATAGTCGATGGTCCGGCCGAGGTCGCGTGCCCACTGGATGACGTAGTCCCGGTAGGAGGCCGAGTCGTCTTCTTCGTCATTTTTCAGTTCGGTGGGCCGTTCGAGAGTTCCCCGGTAGACGGGGTAGACGAGCACACGTCCGGACCGAACGATGAAATCCCAGTAAGAGGCGTCCTGGTCGATGGAACGCATGAAGATGGCGCCTGAGCCTGGGAACAGCACGATGGTCTGAAAGGGAGGGGAGCCCTTCTTCGGAAGAAAGACGTAGGCCAACATCCGCTCGTTGCCGTACGCGGCGTCGAAGGACACTTTCTGTCTGGTCCAGTCGTCCGTGGTCACCGTCTGTTCAACGACCGCGTTGAGCGGCTTGCGGTCGTAGGCGTACTGGCGCAGGTACACCTTGAATTCCGCGTCGCTGACAGGGGTCTCCTTCGAGTAGTCCCGGAAGGGAACCGCGATGGGTGCCTTCGCTCGCTTCAGCGTCTCTGGGTCATCGGTGTAGGTCGCCAGCCGGAAGCCATTGGTGGCTGAGCGGTCCCACGCCGACTGGGAATTGCGGTCAACAAATGCATACGGCGCATCGTTCCAGCCTCCGCCGAGGAGGAAGCGCCCTTCGCCGGCGCCCACCTGTTCGTTGAAACACCACTCCCGCACGTTGCCCGCCATGTCTAAGGCCCCGTAGCGGCTCAGCCCCTGGTTCTGTCCTACCGGGGCCGGCCCTTTGTCGGCGAAGTTGCTGACCGGTACCGTCCAGCGTGCGCCCCAGGCTCCCGCGGCGTACTTCCAGTGGTGGACGGTGGGGAGGTCACGACCCTCGAATGTCGCGTAGGCCGCGGCCTCGTACCAGCTGACGCCGCTTACCGGGTACTCGGCCTGCCCCTTGGGGAAGTCGCTCAGCTCCCAGGTGCTTGGCCCAGGCCGGCCGGTCCGGTCTGTGAAGCGAGCCATGGCCTCTTCCCAGCGGATGGTGCGTCCGTCCTCCTCAAAAGGTTCCTTCCAGAATTCCTTTCGCTGGTAGCCCCCGGCGTCGACGAAGGCCTTGTAGCGCTGGTTGGTCACCTCGTAGCGGTCGAGGCGGTAGTCGGCGAGCTTGACGGGCGGGGCCTCCAGTCCGGACCCGGGGGTCGCGGCGGGGACGTGAACGAGGCCGTCGGCAATGGTTCCCAACCGGTCGAGCGGATACGGGCCGCTCGACCGGAGCCACCAGTACGCCGCCGCAACTTCGGAGGGTCGGTAGCCCTCCAGCTCGAACCGCAGCCGGTAGAAGCCATCCTTCGGAAACCACACGTCCTTCAACGGAGTCGTGCCGAGGTCGTGCCAGGTTTGCTCGGTGCCATCGTAGTTGCGGATGGAGACGCGCGCTCCCGGTGGTTCAGAGGAGATGCTGGCCCGGCCGGCAAAGTTGCGCCACGCGGCCGCGAGTTCTGGGTCCCCCGGTCTTGCCGCATTCGCCTTCAGGGCCAGGAGGTGGGCCGCCAAGGGCTGGTCCGTGTCCGAGAGGCGACGCAGTTCCGGAAGGATTTGCGTACGAAGCCACTTCTCGTCCTTGCGGTTTGCGAGCAGGAACGCAAGCAGGGCAACACAGGCCAGCAGCACCAGCCCAGCCCCGGCAAAGAAGGCATGCCTTCGCCTCCGGCCGGGCCCCTGGGCCGGCGCCACCGCGGTCGAGCCGCCCGACGGCGTCGTGACGGCCTCCAGCTCGGCCAACAGCTCGCCCGCGCTCTGCCAGCGGTCTTCGCGACGCTTGGCCAAACAGCGCATGACGGCGTTTGCCAGGCCGGCCGGGATCTCCGGGCGCAGCGGGCCGACGGGCTCGGGCACCTCCTCAATCTGCGCGCGCAGCAGCTGCTGAACGCTGGTCCCGCTGAAGAGTGGGTGGCCCGCCAGCATCTCGTAGGCGACGACGCCCACTGAGTAGAGGTCGGCCCGGTGGTCGATGTCCTCGTCCCCCGCCGCCTGCTCCGGCGCCATGTACTGCGGCGTGCCGATGGCCACGCCGAGCGAGGTGAGTCGGTGCTCGCCGGTCACTTCGCTCACGGCCTTGGCAATGCCGAAGTCGGCCACCAGAGCGTGTCGGCCGGACAGCATGACATTGTCCGGCTTGATGTCCCGGTGCACGACGCCCTGCCCGTGCGCGTAGGCGAGCGCGTCGACGACTTCCTTCAGGATGCGGGTGACGTCCGGCAGCGGAGGCTGCTTCTCGCGGCTGAGCCGCTGCCGGAGGGACTCGCCGTCCACATACGGCATGACATAGTAGAGGAAGCCGTCCGCCTCGCCCGAGTCGTGGAGCGGAAGGATGTGCGGGTGCGTCAGCTTCGCCGCAATCTCGATTTCTCGCAGGAAGCGCTCGACGCCGAGAGCCGCTGCCAGGCCAGGTTCGAGGACCTTGATGGCGACCCTCCGGCCATGCCGCAGGTCCTCGGCGAGGTAGACAGTCGCCATCCCACCCGAGCCCAGCTTTCGCTCGAGGCGGTAACGGTCGGCCAGCGCGGCCTTCAGACGCTCGAACTGAACAACGAGCGTCATGGATGGAGACCCGGGGCTCACCTGCGGCGCATGCTCCTTCACCGGGGGTCTCCCGTACAAGGTGGTGGCCCGGGGCCCCGCTGGGACAGCGACGCCGCCCCGCGGGGCTGTCTGGGGAATCGGCGGGACGCCCGGGCGGGCAGTCCTCACCAGGAATTCTGTGCCGGGCTGCTGCACAGCCAGGTGCCCAGGGCGCGCACGGCGTCGTCCGCCCGGCGAAAGACGGGCAGTCCCCCCTCTTCGAGTGCCGCCACCAGCGGTTGGTACAGCCTCCCCCCGTCGACGACCGCCACCAGGGGCTTAGCCGTCGCGGCGAACAGTCGGGGCAATGTACGAGCGAGGCTTTGCGGCGCCGCGATGGTCTCCCGCTCCTCCGCCGCCGTGCCGAGCGAGGCGAGGGCCGGGGACATCGGGACGACGCCGAGCACCAGCGCGTCCACCCCGTCGTCGTCGAGGAGGGCCCGGGCTATCTCGACGTGGGCCACGTCGGGAGCCGATGGGGTGACGTCGAGCGGGTTCTTCACGTCGACCAACTCCTTCAGCTTGTGGCGCGAGAGCACCGTCTGAATGCGCCGGCGTGTCTGCGGCCCCAGCACCGCGAGTTCCAGGGACTGCGTCTCCCCCGCAAGTGGTCCGCCATGCTGACGACTTCGAAGCCCGCGTTGCTCATCAACGCCACCCGCCGCCCGCGACACCACCGTCCGGCCAGCGCGGTGGCAACGCGCACTAGCCCCTCGAAGTCGGAGAATGACTCCGTCACCAGGACGCCCGCCGCACGCGCCAGGTGCCAGCACGCACGGTAGTCGCCGGCAATCGCTGCGGTGTGGCCCGCGGCCGCTCCCTGGCCCTCGGGAGTGCGTCCCGCCTTGTAAAGAACGACCACCTTGCCCGCGCGGCGAGCGGCCTCGGCGGCCCGGAGGAAGGCCAACCCGTCTCCCGGAGTGAAGCCCTCCACGTAGACTGCGATGACCTGCACTTCCGGGTCGGCGGCGACATAGGTGACGTAGTCCGAGACGCCCAGGTCCATCTGGTTGCCGGCGCTCACCAGGTAGCGTGGCACCAGCTGCTCGAGGTGGCTTCCCCGGGTGATGGTGAACGCGCCACTCTGGCTGATGAAGGCGAGGTTTCGGAGACGTCCGCGCTGCGGCGGCAGCTTGTCCGCGGGGATGAAGGTGGTGTCGCAGTGCCCTGGACTCGACCGCACCCCCATCGAGTTGGGCCCGCACACGACGGGTCCACCCCACGGCGTGGCGCGCGACCTTCGGAGGGACGCTTCCAAGGCCAGTTGCGTCCCGGCGCCGCCTTCCTTTTCTGCCATCCCACCCGGGACGACGATGATGGCCTCGGCCCCCTGCGTCTGGATGAGGCCTTCCACCAGGGCCGGCACTGCCGCCGCGGCAACAGCGAGGACGGCCAGGTCGACGCCGCCGCGCAACTCGGCGGGACTTGGCACGCAGCGAACAGAGTCAATCTCCTGCGCATCCGGCTTCAGCACCACCAGCTGATTCGGCAGAAATCCATCCCGCAGGAGGTTTCTCAGGATGATGCGCCCCATGTTGACGCCCCTGGACGAGACGCCGGCCACGCAGACGGACTTCGGCTCGAAGAGGGCACGCAGCTTGCGGAGTGGCGGGCGGACGGGCGGGGCCGTCGCCCGTGTCACCCGCGCCAGCCCATCGACGGCGACGAGGCGCCCTAAGGGGTCCACCAGGACGGGGTTGAACTCGAGCTCCTCGAGCGCTGGCGACCCCTCGGCGCCGACGGGTGCCAACACCTGGGCGACCTCGCACAGGAAGGCGAGGAACTTCTCCCACGTCGCATCCTCGACCGCCCGCGGACTCCCTCGCAGCTGGCCGGCGAGGTCTTTGTAGACCAGCGTCTCCCGCAGCTCTCGCATCGCCGCGGCGGGTGTCGTCGGCGAGAAGAGTGCGGCCGCGTCCCGACGCGCAAGTCGTGTGCCGAACAGTTCCGCCTTGAGACCGCCGAGACCGATGAGTCCCACCAAGCCGAAGTCACGACTGAACCGCAGCCCGATGATGATTTCCGAGCTGGGACGCGCGGCGTCAAACACGACACGTTCCATGACGAGCGCGCCCTGGATGTTTGCAGGGCGCCCGTGGGCCGTCGCCCAGCGCCTGGAAGTGTCCTCGACGAAGGCGGAGATGAGCGGAGGGGTGACTTCATGCCCCTCGAGGAAGCGGACGCCGCCGACGTCACTCTTGTGGAGGATGTCGCGCGACACGACCTTGAGCACCACCTTGCCCGTTGGGACACTCCGGAAAGGCGCCTCCGTGCCGTCCACCGAAGAGGGCAGGGGAAGGACAACATGCTCCGGCACCGGAAGCCCCGCGGCCGCGAGGACTCGGTAGACTTCGGGCTCGGTCAGCATGGAGGCGCCGTCGGCCAGGGCCGCCTCGCTGAGGGAAACGAGCAGCTCGCCGGCCTTGGTCATCGCGTCAGACCAGGGTTGGCGGAAGACGCCCGTCGAGGGGCAACAGGTCATGCGAGCCGAACACGCGGGCTGCGATGTCGGCGCCGTCGGGCTTCATGAGCCGCTCCAACCACGCCTCCAGGACTGGCGCGGGGGCAGGTGTCTCGCCGAAATCGAGCCGTGCCACGACGCGTGCCACGTTGGCGTTCGGCACCCCCCGCCCACGCAAAGCGGCGGCGAAGCTGCTGGCGGCCATTCCCATCCGGAAGGCCTTCAGGTTTGCCGTCTGCACGCGTTCGCCCTTGGCCGCGAACAGCGCGGAGATGTGCTTTTCGAGCGAAGGGACGCTCAGCGGCAGGAGGAACGCCGCGGCGCCAAGGACCACGATGTTGGGGCCCTTCATCACCCCGGCCTTCGCCGCAAGCCGGGAGGCATCCACCACCAGCACGTGCGGCAGGCTGAAGAGCGTTTGGTACAACCGGCTGAGGTCCGGGTAGTCGGCGATGTTCTTCAGGGGAGTCACATCCGTGACAACCCACCCGTCCGGTCGCAGGAGGCCGAGGTAGCGGAGACTCTCCATCGGCTCGACCGAGATGATGAGGCTGGCACCGCCGTCGGAGATGAGGTCGCTTGAGACCGGGACGTCGGACATCCGTAGCTGCGCCGACACCGCGCCTCCGCGCTGGGCCATGCCATGGACTTCGGGCTGCTTAAAGTACAAGCCGGCATCGACCGCTGCGTGGTCCAACACGTACGCGGTAGTCAGGACGCCCTGACCACCGACGCCGCAGAGCACGAGGTCAAACCTCACGGGCAGCTCCCTGTGCAGTCGCCGCAGTCCCCCGCCTGGTGGTGGGCGGCCTCGCGGTCGCGCTGGTGCTGCTTAATCTCCTTGGCGTAGACGACGCAGGCTCGCCTCGCGATGACGACGGAGAGTCCCGGATGGGCGAGCTCCTCGCGGACGATGGCGAGGTTCTCTTCCTTCTTGTTGGGCAGCGGCGTGACGACGCGGATGTGCGGCCGCTTCACGCCCAAGCCAGCCACCAAGTCGACCAACTCATCATCGCTGAGACTCGAGGGCTGGCCACCCGTCATGGCGACGATGCTGTTGTCGAGGATGAAGACCTTGACGTTGATGTCATCGCGCGCAGCGTCCAGAAGCCCGGTCATGCCGGAGTGCGTGAAGGTGCCGTCGCCAATGACGCAGAGGGAGGGGGAGATGCCTGCGTGCGCTGCGCCGATGGCCATGCCAATGGAGGAGCCCATACAGACGCACGAGTGAATGGCCTGGTACGGCTTCAGGTAGCCCAGCGCGTAGCAGCCGATGTCACCCATCACCCGCGTGTCCTTGGCCAGCTCGTGGACCACTTCGTTGATGAGCCGGTAGGAGTCTCCGTGGGGACAGCCGTCGCAGAGCCGCGGCGGACGGGGCGCGAGGAGGTCTTCCAGCTGGTCGACCGCGAGCGACGGGGTCCCCGCCAAGCCGAACGTCTTGCGAAGCGCATCCGGTGAGAGCTCGCCGGTGCGCGGCACGTGGCCGGTCAGCTTCCCCTTCACCGGTTTCTCGCGAAAGAGGCCCAGGGCGCTCACGAAGCGCTCGATGAAGGGGTAGCCCTCCTCGACAATGGTCAGCTCCGAGGAATGGTCGAGCAGCGCCCGCGCTTTCTTGACGGGCAGCGGGTACACCCCGACGCGAAGGACATTGAAGCCGTCGAGGGCCTCGCCCAGCGCCTCGCGCAGGTAGTTCCATGCGACCCCGGAGACGATGATGCCCGGTTTGCCATCGCCCCGGAGCGCCAGCTCGTTGCCGGTGTGCTCCTCGGCGTAACGCTGCAGTTCGGGCTGCTTGTCCACCAGCTTCGCGTAGGCGCGCCGAGCGTTGGAGGGGATGAGCGTGAAGAGGCCCGGGTCGTCGACGTAGTGCGTCTGGTTCTGTGGTCGATGTTCCGAAAGCCCGACCAGGGCCCGGCTGTGCGCCAGCCGGGTCACGAGTCGCAGAAGGACGGGCACGCGCAGCTTCTCGGACAGCTCGAACGCCTCGCGCGTCATGTCGTAGCACTGCTGCTGGTCGGCCGGCTCCAGGCAGGGCACCTGGGCGAAGTCGGCGAGGTAGCGCGAATCCTGCTCGTTCTGCGAGCTGTGCATCGACGGGTCGTCGGCGACCGCCAGGACGAGGCCACCCCAGGCCCCGGACACCGCGACATTCATGAACGGGTCGGCGGCGACGTTGAGGCCGACGTGTTTCATCGCCACCAGTGCCCGCTTGCCGCAGTACGAGACGCCGATGGCCTCCTCGAGGGCGACCTTTTCGTTGGTGGACCAGAGGCCGCGCACGTCCAGTCGGTGCTGCTTCACGTAGGACTGGATGGTCTGGAAAATCTCCGTCGACGGAGTCCCCGGGTAGGCGTAGGCGGCGCTGATGCCGGCATCGATGGCGCCGCGCGCCACCGCTTCGTCGCCGAGCAGAACCTCCCGGGTGATGGGTTGGGTTAAGGGCACGCCCTGACATCATGCACGCAGCGTGCTGGCCAACCGCAGAGCCGCCATAGACCGTTGCCGCAGCCCCTGCAGACAGGGCTTTTGCGGCGCAAGATTTGCGCTGGGCGATGGTGCCCCTGGGCCCAGGGGCGGCCTCACGACCCGTAGCGGGGCGGGCGAGTCGGCCGTCCCCGGCCTGTCACCTCTGGTTCCTGACCTTCAGTCGCTGCCAGGGACTGCCGGTTTGGGCGGCCCGAAGGCTCACCGGGACTGACCGACTCATCTGCTCGCCGCACGTCGGCGCCTCCACCACGCATCCACCGAAAACCAATCCTCTCCCCGCGGCAGCATGAGGACAAACAGCACAAGCGCCGTGCGCGGGAATGACGTGCGTGTGAAACTCATACAGCGGCTCGGCCAGCAAGTGCCCGAAGGTCACCAGCACCAGGACGCCCCCGAGGGCCAACAGCGCGTCCCGGGTCCGCAATCCGACGAGAAGCAGCGCGCCTGCCGTCAGCTCAACGAACGGCACCACGGTTCCCGCCGCCCACAGCGACCACCTGGGCAGGAAGGTGTGTGCGTAGGGGTCGACGAAGAGCCGCCGGGCGTGCTCGAGCGGTCCGAGTGTGAAGACCTTCCACATCCCCGCCATGAAGAAGATGAGCCCAAGGATGAGCCGCGCGAAGAGAATCGCCCAGGCCCGGTTCGAGAAGTCCTGTTCAGGCATGGTCTTATGAAGCCAGAAGCGGCGGAGGCTGGCCAGGTACCGTGCCGGACTGGCTTCCGGCCGGCACGCGGCGTCTTCAGAAGGCGAGCGCCGCCCGCGGCTTCGAAGGCGAAGCACGACCAGAGCTTTGCGGAGGGCCTTGTCCGCGTCCAAGGCCCAAACGGTGGCATCACGCGGCTCGCCCGCTTGCCGCCTAAGGCACCTTCGAGTAAGTCGGCGAGCCTTCTGGTAGGCACATTCAGCCCCTGTAGCTCAGCGGTAGAGCAACGGTTTCGTAAACCGTGGGTCGGCGGTTCAATCCCGCCCGGGGGCTCTTCAGTTTCAGAGGTGAAATCGCCTTTTTTGAACCTTGGGTGGATTTCGGGTAAGCACCGCGTCAGCGGCGAGAAGTAAAAGCCACCGCCTTGGCCCGAGTTCCCCCTGGGGGGGCCCGAACGGCGGAAGCTGCTTCTTTCTCTGGTCCTCCTCGCCGCATGTTCAAGCGGTAGCGTCGGAAGTGAAGGCCCACCTGGCCCAGCCGGTCCGGTTGGCCCAACGGGGCCCGCCGGCGCAACTCAGGCCAATTTCTCTACCCGCTTCTTAAGCATCTTCTCGGCGTCAGCCGCAGGGAGGAGCCACATGCCGACGCGCCATTCCTGCGCACCAACAATGGCACCGCGGCGCGAGCTGCGGCACGACCACCGACAGCGGGATGGGGAGGCGTAACCGCAATGGCGAGGAGCCTCCGGAAGCTCGCCAGGTGATCGAGGATCCGGAGTTCCCGGCAGGGCCCGCAGGGCCCGCGAGGAACGGGGGAGAACGGGGGCGGTGGGGTTGACGTAAGCCGAGATTATCGGCCGAAAGGCCGCTTGAGAGTCCTGTCCGCAGGCCTCGCCTTGCGTGCCGCAAACCCGTGTGTTACATACTGAGCCACATGGTTCAGTATTCCACGGCCCGCCTCGATGCCTCGTTCGCCGCGCTCTCGGACGCCACCCGACGCGGCGTTCTGGAGCAGCTCGGACGTGCAGACGCTTCGATCACGGACCTTGCCGAGAAGTTCGACATGACCCTCACGGGCATCAAGAAGCACGTCGGCGTCTTGGAGCAGGCCGGGCTCGTCACCACGGAGAAGGTCGGGCGCGTGCGGACGTGCAAGCTCGGCCCGCGCCGACTGGACGAAGAGACGGTCTGGATCGAGAGGTACCGCCAGCTCTGGGACTCACGTTTCGACGAGTTGGACAAGGTTGTCGAGGAACTGAAACGGAAGGAGAAAATCGATGGACGCAAGAACAGATAGTGAGCCCACCCCCGTGAAGAACCGCACGACGGTGGAACGGAAGTCCGAGCGTGAGTTCGTCGTTACGCGAACCTTCAATGCCCCGGCGCGCCTCGTGTTCGAGGCGTGGACCAAGCCCGAGCTGCTCAAGCGGTGGTGGGTACCAAAGTCGATAGACATGTCCATGCTCTCCTGCGACGTGGACGCTCGTGTCGGGGGCACGTACCGTTTCGTGTTCCGCTCAGGTGCCTCAGAGCCCATGGCGTTCTACGGCAGGTACCTTGAGGTGACACCGCACTCGCGCCTCGTCTGGACCAACGAGGAAGGTGATGGCGGTGAGGCCGTCACCACGGTGACCTTCGAGGAAAAGGGTGGCAAGACGCTGCTGGTCCTGCACGAGCGCCATCCCTCGAAGGAAGCTGTCGACGGTGCCATCGGCTTCGGGGAGGGGTTGCGCGAGACGTTCGGGCAACTGGACGAGCTTCTCGTCACCCTGGGAGCCGCTCGATAACCATCACCATTACCGCCTTCGGCGGACGGCGCTTCGGAGCCGCCGCTGTCCGCCGACCATCACCGCGTTGCGGCTCCGTTTTCTACCCGGTTTCTAGCCGGCGGAGCCAAGTCCCCATCGTAGGTCGTGCGGTTGTCTTGGTCCCAAGCGGCTCACGAAGATAGGGGATAGCACCGGGCTCGTTATCGATCGTCCGTTGCTTGATCTGCTGGGCCTCGACCGCGGTGACGAGGTGCAGCTTCGCATCGAGAAACAAACTCTCATCGTCGAGCGGGCCGACGCAGCCGCTACCGCTGCGAAGCGCCGCGCGAAGCTCGACAAGGCGAAGGCACGCATGTACGCCAACATCGGTGGGACCTGGCTGTGGCACGACGAGGGTCAGTGGGATGGGCTACATCGGCGGTCGAGACGGTAGCCTGAGCCAGGACGGCAGCGGGCGGTGGTCGGTCGACAGTTCAATCCACCCAGAGGCTCTCTAAGAATCGGCAGGACCTGACCGACAGACCAATGCCCTGCACAACCGTCTGTGGAGCGTGGTGCGTTCCGCGTAGGCAACCGTCAACGCGCTGGCAGTTGGAAGATTCCCCCAGGCACGGGGAGGAGCTAAACGTCCGGGCGCTGCTTAATTGAAACGCACCGCACTACTGGATTTCTCCGCGGATCTCCCCTGGCTTGCAAGCCGCTGTGTGGAGGTTGACGTAGAAGGCGCCTCCTGCCGCGAGCGCGGTGACGAGGGCGGCAAAATCCGGTGGGGCGCCGGCCGCCGCCTTATAGTCGGTTGCGGTGAAGGTCTTGGTGAACGGCGACGTGAACGGCGCCGCGAAGGGGAGAACCACCGGTCCGCTGGTGCCGGCCGCGCCCACATGCACGTGCGCCGCGGTGACGTCACCGGAGAGGCCCGAGTAGTTGACGGTGACGGTAATGCTCGCGTCGTCGGGCGCAACCGTGACCGTGGCAGAGCCTTTGGCCTCTGCGCCGGCGGAATCGCAGGACTTTGTCAGCGGCACTTCAAAGCCGCGGAGCTAGCGCCTGTTTGGTGCCAATCCTCGCCCGCTGGGCGGGCGACCCTAAGTGGGGAAGTCGAGAGGCACTTGGTCCGCCGCACTGCAACCACCCTACGCTAGTGAACTTAAGTTCCGCGTCCCCTTGCTGAAACACGAAGGCCCAAACCCGGCTCTTCAACCGTGCGTCGGCGGTTCGATCCCGCCCGGGGGCTTCCTTTTCCCCGCCAACGAACGCGTCGCGGATCATCGCCGAACAGACCGCCAAAGCGCAGAAACAGGACGCCGAAGACGCCGGTAACCGAGCATACGAAGCCTAGTGGCCCCGTCTTTGGTACCCTCGCACCGAGGATAAGAGATGAACAGCCGGCGGCAATTCCTGAGAGGCGCAACAGTGCTCGGCGCGGGAGCTCTGCTGCCGGCCCGGGTGTTTGCCGCTGATGGCCAATCGTTAGGCGTGGCTGAGCTCCCGGTGGGCACCCTCGAGGCTTCCGTGCTCAAGGCTTTACCCGGCAAGCGGCCGCTCATCAAGCGGGCATACCGTCCGCCGAATTACGAAACACCGGTCGAGGATTTCGACACCATCTTCACCCCGAACGACGCCTTCTTTGTCCGCTACCACCTCGAGTGGATCCCGGATGTGGCACCGGCCGAATGGAAGCTGGAAGTAGCCGGTGACGCGGTCGAGAGGCCGCTAACGCTCACGCTCGCGTCACTGCAGCACGACTTTGAGCCGGTCGAGTTCGCCGCGGTGTGCGAATGCTCTGGTAATCGCCGCGGACTTTCGGAGCCCCATGTGCCCGGCGTCGAATGGGGGCCGGGCGCGATGGGGAACGCGATGTGGAAGGGCGTGCGATTGAAGGACGTTCTGGCTAGAGCGGGCGTGAAGAAGGAGGCCATTGAGGTCATCGTCAATGGCGCCGACTTTCCCCTTTTTCAGGGAACGCCACACTTCGTGAAGAGCCTGCCGGTGTGGAAGGCCGGCGACGGGAACACGCTGCTCGCCTGGGAAATGAACGGCGCGCCGCTGCCCCACCTCAACGGGGCGCCCGTTCGCCTGGTGGTGCCAGGCTGGACTGCAACCTACTGGATGAAGCACATCGTCACGATTCGCGTGGTGTCCCAGCCACTCAGAAACTACTGGATGTCGACCGCCTACCGCATCCCGAAGGGCAAGTTCCCGGTGGTCGATCGCTTCCTCTCTCAGGAGACCGACGCCACAACGCCCATCACCGACATTTTAGTGAAGTCGCTCATCACGAACCTCAGCGACGGGCAGAGGTTCACCACCGGCCAGCTAGTCGAGGTCAGGGGCATCGCCTGGGATGCCGGCTACGGCATTCAGACGGTCGAGGTCTCGAGCGACGAGGGAAGGAGCTGGCGTGCGGCCGAGCTCGACACCGACCACGGCCGGTTCTCGTTCAGAGGATTTCGGCACGTATTCAAAGCCCTGAGAACGGGAAGGCAATTGGTGCTGGCGAAGGCAACCAACCGCATGGGCAGCTCCCAGCCCTTTGAGCTGATCTTCAACCCCGCTGGGTACCACAACAACGTCGTCTCGCGGGTCATTCTCCGCGTCACATAGGTCAGCAGTGAGAAGCTTCGTCTTCCTCCCCGTACTTGTCGCGTTCGCGTCGTTCGCCGACGAGAGGCCTATCCAACTAAAGGATGGCCCAGGCAAGGACCTGGTGACTGGTCGCTGCGCGGTATGCCACAGCCTCGACTACATCCAAATGAACTCGTTCTTTCTCGACCGCCGGGGCTGGGAAGGCGAAGTCAAGAAGATGGTCAAGGCCTTCGGCGCACCGGTACAGCCAGACGAGATGTCTAGAATCGTCGACTACCTGGCCACAAAGTACGGAAAGAAGTCCGTCCGGCCGGTTTCCACACCCAAGTAGAAAAGCTGACTCTCGGTTCGGGTATCCCGAAACCTTCTTGCGAAGGCTCAGAGATGTTTCCCTCGTTCAGCATGCCTCCGTCCGCGGACACGTCGGCGTCCTTCTCACCGGCGGTGCGACCTGGACGACGGAGTGCGGCCCCGTCGCTCACCACAGAGGTCGACGCGCTTCGAGAGTTTGTGAGGTGGATTGCCTACGGAGACGACAAAGGCAAGGCCCCGCTGGTGCATCCCACGGCGGTTGCAAAGGCCCGCGAGTCCTTCGAGAAGAAAAGGAAGAAGTGGGGCCCCGGGACCACCCCTTCACCCTCCAGCTGCCTGCCAGCTACGCCATTGGGGACAGCGTTGGGACAGCTTTTGGCACCCCACTGTTCCCCTACAGCGGGGCGGGGGATTGTGCCTGAATGTCTTCGTAAACCGTGGGTCGGCGGTTCAATCCCGCCCGGGGGCTCTTGAAATCACTCGGGAAACTGGTCTGGACCGAGTAATCCCGTGTAAAGACTTCTGCAACCACTGGCTCACTTTGCAGTCAGTGCCCTCTCCAACATCGCCGTCGCCTCAGCACGTTGGACATCGTTGTGCGCACGTCGGCTTGACTGTGGTGCTCCTTGACGACGAAGGGCTTGACGCCTGCGGGGAGTAGCGTCGAGTCGTTGAGGCTCAGCCCTCCGCTGTCGGCGGGCTGGGCGAGGCTCTTCCGCTCGCTCCGGTGTCCCGCCGCCCGCTTAGAAAGCGTAGCTCAGCCCCAACAACACGTTCTGCTCGCCAAGGAAGCCCAGCTCGAAGAAGACTTCCAGGTGCGCCGGGAGGCTGAAGCTCGACCCCACGCTGAGTCGAAAATGGTGCTGGTCTGCGCCGGTCATGGACTGGCCGGCCGGCGCGAAGAAAACTGGCCCGCCGATGACAGCCGCGCCGGCGTACGGCAGCCAGAAGCCAAACAGGCGCTTGCCGATGACGGCGGAGAGCCGGACATCCAGCGCGGTGAATTGCGGACGGTCATTCGTGTTGGCCTCGTTGTAGGTCGAGGCACTGGCCACTCCCGCCGTGAAGCTTACGGCGAGGTAAGGCGACGGACCGACGCCATCGAGAATGGTGAAGCCAACCGAGACGCTGCCGAGGACGCCTGGCTGCAGCCGGTAGTTGCCCAACTGTCCGTCGAGGCTGCCCGAAATGAGGACGCCCAGCGACGCCTGCACGGACCATCGGCTGGCAAACCGGTAGCTGAAGGCCGCCCCACTGCTCACTTCCTCGAGGCGCTGGCCCAGGTCGCCGAAGACGAGGTCCGTCCGCAGCCCGCCGGCACTGACGGAAACCTGAAAGGGCCGGTCGGCCTCCAGGGCTTCTCCGCACATGCCCGTGAGACCCACGGGCGCACCGACCCCTCAAGCACGCGCCACGGTGGGCGCGAGCAGGGCCGTCCACAGCCCCGCAGCCCCCACTAGCATGCCAGCGCGCCAGCGAAGGCGGCCGCTGCGTCGCGTCCGGGTCGACAACGTCACGCGCGCCTCTCTAGCCTGTCCGGCGGGTGGAAGCGACACGGCCCGCCGACGGCCTGCCGCGCCTACGGCGCTCATCGTTGCCTCTCAGCATGTGCGCCGGCGCCTGCGGAATTCACCCCCGCGGTCAGCCCGGGCGCGGTGGTCGCTGCACAACAAGAAGGAGGCGGCGGTCACCGAGGATGAAGGGTCGGCGGTCGAGCGAGCTGTAGGTGCCAATCGCCTTCCACCCTTCCGCCTCGAGAAGGCGATGGAGCTCTGCCACCGTGTAAATGCCGTGAGAGATTTGTGCGTTCTCGCGTTGGCCATCCCGCGCCAGCGTGCAGAACTGGACCAGACGTCCGGCCACGGCGTCATATGCGTTGCGGACGCGGTAGGTGATGCCCCCCGCCTCGAGCGTGCGCTCCTCTACCAGGTGCGGAAGTAATGACTCCGCCGCTGCACCAGTGTCGATGGCCCAATGGGCGCCCGGACGGAGCGCGTGAAACACATTTCGCACGAAGCGTTGCATGTCACGATGCGACAGATAGCCGAAGCTGTTCCCGAAGCAGTAGGCCCCATCGTACGGGCCGTCGGGCGGGGCGTCGCGCATGTCTCCACGAAGAAAGCTCACGCTTACCCCAGAGGCCCGCAGCCTCTTCTGTAGCCGCGGAAATGGCCTCGGCCGAGATGTCGATTCCGGTGACTCGAAAGCCGCGACTCGCGAGAACGAGGGCGTGGCGCCCTAGACCCGACGGGAGATCGAGCAGGCGAGACGGCGGCGAGACGCCCAACTCGCGGACCAAGAAGTCCACCTCGTTGGAGGTTGCTTCAGGAGGAACCGCCGCCCGCCAGAAGTCGAGTGCAAGCGAAGTGAAAAAGGATTGGTACCATTCTGAGTCCATTGTGGGGTTTGCCCTTTGGCAGGAGTCCCCGCTACCACACAAGTCCAGGGGCTCCGAGTCGTCGACGCGTTCCTTGGCCCCTGTTCTCGGCGGTCACGCCCCACAAATCCCTCGGTCGGCGCTTCAATCACGCCCGCGGTCCCTCTCATTTTGCCGCCTGTTCGTGGCGGTTGGTCGTCTCGCTGAGATACGGTCATCGGACTTCCGTGAGCATCGCAACTCTCAAAGGCGGCACGGTCGATGCGAAGCTGTGGCTCCCGAGGGAGGAGGTGGAATCCTCCGCCCTCGACCAGTTGCGCAACATCGCCTCGCTTCCGTGGGTCGCTCACGTCGCCGTCATGCCCGACGTCCACTATGGACACGGGGCAACCGTCGGGTCGGTCGTCGCAATGCGCAGCGCCGTGTCCCCGGCTGCCGTCGGCGTGGACATCGGCTGCGGGATGGGGGCCATCCGGACCAGCCTCAGCGCCTCCAACCTACCCGACTCGCTCGCCTCGTTACGACGTGCCCTCGAGGCCGCCATTCCGGTGGGCTTCAACGCGCACAAAGACCGCGCCGCACTGTCTTCTGAGCTGACCACCCGGGTGACGTTTCTGTTTTCCCGGTTTTCGGACCTCGACACCAGCGTTCACAACCTCGAGCGGAAGGCGCACCAGCAACTCGGCACGCTCGGTGGCGGTAACCACTTCATTGAGCTCTGCATCGACGACGAGCAGGCCGTGTGGATGATGCTTCACAGCGGAAGCCGGAACATCGGCAAGTCTCTCGCTGAAGTCCACATCGCGCGGGCCCGGAAGCTCACCCACAACGCGAAGCTGCCGGACCGGGACCTCGCGGTGTTCCTCGCCGGCACGCCCGAAATGGACGCGTACCGTCGTGACCTGTACTGGGCGCAGGAGTACGCCCTCCTCAACCGCCTGGCCATGTTCGACCTCTACTGCGGCGTGATGCGCGAGGCCTTCCCCGAGGTGCAGTTCGATGCGCCCGTTCTCTGCCACCACAACTACGTGGCCGAAGAGACGCACTTTGGTGAGCAGCTCTTCGTCACGCGCAAGGGTGCCATCTTCGCTGGGACGGGGGCGCGCGGCATCATCCCCGGCTCGATGGGGGCCCACTCGTACATCGTGACTGGCTTGGGCAACGCGGAGGCGCTCACCAGCGCGTCCCACGGCGCAGGGCGGCGCATGAGTCGCGGTCGGGCGAAGCGCGAGTTCACGCTGGCTGACTTGGCCGCGCAGACCGAGGGCGTCGAGTGCCGCAAGGATGCTGGCGTGCTCGACGAGGCACCGGGTGCGTACAAGGACATCGGGCGGGTCATGAAGCACCAGCGCGACCTGGTACGTGTCGACCACACCCTCAAGCAGGTGCTCTGCGTCAAGGGCTGAGGGTCAGCCGCCGCTGCCGTAGGCACGTTTCAGCACCGCCAGGTCCAGCTTCTTCATTTGAAGCATCGCCTTCATCGCACGCTCGGACTTCGCGGAGTCCGAGTCGCCCAGCATCTCGACCATCGCCGCCGGAACGACCTGCCAAGAGACCCCGAAGCGGTCCTTGAGCCATCCGCACTGTTGTGCGTTCGGGTCGCCCCCGTCGGAGAGCTTCTCCCAAAAGTAGTCCACCTCCTCTTGTGTCTCGCAGAGGACCACGAAGGAGATGGCCTCATTGAACTTAAAGATGGGTCCACCATTGAGCGCGGTGAAGGGATGGCCGTCGAGCTCGAAGGCCACGGTCATCACGCTGCCGGGTGGCCGATGGTGCACCTCACGGCCCGCGGCGCCGTACCGCCGGACCGTGATGATTCGCGAGTTGTCGAAGATGCTTGTGTAGAAGAGTGCCGCCTGCTCCGCCTGGTGGTCGAACCACAGGAACGGCACGATGCTCCGGATGCGATGCATGGTTGGTCTCCTCCTCAGAGGGCAAGGCCCCGCGCGGCGCGCCACCCACGCACGCCCGCGCGCCAGCGCGCAGGGTGGAGTTGGAAGGTCCCCCCCGAAATGACCTTGGGGTTCCAAGTCCTTTTTTCGACGCGCGACGACGACCATACTCCTGAGAGCGCATTGGCGGTGCGTTGAAAGCGCGTCCCGAGGGCGAAACTCGTGGGTGCTGAAAGGGTGGACGCCTGCACTGCGCGACGACGTCGGTGGCGGCTGCCGCGACAACGTGCGATGAGCCAAAGGCTGTCGTTCACTCGAATCAGGAGGTGGGTGTGAAGCGCTTCGTTCTCCCCGTAGTCGCGGTCGCTCTCGTTGCTTCAGCTGTCTTCGCAGGCGAGGCAGAGGCGAGTGCGCCGAAGGCCAAGCCAGCGGCGTCGCTCGTGACGGTGCCCGCGGACCAGCTGAAGTGGGTCGCGAACCCTGGTGGGCCCGACATGAGTGCAGTCGTCTGGGGAGATGCGACGAAGGGGCCGCACGGCGCCTTTCATAAGTTTCCGGCCGGATTCACGGCACCTCTCCACACGCACAGCGCCGACCTCCGGCTGGTCGTCATCTCGGGGACGCTCATCGAAGGGACCGAGGCCGGGGTGGAAACCAAATTGCCGTCCGGCTCCTACGCCTACCAACCGCACGGGGTGAAGCACACCACCAAGTGTGACGCGGCCTCGGAGTGCATCATCTTCGTCGTAGCGAGTGGAAAGTTCGACATCACCATGGTGGACGCAAAGAAGGCCGCCGCGAAATAGCAACGGCCGCAACACGCAGTGACTGTGGTCGACGTTCCTTCGAAGGCCCTGCCGGCGGCTGGATGCCGCCAGCGGGGCTGTCGGTTCAACTCTCCCGACGCGCGCAACGTGCCCATGACCGGGCAACACGTCGTCAAGAATGGATGGATGGCGATGGCAGACCGCGTGGAAACAGCGGGCGTTCTTTTCCCACCGCCACTCCTCTACGCGGGTGGGTTTCTTTTGGGCATCCTCTTGGACTGGGCCTTGGCGTTGCCCCGGATGCCCCGGCCCTCTTGGGTTTTTGGACTGGGAGGACTGCTCTTGGGGATTCAGGCGGTCGTCGGTTTCTCGGCGTTCCGACAGCTGCGCAGGGCCCGCACCAACGTGAACCCGTACAAGCCCAGCACGGCCGTGGTGACAGCGGGCATCTACCGGCGCAGCCGCAACCCGATTTACCTTTCCATGACGATGCTCTACCTCGGGCTGGCACTCGTTCTGGGGGTGCTCGGGCCGTTGCTCCTGCTGCTTCCGGTGCTCCTGGTCATGCACTTCGGTGTAATTCTGCGGGAGGAGCGGTACCTCGACCGGACATTTGGCCTGGCCTACCGTGACTACCGGGCCAGCGTCCGTCGCTGGTTGTAACCGCTCGGCGGCACAGGGCTTGACCGCTTCGGAACGCGCCGTCCCAGCAGGGGAGGGAGTTAGGAACATGGACGCTGCCTTGGGGTTTCGCGTTCACACGGGCTGGGCCGTCGCGGTGGTCCTCACCGGGCCGGCCTCGGCTCCGCGGGTCGTCGACCGCCGGCGGTTCAGCCTGGTCGAGAAGACTGACCACGACTCGGTCTTTGTCTACCACGCTGCGGCGGAGGTCGACGCGGCGGCGGCGAAGCGTCTCATCGGCACGGCGAGCGAGGTTGCAACAAGAAGCGCCCGTCGCGACATGACGCAGCTTCTCTCGGACCTCGGGGTCGCCGGTTACCTGCTTCGGGCCGTGGGACTGCCCGGGGGCGCAGGTCTCGCCCTTCCTGCCCTCGGTGACATCCTCCGCTCGCACAGCCTCATTCACACGGCAGAAGGCGCGCTGTTTCGTCAGGCACTCGTCGACGCGTGCGCGAGCCATGGACTGCCCGTCGTTGCCTTGGCAGCGAAGGAGCTTTGCCAGCGGGCGGCGCGGGCGAGCGGGCTTCGCCCGGACGTCGTCAAGCGGCGCGTGGCCGAGCTTGGGCGCACGCTGGGGCCCCCCTGGGCCGCCGACCAGAAGGAAGCGTCCATGGCGGCGCTCGTCGCCGGCGCGACAGACGACACCGCCCGCGGCCGGAGGTCTCGTCCTCACTGAAAGCGGCTCTGCAAAAAACACCCCGCGTCGGGAGCGGCGGGCTACTGCTTCGTCCCGGTGAAGGTCACCACCACCTGGCTGTTGCCAGCACCCACGCCTCCGGGGGTGTCCTGGCGGCGCCGGGCTGGGACGTCATCAATCTCCGAGCGAAATGCCCAGTTCGCGGCAGGTGAGCACCGTGTCGCCGTCCAGCGGGACGCGTTTGATGCCCACCACGGCGTCGGCGAGCGGGACGGCGAGCATCTCGGGCGGGTGGAATGCCACCATCACGTCGCGCCGGCCCTCGGCGATGAGGCGCACCGCCGCCGCGCCGAACCGCAGCGCCACCAGCCGGTCGAACGCGGTGGGGGAGCCGCCTCGCTGCAAATGGCCGAGCACCAGAGAGCGCGTCTCCTTGCCCGTGCGACGGGTGATTTCCGTAGCGACCCACTCGGCGATGCCGCCGAGCAATGGCTCCAGACGGCCGGGCAGCGCCTCCTGCCGGGTGAGAGGCGTGTCGCCGCGTCGCAGTGCCCCCTCGGCAGCGACGACGATTCCGTAACGCTTGCCTCGGCCCTCGCTCTCGGTGAGGTGCTGACACACCCGGTCGATGTCGAACGGAATCTCGGGCAGCAGGATGACGTCCGCCGAACCGGACAGCCCGCTGTGCAGCGCTATCCATCCCGCGTTTCGGCCCATCACCTCGACCACCAGCACGCGCTCGTGCGCGGCGGCGGTGGAGTGCAGCTTGTCGATGGCCTCCGTCGCGGTGGATACGGCCGTGTCAAAGCCGAAGGTGGCCATGGTTGCGGACAGGTCGTTGTCGATGGTTTTCGGGACACCGATGACGGGGAGGCCCTTGAGACAGAGGCGATGGGCCAATTGCATGCTGCCGTCACCGCCCACCGCCACCAGGACGTCGAGACCGAGCTTGCGAAAGTTGGTGAGCACCCGGTCAGACAGGTCCTCGAACTGCGTCTGGCCCGAGGACGGGTCGACCACCGGGTAGTGAAAGGGGTCGCCTCGGTTGGTGGTGCCGAGGATGGTGCCTCCATGAGCGACGATGCCGGCCACCCGCTCCGGTGTCAGTACCGTGATGCGGCTGACGTCGAGGAGCCCGGCGTAGCCGCCTTGGATGCCGAGCACCTCCCAGCCACGCCGGTGGGCCGCCAGCGTGACGGCGTAGATGGCGGCATTCAGTCCGGGTGCATCGCCTCCCCCGGTGTTGATGGCGATGCGCATCCGGTTCAACCTCCCCCGCCAAAGAAAGCAACGCCCGCGTCGACAGCTCGCTCCGCCTGCTTCGTCCCTCGTCCACCAGTGGCCCGAAGAACGCCTCGAGCGTAGACCGCACGCCTGGCCTGCTCCAGCGCGGCCCAGGCCCTGCGCTCTCCGGCGCTTCGCCCTCGAAAGCTTTGCGCGAGCAAAATCCTTCCTGTCGAAGCCTGTGCAGCTCCGCGGGGAGGCCTTCAGCCCCCAGCTGCGCCCGCGCGAGAACAGGTTTCAGACACCGGCGTGACGCACTGCAGTACTCTCCAATGTGTGGCCGGACGACACCACGTCATTCTCGTGCCCGGATTCTTCGGCTTCGCCAACCTGGGCGACTTCGCCTACTTCGGGCACGTCCGGGATTTCCTGGCCGACGTTGGTCCGGCGCACGGGCTGGACGGAGAGGTTCGCGTCTCCTTAACCGAGCCGACGTCCTCCCTGCAGCGGCGCGCCGCACTGTTGGCGGAGGCTGTCTCCGCGCTACTCGACAGCGAGGGCGGCCGCATCAGCCTGGTGGGGCACTCCTCCGGTGGCCTGGATGCGCGGCTGCTGCTCACCCCCGGTGTCACCTTGCCGACCTCGGTGGACGTGGAACGGTGTGCCGCCAGCATCCACACGGTAGTGACGGTGGCCACGCCCCACCACGGCACGCCGCTCGCTCAGCACTTCACCACCCTCTTTGGACAGAAGCTGCTCGCCTTGCTTTCTCTGGCAACGGTGTACACCTTGCGCACGGGACGGCTTCCGCTGGGCTTTGTCCTCCGCCTGGCGCGTTTGCTCCGGCGTCCGGACGCGCGTCCGGCGGGCGTTGTCGACCAGCTCTTCCTGCAGCTGCTGGGGGACTTCTCTGGCAAGCGTCGACAGGCCATCGAGGACTTTTTTCGCACCGTGGGAAGCGACCAGGGACTGGGTGCGCAGCTGGCGCCGAACACGATGGAGACCTTCAACGCCTCGACGCCCAACCGCCGTGGCGTGCGGTATGGCGCGGTGGTGACACGGGCGCGGCCTCCGGGCGTCCGGTCTTTCCTCCGCGCGGGTCTTGGACCGTACGCACACGCAACGCACGCACTGTTCGTGGTGCTGTACCGCTTCGCCGCCGGGCGGCCGGGGGACCCGCCCCAGCAACTGACCCGGGGAGAACTCTCGGCCCTGCAGAAGGCCTACGGCCGCGTGCCGGACCACCGTGCCAATGACGGCATCGTCCCGACTTTGAGTCAGCTATGGGGAGACATCATCGCGGCGGTCTGGGCCGACCACCACGACGTCATCGGCCACTTCGACCGGCCGACCCACGTCCCGAGGCACTTCGACTGGGTTGCCTCCGGCACTGGCTTCGACCGACCGCACTTCGAGGCGGTCTGGCGCAAGGTGGCGGCCTACCTGACAGAGACCGCGGTCGCCGCTCGCTAGGAGGGGGCCGCCGCCGTGCCCTGGGCCGGCGTCGTCGCCTGCCAGCGCTTGCGGTGCCGGGAGAAGCGGTCCAGGGCGAGGTAGATGACCGGCGTGGTGAAGAGGGTCAGCACCTGCGAGAAGAGCAGCCCGCCGACGATGCTGATGCCGAGGGGACGGCGAAGCTCGGAACCCAGGCCGGTGCCGAGCGCGAGCGGCATGGCGCCGAGCAGCGCCGCCAGCGTGGTCATCATAATGGGCCGGAAGCGAAGCAGGCTCGCCTGGTAGATGGCGTCCCTGGGGGACAGCCCCTGGTCGCGCTCGGCCTCGATGGCGAAGTCAATCATCAAGATGGCGTTCTTCTTCACAATGCCGATGAGCAGGATGATGCCGATGAGCCCGATGACGTTGAACTCGACGTGACACACCATCAGGGCCACCAGGGCGCCCACCCCGGCCGTCGGCAGGGTGGAGAGGATGGTCAACGGGTGGACGTAGCTTTCGTACAGCACGCCGAGGACGATGTAGACGGTGAGCAGCGCCAAGAGGATGAGTAGGGGTTGGCTGGCGAGCGAGTCCTGGAAGGCCTGGGCCGTTCCCTGGAAGCCGCCGATAACGCTGGCCGGCATGCCGATGGCGGCTTTGGCCTTCTGGATGGCCGTGACCGCATCGCTGAGCGACTTTCCCGGAGCCAAGTTGAAGGAGAGGGTGATGGAGGGGAATTGGCCCTGGTGGTTGATGGCCAGCGGGACGGTGCTCGGCCGGTGGATGGTCAGCGCCCCGAGGGGCACCAGGCCGCCCGAGGATGACCGGACGTACAACCGGTCCAGCCCGTCGGGCGTCTCCAGGAACTCCGGCTTCACTTCCAGCACCACCCGGTACTGGTTGAGCTGGGTGTACGTGGTCGCCACCTGGCGCTGGCCGTAGGCGTCGTACAGCGTGTCGTCGATGAGCTTGGCGGAGATGCCCAGACGGGAGGCCGTGTCGCGGTCGATGTCCACTGAAAGCTGCAGCCCATTCGTCTGCTGGTCGCTGGCCACGTCCTTCAGGGTGGGCATCTTCTGCATCTCGGCCAGCAGCCTCGGCGCCCACAGGCGCAGGATGTCCAGGTCTGCGGCCTGGAGGGTGTACTGGTACTGCGTTCGAGACGAGCGGCCGCCAATGCGCACGTCCTGGGCGGCCTGGAGATACAGTGCAATCCCTTGCACCTTGGCCAGCTTCGGTCGGAGCCAGTTGATGACGTCGTCGGCGGTATGCTTCCTGGGCGGGCGCGGATTGAGTTCGACGAAGACGAAGCCCGTGTTGGTCGTACCGCGTCCGATGAAGGAGTTGTTGTGGCCGACATCCGGGCTGGTCGAGACCACCGCATTCACGGACTTTTGCCGCTCGCGCATCGTGTAGAAAGACACATCCTGGGGCGCATCCGAGGTGCCAATCAGCAGGCCGTTGTCCTGCTGGGGGAAGAGGCCCTTCGGGATGAGGATGAAGAGCAGCACCGTTAAGGCCACCGCCAGGCCCACCACCGCCAGCATCGCGCGGGTGTGGCCGAGCACCCACGTCAGTCCCCGCCCGTACTGCGTGAGCGTGGCCTCGAAGAGGCGCTCGGTCCAGGCGTACAGTCGGCCATGCTTCGTCTGGGTGTCGCCCAGGAGTCGGGCGCACATCATCGGCGTAAGGGTCAGGGAAACCACCATCGAGATGGCGATGGCCACGCTGAGCGTCACCGCGAACTCGCGGAAGAGGCGGCCAACGATGCCCTGCATCAGGAGAATGGGGATGAACACTGCCAACAGGGACACCGTCATCGAAACGATGGTGAAGCCAATCTGCTTCGCCCCGCGGAAAGCTGCGGCCATGGGCGTGTCGCCCAGCTCGATGTAGCGAGCGATGTTTTCGGTGACGACGATGGCGTCGTCGACCACGAAGCCGGTGGCGATGGTGAGCGCCATCAGCGACAGGTTGTTCACGCTGTAGCCGAGCAGGTAGATGACCGCGAAGGTGGCTACCAGGGACAGTGGCACGGCGACGCTGGGGATGGCCGTGGCGCGGAAGGAGCGGAGAAAGACAAAGACGACCAGGACGACCAGGAAGACGCTGAGGACGAGCGTCCGTTCGACGTCACGCACCGAGCCCCGGATGGTCTGCGTGCGGTCCAGCGCTACCTCAATGTGGATGCCCGGGGCCATCGAGCTTCTCAGCAGGGGCAGCAGCGCCTTCACCCGGTCATTGGTGTCGATGATGTTGGCCCCCGGCTGTCGTCGGACGATGATGAGTACCGAGCGCACCCCGTTGGTCCATGCCGCAGTGCGGTTGTTTTCCACGTCGTCGAAGACGGTGGCGACGTCTTCCAATCGGACGATGGCGTTGCCGGACTGCTTGAGCACCAGCGGTCGGTAGGCGGCGGCTCCAAAAAGCTGGTCGTTGGTGGCGACCGAACGGGCCTGAGACGCCCCGCTGAGGGTCCCTTTCGGTTGGTCCAGGGTGGCGACGCCCAGTGCGGTGCGTACATCCTCGAGCGTCAGTCCCACACCCGCCAGCGCCGACGGATCGACCTGCACGCGGACGGCGGGTTGTTGTCCCCCGCCCACGGTGACCTGTCCCACGCCGTGCACCTGGGAGATTTTCTGCGCCAGGATGCTGATGGCCGCGTCGTACACCTGCGCCAGTGGGACTGTGTCCGAGGTGAGCGAGAAGATGAGGATGGGCGTGTCGCCGGGATTCACCTTCTGGTAGTTGGGCCTGGTGGGGAGGTTGCTGGGCAGCTCGGCCGCGGCGGCGTTGATGGCCGCCTGGACGTCGCGCGCCGCGGCGTCCACGTCGCGGTCCAGGTCGAACTGCAGGGTGATGGACGTGCTGCCGAGGGTGCTGGAGGAGGTGATTTCATTCACCCCTGCGATGCGGCCGAAGCGGCGCTCGAGCGGCGTGGCCACCGCCGAGGCCATCGTCTCCGGGCTCGCCCCCGGGAGGCCGGCATTCACGTTGATGGCCGGGAAGTCCACGCGCGGAAGCGGGGCGACGGGCAGCTGGCTGTAGGCCACGCCGCCGGCCAGGAGCAGCGCGGCCGAGAGGAGCGAGGTGGCGATGGGCCGGCGGATGAAGGGGTCGGAGATGCTCATGGCGCAGGTTGCGGCGCGGCCGAGGTGCCAGTGGCGCGTCGGGTCCTGAGCCACCGGGCCAGCCGCTCCATGTAGAGGTAGATGACGGGCGTCGTGTACAGGGTCAGGACCTGGGAGATGAGCAGGCCGCCGACGATGGTGATGCCCAGCGGACGGCGCAGCTCCGACCCGGTCCCGCTGCCCAGTGCCAGCGGAACGCCGCCCAGCAGCGCCGCCAGCGACGTCATCATGATCGGCCGGAAGCGCAAGAGCGACGCCTCGAAGATGGAGTCGCGGGGAGAGAGCCCGCGGTCCCGCTCCGCCTCGAGCGCGAAGTCAATCATCATGATGGCGTTCTTCTTCACGATGCCGATGAGTAGGATGATGCCGATGAGGGCGATGACGCTGAACTCGGTGCCGGTCAGCATCAGCGCGAGCAACGCGCCGAGACCGGCGGAGGGGAGGCTGCTGAGAATCGTGATGGGGTGGATGTAACTCTCATAGAGAACGCCCAGCACGATGTAGACGGTGATGAGAGCCGCCAGGATGAGGATGGGCTCGCTGGCCAACGATTCGGAGAAGGCCTGGGCCGTTCCGCGGAAGGACGCGTGCAGGCCCGGCGGGACGTTGAGCTCGGCGGTGGCTTTCCCGATGGCCTCCACGGCGCGCCCCAGGGCCACATTGGTGGCCGTGTTGAAGGACAGGGTAACCGACGGGAACTGACCCTGGTGCGCGATGGTCAGGGGCGACACGGTCTGCTTCATCTGCACGAAGGTCGACAGCGGGACCTGGTCCCCGGTCGGCGCGCGCACGTAGATGTTCTTCAAGGCGTCCGGTCCGGTGCGGTACTCGGGCTCCACCTCGAGGATGACCCGGTAGAGGTTGAGCTGGGTGTAGATGGTGGACACCATGCGCTGCCCGAAGGCGTCGTAGAGCGTGTCGTCGATGGCCTGGGCCGAGACGCCGAGGCGCGAGGCCGTGTCCCGGTCAATCACCAGCGAGGTGGTGAGGCCACCCGCCTCCTGGTCACTGGCCACGTCCTTGAGTTGAGGGAGCGTTCGCAGTTTCTCGAGCACCAACGGCGCCCAATGCGCGAGTTCCTCCGGGTCGGCATCCTCGAGCGTGTACTGGAACTGTGTCCGGCTGAAGCGGCTGTCGATTTGCAGGTCTTGCACCGCCTGCAAGTAGACCGAGATGCCCTGCAGGTCCGCCAGCTTTCCCTGGAGCCGGGTGATGATGGCCTCGGCACTGGCCTTGCGCTGGTTCCGGGGCTTGAGTGAGATGGAAAGCCGGCCGCTGTTGGCAGTGGGGTTGGTGCCGTCGGCCCCAATGAAAGACGCCACGCTGTCGACGGCCGCGTCCTGCAGCACCACGTCGACCGCCGTTTGCTGCAGCTGCATCATCTTCTGGAACGAAACGTCCGGAGCCGCCTGCGTCACCCCGAGGAGGAGGCCGGTATCCTGCTGCGGGAAGAAGCCCTTAGGGATGACCAGCACCAGGGCGACGGTCAGCAGGAACGTGCCCACCGTCACCAGCAGCGTCGTGAGCTGGTGGCCGAGCACCCAGCCGAGGGTCCGCTTGTAAAACCGAAGCATCGCTTCGACGCCAGTCTCGGACCATTGGACCAACTTGGGACGCTGGTTGAGCGGCACTTCGTGCTTCAACATGTAGGCGCACATCATCGGCGTCAGCGTCAGGGAGAGGACTGCCGAGACGACGATGGCCACGGCCAGGGTCACCGCGAATTCGCGAAACAGCCGGCCGATGACTCCCGTCATGAACAGCAGGGGGATGAGCACCGCCACCAGCGACACCGTCAGCGAGACGATGGTGAAGCCAATCTGCTTGGCGCCCTTGAGGGCCGCGTCCAGGGGAGAATCGCCGTTTTCGATGTAGCGGGCGATGTTCTCTATCATCACGATGGCGTCGTCGACGACGAAGCCCGTCGAGATGGTCAGCGCCATCAACGACAAGTTGTTGAGGCTGTAGCCCACCAGGTACATGACACCGAAGGTGCCGACCAGGGACAGCGGCACGGTGACGCTGGGAATCGCCGTGGCCCTTAGGTTGCCGAGGAAGAGGAAGATGACCGCCATCACCAGGACGATGGTGAGGACCAGGGTGAACTCGACGTCCTCGACGGATGCGCGCACCGTCTCGGTCCGGTCGCTGAGAATCCGGATTTGAATGCCCTGGGGCAGCGAGGCCTGCAGCCGCGGGAGCAGCGCTTTCACCCGGTCGGCGACCGCGATGACGTTGGCGCCGGGCTGGCGCTGGACGTTGAGGATGATGGCCCGGTCCTGGTTGGCCCAGCCGGCGAGCTGTGCGTTTTCCACGTCGTCGATGACGCGGGCCACGTCCGTCAGCCGCACGGGCGAGCCGTTGCGGTAGGCAAGGATGATGGGACGGTAGGCCTCGGCCTTGAGGAGCTGGTCGTTCGTGGCCAGCGTGTATTCCTGGCGTGGTCCGTCGAGCGTGCCCTTCGCCTGGTTGACGTTGGCCGCCACCAGGGCCAGGCGAACGTCCTCTAGGCTCATGCCTGTCCCGGCCAATGCGGCCGGGTCCACCTGCACCCGCACCGCCGGCTTCTGCCCGCCATTGAGCGTCACCAGGCCGACGCCCGACACCTGGGAGATTTTCTGGGCCAGAATTGAATCCGCATAGTCGTCCACCTGCGCCAGCGGCATGGTGGTCGAGCTGATGGCCATGGTGAGGATGGGGGAGTCGGCCGGGTTGCTCTTGCTGTAGGTGGGGGGCGTGGGAAGCGTCGGAGGAAGCAGGTTGCTCGCGGCGTTGATGGCCGCCTGGACGTCCTGCTCGGCGGCATCGATGCTGCGGTCCAGCTCGAACTGCAGGGTAATTTGCGAACTCGCCTCGCTGCTGACCGACGTCATCTGCGACAGGGACGGCATCTGGCCGAACTGTCGCTCGAGCGGCGTCGTCACCGCCGAGGCCATCGTCTCGGCGCTCGCTCCCGGCAACCCGGTCGAGACGACGATGGTCGGGTAGTCCACCTGCGGCAGCGCGGCGATGGGGAGCTGTCGAAAGGCGACCATTCCGGCCAAAAGCAGCCCCACCATCAACAGCGTGGTGGCGACCGGCCTGCGGATAAACGGCTCTGAGATGCTGTTCACGGCGCAGCCGGCGTGGGGGGCGTCCCGGCGCCTCCCGGCCCGTCCACTGAACGTGCCAAGACTTTGCTTCCGGCACGGATTTGGTTGGTGCCGTCGACGACCACCTGCTCTCCGGCCGTGAGGCCACTCTTCAGCAGGGTCTGGTCGCCTTGGGTGCTCTCGATGTCCACCGGCCGCACCGAGACGGTGGAGTCCGGCGCGACCACATAGACGAAGATGCCCTTGGGGCCGCGCTGGATGGCGACGGTGGGAACGACGATTGCGCCCGCCCGCGTGGTGAGCAGCAGCCGGGCCTTGACGAACTGGTTTGGCCACAGGGCGTTGGCCGGGTTGGGAAAGACCGCCTTCAGACGGATGGTGGCGGTGGTCTGGTTAATCTGGTTGTCGATGAGCAGCACCTTGCCGGTTCCCAGCTTGGTGCCGGCGTCCCGGCTGAAGGCGTCCACCGTCAACTCGCCCTTGGCCATGGCCCCGGAAACTGCCGGCAGGTCGTCCTGGGGCAGGGTGAAGATGACGGCGATGGGGTCGAGCTGGGTGATGACGACGATGCCCGTCGCGTCGGCCGCGTGCACGATGTTGCCGGGGTCCACCAGGCGGATGCCCGTCACGCCATCGACCGGAGAGACGATGTGGCTGTAGGCGAGGTTGAGCCGCGCGGTCTCGACCTGGGCCTGGTCAATCGCGACCGTGGCGGCGAGCTGGTCGACCTGGGCTTGCTGGTCCGTGGCCTGCTGCTTGGCGATGAGGTTCTGCTTGCTCAGTTCGTCATAGCGGTTGAGGTTGAGCTTGGCGTTGACCAGCTGGGCCTGGTCGCGCGCAACGGTGGCAATGGCCTGGTGAAGCGCCGCCTCAAAGGGGCGTGGGTCGACCTGGGCAATCAGCTCGCCCTTCTTCACCTTCTGGCCTTCGACGAAGAGGACGTTGTCCAGGCGGCCGTCGACCTGACTCTTCACCGTCACCGTGTACAAGGCCGTCACCGTGCCCAGGCCCTCGAGGTAGATGGGCACGTCCTTCTGGACGACGGTGGACACGGCGACCGGCACCACCCGGACCTCGGTGGGGGGAGCCTTCGCCTTGAGGCCTGGATGGCCGGTTATCTGCCAGACGACTCCGCCCAGGACGAGGACGCCCACGCCGATGAGAATCCACCGCGCGCGATGGCCAGTGCGCGGGCCGGCAGGGACATCCGGGGCCAGTGCGGCGGTCGGGCGTTCCGTGGTTTCGCTCTTCATCATCGACGCCCCAGGGCGGCGAGCAGCTGTGCCCGCGCCGTCGCGAGTGTAAATCGAGCCTGCACCAACTGTGCGCCTGCACTGGTCGCGGTGACCTGCGCGTCGCTGAGCTCGATGATGCTGCCGACGCCCGTCTGGTAACGGGCCTCCGCCAGGCGGAGTTGCTCGCGGGCGTTCACCAACGCATCCTCGGCCGCGGCGAGGGCTTCTTTGCTTCCCAGAAGGGTTGCATCCGCCTGCTCGACGCTGAAGCGGACCTGCAATTGCTCAGCAGTCAGCTGGGCGTTGGCGCCGTCCAGATTGCTTTGCGCCTGACGGACCACCCCCGGCGTCTTGAGTCCGTCGAAGAAGTCCCAGGTGGCTTGAAGTCCGAAGTCCCACGCCGGCCCGAGTTGGTCGAGCGCCGGACCAGTCGAGGCAACGCTCCCGAACAGCGAAAACGCCGGCAGGTAGCCGCCCCGGGCCGCTCGGAGCGCGAGGTCATCGGCCTCGACGGTCTTCTCGCTGGCGACAATCTCCGGCCGCTCGCGCAGGGCGATGTCCATCAGCGCATCCACCGACTGGTCCTCCCCGGGAAGCGGCGGAAGTTCCTCGTTGGCCACCTCGTAGGCAGTTCCCTGGACGACGCCCATGGTCTGGTTCAGTTGGGCCTTGGCGATGATGTAGTTGTTCCGCGCCTGGATGAGCGCCACCCTGGCGTTGGCCACGTTGGTTCGGGCCTGGGCGAGTGCGATTTCTGGCTGGGTGCCGACCTTGACGAAGGCCTCCGTCTGGGTCTGGTGCTTGATTTGGTTCTCGAGCGTTTCCTCTTGCACCTGGACCAGCGCCCGGTCGGCCTGGGCCAGAAAGAACGCCGTCCGGACGTTGAGTACGGTGTTGATGAGCGTGGCTTGCTCCGTGGCTTGAAGCGCCGAGACGTTGGCGTAGGCGGACCGCGTCCGGTCCACGGACTGGAAGTCCCAGATGAGCTGGGTCCCGTTGAGCGCGAACGAGAAGTTGTTGCGCACCTTGGAGCCGGCGACCCCAATGGAGCCGCTGCCTGACTGGACGCCGGTAGAGCCGTACAGACGCTCTCCAATGGCCGACGCATTCAGCTGAGGCAACAGGCTGGCGCGCGTCTGTTCTGCCGCCCCCTCGGCGGAACCCACGCTGGCCTGCGCCGACAGCAACGTCGGACTTTGCTTCAGGGCGGTGTCAACCGCTTCTTCCAGATGGAGCACCGGCTGTGCCGGCGGTGCTATCTGGGCATGCGCCACCCCACCACCACTCAGGGCGGTTGCAAGGCAAACCCACACGGTGGCGCTTCGAGCGGCAGGGCAGGGGAACACGTTTGACGGCCAAGAATAGGTGGGGACGGCCCCCCCTTCAGCTCGACCGGACCGGAGGCGGGCCTCCTCGGACGAGCGCCTCGTTGGCGCGCACGAAGGGTGTCTCATGGGTTGAAGGTTCCTCAGCCCCGTCGCAGCCAGGCTGCGTCGGCCAGTAGGCTATCTCGCACCGCTTGCACCCGGTCCCGCGAGACGGGCACCCGCACCCCGGAGGCATCCCCGCCCAACCCGGTCCCAACGAAGAGGCGCGTCTCGCTGCCATCGCGCTCCAGTTCCTTCACGTGGGCGGTGTTGACCAGCCAGTTGCGGTGGACCCTGGTGAGGGCCCGTCCGAAGGACAGCTCGATGGCGCTCAAGGAGAGGTCCATGTCGAAGCGACCGGCTTCGGTGTGGACGAAGGTGAGGCGGTCTGCCGCCTCGAAAGCCCAGATTTCTGCTGGCTCGAGGAAGACGAGGTTCCGCTTCCGCCGTGCGACGATGCGCAGCGGGTTGGGCGTTCCCGGCCGCGCGCGGTGCCGCAGCACGAGTCGCGCCAAGCACTGGCTGACCCGCTCCTCGGTGAAGGGCTTGAGCAGGTAGTCCACCACGCCCAGGTCGAAAGCCTCGAGCGCGTGCTGCTCGAAGGCAGTGGCGAGGACGAAGAGGAGCCCGGGGTGGGTGCCGGCCAGCGACCGCACCAGTTCCAGGCCGGCCCGGTCCCCACGCTCGGCGGCCAGCTGCACGTCGACGAAGACGACGTCCACCGACAGCCGGGCGGGGCTCTGCAGCGCCTCAAGCGCCTCCTCCACCGACGCTACCGCGCCCACCACCTCGGCCGCGCGCGAAGTCTGCAGCAGCTCCACCAGGTAGTTGCGCGCCGGCCACTCGTCCTCCACCACCAGAGCGCGAAGGGAGCTCACCGGAGTGCCTCCCGTCCGTCCAAGCCTTCAAGCTGGCGCGGGACCTGGACGATGGAGCGCGTGCCGTCGGCGGAGGATTCGAGCACCAGGTGGGCGCGCGTCGGGTAGCGAAGCTCCAGGCGCCGACGGACGGATTTGAGTCCAAAGGCGCCCGAGCGCACCGAACCTCCCGGGAGGCCGGGGCCGTTGTCCTCGACGACGCACGTCATCAGCTCGCCCTCGACGCTGCTGCGGATGGTGACGCGCCCGCCGCCCGCGCGCCGCAGGGCCCCGTGCTTGACGGCGTTTTCGACGAGCGGCTGGAGCAACAGGCGCGGCAACAGCACGTTCCGGCTCTCGGCCGCAATCTCCCAGCCGAAGGAGAGGCCCCCCCGGTGGCGGGCCTCGAGAATCTGCGCGTACCGGTGCAGCCACGCCACCTGGGACTCCAGCGTCTGCATCTCGTCCTCGTCCCGCAGTGCGTCGCGGAGGAGGTCCCCCAGGGCCGCCAGCAGGCGCCGCGCCTCGCGCGGGTCCTCTGTCACCAGCCCGGCGATGGCGTTGAGCGTGTTGAGCAGGAAGTGGGGCTCCAGGTGTGCCCGGAGCCTCGCCAGCTCCGCCGCCCCGCGCAGCGTCTCCGCCTCCAGCAGCACTTTCTCGCGCTCGAGGGAGCGAATGCGGACCAGCTCCACCATGGCTGGGAGGAGGAAGGCCAGCGCCCACAGCCCGAAGTGACTTTGGGCCCATGCCACGCCGAACAGCACCGCGCGGGAGAGGTCGGGCGGTGGCATGGACGGCGGCATGAGACGCAGGAAAGGAAAGCGCTGGATGGCGAGCCACCAGAGCGCCCCAAACACGGCGCCCACCAGGGCAGCGACGAGGATGCCGGAGGCCACCAGGCGCGCTGGGCCAGCCCGGCGCCGGTACCCATGCCGGAAGACAGCGGACAGCAGCGCCATCAATGGCGGCATCTCCACCGCGAGGTAGAGAAGTTGGGAGAGCGCCCGGGGCACGTCCCGGTTGGCCAGGTACCAGGTGAAGACCTGAAGCAGCACCACCAGGACCGCCACGGCGATGCCGAGCAGCCGGCGCCTGCTGCGCGGCAGGCCATGGTCGATGTCAATCTCCGCCATTGCCTCCCCAGGCTAAACCTTCGGCACGGACGGCGCAGCCCTGGCCAACTCGTGGTGGCCAGCCGACCGCTGGTGGGCCCCACAGGACCTCTCGTCCATCTCCCGACCGGCGGGCCCAGGAGGCGAGCTCTTCGCTGGAGCTTCCCGGCAGCCGCGTGGGAGAGTCCCGCCCGCCCCGCCGGCAACGGTCCACCGCCGGTGGGCGAACGCGCGGGGGATTCGTCGGTTGCCCCGGGGAGGTACACACATGCGTCGACTTGGGCTTCTCTTCATCTGGATGGTGGCCGCTCCTGTTTGGGCCACGTCGCCAGTGGCGCCGCTCGCCATCAAGGCGGGTCACATCCTGGACGTCACAGCGCAGAAGGACGTGGGGCCAGCCTTCGTCCTCGTCTCGAATGGTCGCATCACCGGCATCGCCTCGGCCGCTCCGGCCGGTTTCACCCTCATCGACCTCTCCGACTACACCTTGATGCCTGGCTTCATCGACGCGCACACGCACGTGCTGCTCCAGGGCGATGCGACGCAAGCCGAGTACGACGAGCAGCTGCTCAAGGAGTCGATTCCCTACCGCGCGCTTCGCGCCACGCAGGCAATGCAGATTGCGCTTCGCCACGGCTTCACCACGTTGCGCGACGTTGGAAACGAGGGCGCGGGCTTCGCCGATGTGGACTTGAAGCACGCCGTGGAGCGAGGAGTCCTCTCTGGACCCCGTCTCTTCGTCGCGACCAAGGCCTTGGCCCCGACCGGCGCCTACCCGTTGTCCGGCTTTGCCTGGGAACTGGACGTTCCCCATGGGGTGGAGCTGTGCGACGGACCGGAGGGGTGCCGCCGGGCGGTGCGCGACCAAATTGCGCACGGGGCAGACTGGATAAAAGTGTACGCCGACCGCGGCTACTACCGCCTGCCGGACGGGCAATTCCGCAGCTTGCCCAACTTCACGCAGGAGGAGTTGAACGCCATCGTCGACCAGGCCCACCGCAGCCGGCACAAGGTGGCGGCGCACTCCATCACCCCCAGCGGGCACGCCATCGCCCTGGCCGCTGGGGTGGACTCCATCGAGCACGGGGATGTGTTGGACGACGCCTCGGTGAAGAAGATGGCGGAGCACAAGGTGTACCTCTGCCCGACGCTCACCGTGACGGCGTACGTCGAAGGCCCGCGCAGCGGCGTCTGGGTGGAGCTGTCGAAAGCGGCCGACGCCTCCTTCCGGCGGGCGCTCGCCGCCGGTGTGCCCATCGCGCTCGGCACGGACGCGGGGGGCTTCCCGTGGGACAAGCTCAACCAGGCCGAGGAGTTTCATCGCTACGTCGACCGCGGCATGACGCCCTGGCAGGCCCTGCGCTCCGGCACCGTCGTCGCGGCCGCCCTGCTGGGCAAGGAGGCTGAGCTAGGCACCCTGGCGCCGGGTGCCGCCGCTGACCTGGTGGCGATGAAAACCAATCCGCTGCAGGACATCACCGCCACCGAAAGGGTGGCCTTTGTGATGAAGGACGGTGTGGTGGTGCTTCAGCCCGCGTCGCGGTGACCGCCGCGCCCGCCCGTTGCGGCTGGCCCGCCGCTTGGACGCGGCGCATCAGGCGCGGGGAGGGGCCCGGTGGCGTGAAGGCATTGCGCCTGGGGCGGAGGGGCCGCGAAAGTCCGCCGCGCGGCTCTCCACCCTTCGACGAGGCTCCCCACGAATGACTGGTCGGTGCTTGGGACTCACCGTGCTGCTGCTCGCGGCGCCGGCGTTCGCGGACATCAAGGTGGGGGTGTACAGCCCCTTCACGGGGGGAGCCGCGGGCGTGGGCCTCTCGATGCGCAACGGGGTCGAGATGGCCGCCGAGGAAATCAACCGGGCCGGCGGCATCCTCGGCCAACCGGTGGTTCTCGTCATGCGGGACGACGAGGCGAAGAACGAGCGTGGCGCTCAAATCATGCAGGAGTTCCTGGAGAAGGAAAAAGTCATCGCTGTGCTGGGCCCGAGCAACACCGGCGTCGCTGACAACTCCACTCGCTACGCCAATGACAAAAAGGTCCCGGTCATCATCAACTCCTCGGCAGGCGCCAAGGTGAACGAGTACTTCGCCGCCGGCGTCGACAACTACATTTTCCGCCTCGCGGCGTCCGACATCCTGCAGACCGAGCTGATTGTCCGCGAGGCCATCGACGTCCGTCAGTACCAGAAGCCGGCGCTCATCTGCGACGACACCAACTATGGGCAGGGCGGGTGCACCAAGCTGAAGGCGGCACTGTCCAAGCGCAACCTCACGCCCGTCAGCGTCGGCAAATTCAGAATCAAGGACACCGACATGACGGCGCAGGTCCAGGACGCCCGGGCGGCCGGCGCGGACGTGCTTTTCGTCTATGGGATTGGGCCGGAGTTGGCGGCTCTGGCGAACTCGCTCGAACGCATCGGCTGGAAGGTGGACCTCCTCGGCGGCTGGAGCCTGTGCATGGAGGCCTTCATCAAGAACGCCGGGAAGAACGGCAACGGGGCCACCACCCCCCTCACCTTCATCGAGGGGGACTTGAGCAACGCGCGCCAGCGGACCTTCGTCGAGGCCTACCACGCCCGGTACACCAACCCCATCGCTGGGCCACCGGCGGCCGCGCAGGGGTACGACTCGCTCTACCTTTTGAAGGCGGCCATCGAGCAGGCGAACAGCACCGACGGCAGGAAAATCAAGGAAGCGCTGGAGAACTTGAAGGCACCCTTCGTCGGCATCACCGGCACCTACCAGCGGCCCTTCACCCCCACCAACCACGAGGCCGTCACCGAGGCGGTGGTGAAGATGGGCGTGGTGGTGGACGGCACAGTCGTGCCCCAGGCCGCCTACAAGCGGTAGAGGCACCGACCCCCCAAGGGGGGCGGCGGTTACTTCAAGACGGCCAGCTGCGCCTGGGTGAGGCTGGCGTCCTCTCCGTCGAAGTCCACCGGCAACACCTGGGCCCAGCGGATGGTGGCCACCGGGGCCTTCCTCTCGGCGTCCTTGCGCTGCTGCGGGACCTGTGGTGTGGCGAGCCGCTTGGTCGCTGTCGCTTCCTTCTTCACAATCCCAGTGTAACGCCTCCTGACGCACTGCGCCAAGGGCGCTTCGACGACTGTCCAGTGGCGGCCGGGGCCCAGCCATAAGGGCGGCTTCAGGCCGGAACGGGCGGGGAGGCCGGTTACCGGCCGTGGCGCTGGGGGGCGCCGGCGGCGTTTACCCGTCCCGGGCCGCCGTCGCGGCGGGGGTGACGGCCGGTGGGGCCGCCCGAGAAGACGCGGGTGCCGTGGGTGCGCGCATGGCGTCCGGGGGCCTGTCCGGCGGGGCGGGCGGAGATGCCGTGCGACGGGCGGCGGGGCCCCGGGTCCAGCTGGCGGTCTGCCTGCTGCTTCAACTCCGCCTGGAAGGCCGGGGCGTCCCGGGGCACGGTGGCCTGGGGGACGCGCCTCCGCGTCAGCCGTTCAATGGCCAGCAGCAAGGGCGTCTCGTCCGGGGCGACGAAGCTGGAGGCCCGGCCGCTGGCCGCGGCCCGCGCCGTGCGGCCAATGCGGTGGACGTAGTCCTCTGGCACGTGCGGCAAGTCGAAGTTGACGACGTGTCCAATGTCCGCCACGTCGATGCCGCGTGCGGCAATGTCCGTCGCCACCAGGACGCGGACGCGACCGCCGCGGAAGTCCTCGAGGGCGCGCTGCCGCTGGCCCTGCGACCGGTCGGCGTGGATGCGGTCCGTGCGGTGCCCGGCGCGCTCGAGCGAGCGTGCAAGCTTGTCCGCGCGGCGCCGCGTCCGGACGAAGACCAGCGTGCTGTCGGTGGAAGCGCTCAGCAGCGCCTGCAGCAGCGCGGCCTTCTCCCCCTGGCCCACCTTGTAGGCCGCCTGGCTGGCGCGCGGTGCCATGGTTCCAGAGCGCGCCACCTCCACGCGCACCGGTGAGCGCAGATGGGTACGGGCAAAGTCCGCCACCTCTCCGGCCATGGTGGCGGAGAACAGCAGCGTCTGGCGCGGCTTGGGGAGCTTGGCCATCACCCGGCGGAGCTGCGGGGCGAAGCCCATGTCCAGCATGCGGTCCGCTTCGTCCAGGACGAGCATCTCGATGGTGTCCAGCCGTGCCGTCCCGGAGTCCAGGTGGTCAATCAGCCGACCGGGGGTGGCGATGAGCAGCGCCCGGCCCTCGCGGAGCGCGCGCCGCTGGCCTTCCATGCCGACGCCGCCGATGACGACCGCCGCCCGCATGCGCGCCTCGCGGCCCAGCAGCTCGACGTGCTGGGCGATTTGCAGTGCCAGCTCCCGGGTGGGTGCCAGCACCAGCGCCCGCGTCCCCGGCTTGCCGTGGAGGCGCTCCAGAAGTGGAAGCAGGTACGCGGCCGTCTTGCCGGTGCCGGTGGCGGCACAGCCGATGATGTCGGCGCCCTTCAGCGCCGGGGGAATGGCCTGCGCCTGGATAGGCGTGGGCGTGGTGAAGCCGGCGGCCGTCAGCGCGCGAAGCGAGGAGGCGGACAGACCGAGGGCATTGAAACCGGAAGCAGAGGCAGACTCTGTAGACACAGGTTGAGTAACGACTTTCTGTCGAGCGGGGAGACCCGGCCGGACGGGAACACACGCACCAGCACGGCGCGGGAGGGCGCGGACGACGCAAACGACGCGCTCCCGCGATGGCCAGGCATGTAACAGCTACTCCCCCAGAATGCCAGTTGGCGTCCGGCGGGGCAGCGGCGAGCACCGAGGGAACCGCAACCCCGTCCCGTCAGGGCACCGCCGGCGCACGGGGCCGGGCCCGCGCCGGCGCCGTCTGCGTCCCCATGGCCAGCCGGCGCGCGGGCGGCAGCGCCGCGGCCATTCGCCGGACGGCCTGGTCCAACTCCACGGCCTCGAGCGGCGAGAAGCCAAGGCGCATTGCCTGCAGCGCGTGCCCCTGAAAGTCGTAGTAGCGCCCGCTGACGAAGGCCACGCCGTGTCTCAAGCCACGCTCCGCCCAGGCCTCCACGTCGATGTCGGGTGCCACGCGTGCCCACAGCGCCATCCCGCCTGCCGGGACGTGGAAGTCCACCGCGTCCCCCAGATGCCGGCGGAGCGCCTCGACGAGGGCATCTCGCCGAGCGCGGTACACCCGGCGCATCCGCCGCACGTGGCGCATGAGGTCGCCGTCCTCGAAGAGTTCTGCCACCGCGCACTCGTGTGCCAGGTCGCCCTGGATGTCAGCCACCTGCCGCAGGGTGCGCACGCGCTCGAGGACGGTGCGGGGCGCGAGCAGAAAGCCAATCCGCAAGCCAGGGGCCAGCACCTTGGACAGCGTCCCGACGTACACCACCACCCCCGCCTCGTCCCGGGCCGCCAGAGGCAGCACCGGCCGCCCCTCGTAGTGGAAGTCGTGGTCGTAGTCGTCCTCGATGAGGGCGATTTGTCCCGAGCGCGCGAGCTGCAGCAGCTGCATGCGGCGCGTCGCCGGCATGACCACGGTGGTGGGAAACTGGTGGTGCGGCGTCAGGTACACGGCGCGGATGCGGCGGCGTGCAGCCAGCTCGGCCAGCGCGGACACGTCCAGGCCCGCGCTGTCCACCGGCAGGGGGTGCAGCTCGGCTCCGGCGAGGCGCAGCGCTGTCCAGGTCGCGCGGTTTCCCAGCGCCTCGACAGCCACCACGTCCCCCGGGCGCACCAGGGCCCGGGCGACCAGGTCCAGCGCCATCTGGCTGCCGCGCGTCACCACCACGTCGTCTGGGCCCACTGGGATGCCGCGCGTGGTGCTGAGCATCTCGGCCAGCGCCCGGCGCAGGCCGACATGTCCGCGGGGGTCTCCATAGCCCAGTAGGGCGGCGCCGTGACGGGCCAGCGCCCGGCGGTAGGCCCGCGTCAGCTCCGCGACGGGCACCAGGCGGGGGTCGGGGGCACCCTTGGCCAGCACCAGCGTCCCGGCGGGCCACGCCGGCGGGGCCGGGACGTCCAGGGGCGGCCCGACTTCGTAGCCAGCGCATGCCCGGTGGGCCCCCACCGCGGGGGCCACGGGCAGGGGCGCGGGAAGTTGCCGGGCGATGAAGGTGCCCCCGGCGCGCGTGGTTTCCAGCCAACCCTGGGCCGCCAGCTCCGCGTAGCCGGCCAGGACAGTGTTGCGGTGGATGTGCAGCGCAGTGGCCAGCGTGCGAGAGCCGGGGAGCCGCGCCCCCGGCAGGAGGCGCCCGCTGCGAATGTCGGCCAGCACGGCCTCGGCCAGCTGCAGGAAGAGCGGCAGCTTGTGCCGCGCGTCCAACGCCACTGTCAGTTCCCAGGAACGCAAAGCGTCTTGCCCTTGACCGCCCCCGCATTGTCGCCCCTTCACCGTGCCCTGCAAACGGACCACTTTTCGGAATTCCAGCTGGACCAACCCCAGCGGGGCGGGGGCCAAGCCCCCGGGGCACCGTCAGACACCGAGGCGAGCAGAACGACGGCCTGCGCCGTTAACGTGCCCTCGCATGTTCGTCCACTACCTGTCGGCCCTTCTGCTTGCCTCCCCGGCTGTCCCGGCGGATGCCGCCGCCTTCGCCCAGGCCACGGCGGCCTGGCACGCTCAGCGCGAGCAGCGCCTGACCTCGGAAGAGGGGTGGCTCACCCTGGTGGCCCTGCTCTGGCTGAAGGAAGGCGACAACGTGGCCGGCTCCGGGGTCGGCGCCAGCGTCGTCTTCCCGGCCAAGGCGCCGGCGCGTCTGGGGACGTTTCGCCGAACGGGCACGGCCGTCAGCTTCCAGCCGGAACCTGGCGTCTTGGTGAAGACGCGGGACGGCAAGCCGTTTGCCGGCGGACCGCTCACGTCGGACACGGACGGAAAGCCCGACGTCCTGGTGGCGGGTGGTCTCCGCTTCTATGTCGTCATCCGTGGCGAGCGGGTGGGGCTGCGGGTGAAGGACCCGGAGTCGCCCAAACGGCTTGGCTTCCACAGCATCCCCATGTACCCGGCCGACGCGCGCTGGCGCATCGAGGCCCGCTGGGAAGGAGCCCCGCCCGGCACCGCCATCCCGGTGCCCAACATCCTCGGCACGGTGGACGAGATGCCTTCTCCGGGCACGGCCGTCTTCACGGTGGACGGCCAGGAATACCGACTCACGCCAGTGCTGGAGGAGGGCGACCCACGACTCTTCTTCGTCTTCGCCGACACCACCAACCGCACCGAAACCTACGGCGCGGGCCGATTCCTCTACGCTGAGCCGCCGCAGCAGGGGCGGGTGGTGCTGGACTTCAACCATGCCTACAACCCGCCATGCGCGTTCACCGCGTACGCCACCTGTCCCTTGCCTCCCAAGCAGAACCGCCTCCCCATCGCAATCCCGGCCGGTGAGAAGCGCACAGCTGACCACTAGCTCCGTTCGACGCGGGCTCCCGGACGTCGGGAGAACCCCCTAGACTCTCGCCTCTGAGCGGGTCTCCTCCGGAGGGTTCATGCACCGCCGTCTTCTGCCGTCGCTCGTCCTCGCTGCTGCTCTCGTCATGCCGGCTGCCGCCCGAGCAGACTTCGGCATCCGGGCCGCCTACCTGGTACCGATGTACGTCAACACCGGTGTCTCCCTGACGCCTGGTGCGGCCATCTACACCTACGGTGTCGGGAACCAGTGGCTGTCGAACCTCGACGTGCTGGCCAGCTGGTACCCCCTCAGCTGGATTTCGGTGGACGTCGAAGGCCAGTTCAACCTGTCCAGCGCCAGTGCCGCCTACCCGATGACCGGCATCTACGTGGGTCCGGGCATCACCTTCGACTTTCCCATCTTTCTCTACGCCCGGGCCGCGCTGCCGATTCAGGTGAGCGGGACGTCGTATGCCGGTCTGTCCACGCCCACGGCCTTCTTGCGCGCGGGCGGCGGCCTCAAGCTGGACATCTTCTTCTTGCGGCTCTACCTCGAGGCAACCGCGGACTTTGCCTACGCTGGCAGTGGCATCACCTTCTTCAGCGCCAAGACCATCAACGTCGCCGCCGGGCTCTGGGCGAAGTTCTAGCTTTCCCAACCCCGGGGCGCCCTCGACGCGAGGGCGCGTTGCCACCCCGGCAGTCCGACCCCGGCGCGTCCGGGCGCAGAGCCGCCGTGTGGGCCAGTTCGGTACCGGCCTGTAGCAAAGCGGTCGCAAATTTTTTCACCCGGCCGAATACGGCTACATCTGTTGCCCTTGCACCGGCCACGTCTTGGTGGCGTCGGCCTCGAGGGGGCAACATGAGCGTCGCCGTGGAGCGGGATGACTGGGCCGGGCTGCTCGAGGAGACGGAGGGCTCGGTCGAGCCTGCGCTGCTCGCCATCCCGCCGCCGGTCGCCGAGAGTCTCCTCGCCCCGCGGCAGGTGCTGGCCGGCCGCTTCACCATCATCCGGCTGCTGGCACGTGGCAGCCTGGGCGTGGTGTACGAAGCCCGGGACGAGGAGCGGCAGACACAGGTTGCGGTCAAGACGCTGCACCGGCGCCTGGCGGCGGACTCGGCGGCGATGGACCGGCTGCGCAGCGAGGTACTGCTCGCCCGGCAGCTGCGCCACCCCTCGGTGTGCCGCGTCTTCGAAATCTACGCGCTACGGACGCGGGCCGGCGAGCCGCTGCACTTCCTCACCCGGCAACTGCTGGCTGGTACTTCTCTGGCCGAGCGGATGGCGCGCCGGGGGCCGCTGAGGGAGAGCGAGGCCCTGCCGCTGGTGTGCCAGATGGCCGAGGCCCTGGCCGCCGCGCACGCGCTGGGGCTGGTGCACCGGGACTTCAAGCCCTCCAACGTCCTAGTCCTCCCGCGCGAGGAGAACCTGAGCGCAGAACGCGTCGTGGTCACGGACTTCGGCATTGCCCGCGCGCTGCTGCCGGACCGGCGCCGCACCGAACCGCTGCCCGCGCTGGCGGTGGACCTCCTGGACTCGCTGGACCACCTGGCGCCGGAGCAGCTGGGCGGCGGGGCGGTGGGGCCGGCGACGGACGTCTACGCCTTGGGCGTGGTGCTGCACCAGCTGGTGACTGGCCGACTGCCGGCGGTCCACCCGCTGGGCCCACTCGCGGACTCCTCGGTGGTGCCGCCCGTGGCGCTGGTGCCGGAACTCTCAGCGCACTGGAACGACACCATCCTGCGGTGCCTGGAACGGACGCCGGGCCGCCGCTTCCAGGATGCGCGCGAAGTGGCGGAAGCCCTCGCTCAATAGATGAGGTATCCGGCCACCGGCAGGTTGGCGGTGAAGGTCCGCCCGTCGGTGGTGGTGACACCGCCGTCGGCGACGACCGCCGAGCCGGTGGCGCTGAGGAAGGTTCCCGTCCCGCCGTCGTAGCTGAAGAGTCCGTTGAGGCCAATGACCTTGGTGAGGTCGATGACGCCGGCGTCGGTGCAGGGGACGTCCGCAGCGCCGACGAAGATTGAGTTGATGGCCGAGCTACCCTGGGTCCAGGTCGCAATCGTGCTCGGCACGAGGGTGTGACCACAGGTGCCGATGCTGACCGGCAGCGCCGCGACGCCGATGGTGTAGTTGCCGGCGCTGCCGAGGGTGCACGGACCGCTCAGTTGCACGCCGCCGGCGCCAAGGCTGACGGTCACGCCGTCGCAGCTACCGACGAAAGTGTAGGTTGTAGGTCCGCTGCTGCAGGCCACCACCGCCGCCGCGGCGGCGAGCGCCAAGCCCCCCACCAAGTAAGTCTTTTTCATTCGCTGACCCTCCCAGGTCTGTCGAGGCGCCCCGGGGGGCACCCGTTTGGTTGCTCCGGCCCCAGCCGGGGCACCCTACCATCGGCGGGCGTGGCCGCGGGCGAGAAGTCTTTGCCAGCCTGACCAGCCGCCGCTGGGGTTCAGGTGCCGGTCGGCTGCTGCGTGGCGCGGCTTCTGCGGGGGGCGGCCGCCGTCAGGTGGTAGCGCTTGGCCGCCGACTCGAGAATGCGTTCCACCAGCTGGGTGTAGGACCAGCCGTGGTCGGCCGCGGCCATGGCCAACTCGCCGCGCTTTTCTAAGTAGGGGTTGGGATTGGCCTCGAGGATGTACGCCTCCCCGGTGCGGGCGATGCGAAAATCCAGCCGGGCGTAGTCGCGCAGCTTCAGCGCGCGGTAGGCAAGTCGGGCCGCGCGCTCGATGCGGGCGCGCAACTCATCGGAGAGGTCCCGCGCCATGATGAGGCGTGGGCTGCCTTCCGTCTCCGGGGCGAACTTCACCTCCCGGTCCGAGACGCGGGGCTGAGCCGCGGACCAGTTGCCGAAGTCCATCTCGACGATGGGCAGCATTTCCGGCGCGGCGCTCGGGCCCACCAGCCCCACGTACACCTCGCGCCCCTCGATGAACTCCTCGGCCAGCGCCTCGTCCTGCAAGTCGTCGCGGATGTCGCGCACCCGCTCGGTGAGTTCCTGCCAGTTCTGCACCACCGAGTGACGGCCGATTCCGATCGAGGCGTCCGAGCGGGCTGGCTTGACGATGAGCGGGAAGCGAAGCGTGCCCTTGGTCTCGAAGGTATCGTTCTCGAAGGTGGCGAAATTCGGCGTGCGAACCTCGTGGAACTCGAGCAGCTGCTTGGTGAGCACCTTGTCCTGGGCCAGGAGCAGCCCGGCGGTGCCGAGCCGGTGAACTTCACCCTGCGCCATCTCCATCAGCGCCGCGACGTTCACCTCCATCCGGTAGTCCTCGGCGAAGGTCTCGCAGACGTTGAACACCAGGTCGCACTTGGCGCTTCTGCACGTCGCGGAGAATCTCGCTGCACCCGGTCGTCGACGGCCGACCTTCGTCATCTGGTGGCCGAGTTCGCTGACGGCCTCGCAGACCTGCGGTGACGACCGGATCGAGTTCCTCACCCTTGGGCTGGTAGTGGAGAACGGCGAGCTTCAGCGAGCGGGAGCGGCATGCGCGGCGAGGAAGATTCACGCCCCTCGGCTGCGCGCCATGCGGCTCCACTTCAGTCGGCGTCGAAGAGTCGGCCGGTGTAGAGGTCGTTCATCGCCAGCGCGGTGACGCAGCGAACTGAGGCGGGCGACGTATCGCGCGCGCCCGATCCGGCGAGGCCGTGAGCTTCAGCTGGTCGGTGCGGTGCGATCAGGTGGTCCACCACGCTGCGCACCACTGCGCGGCTGCACGCCCGATGTACTGGGTCGCGGCCTGGATGAGCGTCTGCCGCTCGTCGCGGTCAGCAGTCTGGGCCGCGGCGGCCGGCGGCGCAGCCGCGGGCGGCTCGAAGAGCTGGAACAGCTCCTGGTCGAGCTTCTCGCCAATCTCCAGGTCGACCCGCTCGGCCAGGTCGCGCGAGCCGGTAGTAGTCGGCGACCGTCTCCTCCATCTGGTCGGCGTCGACGTCGTGGGTCGTCCAGAGTGCACCTCGGTCGGCTTGTGGCCGAGCTCCTGCGCCGAGGCGTCCACGTACTGCAGCTTCTTGAGCGCCGCGCCCAGTTCCGGTAGCGGTGACGCCAGTCCGAGGCCCGGCGTCAGCCACACCGCGAACGTCTCGGCGAAGTCCTCGTCCGGGTGCTTCTGCGCGTACCAGCCGGGGATGTGATTCACGTAACGGCCGGCTGAAGGGCTTGGGCTTGTATTCCTCGTTGTAGGGCTGGTGGTAGTCGCCGAAGTGCTGCTTCCAGGCCGGCGTGTCGTACAGGCGGTAGGCGTAGTCGAAGGCGTGCCCCGCCTCGTGGCGCAGGTACATGAGGATGTCCCGCTCGCTCTCCACCCCGCCGCCCAGCTCGCCCTCGATGGACTGCAGCTGCGGGTTGGCCAGGTAGAAGGGGATGCCGATGACGGGGATGCCGTCCGGACAGCCCCACTCGTCGGACAGGTAGCACTGGGGCCGCAGGTCGATGCCCTTGGCTTCGAGCTCGCTGTAGAGCTGCTGGATCAGCCGCTCGAGGGGCGTCCCGGCCAGCTGGAGCTGCAGGTCCTTGATGCGCGCCTTGAGGAGCGCCTGCCGTTCCGGGCGCAGCGGCTCCTTGGCCCGCTCAGGCTGGACCGGCCTCTCATGGAATGAGGGGCTTGGGGCCACCGGGGGCTGGACCACCGGGGCGGCGGAGGAGGCGAGGGACACGGGAAATAGAACGTATACGGCCTCCCCCTCATGGCGCTCCATCCGCATTTCTCCCACAGCTTTGGCACGTGTTTCCAAAGGGTTATGCGCTCGGCCGACTGTCGGGTAGGCGTCAGCCGGCGCATTGACACCCCCCGGGTGGCCGTGGCCACATCCCCCGACAGACGACCGCGTAGGGGAGCCCCGGAAGTCGGGCTGAGACGGCGCACCAACGCCGGACCCTTCGAACCTGAACCGGGTCATGCCGGCGGAGGAAACGCACCATGGGCAGCCAAAAACTCACCGTCGACGCCGCCGCGCTGGCCGGCATCACCCACGGGCCGCTCCCGGCGTCGCGGAAGGGCTACCTGCAGGGCACGCTGCACCCGGACGTCCGGGTGCCGGTGCGGGAAATCTCCCAGACGCCGACCCGGCTGGGCCACGGTCCCGACGCCAAGGAGACAGCGAATCCACCGGTGCGCGTCTACGACGCGAGCGGACCCTACACGGACCCCGCGGCCTGCATTGACTTGCGGGCCGGGCTGCCGCCTTCCCGTCGGGGCTGGACGCTGGAGCGCGGCGACGTGGAGGAACGCGGCCGCCTGGGCAGCCTGACCACGCGCATGCACGAGGAGGACGCACGGCTGGCCGGGCTGCGCTTTCCCCACCGGCGCCGGCCTCTGGTCGCCAAGCCGGGGCGCAACGTCACCCAGCTGCACTACGCCCGGGCAGGGGTGGTGACGCCGGAGATGGAGGCGGTGGCCCTGCGCGAGAACCTCCAGGCCGAGGCCTCGCTGTCGGCGCAGCACCCGGGGCAGTCCTTTGGGGCCGCCATCCCCCGGGAAATCACCCCGGACTTCGTCCGCGCCGAGGTGGCGCGCGGCCGGGCCATCATCCCCGCCAATGTGAACCACCCGGAACTGGAACCGATGGTCATCGGCCGGAACTTCCTGGTGAAGGTGAACGCCAACATCGGAAACTCCGCCGTCACCTCCTCCATCGAGGAGGAGGTGGAGAAGCTGGTGTGGGCCATCCGCTGGGGCGCCGACACGGTGATGGACCTCTCCACCGGCCCGCACATCCACGAGACGCGGGAGTGGATTCTGCGCAACAGCCCGGTGCCCATCGGCACCGTCCCCATCTACCAGGCGCTGGAGAAGGTGGGCGGGAAAGCCGAGGAGCTCAGCTGGGAACTCTTCCGGGACACCCTCATCGAGCAGGCCGAGCAGGGGGTGGACTACTTCACCATCCACGCCGGCGTCCGGCTCGGCTACGTGCCACTCACTGCCTCGCGCCTCACCGGCATCGTCAGCCGCGGCGGCAGCATTCTCGCCAAGTGGTGCCTGGCCCACCACCAGGAGAATTTCCTCTACACGCACTTCGAGGAGATCTGCGACATCATGCGAGCCTACGACGTCAGCTTCTCGCTGGGGGACGGGCTCCGGCCGGGAAGCATCGCCGACGCCAATGACCGGGCCCAGTTCGCCGAGCTTGAGACTCTGGGAGAGCTGACGACGCGTCGCCTGGAAGCACGAGGTGCAGGTGATGATCGAGGGCCCGGGCCACGTGCCGATGCACCTCATCCAGGAGAACATGACGCGGCAGCTCGAGCGCCTGTGACGAGGCGCCCTTCTACACGCTGGGGCCGCTCACCACCGACATCGCTCCCGGCTACGACCATTTCACCAGCGGCATCGGCGCGGCGATGATTGGCTGGTTCGGCACGGCGATGCTCTGCTACGTGACCCCGAAGGAGCACCTCGGCTTGCCTGACCGCGACGACGTGAAGGAGGGCGTGATTGTCTACAAGATTGCCGCCCACGCCGCGGACCTGGCCAAGGGCCATCCCGGCGCCCAGGCCCGGGACAACGCGCTGAGCAAGGCGCGCTTCGAGTTTCGCTGGGAGGACCAGTTCAACCTCTCGCTCGACCCGGAACGGGCGCGGGCCTTCCACGACGCGACGCTGCCGGCCGAAGGCGCCAAGGTGGCGCACTTCTGCAGCATGTGTGGGCCCCACTTCTGCTCGATGCGCATTACCCAGGACGTCGCGGGCCTACGCCGCCGCCCAAGGGGTGGCGGAGGCCGAGGCCCTGGCCAAGGGCCTGCAGGAGAAGAGTGAGGAGTTTCTGGCGGGCGGAGCCGAGCTCTACCGCTGAGCGACTTTGGGGAGCGCGTCGAGCGTCGCGTCGAGGTGGGCCTCGGCCGCGTCGGCGTCGCGGGCGATGTCCGCCGGGCGCGCGGGCGCGGGCCCGGGCCATGTCCATGCGGATTTGCCGCAGGCCATCCACGCCGATGTCGACGAAGGCCCGCACCACCTCCGGGTCGAACTGCGAGCCGGAGCAACGCTGCACCTCGGCCATCGCATTCTCGAACGAGGTCGCCCTTGCGGTACGGGCGGTCCGACGTCATCGCGTCCAGGGTGTCGGCCACGGCGAAGATCCGGGCACCGATGTGAATCTCCTCGCCGCGGAGCCGCCGGGGGTAGCCGCCGCCGTCGAAGCGCTCCTGGTGTGACAGGACGATGGTGCGCGGGGGTGGCGAGGAAGGGGATGGACTGAATCATCTGGTGGCCGATGTCCGGATGCTTCCGCATCTCGACCCACTCGGCGGGAGTCAGCTTCCCGGGCTTGAGCAGCACCGCGTCCGGGACGCCGATCTTGCCGATGTCATGCAGCAGCGCCCCGCGGCCCATCTCCTCGAGCTCCGGCCCCTGCAGCGACAGGCGCTCGGCGATGGCGGTGGTGTACTTCACCACCCGCTGGCTGTGGTCCGACGTCTCGTGCTCTCGCGCATCCAGCGCCGCCACCAGGGCCAGCAGCGTGTTCTGGTACGTCTGGGCAATGTCCTTGAAGCGCGCTGCGCAGCTCGGCGGTGCGGTCTCGCACCTTGCGCTCCAGCTTCTTCTGGTAGCGCTTGCGGGCCAACTCGATGCGGCGCTTGGCCAGCGCCCGCTCGATGGCCCGGATGAGGTCGGTGAGCTTGGGCGGCTTGAGCAGGTAGTCCACCGCCCCGCGGCGCAGACAGTCCACCGCCGCCTCGGTGTCCCCGTAGCCGGTGAGCATCATCACCGCCGTCTCCGGGTGGCGCTCGCGGAAGGCCTCCAGCAGCCAGATGCCGTCACGTCCGGGCATCTTCATGTCGCTGATGACGAGCGGCGGGGCCTCCTGCGCTGCGATGTCCAGGGCCTCTTCCGCGCCAGCCGCGGTGCGGCACTCGTAACCTTCCTCCTGGAGCAGAACACTGATGACGTCCCGCACCGAAGCGTCATCATCGACAATGAGGATGCGTGTCGGCGCGGCGAGGGTCTCCACGAAAGCCATCCTAGGGGGGCTCCTTGGCCTTGACCACGGGGCGTCGGCACCCCAGGGGGTCGAGTCGACTCCACGGAAGCGGACCTTTCAAGTTATTCCTGGTCGGTTCCACCGGAACGGCTCGAGCGACAGCGACGGTGTGCGTGCGAGCACGGCCTGAGCCAGAAGCTCGGCCGTGACGGGCGCAAGAAGAATGCCGTTGCGGAAATGTCCGCTGGCGAGGAACAGGCCGGGCAGGGGACCAGGCCCCAGCACCGGGAAGCTGGTCCTCAGTGAAGGGCCGCAGGCCGGCCCAGCTTTCCACCACCGGGAGGCTGGCCAGCCCCGGGAGGAGTTCCAGCGCCAGGGACAGGATGTGCTTCAGGCCCGCCGCAGTGACTTCCTTGGCGAAGCCTTCGAATTCGAGCGTGCTGCCGGCCAGCAGGTGTCCGTCGGCCCGGGGCACCAGGTAGCCCTGGTCGGAGAAGGCCACCCGTTCCAGCAGCGGGAGCCGAGCGCGCAACATGACCATCTGCCCCCGGGCCGGGCGCACCTGGCGGGGCGACACCCCCGAGCCGGGCACCAGCCCAGTCCAGGCGCCGGCCGCCACCACCACCGCGTCGCCTTGCAGCCGGGCCCCGTCCACGTCCACCCCGGCGGCACGGCCGGCCGCCTCCAGCAGGGCGCGCACGTGCCCCGACACGAAGCGCACGCCGGCGCGCGCGGCGGCCATGGAGAGGGCGCGCATGAGAAGCCGGTTGTCCACCGAGGCGTCGTCGGGGAAGAGGGCCGCTCCCAGCAGGGCCGGGTTCAGCGCCGGCTCCAGGCGCAGCACGGCCTCCCGGTCCAGGAAGTCGGCCGCCAAACCGAGGCCCTTCTGCAAGCTGACGCGCGTCCGGAGCCGTTCGCGCGAGGCTTCGGAGAAGGCGATGTGCAGCACGCCCGAGGGGCGGAAGCCCACCCGGATGCCGGACAATCCCTCCACTTCCTCGACGAAGTCGGGGTAGAGGGCACGGCTGCGCAGGCACAGGGTCGAGGAAGGGGCCCGGCCCGGCGGACTCGGCCTGGGGCGCCAGGATGCCGCCGGCGGCGCTGGAGGCCTCTGCGCCCGGGACGCTGCGCTCCACCACCGTGACTTCTGCGCCGGACTTCACCAGCCGCAGTGCGGTGGCGCACCCCACCAGGCCTCCTCCCACTACCACGACGTGCATCAGGGGCCCTCCCGTGTCTTGAGCAGCACCTCGGGCGGAACGAGGCGCGCACGCGGCGGCGGTGGCCGGTGGGTCCGCCAGAAGAATTGCAGGATGGCGGCCAGCGCCAGCACCATCAGCACCAGCGTCCGCAGAGGGAAGCGCGGGGGCGGCGAGACGGTTGGGGGTCTGACGTGCAGTGGCTGCATGGTGGACTTGCGGCGCTGGTCCTTGCTTGCCCCGCAACGGAGGGTTATCCCCCCGGCGCCCCTGGTCTGTGAATGGGGGTGACAGGAGTCCACCGTGGCTGAGACCTTCGACGTGGTCATCATTGGGTCGGGACCGGGCGGCTACGTGGCCGCCATCCGCGCCGGCCAGCTGGGCCTCAAGACGGCCATCGTCGAGAGGGACAAGCGGCTGGGCGGCACCTGCCTGCACCGGGGCTGCATCCCCACCAAGTCGCTGCTCTGGACCGCCGAGCTGTGGGCGCACATGCTGGACGCGGCCGAGTTCGGCATCGACCTGCAGAGCCCCGTCATCAACTGGGCCCAGGCGATGAAGCACAAGACCAAGGTGGTCACCAAGGGGGCCAACGGCATCGACTACCTGATGAAGAAGAACAAGGTGCAGGTGGTGAAGGGCCACGGGCCGCATCGTCGGGCAAGGGCAAGGTGGAGGTCACCTCGACGAGCGGCGGAGCAAGCAGATGCTGGAGACCAAGAACATCATCCTCGCCACCGGCTCGCGTGCCCAAGTCGCTCCCCACGATTCCAGGTCGACCACAAGCTGGTCTTCAACTCCGACTCCATCCTCGAGGTCGACGAAGATCCCCAAGAGCATCATCGTCGCTCGGCGCGGGCGCGGTCGGCTGCGAGTTCGCCTCCATCTTCGACCACGTCGGCAGCCAAGACGACGCTGGTCGAGTACTTGCCCGCACCTGCTGCCCATCGAGGACGAGGACGTCAGCAAGGAGATTCGAAAAGCAGTACCGGAAGCGAAAAATCGACTTCGAGGTGTCGGCCCGGGTGGACAAGGTGGAGCCCGCCGGCAAGGGTGTCCGGGTGACGATGCAGACGCCCGTCGGGGGTGAAGACGCTGGAGGCAGCCATCCTGCTCTCGGCGGTGGGTCGGGCCCCGGTCACCGACGGCATCGGTCTGGAGAAGACCAACATCAAGCTGGAGAAGGGCTTCATCCCGACCGACGACTTCATGCGCACCACCGAGGCCGAAGTCTACGCCATCGGCGACGTCGTCCCCGACGCCGATGCTGGCGCACGTCGCCTCCGCCGAGGGCATCCTGGCGGTGGAGCACCTCGCCGGCAAGGACGTGACAGCCATCAACTATGACCTCACGCCCAACGCCACCTACTGCTACCCCGAGGTGGCCCGCGTCGGGCTGACGGAGAAGAAGGCGCGCGAGCGCGGCTACGACGTGAAGACCGGCACCTTCCCCTTCAGCGCCATCACCAAGGCCTCCATCTCCGACGAGCAGGGCCTCGGCTTCTGCAAGGTGGTTTCCGAGAAGAAGTACGACGAGGTGCTGGGCGTGCACCTGGTCGGGCCGCACGCCACCGAGCTGCTCGCCGAGGCCTGCGTGGCGCTGCGGCTGGAGACCACCACCGAGGAGCTCGGGCGCACCATCCATGCCCACCCAACCCTCTCGGAAATCATCCACGAGACGGCGGAGCTCACGCTCGGGCACCCCATCCACATCTAGCCGGGGCCCCCGCCCGCCGCCCCCGCGGGGGGCAGGCCCCGGCGGCGTGTCGTAGGACGTGTCCTGCGCGCGCACTGACGTTAAGCTTTGGCTTTTCCAGCTCCCCATGGCCACGCCCGACCGCTTCCCGCTGCCGCAAGCCCCCCAGACGCACAAGCCGGACTGGCTGAAGGTGCGCCTGCCGCATGGCGAGGGCTATGAGAAGGTGAAGGCCACGGTGCGCCGGACGAAGCTGGCCACCGTGTGCGAGGAGGCACGCTGCCCCAACATCGCCGAGTGCTGGGGCGGCGGGACCGCCACCGTCATGTTGATGGGCGAGGTGTGCACCCGGGCCTGCCGTTTCTGCCACGTGAAGGTGGGCGCGCCGCTGCCGCTCGACCCGGAGGAGCCGGAGCAGCTCGCCCAGGCCGTGAAGGAGCTCGCGCTCGAGTACATCGTGGTGACCGTCGGTGAATCGCGACGACCGTCCGGACGGCGGGGCCGCCCACTTCGCGGCGGCCATTCGCGCCCTTCGCCGGCAGAGCCCCAGCACCACGGTGGAGGTCCTCATCCCCGACTTCCAGGGCGTGGAGCGCGACCTGGCCACGGTGGCGGAGGCCCACCCGCACGTGGTCGCCCACAACGTCGAGACGGTGGAACGGCTGACGCCCACGGTGCGCGACCGGCGGGCCGCCTACCGGCAGTCGCTGCGGGTGCTGGCCTACCTGAAGGCCCGGCCGGAGAAGCTGTACACGAAGAGTTCGGTGATGGTGGGCCTCGGGGAGACGGACGAGCCGAGTTGCGGCAGACCTTCCAGGAGCTGCGCCAGGCCGGCGTGGACGTGCTGACGCTGGGGCAGTACCTCCAGCCGTCGCAGTACCACCTCCGGGTGGCGCGCTTCGTCACGCCGGCCGAGTTCGACAGCTACAAGCAGGTCGCTGCGGAGATGGGCTTCCTGTACGTCGCCTCAGGTCCTCTGGTCCGCAGCAGCTACCGCGCGGCCGAGTTCTTCATGAGGGGTCTCATGGAGCAGGGTCGGCACGCGTAAGGCGCGCCCTGCGACGAGCTGAGACCGCCGTGGCCACGTTCGAGTTCAAGCTTCCGGACCTCGGCGAAGGTGTCGTCGAGGGGGAGATTGTCAAGTGGCTGGTCAAGCCCGGTGACTCCATCGAGGAGGACCAGGGCGTCGTCGAGCTGATGACCGACAAGGCGACGGTCACCGTCCCGGCCCCCAGCGCAGGCAGGGTCGTCTCGGTCCACGGCAAGGAGGGCGAGATCGCCAAGGTCCACCACGCCTGGTCCCCTGACGATGGAGACCTCGGAGACGCTCTGGCCGCGGCCGCTGTCGGCCCCGGCGGCATCGACCGGTGGCCCGGCTGCCTCCGTCGCGGCGCCATGGCAGCGCGGGCTGTCGACGCGGAGAAGGTGCTGGCCACCCCGGTGACCCGGCGGATGGCCCGCGAGCACGGGCTCGACCTGGCAGCGATCTCCGGCAGCGGCCCCCAGGGCAGGGTGCTCAAGGCGGACGTGCAGGCCGCGCTCGAGATCTCGGCCGTTCGCCCGAGCCGGTGAACGCGCCCCGGGCCGAGCTGGTCCCGCTGCCATCGGCCGGGGCTGACCAGCGCATCCCGATCCGGGGGCTCCGGAAGAAGATCGCGGAGAAGATGGTGCGGAGCAAGTTCACCGCGCCGCACTCCCCTTCGTCGAGGAGGTCGACGTCACCGAGCTGGTCGCGCTGCGCAGGCGGCTGAACGCGGGGCTGGCAGAGTCGGGCGAGACGCCCGAAGATTCGCTTCCTCCCGTTCATCTGCAAGGCGCTGATCCCGGTGTTCCGAACGTTCCCCACGTCTGAACGCGAACTTCGACGACGCGAGCCAGGAGCTGGTGCGTGCGCGGACGTTACAACTTCGGCATCGCCGCCGCGACCGACGACGGCCTCACCGTGCCGGTGGTCAAGGACGTGGACCGGCTCACGGTCCGTCAGCTGGCCGAGGAGATCTCCCGGCTGGGCGCCGCCGCGCGCGAGAAGAAGCTGAAGATGGACGAGCTGAGCGGGGGCACGTTCACCATCACCTCGCTGGGCACGAACGGCGGGCTCTTCGCCCTGCCGATCATCAACTACCCCGAGGTGGCCATCCTCGGCCTGCACCGGATCCGCAAGCGGCCGGTGGTGGCGGACGATGACCAGATCGTCATCCGTGAGATGATGCACCTCTCGCTCTCCTTCGATCACCGGGTCATCGACGGGCTCGTCGCCGCCGACGCCACCTACGCCCTCATCCACCACCTCGAACGGCCGGAGACGCTGTTCCTGGACATGGCCTAACGCTGGAGCGGGGCCGTGCCCGATGACGTCCGCCAACTGGTGATGTCCGCCCAGGCCGCCGAGCGGTCGGGGGACTTCGCTTTGGCCCAGGAGCTGCTCGAGCAGGCGGCGCGCGCCTGCGAGGCCGGCGGCCGCGCCGCCCGGGCCGAGCAGCTGCGTCGGCACGCGCGCCGGCTCGCCGAGACGCTTCCCGGAGACACCCGCAAGCCGTTCCTGGAGCGCGTCCCAGTGCTGGCCGATGCGGGCCAGGCCGCCTGGTGCAGCTTCTGCTGTCGTCCCGGTCCGGAGGTGGGAAGCCTGGTGGCCGGGCCGGCCGGGGCCTACATTTGCCGTGGCTGCGTCCAGCGCGCAGTGGCCCTCCTCGGCACTGGGGCAGCCGGGGGATGACGGCAAGCGCCCGCTCGCTCCGGGTCTTCCGGCTTGGACGCGTGGAATACCCAGACGGGGTTCTGCTGCAGCAGCAGCTGGCGCGCGCGCGCCGGGAGGGAAGCGTCGGCGACACGCTGCTGTTGCTCGAGCACCCGCCCACCATCACCCTGGGCCGCGGAGCCAAGACCGCCCACGTGCTGGCCTCGGACGGGGAGCTCGCCCGGCGCGGGGTGGCCGTCTACCCGACGGACCGGGGAGGGGACGTCACCTACCACGGGCCCGGGCAACTGGTGGGCTACCCCATTCTCGACTTGGCCGGTGCGCGCGCCGACGTCCGCGCCTACGTGCGAAGCCTCGAGGCGGGCCTCATCCAGGCCTTGGCCAGCTTCGGCCTGGTGGCGGGCCGCATGCCGCGCTGGCCGGGCGTGTGGGTGGGGGAGGAGGGGCGCGACGCCCGAAAGATTGCCGCCCTGGGCGTGCACATCGCCCGGTGGATTACCACCCACGGCGTTGCGCTCAATGTCGGCCCGGCCATGGAGGACTTCGACCTCATTCTCCCCTGCGGCATTGCCGGGGCCGGGGTGACGTCCATGGCGAGAGAGCTTGGCCAGCCGCCCGACTGGGACGCGGTGCAGACGGCCCTGGCCCGGGCCTACGGGGACGTCTGGGGGTGCCAGTTGCAGGAGGCCCAGCCCGGCACGGAGACCGTCTCCGTCACCGTGACCCGGGAAGGCCGGGCCGGGACGGAGGTGCTGCTGCTGCAGCGGACGGCCGCCCGCGGCGCCTTCTGGCAGCCCGTCACCGGCCGGCGGGAGCCGGGGGAAGCGGCCGCCGCCGCCGCCGCGCGCGAGGTGGCGGAGGAGACGGGGCACAGCCTGCGCGTCCGGCCGCTGGACTACCGGCACGCCTTCGCCCTCGGTGAGGCCAGGCCCCCGGTGCTGGCCATGGAGGAGGCCTTCGCCGCCGCCTGGGAGGGCGATGCGGCCGTGCGGCTGGGGCCCGAGCACACGGACTTTGCTTGGCTCAGCGTGCCCGAGGCGCTGAAGCGACTGCCCTACGCGGGACTGAGGCGCGCCGTGGAACGGGCCACCACGCCCCCCGGTTCGCCCACCTGGCGCTGAAATTTCGCTTTGCTACAGCGCGCCGCGGGAGGCCAGTCGCGCCGGCGCCCGGCCGACACTGGACCGCCGGACGTCCTGCTCCAGGTGGAGGGTGAGGCCCTCCCGCGCGGCCACTGTGCCCGGGCGGACGCGGCGCGCCTTGCGCTCGAGCGCACGCATGCCGTCGTCATCGCGTTCCGGGTCGTGGTGGAACAGGACGAGGGTGCGCACCTCCGCCGCGTCGGCCGCGGCGACCGCCGCCGTCCAGGTGCTGTGGCCCCAGCCGGCCTTGCCGGGCGGACCGGCGTACTCCTCGGGCGTGTACATGGCGTCGTAGATGAGGACGTCGGCGCGGCGGGCGAAGTCGGCCAGTCGCCCATCCGTCGGGCTGCCATGCTCGATGTCGGTGGCGTACACCACCGCATGCCCCTGGAAGTCCACGCGGTAGCCGAGCGAGCCGCCCGGGTGGTGCAGCTCCAGGGCGCGGACTTGCACCTCCCCGAGGTCCACCACGTCCCCTTGCGCAATGGGCTGGTACTGCACGTCGGCCTGGAAGACCTCCTCGGCCGTCACCGGGAAGTACGGGGGAACCATCTGGCCGGCGAGGATGGCCCGCACGTCGCGCTGGGCGCGCGTCGGGCCGCGGATGGTGAAGTGGTTCCTCGCATCGAAGATGGGCACGAAGAAGGGTAGGCCCTGCAGATGGTCGTAGTGGTAGTGGGACAAGAAGAGGTCGGCGCTGGCCGGAACGCCACGCGCCCGCAGGGCTTCTCCGAGGGCGCGGGCCCCCGAGCCGAGGTCAAAGACCAGGAGGCGGCCGCCGCAACGCAACTCCACGCAGGAGGTGTTCCCGCCGTAGAAGCGCGTTTTCGGGCCCGGGGCGGGGATGGACCCGCGGACGCCCCAGAAGGTGACGGCAAAGCGTGAGGCTGGCGACAGCGCGGCGCTAGCTCGCCCTTGCCGCCTGGTCGTCCTCCCCGAAGAGCTCAATCAGGTGCCCCGTGCGCTCGCGCTTTGTCCGCAGGTAGTCCACGTTATGCGGATTGTGCGACGCCGGGGAAGGGATGCGGCTACGCACCGGGACCCCCTCCTCCACCAGTCCGGCAATTTTCAGCGGGTTGTTGGTGATGAGGTCAACACTGCGCACGCCGAGCAGCCGTAGCATGTCGGCCGCCACGTCGTAGGTGCGCAAGTCATCTGGGAAACCAAGCCGCCGGTTGGCCTCGTAGGTGTCGAGGCCCTTGGCCTGAAGTGCGTAGGCCTTCACCTTGTTGCCCAGACCGATGCCGCGGCCCTCCTGGCGCAGGTACAGCACCACGCCCCGGCCCCGCGCCGCGACGTAGTCCAGCGCCCGGTCCAGTTGCTGGCGACAGTCGCACTTGAGGCTCCCCAGCACTTCGCTGGTGAGGCACTCCGAGTGCACGCGCACCGGGATTCCTTCCTGGCCGAAGACTTCCCCCATCACCATCGCCACGTGCTCCCGAGCGGAGTTCTTCTCCCGGAAGACGACGATGCGAAACGTCCCCCGCGCCGTCGGCAGCGGTGCCTCGCTGTACAGCTCCAAGCGGTGGGTGCGGCGGGGAAGGGGCTGTGGAGTCTCGGCCATGGGTTTCTTAGAAGATGCGGCTTGTAGCCTTAGGTTGCGGACGGACCCCACGAAACAGGGAAGAGCTGCACCGCGTCCCCTCGCCCCAGACTAATGGCGTCGATGGGAAAGTGCAGGAGATGTGTTGCAGCGGAGGCCGACCGCACGGCACCGGACGTCTGGGTGGCCAGCGGCTCGGCCCACAGTTCGCCCTCCCGGAAGGTCGCCTGCACCCGGACGAGGTGTGCCAGCCCGGTGCGCTTGCGCAATTCCACCGCGCTCCGGCCCACCACGGGGGCGGGCAGCACGTCGGTCTGGCCCACCAGGCGGCGCAGGGCGGGGCGGACGAAGAGCTCGAAGTCCACCAGGGACGACGTCGGGTTTCCCGGAAGGCCGAAGACGAGCGTCCGTCCCCGGCGGGCGAAGGCCAGGGGCTTGCCCGGCCGGATGGCGACGCCCCAGAAGTTACCCTGGACGCCGAGCTGGTCGAAGGCCCGCCGGACGAAGTCCTTCTCTCCCACCGACATGCCCGCGCTGGTGAGCACCACGTCCGACTCCAGCGCCGGGGTGAGGAGCCGCTCCACGTCCTGCAAGGTGTCATGGGCGATGCCGACCAGGTGCGGGACGCCGCCGGCGCGACGCACGGCGAGGGCCAGCGAGGGGGAATTGGTGTCGACGATGAGGCCGGCGCGGTGCGCATCGGGCCGGCACAACTCGTCCCCGGTGGCGAGGATGGCCACCTGGGGCCGGCGCGGGACGGACACGCCGGTGAGTCCCTGGCCCCAGAGCAGTGCGAGCTCCGGGATGCCGAGGGCGGTGCCTTCCGCCAACAGCACGTCACCCGCCTTGGCGTCCTCGCCGGCGGGCCGCACGTTGGCGTCCGGCGGCACCGACTCGAGGACCTCGACCTCGCCCAGCCCCGGTCCGTCGAGGGCGCGGGTGCGCTCCTGCATCACCACCGCCGTGGCGCCCCCGGGCAGCGGTGCCCCGGTCATGATGCGGGCGGCCTCGCCCTGGCCGAGAGCCCGGGTGGGCGTGTGCCCGGCGTAGATGGCTTCCACCACACGCAGCCGGGCGCCGGGCGACTTTGTGTCCACCGCACGCACGGCATAGCCGTCCATGGCCGAGTTGTCCCAAGGCGGCTGGGTGAAGCGCGCCACCACCGGTTCCAAGAGGGCGCGCCCCAGCGCCTCCTCCAGAGGCACCCACTCCGGGCTGAGCGGCGCGCAGGCCGCCAGGATGCGGGTCTGCGCCTCGGTGATGCTGAGCAGGGCCGGGTCCATCTGCGAAACCGCCAGTGTGCCACAAAATTTTAGGAATTTAAGGGACTTAGATTGACAAACGCAGGGCCGGGACGTTAGGAGGCCAGCCGTGACGTCGAAGGCTAGGACTGGGGCCAGGGCGAAGAAGCGTCCCGCAAAGACCCCGCCCAAGAAACCCTCCAGCAAAGTTGGACTCTTAAAGAGCGCCTCGCGCAAGGTGGCGACGGCGGTCGCACGTCTGCGCGCGGCGGCCAAACCCGCCCCGGCGCGCAGCGCGCCGGCGGCCGCCCCGGTGCGACTGCCGGAGCGGCAGCGCCCGCGCGCCACCAAACTGCCCCCTCTGGGCGAGTCGTTGACGCGGCGGGAGATGGAGCAGATTTTGACGGCGGCTGCCGGCCGTGGCGTCACCGGGGAGGGAAGCCTCAAGGGCCGGCTGGTGGTGAAGGACGGGCTGCCCTGCCTGCACGTCGTCGGCCGCGACAAGCGCGAGTTGGTGTTCCTGCTCCAGGGTCCGGACCAGGAAGTGCTTCCGGCCTACGTGGACCACAAGGTGAGCGTCACCGGCCTCATCAAGAAGACGCACAACTACGGCGGCACGGTGGACGTGCGGAAGTACTCGGCCAAGAAGCCGGAGGCAGAGGGCGTGGAGCCGGCCCCAGCGCCAATGAAGCTGAGCTACCTCTCGCCGGGTGAGCTGGAGCAGGTCTCCAACCCAGGCATGGGGGCGGGGATGCGAGGCTTTGCCACGCTGCGGGGCGCCCTGGAGATGACCGGCGAGGCGTACGTGCTGGTGGTCTCCAACGGGGGCACGCGCCAGCAGGTGTCCTTCCTCCTCGAAGGCAAGCTCGGGAAGTCTCTGCGCAAGTCCATCGGCCACCAGGTGCAGGTCTCGGGGGTGATGGACAAGACGTCGGGGTGGGGCGGACGCGTCGCCGTGGAAGCCGTCGAGCTGCGGCCGCACGAGCTGCGCAGCGTGTCGCGCGACAACCTCGACGTCCTCGAGGTGAACGGCAACGACGTCGACGGGCCCCTGGAAGTCAGGATGAACAGCGGCCTCAGCGTCACGCTCCCCGAACGCACCGGGCACATGTGGGCCATTGAACCCACCGTCGCCAAGCGGGTGGGGTTGCGCGAGGCCGTCTTTCACCCCTCCCAGAGTGGGCCGGGCGTTCGGGAATTCTTCTTCACACCGCGCAACCCAGGAGTCTTCGATGTCGACTTCTTCCTGGCCAAGGCCTTCGCTCCGGCGCAAGTCCACAAGACGGTGCGTCTCACCGTCTCGGTGAAGGCCTGACCCCGGGGTCCGCGGGCATGCCCCTCGAGCCCTCGGTCCTGCTGAAGGCGCTGCGCGCTTCGGCGCAGCCGCTCGGGCTGCAGGACTTGCTGCGGCGCGCGGGGCTTCCCAGCGCCAAGCGGCCGTCGGCCGAACGGGCTCTGGCCGAGCTGGTGCGCGCGGGCACCGTGCGCCGCGACGGCAAGCGCTTCGCCCTGGCCAAGCCGGCCCAACCCCCAGCCGGCCCCGCACCGCACGGGCGACGGCACGCCGAGGGGCACTCCGGACGGGGCGGGGGCCTGGTCCGCGAAGGGCGGCTTCAAGTCAACGAGCGGGGGTTCGGCTTTGTCGACGTCGGCGAAGAGGAGGACCTCTTCATCCCCCCGCCGGAAGCCGCCCGTGCCCTCGACGGCGACCGCGTCCGGGTGCGCGTGCACAGCCGCGGCGGCCGCACCGAGGCCGAGGTGCTGGAAGTCGTGGAGCGGCAGCGCTCGGAATTGGTCGGCACCTACCAGGTCCAGGGTGGTGAGGCGATGGTGCGGCCGAATGAAGGCACCATCCCCGGCCTGGTGCGCGTCCCCCGGACGCAGCTGGCGCAGGATGGCGACGTCGTCCGCGTGCGGCTGTCCCCACCCAGAGGCGGGGAGGCCTTGCAGGGCGAGGTGATGGGCTCCCTCGGACGCCCCGGGGACCCGTCGCAGGACGTGCTCGCGCTGGTGGTGGCGAAGGGCTTCAGCGACCACTTCCCCGGCCCGGTGATGGATGCGGCGGCCCGGGTCGAGGCTCGCGTCTCCGAGGCCGAAGCGCGCTCGGAGTCGCGCCGGGACCTGCGCGGACTGGACCTGGTCACCATCGATGGGGCCGATGCACGCGACTTCGACGACGCGGTGTGGGCCGAGTCGCTGCCGGGAGGCGGCGTGCGCCTGCTGGTCGCCATCGCCGACGTCAGCCATTACGTCCTGCCAAGCACCCCCCTCGATGCCGAGGCCTTCCATCGCGGAACCAGCGTCTACCTACCGGACCGGGTGCTGCCGATGCTGCCGGAGCGGCTGTCCAACGGCATCTGCTCGCTGCGGCCCGGCGAAGACCGGCTGTGCCTGGTGGCGGACATGGAGTTTGGTGCCGGGGGCCGTTCGGCGCAAGTCGACGCTCTACCCGGCCGTCATGCGCAGTGCCGCCCGGTGCACCTACGACGAGGTGCAGGCGGTCCTCGACGGGCAGAAAGTCCCGGGGCGCGACGGCTTCTTGGCGCTGTTCCGGCGGCTGGCCGGGCTGGCCTCGGCCCTGCGACGGATGCGCGAGGCGCGCGGGGCGCTGGACTTCGACTTGCCGGAAACCAAGGTGGTGGTGGATGGCTCAGGCCGGCCGGTGCGGATGGAGCGCCGCGAGCGCAAGGAGAGCCACCGGCTGGTGGAGGAGTGCATGCTGGCCGCCAACGAGGCGGTGGCCGCCTTCTTCCAGGACGAGGGGCTGCCGTCCGTCTACCGGTTCCACGGAGAGCCGGACGAGGCCAAGCTGGAGGCCTTCGCCGAGCTGGCCCGCGCCCATGGCCTGCAGGTGCCAGGAAGCCGCCGCCCGACGTCGCTCGAGCTGAACCGCTTCATCCAGGAGTTGGAGGGCAAGCCGGAGCAGCGGGCCCTCAACCAGGTCCTGCTGCGCTCGATGATGCAGGCCATCTACTCCCCGGACTCGGTGGGACACTACGGCCTGGCCGCCGACGAGTACCTGCACTTCACCTCCCCCATCCGGCGCTACCCGGACCTCTTGGTGCACCGGCTGCTGCGGGCGCACTGGCAGCGGCGCGGGCGGGGGCGTGGGGCAGGGGAGCTGGCGCGGGAAGTCGAATCGCTGCGGGCCATGGCGACTCGGGCCTCGGAGCGCGAGCGGGCCGCCATGCAGGTGGAGCGCGACGTGACGTCCTTCTATGCGGCGCTGCTGATGCAGCCCCGGCTGGGGGAGACCTTCTCGGCCACCGTCTCGGGCGTGGCCGACTTCGGCGTCTTCGTCGAGCTGGACAAGGAATTTGTCGAGGGCCTCGTCCCCGCCGACGCCCTGGGCAGCCGCTCGCGCTTCGACGAGCGGCTGCACGCCGTCGTGCTGGGCGACGGGCGGCGGGTGCGGGTGGGGCAGGGCGCCACCGTGCAGCTGCGCAGCGTCAACCTGGTGCGTCGGCAGCTCGACTTCACGCTTTTGGACTGGGGCACCGGGCCGACCGAGATGGAACCGAACGCCGACTCCGCCCACCCGGGCTTCGACAAGCGGCGGGCGCGGGCCCCGGCCCGCCCGGCCGGGCAGGCGCGTGGCCGTCCCCAGCAAGGGCGGGCCCATGCCCCGGGGCCGGGCCCGGCGCGGGGCGGACGCGGCAAGGGCAAGAAGAAGGGCCCAGGCCGCGGCGGTGGCGGTGGACGGAGACGGCGGCGGTGAGGCGCGCCGGGCTGGGCGGCAGGCGGCCGTCTGTGCCTCGCTCCTTGGCCGTGCCGGTCCTTGGCCTCGCAGCGGCAGGGGCCGTCACCGGCCTTGCCCTGCTGGCGCGGTCGCGCAGCGAGCAACGCCTGTCCCAGCAGGCCGCTGCTTCGGTGCAGGGCGAGCGGCCCACGGCGCTTCCGCCCGAGCAGGCGCCGGACCCGCTGCTGGACGGGCTGCTCGCTGCCGCCCAGGCGCCCGACGCCTCGCTGTTGGCGCTGGACGCGGCGGCGCATGCGCTGCTGGTGCAGGAGCGCTTCGAGGAGGCGGACGTGCTGGTGCTGCGGGCGCTGGCTGCCTTCCCGAAGGACGCCGAGGCCGTCATTCACCGGGCGGTGCTGCGGGGCGTGGCCGGGCAGACGGCCGCCGCGCGGGCCGAACTGGCGGCCCTCGCCGCCGGACCGGCCGGGTGGGAGGCGTCCCTCTTCTCGGCGGGTTTCGCGCTGCGGGAAGGCGACGAGGCCGCGGCGCTGCGCGCCCTGCGACGCGTTTTGTGGCCGAGGCACCCCGGGCAGAAGTCACCCCGGCGCTGCGGGAGGAAGTGGCGCGCCTGGAAGCGCGCCTCGGGCCGAGACCGGCCCAGAAGGTGCGCTAAACTCAAACATCAGACGCGACGCGTCAGCTGAAGAAATACTGAGAGTTCCTTGACAGCGCTGGACGCTTCCCTGAACTTACCCGGCCCCGGTTTCTGTTCAACGCCAGGCAGGAGCACACGAATGCGGATTCTGAGCGCGCTGGGAGTGGTCCTCTGTTCCTCGGTGGCCTGGGCCCAGTACGCCGAGGCGCCGGTCACCAACGGCGGGAGCATCTCGGGAAAAATCACCTACGACGGCAGCCCTCCCAAGCCGGCCACCATCACCGTCACCCAGGACCCCGGGACGTGCGGAACGACTCGGCTGGAGGACTCGTGGTCCGTCTCCGCCGACGGAGCGGTGGAGAACGTGGTGGTCTACCTGGTGGACATCCAGAGCGGGAAGAAGATGGATTTCCCGGCGCAGCCGACGATCGACCAGAAGGGCTGCCACTACGTGCCCCACGTCCAAATCATCGCCAAGAACTCGGAGCTGCAGGTGAAGAACAGCGACCCCATTCTTCACAACATCCACTCCTACCTGGGCACGAGCACGGTCATCAACCTGGCCGAACCGAAGCAGGGAATGGTCATCCCCAAGAAAATCACCAAGGCCGGTGGGATGACGCTCAAGTGCGACATCCACAACTTCATGCGCGGCGCCATCTTCACCGCCGCCAACCCCTATGCCGTCTTGACCGGAAAGGACGGTACCTTTGAACTCAAGGACATCCCGCCCGGCACCTACGAAATTGCCACCTTCCACGAGGTGGGCAGCCCCAAGAGTGCCACCGTCACCGTGAAGGCCGGCGAGAAGGTCACGTACTCGGCGAAGATTAAGTAGGGACGCCATCTCCGCCGCGTCTTCGAGTAGCCCGGTTGCCGCGCCCCGCACCCTGCAGGACACGGTCGCTGCCCTGGTGGGGCGTCCGCTCTTCTGGGTCGCGGTGATGGCCGTGCTCGCCGGCTGGCCCCTCGTGTCGGGGTTGCTCCGCCGTCCCCCCCCTGTTCCCGACGTCCTCGGCACGTTGCCCCCCTTCTCGCTTTCCGGGCTTCATGGGGAACACTTCGACCGCGAGTCGCTGAAGGGGCGCGCCTGGCTCATCGGCTTCGTCGACGCGGGCTGCCTGGCTTGCGCGGAGCGCGTCGGTGCGGCCCTGGAAGTGCTGCAGTACCGCCTGCGCAACGCCGGGCCGATGGCCGGCATGCTCGAGGTCGAGGTGCCGGCAACCACCCAGGTGGTCGACCTGGCCCATGACATGACGCGCCGCCATGCCAACCCGCGTCAATGGTACGTGCTGTCCGGGCCGGACGCGCGGCGACTGTTAGGAGAAGTTGCGGCGACGGCCCCGCTGCGGAGCGAGATGCTGGAGGCCGGCGCGGCGTTCGCGCTGGTGGACGCGAGGGGCCGCGTCCGGGCCGTCGAGGGTGTCGAAGCCCCCGAGGCGATGAACCGACTCGTTTCGAAGCTGACCGTCGTCCTCAACTTTCCGTGAACTCCGGTTTTCCGGGCCATGGCGCGCTGCGCAAGCAAATGGCTTTCACGAATTAGATTGCGTGATGCAAAATTTAAGGGTTGAAAGACCCTGACAGAAGCGTGTTTGCTTCGCGACATTCGTTGAGCTTGTTCAGCTTGGAGGGAGCTGCATGGGACGCCGAGTCACGCTCGTTGCTGTCTTGGTTGCAGTGGGAGCAGTTCTCTTGCCGTCCTCTGCCCACGCGATTCCCGCATTCGCGCGCAAGTACGGCGTCGCCTGTTCTGCCTGCCACACCAACTGGCCCAGGCTGAACCGGTTCGGCATCAACTTCCGGGACAATGGCTACCGGATGAACAGGGAACGGGACAACCCCGTTACGCAGAGTGGCGCGTACTGGCCCATCGCCTTCCGCACGACGGTTGGCTACCAGTACAACAACAACACCTACCAGCCGGTGAACCCGACGGCGTCCAACCCCAACGGGCTGGCCACCACCGAGACGGGCACCTTCGGCTTCCTTGGCCTAGACATCCTCACCGCCGGGACGCTGGGCGAGCAGATTGGCTTCCTCGTCGTTGTGGAGGGCCAGCTCGCGTCGGCCAACTTCAACACCAACAGCCCGCAGGGCGGCGACCTCGAGTCGGCGTGGGTGGTCTTCAACCGTCTCTTCGGAACACCCTACGCCAACATCCGCGTCGGCAAGGGCGCCCTCAACGACCTTCCCATCGACCAGCACCGGAGCTACGAGCTGACCCAGACCTACGAGATTTACTTCTTCCAGGCGCCCGGAAGCTCGGTCACCTACTTCCCCGGGTCGAACTACAACGGCGTCGAGTTCTACGGGCACTCTGAGTTGAGCAACCTCCGCTACTCGGTGGCCCTCATGAACGCCGATGCGGCCAATCCCTTCTGGTCGGCCAACTGGGTCAGCAACCCCGTGGTGTGGGGTCACCTCCAATACTACGCACTCACGGGAAGCGACTTTCTCGCCTCCATTGAGCCAGGCATCTTCGCCGCCACCGGGTGGTTCCCCACCAAAGGCCTCGGACAGCCAGGCACCACCTGCGACGCCTCCACGGGAGTCGGCTGCGTCTCGGGGACCGGCTCCTCGCTGGGCAACTACTACCGCCTTGGTGGTGAGCTCCACTTCAACTTCCTCAGCGCCGTGAATCCGCTGACGTTGGATGTCGTCGTCGAGTACGGAAGCGACGGTGCCTCGCTCATCACCGGGAACGGGCCCAACGCAGCGCCCGGCTTCAACGGCGACGGCACCCCCACCCAGGACGCGCACTGGCTCGGCGGCTTCATCGAGCTGAGCTACACCCCGAACCCCGACTGGACGTTTGTCGCCATGTACCAGCGGGTGAACATGCTGCAGCAGGGCTCCGGGGACTACGCCAGTGCCACTGGCACCCAGTGGGGCTACGTCTTCCTGGCCCGGTACAACATCGCGTTCTCGAGCCGCGCGGCGGTGGCGCTGCAGGCCGAGTTCAGCCAGACGGCCACCACCACGGTGCTGGGAGTTCCAGGCGTGGGTCCACCCCTTGGCACCGCTGTCCTCCTGGGCATCGACTTCGCCTACTAACTTGAGGAACCCAACATGACAACGCACCGTCCACTGCTCGCGGCTCTCCTCTCCATCGCAACCTTGGCAGCCCTCCCTCAGCCGGCCTTGGCCGACCCCGACAAGCCCGTTCCCATCGACCAGGCGCTCGCGAAGAAGGGCCAGGCCGTCTACCAACGGCTCTGTATTTCCTGCCACGGGGAACTCGGCGACGGGCGCGGCTATTCGGCCCAGTGGATGGAGCCGCGGCCGCGCGACTTCACCTCCGGTATCTTCAAGTGCCGCTCGACGCCGAGTGGGACGCTGCCCACCGACGCCGACCTGCTCCGGACGCTCACCGTCGGCCTGTACCACACGTACATGCCGTTCTGGGCAGTGTGGGGCGAGCCTCAGCTTCGGGCGGTCATCGAGTACATCAAGACCTTTTCGCCCAAGTGGAAGGAGGAAGGGCCCGGAATCTCCATTGTCATCCCACCCGAGCCCCCCAATGACGAGTTGTCGGTGAAGCGGGGCAAGGTCATCTGGAAGAACAACCAGTGCGAGAAGTGTCATGGCCCGGAAGGCAAGGGCAACGGTGCTTCCGCACCCACGCTTCGCGACGACTGGGGCTTTCCGGACCAGCCCTTCAACTTCGCCGCCAGCAACAAGCGCAAGTGTGGCGCCACCAATGTCGACCTCTACCGGACCTTCATGACGGGCGTGAGCGGCAGCCCGATGCCCTCCTTCGGCGACAGCATCAGCCAGCAGGACGGCTGGGACCTGGTGCACTTCGTGCTGAGCCTCCAGACGCCTCCCGACTCCGAATACCCAATCGCGGAGCACTTCTGATGAGCACCACCGCCCACGCCCACGGCCATGCTCCGGCCATCTGGCCGCCGGACCAGCAGTTCGGGAACGTCCGACCGTCGAAGATGGCGATGTGGATTTTCCTCCTCTCGGATTGGCTTTCCTTCGCTGGCCTGCTGCTCGCCTACGGCATCCTGCGCGTCAACAGCTCCGTGTGGCGGCATGTCGGAGAGCCGGCCTTCAAAATCCCGGTCACTGCCGTGCTGACCTTGCTGCTCGCGGTCTCCGCCGTCGCCATCATCCGTGCCTTCGATGATTCGAGCACGGGAAACCGCAAGGCGACCCAGATGTGGCTACTGGTCACCGGAGTGTGCGGACTGCTGTTTCTCATCGGCCAGTACAACGAGTGGACAACCCTCATGCACGCCGGTCTGGTCTTCGGGCAAACCGCCTACGCCAACACCTTCTACGTCATCACCGGCTTCCACGGCCTGCATGTGGTGGCCGGGCTGGTCTACCTGGCCTTCATCCTGGTGAGGAACGCCAAGGGCATCTCGAGCGCCAACGAGATTCAACTCTTCGAGTTGTTCTGGCTCTTCGTTTACTTCGGATGGAACGTCGTCTTCGTCGTCGTGTACCTCCTTCCCAGCGGGGTCAACTAACGTGAGCGCGGACGCACAAGCAGGCGACTCCTCGGCTGGGCACCGCCTGAATGCGAAGCAGACGGCCGTCATGCTGGCGGTGATGGTCTTCCTCACCGCCCTCGAAGTCGTGGTGTCCATGTCGCACGGCCCGAGCGCCATCGTCACGGCGGCGCTCCTCGTCCTGGCCATCGTGCAGGCGGTGTACTTCCTGCTGGTCGCCATGGGCCTCAACCATGAGACGCGCATCATGAACCGCTGGGTGTACGGGCTGCTGTGCATCGGCATCTTCTATTCGCTCGTCCTCATCAACGAGGCCGCCTGGCGCTCGCAGTTCTGGCGCGTCTTGCGGGGGGGATGATGACTTCCTTTTGCCTTCAGATGCTGGCCTGTCCCATGTGTGCCGCCGCTGGGCCGTCGCGCGTGGCGTGGATGTTGCCCGTCATGTTCATCATTCCGTACGTCGTCGCGGCAGTGGTCATCCGTTTCGTGCGCCGCCTGGAGTAGGCCAGGCCCGGAGGTCTCTCCCGATGCATTCACTGCTTGCCGTCGTGACCGCCTTTCCCAATCCCTTCGACGCCGTCCACCTGCCGGTCGACGCCTCGGAGTCTGGCTGGCGCGTCGACGAGACCATCACCACGACGACCTTCTTCGTCATCATCATCTTCCTCATCTACGTGGTCTGGATTTTGTGGTCCGTCTTCAAGCACGGCCCGCAGCACCAGGCGGTCTATGACCACGGGGACACGTTCAAGTCGTGGCGCTGGACGGCGCTGGTCGCCGCGTTGATGTTTTTCGTGGTTGACGGAGACCTTCTCATCCGCAGTCTGAGCTTCCTGCACGAGGTCTACCTCGACTTTGCCGGCGCCGAGGCCAGGCCGGGCGCGGTGCGCATCGAAGTCAACGCCCACCAGTGGGCTTGGAACGCGCGTTACGCGGGCCCGGACGGCAAGTTCAACACCGCGGACGACATCGTCGTGCTCAACGACCTTGTCGTTCCGCAAGGGGCGCCCGTCCTGTTCCAGGTGACCTCCACCGACGTCATCCACAGCTTCAAGGTCCCCAACATGCGGATGATGGTGGACGCCGTTCCCGGTGCGGTGACCCGCATGTGGTTCCAGCCCAAGGACACCGGTGTCTACGAAATCGTCTGCTCCCAGCACTGCGGCGCCAACCACTACAAGATGCGCGGAACGCTAACGGTGCTGCCCAGGGCCGAATACGACCGCTGGGCCCAGGCCAACTCAATCAACGGTGCTAGAGCCTACGACCCCAAGGACATGGAAGCGCATTGGGGTTGGGAATGGGCCGAACATACGAGGGTCGAATAATGACTGCCCAAGAAGCCCTGGTAAACCGCGAGGTCCTCGAGTCCTTGCACCCCGTTCACGGGCCACCGACTACCTTCTTCAGCAAGTACATCTGGTCGCTCGACCACAAGGTCATCGCCAAGCAGTACCTGTGGTCCGGGCTCATCTTCCTGCTCATCGGCGGGACGCTGGCGATGATGATTCGCTGGCAATGGGCCTTCCCCGGCCAGCCGGTGCCCATCCTCGGGCCGACGCTGCTGCGGAGCGCGGGCGGTGTCATCGGCCCTGCCCTGTACATGCAAGTCTTCACCATGCACGGGCTCATCATGGTGTTCTTCGCCATCACCCCCGTGCTCATCGGCGCCTTCGGGAACCTCCTCATCCCGCTGATGATTGGTTGCCGGGACATGGCGTTCCCATGGCTCAACGCGCTCTCCTACTGGATGCTGGCGCTGAGCCAGGTGATGGTCATCGCCGCGTTCTTCGGGGACCTGGGTGCCGCGGGAGCGGGGTGGACCACCTACGCTCCGCTCTCCACCAACATCGGCACGCCCGGCTGGGGCCAGACCATGATGGTCGCAGCCATCTTCGTGACCGGCGTCGGCTCCATCATGGGCGGCATCAACTATGTGACCACCATCATCCGGCTGCGTGCGCCGGGGATGACCTACATGCGGATGCCCCTCACCATGTGGGGGGTGTTCCTCACCGCCATTCTCAACGTTCTGTTCGTCCCGGTGCTGGGCAGTGCCGCGCTGCTGCTTCTCATGGACCGCCTCTTCGGCACGCAATTCTTCATCGCTGGTGCCGCGGCGGTGAAGGGGGGCGGTGACCCCATCCTCTTCCAGCACCTGTTCTGGATTTTCGGGCACCCGGAGGTCTACATCCTCATCCTTCCCGCCTGGGGCATCGTCGGGGACCTGCTCGCGTTCTTCGCCCGTCGACCGGCCAATTGGTACAAGGGAACCGTCTACGCCATGTGCATGGTGACCATCGTCAGCGCGGTGGTCTACGGCCATCACATGTTCCAGACCGGGATGAATCCCCTTCTGGGGCAGAGCTTCATGATGATGACGCTCATCATCAGCGTTCCAGCCGAGGTGCTCTTCCTCAATTTCCTCCGGACCATCTGGAAGGGCTCGATTCGGCTTCCCACGCCGATGTTGTTCTCCCTGGGAATGGTCTTCGTCTTCGGCCTCGGCGGTCTGAGCGGTCTGTACCTGGGCGCCCTGGCTCCCGACATCTACCTGCACGACACCCTCTTCGTCGTCGGGCATTTCCACTTCACCATGGCGGCCGCCTCGTTGCTGGCCAGCTTCGCCGGAATCTACTTCTGGTTCCCGAAGTGGTTCGGCCGGATGATGGATGACCGGCTCGGAAAGGTGCATTTCTGGTTCACCTTCCTGGGCGTGAGCCTGGTGTTCGCCGGCCAGCTCCTGGTCGGCTACGCCGGACAGAACCGGCGGCTCTCCAACCCCTTCGCCTATGACCTCTTCAAGCCGCTGCAGCCGCTGAACCAGCTGACCAGCTACGTCGCTTTCGTACTGTTCTTCGCGCAGGTCAGCTTCATCTGGAACTTCCTGTACAGCATGTACCGGGGCCAGAAGGCCGAGGCGAACCCGTGGCAGGTAGGCACCCTGGAATGGTCCACTGCCTCACCGGCGCCGGTCCACAACTTCGACAAGATTCCCTTCGTCTACCGGGGGCCGCACGAGCTCTCTGACCCGGCGATGAAGGCGAAGGTCGGCCGCGACTGGGTGGGACAGTGGGAGGAGTTCCCGGCCGCAGCGCCGGGGTCGGCGCAGCCCGCCGGACAGCGCGCGACGTGAGTACCATGGCCACCAACGATGTCATTCGTTACCGCCCGCCGCAGGCGCGCGCGGATGACACCGCGTGGCTGGGGATGATTATTTTTCTCGGCAGCTGGGCGATGATGTTTGGGTCGCTCTTCTTCGCCTACGGGGTGCTGCGCCTGCGGCAGCCCGGCTGGCCGCCCCCGGGGACGCCGCCGCTGCCGCAGCTGCTGCCGGCGCTGAATACCGCGGTGCTCGGCCTCAATACCGTTGCCTTGCAACGCTCGCTCAACGCCGCTCGGCGGGGACAGCAGGGGCCTGCCTTGTCGGCGCTGGTTGCCGGGCTCGCCCTGGGGCTCGCCTTCCTCGCGCTTCAAGTCGTCCTGTGGAAAAACCTCTTCACCTCTGGGCTGGCGCTCGAAGACGGGTCGCTGGCGGCAGTGGTGTACGGGTTGACCGGTTTTCATGCGCTGCACGTACTGGGCGGGCTGGCCGGGCTGGGGCTGCTCGTCCCGGCGATGCTGCACGGGACGCTCAACGCGGCACGCCACAACCGTCTCCGGCTGTGGGTCATGTATTGGCACTTCGTGGGAGTGGTTTGGCTGACCATGTACCTGCTCATCTTCGTCGTCTAGAGGGGTTCACCGTGCGCTCGCTCTCCATCGCACTCGCGTCAATTCTCGTCCTTCCGGGCTGCAAGGGAGGGGACGCCGTCTTCACGGCGCCGCGAAAGCTCGCCGGCAAGACCGTCTCCGCCGAAGTCCTCAACGAAGGGCGCGTTGCCTACCTGCAGTACTGCCGCGCCTGCCACGGGGACAAGGGAGACGGGCGCGGCCCCGCAGCGCCGAGCTTCCGTCCACCCCCACGCAACTTCACCCAGGGAGAGTTCAAGTTCGGCTGGGTGCTCGACCAGAAGCTTCCGCGCGACGAGGACCTGGTCCGCATCGTGACGAGCAACCTGCATGGCTCGGCCATGGTCGGCTGGCAAGTCCCGGACGAGAAGCTGAACACCATCATCCAGTACATCAAGACGTTCTCCGACGCCTGGAAGGAGGACGACGCGGTGGGCGAGCCGGTGGTGCCGGCGAAGGACCCCTGGGTGGGCAAGGAATCCGCGGCCATCGCCCGGGGCAAGCTGCTCTACCACGGGTACACGCAGTGCCTGACCTGCCATCCGGCGTACGCCACCCCGGAGGAAATCAGCGCTGCGTCTCAGGAGCTCTCCAACAAGCCCACCACGGAGTTCCGTCCGCACATGTACCAGCCGGAACTAAAGGACAGCGACTACATGGCCGGGGACTACAAGGTCCAGCTTCTGCCGCCGGACTTCCTGGTGAACCCGGTGCGGTCCCCGCGCGATGAGACGCAGCTCGCGGACCTCTACCGCCTGCTGGTCGCGGGCGTCACCGGCGCCGCCATGCCGGCCTGGGACCCCAACGTCCTGCCGGAGAAGACCAGCGACGTCTGGGCGCTGGCCTACTACGTGCGCTCGCTGGTCCAGCTGCGCGGCACGACGGCCGGCCTGGCGCTGCGCTCCAAGCTCAACGCCCAGCCCCAGCCAGCACCCGCCGAAGTGAAGGGCGGCCCGCGCTAGATAAAGGCGCTGATACGGCACTGGCGCGAGGACGGCCCGTCACCAGCGGAAGAGTGCCTCGGCGTTGTCGAAAAACACCTGGGCCTGCTCCTTGGGGGTGAAGCCCAGGCGCCGCACGCTGCTGGCGGCCTCCTCCAGCCCGGTAAGGGGCCAGTCTGAGCCGAAGAGAAGGCGGTCCACGCCCACCTGGCGGCACACCCACAACAGCTGCCCGGCATAGGGCGAGTTCGCGTACAGCGGCGCCACCGCCGACAGGTCAAACCAGACGTTGCGCGGTGTGAAGGGATGCAGGTCCAGCATCCGGAAGAGGAGGATGTCCGAGAAGCGCACCCCGCCCAGGTGCGTCAGGACGAGGCGCGCCTGGGGAAGCGCCAGCGCCAGCTTCCCGACTTCATAGGCCGCGTTGGGCCACCAGCCTTCGATGTACACCACCAGCTTCAGCGCCGTGGCGCGGGTCACCAGGGCGTGCACCTCGGGCGTCCCTAGGTCGAGGCGTTCCGGGGACAGCTTCACCCCGGCAAAGCCCAGGCCTGCGACGCGTTCGGCCTCCCGTACGGCCGCCTCGCCGTCCAGGGCGGGGAGGGCGGCCACTGCGAGAAAGCGCCCCGGGTGGGCACGGGCGAATGCAGCCAGGTTGTCGTTGCCCTGGCGCACGCCCGCGGCGTCCGCCGCCGGGGGAGGCACGGCCAGCAGCACGGCCCGTTCGACGTTGGCCTGCACCATCTCCTGCGACAAGTCCCCCGCCTTTTCCCCCGAGCGGGGCCGCAGCTGGCCCGCCGCATCGTAGTGGGCATGGGCGTCCCACAGCGGCCCGGAAAAGGGTGTTGCGCAGCCGAGGGGGCCGAGGAGGGCGGCCCAGGCCCATGCCCAGGCACGGGTGCGGTTCGCCTTCATGTATCCCTCAGGGTGACGCGCGTGACGCCGTCGCCGCCCTGGTGGACGTCTCCCGGCTGGAAACTCTTCACGTAGGGCGAAGCCGACAGCGCGGTGCGCAGCGCCTGCCGGAGGGCGCCCGTGCCGTGTCCGTGCACCAGCAGCACCGCCCCCTCGCCGTCGCGGAAGGCGCGGTCGAGGAAGGTTTCCACCTCGCGCAGGGCGTCCTCCGCCCGCTGGCCACGGACGTCGCAGCGCGGCATGCCCGCCTCCAGGGGGGCTGGCGCCGCGGCCTGGGCGCGGGCGTCTACGGCATGCCGCCGGGCTGACGCCCCCAGGCGGTGGGGACCGCCTTTTTCCCGGGCGCCGGCCAGCATGTCCCGGGGTACCCGAAGCTTCAGGGCACCGGCCGCCACCACCGCCTCCGGCCCGTCCAGGGACAGCAGCTCCACGTCCCGGCCGAGGCCGAGGTGGTGGACGCGCGTGCCCGCCTCCAGGGCGGCCGGGGCCTGCGGGGCCCGGACGCGGGCCTGTGCCAGGCGGCTGGCCTCGGCGCGGGCCTCCGCTTGCTTCGCCTGGGCCGCCAGCCGGGCCCGCGCCTCCTCGGCGCGTTCCACGGACGCTGCGGCGCGCAACTCCGAGAGGAGGGACGCCACCTCCCTCACGGCGCGCTCGGCTTCCTCGGCCGCCGCCCGTTGCTGCTCGGCCTCGGCGGCGCGCGCCGCCTCCTCCGCCGCGCGCAGCTGCTCCTGCAGCTCCTTCGCCCGCGCCGTCGCCGCCGCGGCCGCCTGCTGCGCCGCTGCCGTCGCGGCGGAGAGTTCTCGCTGGCCCGCCTCCAGGGCCGCCACGGCCTGCGACAGGGGACCACCGGCGCCAGTGGCCAGCGCTCGGGCCCGGGCCACCACCGCCTGGGGGAGTCCCATGCGCTCGGCCAGTTCCAGCGCCGAGGAGCTGCCGGATGCCCCCAGCTGCAGCCGGTAGGTGGGCGCCATGCGGCGCGCGTCGAAGCCCACCCGGGCATTCAAAAAGCGAGCGTCCACGTGGGTGAGGGCCTTCAATTCCTCGAGGTGCGTGGTGACCAGGGCGCGGGCGCCCCTTTGCAGCAGCTCCTCCAGCAGGGCAATGGCCAGGGCGGCACCTTCCCGCGGGTCGGTGTCGGCGGCAATCTCGTCGATGAGGACGAGCGAGCCCGGGCCGGCCGCCTCGGCGATGCGCTTCAGCTCCGCCAGGTGAGCGCTGAAAGTGGACAGCCCAGCGCCGAGGTCCTGCGCGTCGCCCACCGCCGAGTGGACGGAGGTGTAGAGGGGCACCCGGGACCCCGGGGCGACCGGAATGGGCAACCCGGCGCGCAGCAGGACGGCACACAGGCCGACGGCCGTCAGCGTCACCGTCTTCCCGCCGGCGTTCGGCCCGGAGATGACGAGGGCGCGCACCTCTCCCGTCAGGCCCACGTCATTGGGCACCACCGCCACCCCCCGCAGCGCCAGCAGCGGGTGGCGCAGCTGGCGCAGTTCCAGCTCACCGTCCGCCGCTTCCAGGACGGGCGGGCTGGCGTCCAGGGCCTGCGCCAGTCGGGCGGCGGCCTCGGCCTCGTCCAGTTCTGCCGCGGCGGCGACGCCTTCGGCGACGGCCTGGGCTTGGGCGCCCAGCCGCCCGGAAAGCTCCTGCAGCACCCGGCGTTCCTCCTCCAGCACCAGCGACTCGGCGATGGCCAAGTCGTTGCCGAGCGCCACCAGCGGCTGCGGTTCAACGAAAAGCGTCTGTCCGGTCTGGCTGGCGTTGTGGACGATTCCCGGCACCAGGGCGCGGTCCTGGGCGAGAACGGGTAGCACGTAGCGCCCGTTGCGCACGGAGAAGTAGGCGTCGCGGAGGTGAACGGTAAAGGCCGGCTCTCCCAGCAGCGCCTCCAGCCGTCCCTTGATGGCGCGGTGGAGCCCCCGCACCCGCGCGCGGGCTTCCCGCAACGTCGGGCTGGCCCGTTCGGACACGGTGCCATCGGCCTCCAGGCTGCTGTCCAGACGCGCCGCTAGGGCGTGTAGGTCCGGCAGACGGCGAGACAACGCCGTCAACGCCGGGAATTCCTCGTCCTTCGGGGCCAGCGTGTCGCGGAGGCGCAGGAAGGCAAAAAGGGTCTGTGCACAGGCATACAGCTCGGCCGGTTCCAGCATCGCCCCCTTGGCGGCGCGCTCGGCGTGACTGCGGATGTCCGAGACGCCGTCCAGGGGCAGCGGCCCGTCCCGGCCGAGCTGCACTCGGGCCTCCTCCACCAGGGCCAGCGCCGCCCGGACGGCGTCCGCATCCTGCAGGAAGGCCCGGCCACGGGCTCGCTCGCGGCCAGCCTCGGTGCGGCAATGGCCGGCCAGCGCGGCCAGCACGTCCGCGTAGGCGAGGTCGTGCAGTGTGCGCGGGGAGAAGGGCACGGCGCCGGAGGGTGTCGGCTGCCGGTTGGTGCCTTGTCAAGCGGTTGAGGGCGTCCATCCGGCTCTGCTAACTGGCTGGGGTAGGTGCCCGTCTTCGCTCACACCCTGGGGTTGTTGCTGGCCGTCGCGTCCACCGCGCCCGCGCCCCCGGATGTGGCGCCCGTCCTGGCCCTGGAGCAGTCGGGCCACGACGAGGCGGCCCTGGCGCTGGCCGAGCAGCTGTGCCTGCGCAAGCCGCCGTCGGCATTGCCGCAGCTGGAGGCCGCCCGGCTGGGCCTGAAGCTAGGCAAGGACACCCCGACCATTGAAAAGCACCTACAGGCGGCCCGCTTCCTCGCCCCCGACAACCCCCGCGTCCGCTACCTGGCGGCCCTTTCCAAGGAGGGGGTGGGGGACGACCAGGCGGCCCGGCTGCTGTACCTGGAGGCCATTTGGCTGCGCGCGGGCTACTCCGAAGCGCGGGCGCGGCTGGTGGCACTGGCCATCCGGACCCGTGACTGGACGCTGGCCGAGGTCCAGCTGCGGGACCTGGCGGCCCTGGGCGAACGTTCCGTCGGGCGCCGGCTGCAGCTGGCGCACGTGCTGGAAGAGCAGGGCAAGCTGTCCCAGGCGGAGTCCGTGCTGCTTCAGCTTCACCACGACGAACCCAAGAATGCCGCCGTCACCGCGGCGCTCGCCGACTACTATGAGAGGCACAACCGCATGGAGGAAGCGCTGGCCCTGCGCCGGGCGCCCACGGAGAAGAAACTGCGCCCGCTCCAGCCCTCGCGGCGCTAGCGTCGCCCTCCAGCATGGGTGTGAAGACGGGACTCGACGTCTGGGCCGCACACGGCTTTCGTACGCTGCGCGGGCGCCGAGTGGGCGCCATCCTCAACCCCACCAGCGTCGACGGGCGCTTCCACCACCTGGCGGACTTGCTGGCGGCCGCTCCGGACGTGACGCTGGCGGCCCTGTTCGGGCCGGAGCACGGCGTGCGCGGCGAGGCCCAGTACATGCAGGCCGTGACGTCGGCCGTGGACAGCCGCACCGGCGTCCCGGTGCACTCGCTGTACGGCAGCAGCTTTGAGTCGCTGCGGCCGCGGCCTGATTGGCTGGCCGGACTCGACGTCGTCCTCTTCGACATCCAGGACGTGGGAGCCCGCTACTACACCTACCTGGCCACCATGGCGCTGGCGATGGAGGCCTGCGCCCGTGCCGGGGTGGCCTTCGTCGTCCTGGACCGGCCGAACCCCCTCGGTGGGGTGCTGGTGGAGGGCAACCACGTCGGCCCAGGCTTTCGCTCCTTCGTCGGCCTGTATGACGTGCCGGCCCGTCATGGGCTGACGGCCGGCGAGCTGGCGCGGCTGCTGGAAGCCGAGCAACGCTGGGGGACGGACCTCACCGTGGTGCCCTGCGAGGGGTGGACACGCGGCATGCCCTGGTCGGACACCGGGCTGCACTTCATCCCCCCCTCGCCCAACATGCCGACGGTGGACACCGCCCTGGTGTACCCGGGCATGTGCCTGCTGGAAGGCACCAACCTCTCCGAGGGACGCGGGACCTGCCGCCCGTTTGAACAGTTTGGGGCCCCCTTCCTCTCCGCGCCTGCCCTCGTCCAGGCCCTCGGCGCCCTCCGCCTTCCGGGCCTTGCCCTCCGCCCCGTCTCCTTCACCCCCACCTTCGACAAGCACCACGGCGCCAGCTGCGCCGGGGCCTTCCTCCACGTGGTGGACAAGGCAGCCTTCCGTCCGGTGCGCACCGGCCTGGCCGCGGTGGCGACGGCGCGGGCACTGGCGCCGTCGGACTTCGCCTGGCGAGCCGACGCGTATGAATTCGTCACCGGTACGCCCGCCTTTGATTTGCTGTGCGGCACGGACGCCGTCCGGGGCGCGCTGGAGGCGGGGGCAGCCTTCCCGGAGGTGGCAAAGCTGCTGGACGACGCCTCGGACGCCTTCCTGCAAAGGCGCCGGCCGTACCTGCTCTACGCCTGAGGAAAGCCAATGGACGTCGCACTCATCGGCGGTTCCTTCAATCCACCCCACGTCGGCCACTTGCTGGCCGCCCACTTCGTCCGGGCGACGGAACCGGTGGACGCGGTGTGGCTGGTTCCCGCTGACCAGCACCCCTACGGCAAGCACCTCGCCCCGTTTGAACATCGCCGCCGCATGTGCGAGCTCCTCTGCGCCGACGCCCCGGGGTGGCTGCAGGTCTCGGACGTGGAACACACCCTCGGCGGCCGGGGCCGGACGGTGGACACCCTACGCCACCTTTCGGCCAGCTACCCTGGACACCGCTGGACGCTGGTGCTGGGCAGCGACCTCTACTCGGACTTCCCGAATTGGAAGGAGCCAGACGCCATCCGCTCGCTGGCGCGCCTTTTGGTGCTCAACCGTGCCGGCCACCCCTCGGAGGCGGCGGTGGGCCCGCCCATGGCGCACGTTTCCAGTAGCGAGGTGCGCGCCGCGCTGGCCGAGGGGCGCGACGTCAGCCACCTGGTACCCCGGGCGGTGCTGGCCTACGCGCTGGCGGCGGGGCTCTACCGGTAGCACCACCGACGTCGGGCCGACGCCATTCGCGCCAGTCACCTGGAACCGGAGGGTCCTGACACCCGCCGCCGGAAGTCCGTGGCGAGGACCTCGGCCAGCACCACCACCGGAGTCCTCACCGTCGTTGCGACACTGCGCCCGACTTAGGCAAGCTCGCCACGGTCGCAAGACGGTAATGCGACCGATTGGAGAAGGTTCATGAATCCCCAGGGGCGCTTTCGTCTGAAGAACATCGGGTACGCGTTTCTCGTCCTCGTGCTGCTGGGTAGCGGTTCACTCCGGGGGCAAAGTCAGGGACTCGGGACGCTGACCGGGACCGCGGTGGACGAGTCGACACATTCACCTATCCCGAAGGTGCTGGTGACGGTGACCTCGCCACAGCTGCAAGGTGAACAGGCCGTGAAAACCGACCCGACCGGCACCTACCTAGTTCCCCAGCTGCCTCCTGGCACGTACACCATCAGGTTTGAGAGCGAGCTGTACGTTCCATTCGTCCAGGGCGACATCGCCCTCGATGCTGACCGGACTCTGCGCATCAACGTCCAGCTCAGCAGACGGGCGGCACGCGACCATTGACGGCGGGCGAACGTCGCCCCGCTGGCGCAGGGCGTTCCAGTCACTGCAAGGCGATGCCGAAGGTATTGAGGGCGCCCAGACCGTCGTCAAAGCGCCAGGCGAACTGGTAGTAGAAGGACAGCGCCAGCGCGCCGCCAAAGGTGGTGCGCAGCAGCACGGCCCCGCCGACCACACGGTGGACGGCCCAGCCGACGTCGTGCGTCCAGGCCACGTTGCCAAACGCCTGGACGTCCACCTGCCGCAAGAAGAGCGACGGCAGCACCCACAGCACCGAGGCCCAGCCGCGGTCGATGATGAAGGGGAACTGGTAGGTGGCCCCGGCGATGAGGGAACTGTCACAGCGCAACGTGGCATCTTCGTATCCGCGCAGCGGCTCGACGAAGGCGATGTTGGGGAAGACGGCCAGCGCCGGGCCGCGCTGGGCGTAGTTGGCCCCGGGGTGCCACTCATACAGGCCACCTGCTGTGCCGCCCACTTCAAGAAGGCGTGCCGGCGCACCAGGCAGACTCCGGCCCCGCAGGGAGAGGAAGAGGTTGTCGCGGTAGTACCAGGGCAGGGGAAGCCAGCCGCCGACGGTGGCCCCGACATCCCCGAAGTGGAAAGTGCCCAGTGGGTAGTAGGCGGCGCCGCCGGCCAACAGCAGACCGAGGCGGACGCCGCCATACGGGGTGTTCTCCGTCGCCTCCCACAGCGCCGACAGCCCCGGCCCGGCCAGCGTGGCATGCAGGGCGGCCGGCTCCGCAGCCTGGTCGCGGCGCAGCAGCAGCAAACTTAAAGTGATGGGCGTCGTCCAGAATGTCTCCTGGGCCGACAGGCTGAGGCTGTAGTCCACCACCCCAATGCCGGCCGCGCGCGCGCCGACGAGGGTGAGGGACAGCGGCGCCAGCAGGTAGTTGCCGTAGCCGACGCTGAAGCTCGGGCCGGCCGTTTGCCCCTCGTAGTAGAGATTGACGGCGTAGGCATTTAACCCAAGTCGGTCCACGCCCTGCACCGAGACGCCGACGACGGGGACGAACTGCGTGCCCCCGCCCGGGTTGGTGCGGGTGGCGAAGGCGATGAAGGGCGTCCGGAAGTTGGGCACCCAGAAGTCCTCCAGCGCTGGTGCCGGAGTGTCCTTGGCCAACAGCAGCTCGCCCGGGGGCGGCGGGGGCGGGGGCAGCGGGGGCAGCACGGGCTCGGGCCCCTCGTCGCCCGCGCTGCTGGGAAGCGGCGAGGGCGGTGCCGGCAGCGTCACTGTGTCCAGCGTCCACCCGTAGCCGTCGCGATTGACAACCGCGAGGCGTTGTCCGGGCAGCGGCGCCGGGTCGAGCGCGCCGTAGGGGACGTCCGTCACGACGTCCAGCGCCCCGGTGCGAGTGTCGATGCGGGCCACCTGGGCGCGCCCCTCCACCTCGCGGAGGGTCACCAGCGTCGTCGCATCCAGCCAGCGGGCGTCGTAGTTGAAGCGCCCGTCGGTGGTGAGGGGCCGGGTGGTGCCGTCCGGAAAGAGGAGCCACAGGTCAAAGCCGCTATCGCTGCGGCGGCTGTAGGCCACGGTTTGCCCGTCCGGCGAGGCGCGTGGTCCGGACAGGGTGACGTTGCCGGTGAAGTGGGTGAGGGGCGTCCGTGCGCCGCTGTCCAGCTCCAGCCGGAAAATATTGGCCGTGTCCCCCCGGCTCTCAACGTACAGGTAGCTGTGCCCGTCCGGGGTGAGGCCGCCGCCCAGCCCTTCCAGCCCGTCCCAGGCCCGCAGCAGTGTGCCGGTGGCGCTGTCCAGTTCCAGAAGGCGCGGGGTGGAGGTGCCGTCCTCGGCCACGTCGGACAGCACCAGGTACAGCCGCTGGCCGTCGGGGGAGAAGGACAGGCCGCTCATGTCGAGCGGATTGGTGGCGATGTAGGGCCGCCCGGGGAGAAGCTGGGCCAGCGGACGGTCCAGCAGCAGCTGCCCGTCGGGACCGCGGATGCGCAGCTGCGCCACCGCATCCACCCCGGCCAGCACCACCGCCACCCGGCCGTCCGCGGACGTGGTGGCCCGGGCAAAGTAGCCCAAGGACGCGTCCAGCACCTGCTGGTTGCCGGGGCGCTGGCGCGGCCTGGTGGTGCGGGCAAGTTCCTTCACGTACTCGGCGAGGAGAGCGCCAATGCTGAGGCCGTAAATGGCCTTGAAGCGCAAGGTGACACCCAGGGGCGACAGCCAGCTGTGCCCCTGGAGGTCGACGAATTGCCACAGCTTTTCCTCCCCGTAGGTGCGGGCCAGCCACTTCACGAAATACTCACCGGTGAGGTAGTTGGCGCCCACCGGGAGGAATTCCCGGTTGGTGAGGATGAGGTCGCCAGGTTCCAGATTGCCGCCGCGCAGGGCGATGATGGATTCGAAGAGGCCGTGCCACAGCGGGCTGTGCGGCCGGCCGACATTCTTGTCCAACCGGCCTTCATAGAAGGTGGCGAGCCCTTCGAGGAACCAGCTCTCCGGGAGGAAGTTGGCGGAGTAGACATCGCCGAAGGCGACGTCCACCAGCCACCACAACTCATCGTTCTGCTGGAACTGCACGTAGTGGACCGCCTCGTGGCAGGCAATGTCCGGAATGCCATTGGTGCCGAAGTCGAAGAGGTCAAACAGCTCCAGCGTCATGTGGCTGGCGAGCACCATCTGCGGGGGCAGCCCCACGAAGGGAGGCTGGACGTAGGCGTTGTCGAAGTTGGCGGTCGTCAGGTAGACGACGAGGCGCGCGCGCGGTTCCTTTGCCAGCGTCAGGCTGCGCAGCTGGGCGATGCACGTCTCCAGCCGGTGCGCCACCCGCAGCGCCTCCCCCCGCCGGGCGGCCGGGTAGTACAGCTCGAGCGACGGCGTCTCCAGCTTGCGCACCTCCTGGTGGGCGAAGGAAGCGGTGACGGCCGGGGTGAAGCGGGGGCTGAGGGTGGCGCACCCGGTGGAAAGCACCGCCGCCAGCAGGCACCCCGCGGCGCGTCGCGACGCTGGCCTGTGGCCTAACACGCCCGTCTCCACGTGGACTCCGTTCTACGCTATTGAGCCGACTCATGGCCCGCCCTCCCTCACACCTCGACGCCGCCCTCGCGCAGCTGGCCGCCTCGCTCGCCCAGGTGGAGGGCAAGCCGGTGGACCCCCTGCAGGCGCCCTGGCCAGAGGTGGAGTCGGGCGTCATCAAGCTGCTGCAGGGCCCCTACCTGCCGGACCGTCCGGAGCACCAGCTGGTGGCGCTGGGCCTGGCGGCGGCCTTTGGCCAGCGGCTGGCCGACTCGGACAAGGCTTTCTGGTTTCCGATGCGGGAGTCGCCCGAGGGGGCGATGGTGGGCTTCCCCGAGGCGCTGCTCATGCTGTCGCCCTTCACCGCCGTCACCGACGCCCTCCGGCGTGCACAGCTGGGGCGACTGGACGACGTGGCCAAGGACGTGCGCCGGGCGCTGGCCGAGGCGCGCTTTGCCCCCACCTCCGGCGCACCGGTGCGCCTGTCGCCGGCGGACTACGCCCGCCTCTTCGACCCGTCTTTTTTGCAGTTTCTCTCCCTGGACAAGCGCCGCCTGGACGAATTGTGGGCCGCCCGGCCGGACACGCTGGCGCGTGACCTTCGCGAGGCGCTGGGCCGGGCGGGCGGCCGCCTTGCCCCCGAGTCGCGGACGCAGCTCGAGCAGCAGCTGGTGGGGGCCCTTGGCCGGCTGGAGCCGGCCAAGCCGCTGGGCGAGCAGCTGGAGCAGGCGCCGCGTCTGGGGGAGCTCTTGGTGGACCTCTTTGCCGCGACGCACCGGACCGGGTCTGCTCCGGACGAGTTCTGGGAGGACGCCGTCTTCCCCCTCCTCTTCATCGGCGTGCCGGACAGCTTCCCGCCCCTGGATGCCGAGGAGGTGCGGGCCGCCCAGCAGGGCGCGGACCCGTTGCTGCTATTCCTCGACACGGTGCCCTACCGGCAGCCGGCCCCGCCCGAGGACGGCGTGCTGGGCGTCTTCGAGGTCGACCAGGTGGGCCTGGCCCACCCAGGACTCGGCCGCACCGGGATGCCGCGCCTGCTCACCGTCCCGGCCGCGACACTGCGGCGGCTGTTGCCGTCCTTTGACGTGCGCGCGATGGCCGACGCACTGGCCCGCTTCACCACCTACCTGTCCGAGAAGGCCGGCAAGCCGGTCCAGGCGTCGGCCCCGGGCAAGCAGATGGAGGAGGCGGCCCTGGCGCTGCTGGGGGAATTGAAGACGCTGGTGACGTCAGCCGCCGGCGACTCCACCCTCGCCATGCGGCGGCTAACGGAGGCGGAGGCCCTCAGCGACGGTGCCCTGGGCGCCGTGCGCCAGGGGCTGCAGGGCCCGCGGATTATTCTCGCTCCCTAGCGACGGCCGGTGCGGGGGCGCCTCCGCCGCTGGCGCACCGGACCCAGCAGGACGCGCAGGCGCAGCGCCGAGGGGCGGGGCAGGCCCGGGGCGAGGCGTTCCAGGGCACGGCCGAACAGCTGGCGGTACAGGGGCAGCACGTCCGGGGGCAGGGCGGCCAGGTGAGCCTCCACCACCGGCGTGTCGCCCCGCACCACCGGGCCCGTCATCCCCTGCACAAGCCCTCGCGTCTCCACCCCGCCCAGGGCCGAGCGCATGAGGGGCAACAGCGCCCGCTCCGCGGCGCGCCGTTCAATGCCACCCGCCGCCCAGGTGGCCACCGCCGCGTCGAGGAGGGCCACCAGCCCGCCGGCGGCCAGCGCGGCGCCGGCGTGGTAGGCGGCGCGCGCCGACTCCGGAATGCGCAAGGGGGACAGCCCGAGGGCCTTGGCCACCGCCGCCAGCTGGGGCGCCAGCCAGCGGGAGCGCGTGGCCACCGCCACCGCGTGGCCGGACAGGGGCGTGTCCGCGCCGGAGATGGCCACCAGCGGGTGGAAGGAACCGGTGGCGCGACCGGCGGCGGCCGGGTGCAGCACCTCCAGCGTCAGCGCGCCGGCGCAGTGCACCAAGGCGGCAGAGGGAGAGAGCAGGCTGGCCACCGATGCCGCCACGCTGGCCACGGCCGAGTCCGGGACGGTGAGGAAGCACAAGGTGGCCTGGCGCGTCTCGGCGTCGCTGGCCTCGCGCAGGTGCAAGGACTTGGCCGTCCGCCGCCCGGAGGGCGAGCGCGTCCGCACGCGCACCTGCCAGCCGGCGGTCTGCAGCTGACTGGCCAGTGCCCCGCCCAGCCGCCCCAGGCCAACCACCAGCAGGCGAGGACGGACGCTGGAGGCCATGGCCCTTGCGTGCCGGGGCGCCGGTCAGCGTCCGACGTCGCGCCGGAAGGTGAGGACGCCGCCCTGGGCTGACACCCGGACGCGGTCGCCAGGGCCGAAGTCCCCCTGCAGGATGGCCTCGGCCAGCGGTCCCTCCACGCAGCCGCTCCACCGCGCGGCGCACGGGCCGGGCGCCCAAGCTGGGGTCCAGCCCCGACTGCAGCAGCACCGCGACGGCCCTTTCATCGGCGGCGAAGGCAATGCCCCGTTCGGCGGCCAGACGCCGGCTGCTCTCGTCCAGCAGCAGCTGGGCAATTCGGCCCAGTTCCGCGGGCTGCAGCGGACGGAAGGCCAGCCTGTCATCGAGGCGGTTCCACAATTCGGGCGGAAGCGCCTTGCGGGCCGCGGCCACCGCGCCCTCCAGGTCCGAGACGGCGTCGGAGGCCCCGCCGAAGCCGACGCGCTGACGCACACTGGCAAAGGCCTCTGCGCCCAGGTTGGACGTCAGCACTACCACCGTGTTGGAGAAGTCCACCGAGCGGCCGCGGCCGTCCGTCAGTCGGCCTTCTTCCAAGACTTGCAAGAGCACCATCAGGACGTCCGCGTGGGCCTTGTCCACCTCGTCCAATAGCACCACGGAACTCGGCCGACGTCGCACCGCCTCCGTCAGCTGGCCCCCGTCCTGGTAGCCGACGTACCCGGCCGGTGCGCCCACCAGGCGCGCGGTGGCATGCGCCTCGGACAGCTCGCTCATGTCCAGGCGCACCAGGGCGTCGCGGCTGCCAAACAGCACCTCGGCCAGCGTCCGCGCCATCTCCGTCTTGCCTACCCCGGTGGGGCCGAGGAAGAGGAAGCTGCCCATCGGGCGGCGGCTGGCGAAGCCGGCGTAGTTGCGCCGAATGACTTTGGCCACCCGGTCCACCACCTCACCGTGTCCCACCACCCGCGCGGCCAGCTCCTCCTCTAGCCGGAGCAGGCGCGCCGAGTCCCCCACCAAAAGACGCTCCACCGGAAGGCCAGCGATGCCGGCCACCACCTGCGCGACGTCGGCGGCCTCCACCGTCCGACGGCCGGCCCGAGCGCACCGGGAGCCGGCCAGGTCTGCCACCGAGACGGCCTTGTCCGGCAGGAAGCGGTCCGTCACGTAGCGCGCGGCGAGGCTGGCGGCTGCCTCCACCGACGCCCGGGTGTAGCTGACGCCGTGGTGCAATTCATAGCGCGGCAACAGGCCCGTCAGAATCTCCACCGTCTCAGCCACCGCCGGCTCTCGCACCACCACCGCGGTGAAGCGACGTTCCAGGGCGGCATCGCTCGCGAAGAAGCGACGGAATTCCTCGTGGGTGGTGGCGCCGATGCAGGGAAATTCGCCGCGGGCCAGGGCGGCTTTGAGGTCATTGGCCGCGTCCTGGGCGCCCTCGCCGGTGGAGCCGGCACCCACCAGGGTGTGGATTTCGTCGATGAACAGCACCACCCGCCCGGCTGCCCGCCGCATCTCTTCCTTCAGGCCGTTCAGCCGTTCGGACAGCGAGCCGCGCAGTGAGGTGCCGGCCACCAGGTCCGCCGTCGAGAGCTCCACCAGAAGCGTCTGCCCCAGCCGCCCGGTGGCGCCCACCAGCCGCTGGGCGACGCCTTCCACCACCGCTGTCTTTCCGACGCCGGGGTCGCCCACCAGGCAGGGGTTGTTGGCGCGGCGCTTGCCCAAAACGTCCAGCACCTCGTCGATTTCCCGGGTGCGTCCCACCACCGGGTCCAGCCGGCCGGCGCGCGCGGCGGCGGTGAGGTTTCGTCCCAGCTGGGTGAGGAGGGGAAAGGCCTGCCGGTCGAGCCCGACCGACTCGTCGAGGGAGCTCGGCACGACGCGCAGCACCGGCGCCTCGGCTGCCCTGGCTGGGGGGGCGACTTCGGTGGCCTCCTCGGGCTCGGGGTCCACCAGCGCGCGCGGGGAGAGGGGAGGGGGGACCGGGGTGGCGAGGGCCACCGCCGTCGCGGGCCGCCCGGCCGCCGGCCGCTCCTGGTGCGGCACCGCCACCGGCACGCGCTGCAAAAGCTTGCGGGGCATCCGGCCACTCAAGAAGTAGGAGAGGGCGGTGTTGCGCAGCTGCATGAGGTCGAGCCGGGCCGCGCCCAGCAGCGTCTGGGCCGCGCAGCGGACGCGGGTGATGGAGATGAGGAGGTGCAGACAGTCCACCTCGGCCGAGCCGCAATGCCGGGCGATGTCCTGGGCCCGGGCGCGGACCTCGGCCAGCGTTCCCTCGGCTTCCGTGGGCGTGCCGTTGAGGCGGCCCAGCAATTCGTCCTCGTCCACGCCCCGTTCCCGCAGCAGGCGGGCCCCCGGGTTGTCCACGGTGAAGAGAGCCAGCACGACGTGGGCGGACGTCAGCTTCTGGCCCACGGCCCGGGCGATGTCCTCCGCCTCGGCGAGCACCTGTCCCAAGTCGCTGCTGTCGACCAAGCGTCCTCCCCGCGCCGGCGGGACGTGTGGGGGCCCCGGGGTTGGTACCAGCGTGAGCCTCCCCCTGGCGTTTACCCCGGGGGTGCTCCCCCAGCAAAAATTCTGCTACAGGGCGCAACACCGCGCCTTTCGGCCCTTGCCCTGGGTCTCACCGCCACGGCTGGCAATCGCTCCCCCCCTTGCTCGTAACCCGCGTCGCACCATGGCCTTCCTGCTCACCAAGGTACTGACCGACCCGGCAAACGCAGTCCCCGCGGCCATCCAGGGCCGCCGGGCGCTGTGGCCCGTTTTGCTGCTGTCCGTGGCCACCGCCTTCAGCGGGGCGTGTTTCGCGCTGCGTTGGAACGCGGCCCCCACCATCGTCCAGGGGCTGGAGGCGAGCGGCCAACTCAAAGGCATGCCGGAGGCGGACATCGCCGACCAAATCCAGCAGGCCGAGCGGCTCAAGCTGGTGACGTCCATCGCCGGGGGGCTGGTGCTGCCTTCGCTGATGGTGCTGGGCATCGCGCTGGTGCTGGTGCTGCTGGCCTGGCTTCTCGGGAAGAAAGGCGCCTTCAACAGCTTCTTCACCGCCGCCGCTGTCGGCACGTTGCCGTTGGCGCTTTCCCGCTTCCTCTACGGCCTGGTGGCGCTCGTCCAGACGTCCCTCAGCGAGAGCCGCGCCCAGACGCTGCTTCCCTCCTCGTTGGCCTCCATCTTCCACGCGCAGTCCCCCAAGCTCATGCGCCTTCTTTCCTCTCTCGACTTCTTCAGCCTGTGGGCCGCGCTGCTGGTGGGCGTAGGGTTTGCCGCGGTGGTGGGCATGCCCCGCCGGCAGGGCCTCCTCGTCGGCGCGGCCCTGTTCGTCGCCCAGCTGGGCGTCTTTGGCATCGGGATTCCGGGACTCTCCGGAGGTGGCCGGTGACAGGACTGCTGCTGTCGGTACTGGTGGCGGCGACTCCCATCACCCTCGACGAAGTGCGCGCCGAGGCGCGCAACAACCTCACCGCCATCCAGGCCGAGCTCACCTGGATTGAGTCCTATGAGAATGTTGCCAACTTCCGGGGTGCCCTGTTGCCTCAGCTCTTCGTCGGCTACAGCGCGGCCTTCGCCTGGAATACCGAGACCCGGCGCACGGTGGTGTTCAGCGGCAATGCCATCACCTCCAACAGCCCGCCCAACCAAATCAACAACTACCAGGTGGGCGCCAACCTCACCCAGACCATCGTCAATGTGGCGCAATGGTTCCAGCTGAAGCAGGCCGGGGAACTGGAGCGGGCCAACAAGGGGCTGGCGGAGGACCAAGAAGACGCTTCGGAGCTGGAGGCCATCCGGCGCTTCTACGTCCTGCTCACCGCGCAGGGCTCCCTGGACGTGCTGGAGCAGACGGCCAAGAAGAGCAAAGACTTGTGGGACCGCGCCGACGCGCTGTACGAGGCGGGCAAGGGAATCAAGGGGGACGCGCTGGCGGCGGAGGTCAACTACGGGACGGACCAGAACAACGCCATCCAGCAGCACATCGCGGTGGTGCAGGCGCAGGCCGATTTGGAAGCGTGGCTCGGCCGGCCCGAGAGCGACGAGCTGGTGGCGGTCCAGCCGAAGGCCTTCGGCCAGATGCCACCCCCGCCGCCCAGCTACGCCGAAGCGGCGGCGACCGCCAAGCAGAAGCGCGCCATTCTCCGCGCCTACGCGGCGCAGATTGACGCGGCCCAGAGCAACATCACCGTCCAGCAGGCCAACCTCTTCCCGAGGCTGAACTTGACTGGACAGATTTTCCACAACAGCAACGACTTCGGCACCGCGTTCTACCAGTGGGGCATCAACACCGGGGCGACCCTGTCGGTGAACCTGAACTGGCAGATTTTCGATGGCATGTCGACATTCGCCCTGTCCCGGCTGGCGGAGGAGCAGACCCGGGCGGCCAAGGTCACCTATGCCCAGAGCGAGAGGGACGTCGACGGGCAGGTCCGGACCACCCTCAATTCGCTGGCCGACCAGGTGAAGGCGCTGGAGGTGCTGACGTCCAACCGCGAGACCGCCGCCAAGAATCTCGCGTACTTCCAGGAGCGCTTCAACGCCGGTGCAAGCAATACCCTGGATGTTCGTGATGCACAGGTGAAGCTGTTGTCGGCAGAGCTGAACCTGTTGCAGACGCGCGCCAACGTGGAGAACGCACAGGCCAGCCTGGCCCGGGCGATGGGGACCCTCAGCAACGGAGCGAAGCCATGACGTGGTGGAAGGGGTTGATTCTGGGGCTGCTTGTGGTCGGCGTCGTGGCCATCACCATCGCCGGTCTGAAGGACCGTCCACCGCCGGCCGTCGAGGTGCAGATGGCCAAGGCCCACAAGGGCCCCATCTCCCGAGTGGTGGTGGGAGCCGGAAAAATCGAATCGGTGACGACGGTAAAAATCTCCTCCAACCTGTCGGGCGACCTCATCCAGCGCTTCGTCAAGGACGGAGACCCGGTCAAGAAGGGCATGGTGCTGGCCAAAATCGACGCCCGGCCCTTCCTCGCCCAGGCCAAGCAGGCCCTGGCATCGGCCAATTCCGCCAAGAGTGACATCGCCAGCGCCCAGGTCGACGTGGACCGCTACGCCCTGGAGCTCAAGCGCACCAAGTCGCTGGCCGACCGGGGCATGTCCTCGGCCGCGGAGCTCGACCTGGCCAAGTCCAACTACGACGGCGCGGTGGCACGCCTCAACTCCGCCCGGGAGAAGTACACGAGCAACGTCGCCCTGTACGAGCAGAGCGAGACCAACGTCGCGCGCACCGAGCTCATCTCCCCCATCGACGGCAACGTCATTGAACTCTCCCGCGAGATTGGAGAGCGGGTGCGTGGCTCGGACTTCAGCGAGGACACGGTGATGACCGTCGCTGCGCTCAACAACATGGAAGTGAAGATTGAGGTGGGCGAGCACGAGGTGGTGTTCCTCAAGCCCGGCCAGCGAGCAGAGCTCAGCGTCGACGCCCTGGAGGGGCAAACCTTCGAGGGTTCGGTGGTGGAGATTGCGCAGAAGGCCACCATCAAGAACCCCGGCACCGAGTCCGAGGTCACCACCTTCCCGGTGAAAGTCCTCCTCGACAACCGGCCGGTCGGCGTCCTGCCCGGGATGTCCAGCGAGGTCCGCATCACCGCCGAGACCCGCGGCGACGCGGTCATCGTCCCCATCCAGGCGGTCACCGTGCGCCCGGAGAAGCAGCTGCCTGACGCCTCCAAGGCGGGCGAGGTCAATACCACGCTCACCGCCAAGCGTAGCCGCGAGGCCCTGGCCAAGGTCGTCTTCGTCGTCGACTCCGACAACAAGGCCCACATCCGCCGCGTGCGCACCGGCATCGCCTCGGACACCGACCTGGAAATCCTCGAGGGCCTGCAGGATGGCGAGAAGGTCGTGGAGGGCCCGTTCCGCACCGTCTCCAAGGAATTGAAGGACGGCGACCACCTGAAGGAACAGCAAACCGGCGGACCCGGGGGCCCGGGTGCGCATGCGCCGGCCCAGGGCTAGGGCATGCTCATCCACCTTGAGAACATCCGGCGGTACTACAAGGTCGGCGAGGAGGAGGTGCACGCCTTGGACGGCGTCTCCATCTCCATCGAGAAGGGGGAGTGGACCTCCATCATCGGCCAGTCCGGCTCTGGAAAAAGTACCCTGATGAACGTCCTCGGCTGCCTCGACACCCCCACCTCGGGCCGTTACATCCTCAACGGCCAGGATGTGAGCGGGATGTCGGACAACGCGCTGGCCGACATCCGCAACCGGGAGATTGGCTTCATCTTCCAGACGTTCCAGCTGCTGCCGCGGGAGACGGCCCAGGCCAATGTGGAGCTGCCACTGGTGTACCGGGGCCTGCGCGCACGCGAACGGCACGAGCGGGCCACCGCGGCGCTGGACAAGGTCGGGCTGTTGAACCGCGTCCACCACCGGCCGAACGAATTGTCCGGCGGCCAGCGCCAGCGCGTGGCCATCGCCCGGGCCCTGGTGACGGAGCCCTCGCTGCTTTTGGCCGATGAACCGACCGGCAACCTGGACTCGGCGACCGGCGAGGAGATTATTCGCCTCTTCGAGCAGCTGCATGCCGCCGGCCATACGCTGGTGCTCGTCACCCACGAGCCTTCCATCGCCTCGCGCTGTCCCCGGGCAGTGCGCCTGATGGACGGCAAGGTGGTGTCCGATGGACCGGGCGCGCAGGTGGCGCTAGAGAGTCGGGCCGAGCGGGCGCGGGCTGCCGCGGCCGCCGTCGCCCCGTGAAGCCCAGCGTTGAACTCTACGAAGGAAGCCGCATTGCCCTCAGCTCGCTGAGGGCCAACCCGCTCCGCACCATCCTCACCGTGGCCGCGGTGGGCATCGGCGTGGCCACGCTGCTGGCCATCGTCTCCATCATCCAGGGGCTGAACGCCTCCTTCGCCCACCAGCTGGAGAGCTTGGGCACGGCCACCTTGAATATCTCGCGCCTCCCGCAGATTACCATGGGGCCGACGTGGTGGCTGTACCGGAACCGGAAGCAGCTCACCGTGCCGCAGATGCAGGCCATTGCTGCCCAGTCCCGCTACGCCGCTTTCGTGGTGCCGGAGCTCAACGAGGAGTCCAAGGACATCAACAGCCGGCAGCAGACCGCCTCGGGCGTCGACATCACCGGCACCTTGGGGGACTTCCAGCGGGTGGGCGGGTATGAGATGGCCAAGGGGCGTTTCATCACCGACGCCGACAGCGACAACGAGCGCTTCGTCATTGTCCTCGGCTCCCAGGTGGCCGAGACCCTGTTCCCGGACAGAAACCCCATCGGGGAGAGCGTGCGCATCGACAACCGCCCCTACCGGGTGGTGGGGGTGCTGGCCGCCAAGGGGAACCTGCTGGGCCAGAGTCTGGACCTGGTGGCCTTCGTCCCGTTCAAGAGCTTTCTCGGCGTCTACGGCAAGCGCGACTTCCAGATTGACGTTGCGCTGCAGGACCCGAAGGACCTGGACAAGGCGGAGGATGAGATTACGGGCATCCTCCGGCGTGCGCGCAACGTGCCCCCGGACAAACCCGACGATTTCAGTATTTTTCGGGCCGAGCAGGTGGCGGACGTTTACAAGTCCCTCACCGGCGCCCTGTACGGGGTGGCGGTGGCGGTGGGCATCATCACCCTCATCGTCGGCGGCATCGGCATCATGAACATCATGCTGGTGAGCGTGCGGGAGCGGACGCGGGAGATTGGGGTCCGTCGGGCGCTCGGTGCGCGGCGCCGCACCATCGTCGTGCAATTCCTGCTGGAGGCCTCCACCGTCTCGGCACTGGGCGGCGTGCTTGGCACGACGGTCGGTGTCGGCCTGGCCAAGCTGGTGTCGGCCGTCACCAGCGTCTCGGCGGCGGTGCAGCCGCTGACGGTGGTGGCCGGCGTGGGCTTCGCTGCCCTGGTGGGCCTGGTGTTCGGCATCTGGCCCGCGGCCCGCGCCGCGCAGCTCGACCCGGTGGAGGCGCTGCGACACGAATGAAGGGCTTCAGCGGCTTGTTCGACAACGTGCGACTGGCGTTGGGGACCCTGTGGGCCAACCCCCTGCGCTCGCTTCTCACCCTGTTGGGCGTGGTCATCGGCGTGGCCACCGTGGTGTCGATGATGGCGCTCATCGAGGGGTTGCGGCTGAAGGTCACCCGGGACCTCGGGCAGCTCGGCGCCAACACCTTCACGGTGTCCAAGTGGCCCGGTGGCATCAACTTCGGGCGCATGGACTGGCGGCGCTTCCAGCGGCGTCCAGCCTTCCACCTCTCCGACGTCCAACTCATCCGCGAGTCCTGCCCGGCGGTCAAGACGGCCTCCGGCCAGTCGGGCTTCGGGCTCTTCAAGGTGGCCAGCGACCGTGCGGAGACCTCGCCCAACGTCTTCACCATGGGCGCCACTGCCGAGTGGCTGGAGACCAGCGGCATCCTCGGCATCGCCGATGGGCGCTTCTACAGCCCGAGCGAGGTGGAGGAGGAGCGCAAGGTGGTGGTGCTGGGGACGGAGGTGGCCGCCCAGCTGTTCCCGGGCGAAAGCCCCCTGGGACAGACCGTCCGCGTCGGCGGGAAGGTGCTGCACGTCATCGGCGTCCTCAGCAAGCGGGGCAAATTTCTCGGCCTCTTCAACATGGACAACATGGTGGTGCTGCCGCTCACCACCGGGCTGGACGCCTACGGGAAGGACCACGGGGTGCGCATCAACGTCGTGGCCAACGGCCCGGAATTGGTGCAGCGGGCCCAGGACGAGGTGACGGCGGTGCTCCGGCGCCGGCGGGACGTCCCGCCCGGAGCGCCCAACAACTTCGAGATTGACACCAACGAATCCGTCACCAGGACCTTCAACAACCTGAGCCGCGTCATCGCCGCCGGGGGCGCCGGCATCTGCCTGCTCTCCCTCATCGTCGGCGGCATCGGCATCCTCAACATCATGCTGGTGTCGGTCACCGAAAGGACGCGGGAAATCGGCATCCGCAAGGCGCTCGGGGCCAAGCGCGCCCGCATCCTCGGGCAGTTCGCCATCGAGGCGGTGACGCTGTCCTTCGTGGGCGGCGTCATCGGTCTGGTGCTGGGCTTCGGCGTCGCGTTTCTGGCCCGCTGGGCGTTCGGCTTCCCCACCGTGGTGCCGCCCTGGGCGGTGGTGCTGGCCCTGGCCATGTCCAGCGGGGTGGGCCTCGTCTTCGGCATCTACCCCGCGGCGCGGGCCGCCCGGCTGGACCCGGTGGAGGCCATGCGCATGGAGTAGGGTGGTCCGGTCGTGGACTTGCCCTTCCGTGGCCTCGGGCTGAGCAGCAACCTGTCCGTCCGGGACGTGCCGCAGCCCTGGGCGCTGCTCAAGGCCCAGCCCGGCCTTTTTGATGTGGTGGAGTACTCGGCCCCACTGGACCTGGCCCAGGCACGCCGGGAGGCCTCGCTGTTCCCGGTGCTGTGGGAGGCACGCGAAACGGTGCCGGTGCTGTTTCACCCCGTCCACCTCAACCTCTACGGGCCGGAGCTGGAGGACGCCTCGGCGCTGGCGCACCTGGAGGCCCATGCCCGCGCCGTCGGTTCCCCTTGGGTGGGCAACGACGTGGGCTGGTGGCACCGCCACGGGCAGCCCTTCCCGGGCTACCTGTACCTGCCGCCGCCGCTGACAGCAGGAAGGCCTGGCCGATGCGGCCGTCCACGCCGCGCACGTGCAGGCCCACCTGTCTGTCCCCCTTGTCCTGGAGAACCCGGTGGCCGGCTGGCGCTCGGGCGGCATGCACGTGCTGGACTTCATGGCTGCGCTTCACCAGCGCACCGGGTGCCCGCTGCTGCTGGACGTTGGCCATCTGTTGTCCGCCCAGGCCGCCTGTGGGCTTCCCCTGGCCGCCGGGCTGGACGGCTTTCCTCTGCAGGCGGTGGTGGAAGTCCACCTGGCGGGGGGCGTGTTGACGCGCAGCGCGTCCGGCCGCGGCTTTTACGCCGATGACCACACCCAGCCGGTGCGCGAGGAAGTCTTCGGCCTGCTGGCGGACCTCCTTCCCCGGCTGCCCGCCCTGCGGGCCCTCGTCTTTGAAGGCGACGGCCACCCGCCTGACATTGCAGCGCGGACGCTGCGACGGCTGCGGGGGCTGTGGCCGGCGCGGGCAGGGGCGACGCTGGCCTGGCCCGGGAAGGCCCCCGCCGCCAATGGCCGGTTGGGGGCCAGCGCCCCCTGGGCACAGTTCCAGGCGGCCTACGGCCCCTGGCCCGACGCGGCGGAGGACCCGGAGGGGCTGGCAGCGGACAGGAATTACCGGCTGGCGGTGCTGGCCGACGCGCTGGACCAGGCCTGGCCGCTCGCTCGGCTTCTACTGGCCGGCCGGCGGGAGGACCTCCAGGCCTTCGCCGCCTCGGAAGCGTTCCGTGCCCAGTGGCAAGGCAGCGCCTCGCTGCTGTCGGCCTTTGGCGCCTGGGCCAGGGCGCGGCTGCGGGCGAAGCCGGAACCGGCCGGCCTGGCGGCGCTGGCCTTCGACAGCTGGGCACAGTCGCTGGCCCAGGGCACTGGGCACGGCCGCTTCCCGGTGGACTTGTCCGAAGCGCTGTTTGCCGCCCGGGCGCTGCGGCGTCACCTGGGGACGCGTGCCTGGGCCAGCGGGCATGTGGACACCAGTGGCCTGGAGGGGCTGGCCCAGGCGGTGGCGCGGGCGCCAGCCGGGCCCTGGGCGGTGCGGGCGGTGTGGGAGGGGGGACGACTCGCCCTGGCCCCGGACGGAAACGTGGAAGGCCGGGGCGAAAATGGCGATGCTCGCTGACCTGCCCTTCCGGGGAGTCCTCCGCGCATGAGCCGAAACGCCTTCCTCCTGTTCCTTCTCGTCGTGGCCGGCCTCCTCGCCGTGGGCGTGGTCGGCTGGCGCCGGGCCGAGGCCCAGGCGCTGTCGCTGCAGCGCGAGGTCGCGGCGGCGCGGTTGCGCGCCGACGCGCTGGAGCGCCTGGGGTGGATTCGGTCCATCCCCGAGCAGAAGCAGTACCTGGACGAGGTGCAGTCCTTCTTCAAGTGGTACTTCGAGGGCGTCGACGCCTACCGCAAGCGCTTCAACCTCAGCCCGGCCTTCGATGAGTACCTGGCGGAGCTGGAGCTGCGGAAGGCGCAGGAGAAGGAACTGGAGAACCTGCCCGCCCTGCCGGACGGCCGGCGCGCCACGCCCCCGGCCTCCCGGACGTCGGTGGACAGAAAGGCCTTCTATGACGCGGAGAAGGCCCTCTTCGACCGCATGCACACCGGGCGCTACCTCCCCATCTTCTCCGGGACGGACAAAGGCATGCGGCTGGACGTGGTGACGGCCGATGTCAGCGCCGCGGGCGGGCGCCCCCGCATTCGGCTGCCCCTCGTCCTGTGGGGTGCGCAGCGCTACACGAAGGAGGATGAACGTGGGGGGGGCAAGCGCATCGTCACCTCGGCGGACATCGCAGCCACGTTTCGCCTGCTGGACTCGGGCGGCAAGCTGGTGGCGGAGATGTCCGCCGGGGCGCCGGGGTTGAAGAACGACTTCCCGGAGCGCCTCATCGCCGAGTTCCCACCCCAGGTGGTGCTGGCCCAGTATGAATTCGACCGCGTCCCGGCCGGCGTCGCGCAGATGGAGGCCACCTTTAGCGTGCGCTCCCATGCCCCGAGCGGCGGGGACGCCAATGCCACCTACACCTGGCGGGCCTCCGTTCCCGAGGAGTGGCGCCTCGGCCCGGGGGAAATCTGGGAAGGGGCGCAGGAGAGCGTGCGCAGCATCGAGGACATTGACCCGGCCCAGGCGGCCAAGGCCAAGGCCCCGAACAAGTCGAAGAAGTAGCCCCCCGCCGAGGCCTTCCGGCAGCCCCGGGTCGCGCGTCCTTGCCGACGCTACCTTCACTCCACCACGCCGAGGCTGGCGCCGAGCTTCCACAGGCTGAGGTCGCCCGCCCCATCCAGCACGGCAACGTCCAGCGCCTCCGTGGCCGCGAGCGCGTGGACTCCGCCCGGGCTTGGAATCTCCGCCACCACCCGCCCGGAGCGGGCGTCGACGGCGCGAATGGTTTCGCCCGGCAGCAGGAGCACCCGCCGCTGCAGCGTGGCCGGCGCGGCCGCAGCCGTCCGCTGCCCTCCCAGCCGCCAGTCCAGTCGCCCCTGGGAGTCGACCCGCAGCGCCGAGCCGTCGGCGGCCGCGGCGAGCGTGGCGTCCCCGTCCGCGTGCAGTGTCCATGGCCCAACGCCCAAGGGCAAAGGGCGCTCCCACTGCGTTCCTCCCTGGGCGCCGAGACACACCAGGACGGGCGCGCCGTCGCGCTGCGCCAGGACGCGCAGCCGCGCGCCGCGCGCCAGCGGCGCAGCGACGGCAGCCATCGGGAATTCCTGCAGCCACCGGACGGCGCCGTCGTGGGGGTCGAAGACGAGCAGCGCCATACGGTGGCCTTGCCCCAGCGTCACCACCGAGGAATTGCCCCACCGGAGGGGCGGGCCAAGACAGGGCAGGGGGCCAGCCAGGCGAAAGCGGACCGAGCCTTGGGCGACGTCCAGCCCGTGCACCGTCCCGGATTCGGAGGCGACCAGGACGCGGCCGGCGTGCAGGCCCAGGAAAAGACGCTGCGGGCGCTGGGGGAGGAAGCACCAGAGTTCACGTCCCGTCAGCCGGTCGACGGCGCGGATGCCGCTCGGCCGCGTGGTGAGGAGGAGCTGTTCGTCCGTCACCAGCAACCCTCCATCCAAGGCAGCGCCATCGTGGTCCCGGCATCCAGCGGGCGTCCGGCTGGCCCAGGCAGACGCGGAGCCACCGCGTCCCGGTGGCCAGCACCGCTTCCCCGCCCGGGCCCACCACCAACCCGTCCTTGGCCGCCCAGCGCTGCACCACCTCGCCGGTCAGCGTCACCAGCACCGCCCAAGTGCGGGCAAGCAGGGCGAAGCCGGGCGGCAGGGCCCGCAATTCCGAGGCGCCTTCCCCGGCCAGGCCCCGGGCCTGGCCGCGCTGCAGGAAACTGAGGCGCCGGACGCGTGCGCCGCGCTGCAATTCCGGCGCCTGCCGCTTCCGGGGGTGGCGCCGCGGGGGCCGTCGCGGCTCCTCGGTGGGCCGGGCGACGAGGGCCCGCACCGCGGCCAGCACCGCGCGCCCCCGCGTGGTGAAGTCGCCGAGGTACCCGTTGGCGGCGAATCGGCTGTCGAGCGAGCCGAGCAGTGCGGCCAGGCCGACGGCCGGTGCCACCATCGCTTCGGCCAGCGCCGCCGCGGGCCAGGCCAGTGCCCAGCCCGGCGCGACGACGGTGCCCGCCGTCAGGTCCAGCTGCCATGTGGGCGGGACGCCGGCCGGGGAGAGCCGCAGCGCGTGTTCGCCGGACTCGAGTCCCCGCACCACCTCCTCCGCTTGGCGCAGCAGCTCCAGCGCCAGAAGCCCCACCAGGCCTTGCGCCTGCCAGGCCGCCGGCTCCCGGGACACCAGCTGCAGCCGGCCGGGAAGCACCAGGAGGGCCACCGGCACGGGCGCTTTGCGTTGCGCCACGCCCAGCAACCCCGCCGGGTCCTCCGCGGTGAGGCGGAAGCCGGGCCGGGCGCGTGGTTCCAGTCGCACGCCCCACCCGGGAGTCGCCGCGGCCGCCGCCGGTGGCTCCCGGTCCGCGCGCGCCAGCAGGGCGCGTGCCTTGGCCCGCACCCGCGCGGGTGCCGCCGTCGTGCGCAAGTCGTCAATCCAGCCGCGGGCCGCGCGCACCACTGCCCGACGCCAGGCCTCCACCTCCAGCGTCACCGGGGCCCGCACCGCGCCCGCCGGCCGGCCGAGGCGCAGCACGTGCAGGTGCAGCTGCTCCCCCTGGCGCACCAGCAGCAATTCTTGCCCGGACTCGGGGAGTGAAACCTGGGCCATGCCCTGGCCGGCCGCCAGCGCGGCGGTGGCCACCAGCAGCTGCTCCATCACCAGGCCGAGGGGTTCCTCGCTTGCCCCGGGGACGAGGGCCAGGCCGTCCAGTTCCAGGCCAAACCCGTCCAGGGCCTCACCGCCGCCCTCATGCTTCCAATGCTGTCCGATTCGGATGCGAAGCATGGTACGAACGGCCGTGGATGCGAGCCGATTGAGGCTTGATTGACATTTAGCGACGGCGCCCGTGACCGCGCGCCCCTTTGCTTCCGCAGGCCAACGCCGCGGAACTGCTTGGATTTCTATGACATTTTACGAGGCTGCCATCCGAGTGCTGGAGGCGGAGAAACGTCCGCTGACCACGCAGGAGATAACGGAACGCTGCATTTCCCAAGGGCTGTTGAGCCACGTCGGCAAAAACCCGGCTGAAACCCTGAGGTCGCGCCTGGCGGTGATGGCCCGGCGCACCCGCGACCGCCGGGTCAGCGTGGTGGGGGACGACAGTTTTGCCCTGGTGGAGTGGGGCCTGCCCGAGGACGCCGAGGCGCTCGCGCGCATGGCCCAGACTGAGGAGCCCGGCCTGGCCGAGGAGCCCGCGCCGTTGCGCGCGGTGGAGCGCCATCCGGAGTCTCGCTCGGAGGGCGTCCGGGCGGCCCGGCAGGAGCGCCACGGCCGGCGCCACGAGCGGGAACGCGACCGTGGGCCCAGCCACCGCCGCCTGCCGCCCCTGGAGGAAGTGGCCTTCGAGTTGCTCAGCGAGGCGACCGAGCCGATTGCCCCGGCCGCCCTGCTGGAGCGCGCCGTCGGCCGAGACCTCGCCCTGCCGCACACTGGGGTGGAGACGCTGCTCACCGCTTTGGTGACGGAGAACCAGCGGCGCATCGACGGGGGCCGGCAGGCGCAGTTCGCGCTGCTGGCCGATGGCCTTTTGGCGGTGGACCGGTCCGGGACAGCGCCGGCCGAGTTGCAGGCGGCCTTCGCCGCGGCGCTCGGGCTTCCGCTGGCAGATGGGCGGGTGGTACTCGCCACGGCCAAGCCGGTCGAGGTCGCGCCCGAGGCCGCGGTCGTCTCGGCGGCGCGGGTGGCCGTCAGGGAGGCGCGCCGCAGCACCGCCCGCGCGCTGCGCTCGCAGCTGGCCGCGCTGGATGCGGGGACGTTCGAGCGGGCCTGCATCAAGATGCTGCATGGACAGAGCTTCCGGGAGTTGAAGGTGGTGAAGCGCGCCAAAGACGGCCCGCTGATTACCGGGCGCCGCCGCGATGGCAGCCTCGAGTTGCGCTATGCCATCCGTGTCCTGAAAGGCGGCGGAGGTGTCGAGCGGCGCATTGTGCAGGACTGCCGCCGCGACCTCAGCCACCACGGCGCGCAGATGGGGCTGGTGCTGGCGAGTGGCGATGCCCGGGGGGAGGCGCGCAGCGAGGCTGTCGCCCACCCGGCGCTGGTGCTGCTGTGGTGCGGGGAGGGGCTGGCCGAGAAATTCCTCGAAGCCCACGCCGGCGTGCGAGTGACGTACGCCGAGCTCTTCGAGATGGATGCCGCCTTCTTCCAGTCCGCAGCACGGGTCGCCGCCGAGGTGCGCGAGCGGCGCGAGGAACGCCGCCGGGAGCGGGCCGAGCAGGACGAGGACGAGGGGCCAGCGGGCGCGGAGGAGGCCGGGGCGGAGCAGTCCGCACCGGGCGTCGAAGGGGCGGCCGCCACCGGGCCGGGGGAGGAGAGCGCACCGGGGGCCGAGGGCGAGGCCGGCGCCGAGCGCAAGCGTCGCCGGCGACGCCGTCGCGGACGGCGAGGCCGTGGCCTGCGGCCGGGCGAGACTGCGCCCGGCGCTCCGGGAGTCCCGGGCGCGACTGCCGGGGCGGCGGAGGCCCCGGCGGCCTCCACAGACGCCCAGCCGGCCCCCGGCGTCGCCGAACCCGCGCCTGCCGCTCCGCCTCCCGCGGCGAGCGAGGGCGGTGCGCAGTAGACTCCCCCTGGTGAGGAGGCTTTGGCCGCTGCTGTTGGGAAGTGGACTGGCAGTCCTGCCGGGCTGCAAGGCCCAGCCGCATTTGGTCGAGCGGGTGGACGTCGTCTCGGCGTCGGTGGCCGACGTGCCTCTGTTGGGGACATCGGCCCCGCAGCTACAGGCGGAGCTCACCCGGCGCGTGGCGGCCGAGCCGCGGCTGCAACTGGTGGCGCCCGGGGTGCGCCCCCCCGAAGGGGCGCCGCTCGTCCGGCTGGTGCTGGAGCTGTCCGGGGTGCGCGAGGTGCTTCGGCCCGGGCGGGAGGGACCGGAGGTGGAAGTGGTGGCGGACCTCACCCTGCGCCGGAAGAGCGAGGCCGGGACGGAGCGACGGGAGCTCTGGGCCTCCGGGCTGGCGCGGCCGGCCGGGGAAACCTTCGAGGACCGCCAGGAGGCGGCGCGCCGGGCCCTGGAGCAGGCGCTGGAGGACCTGGTGCACGGGGCGCGTGCCCAACTGGATGCCTTGGACAGGAGCGACAGCGGCCTCGTCCGGGATTTGACGTCGACAGACGTCCGGGTCCGTGACGCCGCCCTGGACGGGCTCGCCTTCCGGAAGAACCCCCGGGCGGTGCCGCTGCTGGTGGAGCGACTGCAGTCCGACGACGGGCTGGTGGTGCGGCGGGCGATGGGCGCGCTGGTGGACATGCGGGCCACCCAGGCCGTGCCGGCGTTGATTGACCTCACCCGGGGCAAGGATGCGGGCTTTCAGCGGGAACTGGTGTTTGCCCTGGGCGCCATCGGCGGTGACGAGGCGCGGGCCTACCTGTACACGGTGGCCCAGGGACACGACAGCCCGGGCGTCCGCGAGGCCGCGGAGCGCGCTCTGGAGGAACTGACGCACCGGGAGGCGCTGGCCCCCAAGGAAGGGGCCTCCGTCGAGGCAAACCGGGGCCAGCACCGGTGAGGGGCACTTCCTGGTTGCTGCTCGCTGGGCTGCTGGCCTGTGCCCACCCGGCGACTGCGCCCGCGCCGGCGCCCTCTTTGCCGACGGGTGCCGGTCGCTACTTCCCGCTGGCGGTGGGGAACCGCTGGAGCTACCGCTCCGGTGCGGACGCCTCGGCCGTCGAGACGGTGGAGATTCGCAGCGTCAAGGATGGGCGCTACGCGGACAACCGCGGGCGGCTGCTGTGGGTCACCTCGGATGGGCTGCGTGACCAGTCCCGCGTCATCCTCCGCTCGCCGGTCGAGACCGGGCGCACCTGGACGGTGGTCCTCGGGCCGGACTCGGCCGAGCACTGGCGCATCAACTCGGTGGGCAGCCCCTGCACGGCGCCGGCCGGGCAGTTCCCGGACTGCGTCGAGGTGGAGAGCCGGGTGGCGGCGGCCGAGGGCGTCCAGCTCGTCAACCGCATCACCTTCGCGGCTGGGGTCGGGATGGTGCGGATTCGCACCACGCTGTTGCGTCAGGGCGCCGAGGTGCCCCAGACCGACTTACTGCTGACGGCCTACGAAGTCGCGCCGCTCCGGCCGCCCCCCAAGGGCTGAAGGCTGGCCCGGGCCCCCCCCCGGGCGTCATGCCGCTGGGTTACGCTGGTCCGCCGTTGCACCTACCGCCGGAATTGAGCCGTGAACGCGGACCTGCAGGAAGCCACGCACGAGGAGCTCATCCTCGGCCTCCTCGTCGAAGGAGGCACCGACTTCGTCTCCGGCGAGGCGCTGTCCGGCAAGCTCGGCCTGTCGCGCACCGCGGTCTGGAAGGTGGTGAATGCCCTGCGCCGCCACGGCTACCGCATCGAGGCCGTCTCCTCGCGCGGGTACCGGCTGCTGGAGGCGCCCGACCGGCTAACCGCGCTGGAAGTCCTCCCGCTGCTGGAGACGCATGACCTGGGGCGAACGCTGCACGCCTTCGAGGAGGTGGACTCGACCAACGTGGTGGCCTTCCGGCTGGCGGTGGAGGGCGCCGAGCACGGCGAGCTGGTGCTGGCCGAGCGCCAGACGCAGGGCCGCGGTCGACGGGGGCGCAGCTGGGTTTCCCCGGGCCACCTCAACCTGCATGCCTCCTTCGTGCTGCGTCCGGACTTACCGCCCCAGCGCGCCCCGGAGTTGACGCTGCTGGCGGCGGTGGCGCTCGCCGAGTCCCTACGGGCCGCCGGCGTGCCGGCCGACATCAAGTGGCCGAACGACCTGCTGGTGGGTGGCCGCAAGGTGGCGGGCATCCTCACCGAGTTGTCCGCGGACCTGGACCGCGTGCACTTCGTCGTGGTGGGCATCGGCGTCAACCTCAACTCGCGTCGGGAGGACTTCCCGCCGGAGCTCGCCGAGACGGCCACCAGCGTCCTGGAGGTGTCGGGTCGGCCAGTGGGACGGGCGGCCTTTGCCGCGGCGCTGGCCAAGCGGCTGGAGGACTGGCTCGACCTGCACGCCGCCCAAGGCTTCCGCCCGGTGCGGGAGCGCTGGCGTGCGCTGTCCGCCACGCTGGGCCAGGAAGTCCTTGTCACCTCCGAGCGGCGCGAGCTGCGCGGCGTGGCCGTCGACATCGACGAGGATGGGGCGCTCCGCATCCGCACGGCCGGTGGCACCGAGGAACGGGTGCTGGCCGGGGACGTGGAGCAGGTGCGGCCGCGCGTCGCCCCGCCGTCTCCGCCTCGGGCGTGGTGAGTCCGGAGCCCCCGCCCCCGTGAGCAGCCACCCCAGGACCTAACCCCCGGCTCGACGCACCAGGGCGGTCCCCAGCAGGGCGGCGACCCGCCCTTCCTCCCCGGCGAGCGGCCCCACCTCGACGTGGGTGCACTCAACCAGGGCGTCATCCGCTAGGGCGCTGCAGCCGAAACTGTCCTCCTGGTCGCTGTCGCGAAGCCAGGTGAAAGCGTCCCGGTGGCGAGGCTACGCTGGACGTCGCCCCGGGAAGGGGACCAGGCGATGGCCAGAAGACCCACCACAATCGACGCGTACCTGGCGAGTGTCCCCGGAGCCCGACGCACCGTCCTGCAGAAGCTGCGGAAGATGATTCGGTCGGTGGTGCCGAAGGCCGAGGAATGCATCAGCTACGGGATTCCGGCCTTTCGTTTCCGGGGGGCGGTCGTGGCCGGCTTCTGTGCACGGCGCGAAGGCTGCTCCTATTTCCCCTTCAGCGGCTCGACGCTGGGGACGCTGGCCGACCAGCTTGGTGGCTATGAGAGGACCAAGTCCTCGTTGCATTTCCTCCCCGGCAAGCCCCTGCCGGCGAAGCTGGTTCGCCAGCTGGTGAAGGCGCGCCTCGCCGAGCTCGAGGACTGAACGGCGGCGGCGGCGCGGGAAGGCCCCGGTGTCCCCGCGCCAGTCGAGGGCGTGGTAAGCCTGGACCGGTCCGCCATGCTGCTCGCCATCGACGTCGGTAACACCAACACCGTGGTGGGCGTCTTCGACGGCGCCCGGCTGGTCGACCACTGGCGGCTGGCGACGGATGCGCACCGGACGGCGGACGAATACGGCCTGTGGGTGCGGCAGGCACTGCCCTACGCCGGCGTCGACCCCGCGGGCGTGAAGGCGGTGGTGGTGTCGAGTGTCGTGCCGCCCATGCAATTCAGCCTGGAACGTATGGCCAGCCGCTACTTCGGCGTCCGGCCCCTGTTCATCGGACCCGGGGTGAAGACGGGCATGCCCATCCTGTACGACAACCCGCGCGAGGTCGGTGCGGACCGCATCGTCAATGCGGTGGCCGCCTTCGAGAAGCACCACCAGGGGCTTTTGGTGGTGGACTTCGGGACGGCCACCACCTTCGACGCCATCAACCCCAAGGGGGAATACCTAGGCGGGGCCATCGCCCCGGGCATCTCCATCTCCATGGAGGCGCTTTTCCAGAATGCCGCCCGGCTGCCGCGGGTGGAGTTTGCCCGGCCCCCGGCGGTGGTGGGGCGCAACACCATCCACTCCATGCAGTCGGGCCTGGTCTTCGGCTACGCCGGGCTGGTGGACGGCATCTGTGAGCGGATGGCGCGCGAGCTCAGCTTCCCGGTGAAGGTGCTGGCCACCGGCGGTCTCGCCCCGCTACTGGCCAGCGAGTCGCGCTGCATCACCGAGGTGGATGAGCTGCTGACGCTGGAGGGACTGCGCATCATCTACGGACGGAACCATGGCCCCAGCTGAGCAACGTCCGGCCTTCGACTTCCTCCCGCCGGCGCTGCGCAAGCACGTCGACCCGGCCTCGCCCATCCCGCTGCGGATGATGGCCGCCAAGGCACTGGTGCCGCTGGCGCCGGCCGACATGCTGGGGGCGCTCTACCTGCTTACCCAGGACCCCGACGAGACGGTGCGCACCACTGCCGCCGCATCGGCCGAGAAGCTGCCGGACCGCATTCTGGGAGCCGCCTTGCGCGACGAGGGCGTGGCGCCTTCGGTGCTGGCCTGGGCGCTCGAGCGGTTGCAGACCAACGACGTCTACGTCGAGATGCTGGTCCTCAACGCCTCGACGCCGGACGAGGCGGTGGCGCGCGTGGCTGCGCACTGCAGCCTGCGGTCTTTGGAAATCATCGGACAGAACCAGCTCCGCCTTCTTCGCCACGAGGACGTGGTGCGCCAGCTGTGCCTCAACCCCAAGGCCGCCGGGGCCCTGGTGGACTCGGTGTGTGACTTCTGCGTCCGCAGCGGGCTGCACCTGGCCGACGTCGTGCCGATGCGGGCCGCCCGTATCCGCATTTTTGGGCCCGAGGCCGCCGATGCTGCGCCCAACCCCGGGCCTACCGCGGAGGAGATTCTCGCCGAGTACCAGGTGGGGGACGAGTCCGCGCCTCCCCTCGAGGAGACCAGGAAGCTCAACTTCGCCCAGCGGATTGTGAAGATGAGCATCTCGGAAAAAATCAAGCTCGCCACCAAAGGCAACAAGGAGGCCAGGGGCTACCTCTTGCGCGACAGCAACAAGCTGGTGGCGGTGGCTGCCATTCGCAGTCCGAAGATTACCGACCCGGAGGTTCTCGCCATCGCCAACAGCCGGCAGGCACACGACGACGTGCTGCGGGTGGTGTGCGCCAACCGTGAATGGGTGAAGCTCTACCCGGTGAAGCTGGCGCTGGTGAAGAACCCCAAGGTGCCGCTCCCCATCGCCATGAAGTTCCTGTCCACCCTGCGCGAGTCCGAAGTCCGCGAGCTGGCGCGGGACAAGAACGTGCCCTCGGGCATCCAGATGATGGCCAAGAAGGCGGTGGAGAAGAAGAACGAGCCGAAGAAGGAAGGCCACTAGCGGTTTCGGCGTTCGTCTGCCGGAGGGGGCTACCCATCGCCGTGCGAACAGAGGCCGGTACCGCCCTGTGGCTGCTGCTCGCCGTCCGGGCGATGCTGTTCGGCACGCGCTCGTCAGGCCGCTGCCGGCTCGTCGTCCCCGCCGGGGGTAGTCTCCGGAGCGGGAGCGCCTGGGCCGGACTGGGCCAGCAGCTGGCTGGCCATGGCCACGGCCCGGGCTGCCTTCTCTCGCGCCCGTTCCTCGGACTTCAGCCGGGTGAAGAGACGGGCGACGCGCTCCTCGTGCTTGTGGGCGAGCGGCCTCCAGGTCCCGGCAGCGTTGCTGAAGCGCCCCCATTTCGTCCTGACGGGCGGCATCGCGGTGGGACAGCTCCTCGCGGACGGCGGCCAGGTCCACCTGGCCCTGTTCGAAGGCCGCCTGCAGGGTGGACAGCTGTCGCTGCGCGCCGTCGGCGTGGGCGCGGTTGAGCTCGCGGTCGCGGCGGGCGGCGGCCAGCTCTCCCTCCGCGCTGTCGCGGGCGACCTCGGCTTCCTCGGCGCGTGCGCGCAAGTCGTTGGCTTCCTGCTCGGCGGCGTCGGCGCGTGCGCTGGCGGCGGCGATGGCGCCCTGCAAGTCGGCCACCTGTTCCTGCGCTTCGCGGGCCGCCGCCTCGGCACGTTCCACCGAGCCGTCGACTCGCCGCCGGTCCTGCTCGGTGCGGGCCTGCAGCGACTTAATCTGCCCGTCGCGCCGGGCGACCTCCGCCCGTCAGCTCGAGGTTCTGCTGTTCCAAGTGCATGGCCTGCTCGCGCAGGTCGGCCAGTTCCTGCTCCCGGCGCGTGGAGGTCTGCCTTGAGGCGGAGAATGTCGCGGTCCCGGCGGAGCAGCTGGTCGCGCGCGGCCCCTCGGGACCGGACTCCTCTTCGGTGGTGGCCCGGCCGGCGAGCTCCGCCTCCAGCTGGTGGATGCGGACGTCGGCCGAGAAGGAGCGGGCCTGCGCATCCTCCAGCGCGGCCTGCAGCCGGGCGACCTCGCGCTGCAGCCCGTCGGCGCTGGCGTTCGCCGCCGCGGACGCCTCGTCCGGGGCGGGCAGGGGTGTGAAGGTGAGGGTCGCCGGCTCCTCGAGGGCCGGCTCCGGGGTGCCGGCCGCCTCCGGCCCGTCCAAGGCGCCGTAGTCGGGCAGTGGTGCCTCCGGCTCGGGCGGGGCAGCTGGGGGCGGAGGCGCCCCATGGGCGCCCTGGCGGGGAGGCAGCGGTCCGGTGTCGAAGGCCGCGTCGATGAGGTCCAGGTCCGGGTCGCCCGAGACGGTGGCCTCGTCGAGGTCGAAGCCCGCGGGGGCCGGCGCCGTGACGGCGACGGGCGGCCGGGGCCTCGGCGACATGCCCAGTCAGTTCGCCCACCCGGTCGGCAAACGCCTCCAGCTGCAGGGGCTTGGCGAGGTACGCGTCCGCCCGGTTCTTCAGCTTGCCGTGCTGGGCGAAGCCGTCCGGGCTTCCCACGATGACGACGGGAAGGGCGCGCAGCTCCTCGTCCTTCTTGAATTTCCCGCACAGGATGTAGCCGTTCTGCCCGGCGGGGAGGTCCACCGCGAGCACCACGCAGGCCGCCCCGCCCTGGCGGGCCACCTCGACGCAGGTGCGCCCGTCGGTGGTCTCCTGGACGGAAAAGCCGCGGGCCTGCAGGGCGCCGCGCATCCGGGCCGAGTGCGCCGCGTCTCCTTCCACAATCAGGACATGGGTGGGCATGCGCGCGCTGGGGATGGGGCGCGGCCGAGGGCCCCCAGCGTTGGGGCCGGCCGCGACGGCCAGCAAGCAGCAAGGCTAGTCAGCTGGATTCGGACGCGTCAACGTGCTGAGGCGTGCAGCACCTCGAACTCCGGCCAGCGCCGTGCCCCGTAGCCTGCCGCCGTGGCAGTCGCGGTGCGGGAGGGCCAGGGTGGGGTGGGGGTGGCCGGACGCGCGGCGGTCAGCATGACCCGCAGCGCGTCGGCGTCGAGGTCGCTCACCAACTCGTACACCAGGTCCCCGGTGCGCCAGCTGGCGACGTTGAAGCCCCGCACCGTGTGCACCTGGACGTCGGGCCAGGGGCGGGCCGGCAGCGCCTGGTGCGCGTCATCCATGACGAACAGGCCCATCCGGCGCGCCGGGGCATCGCCCACCGCCGGTGCTTCGTACACAATGTAGGCAGCTTCGTGCTCGCCGACGTTGGACAGGCGGGCGCCGGTCAGCTGGGCGTTGGGCAGCCGCGGCACGGGCACCCGCCAGTCCAGCTTGTCGTCAAACCACGCCTCCACCTGTTCGTGGCGGTGTACGGTGACTTCCAGGGGCAGCCGCGCGCTGGAAGCGCAAGGCCGCCTCGTTGCCCATGAGGTCCGGCGGCGCGGGGCGCAGCTCCAGCCAGGCGGCGCTGGCGGCGGCGGCCAGCAGCGCAGCCCCGCCCCAGCGGGTCCAGGAGACGAACTGGACGCGGCGGTGCTCGCGCTGGATGCCGGCGTGAAGCATCGCCCGGAGGGCCTCCGGGGCCGGTGCGCGTTGCACCCGCACCGAGCGGCGGAGGGCGCCGTGGAAGGCAGCCTCGCCGCCCACCCGGCGCGGCACAGGACGCACAACTGCTGAGGTGGTCCTCGAAGTCCTTCCGGTCGGCCTCCTCGAGCTCTCCGTCGAGGTAGGGGTAGACCACCGAGTCCAGGTCGACGCAGGTCATCGAGCAGCGTTCACGTGCGAAGGCTACCCGCACTGGTGCGCCGCTACCAACGACTGTCTAGTTGCCCCCGGCCGCCCTTCGGCGCCGGTAGGCTGCCAGGTCGCTGGGCGCGGCCACCTCGGGGGCCTCCCGCGCAGCTACAACACCCAGGCCGGCCGCATAATCCCTGAGGCCTTTCTGCAGCAGCTTTCGGCCCCGGAACAGACGGCTCATCACCGTCCCGACCGGGCAGGCCGAGGATGTCGGCGATTTCCTTGTAGGAGAACTCCTGGAGGTCCGCGAGGATGACCACCATCCGGAAGTCGATGGGGAGCGAGTCGATGGCCCGGAGCACGTCGTCCGACAGCAGCCGGTCGAAGAGGAAGCTGCTCGGGGTTGCTCGCGTGGTCGGTGGCGTCCTGGCTGAAGAAGAGCGCCTGGACGGCCTCGCGCTCGGGACCCTCGGTGACCGTCCGTTCCTTCACCTTGCGGCGGTAGCGGTTGATGAAGGTGTTGGTGAGGATGCGGAACAGCCAGGCCTTGATGTTGGTGCCGCGCTCGAACTTGTCGAAGAAGCGGTAGGCCCGCATGCAGGTGTCCTGCACCAGGTCCTCGGCGTCCCGCTCGTTCTTGGTCAGCCGAAGCGCCGCGGAGTACAGCGGAGTCCAGGTGCGCCAGCGCCAGCGCCTCGAACTCCTGCTTGGTTCGGTTGGATGGTGGGAAAGTCGAGCAATAGCCCTCCTGCAAAAACACCCCTACGGACGGTGTCGCTCGACCGATTGCTTCAATGCGTTATGCCTGCTCTGGTGAAGCAGGCAAGCAGTCAGCGAAGCGCCTCCTCCAGCGGAACGTACGGATGGCCGAGGTCCCGGGCCACCGCCTCGTAGGTGACGTGGCCGCCGTAGGTATTCACTGCACGTGCGAGGGCGCGCGCCTGGTGGACGGCCTCGGCCAGGCCCAGGTCGGCGATCCGCTTGGCGTACGGCCAGGTGACGTTGGTGAGCGCGAAGGTGGAGGTGTGCGGAACGGCCCCCGGCATGTTGGCCACGCAGTAGTGCACCACGCCGTGCACCACGTAGGTCGGGTTGTCGTGGGTGGTGGGCCGGCACGTCTCGATGCAGCCGCCCTGGTCCACCGCCACGTCGACGACCACGGAGCCGGGACTCATCTCGCGGATGAGTGCCTCCGGGACGAGCTTGGGCGCCTTGCCCCCGGGGATGAGGACGCCGCCCACCACCAGGTCCGCCGCGCGCACGGCGGTGGCGATGGTTTCGGTGTCCGAGGCGAGGGGGGTGATCCGGCCGAGGAAGACGTCATCGAGGTAGGCCAGCTGCTGCTGGTTGACGTCGAGGACGGTGACGTCGGCGCCCATGCCCACCGCGATCTTCGCGGCGCTGGTGCCCACCACGCCGCCGCCGAGGATGGCCACCCGGCCAGGCGCACGCCCGGGCACGCCGCCGAGGAGGACGCCCTTGCCGCCGCGCTCCTTCTCCAGGCACGCCGCGCCGACCTGGATGGCCATCTTGCCGGCCACCTCGCTCATCGGCCGGAGCAGGGGCAGGCTGCCGTCGTCCAGCTGGATGGTCTCGTAGGCGACGGCCGCGACCTTCTTCCGCAGCAGCGTCCGCGGTGAGCTCGGGGTCCACGCCCGGCCAGATGGAAGTAGGTGTAGACCAGCTGCCCTTCCTGCAGCCGGCCGTACTCGGCCGGGATGGGCTCCTTCACCTTCACCACCATCTCGGCGCGCTTCCACACCTCATCGGCGCTCGGACGATCTCCGCGCCGACCCGGGCGTAGTCGGCGTCGGAGATGCCCGAGCCCGCGCCGGCCCCCATCTCCACCAGCACCTTGTGGCCGCCGCCGGTGAGGGCGTGCACGCCCGCGGGAACCATGCCCACGCGGTACTCGCGAACCTTGATTTCCTTCGGGACGCCGACAATCACTGGGGGGACTCCTTGGGGCGGGGTAGGGAACGCGCTTCGGCGGGCCAAGCAGCCCTCGGTCGCGGGCGGGGCAAACCACGCCCGCCCGGCTGAGTCAACGCGAGCGCCCGGGCGCCGCCCTGCGTTACAAGGGAGGCCAGGTACCGCCGGTGAAGGCCCCCCCGAGACTGCTGTTTGCCGACGCCGACGGCCAGGTGATGGACCATCCCCACCTGCTGGCCAGCGTGCGCTCCGGGGACGTCCTGCTCGGGCCGACGGAGCGCCCCATCCCGCTGCCCGCCGGGACCCGCCTAGCCCACCTGCCGGGCCGGCGCCCGGTGGGCGTGGACGCCTCCACCGGGGAGTTGACGCTTCTGCGCGAGGTGCTGGTGCGCGGCCGGCGCGTCACGCCCCACGCCGTCGGAGCGCTACTGCCGCCCGGGTACACGCGCACCTTCCTGCCCGGGGAGGTGAAGGCTTCGGGCCCGACGCTGCCCCAGTGGGCCTACACCGCGGCGGCCTGGGGAGACGGCGAGGCCGGTGGCGTGGGCCGTGCGGACCGACCGGCGGACGCACTGGGACGCCCGGCGCTTCTCCACCCCGGAGCTGCGCACCCGGGTGGACAGGGCGCTGCGGGCGGACCCGGACAACCGCGTCCTGCTTCAGCTGAAGACGTGCGCGCTGGTGTACCGGTGCTTCACCAGCCAGAACGTCTTCTACCGACGGGACGAGGGGGCCATCCCGGTGTCGGTCATGTGCAATGCCGCCTGCGTCGGCTGCATCTCGGAGCAGCCGCCGGAGGGCCCGCCCGCCTCGCACGCGCGCATGGACGACGGCCCCTCGGCCGAGGAGATGGCCCGCGTGGCGCTGGTGCACCTCGCCTCCGCCAAGGGCCGCGTCATGGTGAGCTTCGGGCAGGGGTGCGAGGGCGAGCCCCTCACCCGCTGGCCCGTCATCGCCCGCGCCATCCGGCTGGTGCGCGCGCAGACGTCGCGCGGCTCGCTGCACCTCAACACCAATGCCAGCCTCACCGAGGGCCTGGCGGGCCTGCTTCGACGCGGGGCTCGACTCCGTCCGCGTGTCTCTCAACTCCGCGGTGAAGGACCTCTACGAGGCGTACTACTGTCCGGTGAAGTACAGCTGGGAGGACGTGGAAGCCTCCCTGGCGCTGTGCCGCCGGCGGGGCGCCTACCTCTCGCTCAACCTCTTGACGCTGCCGGGCGTCACGGACCGCGCGGGCGAAGTCGAGGCGCTGTTGGCGCTGGTCCGCCGCCACCGGGTGGACCAGGTGCAGGTGCGCTCGCTCTGCATCGACCCGCTGCAGTACCTGGACGTCGCGCGGGACCGCGGGGCGGGGGGCGCCCCCTTGGGCATCCGGGAGATGCTGCGCGTCCTGCGGCGCGGGGCGCCCGTGGGTGCGCATCGGCAACTTCTCCCGCGCCCGTGGCGAGCGCAGCCAGCCGGCCTGAAATCCTCCTGGGGGGTTTGCGCGCACCCGGGGCCATCTGGCAGCGTCCTCGCCTCCATGCTCATTCTCCTTCGCCCGGATGTGACGGCCGAGCAGCAGCGCGACGTCGAGGACTACGTCCGCACGCCTGGGCTACACCCCCCACGTCATTCCTGGCGCGCAGCGCACGGCCATCGGCATCACCGGCAACAAGGGGGCGGTCGACCCTGAACCCGTTCCGGCTGATGGCCGGGCGTGGCGGACGCCATCGCGGTCAGTCAGCCCTTCAAGCTGGTGAGCCGCGAGGTGAAGCCCGAGGACACCGTCGTCGAGCTCGGCCCGGGCCTGCGCCTGGGCGGCCCGGAAATCATCGTCGCGGCCGGTCCCTGCTCGGTGGAGTCGCGCGAGCAGATTCTCTCCACCGCCGAAGCCGTCAAGAGCGTCCGGGGCGCGCATGCTGCGCGGGGGCGCCTTCAAGCCCCGCACCTCGCCCTACGAATTTCAGGGCCTCAAGGGAGATGGGCTGACGCTGCTGGCCGAGGCGCGCAGTGCGACCGGGCTCCTCGTCGTCACCGAGGTGAAGGACACCGAGAGCCTGCCGATGGTGGCCGAGACGGCGGACCTGCTGCAGATTGGCGCCCGCAACATGCAGAACTTCTCGCTGCTGGAAGCGGTGGGCGAGCTGCGGCGCCCGGTGCTGCTCAAGCGCGGGATGAGCGCCACCCTGAAGGAGATGCTGATGGCGGCCGAGTACATCGTCGCCCGCGGAAACCGCCAGGTCATCCTCTGCGAGCGGGGCATCCGGACGTTCGAGACGATGACCCGCAACACCTTCGACATCAACGCCATCCCGATGCTGAAGCAGCTCTCGCACCTGCCGGTCTTCGCCGACCCGTCCCACGGCGTCGGCGTCCGGGGCGGGATTCCCGCCGTGGCCCGCGCCGCGGTGGCAGCCGGAGCGGACGGCCTCCTCATCGAAGTGCACCCCAACCCGGCCAAGGCCCTCTCCGACGGCGCCCAGTCCCTCACCTTCTCCGAATTCGAGGCCCTCATGGTGGGGGTGCGGGCGGTGGCGGCGGCGGTGGGCCGCTCCGTGGCCGGGGGGTAGCCGCCCCGCCGTGCGCGTCCGGGTCCGTCGTGCTTCCGGCGTGGCCGGCACCGTGGAGGTGCCGGGGGACAAGTCCATCTCCCACCGGGCGGTGATGTTCTCCGCCCTCGGGCGACACCCCGCTGGCGCTGGACCACCTGGCGCCCGGTGCCGACGTCCAGTCCACCGCGGCGTGCCTCTCCGCCCTCGGCCTGCAGCGGACGGCGGGCGCGGATGGCAGCCTGCGTGTCCAGGGCCGGGGCCAGCTGCTGCCGCCGCCCGGGCCGCTGGACTGTGGCAACAGCGGGACCACCATGCGCCTTCTGTCGGGCCTGGTGGCCGGGGCCGGCGTGGTGGCAACCCTGGACGGGGACGCGTCGCTGCGCCGCCGGCCGATGGCCCGGGTGCTGGTGCCGCTGCGGACGATGGGGGCGCAGGCCGTCGGGACCCGTTCTCTCAAGGACGAGTGTGCGCCGCTGCACTTCTCCGGCGGCGCCTTGCAGGGCCGCGTCCACCAGCTCAGCGTGGCCAGTGCCCAGGTGAAGAGTTGCCTGGTGCTGGCCGGACTCCAGGCCGAGGGCGTCACCTCCATCCGGGAGCCCGAGGCCTCGCGCGACCACACCGAGCGGATGCTGCGCGCCTGGGGCGCGCCGCTGCGCGTCGCCGCCGACGGCACGTTGCTGGTGGAGCGCCTCACCCGCCCGCTGGCGCTGCCCTCGCGGCTGCGCGTGCCGGGAGACCCCTCCTCGGCGGCCTTCTTCGTCGGGGCCGCCCTCCTCGTCCCGGGTGGCAGCGTCCGCTGCACGGGCGTGGACGTGAATCCCACCCGGACGGGCTTCCTCCGGGTGCTGGCGCGCATGGGTGCCGAGGTGCGCCTGGAAGCGGGTCCCGACCAAGCCGGGGACCCGGTGGCCACCCTGCACGTGCGGGCTGGCGCCCGGCTGCGCAGCACCACCATCCACCCGGCGGAGGTGCCTTCGCTGCTGGACGAAGTGCCACTGTTGGCCGTCGTGGCGAGCCAGGCGGAGGGCGTCACCCGCCTGTCCGGGGCCGCGGAGCTACGGGTGAAGGAGTCGGACCGTCTCCGCCAGGTGTGCCAGGCGCTGCGGGCGATGGGCGCGGACGTCGAGGAGACGCAGGACGGCTTCGCCGTGCAGGGGCCCGCCCGGCTGCAGGGGGCGTACCTGGACACGGCCGGAGACCACCGCATCGCCATGGCCTTCGCCGTGGCCGGCCTGGTGGCGGACGGGGAGACGACTCTCGACGGGGCGGAATGGGCGGACATCTCCTACCCGGGCTTCTTCGCGGAACTCTCTGCGCGGTCCGCCGGCGCGGTGCAGGTGTGAGGCCGCTGGTGGGGCACTACGCGGTGCTGGGGGACCCGGTGGCGCATTCCCTCAGCCCGCGCCTCTTCACAGCGCTGGCCGCCCGGCTTCGCCTGCCGCTGGACTACCGGGCGCAGCGCGTGACGGCCGAGGACTTCCCCCGCTTCCTCGCCCGGGCACGCGCCGGGGACTTTCAGGGCCTCTCGGTGACGCTGCCCCACAAAGAAGCGGCCCTCGCCCTCGCTGACAGCGCCTCGGAGACCGCCCGTGCCGTGGGGGCTGCCAACTGCCTCGTCGTCAAGGGGGGAAAGCTTCTGGCCCACAACACCGACGGGGTGGGACTCACCCGGGCGCTGGCCGGCCGGGGGGTGCGTCTGTCCGCGGCGCGCGTCCTGGTGTTGGGGGCGGGTGGCGCGGCCCGGGCGGCGGCCCACGCGGCGCACGCCGCGGGCGCCTCGGCGTTGTGGGTGTCCAACCGCACGGAAGACCGCGCGGCGACTGTGGCCGCGGCCTTCGGTGGCCGCGCCCTGCCGCTTCAGGCGGAAGCGCTGCAGCCCGTCCTCGACCAAGCGGACGTCCTGGTGCAGGCCAGCGCCGCTGGCCTCGGACGGCCGGGGGAGACGGCGCTGCCGGCGGGCTGCGTGCTACACCGGGGCCTCACGGTGCTGGACATGGTGTACCAACCCCTCGAGACGGCGCTGTTGCGGGCGGCCCGGGCCGCCGGGGCAGAAGGCGTCGACGGGCTGTGGATGCTCATCCACCAGGCCCTGGAGCAGCTGCGGCTGTGGACCGGGACGGAGGCACCGGACGGGCTGGCGGCGACACTGCACCAGGACTTGCTGGCGGAGGGGCCCCTCCTGTGAATCGTCGGCTGCGCTTCCTCACCGCCGGGGAAAGCCATGGCCCGGCCCTCCTCGGCATCCTCGAGGGGCTTCCGGCGGGACTGCCGCTGCAGGCCTCGGACTTGGACCGCGACCTGGCCCGCCGGCAGAAGGGCTTCGGCCGCGGCGGGCGGATGCGGATTGAAAGCGACACGGCCGAAATCCTCTCCGGCGTGCGCTTCGGCACGACGCTGGGCTCGCCCTTGGGCCTGCTGGTGCGCAACCGCGACTGGGAGAACTGGACGGAGCGGATGCGGGTGGAGCCAGGGCCGAAGGACGCCCGGCCCGTCCGTGTCCCACGCCCCGGGCACACCGACCTCGCCGGTGCCCTGAAGTACGGGCAGACGGGGGACTTGCGGGACGTGTTGGAACGCGCCTCGGCGCGCGAGACCGCCATGCGGGTGGCCCTCGGCGCTGCGGCGCGCGCGCTGCTGCGGGACTTGGGCATCCAGGTGGGCAGCTACGTGCGCAGCATTGGCCAGGCCGATGCCGACGACGCTGCCAGCGTGTTGCCCGAGTTGTTTCGCGAGGACGCCGAGGGCCTGGCGCTGCTGGCCGATGGCACCGAGACGCGCGCCCTGACCGAGGAGGGCTCGGCTCGGCTGGTGCAGGCCATCCAGCAGGCCCAAGGCCGGCGGGACACCGTGGGCGGCGTCGTCGAGGTGGTGGCCACCGGGGTGCCGCCTGGGCTGGGGAGCCACGTCCAGGCGGACCGCAAGCTGGATGGGCGCCTGGGCGCGGCCCTTCTGTCCATCCAGGCCATCAAGGCGGTGGAGGTGGGGGACGGCATCCAGGGCGGGCGGGCCTACGGCAGCGAGACGCATGACCCCCTTCTGCTACAGGGCGGGCGGCTGGTGCGGACACGCAACCACGCCGGCGGCCTAGAGGGCGGCATCACCAATGGTGAGCCGCTGGTGTTGCGCGCCGTCATGAAGCCCATCGCCACCGTGCCGGCGGCCTTGCCATCCGTCCACCTGGGCACCCTGCAGGCCGTCCCAGCGCACGTGGAGAGAAGCGACACCTGCGCCGTCCCCGCCGCCGGCGTGGTGTGCGAGGCCATGGTGTGCTTGGCCCTGGCCGACGCGGTGCTGGAGGCCCTGGGCGGCGACACCATGGACGGCCTGCGCCATGGGTTTGCGCGGCTGCGCCTCTCGGCACGCACGGCGCCCGGGCAGGTGTTTCTGGTTGGCCCGATGGGGGCCGGAAAGACGACGGTGGGCGAGCGGCTGGCCCGGCTGTTGGGACTTGCCTTCCTGGACCTGGACGCGCACCTGGAAGCGCGCGCCGGCAAGAGCGTGACCGACCTCTTCGCCACCGAAGGGGAGGAGCGCTTTCGACAGCGGGAACTGGAGGCCTTGGCCGAGTTGGAACGGGGCGCGCCGGCGGTGGTGGCCCTGGGGGGCGGGACGCCGTGTGGCGAGGAGGCGTGGAGGCGGATGCGGCGCGCGGGCGCGGTGGTGGCCCTGGAGGCTGCCCCGGAGGAACTCATCCGCCGGCTGCACGGCCGCCCCGGGCGGCATTGCCGCCCGGCCCCTGCTGCACGGGGGCGAGCCCGGGGCGCAGCTGGCGGCACTGCTAGCAGCAGCGGCAGCGCTGGTACGCGCGGGCGGATGCGCGCCTGCGGACGGACGGCCTCTCCCCGGACGTGGCCGCCGGGGCGGTGCTGGGCCTGTCTGCGTGCGCTGGCGGGTCCGCTGGTGACGCCGTGACGGTGACCGCCTGGGTGACTTCGGCGTCCGGGCGCTACCCGGTGCGGGTGGGCCGGGGGCTGTTGTCCGGGCTGGGCCCGGGGCTACGGAGCGCGGGCTTCCAGGGCCAGGTGGCCGTCGTCTCGGACGCCACGGTCCTGGAGGCGTGGGGGCCGGTGCTGCTGCTCAACCTCGAGTCGGCCGGCTATTCGCCCATCGTGCTCAGCGTCGTGCCGGGCGAGGCGAGCAAGACGGTGGCCACGGCCGAGATTTTCTGGGGCCGGCTGATTGAAGCTGGCTTCGGGCGCAGCGACGTGCTGCTCGCCTGCGGCGGGGGCGTGGTGGGGGACCTGGGCGGCTTCGTCGCGGCCACCTTTCACCGGGGCATGCGGTTTGTCCAAGTGCCCACCACGCTGCTCGCCCAGGTGGACGCCTCCATTGGCGGCAAGGTGGCCGTCGACCACCGTCTGGGGAAGAACCTGGTGGGCGCCTTCTACCCGCCGGAGCAGGTGGTGGCCGACGTGGAGACGCTGGCGACACTGCCGCCGCGCGAGCGCTGGAACGGGCTGGCCGAGGTGGTGAAGGTGGCGCTGGTACGCGACGCGGACTTCGTCGCGGAGTTGGAGCGGGACCTGGAAGTCCTGGCCGAGGGGCCGGTCACGGAACGGCTGGAGGCGGTGGTGGCGCGCGCAGCCGCTCTCAAGGCGGACGTCGTCTCGGCGGACGAACGCGAGGCAGGCCTGCGCATGCTGCTCAACTTTGGCCACACCCTGGGGCACGCGCTGGAAGTGGCCACCGGGTACGCGTCACTGTCCCACGGGGAGGCGGTGGTGGTGGGCATGAAGGTGGCTTGCCGCCTGTCGCACCGCCTCGGGCCGACTGGAGCGCGGAAGACGAGAGGCGCGCCCTGGCCCTGCTGGAGCGCTTCCCGCGTCCTCTGGGGCTGGTGCCGCCCGAGCCGCGAGGCGCTGCGCGACGGGGCCCTGCGCGACAAGAAGGCGGTGGCGGGGACGCTGCGCTACGTGGTGCTAATGTCCATCGGCCACGGGGCGGTCGAGGCGTTGCCCAGCGAGCGGCTGGACGAAGCCGTGGAGCTGGCGTTGGAGGCGCTGTGAATGTCCTCGTCCTGCACGGGCCCAACCTCAACCTCCTCGGCGAGCGGGAGCCAAGCCTGTACGGCCGCACCACCCTGGCCGAATTGGACGCCCAGCTGGCCGCCCGGGCGGCAGAGCTGGGGATGGCCGTCCGCTGCTACCAGAGCAACCATGAGGGTTCCCTCATCGACTTCCTCCAAGCGGAACGGAAGTGGGCGCAGGGCCTGCTTCTGAATGCCGGGGCCCTCACCCACACCTCCTGGGCGCTGCATGACGCGGTGACGGCGGTGGGGCTGCCCTGCGTCGAGGTCCACCTGACGGACGTGAAGAAGCGCGAAGCCTGGCGGCACGTCAGTGTCTTCGAAGGCGTCCGCAAGGCCGTCTTTGCAGGCAAGGGCGTCGAGTCATACTTGGAGGGCCTGGCCTTCCTCGCCTCGCACGGCTGAGAGGCGGGCAAGCCGCCCGTCGGAGGGTGGGCGGCGGCGGGCGCGGGCTGTTAGCGTCCGCCGCGGGCCGGCCGCCGCGGGTGTGGCCACGTCGCCGAGCCAAGGAGAGAGACGGCCATGGCAAACGTCACCTTCAACCTGAACGGACGGCCACAGACTCTCGACGTCGACGCAGCCATGCCCCTGTTGTGGGTGCTGCGCGACGTGCTGGGGCTGACCGGCACCAAGTTCAGCTGCGGCATCGCCCAGTGCGGGGCGTGCACCGTCCTGCTCGACGGCAAGCCCATGCGCAGCTGCGTGGTGGCCGTCTCCGCCGCCGCCGGCAAGCACGTCACCACCATTGAAGGGCTGTCGCCGGATGGGAGTCACCCGGTGCAGCGGGCCTGGGTGGCGGAGCAGGTGCCGCAGTGTGGCTACTGCCAATCCGGGCAGATTCTGAGCGCGGTGGCGCTGCTTGGCAGAGAAGAAGGCGCCCACCGACGCCGACATCGACGCGGCCATGTCAGGCAACTTCTGCCGGTGCGGGACGTACTCCCGCATCCGCAAGGCCATCCACCGGGCGGCCAAGGAGACGGCGCCATGAACGGCCTCCTCAACGTCAGCCGGCGGAAGTTTCTCCAGGCCACCGTGCTGGGCGGCACCGGGCTGGTGCTGGGCATCTCCTTCCGCAGCGCCGAGGCCGCCACGCCGGCGCGCTTCGAGCCGAACGCCTTCCTCGCCATCGACGGCACCGGCCGCGTCACCATCTGGGTGGCGAAGTCCGAGATGGGGCAGGGCGTCCGCACCGCCTTGCCGATGGTGGTGGCCGACGAGTTGGAGGCGGACTGGGCGATGGTGCACGTCGAGCAGGCGCTCGCCGAGCCGAAGTACGGGCGGATGGGGACCGGTGGCAGCTCGAGTGTCCGCCATTCCTACCTGCCGCTGCGCAAGGCCGGTGCTGCCGCCCGGGAGATGCTGGTGTCGGCGGCCGCGGCGCGCTGGGGCGTGGAGGCCGGTAGCTGCCGCGCCGAGTCCGGGGGGGTGCTTCACGCCGCCACTGGCCGGCGCCTGGCCTACGGAGAGCTGGTGGCCGAGGCGGCCAAGCTTCCGGTGCCGGCCGACCCAAAGCTGAAGGACCCGAGCCAGTTTCGCTACATTGGCACGCCCATGCCGCGGGTGGACATCCCGGCCAAGGTGAATGGCAGCGCGGTGTACGGCATCGACGTCCGCGTCCCCAACATGCTGGTGGCCACCGTCGTGCGCTGTCCGGTGGTGGGCGGCAAGTTGTCCAGGTGGACGACCGTGCCGCCCGGGCCGTGCCGGGGGTGCGCCGGGTGGTGCCGCTGGAACAGGGCGTGGCCGTCGTCGCCCAGTCCACCTGGCCCGCGCTGCGCGGGCGCCAGGCGCTGGTGGTGTCCTGGGATGAGGGCCCGCATGCCGGGCTGGGGCAGGACAGCATCTGGCAGCAGCTGGAAGCGGCCGTGCAGAAGCCTGGCGCCGTCGCCCGGGCCACCGGGGACGTCACTCGGGCGCTTGCCGCAGGCCGCACGCTGGAAGCCACCTACCAGGCCCCGCTGTTGGCCCACCTCACCATGGAGCCGCAGAACTGCGTGGCCGACGTGCGCCCGGACGGCTGCGAGGTGTGGGCGCCGACGCAGGTGCCGGACCGCGCGCGAGAGGTGGTCGCGAAGCTTTTGGGCATCAACCCCGAGCGCGTCGTCGTTCACACCACCTTCCTCGGCGGCGGCTTTGGCCGCCGGCTGGAGACGGACGCCGTGGTGGAAGCGGTCCAGCTGTCCCGGGCCGTCGGCGCACCGGTGAAGGTCCTCTGGACATTGGACGACGACTTCGCCCACGACTTCTACCGTCCCCCCAGCGTGCACCGCCTGGTCGGCGCCCTCGACGCGGCCTTGCAGCCACTGGCGTGGCTGCACCGCCTCTCGGTGCCCTCGCGCTCCCCGGAGCGGCTGAAGAATGGCATCGACGAGGGTGCCCTCACCGGGGCGCTGCAGGTGCCGTACGGCTTCCCCAACCTGGCCGTGGAATTCGCCGCCAACAAAACGCCCATCCAGCTGGGCGCCTGGCGCAGCGTCGCCCACTCCTACAACGCCTTCGCGGTGGAGAGCTTCATCGACGAGTTGGCGCACCTCGCCGGTCAAGGACCCACTGGCCTTTCGCCGTTCGCTGCTGGCAGCGTCGCCGCGGCACCTGCGCGTCCTGGACTTGGTGGCGGACAAGGCCGGGTGGGGGAAGCCCCTCCCGAAAGGGCGGGGCCGGGGCTTGGCCGTGCACGAGTCCTTCGCCAGCGTGGTGGCCGAGGTGGTGGACGTTGTGGCCGAGGGCACGGGCTTCCGCGTGGAGAGGGTGGTGTGCGCGGTGGACTGTGGCACCGTCGTCAACCCCAACACCGTGGAGGCCCAAGTCGAAGGTGGCGTCACCTTTGGGTTGAGTGCGGCACTGCGGGAAGCCATCACCATCGACCAGGGCCGCACCGTGCAGACGTCCCTGTCTGAGTACGCGCCCTTGCGCATGCGCGAGGCGCCCGTCGTCGAAGTGCACGTGGTGAAGACCAATGAGCCGCCGGGCGGCATCGGTGAGCCGGGCGTCCCGCCGCTCGCCCCGGCCGTCGCCAACGCCGTCTTCGCCGCCACCGGTCAGCGGATGCGCAAGCTGCCGCTTCCCCGTCCAGCCGGGGCACCGGGTAGCCGGCCAGCCGAAAGGGCCCCTCAGCGCGCGGCGTGGACCGCCGCGGCGAGGCTGCGGACGAGGGAAAGGCCCTCCCTCGGCGTCCCTTCCACCCCGGTGCAGGGCCTCCACCAGGGCGCTTCCCACCACCACCGCGTCCGCGTGCGCTGCCAGTGCGCTCGCCTGCCCGGGCGTCGAGACGCCGAAGCCGACTGCCACCGGGGCCGAGGATGCGGCGCGCGCCTCGCCAGCTTGGCCGGGAGGTCGGCCGGGAGCTCGGCCCGGCGTGCCAGTCACGCCCGTCACGCTGACGAAGTAGAGGAACCCGCGCGTGGCCTGGCCAATGGCGCGCAGTCGGGCCGGTGGCGTCGTGGGCGCGGCCAGAAGGACGAGGGAGAGGCCCGACGCCTCGGCCAGCTGGCCCAAGCTGTGGGACTCCTCCAGCGGCAGGTCCGCCACCAGCACGCCGTCCGCGCCCGCCTCGGCCGCGCGCCTGACGAAGGCTGCCAGTCCCATGCGGACAAGCGGATTCATGTAGCCGAAGAGGACGAGGGGGACGGTGCAGCCTGCCAGGCGAAGCCGGCGCACCAGGTCCAGCACCCCGGCCAGCGTGGTGCCGGACTGCAGCGCGCGCTGTGCGGCGGCCTGGATGGTGGGGCCGTCGGCCAGCGGGTCTGAGAAAGGGCACGCCCAGTTCCACCACGTCCGCCCCGGCCTCCGCCAGCTGCGGGACCAGGCGTCTCCGTGGCGGCGAGGTCAGGGTCCCCGGCGCACACGTACACCACCAGCGCCTTGCGTCCTGTGCTGCGGGCGTCGGCGAAGAAGCGTTCCAGCCGGTTCACGTCGTCGGCCCCGGGCCTCCGCCGTGCAAGTTCCGCCAGCGCGTGCCCCAGGTCCTTGTCGCCGCGGCCGGACAGGTTCACCAGCACCCGCTTGCCCGGCCCCAGCTCCCGGGCGACGTCGCGGGCGCGCGCCAGCGCGTGGGACGTCTCCAGCGCGGGGAGGATGCCTTCCAGGGCGCAGCATTCCTGGAAGGCCTCGAGCGCCTCGTCGTCCGTCGCTGTGCGCACATCCAGCCGGCCGCACGTCGCGCAGGTAGGCGAGCTCCGGCCCCACGCCCGGGTAGTCCAGCCCGGCGCTAACCGAGTGGGCCTCGGCCACCTGGCCGTCGTCCGTCTGCAGCACGCTGGAGGCCGAGCCATGCAGCACGCCGAAGCGTCCGGCGGACAGCGAAGCGCCGTGCTTGCCGGTGGCCAGTCCCTCGCCGCCTGCCTCCACCGCCACCAGCCGCACGCGCTGTGTCCGGGATGAAGGCGGTGAAGGCGCCCAGCGCGTTGCTTCCGCCGCCCACGCACGCCACCACCGCGTCGGGCAGGGCGCCGAAGCGCTGCAGGCACTGGGCGCGGGCCTCCTCGCCGATGACTCGCTGCAGCTCGCGCACCAGGGTGGGGTAGGGGTGCGGGCCGGCCACGCTGCCGATGACGTAGAAGGTGTCCCGGACGTGCGTCACCCAGGCCCGGATGGCCTCGTTCATCGCGTCCTTCAGGGTGCGGCTGCCGCTCTCCACCGGCGCGGATGGTGGCGCCGAAGAGACGCATCCGCTGGACGTTGGGCGACTGGCGGCGCACGTCCTCGGCCCCCATGAAGACCTCGCACGGAAGCCCGAAGCGCGCGCAGGTGGCGGCGGTGGCCACCCCGTGCTGGCCGGCGCCGGTCTCGGCAATGATTCGGGACTTCCCCATGCGGAGCGCCAGCCGCACCTGCCCCACGGTGTTGTTCAGCTTGTGCGCCCCGGTGTGCAGCAAGTCCTCGCGCTTCAGCCACACCTCGGCGCCGCCGAAACTTCGCCGTGAGGCGCTCGGCCAACATGAGGGGCGTGGGCCGGCCGCCGAAGTCCCGGAGGTCCGCGGCCACCGCGTCCAGGAAGCCCCGGTCCACGCGCGCCTCCGCCCAGGCCTGCTCCAACTCCTCCAGCGCCGGGATGAGGGTTTCCGGCACGTAGCGGCCGCCGTACGGGCCGAAGCGGCCGTGCAGCTGCTCGGCCGGCGTCATCGCTTTGCCTCCGCGGCCCGCACCGCCGCGACGAAGGCCAGCACCCGGGCCAGCGTCCTTGATGCCCGGGCGCGCTCTCCACGCCCGAAGCGACGTCGACGCCGTCCGGTGCGGCCCTGCACAATGGCCTCGCCCACGTTGTCCGGCGTGAGGCCACCGGCCAGCCAGACGGGCAGGCGCCAGGCGCGCACCCACGGCACCAGGGCCCAGTCGAAGCGTCGTCCGCCCCCACCGAGGCCCTCCACGTGCGCGTCCAGCAACACCGCCGCGGCCGCCCGGGACGGCATGCCAGGAAGGGACTCGGGTCCGGAGATGCGTACCACCTGCCACAGCGGGGCGCCCACGCCGACGTAGTCCTGGCGGGTCCTCGTCGCCGTGCAGCTGCACGGCGCCGAGACGCGCGCGCTCCACCGCGATGCGGACCTCCGCCGGCGGGGCCCGCACGAAGACGCCCACCCGCAGGACGTGCGACGGGACGCTGCTGGCCAGGCGCTCGGCGGCGTCCAGCGTCAGGTAGCGCTTGCTCTGCGGCCAGAAGTTGAAGCCGACCGCATCCACGCCGGCCTCCACGCAGCTCCGGACGTCCTCGGCGCGCGTGAGTCCGCACACCTTCACCTGGGTGGGCATGGTGCCTCCGACAGGGCGCGGACGGCGGCTTCGGGGTCCGCGTGCGCGCATCAGCGTCTCGCCGACCAGTGCCGCGGTGGCCCCGGCCCGGGCCAGGGCGGTGAGGTCCGCGGCGGTGCGGATGCCACTCTCGGCCACCAGCGTCCGGCCGGGGGCGCGCAGCGCGGGCGCCAGCCGGGCGAAGCGCCCCGGGTCGACCTGCAGCGTCTCGAGGTCCCGGGCGTTGACGCCCACCAGGCGGACGTCCAGCGCCGCCACCTGCGCGGCCTCATCTTCGGACACCACTTCGAGGAGCACGTCCAGCCCGAGAGCACGCGCGCTGGCGGCGAGCTCCCCGAGGCGCGGCGGCTCCACCGCACCGGCAATCAGCAGCACCGCGTCCGCGCCGGCGAGCGCCGCTTCCTCCACCATGTAGGGGTCGACCACGAAGTCCTTTCGAAGCAAGGGCACGTCTACCGCGGCGCGGACCTGCGCCAAGTCTTCGCAGGCTACCTCCGAAGCGACGGCCCTCGGTGAGGACACTCACGCACCGGGCGCCACCCCGGACGTAGGCCCGGGCCAGGGCCGGTGCGTCTACCCCGTCTGCAATTCGTCCCGCCGAGGGCGAGGCGCGCTTCACCTCGCAGATGAGCGGGAAGCTGCTGCCCCCGAGCAGCGCCTGCTGGAAGCGGGGGACCCGCGGCGGCAGCCGGGCCGCCTCCGCCGGCACGCCCGGGCGCGCCCTCCGGCGTCGCTCGCATTCCTGCTAGGCGGCCGTGACCAGCTCGGCCAGCACGCCGCGGGGCGGACGCCACCTCACGGCGTCCCCCGGGGCGGGTCAGCGCCACCAGGCCTGCCAGGCGCGCGCGGGCTTCCCCGGAGTCGATGGAGCGCGCCGCCTGCTGGACGCCCTCGGCCAGCGAGTCCGCCGCGCCCCCCACCCACAGGGCCGCCCCGGCATTGAGGAGGACGGCCTGGCGCAGCGGGCCCGGACTGCCCGCCAGCACCTGCGCCAACAGCCGCGCATTGTCTTCCGGTTCGCCGCCGCGCAGGGACTCAGGCTGAAGGCGCGGAAGGCCGGCCTCCTCGGGGCGTGAGGGTGAATTCCCGCACCGTCCCGCCTTCCACCCAGGCGGCGCGCGTCGGACCGCAGGGGGACACTTCGTCTAGGCCGTCCTCGCCGTGCACCACCAGCGCCCGCTCTGCGCCGAGGTGCGCCAGCGTCCGGGCCACCACCGGGACCAGCGCCGGGGCGTAGACGCCCAGCAGCTGCCGGGGCGCCTGGGCCGGGTTGGCCAGCGGCCCCAGCAGGTTGAAGACGCTGCGGATGCCCACTTCCCGGCGCACCGCTGCCACGTGCCGCATGGCCTGGTGGAGGAGGGGGGCGAAGAGAAAGCCGATGTGGAGCTCTGCCAGGCAGCGCTCCACCACTGCCACCGGCGCCTCCACGTCCACCCCCGAGGCGGCCAGCACGTCGGCGCTGCCACTCCGGGAGGAGACGCTGCGGTTGCCGTGCTTGGCCACGGTGAGGTGTCCAACGCCGGCCACCACCAGGGCCGCTGCGGTGGAGAGATTGAAGGTGGAGGCGCCGTCGCCCCCGGTGCCGCAGGTGTCCAGCACCGTGCGGCCCGGCGGTACCCGCACCGGTGTCGCGCGCCGCCGCAGGACGACCGCCGCGGCTGCAATCTCCTCCGGCGTCTCCCCCTTCATCCGGAAGGCCACCAGGAAGGCGCCCAGCAAGGCCGGGGTCGCCTCGCCAGCCAGGATGGACTCGAAGGAGGCCTCCACCTCCGCCGGGGAGAGGTTGTGCCCTTCGACCAACCGCTGGACGGCGCCTTTCAGCACAGGCGTCCCTCGAGGAAGTTTTTCAAAAGCAGCGGGCCGTCGGGCGTCAGGATGGATTCGGGGTGGAATTGCACGCCCACCGTCGGGTGGCGCCGGTGCCGGAGTGCCATCAGCTCGCCGTCGTCCACGGCGAAGGCGGTGGCCTCGAGTTCCCCGGGAAGGCTGTCCGCGTCCACCACCAGGGAGTGGTACCGCCCCACCACCAGGCCGTCCGCGAGGCCGGAGAAAAGGCCGGTCCCGGGATGGCGCAGGACACTGGTCTTGCCGTGCATGACGGTGCGGGCCCGGCGCACCGCGCCCCCGAAGGCGGCGGCGATGGACTGGTGGCCGAGGCAGACGCCGAGGATGGGCAGCCTCCCGGAGAGGCTTTCCACCAGGGGCACTGAGATGCCGGCTTCGGCGGGTGTGCAGGGCCCCGGGCTGAGCACCAGCGCCCGTGGGCCACGGGCCCGGACGCCGTCGACGTCGATGGCGTCGTTGCGGTGCACTTCCACCTCCGCCCCCAACTCGCCGAGGACCTGCACCAGGTTGAAGGTGAAGGAGTCGTAGTTGTCGATGACGAGAATCACCCCTCGCCTCCATCCGCGGACAGTGCCACCAGGGCGGCGCGAAGCTTGTGGGCCGTCTCCTGGTACTCGGCCGCGGGCTGGCTGTCGTACACAATCCCTGCCCCGGCCTGCAGCCGCAGCGTCGAGCCACTCAGCGCCACGCTGCGGATGGAGATGGCCAGGTCCATGTCGCCATCAAAGCCGATGTAGCCGGCGGCTCCGGCGTAGGGCCCCCGGGAACAGGGCTCGAGCTCATCGATGATTTGGAGCGCCCGGACCTTCTGCGCCCCGCTCACCGTGCCGGCGGGAAAGCTGGCGGCCAGCACGTCGAAGGCGTCGTGCTTCTCCAGCAGCCGGCCGGACACCTGGGAAACCAGGTGCATGACGTGGCTGTACCGCTCGATGACTTCCCGTTCCTCCACCCGGACGCTGCCGGGGCGGCTGACCCGCCCGACGTCGTTGCGGCCAAGGTCCACCAGCATGACGTGCTCGGCCCGTTCCTTCGGGTCGGCCCGCAACTCCGCCTCCAGCTGCGCGTCGGCCTCGGGCGTCGCTCCCCGCGGCCGCGTCCCGGCGATGGGACGCACCGTCACCGTCTCGCCCTGCAGCCGGACCAGAAGCTCCGGCGAAGCGCCGGCCAGGGCCCGGTCTCCGAAGCGCAGGAAGAAGAGGTACGGGGTGGGGGAGACGGTGCGCAGCGCCCGGTAGAGGTGAAACGGCGGCCCCCGGTACTCGGCGGTGAGACGGCGCGAGAGCACCACCTGCATGCAGTCGCCCGCGGCGATGTACTCGCGCGCCCGGGCCACCGCCGCCTCGAAGCCTGGCCGCTCCCAGCCATCCTCCAGCTTTCCCAGCGGGGCGAAGGTGGTCTGCGGTGGGAGCGGCTGCTGCAGGGCCTCCGCCAGCACGTCGGCCTCCTCCACCGCGGCGCGGTAGGCGGCCTCGACGGTGCCGAAGGCCGGCACGCGGACGGAGGCCCACACGCGGAGCCGGTGCGCGAAATTGTCAAAGACGGCCACCCGCTGGGCCAGCATCCATTCGCCGTCGGGGAAGTGCGGGTCCGGGCCGTGCCGCTGCGGGACCCGCGGTTCAAACCAGCGCACCGCGCCCGAGCCGAGGTAGCCCACCAACCCCCCGACGAAGGGTGGCGCGCCGTCCGGGCGGGCGAAGCGCGTCCGGCCGAGGAGCCGCCGCAGGGCCGACAGCGGGTCGCGCTCCTCGCTGGTGGTGGATTGCCCGCCTTCCTCCACCGTCACCTGCCCACCCGACTGGCGAACCAGTGCCACAGGCGAGTCGCCCAGGAAGGAGAAGCGGCCCCAGCGCTCGCCACCCTGCACCGACTCGAGCAGGAAGGCGTGGCTGGGCTTGGGCAGCTTGAGAAAGGCCGAGACGGGCGTCTCGGTGTCGCCGGGCAGCTCGCGCCAGACGGGAACGAGGTCTCCCTGGCTGGCCAGACGTTCGAAACTGGCCAGACTCATCCGGTGGTCGCTCAGCGAGGGCACGCCGAGGACCTTTAACAGCCGCGCCGCGGATTTCCGAGATGGGAGGGTCTCGGCCCGCGCGTCTGCGGGCTCCGCTGGAGGGCCCGTCGGCTACGGGGTGTAGTTGTACTGCACGCCGCCGCGGGACGCCGCGAAGCACGTGCTGCTGCCGTCCTGGCACATGACGACGTACGTCTCGCGCTTGTTACACCCCTCGATGCCGATGGTGTACTCAGCGCGCGTGACGCCGGATGCCACCCAGCGGCCTTCCACCGCCGGCTGGATGTAGTCTTCGGACAGCACCACCGGGACGGCCGTCGGGCAAGCGAGGTCGAACTGGCCGCGCGCCAGCGCCGTCTGCACCGTCGTCGGTTCCTTGCTTTTGAGGAAGCTGGTCTGGCTGGTACAGGCGGCCGCCCCGAGTGCCGCCACGCACAGCAACGTCATCCTTTGCTTCAGCATGCGTGCCCTCCGCAACGGGCAATTACTGGATTCGTTGGGCGCAAGTTACCGGCGCCGCGGCAAACGCCCTGGACGTGGCGCGTCAGCATCCGGGGATGAACATTCCCGATTCCTTGCTTGACACCCCGGGGCCGCGCTGCATTTGTGGCCGCGAGGCGGCGAGGGTGCCCTCGTCGACTCTCGCTCGGAGGGGCAAAGCGTCATGAAACGGGACGTCCAAGTCACCGCGGGGGCAGGACTGCTACTGGCTGCCGTACTGGTGGCTGGGTGGGCCGAGGCCCAGCAGGTGACGGGCGTACCGGGGTCGCCCAGCGCCACCATCACCCTCGACGGCAAGCAATTACCGCCGCCGCCGCCGAAATTCGGGGGCGTCATCAAGGAAAGCTACAAGGACTCCAAGCCCTGGTGGCCGCCGCGCGTCGTCCCCCCCAAGGGGGCGCCCAACGTGCTGCTCATCATGACCGACGACCAGGGCTATGGCGTCAGCGGAGCGTTTGGCGGTGTCATCCCGACGCCGGCCCTGGACCGGGTGGCGAAGGCCGGGCTGCGCTACACCGAATTCAACTCCACCGCGCTCTGTTCCCCCACCCGGGCCGCCCTCATCACTGGCCGCAACCACCACTCGGTGGGTTTTGGCGTCATCACCGAATTGTCGACCGGGTACCCAGGCTACGACTCCATCATCGGGCCGGACAACGCGACCGTCGGCCGAATCCTGAGCGACAACGGCTACGCCACCTCCTGGTTCGGGAAGAACCACAACACGCCTGGCTTCCAGTACGGCGTGTCGGGGCCGTTCGACCAGTGGCCCTCCGGCATGGGGTTTCAGTACTTCTACGGATTCATGGGGGGCGAGAGCGACCAGTGGACGCCCTACCTCTTCCGTGACCACACGCAGATTTTCCCCTGGGTGGGGAAGCCCGGCTACAACCTCACCACCGACATGGCGGACGAGGCCATCCGGTACATGCATGACCTCAACGCCGCTGCGCCCGACCAGCCGTTCTTCGTCTACTACGTGCCGGGGGGAAGTCATGCACCGCATCAGCCGACCAAGGAATGGATTGAGAAGTTCAAGGGCAAGTTCGACATGGGCTGGAACGTCATGCGCGAACAAATTTTCGCCAACCAGAAGCGGCTTGGCGTTATCCCGGCGAACGCTCAGCTGACCGAATGGCCGGAACAACTGGCGAAGTGGGACACGCTGTCGGCGAACGAGAAGAAACTCTTCGCCCGCCAAGCCGAAGTCTTCGCCGCCTACACCGCCTATACCGACTACGAAATTGGGCGCGTCATCCAGGCAGTGCAGGACATGGGGAAGCTCGACAACACGCTCATCATCTACATTGTCGGTGACAACGGTACGAGTCCCGAAGGCTCCACCCTCGGCACGCCCAACGTCTTCACCGCGTACAACGGCGTGCTGGACGTGCCAGTCGAAGCGCAGCTCAAGTACTACGACAGCTGGGGCTCGCCGGTGACGTACCCGCACATGGCGGTCGCCTGGTCGTGGGCCTTCGACACGCCCTTCAAGTGGACGAAGCAGGTGGCGTCACACTTCGGCGGGACGCGGCAGGGGCTGGCCATCTCCTGGCCCGCCCGCATCAAGGACGCTGGCGGAATCCGCCGACAGTTTCACCACATGATTGACATCGTGCCGACCATTCTCGAGGTCACTGGCATCAAGGCGCCGCAAATGGTGGACGGCATCAAGCAGAAGCCCATCGAAGGCGTGAGCATGGCCTACACGTTTGACGCGGCGAAGGCCGATGCGCCCTCACCCCACAAAGTCCAGTATTTCGAGATGGTAGGCAATCGCGGCATCTACAACGACGGCTGGTACGCCAACACCAGCCCGCCAGTCCCGCCGTGGATGCTGGGCGCAGCAATGCCGGAGCTCAGCACGTACAAATGGGAACTCTACAACCTGGTTGAGGACTACTCCCAGGCGAACGACCTGGCGGAAAAGATGCCGGCCAAGCTCAAGGAGATGCAAGCGCTCTTCGTCAAGGAGGCGGCCAAGTACAACGTGCTCCCTTTGAGCAACCAGGGCTTTGCTCGTGCCATCGCCCCGCGGCCGAGTGCGACCGCTGGCAAGACGCAGTTCAGCTACACGGGAGAGACCATCGGAATCCCGGATGGGAACGCGCCCAGCATCCTGAATAAGTCGTTCCGAATTACCGCCGAGGTCGAGGTCCCCGAGGGCGGAGGGGAGGGGATGATTGTCACCGAGGGTGGACGCTTCGGCGGCTACGGGCTGTACCTGCTGAAGGGTCAGCCCGTCTTCACCTACAACCTGGTCATGCTCATCACCGCCCGATGGGCGCCGCCCGAGGGCCAGCCGCCGCTGACGGCCGGCAAGCACACCATCGTCTTCGACTTCACCTACCACGGACCGGGCATCGCCCAGAGCGGGACCGGCGTGCTCAAGGTCGATGGCAAGGAGGTCCGGACCCTCACCCTTCCCAAGACCATTCCCTTCCTAATTCCTCCGTGTGAGACCTTCGATGTCGGCGTGGACACGCGTTCGGGCGTCAATGACCTCGATTACCAGGTGCCCTTCCGCTTCAACGGCAAAATCCAGAAAGTCACTTTCAACTTAGGGCCTTCGCAGCTGACGCCACCGGATGAGAAGAAGGTCGAGGAAGCGAAGGCGAAGGCAAAGGACTAGAGGCGCAACGCTCCAAGGCCCGAAGGCGCCGCGTTGAGCGGCGCTGTCGTGACCTGGCCCAGGGACATTCGACACGACGAGGAGTGCAAGGTGAGAAAATCCATCACGGTCACAGTCTCCGTTTCAGCCCTGAAGTCCATCGGTGCCATCGCGTCGGTGTCGGCCTTGGTGGTGGCGGCAGCCTGCAGCGGCCAGGGCATGCTGCAGGACTACGCCGCCGACCAGGTCATCAAGAAGTTCCAAGGAGCCACCTGCGAGCAGCTCAAGGCACAGAAGCTTCAGCCGCCCTCCGAAAAGGAAAAGGCGGCCGTGGCTTTTTTGAAAAGCGATGACCAGGCACGAAAGCTCTTCATCGACAAGATTGCCGCACCCGTCCTCAACAAGATGTTTGAATGCGGGATGATTCCGTAACCTTCTTCGCGGGCAGGTTGGAGTTTCCCAGGTGAGTGCGTCCCATCCCATCAGCCGACGGAACGTCATCGCCTTCTCGGCCCTGGTCGAGATGGCTGGCTCGCTCGGCCTGCTTGCACTTCCCGCGCTGGTGGTTGAGTTGCTCCTGGGGACGAAACCCCCTCCGGCCGGAGTCCCCGTCGTCCGGGTCGCTGGCATCCTGATGCTCGCCCTCGCGGTGGCGGCCTGGCCCGCGCGGCCGCCTGCGCGCAGCGCGGCTGCCTTCCGGGGCCTGCTCCTCTACAACGCTTTGTTTGCGGCGTACTTCGCCTTTCTCGGCGCCGTCCGGCACGTCGGAGGGCCGCTGCTGTGGCCGGCGGTCGGCTTCCACGCAGCCATCGCGCTGATGCTTCTGTGGACGTCGCGCACCCAAGCCCGGGGCGGCACCACCCCCGGGTAGCGCGCCCAGCGGCCCCCGGGGCGAATTCCTTGCCGGCTCCCCGGGCTCGACTACCCTAGGCCTACAAATGCGTGCGGGCGCGTGCAGCGAGCGAGGAGGCCTCGGCCGGAAGCCCCGACGACACGGTGGGGGGCCATGCTGAGCGCGCCCTCCGTCGCCTTGGTGGTGTTCGGCTGCGTCCTGGCCGGTGCGCTGCTCGGCGCCTTCCTGCGCTCGACGCTGCCAGCCCATCACCTGAGCGAGGAGTCCAAGGACGTCGTCAAGGTCGCGACCGGACTCATTGCGACGTTGGTGGCGCTGGTTCTCGGGTTGCTCATCGCTTCGGCCAAGACTTCGTTCGACACCAAGTCGCAGGAAATCATCGACGGCGCGGCGAAGGTGGTGCTGCTCGACCGGGAACTTCGGCGCCTGGGCCCGGCTACCGACCCAGTCCGCGCCGTGCTTCGCCGAGGGATTGCCACTCGGCTCGGACAGCAGTGGGACGAGGCGCGCCTTCGCTCTCTGGGAGACGAGCGTGGCAGCACTTCGCTCGAGGACGTCGAGGCGAAGCTGCGGGACTTCGTGCCTGCCAACGACAGCCAGCGCTGGCTTCAGGGTCGCGCATTGGCGCTCGCTGGGGAGCTGGCGCAGACGCGCTGGCTGCTGGCGGAACAAGGCGGAAGCGCCATCGCCCTGCCGTTTCTCGTCACCGTCATCTTCTGGCTGTTCGTCATCTTCACCAGTCTCGGGATGTTCGCCCCGCGCAACCTGACGGCCTACGTGGCCATCGTCCTGTGCGCCCTCTCCGTGTCCGCCGCCGTGCTGCTCATCCTCGAGTTGGACCGTCCTTTCCGGGGGCTCATCACCATTTCCAAGGAGCCTCTGCGCAACGCGCTCAACTACCTGGAGGAGGGACCCTAAGCCGGCGCCGGGCCGAGGGTGCCTTCGGGGGTCCACCGCTGCGCAGCGCGGGGAAATTCCAGTAGGGTGTGGGAGTGGGGAAGGGCGGAAACCTGCAGCTCCGACACTAGATGATAATTGTCCTGGAACCCGACAGTGGCGAGGAGGTCCTCGCCGCGGTCGTCAAGCACGCCTGCAAGTACCCCGGAATTCAGACGCGACGGCATGTCATCCGTGGGACCGAGCACACCGTCTCCGAAGTCTACTTGCTCGGAGACACCAAGAGCATTCCCACCGAGGGCTTCGAGCAGATTCCCGGCGTGAGCCGGGTGGTCCGCGTCGCCGCGAAGTACCGCATCATCGGTCGCCACGGCGTGCCGGCCGAATCGGTGGGCTTCGAGTACAACGGGGTCCGCTTCGACGAGCGGCAGGTCCTCTTGTTTGCCGGCCTCTGTGCGGTCGACACGCTTCAAAACGTCGAAGCCATGTGCCGGGCGCTGCAGGCGCAAAGCATTTGCACCTCCCGCATGGGCGTCTACAAGCCCCGCACCAGCCCCTACGACTTCCAGGGCCTGGGAGCGAGCTGCCTGCCTTGGGTCTTCGAGATTGCCGGCAAGTACGGCATCCGCGTCATCGCCATGGAGGTGACCGACCCGCGGCACCTTGACGAGATTGGCCGGGCGCTCGAGCAGGCCGGCAAGCCGACTGGCGTCATGCTCCAGGTCGGCACACGCAACGCGCAGAATTTTGAACTGCTGAAGCGTCTCGGCCAGCAGCAGGAGTTCCCGGTGCTGTACAAGCGCGGGATGGGCATCAGCCTGGAGGAGTCGCTGAACGCCTGCGAGTACATCGCCAGCGAGGGCAACCCGCGCATCGTCTTCTGCCTCCGCGGCGTGAAGACGCACCTCGGCGACCCACACCGCAATCTGGTCGACTTCGCCCACGTCCCGGTCGTCCGCCGGCTGACGCGTCTTCCCGTCTGCGTCGACCCCTCTCACGCCACCGGCCGGCTCGACCTGGACCCGGAAGGCATCCCGGAGATTTTTCACGCCATCGGGCAGGGCGTCGTCACTGGGGCAGGAATGGTTCTCGTGGACTTTCACCCCGACCCCAAAGCGGCCCTCTGTGACGGGCCTCAGGCCCTGACGCTCGAGCAGCTGCCCATCCTGGCCGAGTACACCCGGCGGGTGCGCGGGGCCTATGAGGACGCACGTCAGCTCTTCGTCACCCCGGCGACGCAGGTCCGCTCGGCCTAGTCGCCACCCTGGGGCGAGCCCACTCCCGGGCACGACCCACCCGGCGTCAGGGGCGGCTAGGGCATCTTGCCGATGAATTTCTTGAAGTCGTCCGGCGAAAAGGCCCGCAGGCTCTGGGTGCGCACGTTGCCCAGCGACCCCAGCTTGAGGCTCACCGTCATGTACGCCTCCTCGGAGCCCTCCACGACCAGCACCATGTCGTGCTTTCCCAAGGTGTAGTGGACGCTCTTCACGGTGAGCCCCGCCTTCTCGGCCGAGGCCCGGAAGGTGTTGAGGCGGTCGGGTGAGTCCTTCACGTTCTTGATGCCCTGGTCGGTGAAATTCACGAGCGCGATGAAGGTAGCCATGACGTGTCTCCTCCCCATTGGGGGGTGCGGCAAGCGGCGGTCGCCCAGGTGGTCACGGGCCAGAGGAGGGCCGCCAATCCTCAGCGAGGCCGCGTGAGGCCGCTGACGCTACTCCTGCCAGGCGGCGGGCACACCGCCGCTCCGCGTCTCACAGGGTCCGCACGCGCTGTGTGGTCCGAGGCCGGAAAGCCCCCTCGACCCCGGCCGGCCTCAGGAGTGGTGCTTGTCGAGGTCGGCCAGGGGAATCGCCGGGTTGAGAAAATGGGCAAACTTCTCGGTGAGGTACTTCTTCGCCTGGCCGCGAAGGAGCATGCCCGGGTCCGAGGCTTCCCCGCCCACCTGGGTGTCGCTGACTCGCAGGGTTGCAACCAGGTGCATCCCCAGCACCTTCCCATTCAGCTGCGCCTCGTCGCCATTCCACGTCGACTGGATGCCGTGGCGGCTCCAGTAGTTCGTCAGCTTCTCGATGCGCGCCCGCGCCTCGGCGCGGGGCAGGGCGTGCGGCACGTGGAACTCCATCGTCTTGGCCAAGGGCTCCCCCTTCTTCGTTGGACGTCCCTTTACGCCCGGAGCCGCCTGCGTGGCAGCCGAAAACCGCTCGCATCAAGGCCGCCCCAGGCTTTCATGTACAGGGCAAGGTCGACTTTCTCCGCCGTGCGCTCGGAACTCATCGGTCGGACCTGGCCGAGGACGGGACGGTCCTGGAAGGGCCGGTCGTGCAGCCCCAGCACCCACATGAAGTTTCCGACACTCACCGCGTCGCGCCCATCCAGGGCGAAGCGGTCATTGAGGAGGGCCATGCGGTCGAGCGCCTCCTGGGGCGTGGCGCTCCACTCGAGGATTTTCTTCCCCCACAGCATGCGCAGGTACCCGTGAATGCGCCCCTCGGCGCGCAGCTGCCGCTGGGTGGCATTCCACAGCGGGTCGTGCGTTTCGCTGCGCTCGAGCTGGTCGCGGCTGTACAGGTGCTCCCGCTTGTCCTTGGCATGCGCGGCCAGCGTGGTTTGGGCCCACGGCGGAAGCGAGGTGACCTGCAGCTGCAGCGCCGGCGGCGTGTAGAGGCAGTAGTTGAAGCCGAGCTCGCGGCGCACCAGCAATTCTTCGAGGAAGGCGGCGACGCCGGGGTGCTCCGGCCCGAGGGCCTGCAGCACCGCGTGCGCCACTTCCCCGGCGTAGAGGAGCCCGAAGTGGAAGGCAGCCGACAGCCCGGAGTTGTGCGTGCCCGAGGGTTCATTCCGGGCGCTGTCGAAGTGCGGCAAGCCATGGGCGAGGAAGCGGCGCAGCTGCGCGAGCGCCTGCGCGCGGCCCCCCGGACGGGCGGTCACCGGCGAGACCGAATGGTCGATGGAGAAGCTCTCCAGTTCCAGGCGCAGCTTCTGTGGCGCTTCGGCCGCTGCGAAGCCCGGGTCGATGCACGCGGCCGCCGCGGCGTGCGCCGGGGCCGGGCCCTCGGGAAGCTGCAGCAGGTAGTGCGGCCACAGCTTCTTCAGCTTGGGGCGCAGGGCATATGCCGCCACCTGCGCCGCTGGAATAAGACGGGCCGGAACGACGCACGTCGTGTCGATGGCGAAGAGTGGCACGTCCAGCCCCCGGGCGGCCGCGGCCAGGTGCCGCGGGACGACGAAGGTGGGGTGCCAGTCCGAGACGACGGCTGCCACGCGTGTGGCAAGCTGCTTCAGCCGCGGGCGGTGTTCGGCCGGGCTTTTGGGTAACTCGAGCCAGTAGGGGATGCCGGCGTCCCGCATGGCACGGCCGAATTCCTCCAGCCCGTCCAGGACAAAGGCATGCAGCCGGTCCGAGGCGTGCGGGTAGTCGGGCCGCAGCGCGTGGTAGCACACCACCGGTTTGCCCAGGCGGTTGCCGAGGGCCACGGCGGCCTGCAGCGCATGGTTGTAGGGCACGCGGTGGGCGACTTGGCACCAGTACAGGACAAAGACTCCCAGTGAATTCGGCTCCCCGTCTCGAATGACGTGGACCCTTGCCCGGTCGACACCGAGTTCGCTCCAGGTGAAGCCGGCACTCACGACTTTGGTTCTACTTCATCGCTGCTGGGGCCGGCGTGCGACGGCCGCGGATGCCAGGTGAAAGGGTTGGCCGCGACTTGCACGGGGACGTTCGACTTGGACTTTGCGACGTCTCCTACCCCAGCCGTCGGCGTGACTTACCAGGGGAGCCGCAGCTGGCCGGCTGACCCGGGCGTCGACTGGCCAGGCTGACGGCATTGCGCAGAGTGGCACCTGGCCCGCCGGCTGACGCCCGCCCACCCCCCGGACTCCGGAGGGGTCGAAGGGCAGGGCGGCGACGCCTGCCCGTGCAGGGTCGGGGCGCGCGACGGCAGGCGCTTCCGTCGGCCGCCGCAGCTCCCGTGGAGGCCGCGGGGTCGGTCCGTCCTGCTGTTGAGAAGTTTGCCCGCCGGCCGCCGCGGGGGGTAGAGGAAGGGCCATGGCCTTTCCCGTCCACCGTCCCCGCCGGCTGCGCCGCACCGAGACGCTGCGGCGCATGGTGCGCGAGACCACCCTGCAGCCCTCCGACTTCATCTACCCGCTCTTCGTGAAGGAGGGCCGGGGCGAGCGCGTGCCCATCGCCTCCATGCCGGGCGTCTTCAACTTCAGCGTGGACACGGCCGTGGAGGAGGCGAAGACGGCGCGCGAGCTGGGCATCCCGGCACTCATCCTCTTCGGCATCCCTGCCCGGAAGGATGCACAGGGCAGCGAGGCCTATGCTCAGGACGGCATCGTCCAGCGGGCGCTGCGAGTCTTGAAGGATGCCGTTCCGGACATGCAACTCATCGCCGACGTCTGCCTGTGCGAGTACACGGACCACGGCCATTGCGGCGTGGTGGCCCAGGGCGAGGTCCAGAACGACGCCACGCTGCCGCTGCTGGCGCGGATGGCCGTGACCTGTGCCCAGGCGGGAGCCGACATCATCGCCCCCTCGGACATGATGGATGGCCGCGTGGGCGCCATCCGCAGCGCTCTACGCGACGCGCAGCTAGACACGCCCATTCTGGCCTACGCGGCCAAGTACGCCTCCGGCTTCTACGGGCCGTTTCGCGAGGCGGCGCAGAGCACGCCGCAGTTCGGCGACCGGCGGGGCTACCAGATGGACCCAGGCAACGTCCGCGAGGCCTTGAAGGAAGTGGCGCTCGACCTCGAGGAGGGCGCCGACATGGTGATGGTGAAGCCGGCCCTGGCCTACCTGGACGTCATCGCCCGGGTGAAGGAGCGGGTGGACGTCCCGGTGGCCGCCTACAACGTGTCCGGGGAGTACGCCATGGTGAAGGCGGCGGCCAGGAATGGCTGGGTGGATGGAGACCGGCTGATTCTGGAGATTCTGACGTCCATCAAGCGGGCCGGGGCGGACCTCATTCTCAGCTACCACGCGCTGGAGGCGGCGCGGCTATTGGACACTTGACGGGCGCTGAGGCCCCAGGGCGCTGGGCCAGCCACCTTCGCCCGCCTTGCAGTTGCCCCCGGCTGTGGCGGACACTGCCGTCCCCCAGGTTCCGATGAAGAAGCGGCCGCGCCGCCAGCCGTCCAAACCCCCACCCCCCCGCCGTCGTGCTGCTCCCCGAGAGCGGTCGGTGCTGCACTACAAGGTGGTGGAGCTGTCGACGGTAGACGAGGCGACCCTGGAAGAAACCGTCAACGGCTGGGTGCAGCAGGGATGGACGGTGGAGTCGGTGCACTTCGCGATGCGCGAGTCGAGCAAGCGGCCGGCGATGGCCTTCGTCTTCTTCACCCGCGCCCACCGTGCGGCACCCGTGGATGCCGAGGCAGCCCACGCCCGGCTGCACCGCCTGGCGCATGGCCGTGCCTCCGCTGCCTCCGGGGTGGAGGCGGCGTGGGAGCGGCTGGCCCAGCTGGCCGGCTCCGGCGAGTCCGAGTCGTGAGCACTTGGGGCGCACAGCCGGAAGGGCCGCGGTTGCAGCTGGTGCCGAGCCAGGGCTCGCCTGAGTCCCCCTACCCACGCTGTTCACGCCTGCTGCGTGTCCTGGCCCGTGCGGCGGACGCCGGAGTGGCCTACGGCCTAACGCTGGCGGCCGGCCGGGCAGGGTTGGTGGTGGGGCTGTTGTACCTGCTTTTGGCCGACGGCCTTTTTCGCGGGCAGAGCGCCGGCAAGCGCATCTTCGGCATCCGAGCGGTGTTTCTCCCTCTGCGCGCTGGTGCGCGCTTCCGCGACAGCACGCTGCGCAACGCGCCGCTGGCCCTGGTGGTGCTGCTGCGGATGATGCCCGAGCCCTTGGGACTCCGGGCTTTCCTCGGCGGCCTGGTGGTCATCGGCGGGGTGGAGGCGTGGAAGTCGCTGCGCGACCCGCTCGGACGGCGCTTCGGCGACGTGTGGGCCCAGACGCAGGTGGTGGATGGCAAGGTGGCGTCGGGGACAGCCGATGAGGAGGCGCCGGCCAGCGTGGCCGTCGGCCCGGGGCGCTGGATGAGCCGGACGCGTGACGGGCGCGCCGCTCGCTTCCGGAGGAGGCAGCCCGCGTGCGCATCGCGCTGACGTACAACCTGCGGCTGTCGGACTCGGAAGAGGAAGCCGAGTTCGACACCGTGGAGACGGTGAACACCCTGGCCGGCGCCATCGAGCGGCTCGGCCACCGCCTCGACCGGGTGGAGGTGTCGGGCCCCGCCTCCCGGATTGTGGCGCGCCTGGAAGCGTACAGCCCGGACCTCATCTTCAACACCGCCGAAGGGCGGCGTGGCCGCTTTCGGGAGGCCTTTTACCCGGCCCTCTTCGATGAGTTGGGCATCCCCTACACCGGGTCCGACGCCTATGCCCTGGCGGTCACGCTGGACAAGCAGCTCACCAAGCTGATGCTGCGTGAGCACGGGGTCCGCACGCCGGGGTGGCAGTACGTCGAGCATCCCGAGGAGCTGAACCCGCGGGCGCTCCGCTTTCCCGTCATCGTGAAGCCCAACTTCGAAGGCTCCTCCAAGGGCATCACCCAGGATTCGGTGGCGGAGACGGTGGAGGAACTGGAACAGAAGTGCGCCTTTGCCTTGGAGCGCTACCCGGCCGGCGTCCTGGTCGAGGAGTACATCTCCGGCCGCGACATCACCGTGCCGTACCTGGCCGCCGTGCAAAACGACTTCGGGGGCGTGCTGTCGCCGGTGGAGTACGTCATCGACCCGAAGCTGTCCGGCGCGCGGAAGTACGACATCTATGACTACGCGCTGAAGACGACCAATACCCGGGCGGTGTCGGTGCGGGCGCCGGCCAAGCTGAGCCCGGCCATGAGCGACGAGCTGCGGGAGACGGCCCGAAAAATCTTCCGGGTCTGCGACTGTCACGACCTGGGCCGGCTGGACTTTCGGGTGAGCGATGCCGGTGTGCCCCATTTCCTGGAAATCAACGCCCTGCCCACCCTCGAGCCGGGGGCTGGCATCTACGTGGCCGCCGAGCTCGAGGGGCTGCACCTGGACCGCGTCATCGACTCCATCATCGAAAGCGCCGCCAAGCGCAACGGCATCAAGGACAGCCCGCGCCGGCAAGGAAAGCCGACGCGCAAGTCGGGGCCCCTGCGGATGGGGTTCGCCTACAACGTGAAGCGCATCAAACCCACCGCCGACGCGCAGCAAGACAGCGAGGCGGAGTACGACGCGCCCTCCACGCTGCAGGCCATCCGCGAGGCCATCGCCTCCTATGGCCACGAGGTGATCGACCTCGAGGCCAACCAGGAGCTGCCCACCGTGCTGGCCGTCACTCCCATCGACGTCGTCTTCAACATCGCCGAGGGCTTCAAGGGCCGGAACCGCGAGAGCCAGGTCCCGGCGTTGCTGGAGCTGCTCGACATCCCCTACACCGGGTCGGACCCGGCCACGCTGTCCATCGCCCTGGACAAGGCGCTGGCCAAGCGGATTGTGCGCCAGCACAACATCAACACGCCCAACTTCCAGCTGATGGTGACTGGCAAGGAACGGCTCAGCCGGGAGTTCACGCGCTTCCCGTTGCTGGTCAAGCCGGTCGCGGAGGGCTCGAGCAAGGGTGTGGTGTCGAGCAGCGTCTGCCACAGCGAGGTCGAGCTGCGCGAGGTGGTGCGGGAATGCGCCGGCAAGTACCAGCAGCCGGTGCTGGTGGAGGAGTACATCTCGGGGCGGGAATTCACGGTCGGGCTGCTCGGCGAACGCCGGCCCAAGGTGCTGCCGCCGATGGAGATTGTGTTTCTCGACGAGACGGAGAAGACGCCCGTCTACAGCTTCCAGCACAAGCTCGAATGGAACGACCGCATCCGCTACGACGTCCCGGCCCGGCTCGAACCCAACTTGCTCGAGAAGCTGCGCACCGCGGCGCGGGCGGCTTTCATGGCGCTGGGCTGCCGGGACGTGGCCCGCATCGACTTCCGCATGGACGAACGCGGCAAGGTGTACTTCATCGAGTGTAACCCGCTCCCCGGCCTGACCCCTGGCTGGAGCGACCTGGTCCTCATCGCCCAGGGGGCGGGCATGGACTACCGAACGCTGATTGGGGAAATTCTGTCGGGCGCCATTCGACGCTACAAGGAGCGCGAGCAGCGCAAGGCGGCGGACCGGGAAGGCCCGACGGTGAGCAACGGCAACGGACAGGGGAGTGCCCCGGTGGTGCTGGGCGCCGAGCCGAGCGCGGAGTCGCGCGAGGGGAAAGGGTAGCCCGACACCGTGCCAGTCCTCTCCCGGCCCCGTCGCAGCCCGGCAGCGCGCCCTGGCGCCGCGCGTGGCAAGCGCGGCCGTTACCACCACGGCGACCTGCGGCGCGCCCTGTTGGATGCGGCGCTGGCGGTCCTCACCGAAGCGGATGCCCGTGCCCTCACCCTGCGCGAGGTGGCCCGGCGCGCCGGCGTCACTCACGCCGCTCCCTACCGGCACTTCACCGACAAGGAGGCCCTCCTCGAGGCGGTGGCGGAGGAAGGCTTCCGGACCCTGACCGAGGTCATGCGGGAGGAGATGGGACGGGCGAGCGAGGACCCGGTGGAGCGTTTGGAAGCCCTCGGGGTGGGCTACGTGCGCTTCGCGCTCGCCCACCCGGCGCATTTCGAGGTGATGTTCGGACCGGAGCTTCCCTGGCGGGAGGAGCCGTGCGCACTGCAGGACGCGGCCGACACCACCTTCGGGCTTTTATTGGCCTCGGTGCAGGCCGCCCAGGCGGCGGGGAAGCTGCGGGGGGACCAGCCGCTGCCCCTCGCCCTGTTGTCCTGGTCGACGGTGCATGGGCTGGCCACGCTCCTCGTCCACGGAAACTTCAAGCACGTCGAGGACCAGCTGCCCCAGTCCCCCGAGGAGCTGGCCCGTCAGATGACGCGGGATCTCACCCGCGGCATGCGCACGAGCGGCTAAGCTTCCCTTGGCAATGCACAAAAGTCCTTCCGAGCCGCGTGTTCGTGCGCGGGCGCTGGACCTTCCCCTGGGCCGCTTTCGCCCGGGGCGGCACAACGCCATCACCGACGTGGAAGGGGTGCTGGTGGGGCACGCCACCATCATCCGGGGGGAGGGGAAGCTGCGCCCCGGGCACGGCCCGGTGCGCACCGGCGTCACGGCCATCCTGCCCAGCCATGGGAACATCTTCATGGAGCGGCTGCATGGCGGAAGCTTCGTCCTCAACGGCGCCGGCGAGGTGTCCGGGCTGACGCAGGTGATGGAGTGGGGGCTGCTCGAGACGCCCATCCTGCTGACCAACACCATGTCGGTGGGCGCCGTGTCGGACGCCGTGGCGCGCACCATGGTGGAGCGCTACCCGGGCATTGGCGACGAGCACGACGTCATCATCCCGGTGGTGGGGGAGTGTGACGACAGCTGGCTGAACGACATCGCGGGCGTCCACGTGCACGAGGACCACGTGCGCGCGGCCATTGCCGGGGCCACCTCTGGGCCGGTGGCCGAGGGCAGCGTCGGTGGCGGGACGGGGATGATTACCTGCGACTTCAAGGGGGGCATTGGCACCAGCTCGCGCAAGCTGCCCGAGTCCCACGGCGGCTACACCTTGGGTGTGCTGGTGATGTCGAACTTCGGCAAGATGCACAACCTCCGGGTGGGGGGACTGCCGCTGGGCGAGGTGCTCGAGGAGCGCTTCCACAGCCTGCCACGACGGCAGGACAGCTACGGCAGCATCATCGCGGTGGTGGCCACCGACGCCCCCCTCCTTCCCAACCAGATTTCCCGCCTCTGCAAGCGCGTGGGACTGGGGATTGGCAGGGTGGGCAGTTACGCCGCGCACGGCTCGGGAGAGATTGTGGTGGGCTTCTCCACTGCCAACATCATCCCCCGCCGTACCAAGAAGATGGTCACCAAGGTGAAGCTGCTCCTCGACCAGCGGTTGGACCCCCTTTACGAGGCGGTGATGGAAGCCACCGAGGAGGCCATCCTCAACGCCATGTGCATGGCCGGGCCCATGACGGGCATCAACGGCCACAGCTGCCCGGCGTTGCCGCTGGACGAGGTGCGCCGCTTCGTCGCGCTCTTTCAGCCGGTGCTCCCCCGCCGGCGCCGCTCGGGCCTGTCCAGTGCCCCGGACGACGGCGAGCGCACCGGCACGGTGAGGGTCGCCGAGGCGCTGCCGACCGCCGTGCGTGGCGCGGAGGGCATTCCCTTTCCCACCAAGCCCGTGCCCCCGGACTGAAAAAGTCCCCTGCTGGAGGCGGGGAAGGCTCGCCTTGGTGCACCGGCCTCTGCTAGAGGAGGCGCCCGCCCCCCTCGGGACGGCCGAACGCGAAGCGAGGACTGACTCGAATGGCACGCAGCCGCAGCAAGCACCAGCGGAAGCGGATGAAAATCCGCCAGGCATGGAAGAAGCGCAGCAACACCAAGAAGGCCGCCGCCAAGGCCGCCGCAGGCAAGCCCTCCTCCGGGAAGTCCCCTTCCGCCTAGCGTAACGCTTCGCGTCATTTCCGCCTTGACACTTTAGCGCGGCGCGTTATGTTTGACTTGCGAGGGCGGCGCGGGTTTCCACCCGCCCAAACTAGGAGTTGGCCATGGCGAAGAATGACGTGCAGGGCTTCGTGAAGGGGCAGTTCACCGTGGCGCAGAAGCGCTTGGTGGCTTTTGAGGCTGAGGCGGAGAAAGTTCTCAAGAATCTCATCGCGCGTGGCCAGGACTCGCGCAAGGAGCTGGATGCTCTCCTCGAGCGGCTCAGCGCCGCGGAGCTGAAGGTCCTCAATGGCTCGCTGCGTGAGTTGGCCAAGCGGGCGCAGGAGGCCTCCGCCGAGGCCAGGAAGAAGCTGGAGGAGTTCCAGGCGCGCGTCCTGGAAGTGGCCGGTGTTGCCAGCCAGACCCAGGTGCGCGCGCTGAAGGGCCAGCTCAACAAGCTGTCCCGGCGGCTGGATACCCTCACCGGCGAGAAGCCGGACGCCCGCGCCTAAACTCCAGGGACCGGGTCATCAACGACCCACACTCCCGGGCGACTTTCGGGCGTTCACCCACCGGGCACCTTAGACTGTGGCCGGCGGCTAGGGGGCTTTCCCCCAGGCCGACGGCCGTGCACATGGAGTGTCCCGATGAGTGAAACGAAGGAAAAACGACCGCTTAGCGATGCTATCGAGCGGATGTGGGCTCAGGCCCTCGTCGCGGTGTCCTCCGTGGAGGAGGAATCGGCACAACTGGTGCAGCGGCTTCAGGCCGTGGCCGGTTGGAGCCAAGACGAAGTGCGGCGGCAGGTGGCGGAGATGTCCGAGCGCCTGACCAGCCAGCGGCAGATGCTGGAGAAGGGCCTCGAGGAGGGGGTGCGGCGTGCCGTGTCCCGCCTCCGCGTGCCCCGGCGCGAACAGATTCAAGCCCTCCAGGCCCGGCTCGACCGGGTTGCAGCCAGGTTGGACCGACTGGACCAGCGGCGCCCACCAGGCTGACAGGCCCTTCGAAGACTCTCTTCCCCATGCGCCGGCTCCTCTTCCAGCTCCACGCGCTGTCCTCGCACTGCGCGGTGCTGCCCCTGCTTGCCGGGGTGCTGGTGCTTGGGGCGGCCCGCGTCGAGGGGGTGGTGGCGCGAAAGCCGGCCGCCCTGCCGCACGTGGAGGTGGCCTCCGCGGCGGCTCCGGACCTAGTGCTCATCGACTCCGTGCTGGCCAAGCGGGCCCCGGAGTTGGGCCTTACCCTGCGCACGCAGGTCGGCCGGGCCATCGCCGAGGAAGCGCGCCGGGCTGGCTATGACCCGCTGTTGGTGCTGGCCGTCATCGATGTGGAGAGCGAGTTCGACGAGGGCGCCGTCAGCGCTCGCGGCGCCCGGGGGCTGATGCAGATTCGGCCCAGCACATTGCAATTCGTCACCGAGCGGGAGGGCCTGCGCCTGTCGCCGGAAGAGGTCGCCGCCGACCCCGCGCTCTGCGTGCGCCTGGGCATCCGCTACCTGCGCTCGCTGCAGGACCGCTTCGGCGGTGACCTGGAGCTTGCCCTGATGGCGTACAACGGCGGCCCGGACCGCATTCGCCAGGCCCTGCGCTCCCGCGACCTGGATGCTTTCCGGTTCTACCCCCGACGCGTCAAGCGACGCTTCGTCCGCTTCCGGACGGGCGAGGGCCTCCTCGGCGACTGGGCGCTCGCCCAGCGCGAGCACTAGAAGCTGGCCGGGCGCCTTGCAGCCGCTCGCGCGGCGTGGCAATGACAGGGGCCGGACCTTCCTTGTTCAACCTAGACGAGACCGTTCGGGCACTGGACGCCACGCGCGAGCAGGTGGCGGCGCTCTTTCAGAGCATCAACGCGCCGCACGTCGCCATCCCCGGCCGCCGGGCCGGCCCGGCCCAGGCCTTCATCGCCTGCTTGCGGAGCACTCAGGGCTTCACCGTCGGTATCTACCTGTGGCTGAGCGAGTCCCATGACTGTGCCGTCTACCTGACCGACCGGGTCGCCCAGACGCCCGAGGACTACCGCGGACTGCAAACCGACGCCCTGGCCTTCGTCGAGTCGATGGGCTTCATGATGGACAACCTCAACTACCGGGCCCTGGCGTCGGAGCGTCAGACGGAGGTGCTCACGTCGCTGCCCATGTACCGCAGCCGCACTGCCAGCCCACCCACCACGGCCGGAGAGCGGCCGCCGCTGTCTTCGGTGGCGCGGCTGGCCCGCCTCTTCTCGTCCTTCTGAAGATGACCCTTCGCTCGGCGTCACCCATGGCGCTGTTGGGCGCCGCGCTCCTGTGCACCGGGTGCCAGCACGGGCCGGATGAGAAGACCCAGCGGGCCGCGGAGATTCACAACGACCTGGCGGTGGGTTCGCTCAACCAGGGAGACTTTCAGTCCGCCTACCGGGAATTCGAGCAGGCCGTGCAAATCGACGACACCCTGGCCGACGCACACAACGGCCTCGGGCTGGTGCTCCACCTCAACTACCAGAAGCTCGGCGAGTCCGAGGCCCAGTACAAACGCGCCCTGGAGCTGCGACCGGCGTTTCCCGAGTGCCACGTCAACCTCGGCAACCTGTACCTGGACGAGGGGCGGTACGACGAAGCCATTGCCCAGTACGAGATTGCGCTCAATGACATGCTGTACCGCACGCCCTACTTCGCCCAGTCCAACCTCGGCTGGGCCCTCTACAAGAAGGGGGACACCGACCGCGCCATCGAGTCTGTCCGTGCTGCCATCACCACCATGCCCACCTTCTGCCAGGGCTGGCGAACGCTGGGGCTCATCTACGACGGCACCGGCCGGACGGAAAAGGCCTGCGATGCCTTCGGCGAGTTTGCACAGTCCTGTCCGGCGGTGGCCGAGGCGCACGAGCGCCTGGGCGTCTGCCGGGCGAAACTCGGTCGCACCGAGCTCGCGCGGGTCAGCTTCGCCGCCTGCGTCGAGCACGCCACGCCGGGCCTCGTCAAGGACGACTGCGTGACCTTTCTCACCCGGCTGGGCGGGCCACCGCCGCCGCCCCACCCGGCGCCCCCACCGCCGTCCAAGCCGTAGGGCGCCCGCCCCAACGGCCAAATGGAGGCTTTCCTCCCCACGCTGCGCGTTCCCGGGACCGGCTGATGGAGCGTTTCGTCGAGGAGGCACTCGTCCTCGGGACGGTGGACTACGGCGAGGCCGACCGCGTGGTGACCCTCTTCACCAAGGGGACCGGAAAACTGTCGGCCTTCGCCGCCGGGGCCCGGAAGAGTCGCCGCCGTTTCGCCGGTGCGCTCGAGCCGTGCACGTGGCTGAAGGCACAGCTGGTGGAGCGCCGGGGTGCCACCCTGCGGCTGGACGGCGTGGACGTGGTGCGCAGCTTCGCCGGCCTGCGCGGGGACCTTTCCGCGCATCGGCCGGGCCCTCTACGTCGTCGAGCTGTGTCGGGAGCTGGTGCGCGACCGGGAGCCGCACCGGGAGCTCTTCGACGCCACCACCCGCTGGCTGGGGCAGCTGGAGGACGGTGCGGCCGGGCCCACCTCGCTGCTCGCCTTTGAGTTGGAGGCCCTCTCTCTCGCGGGTCTGCGGCCCCGCTTCGACGCCTGCTCTGTGTGTGGCGGGCCCCTCGGGGGCGAGCCGCGCTTCGATGCGGCCCACGGGGGCGGCGTGTGCGCCAGCTGCCAGGCGCGGGCCTCGGGCGCGGTGCGGGTCGCCCCAGAGCTCCTCGAGGCCCTCGCCGCCCTCCAGGCCGGGCAGCGGACGCCCCTCAGCGCACCGGTGCGGGCCCAGGCCCGGGCGCTCCTCAGCGCGTTCATCTCCCACCACCTCGGGCGCGAGCTGCGAAGCGTCGAGTTTCTCAAGCAGCTCGGGGTCGATTGACCGTCGCTTTCGAGTGGCTGGCGACCTCCTCCGGCCAGGTGGCTGCCTCCTTGACCGGTGCCGGCGGCGCTCTCTAAGGTCCGCGCCCCCGATGGCCGCTCTTCCCGGCGGTCACACCGACAAAGCGTGTACTTCCAGGACCTCATCCTCACGCTGCAAAAGCACTGGGCGGCGCAGGGCTGCGTCCTGCTCCAGCCCTACGACATCGAGGTGGGGGCCGGCACCATGGCCCCAGCCACCTTCCTCCGGGCGCTCGGCCCCGAACCCTGGAACGTCGCCTACGTGCAGCCCTCGCGCCGGCCGGCGGACGGGCGCTTCGGCGAGAACCCCAACCGGCTGTTCCAGCACCACCAGTTTCAGGTGATGCTCAAGCCGTCGCCGAAGAACGTCCAGACGCTCTACCTCGACTCGCTGCGCGCCATCGCCATCGACCCGCTGGCCCACGACATTCGCTTCGTCGAGGACGACTGGGAATCTCCGACCTTGGGCGCCTGGGGCCTCGGCTGGGAGGTGTGGTGCGACGGCGAGGAGATTACGCAGTTCACCTACTTCCAGCAGTGTGGCGGCTTCGAGTGCCGGCCGGTGTCCGCCGAGCTGACCTACGGGCTCGAGCGCATCTGCAAGTACCTGCAAGGGGTCGACAGCGTCTACGACCTGGAGTGGGTGCGCGGGGTGCGCTACCGCGAACTCTTCTACGCCAACGAAGTCGAGATGAGCACCCACGCCTTTCGCGCCTCGGACGCGGCGTTGCTTTTCTCGCTCTTCGACGCCCACGAGAAGGAGTGCCAGCAGCTGCTACGGCAGGACCTGCCTCTGCCGGCCTACGACCAGGCACTCAAGTGCAGCCACCTCTTCAACCTGCTGGATGCCCGGGGGGCCATCTCGGTCACCGAGCGGCAGGGCTTCATCAAGCGGGTGCGGGACAACGCCCGGGGCTGCGCCGAGGGGTTCCTCCGGGCGCGCGCCCGGCTCGGCTACCCCCTGCTGGCCACCCAGTGGACCGTCGGGGAGCAGCCGCCAGTGCTGGAAGGCACGCCCGCCTCCGAAGTCTGGAAGACCTTGTCCTTCGAGAAGAAGGCGGAGCCCCCGCGTCATGGCTGACCACCTTCTCCTCGAAATCGGCACGGAGGAGCTCCCCGCGTCCTTCGTCGTCCCGGCGCTGGAGGAGCTCCAGCGCTCGCTCGAGGAGAAGCTCGCCGCGGCGCGCCTCACCCATGGACTGGTGCGGCCGCTGGGGACGCCGCGGCGGCTGGCCGTCCTGGTGGAGAACGTCGTCCCCAGAAGCCGGGACCTGCGCCGGCAGGTCCTCGGGCCGCCGGTGAAGGCGGCCTTCGCGCCGGATGGCTCGGCCACCCGGGCGGCGGAGAAATTCGCCCAAGGGCACGGCCGCCAGGTAGCGGACCTGGTGCGCGTCCAGACGCCCAAGGGCGAGTACCTGGCGGTGGACGTGGAAGAGCAGGGGAAGCCTGCCGAAGAGCTGCTTCCCGGCCTCCTCGGCGAGGTGGTGCACGGCCTCACCTTCCGCAAGTCCATGCGGTGGGGCGACGTCGAGCAGTCCTTCGCCCGTCCGGTGCAGTGGCTGGTGGCGCTGTACGGCACCTCGGTGCTGCCCTTCGTCTTCGCTGACGTGCGAAGCGGCCGCGAGACGCGCGGACACCGCTTTCTGTCGCCGGCCCCCATTGCGCTGCCGCACGCCTCGGACCACGCGGCGGCCCTGGAGCGGGCGCACGTGGTGGCCGACGTCGCCGTCCGACGTGCCCGGCTGCACCGGGCCGTCCGCGAGGCGGCCACCCGGGCCGGAGGTGTCCTGCGCGAGGACGAGGCGTTGCTCGACGAGGTGACTCAGCTGGTGGAGCTGCCCTGCCCAGTCGTCGGCAGCTTCGAGGAGCGGCACCTGGACTTGCCCGCGGAAGTCCTGGTGCAGGAGATGCGTTCCCACCAGCGCTACTTCTCGGTGGTGGATGGCGGCGGCAAGCTGCTCCCGCGCTTCGTGGCCGTCTCCAACACGCCGGTGCGGGACGAGGCGCTCTCCCGCCGCGGCTATGAGAAGGTCCTCGGCGCCCGCCTCACCGACGGCCGCTTCTTCTTCGACCAGGACCGCCAGACGCCCCTGGCGGCGCGCGTCCCCGAGCTGGCGCGCGTGGTGTGGCAGGGACAGCTCGGCAGCTATGGAGAGAAGGTGGAGCGGCTGCGCGCTCTGGCCGGCTGGCTCGGCCGGGAGGCCGGGCTCGAGCGGCTGCTGCCCACCGTCGACCGTGCGGCGTTGCTGGCCAAGGCCGACCTGGTCACCGGCATGGTGGGGGAATTCCCGGAGTTGCAGGGCGTCATGGGCCGGCATTACGCGCTCGACAGCGGAGAGCGGCCGGAGGTGGCCCTGGCCATCGCGGAGCACTACCTGCCGCGCGGGCCCACCGACGCGCTACCGACCGGGGAGGCCGGGGCGTTGGTCGGGCTGGCGGACCGGCTCGACACCCTGGCCGGCCTGTTCGCCCTGAAAAAGCAGCCGACGGCCTCGGCCGACCCCTTCGGATTGCGCCGGGCGTGCCTCGGCGTCATCCGCCTGGTGCTGGGCCGCGGGCTTCGCCTGCATCTCGGCCGCGCCGTGGACGAGGCACTCCGGCTGCTGCGGCCGAAGCTGCCCAAGGCGGACCCGGTGGCCGCCCGGGCGGAGGTGCTCGAGTTCTTCCGGGGCCGGCTGCGGGCGCTGTGGACGGAGACTGTGCGGCCCGACGTCGTCGAGGCGGTGCTGTCAGCGGGCTTCGACGACCTGCGCGGGGCCGAGGCGCGCGTGCAGGCCCTGGCCGCCCTGGTGGCGACCCCCGAGTTTCTCCCGCTGGCCGAGTCGGTGAAGCGGGCGGTCAACATTGTCGAGAAGCAGGGGAGCGACATCCAGGGTGACGTCGTGCAGGAGGCGCTGCTCGAGCTGCCGGCCGAGCGTGCCTTGCACCGGGAGGCCCTCGCGGCGGAGGCCCGGGTCTCGGCCGCCCTGGCCGCGGAGGATGTGCGGGGGGCGCTGGACGCCGCCGCTGCGCTGCGCGACCCGGTGGCGGCCTTCTTCGAGACGGTGCGGGTGATGGCGGACGACCAGGCGGTGCGCGTGAACCGGGTACGCCTGCTGCGGCAGGTGGCCCGGGTGTTCGCGCCGCTGGCCGACTTCGGACGCATCCAGGTGGATGCGGGGGATGAGAAATGAAAGGGGCCCTGCTGGCCATGGCGCTGCTCGCCGCTGCACCAGCGCCCGTCCCGCTCGAGGCGGAAATCGAGAGCCAGAGCCGGGAAGACGACGAGCTGCCGCCGTCCTCCTACATCCCGTACACGCCGCACTTCGGCGGGACGAAAATTGCGGGGGCCACTTGCCTGCAGGGCGAGGCGGCGGCTTCGGTGCGGGCCACCCTCGACCAGGCGCAGAAACTGACCCAAAGCCAGGACAGCCAGAAGCTGCAGCAGGCCGTGGCCAAGCTGAAGCACGTGCTGTCCGTGGAGCCCCGGACCGGCTGGGCTTACCTCACCCTGGGCAGCGCCTACGCCAAGCTGGGCCAAGGCGCCGAAGGGGCCCGGGCCTACGAGACATTCCTCTTGTCCTGCCGGACGACACCGAATACTGACCGAGTGCAGCGCATTCTGGTGGACTACTGGCTTAGAACTGGAGGAAAGACGCCGTGACGGGAACAGCGGCGGCCGGGCAGGCGTTCGAATGCTGCTGCTTGCCGAGGCTCGACCGCCTTTCCTAGGATGCGCGCCCCCTTGAAACACCGAGCCCCGCTGCTCTGCTGTCTGCTTGCTCTGTCGTGTGCGCAGTACCCACCGCCACGGCCTTCGCCGTCGGACCGCTTCTACTTCCCGACCAGCCTCGCCTTCTTCCTGCCACCCGGGTCCACCAGCGGCATTCTCTACGTGGCGTCGTCCAACTACGACCGACGCTACGACCAGGGGAACCTGCTGGCCGTCAACCTGGACCGGGTGCAGTCTCCCGCCGTGCCCGGCCTCCCCGCCGTGTCCGGGCTTCCCCCGCCCGGGTTCACGGTGGGGGACACCGCGCCGTCCTACCAGTTCACCGACCTGGCCACCGTCCCGGGCGACGACGTGCAAATCCAGAGCTTCGCTGCCGAAATGCTGAGGGACCCGGTGGGCTACGGCGGGCGGCCGCGCCTGTGGGTGGCCACCCGCGCCGAGGGAGACCTATTGGAACCGGTCTCCACCGACCCGGGCGGGGAGGGCCTCATCTGTGTCCCCGCCGGCAACAACTGCGTCTTCAGCGGCATCTCGGTGGCGGTGGAGCAGGAACCGCAGGGCGGCACCGGATTGCCGGCCGCTCCGCAGCCCTATGGCCTTGGCCTGTCGACGGACGACAGCATCGTCCCGGGGGAGTTGTGGGTGACGCACATCCGCCCGGCGGATTCGCCGCCCACCAGTGGGCTGGACCTCGACAACTACGTCGTCCACCTCAATGCGCGCAGTCCCATTCCGGTGGTGAACGTCCCCGACAGCTTCGTCTCCATCGGACTGGGTGCCGGCAACTCCATCTCCGTGGGCCGCACCAATGTCTGGGTGTCGGGGCGTGGCCAGCTCACCCTGTCGGCGCTGGACGTCCTGATGCGCGTCGTCGACCGCTACAACTTTCAGACCTACTTCCCGCAGCTGGCGCTGCAGTACGCCAACTCCCAGGCGCGGGGGCTGGCCGTGCGGGCCGACGAATCCCGCATCTACCTGGTCGGCAACCTGCCCGACACCCTCCTGGTAGTCGATGTGAGTGAGCCCTATAGCCAGTACCCGGTGATGAGCGTGGTGCGAGCCGTCCCCTTGCCGGGCGGGCCCAACGCCATTCGCCTGGTGGAACGCCCGGGCGCAGGCGACGTGCTGGCCATCACCTGCCAGAACGACGGCTCGCTCGCCATCTACGACGACGACCTTGGGCAGCTGGCCACCATCATCGCCGGGGTGGGCATCGCTCCGTACGACGTGGTGGTCGACCAGCGGGGGAACGCGGCGCGCTTCTTCGTCTCGAATTTCGACGACGGGCGCGTCGCGGTCATCGACGCCCTGTTGGGCGGTCCGGGACAGCCCCTGCTGGCCCGCATCACCGCCTACCTGGGACAGCCGCAGGGGTGCATCCTGGCCACCGACGACTCAACCTGTGTGGGGACTCAGTGAAGCCTCCCTTCCGCCTCGTCCTGCTGGCGGTGGTGGCGGCGGGCTGTAGCCAAGCGGCGCTGCCGGGCGCCGGCGGCCTCAACGGGGTCAACACGGTAACCGTGGTGCGCGTGGCCGGCTGGGACGGTGGCCCCACCGACGGCGGCGGCCTGGTCGACGCCTACTACGGAGACATCGCCTTCATCTCGTCGAGCAACACCAACGACTTGAAGGGGCTGGACCTCATCGTCACCGACCCGAACCAAACCCGGAACTACGTTCCCGCTCCCAACCCCCTTCAGCCAATCAGTATCCCGACGGTGGACCATCCGGCCGAGATTGTGACCAGCCTGCGGTACGGGCGAATCACCACCAGCCAGACCTACTTTCCTGGCTACATGGACGGCCAGGTTCTCACCGGCATGCTGCTCTTCGTGCCGGGGCTCGGCCAGCACCAACATCTCGGTGGTCGGTGCCGCCAACGTGCCGGAGAGCCTCCGGCAGTTGACCAACGGCCTTCTGGTGCAGAGCGCCGGGACGGTGACTGCCCTCTCCGCTCGGCTGACCACCGACGAGCGGAACGTGGTGCTGTACTACGCCACCTTCGACGGACAGGACGGCACGGTGTGGGAACGGGTGCTGCAACATCCGCCCACCATCGACCCCAGCTTCACGCCGCCGTTTCCGACGTCGCTCACCAACCTTTTAGACTGCAGCGGCCCGCCCCCGACACTCCCCTCGACGACGCTCTACATCTGTCCTCCACGCGCGGTGCGGACCTACCAGAACGCCTCCATTTCCGCCCTCCAGGTGCTGCCGACACTGCCCACCGACCTGCCGCTGCCGGAATTGGGAGGGGTGGAGGGGGGACGACTGGGCGTGGCGTTGCGCAACCTGGTTCCCCCGCTGGCCGACCCCTCGCTGTCCCAAAGCGGCGAGGTCCGCATCATCAATCCCGCGCTGGGCGCGGACGAGGACGCGGACGGCACATCATCGGACCCCTTCTTCCGCATCGCCCGCTTCTTTGCCCCGTTCGACCATCCCCAGCCACCGCTCATCGCCGACGCGCCGCCGCAGCCGCCCATCCGCCATCTCATGACGCACCCGCGGGCCTACAGCGTGGTGCCCGACGGGGGCACTCCTCCGGGTCCGCCCATCCTGGCCTACGAAGGGGCCCGTCTCTTCGGCATAGTGGACGAATCCTCCTGCTACGGCTCGGTCAATTGCACCGGAGTCCTGGCGGTGGACGCGTTGCCCTTTCTCGTCGATGGAGGCGTCAACTCGAATTACGGGCTACTTGCCTTCGACAACTCCGACTGCCTGGAAGTCTCACCCCAGGGTCAGCAGTACTGCGCCAACATCGTCGGCTCCACCAACCGGATGCTGCCGATGCGGTTCGGGACGGGCGTCATCCAGGGGCTGGCCATCGAATCCTCGGCCTACCTACCGTCGCCGACGTCCTTCAACTACGGGCTCATCCCGCTGCTGGGGATGGCCACCATCTCGGCTGAGTCCCTCGACCACACGCAGGCACAGATTTTCTTTTTTGACGCCGTCGGGCTGCGGCTCCTCAACGAGAACTTCGGCCCCGGCCTGGGCAATGGCATCACGCTGGTGCTGCCGGGGGGACAGCAGCTCATCCCGGACGGAGGCGCGAACGGCACCATTCCGTTCATCAACGCCACCGTGGGGGTTGGCCTGTACCCCCACTCGGAAACCATCACCATCATCAACGAGGGTCAGATTCCCGGGCTCAGCGGGATTCGAGGCATCCCCTACGACGGCGGAATCAGCGCTGACGGCGGCCTGGAACCGGTCTACGCCTGGCCCGTGCCAGATGCCGGGACGGCCGTCGCGGCGAGCGCGGTTCAGGCGAACGACTTGCTTTTCCCCATCAACCTCTCCGGCACCCTCTGCACCATCACCGTCAACGCCCCCAACGGCGGCAGCACAATCGTCAGCCCCTACACCTACGTCCTGGGCGTCGACGACGGCGGCACCAGCATCTTCACCGACACCGAGCACTCCGTCCCCACCAGACTGGACCTGTCGCAGTGCCCGGGTACTTCCGGCTACCTGGTGCTTGCCGGCCCGACCAGCGCACAGCCCTACCTGGTGCTCGGGTCGATAACGGGCTTGTTGGGGCGAATGAATTCGGCTCCCAGCGGCGGGGGGCCGGCCCCGCTGTTCGTCGTGCCCAACTCCATCACCGAGGCCCTGGGCAAGACGTTCCCCCGCTTCTTTGACCCCAGCGTCGACGCGGGCGTCGTCATCCCGCCCGATGCGGGACTCATCGCCGGCGTGTCGTCCTTGCCCTTGACGCTGCAGCTTCCCTATGACCCGAACTTCGTCCTGAACTCGCAGGCCTACTACTCCTTCGTCGTCAGCAACGGCTTCCAGGCCGCCGCGCTGCCCCTCGATGCGGTGGGCCTTGGCTACGCCGGCCTCTACCTGCCGGGCGGCGCGTCGATGAGCCGCGTCATTGACGTGAACGGGGAATTCGTCCTGGCCGTCATCGCCTACCCCTCCTCGAACACCGTCATCGACTTCCTGCCGTCGGATATTATCCTCAACAACCCGAACTCCGGTGCCATCACCGTGCACTTCTGACCCCTCCGCCTCCCATTCTTGGTAGCCTTTGAGGTCCGACGTGGCAGGGGTGCCGGAGCGACCATGACCGACCGGAACGCGCATTCCCCCCGCAAGGTGGCCATTCCTGACCACCTCTGGGACCTCTTTGAGGACATGGCCCAGAAGATGGGGACCGAACGCGACGGCCTGGTGTGCCAGGCCATGTTCATCTTCGCTCGCCTCAACGGCTTCATCGACGCCCCGGGAAGCCGGCAGACGCCGTCCGGGGCCACCCTGTCGCTGGGGGCGGCCACACCGGCGGTGACCGGGCCGGTGGCTGCCTTCGACGGAAACCGGCCCGGCTCGGCCGAGCAGACCGGGCCGATGGCCACCAACGCTGTCCTGCCGGCCGCCGCGCCCGAGGAGACGGCCGCCGTCAGCGGTCGAACCCTGGACCGCGTGGAGCGCCTGGCCGCCGAGGAAGGCGTCGAGGCGGAGCGCGGTCAACTCTACGTGCTCACCGAGGGCGGCAGCCTGGACCGCGTCGTCAAGGAGCGCTTCGTCATCGGGCGGGGGAAGCACTGTGACTTCGTCATCCACTCCGGAAAGGTGAGCCGGGAGCACGCCGTGGTGGTGCGCGAGGGCCCGGACTGGTTCATCGAGGACCTCGGCTCCTCCAACGGCACCTGGTTCAACAAGCAGCGCGTGAAGCGCCGCCGGGTCGAGGACGGGGACGAGTACTACATCTGCAACGAGAAGATTAAGTTCGTCCTGCGCTGACGGCGGCCCCCGGCCCCCCGACGGTGCCCAACCCCATGGCAGACCCAGCTCCCCTGCTGACGCTCATCGACGCGTCGGGCTTCATCTTTCGCGCCTACCACGCCATCCAGAGCCTCAGCACCAGCCGCGGCGTGCCCACCAACGCCGTGTACGGGTTCACCCGCATGCTGCTCAAGACGCTGCGGGAGCTGCAGCCGACCCACGTGGCGCTCTGCTTCGACAAGGAGAGTCGCACCGGCCGGCAGCAAATCGACCCCAGCTACAAGGCGAACCGCCCCGGGCCGCCGCCGGACCTTATTCCTCAGTTTGAGCTGGTCCGCCGGGTGGTGGAGGTGTTGCAGGTGCCGGTGCTGGAGTACGCCGGCTGGGAAGCGGACGACGTCATCGCCACGCTAGTGCGTGCCGCCCGGGAGCAGCGTTTCCGGGTCCAAGTCGTCACCGGCGACAAGGACTTGGTCCAGCTGGTGGACGACGGAGTCGCTCTGTACGACCCGATGTATGACCGGCACACCGGTCCCAAGGAGGCGCGGGAGCGCTTCGGCGTGGCTCCGGCGCAGATGCGGGACTACCTGGCGCTGGTGGGGGACCCCATCGACAACGTGGCGAAGGTGCCCGGCATCGGCCCCAAGACGGCGGTCGACCTCATCACCGAGTTCGGCGACGTGGAGACGCTGCTCGCTCAGCTGGACCGGGTGAAGAAGCCGAAGGTCCGCGAAGCCTTACGCGCCCATGCCGAGTCCCTCCGACGCTCCAAGCAGCTGGTCTCCATCCGGGATGACCTGCCCATCGACACCGACCTGTCCCGCCTGGAACGCCGCCCCATCCTCGGCGAGCAGGCCCGGGCCCTCTTCACGGAGCTCGAGTTCTACAAGCTGCTGCAGGAGATGCCCGCCTCGCCCCAGCCGGCGCTTGCCCTGCGCACCACCCGCGTCCTGCGCCGGCCGGAGGAGCTGCCAGCGGTCCTCGAGGCGGTCCGCCGCTCGGGGGCGGCCTTCGTACCGGCCTTTTCCGGCCACCCGGCCACGGGGAGGCTGGTGGGACTGGCCATCGCCCTGGAAGAGGACGCGGTGTACCTGCCGCTGGGCCATGCCGGGGAGAACCTGCCGGTGGCCGCCTTCCAGCAGCTGGTCGGGCCCGTCCTGGCCGACCCGGCTGTCGGGAAGGACGGACATGACCTGAAGACGCTGGGAAACCTGCTCGGGACCCTCCAGGTGGAGTTGGACGGGGTGCGGGGCGATGTGGAGCTGCTCAGCTACCTGCTCAACCCCTCGAGGCGCGAGCACGCGCTGGAGGACCTGGCGCGCGAGCGGCTTCGCGTGGAGTTGGCGCCCGCCCTGCAGACGGCCGCCGGCCGCAAGGAGGCGGCCACCCTGGGCGAGCGCTTCAGCGAGGAGGTGGCGGAGGCCTTCGGGGCGCGCGCCCAGGCCGTGCGACGCCTCGCCCAGCAGCTGTGGCAGGAAGTGGATGCGGCCCAGCTGGGGCAGCTGGCCCGGACGCTGGAGCTGCCCCTGGTGCCGGTGCTGAGTCGGATGGAGCGCTTCGGTGTCCGCATCGACCTGGAAGTCCTGCACGAGATTTCCCGGGACGTCGATGGGCAATGCGCCGCGCAGGAAGCGGAGCTCCAGCGGCTGGCCGGCCATGAATTCAACGTCAACAGCAACGCCCAGCTGGCCCAGGTCCTCTATGGCGAGCTGAAGCTCCCCGTGCTGAAGCGCGGCAAGACCGGGCCTTCCACCGACGCCGAGGTCTTGGAGAAATTGGCGGAACAGCATCCGTTGCCGAAGGTGCTGCTGGACTACCGGATGCTCTCCAAGCTCAAGAGCACGTACCTCGATGCGCTTGGTCCGCTGGTGGCGGCCGACGGGAGGCTGCACACCACCTTTCACCAGGCCGCCACCGCCACCGGTCGACTCTCCTCATCCGACCCCAACCTGCAAAACATCCCCATCCGGACTGACATCGGCCGCTCCATCCGGCGTGCCTTCGTCGCCGACCCTGGCTGGAGCCTGCTGTCGGCCGACTACAGTCAAATTGAGTTGCGCATCCTCGCCCACATCGCCGAGGACCCGGCCCTGGTCGAGGCCTTCCGCGCCGACGAGGATGTCCACCAGCGCACCGCGGCGGAGGTCTTCGGCATCGTGCCGGCACAGGTCTCCGCCGAGCAGCGGCGGGTGGCGAAGATGGTCAACTTCGGCATCGCTTACGGGCTGTCACCCTATGGGCTGGCCACCCGGCTGGACATTCCACAGGAGGAGGCAGCCGCCATCATCGAACGGTATTTCGCGCGCTACACCGGCATCCGCCGCTACCTGGAGGAGACGGTGGCGCGGGCCCGGCGCACCGGTGTGGTGGAGACGCTGTTCGGCCGCCGCCGGCTGATGGAGGACCTGCACTCCAGCAATCGCGCCACGGCCCAGGCCGCCGAACGGGCGGCCATCAACATGCCCATCCAGGGCACTGCGGCCGACCTCATCAAGATGGCGATGCTGCGCATCGACACCAGCCTGCGCGAGCGCGGTCTCCGCAGCCGGATGTTGCTGCAGGTGCACGACGAGTTGCTGCTGGAGGCTCCGGCCGAGGAACTGGAGGAGACGTCGGTCCTCGTCCGGACGGAGATGGCCGGGGTGGCCACCTTGCGGGTTCCTCTCCGGGTGGATTTGGGGGTCGGGAAAAGCTGGGCGGATGCCCACTAGACCCCCCCGGGGGGTCCGGCGCGCCACAGGTAAGAATGCGACGCTGCGGGGCTCCCCGGGTTAGACTCTGCTCCCCGACGATGGCCGAGCGCCCCAAGTCCGCCGAACCGGGCTCTCCTGCCGGTTTGCTGAGCGGGCTCACCGACAAGCTGCAGGAACTGGAATCCGCTGTCCTGCGGCAGGCGGAGCGTTTCAGTGCGGTGCTGGAGATTGGCACGACGCTGGCCTCGGCGCGCGATGTCGACGCCATTCTTCGGACGGTGGTGGAGCGACTGAGTTCCCTGCTCGGAGCCGAAGCGGCCACGCTGTTCATGCTGGATGCGCAGAAACAGGAACTGTGGAGCCGCGTGCTGCGAGGCTCGGCCCTGGACGAGATTCGTCTGCCCCTCGGCACGGGCATTGCCGGGCACGTGGTGGCCACCGGAGAGAGCCTGCTCCTCGGCGATGCCTACTCGGACAGCCGCTTTCATCCCAACATCGACCGGCAGTCCGGCTTCAGCACCCGCAGCATGGTGGCCGTTCCGCTCAAGCACGTCAGTGGGCGCATCCTCGGGGTGGTGGAGGTGCTGCACACGCGCGTCAACGCCTTCACCGCCGATGACCTGGCGCTGGTCGAGGCGGTGGCCACCCAGATTGCTGCGGTGCTGGACAACGTGCTGCTGTATGAGGAGCTCCGCGCCCAGAACGAGGAACTGCGGAAGGCCAAGTCCGAGCTGTCCGAGGCGTTGAAGGACCTGGACCTCCTGTTCGAGGTGGAGAAATCGGTCAGCTCGGCCGAGAAACAGAGCGACCTGTTGGACGGCATCCTGGCCAAGGCCACGGCCACCCTGGGGGCGTCGGCGGCCAGCATCCTCCTCGCCGAGCAGGACGCCGGCGCGCTCTACTTCAAGAGCGTCACCGGAGAGAAGGCCGAGTCGCTCAAGGCGGTGAAGCTGCGGCCGGGGCAGGGGATTGCCGGGCACGTGGCCCTCACCGGCCAGGCGGTGCGGGTGACGCTGGCCCAGGCCTCTCCCCACTACGACGAGAGCCTGTCCCGCCGACTGGGCGTCAAGACGGAGGCCGTGCTGTGCGTGCCCATCCGCACCGAGGACCAGGTGGTGGGGGCCCTCGAGCTCCTGAACAAGCCCGGCGGCTTCACCGAGACAGACGAGCGGCTGGCGACGCTTTTGGCCGGGCAGGCTGGCCGGGCCATCCAGTTGCGCCGGAACCGTGAGGAGGGCGAACGTCGCGCCCGGCTGGCGGCCATCGGACAGATGCTCTCCGGCGTGGTCCACGACTTCCGCACCCCCCTCACCGTCATCAGCGGGTACACGGAGTTGATGTCTGCCGAGCCGGACGAGAAGCAGCGCCAGGCTTACCTGGCGGTGGTGGACAAGCAGTTTGAACACCTCAACGGGATGATGCGCGAGACACTGGCCTTCGCCCGCGGGGAGCGCGAGCTGTTTTTGCGCAAGGTCTATTTGCAGAAGTTCGCCTCGGAGATTGAGGAGTACCTGCGCCAGGAATTCCGCAAGTCGCCGGTGCGCCTGCAAGTTGTGCCGCGCTACACCGGGCCGGCCCGCTTCGACGAAAGCAAGCTGCGGCGGGTGGTCTTCAACATCGCCCGCAACGCGGTGGAGGCCATGCCCGACGGTGGCAACTTCCTCTTCAGCATCGACCGCGAGGACGATGACCTCGTCCTACGCTTCGAAGACGACGGCCCGGGCATCCCCCCGGAGATTGCGCACCGTCTCTTCGAGTCCTTCAGCACCGCGGGACGGGCGGAGGGGACGGGACTCGGCCTCTCCATCGTCAAGCGCATTGCCGATGAACACGGCGGGACGGTGCGCTGCGAGAGCGCGCCGGGGCAGGGGACGCGCTTCGAGTTCCGGGTTCCGGTCGGCCTCGCCGCCTGACACTGCCCCGCCTCACCCCGGGGCGGGCGGAACTAGCCTGGCCAGCACCTCGGCCGGAGTGAGTCCCGCAATCCGCACCCGCTTCATCCGGCCGGTGGCCCCGCTGGCCAGCTCCAAGTCCCGCCCGGCAATGCCCAGGGCCCGGGCCAGGGTGGCGAGGAGCTCGGCATTGGCCGCCCCGTCCACCGGCGGCGCCGCAAGCCGGACTTCGAGGACGTCCCCCGCGGGAGACGCACGGACGCCGACCACCTGGGAGCGCGAGGCACGCGGCTTGGCCCGCAGCCGCAGTTCCGAGCCGCCCTCGACGGCACGGACGCAACCGGACGGGGGCGGGCGGCTCAGCTGTCGCTTCCGCCCGCTTTCTTCGGGGCGAGGAAACTGACGTTGTCCTCGATGCGGGCCTCCTCCGCCGCGAAGCCCGGCGCCGCGAAGGCCTCCATCAGCTTGAGGTGCGCGTCGATGACCGCCCGCAGGTGTGACTCGAATTGCGTGCGCTGGCGGCGCAATTCATTGATGTCCTCGATGACTTGCACCAGGCGCTGGTGGGCGGCGTGGACAATCTTCTCCGCCTGCAGTTCGGCCCCGGAGATGATGACGTCCGCCTCCTTCTTGGCCACGCCCTTGAGGTCGTCGGAGACGCGCTGCGCCGTCACCATCGTCTGCTGTAGCGTGCGCTCCCGCTCAAGGTGGTGTTCCAGCTGCCCCTGCAGGCGCTTCAGCTCTTCCTTGAGGGCGATGTTCTCCTTGACGACTTCCTCAAACTCTGCAGCCAGCAATTCGAGAAAAGCCTGGACGTCCCGGCGCGCCAGGCCCCGGAAGGCAGTCGCGAAGCGCTTCTGACGAATGTCGAGGGGGGTGAATTTCATAGCCCCCTCACTTTACCGCCAGATGGCGCTGCCCCAAGGAAGCAGCCTGCCGACCAACCGTCGTCAGCCCCCGGGGGGGCGTCCAGGGGTCGCCTCAACGGCGCGGCCGTCGCTGGGCGCCGCCACCGCGGCGCTTCGCCGGGTGGGAGGGCCTCCGCGGGCGCACCTTGGGGGCAGGAAGCGGGCGAGTGGGGTGCGCGCCGGGCGCAGTCTCTCCCTGTCCGTCCGCTCCGGTGACGCCCGTCCAGCTGGGCGGGTCGCTCGCCGGGAAGGACTCTTCAGAGGACTCGTCGATGGGGTCCTGCCCAGGGGACGAGAGGGGAGGCGAACGGCCAGGCATGACGCTACAAGGATGGCGACCCGCGCAGTCGCTGGCAAGCCCCGCAGAACCCGGCGAGGGGCCCATGGGCGATGCAACCCCGGACCCTTTGGAACCAGGGAAACCCGCCGTTGAGCGCTGCCGGCGAGTCCCACCCGGGAGGTCGCTTCTGTGCCCCACCCACCCACAGGGTTGCGCGCGCTCCGGCAACCCCGGGGTGAGTGCGGCTGCCCAGTTTGCGTCAGCGCCGCGCGGCTACTCCGGAACAACCTGACCTGAACCGCCCATCTCCTTGGGGAAGTCCTTCTGTTTCGGAAGGCCGTCGCGGCAGCGGAGCACCGACTCGGCGTAATTCACGTGCAGCTGTGGCTCGAACTTCAAGCCCGGAATGACGGCCGCATAGACATCCACCACGCGCCACGTCGGGTGCTCGGTCATGACGTGTCCACCACACTTCTTGCACCACTTGCGGATACTGCGTTCGGTCTTGCTGTAAGCGCCGACGTGGTCGGCACCCTGGGTGATGGTCACTGCCTCTGGGGGCCAAAGGGTGAACGCATTCACGGGGCCAGCCGACCATTCCCGGCAGGATTGGCAGTGGCAGTACCCCATTGCCGCTGGCTTTCCCGTGACACGAAGCTGTACCGCACCGCAGAAACAACCGCCTCGGGTTTCCTTCTCGCTCGGCATCGACGTCTCCTCGCTTCGGTTTGGGTTGAGACCGCGCTCTGCTGCACACGCCACGGGGGAAGGTATAGGAGCCAGAGCAGGAGGTCGCCTTCACCGTGCGTCCGGAGTTCATGGCCATGCGTCCGAATCAGGAGAATCTCGAGAACGGTGGGTCGGTGTCCCTCCAGTCGCCGGACGGGTCGGCAATGGCTCGCGCTGAGCCGACCTTTCAAACGCATCACCCGTTCAATGGCGGGCGGGGAGGGTGCCGGTCGGTCTCGGCCACGGGCTCGAACGGCGGCCGCCAGGCGACCTGACGCCGCCCGCCGCCGGCGCCGGTAGCGGTCGCCGACGCTTTGCCAAGCCCGCGGCAGCCTGAGCCCATCGGGTGAAAGGACCCCATCGGGGAGCGCGCATGCGCCGCTCGGCTGACCGGCCCGATGGCGCGCTTTAGGGTCTCAGTCCCGCCTGCTCGCTCGGTTGGCCCCGGCTGACGGCCCGGGCCAGATTGGTGCCTGGTAGGCTTGCCGACGCTCGGGGGGCAACCGTCCCGCTCCATCGTAACCAATGGAAAAGACTTGCCCCGCCCCTCTCGGAACGGGTTTCTCCCCCGATGGGCGCGTTTTCCATGACGGAACAGGCCTGGAGCTGACAACTCAACACTCCGGGGGCCCGTGTCCCCTTGCAGGAGGGATTCCACGTGCGAAGAATTCACCGAACGGCGCTGCTGGTGTCAGTCGCTTTGCTGTTTGGTTTGGCAGTTGGCACTGCCGGCTGCACCTCCGATGCCGGTGGCGTCTCGACCCAAGCCACCCTGGGCCCGGCCGGGGGCATGCTGACGCTTGGCGGCCAGGGGGTTCAACTCGTCGTCCCTGCGGGCGCGCTGGCAGCCAACGTCCCCGTCGTTCTCGGGGCCACGACTTCCAGCACGGGAGTCCGGGTGACTATCCAGCCCGACCAGCTGCCGCTCGCTCGGACAGCCACACTCAATGTTCAATTCCAGGGTCCCGCCCACATCGTCAGCGTGGATGAGGTCGGTACCGGCAGTCAGTGGCCCCTCGGCGTCCTCAGCCGGGTTGAGCAGCCCACCGGGGCCCAGGTGCTGGTGCAGGTTGACCATTTCACCCAGTTGGAGGTGGACGTGGATAACGGCGCCTCGGACGGCGGTACCGCCACCGGCTGCAGCCGTGGTGGCGGCGAACTTGAGTGGGGCGAGGACGGTGGCATGGCCTGGCACAATGAAAGTGACGACGGGGGCATGGAATGGGCCGGCCGACGCGCGCACGAAGGTGCGGACGGTGGACGCGACGACGGCGGCTTCGACAGCGACGACGTCGGTCGGGACGGAGGGACGGAAATCTTCCTCGCTTGTCCCTCGGGCTTCGAGTGTGACGACGGCGTGTGTGTCGCGCCGGGCGGAAACGCGGAGAATTCCTGCGACGGCGACGCCGGGGTCCTGAACGCTTGCCCCACGGCTTCCCACTGCGATGGCCACCGGTGTCTGCCCGATGGCGACGACGGCGGCATGCACTTCGGCGGGGGGAATTGACCCGGACTCGCTGACGGGCGGCGAAGTCCTCGTCGAGGCCAAGGTGGAACTCTGGCAGACCGACCACGCCGGTCACTACGACATTGACGGGTTTCGGTACCGCGCGGTCCTCGCTGCCGAGGCGGGTGGCAAGTATCCGGCCGAGCCGAGGCGCACGGACATTGCCTTCTCGTCCGATGGACGCTAGCTCGCCATCCGGGTACTGGAGCGGGAAGGTCCGTGTCGGGCCCACCTCCGGCGAGCGCGCCGCCCGTGAGTGGCAGGCCAGCGCCCGTCGCATCCAGCAGGTACGCTTCCTTTCGGACGGAGGGGAGCTGCTGGTCGTCCCGCTCGGCCACGACACCCAGGTCTGGCGTCTGGCTTCGGAGCCACGGCGGGTGGCCTCGCTTCCATCCGACTTTGCCGAGGCGACGGCGGTGGCGCTGTCTTCGGACGGCATGCTGCTGGTGGCCGCCACCGGCGACATCATTCTGCGCTCCTTCGACACGCAGAGCTGGAAAGAGGTGCGCAGCTACCGCGGGCTTGTCCTGGAGCCTTCGCCCTTGCCTTCAGCCATGACCAGGCGCAGCTTTTGGTCGGCGGAGCGGACAAGCAGATTACCTTGCTCGACACTGCCACCGGCGCGTTGCTGCGGGCGCTCCCGCGCCAGGCCGATGTGGTGGCGCAGCTGCTTTGCCTCGACGACGGGGACTCGGTCGTTGCCAGGTACTTCGACGCCGACGACAAGCAGCCACCCTACATGGTGCTGTGGAGCTTGCGCGCGGGGACCGCCCGGCCACTCGTCGGCTCCAAGCGCGCCACCGGCGACGGGCTGGTGGGCGGAGAGTGGGTGGCTCAGCAGTGGCGCGCAAGGGCGCACCCTGGACATCTGGAAGCGTTGAACTGGGTACAGGCGATTGCACCGCGCGGCGCAGCCTCGCGCGCACTTTTTGCGACAACTCTCCGGGCTCCTGGGTGCCCGCAAATTCTGGCTTCGGGCACAACCGTCGTAGGCTCGCCTCCGTTGACCACTCGCTGAGGAGACGCCGTGACTGTGCCTTTTCGTACCGTAGTGCTGGGAGCTTGCCTGACGTTCGTTGCATGCAGCACCTCGACCCCGCTTTCGTCCAGCTGCCCCGGCCCAGCGTGTACGTGTGCGGGCAGTGCTTGCACCTGTCAGTCGACGGCGACTTGCCAGTGGACAGGCGCGGGCGGGGACGCGGGTAGCGGTGCAAGCGCCTCGCTGTCTTGCCTGAACGAGAACACGTGCACGGGCTCCTGCACCGGCTCCTGTAGTGCAGAGTGCAAAGGCTCGAGCACCTGTACGCTGACGGCAGGCGACCACGCCAGCTTCAACTGTGACCACTCGACATGCAGCTACTCCGTCGGTGCGAGTGGCAGCGTGTCGTGCACCGATGCAGCCGCCTGTCACGTGCGATGCACGGGGCCGTCCTGCTCGCTCAGCTGCGACAGCACCTCGACGTGCGACCTCACCTGCCCGGGGCAAACGACGTCCCACCCGGTGGTTGGTTCGGGGTCCTGCTAGGCGGACTCCCGAGCGCTTCAACTGGACGTGGGAGCAGGCCGCCCGTGTCCACCTGCAGCGGGCCAGGCCGAAGGCTTCTTCAGCCTACGGAAGTCATCGGCGTTTGCAGGCGAGCCGGTTAGCTGGGGTGGCGGGTACGGTATGTGGGGCGCTGGGCGTCCCCCCGTAGTCCAACCCTGCAGCGCCACGTGCAGAAGGCATGTCCCCGACGGGATTCGAACCCGTGTTACCGGCTTGAAAGGCCAGCGTCCTGGGCCTCTAGACGACGGGGACCCACATCTCCGACGATGAGTCGCGGGGGGATCGAACCCCCGACCCTCGGCTTAAAAGGCCGGTGCTCTACCAGCTGAGCTAGCGACTCGTACGGGTGGTCATGTCCCAAGTTGCCCATGGCTGCAAGTCCGAACCCGAGCTGGCGCTCGGCTTTCTCCGCGGCGGCCGAGCGCCTATGCCATGGGACCATGCAGCCTGAGGATGAAGCCGAGCCTCCCGACGAGGAGGAGGCGTCTTTAGGGCCAACCCGTCTCTACCTCACCCGTGCGGGTGCCGAGCGCATGCATGCCGAGCTTCTCGGGCTGCTCAAGACCGAGCGTCCCCGCGTCACGGCGGAGGTCAGCGCGGCGGCGGCCCAGGGCGACCGGAGTGAGAACGCCGAGTACCTCTACGGGAAGAAGCGCCTGCGGGAAATCGACCGACGCATTCGCTTCCTGCAGCGCCGCCTGGACATGTCCACCGTCGTCGACCCCCGGGAGCAGACCGACATGGGTCGGGTCTATTTTGGTGCAACGTTGGTGCTCGAGGACGAGGACGGCAAGCGCACCGTCTACCAGTTGGTGGGCGCCGATGAGACCGACGCCCGGGGCGGGCGCATCAGCATGGACTCCCCGCTGGGCCGAGCACTGCTAGGCAAGCAGCTGGGCGCTTCGGTGACAGTTGTGCGTCCACGCGGCGAAGTGGATGTGACCATCATCGAGATTCGCTACGAGTGACGACTGTGATTCCCAAGAGGACACAGGTGCAGTCCCGGCTGTGGCGCATCTACCGGCGCCTCGACCCGTCGGTGCTGACCACCGAGGACCCGCCCGTGGGGGGGGACGCGCTGGGCCTCCACGAGCGGGATGGACGGACGACGCTGGCCTTTGGCACCTATACCCGCGCGGGTCTCGAGAATGCGCTTCGTGCCTACGGGACGCTGGCCCGCCTGCGAGCGCGCGGACTCGGCACCCTCGCCCTCCGCCTGGACCTGGCGGACCCCTACCGCCCTCGCATCCGCCTCGAGAGCGGGCTGTACGAGGGGCGTCCCTGCGTGGACGTGGAGCTGCGGGAAACGGTTGGGGCTGAGGTGGGGCTGCCGGTAGCCCAGGGGAAGGTGCGGCTGATGTACCTCGAGTCCCTGCTGCTCCAGCACCCCGGCCAAAGCTTCGAATGGTCGCGCCCCCCGTTGCCGGAGCAGGAATTCCCGGGTCTCTCCCTCTCCGGCGAGGTGCTGCAGATGCTGCTGCTGCTAGCAAAGCGGGTGGGCGCCGAGGCGCTGGCCCTGCGCCCGTCGACCTTCCATGCGGCGTGGATTTATTCCCGGTACTTCCACTTCATCGACGGGCGGGCCGAGGGGCGGCTTGCGTCCCTGCGCGCGGACCGGCGGCTGAGGCCCCTGTGGGTGCTGTCCTGGGCCCTGGAACTTGGCTGCCTGCGGCGGGATGGAGAACGGGTGTCCTTCTCGCCCGACGTCATGGCCGCGCCGCTCAGCCGCCGGGTGACGTCCCACTTCGCCACCCGTGGCTGGAAAAGCGCCTTCCGCCGGGGCCAGGCTGAGCGACACGTGCTGGATGTTGCTTGCCTCCGGCAGCGTTTTCCTTGGAGCAAGATGCCGTCCGGTATGCCGCCCGCGTCCCTGACGCGGCTGCTGCAGCGGCCGTGAACGGCAGTCCCCACCCCTCGACCCGCTCGTCGGAGGCCGCGCCTATACTGGGCGGTGCTCAGAAGGGGAGTGTGCGGCGCCCGGTCGCGGCGCAGCGTGGTCTGTTGCACCCGCGGTCCACAGAGGCATCCGGCACCCCACGATGGAAAAGAACTTCATCCTCGACACCAACGTCCTGCTCCATGACCCACGGTCGCTCTTCACCTTCGAAGACAACAATGTCGTCATCCCCATCTACGTCATCGAGGAGGTCGACAAGTTCAAGCGCGACCTGAGTGAGCTGGGCCGAAACGCCCGGCTGGTCGCTCGCTACCTGGACGCGCTGCGCGCCGAGGGCTCGTTGGCCGAAGGGGTGCCGCTGCCCGGGGGCGGCAACCTCCGGGTGGTGGTGAGCCACCGGCCTCTGTCGCCCGCCATCGGCGACGCGCAGTTGATGGACAACCGCATCCTCTCGGTCGCGCTCGACATGAAGGAGCGCGAGCCGGACGTGAAGGCGGTGTTCATCACCAAGGACACCTCGCTGCGCATCCGGGCAGACGCGGTGGGGCTGGAAGCCCAGGACTACGACGCGCAGCGGGTGGAAATCAGCGAGCTGTTCACCGGGCACCGCGAAGTGATGGTGCCCCGGGAGCTGGTCGACCAGATGTACAAGCCGGGCGCCGAGGTGGCGCTCCCGGACGCTGAAGCCATTGCTCCCAACGAATTTGTCCTCCTCAAGGACGACACCAACCCCTCCCACACCGCCATGGGGCGGATGAGCCCGGCCAAAGGCCGGCTGGTCCCACTGCTGCGCTCGGTCAAGGACGGCGTGTGGGGCATCCGCCCCCGCAACATGGAGCAGAGCTACACCTTCGATTTGCTTCTCAACGACGACATCAAGCTGGTCACCATCGTCGGCAAGGCCGGCACCGGCAAGACACTGCTCGCCATCGCCGCCGGCCTGCACAAGACCACCGAGGAGAGCGCCTACCAGAAGCTGCTGGTGAGCCGGCCCATCTTCCCCCTCGGCCGCGACATCGGTTACCTGCCGGGGGACGTGGAGCAGAAGCTCAACCCCTGGATGCAGCCCATCTTCGACAACGTCGAGTTCCTGATGAATCTGAGCCGCGCCGACAAGAAGGCCGGCCGTGGCTACCACGAGTTGCTCGACCTGGGCATCCTGGAGATTGAGCCGCTCACCTACATCCGCGGCCGCAGCATCCCCAACCAGTTCATCATCGTCGACGAGGCGCAGAACCTGACCCCGCACGAGGTGAAGACCATCATCACCCGCGTCGGCGACGGGACGAAAATCATCCTCACCGGCGACCCTTTCCAAATCGACAACCCCTACGTGGATGCGACCAGCAACGGCCTGGTGCATGTCGTCAACCGCTTCCAGAAGGAACGCATCGCCGGGCACATCACCATGACCAAGGGCGAGCGCAGCGCCCTGGCCGAGCTGGCGGCGAACCTGCTGTAGCGCCCGCACCCATCCCCCGGGGGTGGGAAGGTGTCAGGCCGCGGTGGCCCGCTGGAGCTGTCGGCTGCTGGGTGGCCTTGGTAACAGGTGTGGGGTGAGGCGGCGCTTCACCAGCTGCACCAGGACGAGGTAGCTCCCGCAGGCGACGGCCAGGAAAAGGAAGTACGTCCACGGCAGGGGCACCAGGCCCAAGGGTCCGGCCGCGGGCGTCCAGGGCAGCAGGCAGCCCACCGCCACCACCGCCAGGGCGGTGAGGGTAAGCGGCCGGCTGGGCCGGCTGCGCAGGGGGTTGCCCGCGGTGCGGATGACGAACACCACCAGCACCTGCGTGGCCAGCGACTCGACGAACCAGCCGGTGTGAAACACCGCCTCGCGGCGCGTGGAAGAGCTGCAGCAGCACCCAGAAGGTCAGGAAGTCGTAGAGCGAGCTGATGGGGCCAATGAACAGCATGAAGTTGCGGATGACGCGCATGTCCCAGCGCTGGGGCCGGCGCATATAGGTCTCATCCACGTTGTCGGTGGGAATGGTGACTTGCGCCAAGTCGTAGAGGAAGTTGTTGAGCAGAATCTGCGTCGGCAGCATGGGCAAGAAAGGCAGGAACACCGAGGCGACCGCCATGCTGAACATGTTGCCGAAGTTGGAGCTGGTCCCCATCAGCAGGTACTTCATGACGTTTCCGAAGGCCCGCCGGCCGTCCACAATCCCCTGGTGCAGCACGGCGAGGCTGTGCTCGAGGAGGATGATGTCGGCCGCGTCACGCGCCACGTCCACCGCTCCGGCCACCGAGATGCCGACGTCGGCCACGTGCAGCGAGGGAGCGTCGTTGATGCCGTCGCCCAGGTAGCCCACCACGTGGCCTCGGTGCCGAAGGGCCTGGATGATGCGGTTCTTCTGCGCCGGGGAGACGCGCGCAAAGACCGTCGTCTGCTCCGCCACGTGCGCCAGCGCGGTGTCCCCGAGGCGCTCGACGGCTTCCCCGGTGACCACCTCGCCGACATCGAGGCCCACCTGGGCGCAGACGTGACGCGCGACGAGGGCGTCGTCCCCGGAGAGGATTTTCACCACCACGCCGTCAGCCCGCATCCCCTCCAGCGTCGTCCCGACGTCCGGCAGCGGGGGGTCGACGAAGGCCAGAAAACCCTGCAGCGTCATCCTGTGCTCGGCCTCCACCGAGCAGCTCTCCTCGGCCGGCATGAGGCGGGTGGCCACGCCGATGGCCCGGAGGCCTTGGGCGCCCAAGGCCTGGTAGGTCTGCTCGCAGCGCAGCCGGGCGGCAGCGTCGAGGTCGACGATGCTGCTCCCGGCCCACGCCTCGGTGCACACCGCGAGCACGCTCTCCGGGGCCCCCTTGGTGATGAGGAGCAGGCCGGCGGGCGTCTGCACCTGCACCGAGAGTCGTCGCCGTTCAAAATCGAAGGGGACCTCGTCCCGCTTGTCGCCGGTGGGGGACGGGACCTGCGCCGCGCGCAGGATGGCCGTGTCGAGCGGGCTGTGGATGCCCGTCTGCAGTGCGCTGTTCAGCGCGCCCAGACGGAGAACCTCCGGATTGGGCCGGCCAAACCCATCGACGGCGCTCTCGAGGGCGAGCTCGCCGGTGGTCAGCGTCCCCGTCTTGTCGCTGCAGAGGATGTCGATGCTGCCGAGGTTCTGGATAGCGGGCAGGTGCTTGACGATGACTTTCTGCCGCGCCATGCGCACCGCGCCCTGCGCCAGGGTGACGGTGGTAATCATCGGCAGAAACTCAGGGGTGAGCCCCACCGCCAGCGCGACGGCGAAGAGGAGCGACTCGAAGGCCGGCCGGTGCAGCGCCAGGCTGACCACGAGGATGAACAGCACCAGGAAGACGACGGTGCGCATGATGAGGCCGCCGAAGTGGCGCAAGCCCCGCTCAAATTCCGTCTCCGGCGGCCGCTTCGCCAGGCGGGCCGCAATCTCACCGAAGGCCGTCCGCGGCCCGGTCTCCAGGACCAACGCTGTCCCGGAGCCACTCACCACCGACGTCCCGAGGAAGACCCGGTCGGGCGCATCCGTGCCCGTCGGTGCACCGGAAGGGCCGCCGGAGGCGGCTTCCTTCTCGACCGGAAACGACTCCCCGGTGAGGGCCGCCTGCTGCACGTGCAGGTGCTGGGCTTCCAGCAGCCTCGCGTCCGCGGGGACGAGGTCGCCGGCGGTCAGCCGCACCAGGTCGCCCGGCACCACCTCGCGGCGGCTCAGCTCACGCCACACCCCGTCCCGCAGCACCGTGGCGGTGGGGGCGACACTGTTTCTCAGCCGAAGGACGGTTTTCTGGGAGCGGTAGGTCTGGGCGAAATTCACCGCCACGCTGAGCAGCACCATTGTGGTGATGAGGACGGCGTTGACGACTTCCCCCAACAGGCCGGAGACCACGCCTGCCACCAGGAGAATGAGCGCCAGGGGATTGGCCAGCCCTGTGAGAATCTCGGCGGCGGCGCTCCACCGGCCGCCGGCGGACGTCTCGTTGAAGCCGGTCTCGGCAAGGCGCCGCTCGGCTTCGGCCGAGCTCAGTCCGCGCGCCTCGGACGGGCCAGACGTCGCGGTCGGACTTGCCTGCGCCACGGTGGTGGTTGCTTAGGGATTTTCCCGGGCCCGCGTCCAGCAACAATCCGCATCGGTTGCGGGGGTTGCCCGGTGTCGCCGGACAGCGCCCCTGCCACTCCGGGCTGCGAAGGCTGCAATCCCTCCCGGGCTTGTGCCCGCCACTGCCAGGCGTGGGGGAGGTGCTGCTAGGCTCCGACGTGCACGCCTGCTGACGGCCAAGGGGAGGAATGCCGTTTGATTCTCGAAGGCAAGCCGGTGCTCGAGTACCCCCAGGCCTACACCTTCAAGGTGATGGGCAAACAGGAGCATGGCTTCAAGGAATACGTCCGCCAGCTCTTCCACCGGGTGCTGGCGCAGGAAGTTTCCCAGGACTCGATGAGCGAGCTTCCCTCCAAGGGGGCTCGCTACCTCTCCGTTTCCGTGACCGTGGTGCTCATCTCCGAGGAGCAACGGGCGCGGGTCTACGAGGCACTGCACAAGGACCGCCGCATCCTGTACTACCTGTAGCCGGACTCGATGGCTGACCTGCCTGCCGACAGCGCCGCGACCAACTCCCCGGAGACGACGGCACCGTTCAGCACCGAGGCGGTCCTCGCCCGGCTGGGCCGGAGGCTGGAACTCGAGGAGTCCTCGCGGGTCCTCGAGTTCCGGGTGCGCGGTCCGAGCGCAGCGGTGGTCCTGGCGCGGGACCTGGGCTGCCGCATCACCGTGGCGGACCCCTCGCGGGAGGTGCTCGAGCGCGTGCAGCTCGAGGCCGATGCCGCGGGCGTTCTTCACCGCCTGACGATGCTCAGCATCGACGCTGGCGCGCCGGTGTTGCCCCCGGCGGCCTTCGAGTTGGCCATCGCTGGGGAGCGGGTGAGCGAGCTCGCGCCGCTGGCCGTTCTCCTCCGGCCGGCGCTGGTGGCGTCCCGCGGCCGGCTGGTGGCAGTCGTGGCGGCCCGGGTAGGGCTGGCGCGGCGCGACCTCGCAGCCTGGGAGAAGGCCCTCGGCGCGCCGTTGCGTACGCCCCAGGCGGAACTGGCCGAGTTGATGCGCCATGGCTTCGAGCCGGAATGGGCCGAGGCCCTCAGCGAGCCCGAGCTGGTGCAGCTCTACGGCGCGCGTCGGGCCCCGCCCGACGAGGAAGCGGCGCTGGTTCAGCTCGGTCCGGCGGGACTTAGCTTCGTGCTGGTGGCCGGCCGTCGTCGTGAGCCAGATGAGGCCCCGCCGCCGGCGCGAGACCGAGGCTAGCCACCGGCCCCCCCGGTTACCGGGCGTGGCCGCCCGCCCGTCGGCGACCTTCAGGCGAGCTGGCGCGCGCCCGGGGAGAAGTCCAGGAGGCTCAGGCGCTCGGGCGCGACGGCCAGGGTGACGTCGGCCCGCTGCCCGGCTGCATCGCCGCCCAGTTGGAAGGGCACGTCCCGGTCGAAGTGGACGTCCACCTGGGAGGCGAGGAAGTCGTGGACGCCGGTGGGGAACCACTCGCCTCGCCACAGCCGCCGAACGTTGGCCACCACCGCCAGGGGCCGCACCACGCCCACCCGCAGGTGCATGGTGCCGGCCTGGGTGCCGGCGAAGGGGAACATCCTGACGCCGTAGCCGTAGTAGGGGATGGTGCTGGCCGCCGCCAGCATGGCCGGGCCGCGGTAGAGAACGGCCCCTGGGGCAATGGTGGCCAGCCGTTGTCCATCGGGGCCGAGGCGGTAGGCCGGGGTGTCGGCGCGGTTGCGGATTTCGCACTCCGCCGTCGTCGGGCGCAAGAGTGCTTGGGGAAGCGTGCGCAGCAGCACCGCGGCGGCGTAGCCGCGCGAGCCGGTGAGGAAGCGCGCCAGCCAGCCGCCGGACACGTGCTGCTTCATCCACACGTAGTCATTCAGCAGTTGGGCATCCAGCCCGAGGCTGGCGAAGGGGGCGCGGCGGCCTTCCACCGAGAGCAGCTGCAGCGGGCGGTAGCCTGGGACCTCGCCGGCGCGGGCCCGAAGCACGTCGTCCACAATGCCGTCGCTACGGACGCCGGAGGCATTCACCCAGGCGGCCAGGCCGTTGCCGGTACCCAGCTTCAGCACCCCGAAGTGGGGAAGGCGGCTGAGGCGGCGCCGGGCGGCCAGGTTGAGCACCTCGTCGGCGAAGCCCATGAAGGTGCCGTCCCCGCCGCCAAAGAAGACGGTGTGGTAGTCGCTGTCCACCACGGCATTGGCGATGCGTCGGGCGTCGAGGGGGGAACGGGACACGTACAGGTCGCCCCGTGCCACGACGTGGGAAAGGGCCCGCAGCACCGCGGGCGTCACCCGCCGGGCGTGGGCGTTCAGGAGGACGGCCACGCGTGAGGGACTCGCGGGCCGCGGCAGGGGCAGGGCGGAGACGGCAGGGGTGGGGGAGGGAAGCAGTTCCACGGGTTGGCTGTTCAAATCAGGGCTGCCGCGGTGCGGCATGGCCATGCTTAGAGTGCAGGTTTCTGGCCAGCCGCCGACGGGGCCAGGGCGCCACCCAACCGTAACAATCTCGGTTCCTTAGTGCCTGCGGGCGGAGAAGCCAAGACGGCACTGTGAAAGCCCGGTGACGGTGAGGTGCGCAATGGGCGTAGCACCTGGCCAGGTCGGTTTGACACCCAGTGAGCGCTGGTTAGCTTCGATTCATCAAGTCGTATTCCCGTTCTGGAGGATTTCGTGGGGAAAATCATTGGCATAGACCTGGGCACCACCAACAGCGTGGTGGCGATTATGGAAGGTCGCGAGCCCAAGGTGCTCACCAACGAGGAGGGCACGCGGACCACCCCCTCGGTGGTGGCGATTCTCAAGGATGGTGAGCGGTTGGTGGGCCAGGTGGCGAAGCGCCAGGCCATCACCAATCCCGAGCGCACCGTCTATTCCATCAAGCGCTTCATGGGGCGCCGCTTCGAGGAAGTCACCGAAGAGGCGAAGCTGGTCCCTTACAAGGTGGTCCGTGGCCCCAGTGGCGACGCGCGTGTCGAAATTGACGGCAAGCAGTACAGCCCGCCGGAGATTTCCGCGCAGGTGCTGCTCAAGCTGAAGCGGGCCGCCGAGAACTACCTGGGCGAGAAGGTGACCGACGCGGTCATCACCGTGCCGGCGTACTTCAACGACGCCCAGCGGCAGGCCACCAAGGATGCCGGCGAAATCGCCGGCCTCAACGTCCGCCGCATCATCAACGAGCCGACCGCGGCGGCGCTGGCTTACGGACTGGACAAGAAGAAGGACGAGAAGATTGCCGTCTACGACTTCGGTGGCGGCACCTTCGACATCTCCATCCTCGAGGTGGGGGAGAACGTGGTGGAGGTTCTGGCCACCAACGGCGACACCCATCTTGGCGGCGACAACATCGACCAGCTCATCATGGACTGGTTGATTGCCGAGTTCCGCAAGGACACCGGCATCGACGTGTCCAAGGACAAGATGGTGCTGCAGCGGCTGAAGGAGGCCGCCGAGAAGGCGAAGATTGAGCTCTCCAGCACCATGGAGACGGACATCAATCTGCCCTTCCTCACCGCAGACCAGAATGGGCCGAAGCACCTCAACGTCAAGCTGAGCCGGGCAAAGTTCGAGGCGATGATTGACGGACTGGTGGAGCGCAGCCTCGAGCCCTGCCGAAAGTGCCTCAAAGACTCGGGTCTCGAGACCAAGGACCTGGCCGAGGTCATCCTGGTGGGTGGCTCAACGCGCATCCCGAAGGTCGCCGATGCGGTGAAGCGCCTCTTCGGCAAGGAGCCCAACCGTTCGGTCAACCCGGACGAGGTGGTGGCCGTGGGCGCCGCGGTCCAGGGCGGCGTTCTCTCCGGAGACGTGAAGGACATTCTCCTTCTCGACGTTACCCCCCTGTCCCTGGGCGTCGAGACCCTCGGTGGGGTGATGACCAAGCTCATCGAGCGCAACACCACCATCCCCACCAAGAAGGCGGAGACGTTCTCCACCGCCGCGGATGGCCAGACGCAGGTCGAAATCCACGTCCTGCAGGGCGAGCGCGAGATGGCGGCCGACAACCGGACGCTGGGACGATTCCAGCTCACCGGGCTTCCCCCAGCGCCGCGCGGCGTGCCGCAGGTCGAGGTGACCTTCGACATCGACGCGAACGGCATCCTCAACGTCAACGCCAAGGACAAGGCGACGGGCAAGGAGCAGAGCATCACCATCACCCACTCGTCCGGCCTCAACAAGGCCGAGGTGGAGAAGATGGTGTCCGATGCCCGCACCAACGAGGCAGCGGACAAGGAGCGGCGCGAGCTGGTGGAGCTGAAGAACCGGGCCGAGAACCTCACCTACCAGATGGAGAAGCTGCTCAAGGAGAACAAGGAGAAGCTCTCCCCGGACAGCGCCTCCAAGCTCGAGTCGGCGATTGCTGGTCTGAACGCCGTCCGCGATGGCTCCGACAAGGCGGCGCTGCAGAGCGCGATGAGCGCCCTCGAGGAGGCGAGCCACAAGGCCGCAGAGGAGATGTACCGAGCGGCGGGTGCGGCCGCCGGTGGCCCGGGTGCGCCTGGCGCCCCTGGGGCACCCGGAGCACCCGGCGGGGAAGCGCCGCCCAAGAAGGATGACGTCGTCGACGCGGAGTTCCGCACCAACTAAAGCGGCCCGAAAGCCGGGCGCCGCCCGGCGTCACGTCCCTGGCCTGGTCCGACCGATGGTTGGACCAGGCCATTTCTTTCCCGCGCGGCAGAAGGCGAAAGCCCCGCCCCGGCCGTCACGTCCGGCGGGCGCTCTGGTGCAGCTCGAGCAGAATTTCCCCGCCCTTGAAGAGCCGGACGGCCCCTGACGTCTGGCTCACCACCAGGGCCAGGCAGTCCGTGCTGGCCGTGATGCCGGCCGCCGCGGCGTGACGGGCGCCCAGGCCGAGCGGCACGGTGACGTCCTCGTCGGTGGCGGACAGGTACCGGCCGGCCGACAGCACCACGCCGTCCTCCCGGATGACGAAGGCGCCGTCCAGGACGGAGAAATTCTTGATGGCTTCGCGAATCTTTGGGTCTAGGACGTTGCGCTCGGATTCGCCCAGGCCCTGGAAGGGGTTGAGGGTAATCTGCCGGCTCTTCTCCAGGACGTTGTTGTGGTCACCGATGGTGATGATGGTGCCGATGGGGTGGCCCTCGTAGCCTTCCTGGCCAATCTGCAGCGCCAGCTGCAGCAGCGCGTCCACCACCTGGCTGTCGAAGCCTTCGCCGAGTTTCACGCCTTCGATGGCCACCCGGTCGTCCAGGGAGCCACCGATGCGCATCTGCATCAGGGTGTCCGGGGAACGGCCCACCCGTCCGGTCATGCACAGCACCAGGTCGCCTTCCTTGAAGGCCCCCTGGGACAGTGCCGAGACCAGGGCCACCTTGACGCGCTCCACCCGGCTATAGTCGTAGGCGGGAATTACCAACGCCCGGTAGCGCCGCCCCTGGAGCTCGGTGGCGATTGGCTCCGCCGTCACCGCATAGACCAGCTTGTGGCGGATTTTGCGGCGGCGAAGGTCCTCGGCCGCAATGGGAACGTCACAAATGTAGAGGAAGTGGTCGACGTCAGCCTTCGAGGCTAAGGCCAGTGCGCCCCGGAGGAACTCGCGGTCGAACCTCGACGCCTCACTCCGCGCCTTCTCGCCCTCGGACATAAGAAACCCCAGGTTACCTTGACTTCGCAAAACCGCCGAATAAGACTCCGCGCCCCTTTTTCGGGGCGGAGCCGGGGCGTTTCGCCCGCGGCAGTACGAGGACAGCGGCTTTGAACCAGAAAGATCTCAAGCGCTACAAGAAGATGCTGGAGGACAGCAAGCAGGCCTTGCTGATGAGCGCCAAGAAGACGCTGATGGAGGAGTCGAACTTCGATACCGACGACCTCCCGGACGAGATCGACCTGGCCAGCAGCGAGTACGCCCAATCGATGGTCTTTCGGCTCCGCGACCGCGAGAAATTCCTCCTGAAGAAAATCGAGAAGGCCCTGCTGCGCATCGAGGATGGCACCTTCGGCATCTGCGAGCGCTGCGAGGAGCCCATCAGCCCCAAGCGCCTCGAGGCTCGGCCGGTCACCACGCTCTGCATCCGCTGCAAAGAGGAGCAGGAAAAGAAGGAAAAGTCCTACGGGTAGGGCATCTCCCGGGCGGCTGACACCTCACGCCGGCTGCAACTCGATTCGAAGCAGCTCTCGGCCGACCAAGAACTGGTCGCCGCTGTCAACGAAGACGGCGTTGGTCAGCCGCAGGAAGGTGCCGTTGGAGCTGCCCACGTCGCGGACCACCAGCCGTTCGCCACGGGCCTTCAGCACCGCGTGGCGGCCCGACACGAATCCATCGGTGGGGAAGACGATGTCGCCCGTCTCCCGGCCGAGCAGGTTGTCGCCTTCCCGCAGCGGGAAGGCCGCTCCGCGCTGGCCCCCGTCGAGAAGCTGGATGATGCGCAGCCGGTAGCCGGGGTCGGGGGACCCCCAGGCGAGCGTCCCGTCCCCGGCCGGCGTCGGGGGCGGCACCACCTCCAGAAGCAGACGCTGACGGCCCAGCCGGAGTTCCCCACCCACCGGCAGCTCCCGTTCGGCACGGAGGCGGGCGAAGACGCCATTTCCGCCCCCGGCGTCCTCCACCGCCAGCCGGCCCCCGGAGAAGAAGAAACGCACCTGGATGGGGGCCACGTAAGGGTCGTCCGGAAGCCGCAGGTCGCCGGCGGTTCCAGCCGTCATCACCTCGCCGCGCATGGGCAACACGGACTCGGCGCCGCCATCGGCGCGCACCACCCGAAGCAGGACGCGTGGCCGTGCGCCCGGCGGGGGCGCCAGCGACGACCCGCAGCCAGCACAGGTGCTGCTGGCGGGAGGGTTGGAGACGCCACAGAGGGGGCAGGTGACCATGCGAGCTCGGCGAGCCACTCTAGCAGCTGCCCGGCCGGGCTTGCGGTGGGCCGGGGCGGCATGCCAGCGTTCGCTGCTCTCGCCGTGACCTGTCCTACCTGCTCAGCGGACACCGGAACTTCCGCCCAGTTCTGCCCGGCCTGTGGGGTCGCGCTCCCGCGGCTCACCGGCGATGGTGACCCGCTGGTGGGCAAGGTGGTGGCGCACAAGTACGCAGTCGAGCAGTGCATCGGCGAGGGGGGCATGGGGCGCGTCTACCGGGCGCGCCAGCTGGTGCTGGACAAGCGCGTGGTGCTCAAGGTGCTTCACCAGGAGCTGCTCTCGGATGCGCGCACGGTGGCGCGGTTTCAGCGGGAAGCGCGCGCTGCCAGCCGCCTCAACCACCCCAACTCCATCAACATCCTCGACTTCGGCGTGGCCGAGGACGGCGAGCTGTTCATCGCCATGGAGTACGTCGACGGGCACGACCTGCATCACCTACTCACCCATGAGTGGCCGCTGTCCGAGCCGCGCATCATCCGGATTGTCTCCCAGGTGCTCTCCGCCCTGGCCGACGCGCACGGCGCCGGCGTCATCCATCGCGACCTCAAGCCGGAAAACGTGATGGTGGAGCCCCGGCGTGGGGGGGAAAGCGACGTGGTGAAAGTGCTGGACTTCGGCATCGCCAAAATCGTCGACACCGCCGAGGCAGGGCCGGCCCTCACTCGGGCAGGCTTCGTGTGCGGGACGCCTGAGTACATGTCTCCCGAACAGGCCAAGGGGGCGCCCCTCGACGCGCGCAGCGACCTGTACTCGGTGGGCGTGCTCCTCTTTCAGCTTGTCACCCGCCGGCTACCCTTCGAGGCTGATACGGCGGTGGGCTTCGCCACCAAGCACCTCACCGAACCGCCCCCGCCGCCATCCCGGCTTCGTCCGGGGGGCTGCTCGACGGAGCTGGAGCACCTCATCCTCCAGGCGCTCAGCAAGGACCCCAAGGCAAGGCCCCAGACGGCCGAGGACTTCCTCGACGCTTTGAATGGCCTGCCGGCCGGCCAGTCCTCCCACGACGCGCGGACGGCCCGGGTGGCGCTGCCGTTGGGCGCGACCGCCGAGCGGCCCCAGAAGTCGGATTTGGGGACGGCCCGTACCGTGGTGGCCGCCCCCCCTCCCAAGAAGCAGGCCATCGGCCTGTGGGGCGCCGCACTGGCAGTGCTAGGGGTGGCCGCGGCCGGCCTGTTGGCCTTCCTCGTCCTCCGGGCGCCCTCGCCCAAGCCGGTCCCGCTGGGGAGCGCGCCCACGGCGGTGTGGCTGCGGGAGGTCCCGCCGGAACGGCGGGACGCCAAGCGCTCCACGGAGTTGGCCCGGGATGGCGACAACCTCTACGAGGCGGGGGATTTGGCCCTCGCGCGCGCCAAGTACCTGGAGGCCTTCGAGGCGGACCCGACGGCGGAACTGGCACTGAAGCTGGGGGCCCTGGCGCGTCTGCGGGGGCCTGCCGGGGCCGAGGAGGCGCAGGGCTTCTTCGCCCGGCACCTGCACGACGCACCCACCTCCCAGGCCCGTGCCCCCATCGCCCGGGCCACCCCCAGCGTCGCCGGGTCCCGATGAGGGGCAGCCCCCGGGGGGGGCGCTAGGCGACTTCGACGGCCAGCACCTGGTCACCTATCCGCACCCGGTCGCCGGCCTGGAGTACCCGGTCCTGGGTCCCCAGCCGCAGGAAGGTGCCCAGCCCGCCGGACAAGTCCCGCAGCAGTCCGCCGCGCGCCGAGGCGGTCAGCTCGCAGTGGCGCGGCGCCAGGCCGGGCTCTCCCGGAAAATTCACGTCACAGCCGGCCAGTCCCAGCGTCAACAGGGGCTGGGCGGTGACGACGGCCCGACCCGGTCGCCCGCCCAGCAGCACCTCCTCCAGGGCCCACAGGGTGCCCTGGGGTGGCGGGGGGACACCGTAGGGGCGGGGCCGGCCGGTGTCCGGCGGGGGCGGGGTGAGGAGTCCCTGGTAGCGCAGCAGCCGCTGGCCGATGGCGAAACTGCCGCCGGGGGGGAGGACTTCCGGGGCGCGCAAGGTGACGAAGACACCGGAGAGGCTGGACTCATCCTTCACTGTCAGCTGCCCGTCCTTGATGCGGAAGGCCGCGTGGAGGGCCGAGACGTGGACGTCCTCCGGGAAGAGGATGGCGCCCCGGCTGCGTCCTACCGAGCACCCGTTGGCCATGAGGCGGAAGCGCCGGCCACGTGCCGGTCCGGACACGACGCCCAGGATGAAGCGGCTGGCCACCGGCGCGGCGGGCGTGGGGCGCGGGGCCGCCGCGGGGCCTGCGTCCAGGGTGCCGGTGGAGACCTGGACGGCGGGAGTGACGGCCTGCGGCAGGGAGGCCGGGCTGGCTTCCGCCGGGGCAGCTGGGGGGCGAGCGGCGGGAAGGCCCTGGACGAAGGGAGTGCCGCACGCCTCGCACCTGAGCGAGCCTGGCGGGCCGAGCACGTCGCACGTGGGGCAGACGACGCCGAGGCTACTCGCTAGAAGGCGCGACATGCGACGGGCGTGAATGTACACCAATGCCCGCATTGCAAGCCTTCATTGAAGGCCTGATTTCGTAAAGTTACGATGGAAGACCCCCGGATGCTGCGCCTCAATGACATCCTCGAGCGGGTCCGCTCGTACCACCCAGACCCTGACCTCGACATCCTGAAGAAGGCCTACGTCTACTCGGCCAAGGTCCACCAGGGCCAGTTGCGACGCTCAGGCGAGCCGTACTTGGTGCACCCGCTGGAGGTGGCGGGCATCCTGGCCGAGCTCAAGCTCGACGAGGCGAGCATCGTCACCGGGCTGTTGCACGACACCATCGAGGACACCCTGGCCACCCAGGAGGAGCTGGAGGAGCTCTTCGGCAAGGAAGTGGCGCAGCTGGTGGACGGCGTCACGAAGCTGGGCAAGTTTTCCGCCTCAGCGACGCTGAGCCAGGAGGAGCGCCAGGCCGAGAACTTCCGGAAGATGATTATTGCCATGGCCCAGGACATCCGGGTCATCCTGGTGAAACTCGCCGACCGCACCCACAACATGCGGACCTTGGACCACATGTCCGAGGAGAAGCAGCAGCGCATCGCGCGAGAGACGCTGGACATCTACGCGCCCCTGGCCAACCGGCTCGGCATCAGCTGGATTAAGATTGAACTGGAAGACCTCGCCTTTCGCTACCTGCGACCGAGCGACTACGCCGACATTGCCGAGAAGCTGAACCGGCGGCGGCACGAGCGCGAGCGGTACGTCAACGACACCTGTGCCCTCATCGAGAACAAGCTGCGGGAGCGCGGCCTCATCGGACGGGTCCAGGGGCGCTTCAAGCACCTGTACAGCATCTACAAGAAGGTACGGGCGACGGGCGTCGACGTCGACCAGATTCCGGACATCATCGCCTTCCGGATTGTCCTTCCCACCGTGCCCAACTGTTACGAGGCGCTGGGGATGATTCACCAGCTGTGGAAGCCGGTGCCCGGACGTTTCAAGGACTTCATCGCCATCCCCAAGCCGAACATGTACCAGTCGCTGCACACCACGGTGATTGGCCCCTTGGGGGAACGGGTGGAGGTGCAAATCCGCACCGAGGAGATGCACACCATCGCCGAGGAGGGCATCGCTGCCCACTGGGCCTACAAGGAGGGCAAGAGCCTGGTCTCGGGCGACGACGAGAAGTTCGCCTGGCTCCGGCAGCTGATGGAGTGGCAGCAGGACCTGAAGGACCCCAAGGAGTTTCTCGACACGGTCAAGGTGGACCTCTTCACCGACGAGGTCTTCGTCTTCACGCCCAAAGGCGACGTGAAGAGCTTGCCTCGCGGTGCCACGCCGGTGGACTTTGCCTTCGCCATTCACTCCGACGTCGGAAGCCGCTGCGTGGGGGCGAAGGTGAGCGGGAAGATGGTCCCGTTGCGCTACAAGCTGAAGAATGGCGACACGGTGGAGGTGCTGACCAGCCCCGGCGCGCACCCGTCCAAGGACTGGCTCACCTTCGTCAAGACCAGCCGCGCGCAGCAAAAAATCCGCGCCTTCATCAAGCAGCAGCAGCGCGAGAAGAGCCTCCAGCTGGGCAAGGAACTGCTGGAAAAGGAGTTCCGCCGGTTTGGTCTCAACTTCGGAAAGCTGCTCAAGTCCGGCGAGCTGAAGGCTCCTGCCGCGGAGCTCGGGTACCGCATCGAGGACGACCTCCTGGTCGGCCTGGGCTACGGCAAGGTGGCCCCCCAGCAGCTCCTCCAGAAGCTGCTGCCGCCGGAGAAGCTGGCCGAAGGGACGGAGCGCGCGGCAGCGGGGAACGGCGGAACAGCGCCCGGCGCCGACGCCGCGACCGTCTCGACCGGCTTCGGCCGGGTGACGGAGATTGCCCGCAAGCTGGTGGGCAGCCGGAGCAAGACCGGCGTGCAGATTGGCGGGGTGGATGACGTCCTGGTGCGCTTCGGGCGGTGCTGCAATCCGGTGCCGGGCGACCCCATCGTCGGCTTCATCACCCGGGGCCGGGGCGTGACGGTGCACACCGTCGGCTGCGAGCGGGCGCTTGCCACCGACCCCGAGCGCCGGGTGGACGTGGCCTGGGACGTCCACGGTGACTACAAGCGGCCGGTGACGCTGCGGGTGCTGACGGTGGACCGCCCGGGCCTGTTGGCCGAGATGTCCTCCATCTTCAGCCAGCGGGGCGTCAACATCAGCCAGGCCAACTGCCGGGCCACCGGCGATGAGCGCGCCGTCAATACCTTCGAGGTCACCATCTCGGACCTCAAGCAGCTGACGGACGTCATCCGGACCATCGAACGGCTGAATGGCGTCCATTCCGTCGAACGCGTCTAGCCCAGCCAGGAGAGCCCGCATGCCCCACGTCCCGGTCCGCACCGCCGACGCGCCCGCTGCAATTGGCCCGTACTCCCAGGGCGTCTCGACGCCGGGCGGACGGCTGGTTTTTCTGTCCGGACAAATCCCGCTCGACCCCAAGACCGGGGAGCTCGTGACGGGGGACATCGGAGTGCAAACGGCCCGGGTAATGGAAAACCTGGGCGGGGTGCTTCGGGCGGCCTCGCTGGGTTTCGCCGACGTCGTCCGCTGCACCATCTACCTGGTCGACCTGGGCGACTTTGCTGCCGTGAATGCGGTGTACGGCGGCTACTTTGCCTCCGCCCCGCCGGCGCGCGCGACGGTGCAGGTGTCGGCGCTGCCCAAAGGGGCGCGCGTCGAAATCGACGCCATCGCCGTGGGCTAGGGACCCCCCAGGGGGGGCCAGCGCCCCCCGCGGCGCGGGCGGGGACGGGCTAGTTCCGCCCGGTGGCCGGGGCCTGGGCGTCGGCCACCAGCCGGCCGTACAGGGCCTCGGGCTTGACGCCCTGGGCGAGCAGCTTGTCGGCCTTGGCAATCTCCCGGTCGATGTCCGCCTTCAGCTGTTCCCAGGGCGGAGCGCCCTCGTAGAGGCGGCCGTTGACGTAGAGGCTGGGGGTGGCGTGCACGTCGGCCGCCGCGGCCGCGGCCATGTCCGCGTCGATGCGGGCCTTCACCTCGGCGCTGTCCATGTCCTTCACGAAGCGAGTCATATCCAGCCCCAGCTTCTCCGCGGTGCGCAACAGCGAGTCGTGGTCCAGGGCCGCCTGGTTGGCGAAGAGTTGGTCGTGCATGGGCCAGAACTTGCCCTGGGCGTGGGCGGCCATGGCCGCCTGGGCAGCAATGCGGGCGTTGGGGTGCATCGGCAGCGGCAGGTTGCGGAAGACGACGCGGACGTCCTTGCCGTAGGCGTCTCGGAGCTTCTCCACCGTGGGCGCCGCCCGGCTGCAGTAGGGGCACTGGAAGTCGCTCCACTCGATGATGGTCACCTTGGCGAACTCCGGGCCGAAGGCGGGGGCATCGGCCGGAGCGTCGATTTTGCGCACCGGCTTGCCGCCGGCGCCGGGCGCCTGGCCCTTGTCGATGAGGCGGGCGTACACCTCGGAGGCGGGCACGCCGGAGCGCACCAGGGACTCGGCCTTGGCCATCTCCTCGTCGATGAGGGCCTTGAAGTTCTCAATGGGAGCGGCGCCACCGGCCAGCCGCCGCCCGTTGATGAAGACGGCGGGTGTGCCCGTGACGCCCACCCCGCTGCCCAGCTCCGTGTCCCGCTCGATGATGTCGGCGTACCGCGGATTGGCGACGTCCGCCTTGAAACGGGCCGTGTCGAGGCCGAACTCTCGCGCGTACCCCTCGATGGAGGCCGGGTCGAGCGCCCGCTGGTTGGCGAAGAGTTTGTCGTGCATCTCCCAGTACTTGCCCTGGGCGCCCGCGGCGAGTGCTCCCAAGGCGGCGCCGCGTGCCATGGGGTGGATGGTGGTCAGCGGAAATTCCTTCATCACCACGCGCAGCCGGCTGCCGTAGTCCTTCTGCAGCTGCTGGATGGTGTTGTGGGCCCGGCTGCAGAAGGGGCACTGGTAGTCGGAGAATTCCACCAGCGTGACGAGCGCGTCGGGAGCGCCGGAGATGGGCGAGCCCTCGACGGGAATCTTCCAGACGGTGGTGTCGCTTTTCGGTGGCGGGTGGGGCGCTGTCGGGGCCTGGGCACGTGCGTCCGGCTTGACGGGACCGGGCCCCGGGCCCAGCGACGACGTCGCCCGGCCGACGACAATCCCGAGGATGAGGCCAACGACGAGCGAGACGAGGACGCTGAATTTCATGGAGAAAGGGGCTCCGGCAGAACTCTCACACGAACGCGGAAAGAGAGCGCCGGCGTGTTAACAGACGGGCCCGACGCGTCGCAACCCGTGCGGGGCGTCTGCTCCGGTGACGTACACCCACCCCGTCCTCGACGTGCAGGGCCTCCCGTGCCCGCTGCCCATCGTCCGGCTGGCCCAGCTGGTGATGCGCCTTCCGCCGGGCACGCGCGTCCAGCTGCTGGGCACCGACCCGGCACTCACCGTCGACTTGCCCGCCTGGTGCGCGGCGACGGGGAACCGGCTGCTGTCGCTGCAGGCACACGGCGCGGTGCTGGAGGCCTGGGTCGAAGTGGCCCCGGGACGGCCGTAACACCCGGGGAAGGTTCTCATAACCTAACGTCATTCCTAGACTTTCCCCGTGGCATTGGGGTTGTAAGGAAGCTCCGGCACGATGGCCTTCCTTGCCCGAGAGACTTCTGTCGCTGGTGCCACTTCCAACCCTTCCTCCGCGATGGAGCGCGAGGCGGAGCTCACCCGCGCCGAGCAGGCGATGCGCACGGCGGAGCTGCAGCTCGCCGCCGAGGTCGAGCGCCTGGCCCGGGAGGCCGCCGCCGTCACCGACCGGTCGCGTGCGCTTGAGCAGGAGGCAGGCGGGCTGGAGGCCGACCCATCGGTGGCCGCGGTGCTGCTGCGGCTGCGTGAGCCGGCTCCGGTGCCGGCCATGGCCGCCCACGTCGAGCGCGCCTTTGCAGCGCGAGTCCAGGCGCTGGAGCTGCGGCGCAAGTCGGCCGAGGCCATCCGGACGGGCCTGCGCGCCTGCGGCGAGGTGCTGGCCGAGCGCTCGCGCGCCCTGGCGGCGGATGCACAGGAACTCTCCCAGGCCCGCCACGCCGCCGCGCAGGCCGCGGCCAAGGCCCGCGCTGCGGCAGCCGAGGCGGCTGCCGCCGCCGTCGCCGCTGCCCGGCCGCCACCGCCTGTCCCCCTGCAGCCGGCGGAGGCCGACCTGGCACCCACCGTGCGGCGTCCGGCGTCCACGCCACAGCCGGCCGCCGGCGCGCCCATCGGAAAAGTCGCGCTGAAGCGGGTCGCGGCCCGGGTGGCCATGCAGACGCAGGTGGACCTGGTGAGCGACTCCAACTTCTTCACCGGCTTCAGCACCAACATCTCCGAGGGCGGCCTCTTCGTCGCGACGGTGAATGTGCTTCCCGCCGGCACGCCGGTGGACGTCACCTTCACCCTGCCCGCCGGAGCACGCCTCACCGTCAAGGGCGAGGTGCGCTGGACGCGCGAGGTGAATGACAGGACCCCGGAGGTCTTCCCGGGCGTCGGCGTGCGCTTCACCGAGGTGGACGCGGCGGCGGTGAGCCAAATCAAGAACTTCGTCCAGCAGCGGGAGCCGCTCTTCTTTCCGGACTAACCCCAAGCAGGGGCCCGGGCGCACGCTTTAGGTGAGCGCGAGGACGCGACTCTCCAGGGACTGCCCCTGGGAGACGCCGGTGACCTGGACGCCCGCGTCCAGCAGCAGCCGCAAGGTGGCGCTGAGGACGGCGTCCGGGGACTCCACCTTGGGGTCCAGCACCACGCTGAGTAGGCCGTCGGGGCGCAGGGTCGCCTCCGCCACGCCGGGCAGCGCCCGGAGTGCGGCCACCGGGATGTCGCCCTTGGCCACCTGGATGCGGAATTCCGCGGAGCGCGCGGTCAACTCGGCCATGGTGCCCGCCTGCAGCAGGCGCCCGTGGTCGAGGATGGCGGCGCCATCGCAGAGCGCCTCCAGCTCCGGCAGGTTGTGGCTGCTGACCAGGACGGTGGCCCGGCCGCGCATGCGGGCGACCAGCGCGCGGACTTCGGCGGCCACCTTCGGGTCGAGGCCCGACGTCGGCTCGTCCAGCAGCACCACCGGCGGGTCTCCCAACAGTGCTTGCGCCAGCCCCACCCGCCGCCCCATGCCGTGGGAAAGCGCCGCGGGCGGCACGTCCCAGACGTCGGACATGCCCACGCGCTCCAGCGCGACGCGCGCCTCACGTTCGGGTCGCTCCAGGCCGGACAATTGTCCCAGGTAAGTCAGCAGGGGGCCGACCGGCAGGTAGCCCGGCAGGGCAGCATCCTGCGGTAGCACGCCCACCACCCCCTTCAACCCACCGGGCACCCGCGGGTCTCGCCCCAGGACGCGGACGCGTCCGGACGTCGGGCGGAGGTAGCCGCACAGCAGGCTGAAGCTGGTGGACTTGCCGGCGCCGTTCGGCCCAATCAGCCCCCACACCGTGCCCTGGGGCACGGAGACCGACAGGCGGTCCAGGGCCTGGCGGCTTCCGAAGCGCTTGCTGGCCTGCTCCAGGGCGAGGACGGGCTCGCTCATACGTCCCGCCCGCGCAGCACGGCCACCGCGCCCGCGCTGCACACGCAGGCGAAGAGGAGCAGCGCCAGGGCCCCGGTCAGCGCCCGCCCGAGGTCCGGGTAAAGCACCTCGCTCGACCAGGTAGAGGGGGCGAGCAGGCCGACCCGTTCCTGCCAGCCGATGGCCTCGGGCTGGTGGGACACCTGTTCCTGCACCAGGCGCATGACGCGTGCCCCGCTGCCCAGGGTGCCAGCGGCCCAGAAGCCGAGCAGCACGGCGAAGTTGAGGGTGAGGCTGAGTGCTGGGGTGCGGGACAGCGTGGAACAGAGCGTGGTGAGTGCGGCCATGGCGAGGCCCACCAGCACGCTGGTCCCCCACAGTCGGGGCCAGGCGTGGGCGGCGTCGGCCAGGGAGAAGTCCGGGACGTTGGACAGCGCGTACCCGAAGGCCCCCAGGTGCACCACCGTCACCAGCAGCACCACCACCGCGCCGAGGGCGAGGGCCTTGCCGAGGGTGAGCGCCGTCCGGCTGGTCCGAACCGTCAGGTAACGCAAGGAGCGCGTCTGGAGCTCGGCGCTGACGCTGTCAAAGCCCAGCAGCGCGACGTAGGCCGGAAGGAAAATCAGACCGAGCTTGAAGACGACCAGAAGCACCGAGGGAAGCGCCATCAGCGACTCGAGCAGGCCTCGGTCCTGACCGAAGAGGAGGGCCAGCATGGCGGCCTTGGGCGACTGCAGCCCCTCCATGCCCTGGCCCTGTGCCTCGAACTGCAGCTGCGCCTGGTGGGCCAGCGCGCCCGCGGCGAGCATCACCCCGGCCGAGAAAGCCACGTACAGCAGCAGCACCAGCAGCACCCGTGGGCTCTTCAGGGCGCGGCGCAACTCGGCGCCGAAGACAATCCACGTGTCGCGTAAGGTCTGCATGCTCTCGCCGCCCGCTGGCCTAGCACAAGACGTCGAGTCTTCCGTGGCGATTGCCGCATTGCCTGCTAGCATGGAGTCCTTGCTCGACTTCGCCGCCCGACGCCCTGCTGCCCGACGCCTGGCGGCCGCCCTCCTCGGCGTGTCACTGCTTGCCGGGCCGGCGCACGCCCAAGGGGACCTCGACCAGCTGGGCTTCCCCGAGGCGCCCTCGCGGCCACCCCACAGAAGCTGCGTGCTGCCGGCGCCCTCGACGCTGGAGCCGGAACCCGTGCCGGCGCCGGTGGAGCCGCCCGCGCCCGGGGCCGGGAGCCGCCGGCTGCTGCCCCCGCTGGCCACCGCCCGCCCACTGTCGGCGGAGCAGGACCTGCTCGGCCGCGCACACCCGGACGGGACGGGCCGGATGCGACTCTCTGGGCCCGACGGCGAGCGTCTCCTCACCATCCAGCCCGTACTCCAGGATGCGCTCACCCAGCTTCTGGAGAGCTACCGGACGCCCTACGCTGCGGTGGTGGTGCTGGAGCCGGCCACCGGCCGCGTGCTGGCCATGGCCGAGCATGCCCAGGCCAACCCGTCCCTCCGGGGGCTGACCACCAAGGCCCTCTTCCCGGCGGCGTCCGTCTTCAAGCTGGTGACGGCCACCGCGCTTCTGGACGCCGGCCTTGGCCCGGACGACGTGGGCTGCGCCCATGGGGGCAAGCGCCACATCCAGGCCCGGCTTCTCGAGGACTCGAGTGCCGACCAGACGTGCCTCAGCCTGGCGGAGGCGATGGGGCGGAGTGCCAACGCCGTCTTCGCCAAGCTGACCCACCGCTACCTACGCCCGGCGCAGCTGCGGGCCGCCGCGGACGCGCTGCATTTCAACCGTCCCTTCGACTTTCCCGTCCCCACCGACGTGTCGCTGGCGCGCGTACCGGAGGACGCGCTGGGCCTGGCCACCACCGGGGCCGGCTTCGGGGACGTCTACCTGTCGCCGCTGCACGGGGCGATGCTGGCCTCGGTGGCCGCCAACCGTGGGCTGTGGCGCGCGCCGGTCCTCTTCGAGGACCAGGTGGACTCGGCCAGCGTGGCCGAGCGCGTGCTGTCCGAGGAGCAGGCGACGGCGCTGGTGCGGATGATGGAGGAGACGGTGACGCACGGGACTGCGCGGCGCATCTTCCGTGGCCCGACGCTGCGCACGGCGGTGGGCAAGACGGGCTCCCTCGCCGACAAGCCGCCCTTGCCTTACCGCGACTACACCTGGTTCGTCGGCTTCGCGCCGCGGGACGCCCCCCGGGTGGCGGTGGCGGCGGTGGTGGTGAACGACGTGCTGTGGCGCATCCACGCCCCCTGGCTGGCAGGCGAGGCGCTCCGGCTCGTCCTGCAAGGCGCCGGTCCCCTGCACGCCCGCCGCTGAAGGCCTCGGGCGGTGAATTTAGCTGCGCCGCACGTCCACCAGCCCCTGGTCGAGGAAGCCGTGGAAGCAGCGCAGGGCTTCCAACTCGTGGATGGGGGAGACCTGGATGATGGCCTCCACCGTCCGCTGGCCGTCCACCCGCGACAGCAGGTAGCGCTCGGGGGCCGACAGCGGCAGCCGGCGTAGCACCTCGGTATCCACGCGCAGCGTGGGGATGCACGGGCCGGCCAGTTCCGCGCGCAGCTGCTCGGTGAGGGCGGTCTCTGCCTGGCGCAGGAAGTTGGCGGTGCTGGCCGCGGGTGACAATTCGTAGGCGCGCCGGGCGAGAGCCGCCGCATCCGCCACGTTGCCGGCGTCGAAGAAGGCCTGTGCCGCTCGGAAAATCTCCTCCGCCCCCTGCTCGGTGCCGAGAACGTTGGGGACGGGGGTTGGCACGCTGAGCACTTCCTGCGGGGCGACAGTGACGGCGTCCAGCCGGTGCAGGGCATACAGGCGCTGGTAGAGGAAGAAGTCGGTGGAGTGCAGGCCGAGGATGAGGTCGTCGATGGTGGCCCCCTCCTCAATCATCCGCGTCAGGCGGTCATCCAGGCTGCCCGGCTCGGGGGCCTGGGCAAGGTTCTCCCGGTGCAGGACGAGGCGGGCCTGACCCGCGGGGAAGACGGCGCGGATGGCTTTCCAGGCCGTCTCCCGCATGTCTGCCTCGCGGTAAATCTCGAGCAGCGGAACGCTGACCTCCAGCCCGGGCAATGGGGGCGGGCCACCTCCGGGTGTGAAGGTGAAGGTACCTTCCTCCCAGGCGAAGGCCGACAGCAGCGCCTCGCGAAATTTCAGCTGAAGCGCGTTGCGGACCGCCTCCTGGGTGGCGAGGCCCATACTCACCACGGCCTGGCCCAAAAAGACGCGCGTGTCCTGCTGCGCCCGGTAGGCCGCCATGTACTGGTCCTCGCTCATCTGTCCCATGTTGATGAGGAACTGCGCCAGGTAGTCGCGCGGCTGGTTGGAAGACGCATTCACCACCGCGCCCTCGCGCACCACCACCTGGCGCTTCTCATCCGCGCGCTCGTACTGGAGAATCCCCGTCGCCTGGCGGTTTCCGAGGTAGGCCACCAGGTCCCTTAGAGGCATCGTGCCCAGGTCACCGATGAGGCCGCGCATGGCTACAGACAGCATCCCCCCTTGTCTGGTGGAGGTCTACTCGAAACCGGGGTGCAGCCTGTGTCGCCAGACGCTGGCCGTCGTCGAATCGGTCCGCGTGCGCATCCCCTTCCAGTTGCTGGAGCGGGATGTGCGCCAGGACGCCGAGCGGAGCCAGCGCTGGCGCTACGACATCCCAGTGGTGTGCATCAACGGGGAAGTCGCCTTCCGGGGGCGGCTGACGCCCGAGGCCTTCGAGGCGCGCCTCAGGGAGGTGGCGTCTTCCCAAGTTCCAGGAGACGGCGAAACTGGACCGGCGTCACCGGAACGACACTCAGACGACCGCGGGTAAGCAGCGGAAAGGTGCGCAGCCGTGCGTCCTTCCGGATGCGTTGCAGCGTCACGGGCACGTTGAGGGCCTTCACCGGGTTGACTTCCACGCTGGCCCAGTCCTCCCCGGGGGCGGTCGGGTCCGGGCCGGCGGTGCGCGTCACCCGGGCGACGCCCACCACCTGCTTCTCCTCCCCCGAGTGGTAGTAGAGGACGAGGTCGCCCTTCTGCATGGCCCGGAGGTTGTTGCGCGCCTCGAAGTTTCTAACGCCCGTCCACTCCGTCCGTCCGTCCTTCAGCAGCTGCGGCCAGCCGTAGGCCATCGGCTCGCTCTTCACCAGCCAGTGTCCGGCCGTTGCCATGGAGGAGGCCCAAGTCTACTCCGCCAGCAGCGGCAGCAGGTCCTCTGGGTGCTGGACGGTGGCCACCCCCGAGGCGGCGACTTCCTGGGCCCGGAAGCCCCACAGCACGCCCAACGGACGCATGCCAGCGGCGCGCGCGGTGAAGACGTCCACCAGGGTGTCCCCGACGAAGGCGACGGCGGAGGCAGCCACGTCCATGGCCCGGGCCAGCTCCAGCGCCGCCGCCGGGTCGGGCTTGCGGGGCACCCCCGGCCGCTCGCCGGCCACGGCCTGGAAACGCCACCGGCCGAGCAGCGTCTCGACAATCCGGCGCGTCGGCGCATCCGGCTTGTTGCTGAGGACGGCCATGGGGATGCCCCGCGTGCTGAGGGCGTCCAGCAACTCGGGAATGCCGGGGTAGGGGGCGCTGGTCTCCAGCAGGTTCAGGGCGTAGTCCGCCTGGTAGGCCTGCAGCAGCGCGGCCTTCGCCTCTTGCTTTCCCGGAGGTAGCGCGCGCTCGGCCAGCTTCGCCACGCCCTCGCCGATGAAGGTGCGGTAGGCGTCCACCGGGTGGGTAGGGAAGCCCCGGGCGGCCAGACTGCGGTTCATTGCCGCGGCGATGTCGCCGAGGCTGTCCACCAGGGTGCCGTCGAGGTCGAAGATGACGCCGCGCATGTCATTTCTGCGCGCGAAGCTGGCGAAGGAGCTGCGTCAGCGCTGCCCGCATCTGCGGGGGCTGCTCGTCCGGAGGCGCCTCGGCCATGAAACGGTCGAAGGCGTCGGCCGCGCCCTGGTTGTCGCCCGAGCGCATGCGAATCATCCCGAGGAAGAGGAAGGCCTCGGAGGTGTTGGGGTACAGCTGGCTCAGTCGAAGCAATTCCTTCGCGGCGCCCGGCTCGTCCCCGCCGACGGCGAGCAGGAAGGCATGGTGGACGCGCGCCTCGCTCTGGAAGGGGTCGACGCCAAGGCTTCGCTCCGTCAAGTCTTTGGCTTCCTCATACTCCTGCCGGCGAATCAACTCGTGCACCACGTGGGCCGACGTCTCGACATCGCCCGGGTTGTCGCGCACGCCTGCCAGTGCTTCTGTGAAGGCCGGGTCCTCCGGCGCCGACGGGGCCTCGTCGCGGCCCACCGTCCCGGTGGCCACTTCGCCCCCGGCCCGCGGCTTGGCGTCATTGGTCAGCCACAGCGCCAGCGCGCCGAAGAAGGCCACCACCACGGCGCCCCAGAAGGCACCCACCAACTGGGGGTGACGGCCGAAGAAGCCCGCGGGCGGAGCGGCCCGGGTGGCCCCCTCCGTGCGCCGAGGCTTCGCCGTGCTGCTGCGGGCCTCGTCCCGGGCGCGCAGCGCCGAGGCGGCCAGCTGTTCCAGGCGGTGGCTCTCCTGCTGGTAGGCCTCCTCTGACAGCTGGTGACGGTCGACTTCGAGTTCGCGCAGCTGGTCCAGCAAGCGCGCGGCCCGCAGGTCCGCCTCCTCGGCGCTCTTGGCCGTCCCTGCCCGCCGGCCTTCGCTGGGCCCAGCGGCAGCGCGGCGGCGGCTGACGAAGAGCACCACTACCGCGGCAAGCAGGCCGAGGCCGAGGGCTAAAAGGCCAGGAAGCCAGTCGGTGCGCGTCACTTCTTGAGCTCCGCCCGGACGGCGTCCAGGTAGGGGTCTACCGAAGCGCCGGTGCGCTCCGGCTGCGCCATGGCAGGCGGGGGGAGGCTGGAACGGCGCACCACGCGGCTGATGACGAAAGCTCCGAACAGCAGCAGGGCCACCGGTAACAGCCACACCAGCCAGTTGACGCCGTGGGCGGGCGGCTCGAGGAGCGCCCACTCGCCGTAGCGGGCGACGAAGTAGGCACGGATTTCATCGTCCGTCTTTCCCTCCGCGACCAACTCCCGTACCCGGTCCATCTGCGCGCGGGCCGCGGAGGAGCCGGAGTCGGCGATGGACAGGCCCTGGCACATGGGGCAGCGCAGCATCTTGCCGAGGGCTTGGACCCGGGCCTCCCGGGCTGGGTCGAGCAGCGCGCTCCCCGCCTGTTGCGGGGCGTGCGGCGTGGCCGACAGAAGCAGTGCGAGGACGAGCGCGCTCACCGGCTGGCTCCGACGGGTCCGCTGGCCTGCTGCAGGGCGCGCAGTCGCGAGGCGAGCTCCTGCATGTCGAGCAGGGGCCCGACGAATTTGTCGCGAATGATGCCCTGGCCGTCGATGAAGTACGTCTCCGGCACCCCGGTCACTCCGTAGTCCACTGCCATGCGCGACATCGGGTCGATGAGCTGCGGAAAGTTCGGGTCCATCGGGCGTGCAAACTTGCGCGCCTCCTCCGGCGTGTCCTCGAAGACGACGCCGAAGAAGCGCGCCTCCTCCCCGAAGTGCTTGGCCGCGCGGGCCAGGGTGGGGTGCTCTTGCTTGCAGGGGCCGCACCAGCTGGCCCAGAAGTTGAGGACCAGCGGGCGTCCGCGCAGCTCCGACAGCTTCACCGTCTCGCCGGTATCCAGCCGGGTGAGCGTGAAGTCGGGAGCCGGCTTGTCCTTCAGCCCGAAGGGCACCTGGTGGGGGTCCTTGCCAAACAGGGTGGCAAAGGCGAAGAGCAACAGCCCCACAGCGGTCGCCACCCCCAGCAGTACCAGCAGCGGCCGTTTCAAGCGGTACCCCGAGCGGTGTCGGCCGGCAGCCGGGCTGCCTTCCGTCACCACCGGCACGCTGCGGCGCTTGGGCCAGGCGGCGACCAGGGCGCCGATGACGAAGAGGGGGATGCTCCACCAAATCCACCCCACCAGCGGGAACGTCCACATGTTGAAGCTGGCGGAGCCGCCCTGGCCGTTCTCGTTGAAGGCGAGCAGCGTGAGGTACAGGTCGTCCAAGGCGCTGGAGGCCACCGCCGGGCTGCCCACCGGGTCGGTGCTGCGTTCATAGAAATTCATCCGCGGGGCGAGCGTGCCATGGCCACCGCGAGGCGTGGTGACGTCCAGGCGGGCCGCCACCCAGCGCCGGTGCGGCTCCGCGCCCTCCTCGAGGCCGGTGAAGCGAACGGTGTAGCCACCCAGGGTGAGGATTTGCCCCGGCGTCAGCGTGCCGGTGGTGTGCTGGACGTAGGCCTGGGAGGCGGCGATGGCCACGAACACCAGCACCACCGCCAGGTGCACCAGGTAGCCCGCCGTCCGCCGGCGCGCGCGCGCCGCGCTGCGGGCGAAGGACATCCAGGGCTTCTCACCCTTGTCCCGCATGCGGACGAAGGCGGGCAGAAACAACTCGCGCAGCGTCACCGTCGCGACGAAGCCGGCCAGTGCGAAGGTCGGTGAGGGCGGCCACGCCGCGCAGGCCGGCCAGCAGGCACCCAGCCAGCACGGCCACGCCCACTGCCAACGGGACGAGGAACTGGCGTCGAAACACGCCATCGTCGGCCCGGCCCCAGGGCAGCGAGGGACCCACCCCCATGAGGAAGAGGACGGCGATGCCCAGCGGGACGGCCATCCGGTTGAAGTAGGGAGCGCCGACGCTGACCCGCACGCCGAAGAAGGCCTCGCGCACCAGCGGGAAGACGGTGCCGAGGAGCACGGTGAAGGTGAGCGCCGCGAACAGAAGGTTGTTCACCAGGATGGCCGTCTCTCGCGAGACGACCCCGGGCAGGCGGGTCCTCGGCGGCCAGCATCGGCCCGCGCACCGCCAAAAGCCCGATGGAGACCGCCACCACCACGCCCAGGAAGACGAGGAAGGTGGGGCCGATGTCGGACTGGGTGAACGAGTGGCACCGAGTTGAAGATGCCGCTCCGGGTCATGAAGGTGCCGAGGATGGTGAGCAGCGAAGCTGGCCAGCGCCAAGGACATGGTCCACAGGGCGAGGACGCGGCGACGCTCCTGCAGCATGGTGGAGTGCAGGAAGGCGGTGGCCGTCAACCAGGGGAGGAACGAGGCGTTCTCCACCGGGTCCCAGGCCCAGTAGCCGCCCCAGCCGAGCACGGCGTAAGCCCACCAGCAGCCGAGGATGATGCCCACCGTGAGAAAGGTCCACGCCACCAGCGTCCAGCGGCGCAGGGCGTTGACCCAGGCCTCGCCGAGGCTGCCCGTCCAGGAGCGCCGCGACGGCGATGCCGAAGGGCACCGTCATGCCCACGTAGCCGCAGTAGAGCATCGGCGGGTGGATGACCATCAGGATGTGGTTCTGCAAGCAGCGCGTTGGGCCCCGGGCCGTCGGGTGGCACGGGGGAGACCGGGCCGAAGGGGTTGGCCGGGCCGGCGATGAGGAAGGCGAAGAAGGTGGCCGCCCCCAGCATCGCGCCGAGCGCCAGCTCGACATTGCGGGCGCCGGGAGCCGCGCTGCGCCCGGGAGAAGGCGAAGAGGTACACCCCGAGGATGGCGCCCCAGAAGAGGATGCTGCCTTCCAGTGCACTCCACAGCGACACCACGGTGTAGACGAGTGGCGTGCTGCGGCTTCCCACCTGGGACACGTAGTGGACGCTGAAGTCGTGCGCCACCAGCGCCCACACCATGGTGAGGTTGGCTCCCGAGCATGCATAGGAAGAAGCCGGTGGTGGCGCGATCCACCGACAACCGGGTGGCCGGGCGCCGGCGCAAGCCTCCCTCGATGCCCACCACGGCGCCGAAGATGGCGCACAGCAGCCCGCCGAGGACGAAGGCGTAACCGAGGGTGCCTCTCACTTTGGCCTCACCGCGGACGTGGTGTCGGAGGACAGGGTGTTCTTCCAGCTGTCCCCCTCGCCCGGTTTGGGAGGCCGGTACTCGTTGGAGTGGTTCACCATGAGGCGGTTGGAGGTGAACACCTGCGACTTGTCGAAGGTGCCTTCGACGACGACGCCAATCCCCTCGCGGAACATCTGCGGGGGCGTTTCGCGCACCTTGACCAGGACACTCCTGGCGGTGGGCGTCGTGTCGTTCGGCGACCCGGAAGCTGAGCTCGGTGTGGCCCGCGTCCCAGGCCACGGTGCCCCGCTGGACGATGCCGCCCAGACGAATGGTGGCCCCGTAGGCCTTGCTGCCCGGCATCCAGCATCTCCGCCGGGGTCCAGTAATAGACGAGGTTCTGCCCGAGGTCGCCGAGGGCGACGAAGGCCAGCGCTCCGCCGGCGACGAGCAGCGCCGCCAGTGCGAGCCAGGTGGTGCGTTTGAGGGCCATCTTGGGTCAGGGCTCCTTCCTCGGGCGACGAAGCCAGAGGCTTAAGGCATACAGGGCGAGCGCGCCCCAGGTGAGGCCGTAGGCCGTCCAGACGTAGCTCCACCCGCCCTGGATGCGGCCGACCTCGGCCAGAAGGGGCGTCATGTCGCCACCTCCGCCACCATGGGCGGCGGGGCCACCTCGCGCGCGGTGCGGGCCCGGGCGATGAGGTAGCGGGTGACGAGGAAGACCAGCCACAGAAAGAGGAAGGCGAAGGCGTTCCAGCGCAGCGCGCGCGCCATGTCCGGGTCCACCGTGCTGGGCGAGGACTGCATCTGGTGCAGGCTTCGCCACCAGCGGACGCTGAACCAGATGATAGGGATGTCGACGGCGATGATGATGCCCACCACCGCCGACCACACCGCCCGCCGCTCGGCGTCGTCGACGAAGCGCCGCAGCGCGAGGTAACCGGCGTAGGCCACCAGCAAAATGGCCTCGCTGGTCAGCCGCGGGTCCCAGCTCCAGTACACGCCCCAGGTCGGCTTGCCCCAGATGCTGCCCAGCACCAGGCCCACCGCCCCGAAGAAAAGCCCGACCTCCGCCGAGGCCTCGGCCATGGCGTCCTTGGGCCAGCTTGGCCGAAACAGGTAGGCCACCGAGCAGAGGAAGTTGATGGTCGACCGCCGTCAGGGCCATCCACTGCGCGGGCACGTGCACGTACATGATGCGCTGCACATTGCCCATTTCCCGGTCGGGCGGGGCGACGGAGAGGCCATACCAGGCGCCGGAGACCAGCAGGACGAGACCCAGCGCGGCCGCCGGTGTGCGCAGCGCAGGCCACCGGATGAGGGCGTACGGGCCGCCGACCACCAAGAGGAACGCCGCGGCGAGGAGTGCGTGGGTCATGTGGGGAGAGCCCTAATCCTCGAGGACGCGGGGAAACAGCACGAAGCCTAGGCTCCAATAGACCAAATCGAACCCGGCTAGAAGCCCAAGCCAGGATTGGAACTGAAGCATCGGGTCGCCCTCGAAGACCAGCGAGGTCGCCTTGGCCGCTGCCACCAGGGCCGGAATGAGGAGCGGGAACAGCAACAGGGGCAACAGGACGTCCCGGGCGCGGGCCTGGCTGGAGATGGCCGCGTACAGGGTGCCCGGGCCGGCGATGGCCAGCGCGCCGAGGACGAGGACGCCCGCCATCGGCCCCGGGCCCTGCACCAGCGTCACGCCGGCCAGGGCCGCCAGCACCGGGAGGATGACCGTCCCCAGCAGCATCAGCAGCAGCGCGTTGGCCAGCGATTTGGCCAGAAACAGCGCCCGGGCGTCCGCCGGCGCCAGACGCAGGCCGTCCAGCGCGGCGTTTTCTTGCTCCACCCGGAAGCTCTCACCCAGGGCGAGGACTGAAGCCAGGAGGATGGCCAGCCACAGCGTTCCCCCGGCCGCCCGCCTGAGGATGGTGGTGTCCGGACCGAGCGCGAAGGAGAAGAGCAGCAGCGTGGCCAGGGCGAAAAAAACCAACGCATTGGCGCGGGCGCGGGTCCGCCACTCGAGGAGCAGGTCCTTGCGCACCAGCACCCAGGTGGCGCCGAGCAGGCTGGGGGGCGTCCCGCAGTCATACCGGGGCCGACCGTCCGGCGGACAGGTGTAGCCGCTCGGTGCAGAGGGTTTGTCCGTGCTCGACCTGGTGCGTCGCCAGCACCACCGTGGTCCCCGCGCGCGACAGGCTGCGGATGTGCTGCTCCATCTCGGCGATGCCGGCCGGGTCCAAGGCTGCGAACGGCTCATCCAGCAGCGCCAGTGCCGGCTGCTTGAGTAGTAGACGGGCGATGGCCAGGCGCTTCTTCATCCCGGCCGAGAAGGTCCGCACCGTCTGGTCGGCCCGCTGGGCCAGCCCGACCCGCTCGAGGAGGCCGTCCACCTCGCTGGCCGGCCGGCCGAGCAGGCGCGCCAGCAGCACGCCGTTCTCTCGGGCGGTGAGGTCCTCATAAAGGAAGCTGGTGTGGCCGAGCAGGGCGATGCGAGGCCGGAGGCCAGCGCGCTGAGCGAGGGCACTCTCGCCGAACAGCCGCAACTGGCCTGTCGTCGGGCGAAGCAGCGTCGCCAGAAGGCGCAAAAGCGTGGTCTTGCCCGAGCCGTTGTGGCCCGTGAGGAGCAGACTAGCGCCGGCGGGGAGGACGAAGCTGAGGCGAGCCAGGGCCCAGCTCTGCCCAAAGCGTTTGCTCACGTCAATGCATTCAAGAGCGTTGGGCACGTTCCAGAGGGGCAGGGCGCGGGCGACCGGCAGCCCTTCCTGTCGTGTTTCGTCGTCTTGCGCAAGATTCAAGAGCGCCCGTCGGGCCCCCGACCGTGGTCATCCGGTGCGCAGCGCCTCGGCCGGCGCCCCCGGGGCGCTGAGCGCGGCCAGCAATTCGGCCGCCGCGGCGGACGGGTCGTTGGCTGCCAGCACCGCGCTCTGCACGGCCGCCCCTTCCACACCCCCGAGGGTGGGCAGCCGGTCTGCTTGGATGCCGCCGAGGGCAAACGCCGGGCAGCGGGAGCGCGCCCGGAGCCGCGCGTAGCCTTCCGGTCCGAGGGTGGGGCGGGTGTCATGCCGCTTGGACCCGGGCTGGAACACCGGGCTCAGCAGCAGGAGGTCCGCCCCCTCCGCCCGCAGCAGCTCGGCCTCGTCGTGCACTGAGGCACTCACCCAGCGGCCCGCGGGCAGGTGGCGACGGACGTCCGCCGCCCTGGGGGCATCCACCGGCAGGTGCAGGTGGGCGCCGACGAGGAGGGCGACGTCCAGGCGGGCGCTGACGAAGAGGGGGTTGGCCTGGCGTGCGCACAGGGCGGCCAGTTGGCGCGCCTGGGCGAGGAAGGGCCGGGTGGCCGCCCCGGGGTGACGGTGCTGCACGCCCACCTTTGGCCCGAGCGCGCAGGCCTGGGCCACGGCCCACAGCAGCCGCTGCTCGCCCAAGCTCCAGTCCGTGACGAGGAGGAGGCGCAGGCGGGCAGACTCCCTCAGGGCAGAAGTCCGTCCAGGGGACTTGACGCCGAGCCGTATGCCTTGCGCGCGATGCGTCCGGCGAGGAAGGCCTCGCGACCGGCCTCCACGCCCAGCTTCATGGCGCGAGCCATGCGCACCGGGTCCTTGGCCCCGGCCACCGCGGTATTGAGGAGGACCGCGTCGCAGCCGAGCTCCATCGCCACCGCCACGTCGGAGGCCGTTCCGACCCCGGCGTCGACGATGACGGGCACCTTCACCACCTCGCGCAGCAGCCGCAAGTTGTGCGGGTTGCGGATGCCGAGGCCTGAGCCGATGGGCGCAGCCAAGGGCATCACCGCGGCGCAGCCAGCGTCTTCCAGCTTGCGCGCGATAATCAAGTCGTCGGTGGTGTAGGGCAGGACAACAAAACCCTCCTTCACCAGCGTCCGGGCGGCGGCCAGCGTGGCCTCCACGTCGGGGAAAAGCGTCTTCTCGTCGCCCAAGACTTCCAGCTTCACCCAGTTGCTCATCCCCAGCTCCCGGGCGAGGCGGCAGGTGCGGACCGCGTCCTCGGCGGTGAAGCAGAGGGCGGTGTTGGGCAGCAGGGTGATGCGCGAGGTGTCAATCCAGTGGAGGAGCGAGGCCGTGCCTTCGGCCTTGAGGTCCAGCCGTCGCACGGCCACCGTCACCAGTTCGGCGCCGGAGGTCTCGTGGCACTGCTTCATCACCTCGAAGCTCGGGTACTTCCCGGTGCCGATGAGCAACCGCGAGGTGAAGCGCTTTCCGGCGATGACTAGTGGCTCGTCCATGGCAAGGGGCGTTTTACGCCCCACCGCCTACAAACGTCACCACCTCCAGCACGTCACCGTCCTCTAGCCGCGTCTGGGCGTGCTCTGCCTGGCGAAGCACAGTGCCGTTGCGCTCCACCGCCACCCGGCCGCGGAAGCCAAGTGTCTGCAGGACGTCGACGAGGGTGGCGCCGGCGGGCACCTCCCGGCGCTCGCCATTGACGAGCAGCCCCAGCGTCTTCTGTGCCTCGGGCTTCACGGTCCGAGAAGCGCCGGGTCCTGAAGGTAGGTGTCGGTGAGGCGGCGTGGCCGCCGGAAACGTGCCCGGAGCCGGTGGAGCTGCGCACGCAGCAGCAGCCAAGCCCGGGAGGCGCCTCCCAGCTGGGACAGGCTTCCGTGCAGCAGCCCCATCCGCTGCAGGCGCAGCTCGGTCAGCGCCAACACGTGTGCGAGGAATGCCTCCGCTTGGCAGAGAACCTCGTGGTCGCTTCCGAGACGCCGCTGCACGTGCCGGGCGAGCCGCGGCAGGGCCAACAGCGACAGCAGGTTCATCCCGAGAAGGACGTCCTTCAGGCCGGGCTGCTTCTGCACGAGCGCGAGGGTCTGCTGCTCGCCGAAGGCGACGTGGCGCTCCTCCTGACGGGCGGCGCCCTCCAACAAGCGCACCACGCCCGGCTCTTCCACCGTGTCGATGAGCGCCTGGAAGACGGCGAGCACCATCCCCTCGCCCACCGCCATTTCCGTACACACGTGCTCGGCGAAGTCCCGGCCCATGCTCCCGGTGGACAGCCAGCGCACCACCGGGTGGGCTGGCCCCGGCCGAGTGCCCAACAGGGCGTGGAGCCGGAGGAAAACGCGCACGTGGGCCAATTCCTCGCTCGCCTGGCGGGCGAAGAAGGCCGCCGCCTCCAGGCTGGGGGCGGCGTACAGCCAGTGTCCACACTGGATGCCCGTCACTTCGCCGTATAGAAACTGGTCGACCACCCACCCCAGCCGCGCCGCGTCGCGCGGCAGCCGGAACTTCGCCCCGTGGAAGTCGAAGCGCAGGGCCTCCCTCGGCACCAGCATTCCACGCCGGCGACCGGCGTCTGTGTCGGGGACGAGGAGGTCCGGCTCGGGATTCATCCGGCCTTTCAGTCTAACCTCGGTTGCACCGCCCTGTGGACCCTGCCTCCCTGCACCGAACGGCCTACGTCGCAGATGCGCACGCCGACAGTCTGCTTTGGAACCGGGACCTCCGCCTCCGGCACCGGACGGGGCACGTGGACTTCGTCCGCCTGCGCGAGGCAGGCGTCCGACTGCAGGTTTTCACCGTCGTCACGCGCGGGTACCCGGTGGTGGACGGGATTCGCGCCTTCGCGGCGCTGCACGGCTGGCCGGCAGCCGCGCGGCGAAGCCCCTGGGCCCGGGCGCAGTTTCAAATTGCCCGGCTGCATACCTTCTGCGCGGACACGGCTGCCGGTGCTCGCCTGGTGACGAGCCGGGCACAGCTCGAGGCGGCCGAGCGCGAAGGCCAGCTGGCCTGCATCCTCGGCATCGAGGGCGGGCACGCCCTGGAAGGGCGGGTGGAACGTGTGGCGGAGCTCGCTGCGCAGGGTGTGCGCTTCCTGGGCCTGACGCACCTTTCGGCCAACGCGCTGGGGGGGGCTGCCACGCCCGGCATGCGCGCCCGGGGCCTTTCCGGCCTGGGTGCCGCCGTGGTGCAGGCGATGGGGGAGGCGGGACTGGCCGTGGATGTGGCGCACGCCTCCCCGCCATTGCTGCAGGCGCTGCTCGCGCAGCGGGAGGCCCGCGTCTTCTGCTCGCACACCGGCGTCCAGGGGGCGACGGCCCACTGGCGCAACCTGCCGGACATGGCGCTGCGGGCCATCGCCGAGCGGGGCGGGGTGGTGGGCATCCTCTTCGGCACGGGGTACCTGGGGGGACGGGAGCTGTCGGACGTGGCCCGGCACCTCGAGCACGCGGTGGACGTCGCCGGAGAGGAAGCGGTGTGCCTGGGCAGTGACTTCGACGGCTTCGTCCCGCTGCCGCGCGGCATGCGGGATGTGAGCGACTTGCCCCGCCTCACCGAAGTATTGCTGGCCCGGGGCCACCCCTGGCGCCTGGTGGAGAAGCTGCTCGGCCTCAACCTGCGACGCTTCTTCGTCGAGACCCTGGGCTGAAGGGGAGGGTGGTGCGCACTGCCTTCAGGTGGGCCAGTGCAGTAGAAATTGCGCGAGTGAAGCGTTGAACGGCCCGGGCGCCTCGAGGTTGGCAAGGTGCCCGGCGTCCGGAATCTCCACCAGGCTGGCCTGCGGGGCGACGCTGACCATCTCGCGGGCCTTCGCCGGCGGGGTCAGGACATCCTCGGTGCCCACCGCCACCAGGACGGGCCCGGAGAAGCGGGAGAGGATGTCCCGGCTGTCGGGACGAAGCGCCATTCCCCTGAGGGCTGCCGCGGCAGCGTCGGGCTGCGTCGCGCGAATGCGCTGTGCCAGAGATGTGCGCAGTGCCTCTGGAGCCGAGGCACTCACCAGCCGCGGCAGGAGGCGCTCCACCAGAACGTCCGCGCCGTGGGCCAGGACGTCCTGGGCCAGCGTTTCGCGCCCGGCGCGACCCGCATCATCGTCGGCCCCCATCTGGGTGTCGGCCAGCAGAAGCCCCCGCACCCGGCCAGGGTCGTGTCGCAAGAGCGCCAGGCAGGCGTAGCCCCCGAGGGAAACGCCCCCCACCACCGCCGTGGCAATGCCAAGGTGGTCGAGCAGCGCGAGCGCGTCCTGGGCGAGCTCCTCCATGGTGGTCGGCCCCTCCCCCAGCGCACTCTGGCCGAAGCCGCGCAGGTCCGGGACGACGCAGCGCGCCCGGCCGGAGAGGGCCGTCACCTGGCCGTCAAACAGGGCCCCGGAGAGCGGAAAGGCGTGCAGCAGCAGCAGCGGCACCCCGTGCCCGGAGTCCTGGTAATGCAGCCGGACGCCTCGCGTGGTGAAGAACGCCATGCCTTGAAGGTGCTCCGGTTCTTGGACCGAGGGCCGGTTTCCCTGGCAAGCTAGCAGCAGTCGCAAGCACCCCGCACCCGCGCTCCCCTCCTTGTCCCAGCCCCCCTCGCTTCCCCCCAAGCTTGAAGGCGCCCTGCTTCAGGTTCCGGACCAGGCCTTCGCGGCCAAGCTGCGCACCATGTTTCGGGCCGCGGCGCAAACGCTGCACCAGCTGTCGGACGTGGACCTCGTCCGCTACGAGGCGCCTGGCAGCGACGAGTCCTGGGATTTGGCCCTGTGGGAGGAGCTCGCGCCCGTCATTGCGGAGACGGTGAAGGGCGTCAACGCCCTGGTGACGGCAGTCCGCGGGGAACTCGAGCCGAAGGCCCACGGGACGGACCTCGCCTCGTTGCTCGACGCCACGGTGGAGGAGGTGTCCGAGGACGGCGACGCCGTCCGCACCGCGGAGGTGCAGCGCACCCTGCGACGGGAGTCCGATGAGTTGGCAGCCCTCGTCGCGCAGCTGGGCGAGCGGGTGCGGACGCCGTCGGTGGTATCCGACCGCTGGAACCTCCTGGCCGAAGTGCAGTCCTTCCGCAGCCGCTTCCGCGCGCAGGTGGGTGACCTGGTCTTCGACGTCGCCAGCCGCTACGCGGACCTGCCGCGGGAGGCGCTGGTGCCTGGCCACGCCGAGGAGCTGGAGGCTGCCCTCGCCGTTCGCTCGGCGCTGGCCACCCTTCGCCGCACCGTCGCGGGCCGCTGCGCGGCGCTGGAGGGGGCCAAATTCGAGGACGTCCAGTGGCACGCGGCGCAGCTGGGGGGCGAGCTGGACGCCTTTGGCAGTAGCGCCGCCTACCAAGCGCTGCGCGCGCAGGACAAACGCTTCCTGGTGGAGGCGCGGGCCAGGCTGCGTGGCATGAAGACGGACATTCCTGGCGCCGGCGACCTCATCCTTGGCTTCGCCGGCGAGTTCGTGACCTGGCTGCGCGGGCTGTCGGCGGTCAGCCAGCGGGCCATGCTGGTCGAGCATGACCATGCGGCCTGGGCCGCCACTGCGGTGCGACTCGAGCAGGCCGAGGAGTGGCTGGGGGCTGACCCCCAGCGCGCCGCGCGGGAGCTCGCCGAGGCGGCGCGCCTCGCCCGGCCGCTGTACGGACGGGATGGGACGCTGGATGACTTTCTCGTCAGCCGAGACAGCGAGGCCCTGGCCGCGCTGTCACCGCCGGAGGCCCGCACCGCACTGGAGGACTTTCGGCACGTGCTGGCAGGGCTCGCCGACACCGAGTCGGACTGAAGGGCCATGGCCACCACTGCCGCCCTGGCCTCGCTACGCTCCGCCGACCTCCGCCGGGTCCGCGGCGTCTTCACCGACGTGGACGGGACGCTGACGACGGCGGGGCGGCTGCGGGCCTCCACCGTGCGGGCGCTCGAGCAACTGCACCGCGCACGGTTACCGGTGGTGCTGGTGAGTGGGCGGCCCTCCGGCTATGCGGAGGTGTGGCTGCGGACGCTGCCGGTGGCCGGGGCCATCGCCGAGAACGGAGGCCTCTACTTGGTGCGCAGCCGCTCCGGGCGACTGCGCAAGGTGTACGCGCAGCCGCGCCGAGAGCGCGCCAGCGCCCGGCGGCGGCTGCAGCGGGAGGTGGCGGGTGCCCTGCGGGCCGTTCCGGGGACGCGGCTGTCGACCGACAGCCGGTTCACCGAGGTCGACCTGGCGGTGGACTACAACGAGGATGTCAAGCTCGGCGCGCGGGCCGCCCTGCGGCTGGAGGCGTTCCTGGAACGGCGCGGGGTGCAGGCGGTCCGCTCCAGCGTGCACGTCAACGCTTGGGTGGGGCGCTTCGACAAAGCGTCCATGGTGCGGCGCTTTCTCCGGCAGGAATGGGGAGCGCGCCTCGGGCGGAAGGACTCCTCCTTCGTCTACGTGGGCGACAGCTTCAACGACGCCCCGCTCTTCGCCGCCTTTCACCTCAGCATCGGGGTGGCCAACGTGCGGCAGGTGCTGAGCGGCCTCAGTGCCCCGCCACGCTACGTCACACGCAGCGCCGAGGGCCGCGGTTTTGAGGAAGTGGCCCGGGCCCTCCTACGCCAGCGAGTGGCACGGTGAACGTCGTCCGTCTCGCGCTTCGCCCGGGCCTCGCCCGGCACCTCCGTGCCGGGCACCCGTGGGTGTTCCGCAAGGGACTGGAGCAGCTGCCGCGCATTCCGCCAGGCAGCGTGGTGGACGTCACCGAGGATGGGAAATTCGTCGCCCGTGGCTACTTCGACCCGCACAGCCCCATTGCCGTCCGCATCCTGACTCGGGACGTGCGGGAGGTCATTAACCAGGCCTTCATCCAGGGACGCGTCGCCCGGGCCCTGCACCTGCGACGCCAGCTGCTCGACCTCTCGGCGACGGACGCCTTTCGCTGGGTACACGGGGAAGGGGACGGGCTGCCGGGTGTGGTGGTGGACCTCTACGGCAGCCTGACGGTGGTGAAGCTGTACTCGGCCGGCCTCACGCCGTACCGGGCCATGCTGGTCGCCGCGCTGCGCTCGGTCCTGCCCGAGGTCTCCGGCGTCCTCGGTCGCGACCAGCCCGGCGACGGGGACACGCTCGAGGAGGACGCCGGGCGGGGTGGGGGACAGCTGTTGTGGGGCGCCGCGCCGGACAGCGTCACCATCCAGGAGAAGTCCGTCCGCTTCCGCGTTGACCCGTGGCGCGGACAGAAGACGGGCTTCTTCCTCGACCAGCGCGAGAACCGTGCCCTGGTGCGCCGCCTGGCGCGGGGGGCGCGCGTTCTCAACTGCTTCTGCTTCTCGGGTGGCTTCAGTGTGAATGCCGCCCTCGGCGGGGCCGCGCACGTCTTCAGCGTCGACCAGGATGCTGACGCCATCGCCCTGGCCCGGGAGAATTTCCGAGAGAACGGCCTCGACCCGGAGCGGCACGACTTCCTCGCCGCCGACGTCTTTCGCCTGCTGCAGTCCTTCCGGGACGAGGGCCGGCAGTTCGACTTGGTGGTGCTCGACCCGCCCGCCTTCGCCAAGACGCAGCGCGCGGTGGAGGCGGCCCTCGACGGGTACGCCTCGCTGAATCGCCAGGCGCTGGCCCTGGTGGCGCCGGGGGGCCTCCTGGCGACCGCCTCCTGCTCGGCCCGCGTCTCGCCGGAGGCGTTTCTTGGGGTGCTGAAGGAAGCCGGGGCCAAGGCCGGCGTCGACTTGACGCTTTTGGAAGAGCGCTACCAGCCGCCGGACCATCCCGTCGCGCTGGCTTTCCCCGAGGGGCGCTACCTCAAGTTCCACATTCTCCGGGTGCAGCCGTGGTGACGCGCGGACAGTTTCTGGAGCGGTCCACCGTCATTCCAGCCAAGCAGGGTGTCCTTGAGGGGCTGTCGCACCGGGGGACGCGCGCGCCGCCCCTCCTCATCATCCCGCCTCCCCCGGGAAGCGGCGGGATGGACCACCCAGTCGCCGCGGAGCTGGCCTGGGCCGTCACCCGCGCCGGCCACCCCACGCTGCGCTTTAACTTCCGTGGCGTCGGTGCAAGCCCCGGGACGCCCGGGGGGCTGGAGGAATGGAGGGAAGACATCGAAGCGGCCCTCCGGGTGCTGGAGGAGAGCACTGGCACGGTGGCCTCGGCCGTCGTTTCCCTCGGCGCTTCGGCGCCCAGCGTCCTTGCCCTGCAGCGGGCACACCCTGGCCTGGCCGGGGTGGCACTGGTGAGTCCGGCGGCGCTGGAAGTGGAGGAACTGGCCCGGGTGCGACACCCCCTACTGGTGGTGGTGGGCGCCGAAGAGTCGCTCCGGCGCGCAGCCTTAGCCGCCGCTGTCGCCGAGGCTTCTGGCCAGTTGGTGGTGGTGCCCGGGGCCGACGCGCGCTTTCAGCGCAACCTCCCCGAAGTCGGCCGCTCGGTTGCCCGGTGGCTGGCTGGGCTTGCTCCAAGTGCCTGAAAGGACGGGCCTGGTCCGGGTGTGACAATGGCGCGGCGCGCTGGGCGTATGAGAGGAAGTCCTGCGGAGGTCCTCCAAGCCGTGTCCATGCGCGTGGTGGTGGTTGGGTTGTTGGGCAGTGCCCTGCTGGCCTGTGGCACGCAGGCGCGCCATGACAAGCGCACCCGCCAAGGGGACGTGACGTCGGGCCGGGTCCCAGGGCGGGTGGTGGTGGACTTTCGCGACGGGACGCCCGCGGCCGTGCTGGCCGAGCGCGGCGCCAGCTGGGGCGTCTCGCTGCGCTTCAATTCCCTGGTGGGCCCGGAGGACGGGGTCGCCCTCATCGACGGGGTGGAGGACGTGGAAGGCCTGCTGCAGGCCATTCGGAAGAGTCCGGACGTCGAGTTTGCAGAGCCGTTGCTCACCTACCAGGCGCAAGGCTGGACGCCGAACGACCCGCTGTACCCCAAGCAGTGGAACCTGAAGCTCATCGGCATGCCGGAGGCCTGGGAGGTATCTCACGGCAAGGGCGTCATCGTCGCCGTCCTCGACACAGGCGTGGCCTACGAGACGAAAGGCCCCTTCGTCCGGGTGCCGGACCTCCAGGGTGTGCGCTTCGCACCGGGCTACGACTTCGTCCATGACACCGAGCACCCCAACGACGACAACGGCCACGGCACGCACGTGGCGGGAACCATCGCCCAGGCCACCAACAACGCCGAGGGCGTCGCTGGCATCGCCTTCGAGGCGACGCTGATGCCCATCAAGGTGCTGGACGCCACTGGCGCCGGCAACTCGGCGGACATCGCCGACGGCATCCGCTGGGCGGTAGACCACGGCGCCAGGGTGCTCAATCTCTCGCTCGGTGGTTTCGGCTACAGCCGCGTCATCGAGAACGCCGTCGCCTACGCGCGCCGTCACGGTGCGCTGGTGGTGGCGGCGGCCGGCAACCATGGCGCCGGGACGGTGGCCTACCCGGCGGCCTACGCGGGCGCCGTGGGCGTCGGCGCCGTGGGCCCGGACGGCACGCGGACGCCCTACTCGGCGTGGGGGGAGCAGCTGGACCTGCTGGCCCCGGGCGGGGACAAGCGCGCCGGCGAAGAGGGCGGCATTCTTCAGGCCACCATCGCCAAGGGAGACCCGGGGCAAAGCATCTACGCCTCCTACCAGGGGACCTCCATGGCCACCCCGCACGTGGCGGGTGTGGCGGCGCTCCTCTTCGCGGCCGGCGCGAAGACGCCGGAGCAGGTGGAGCGGGCGCTGTACGCCGGCGCGTCGGGCGCCGGTGGCTGGGATGCCCAGCGTGGGCATGGCCTTCTGGACGCGGCCGGGGCGCTGCGCGCGCTCGGCGCGACGCCGCCCATCAACTGGCAACCGCTCGCGGCCAGCGCCGCCATCCTCATGCTGTTGTTGCTGTCGCTGAATCCCAAGGTGCGCCCCGGGGGAGTCCTCAACGTGCTGCTCGACCCGCGGTTGCTGCTGCCGCTGCTGCTGTCCAGTGTGGGCTTCTTCGTGCTTCGCATCGTCTGGCAGCGCTGGGTGGGCAGCCCGCCCGCGGTGGTGGACGGCCTGTCGCTGCCGCTGCCGGACTGGGAGCGGATTGTGTTCGGCCGGGGCCGGCTCGCCCACCCACTTTTCTACAGTGCCCTCTTGCCGCTGCTGCTGGCGGTTCTGGCCATGGCCTGGAAGGGCTTCCGGCCGGTGGCGGCGGGCATTGCGCTCGGCTTCGCCGGCTTCCTCGCCTACGCCGCCTGGACACGGGCACCGGGGCTGTCCTGGCTGCCCTTCCACGTGCTGGCTCTGCCTTGGCTGGTGGCCAACGCGGCGGCCTGCGCGCTGCTGGCCCGCGCCCTGTTGGCCAAGCGGGAGAAGGCATGAAACTCAAAGGACGCGTCACCTTCGAGGACCTCGGCGCCGGCGCGTGGATGCTCGAGGCGGAGGACGGTAAGCGGTATGAGTTGGCGGGCGTGGACGGTGGCCGCTTCAAGGCGGGGGCGCGGGTGGAGGTGGAGGGGCACCTGGACGCGGGGGCGGCAAGCACCGCCATGGCCGGCCCCATCTTTCGCGTGAAGCGCGTCACCTCGGGCTAAGGACAAGGCGTCGCGCAGACGGACGCCCGCGTGGCCTGTTCCCGGCGGTCGACATCGGCCACAGCGGGCCGCTTTGCTTGCTGGGGTGGCCGGTGCTCAGGGTCCAGCGTCCGGGCAGAGGGTGGTGAAGTCCGTGGCCGGACAGGCGGGTGGTGAGAACCCCGACGCTGGCCCCGCAAGGCAGGTCTGCGTGTTCGCGCTGTCGGCAACGACGGCCACCAACTGGCCCGTGGTCCGGTCGTAATAAGACTGCACCCCGTAGTCGACGCCGAACTGCCAGGCATTGTCGTAGGGGCCACAGGAGGTGTTCAGCCCCGTGTGGCGGCAGTCAAAACGCGTCGACGTCGGGTCGCTGAAGACGCTCCAACTGCAAATGGGCTGCGCCGGCGAGGCACAGTAGGACTCCACGGAGGAGGCACACGGGAGTTGCGAGCTGCACCCGCCTGCCACCAGCGCTGCCAGCAGCGCTGCCTGCACAGTCTTCCACGACGGGCCGCTCATGACCGGGGGTCCAGCCTGGCACGGTTTGGAAAAGCGGGGGAACCGCCGCGGGCGCAGGCGCGGCCCTCAGGGTGGCTTGGGAGGAGGGATGGACCGGGTGCGCTCGGCCAGGGCGCGGCGACTCGCCAGGTAACTGTCCAGCGGAGCCTTGCCCGTGCGCACGCTGTCGCGCAGTGCCTTCAAGTCCGCGCGTGCCGAGCGCACCTCCGCCGGCTCGTCGTCGCGCGCCGCCGGCAGCTCGACGCGCCAGTCGACGACGCCCAGTTCCACGCCGCGGCGGTCGACCACGAACCAGCCGAGGATGCCCACCGACGCCCCCACCAGCCAGGGGGCGAGGGCGCGGGCCAGCCCAACGCGCGGCCGCTCGAAGGGCGCGGGCGCGGGTTTGCCCCAAAGGGCCGGGAAGTGCCGGGCCAGCAGCAGCAGGCCCACCAGGACGCACACACCCATCCCCGCCATGCCGACCACTTGGGTGGCGGACAAGTCCCCGGCCGCGTCCGGTGCCTCGTTGCGTCCCAGAAAATAAATGCCGAGGGAGGTGGCGTTGGTGGTGGCGTGGGCCACCATGCCCGGCACCAGGGAACCGGTCCGGTGGTAGAGGAGCCCGAAGAGGAGCCCCAACTCGAGCAGCGCCGGAAACCACACCGGGTTCAGGTGGATGATGGCGAAGATGAGGGCTGTCCGGAAGATGGCCTCGACGGGATGCCCGCCGGAGGCGGCCAGGCCTTGTTGCACCACCCCACGGAAGAGGAACTCCTCGCAGAATGCTGCGGCGAGCACCGTGGCCAAGGAGAAGAGCCACAGGTCCACCTTGGAGAACTGGTCGATGACGTGGGCGATGTCCACGGCGTCCCGCCAGCTCTGGGGGGCCAGGTGCTCGCTCAGCGCGTTGATGGGAGCAGCCAGACCAAAGAAATTCGCTAGTGCCAGCGCCGCGGCGAAGAGGACGGCGGGCCAGCCTGGCCAGGACAGGCGCACATAGGCTGCTGGAGCGCGCCCGCTCCACCGGGTGAGGGCCCACGTCACGCCGAGCACGCAGAAGACTTCGTTGAACCACACCCCAACTGCCGGGCTGAGCCGCTCTACCAGGAAGCCGCCGACCGACGCCGCAAGGAACGCCGCGAGCGCAGTCCACGCCAGGCGCTGAGGTGGGACAGGCGGACGCAGGTCAGTATTCACGGAGCGGAAGCGGCTCGGGAACTTGCCACCCCCGGGGCCGCTGTGAAAGCCTCTTGACGCTCCGTCTTCCTCCCCATGCGCCGCCTTCTTCCTCTGTTTGCTGCCGCGGCCCTGCTCGCCGTCGCCTGCCGCAGCCGGCCCTTCACGCCCTTCCCACTGCCAGCCAGCTTCGCCGTGCAGCGGCTGTCCGGAGAGCACCTCACCGCCACGCAGATGCGAGGGTCGGCTTGGGTGGTCAATTTCTGGCTCCCCACTTGAAGGGCTTGCGCTCGGGAGTTGCCCGAGCTCGACGCGGTGGCGGCGGAGATGGCGGGCACGCCCGTCCAGTTCCTGGCCGTCTCGCTCGAGAGTGACACGCGCCGCGTGCGGGTGGCCATGGAGCGGCTCAAGCTGCGCCTGCCGGTGGCGACCTCGGAGTCGGAGGTGCTCGGCCCGCTCACCCTGGACACTGTGCCGGCCACCGTCTTCATCGACGCCTCGGGCCAGGTGGTCTCGCGGCTGGGGACGGCGTCGAAGGCGGAGCTCAAGTCCAAGGCCGAGCAGCTGCTGCGACCGGGTGCCACCGCCTCGCGCGTCGAGACGCAGGCCCCTGCAGCTAGACGGTGACAGTCCGTGCCCGACGTCGAAGGCATTACCCCCCACTTTTTGCGTCTTGGACGCGCGGCGGGCCATGGAGTGGTACGGGCGCGCGCCGGCGTGGACGAATACGTCTCCCGGACTGTGGCCACCGGCCACCCGTTGACCCCACCGCTGAAGGACCAGGGCTACGGGATGCGCGAGGCGACCTGGACGGGAACGACGTCTCCGTCGGCCAGCCGCTGAAGGAGTCTGTTGCCTGAAGGCGGGGTCCCCGCCGCCTCAGGGGCCGGGGACGAGGTAGCGGCGGAGCTCGTCGGCGACGGCGCGCCGCGCGGCGTCTGTCGCGTACTCGGCACCCACCGAGAAACGCTTCTCGGTGCCCTGGAGAACCCTCCGCTCCAGGAAGTAGGCGAGGGCGTTCTCCACGTTGGTGCGCGAGAGCGCCTCCTTCGCCTGGATGCGCCCGGCGAGGTACTCCGCCTTGCCGATTTCCAGGGCGGTGCGGATGAAGGACTTGCGGTCCATGCTTTCGGCCTTGGCGACGTCCTCCAGGGCCAGCGACGCCAGCAGGTACGACTCGAGGAAGTCCCGCAGCAGCTCGGCGTAGAAGTCCATCGTCTGCTGCGCTTCGGTCCGTGGCGCGACCCGCAGCGTCCCGTTAGTCCGTTCGAGGAGGCCTTCCTGGACGAGGCGGTCCACCGTCTCGCCAAAAATCTCCTCGAAGGGCGCGCCCACCCGGTAGAGGAATTCGACCTTGAACAGCCGGGAGAGGAAGAGTGCCCGGGATTCCACCGCGGCGAGGGCATCCCCGTGCGGCCCAGCGCGCACCGCCGCTGCCACCAGCGCCCGGGGGGCGACCAGATTCATCAGGTTGTTCTTGTAGAAGACCAGTGCCCCGCGCTGGTCTTCCTCTGCCTGGTACACCGGCTGGCCCCGCGCCTCGGTGAGTCGGACGGCGCCCTCGCGGGCAAACCCGGCGAGCGCCTCCCGGATGGGCCCCGGGGAGGCCGGGTCCGAGCCGAAGCCGACCAAGGCTGGCGACAGCGGCACGTGCTCGGCTCCAGCCACGCGGCGAAGCACGTCCACCCGCGCGCCGAGCTCTGCCGCCGGGATGCCCCGGCCCCGGAAGGACAGGAGCGCGGTGGCGGCCAGCGCCTGTGGCGTCACCGTTGAGACGCGGGCGATGTCGTACATGATGCGGTAGGCGAGCCCCCGCACCAGCGCCCGCTTCTGCTCCTCGGTGACCGAGGTCGGGTCCTCCAGGCCACGGCTGCGCATCAGCTCGCGTAGACGGACCGGTGGCGCAAACGTGACGTGGATGCGCCCGTAGCGGCGGGCCAGCACGCGGGGCGCCGTCAGCAGGGCCTTGAGGTCCTCGGGCTTCTTCTCTGCCCCAAGCAGCTCGCGGGAGTAGCTTTTCGACTCCACGACGTTCTCGTAATCCATGGACACCGGGATGAAGGCCAGGTCATCCCGCGCTCCATCCAGGATGGCCTCCACCTCCCAGGTGAGGAGGCCGAGCTTGGGGGGAAGCAGCTTCCCGGTGCGGGAGCGCCCACCCTCCAGGAAGAACTCCTGGTGCACGCCGTCGCGCACCAGCTTGCGGACGTAGGCCTTGAAGGTGGCGGTGTAGACCTTGTCTCCGCCGAAGCTGCGTCGCAGGAAGAAGGCCCCGCAGCGGCGGAGGAAGGGGCCGAGGGGGAAGAAGGAGAGGTTGGAGCCCGCCGCGACCAGGGGCGCCTGGTAGCCGCGGTGCCACAGGGCCCAGGACAGCACCAGGTAGTCGATGTGGGACTTGTGGGAGGGGCACAGGACGATGGGCGCGCCCTGCGCGGCGCGCATGGCCCTCTCCAGGCCAGCCTCGTCCACGTCGATGCCGTCGTACATGAAGCGGAACACCACATTCATGAGCGGATTGGCAACCGCCAGCACCGTCGGGTGCAGCCGCGCCGCGATGGCGTTGAGGTCACGGCGCGCCTCGCGCTGCACGGACTCGAGCTTGCGGCCCGAGGTGTCGGAGATGACTTGCAGGCTGCGGCGCAGGCCCCGGTCACGCAGCGTTTCGTCGATGATGCGTTCGGGCGGTTTGAAGGGCGGACCGAAGACGGTGCGCGTCTCGCGTGCCAGGTGCACGTGCAGGGTGCTGCGCACCTTGCGCGCCAGCAGCGCGTCGGACTGGTCGGCAGAGTCCTTGACCAGCGCCGTGAGGTCAATCGCCTGGCCCACCCGGAACTGGGCCCGCTTGTAGTTGCGGAAGAAGGCCAGCACCGAGTGCAGAAAGCCCGGTGCCTCCGGGCTCCCGAAGACGTAGTCCGCCCAGGCAGGCTTCAACCGGACGTTCCACTTCTCCCAGACGAAAAGTTCTGGAACGAGGAATACCGGCCGCTCGCTCTTGCGGGCCAGCGCCACCAGGGCGGGGAAGGGGTTGTCCGGCCCGGGCCGCCCCAGCGCCCGCCCGAGGATGGTGGACTGTAGAAACACCAGCGCCGAGCCGTGCTTGCGCTGGGCGTAGGCGAAGCGGACGGCGCAAGCGCCCGTCTGCGCCGTCCGGCGAAACGGGCGGACCAGCCAGGGCCGGAGGTTGACCACCGCCCGCACCGGCCGCAGGCCACGCACCGTCAGCGCCCAGGCCAGAAACAGAAAATTCACCCAGGAGCTCGTCCGCTGCACATGCACCACGAAGCCCCGCTCAGAACGGGAGCGAAGCTCGGCTTCGGCCTCGGCTGAGAAGCGGACGTGTCGGAAGTAACGTTTCGCCAGCCAGCGGCCGATGGGGCCGAAGTCACGCCGAAGCGCTTTGTCGACTTCAGCGTCGCTGGTGGTCAGAGCCGTCTCCATGGGGACGTCGCTCCGTGCGTTTTACATGTTCTCCGGTGTCGGGATGCCGAGCAGCGTCAGCCCCACCGACAGCGTGATGCGCACTGCGTCAGCGAGTGCCAGACGCGCGGCGCGGGTGGGAGCGTCCTCATCCACCAGCACTCGCTTGCGGCGGTCCTGGTTGCCGAGTGTGTACCAGCGGCTGAAGGCGGCGGCCACCTCCAGCAGGTGACTGGCGACGAAGGACGGTTCATACGCCTCGGCCGCAGTGCGGACGGCGCGCGGGAAGAGGGCGAGCGCGCGGACCAGCGCCTCTTCCTCGGGCAGGGTGAGGGCGGCGCTGTCGGCTGCCTCCGGGGCGCCGCCGCCCCGGCTCAGCAGGCTGCATGCCCGGGCGTGGGCGTACTGCAGGTAGGGCCCGGTGTGCCCCTCGAAACTGAGCACCTCATCCCAGTCAAAGGTGTAGTCCGAGTTGCGGCGATTCTTCAGGTCCCCGAAGACGACCGCGCCCAGGCCCACCTGCTCGGCCAGCGTCTCGACGTTGTCCGTATGAATGCGGCCCGCCGCCTGGTTCTCGCGCACCTTGTCCAGTGCCCGGGCGCGGGCCTCGTCCAGCACGTCCGTCAGCAGCACCACTTCGCCCTTCCGGGTACTCATCCCCGCGATGCGGCCGAAGGTGACGTGGATGCAGCGGTCTGCCCACGGCTTGCCCATCGCCTTCAGCACCCGGAAGACCTGCTGAAAGTGCAGCGCCTGGTCGCGGGCGACGACGTACAGCGACCGGTCGAAGTGGAATCGTTCCCAGCGGTCCTCGGCAGCAGCCAGGTCGCGCGTGGCATACAGCGTGCTCCCATCGCTCTTCTTGAGGAGGATGGGCGGTTCATTTTCGGCGTAGGGGAGGTCCACCACCAGCGCCCCGTCGCTCGCGCGGACGCCCACCGTGCGGGCGATTTCCGCGATGACTTGCTCCATCCGTCCCTCGTAGCGGCTCTCGCCCTCGATGTGCTCGAAGCGGATGCCCAGCCGTGCGTACAGCGGCTCGAAACCGGCCAGGGAGGCCTCGCGGAACTCCGTCCACAGCTTGAGGGCGTCGGCGTCGCCCTGCTCCATGCGCCGGAAGAAGGCGCGCGCCTTCTCGTCGAAGGCCGGGTCCGCCTCGGCCCGGGCATTGGCCTTCACGTAGACGTCCACCAAGTGGGCCATGTCCTGGCGCTGTGCCGCGTCGCCAAACACCTCGAAGCCCGCCGCCACCAGCCCAAACTGCTTGCCCCAGTCGCCGAGGTAATTGATGCCCTCCACCCGGTAGCCCAGGTGGCGGTGGAGGTTGGCCAGCGCGTGACCGAGCACCGTGGTGCGGATGTGGTGAAAGCCGATGGGCTTGGCGATGTTGGGCGAGCTGTAGTCGATGACCACCGTCTTCCCCGCCCCCTCCACGCCGCTGCCGTAGCGCTGCTGGACGCCGCGGATTTCCGCCAGGACGGCCGCCAGGAACGGACCGCTGGAAAAGCGCGCGTTGAGGTACGGGCCGGCGGCGCTGATGGAGAGTCCAGGAACTTGCAGCGTGGCGGCCAGGCCGCTGGCGATGGCCGGCGGCGCCTTGCGCAGCGTCTTGGCCAGCCCGAAGGTGGGGAAGCTGAGGTCCCCGTGGGCGGCCTCGGCCGGCTTCACCTGCGGCAGCACTTCCTCCACCGGCAGGCCGAGCGCACTCGCGAGTCCGCTGGCAAACGCCTGGGTGAGCTGGTCGTGGACGGACAAAGCGGGGTTCGCTCCTAGAGGGGAGAAGGGACAGACGTCAGCTAGGTTCCGGGGCGCCGCGCCGCTTGAGTACGCCGGCTTTGTCGACGAAGAAGCCTTCCGGCAGCAGCGCCTCCACCTTTTCGCGGAAGCCCTGGACACCGAAGCCGCTCTCGGCCAGGGCCTCCACCGCGGCGACTTGGACCCGTCGTCCCGTCTCCGGAGCCGTCAGCAGCTGCAGCATCGGCTCACGCGCCGGGGAGTGCTTCAAGGGCCCGAGGGTGTGCAAGGCGGCAATCCGCACGTCGTCGGCCATGTCGTCGAGGAAGGGCAGTACCGCCGGGGCGATGCCGGGGTCATCCTTGCCGCTGAGCCAGTTGAGGAGCACCAGCCGCTTCTCCGGGTTTCTGGTGTAGCCCTGGGCCAACGTCTGCAGCTGCGCGACGAGAACGCCCACCACCTCCGGTTCCGGGAGTAGGGTCGACAGAAGCCGCACTGCCCAGCTGCTGGCAAGGTCGGTGCGGGCCAGGAAATCTGTGATGGCCGGGACGGCGGCCGCGCCCCGGCCACGAACCAACTCGAAGGCCTGCTCCTTCTCGTCGGCGTCGGTGGTCTGCGGCTCGACGGTGATGGTGAAACGCGACAGCAGCACGCTCACCGCTTCGGGAATCTCCATCTCCCCCAGCTGCTGGATGGCCTTCTGGCGCGACAGCGGGTCGCCGTACTTCTGCGTGACTTTCGCTTTGAGTTTCAGTGCTTTGCTGGGGCCGCTGCCCCCGAGGAAGTCCAGGATGCCCATGGTGCCTTTCAAGAACCGAGGTACTGGAGCACCACCTCGCGCCGGTGCGGCCGCCGGCGGTGCTCGAAGAGGTAGATGCCCTGCCAGGTGCCGAGGGTGAGCTGTCCCTGCACCACCGGGACGGAGAGGTGCGTCTGGGTCAGCGCCGCGCGGACGTGCGCTGGCATGTCGTCCGACCCCTCGGCCGTGTGACGAAAGAGCGGGTCTCCGTCGGGCACCAGGCGGGCGAAGAAGCGGTCGAGGTCTGCCAGCACCTCGGGGTCGGCATTCTCCTGCACCAGGAGACTGGCGGAGGTGTGGCGGCAAAAGACGGTAAGCAGTCCGGTGGCCGCGATACCGCCCGCCACGCTGGCCACCCAGTCCTTCACCGCCTCGGTGAAGAGGAGCAGTCCGCGTCCGGGCGTCTGTAGGACGAGGGTATGGGCGAGTGCGCGCATGAAACGTTCAGCCGGCGTCTTCTCCTAGCACGGTCCGGTCCGTCCTCCTCTAGACGGTGCCGCTCGAGACCTCCGTGGGTCACCCCTCAAGGGTGGCCCGGAAGGCCTCTCCATCGCCCGTTCGAGGACCCAGCGAGCGCTGCGATTCCCACCGGGAGGAAGCCATTGAAGAAGTTGATGAGCAACAGGGGCACTTCCGGCAGCAGTCCGCTGCCGTGCGCCAGCAGTGAGGCGATGAGGACGGCATGCACGCCGAGACCGCTCACCACGACGGCCAGGAATCTGCTGCCATCCAGGGTTCCCACCAACCACAGCTGCCTCAACGTCCAGGCGCACACCGGCAAGAAGAGAACCCCCGCTGTCAGAAGGCCCGAGTTGTAGCGTCCCTGCGCAATGGCCCCTCCCAGGTGGACCAAGCCATTCACCCAGCGGCACCCCCATCGCGCACGCCCCCACCACGAGGTTGCGGTGGCGGTAGAGGACGGCCAGGGTCCCCGGAATCCAGACGCCCACGTTGACGGCGAGGATGAGGGCGGGACTGACCGGGCATGGTGCGAGCGCCTGGTAACCCAAGGCGGCGCACAGGTCGTAGATGAAGTGGTAGCGCTGACCGAGCACGTTGACGCCGTGCTCCTCGAATTGGTGCAGCATGTAGACAGGGAGCGTGAGGCAGACGAGGCGGGGTCACGCCACCGGGCCGGCGCCACCTTTGGCCGCGGCCCGACCAGCAAGACGCCCAAGCCGGCGAGTCCCCCGGCCAGTGCCAAGAAGGGCCAGTCGAAGAGAGCGACCTGCGCGAGGCTGGAATTCATCTCGGCGACACCCAATCCCCCGGGGACCGCGCCGGCGACGGAAGCGCGCCGCGGCTTGACTTACTCCGTGACGGGCATGTCCTGGCAGCCGAACGGCGTGCAGTAGTTGCATCGCTGTAGGCGCCAGTCCGGTGTCCCCGCCGGAGGCTTGAGCAGCATCGTGAAAATCCCCGACTGCCCTCCGCCAAACCAGGTCCACATCCAGAGGCGACATTGCCCGGCTCCACAGGCTCCCGTCTCGTCCCGGTCCGGTCGCCCGACGAACGGGTAGATGTCGACGGTGCCCTTCCCCGAGAGGCGGTGGCAGAGGTCCGAGAAGAACTCGATGTTCAGCCGGTGCAGCTTGTCGATGGCTGCCTCCAGGCCGCGACAGTCGGAGGCGTAGCTGGGCGAGGGGGGATTGCAGTAGGTGGCCCACACCTCGGCATCCTTCGCCTCGTTGGAAAACCACTGTTCCCGGACGGCGTCGCAGGGGGCGGCGGCGCTGCAATCCCGGAGCAGCGGTACCGTGGGGACCGGGGGAACGGACTTGGAAGGGCCGCCGCAGCCCGACGGGGCGAGCAGCCCCAGCAGGAGGACAGCCATGGGCCGCGCGCCGACAGCCCGGTGGCGGGCTGCCGCCACCCCGGGGGCCCCCGGGCGCGTCTCGGGACGCACCGCGGGTGCCTTAGGCCTCACAGCCGGAGGGCGGACCGGACGTCCCCGCGGTAGGCGTGCCGGAGCGCCTCCGCCGCCGCCTTGGCCTCGGCGCTGGGGCGCTCGGGGACGAGCACCTTGAGCTCTAGGTAGAGGTCGCCACGGCCGTTGCCCTTGAGCGCAGGCACGCCCTGGCCCTTCAGCCGCAGCTTGCGTCCCGCCTGGCTGCCGGCTGGGACGCTCACCGTGACCTCTCCGCTGAAGGTGGGGACGCGTACCTCGGCGCCAGACATGGCCTCGGGGACAGTGACGGGGAGTTCCATCGTCAAGTCGTCCCCGTCCCGGCGGACGAGAGGATGGGGCTCGACCTCGGTTTCCAGGTAGAGGTCCCCCGGGGGGCCGCCCAGGCTGCCCGCCGCCCCCTGGCCCGGCAGACGCACCTGGGAGCCGTTCTGCACCCCGGGTGGGATTTTCACCGTCACCCGAACGGTGTTCTCCACCACGCCGTCGCCGCCGCAGACGTCACAGACGGGGGCCACCTTGCCCGTGCCGCCGCAATTGGGGCAGGGCGTCGAGAGGGACAGCGGACCGCGCCCTTGCTTCAACCGTCCCGTGCCGCCGCAGGTGGGACACGTCTTGGGCTTTCCGACGTGGCCAGTGCCGTGGCACTTCTTGCATTCCTCGGGCCGGTCGATGGCCAGGGTGCGCTCGGTCCCCGTCACCGCCTCCCGCAAGCTGACGCGAACGCGGCTGTGGAGGTCCTCGCCCCGGGTGGGGCCCTCCGCGCGTGCACGGAACGGCCCGCCGTCGCCGGCGCGGTTGAAGATGTCTCCAAAGATGTCGCCGAAGTCGAAGCCCCCCTCGGAACTGAAGCCGCCCCCTGGACCGCCCGAAGGCCGGGAGGCCTGCTCCCGGTAGGCACGGTAGGCTTCCGCCTTCTTGGGGTCGAAGCCCATCTTGGCTGCGTCCTCGCCAAACTCGTCGTACAGCGCGCGCTTTTTGGGGTCGCTCAGCACCTCGAAGGCGGCGGACAGCTGCTTGAACTTCTCCTCGGCGGCCTTGTTTCCCTGGTTGACGTCCGGGTGGTGCTTGCGGGCGAGTTTCCGGTACGCCTTCTTGATTTCGTCCTGGCTCGCCGTGCGAGCGACGCCCAGGACTCGGTAGTAGTCTTCTGCCATGGGCTCCCTGTGTGGGCAGCTTAACCCTCCAAGACGTCAGCGCCAGCGCGGACTTCTGTTGCTGCTCGCGCTCACAAGCCCGGTCGCGTCGGCCGAGGTACTCGACCGCGTCGTCGCCCAGGTGGACGGGCAGGTCATCACCTTGAGCGACCTGCGCTTCGAGGCGCGGGTGGCGATGGTGGAGCGCGGCGGGGCGACCTTGGCCGAGACCCCGCTGGACCAGGCGACGCTGCAAAGCGCGCTCGAGCTGGCCATCGCCCAGCGGGCAGCGGGCGCCGAAGCGGACCGGCTGGGAAGCTTCCCGCTGGAGGCGGCGGACGTGGAGGCGCGGCTCCGTCGCTTCGAGGGGCGTTTTCGGGACCCCGCTGCTTTCGAGCGCTTTCTGCACGCCTCCGGGGCGGACCTGAGCCAGCTGCGCGAAGTTCTGGGGCGTGCCCTCCGGGCGGAACGCGCGCTGGATTCGCGCGTGCGGCTGCGGGCCCAGGTGAACGAGGGCGACGTTCGAAGAGCCTGGGAAGCCGAGGGCAGCCCCGGGTCCTTTGACGAGGTGCGGGCGGCCCTGCGCGAGAAGCTGGTGCGCCAGCGCTACGAGGCGGCGGCACGGGAGGAACTCGCCAAGCTGCGTGCCGCAGCGCAGGTGCGCATCGTCGCCCAGCCCACCGACCTGGCGGAGGTCCGGTGAGGAAGCTCGAGGAGACGCCCACGTTTCACGTCCGGGTGATGACAGCCTCGGACCTGACGCGGGTGCTGGAAATCGAGCAGGTGGCATTCCGCAACCCGTGGAGCGCGGACTTGCTGCGGCGCGAGCTGGGACACGACTGGTCGACCATCCTGGTGGCGGAAGAGCCGGGGCACCGGGGCCAGGTCACCCTGGTGGGCTTCGTCATCTTCTGGGTTGTCCACGATGAGTTGCACGTGCTGAACGTGGCCACCGCCCCAGAACATAGAAACCGGGGGGTGGCGCGCACGGTGCTAGAGGCGGCGCTGGACCAGGGCCGGCGCAAGCGCTGCACCTTGGCCACCCTGGAGGTCCGTCGCAGCAACGCGGCCGCCCTGGGGCTGTACCGGGACTTCGGCTTCCGGCCGGTGGGAATCCGCCCCAACTACTACGTGGACGAGGGGGAAGACGCCATCGTCATGGTCCTGGACCTGTGAGATTCCGGCCAACGCGCTGGCCGCACCCTGGTCACGGCAAACAGGCAACGCACACCGAAATAGCCCTCAGGCAACCACTGCCCCTGGCTGCCAAGGCAAAGCCCGTTCATGCGGGATGCGCCTCGCCGGCCTGCCGATGTTCAAACGGGCCTTGAAACCCCATCGCCCACGGCCCGTTGGGCTCGCCTGAGGCTGACAGCACCACGCAGCCAATTTCAGCGACGCTTGACTCCTGGGCAGCCACCGCTATAACCAGCGCCCTTTTTCCGGAGGCTCCGGGGTCAGGCCGTTTTCTGCCCTGCGGATGCTCCCCGGAAAACCCCGAGGGAAGCCCACAGGATGCCGACGATTAGCCAGCTCGTCCGAAAAGGACGCGAGAAGCTGAAGGTGAAGGGCAAGAGCCCGGCGCTGAAGGAGTCGCCGCAGAAGCGCGGCGTGTGCACGCGCGTCTACACCACGACGCCCAAGAAGCCGAACTCCGCGCTGCGCAAGGTGGCGCGTGTCCGCCTCACCAATGGCATCGAAGTGACCTCCTACATCCCCGGGGTGGGCCACAACCTTCAGGAGCACTCGGTGGTGATGATTCGGGGAGGCCGCGTGAAGGACCTCCCGGGCGTCCGCTACCACATCATCCGCGGCACGCTTGACTCGGTCGGCGTGCAGGGCCGCAAGCAGGGGCGCAGCAAGTACGGCGCCAAGCGGCCGAGTTGAGCCGCGTTCACCCCATTCTGCAGTCTCCTTTTCGAGAAAGTCAGAGCAACAGATGCCCCGCCGCCGTGTAGTCGCCAAGCGCAAAATCCTCGCCGACCCGAAGTACCAGGACCGGCTCGTCACCAAGTTCGTCAACGACTTGATGCGCAAGGGCAAGAAGTCCATCGCCGAGCGCGTCTGCTATGGCGCCTTCGCGCTGATTGAGGAGCGCGCCAAGGAAGAGCCCCTGCGCACCTTCAAGAAGGCGCTGGACAACGTCAAGCCGGTGCTCGAGGTGAAGAGCCGGCGCGTCGGCGGCGCCACCTACCAGGTGCCGGTCGAGGTCCGTCAGGACCGCCGCGTGGCGCTGGGGATGCGCTGGCTGATTCAGTACGCCAAGGCGCGGGGCGAGAAGACGATGGAGGAGAAGCTGGCGGGCGAGATTATGGACGCTGCCAACAACCGCGGGAACGCGGTGAAGAAGCGCGAGGACACCCATAAGATGGCTGAGGCGAACAAGGCCTTCGCTCACTACCGCTGGTGACCGGCGGCCGGCTCCCCAGGGTGATGGGAGTCGCGGCCCAGCAGTGAAGCAGGTTGTCGCCGCGCCGCGGACGTTTCCGGTGGTGCTTTTCCTAGAGTCCTTCGATGGCCCGCGAGTACCCGCTCGAGCGATACCGGAACATCGGCATCATGGCGCACATTGATGCCGGGAAGACCACCACCACCGAGCGCATCCTTTATTACACCGGCGCCATCCACAAGATGGGCGACGTGGATGAGGGCAACACCACCACCGACTGGATGGTGCAGGAGCGCGAGCGCGGCATCACCATCACCTCGGCCGCCATCACCGCCTTCTGGACCCGGGGCGGACAGAAGTACCGCATCAACCTCATCGACACGCCCGGCCACGTCGACTTCACCATCGAGGTCGAGCGGAGCTTGCGCGTGCTGGATGGCGCCATCGCCGTCTTCGACGGGGTGAACGGCGTCGAGCCGCAGAGCGAAACGGTGTGGCGCCAGGCAGACCGCTACGGTGTGCCCCGCATTTGCTTCGTGAACAAGATGGACCGGACCGGCGCGGATTTCGAGATGTCGGTGAAGTCCATCCACGACAAGCTTGGGGCCAACGCGGTGCCACTGCAGCTGCCGCTGGGCAGCGAGGAGCACCATCGGGGTGTGGTTGACCTGGTCCGGATGAAGGCCGTCGTGTTCCCCGAGGGAGAGCTCGGCGTGCACTACGAGGAGGTGGTCATTCCCGAGGAACTCTCGGCGCGGGCCGCCGAGGCGCGAGCGCGCTTGGTGGAAGCGGCGGCGGACCAGGACGACACCGTCATGCACGCCTACCTCGAAGGCAAGGACCCCTCCGAGGCGGACCTGCGCCGGGCCATTCGCAAGGGCTGCATCGCCCGGAAGTTGTTTCCGGTCTTCTGCGGCTCAGCCTTCAAGCACAAGGGCGTCCAGCCGCTGTTGGATGCGGTGGTGGACTACCTGCCCTCGCCGTTGGACATCCCGCCCGTGCATGGCAAAGACAGCAAGGGAAACGATGTCGTGCGCGAGACGCGGGACGACGCCCCCTTCAGCGCGCTGGCATTCAAAATCATGACCGACCCTTTCGTCGGGACACTGACCTTCATCCGTGTCTACTCCGGGCGGCTCGCCTCCGGCTCGGCGGTGTGGAACTCGGTGAAGCAGAAGCGGGAGCGCGTCGGCCGGCTGGTGCAAATGCGCGCCGACAAGCGCGATGAGATTGAGGAGGTCCTCGCGGGCGACATCGCTGCGGTGGTGGGCCTCAAGGGCGTCACCACCGGAGACACCCTGTGCGAGGAGGGCCGTCCTGTCATCCTCGAGCGGATGGAATTCCCGGACCCAGTCATCGACATCGCCATAGAACCGAAGACGGTGGCCGACCAGGACAAGCTGGGCGCCTCGCTGGCGAAGCTGGCGATGGAGGACCCGTCCTTCCGGGTGCGCGTCGACAGCGAGAGCGGCCAGACCATCATCGCGGGGATGGGCGAGCTCCACTTGGAGATTATTGTCGACCGGCTGCTGCGCGAGTTCAAAGTGGACGCCAACGTGGGCAAGCCCCAGGTGGCCTACCGCGAGACCATCACCCGCGAGGTGGAGTCGGAGGGGAAGTACATCCGCCAGTCCGGGGGCAAGGGCCAGTACGGCCACATCTGGCTGCGCCTGGCCCCGAATGAGGCTGGCAAGGGCCTGCACTTCGAGAGCGAGATTGTCGGCGGCAAGGTGCCCCGGGAATTCGTCACCGCAGCCGAGCGCGGGGTGGCCGAGTCGATGCAGTCGGGCGTCCTGGCGGGTTACCCGTTGGTGGACCTGAAGGTGACGGCCTTCGACGGCAGCTTCCATGACGTCGATTCCAACGAAGTGGCCTTCAAGATTGCCGGGTCGATGGCCCTCCGGGAGGGTGCGGCCAAGGCTGGCCCGGCGCTCTTGGAGCCGGTGATGGCCTGCGAGGTGGTCACCCCGGATGAATTCATGGGCGACGTCATCGGTGACCTCAATGCCCGGCGGGGCAAAATCCTCGGGATGGCGCCCCGACCGGGTGGCGTGCAGGTCATCGACGCCCAGGTGCCGCTCGCCACCATGTTTGGCTATTCCACCGATTTGCGCTCGCGGACCCAGGGGCGCGCGACGTACACCATGCAGTTCAGCCACTACGCTCAAGTCCCCAAGGCAATCGCCGACGAGATTGTCGCCAGGGTGCGCGGGCACTGACAGAAGAGGGGAGAGCGACATGAGCAAGGAGAAGTTCGAGAGGACGAAGCCGCACGTGAACGTGGGCACCATTGGGCATGTGGACCACGGCAAGACGACGCTGACCGCCGCCATCACCAAGGTGCTGGCGAAGTCGGGCGGGGCGACGTACTTGGCCTACGACCAGATTGACAAGGCGCCGGAGGAGCGGGAGCGAGGCATCACCATCGCCACCGCCCACGTGGAGTACGCGACGAAGAATCGTCACTACGCCCACGTCGACTGCCCGGGCCATGCCGACTACGTGAAGAACATGATTACCGGCGCGGCGCAGATGGACGGCGCCATCCTGGTGGTGTCGGCGGCCGACGGGCCGATGCCCCAGACGCGCGAGCATATTCTTTTGGCCCGCCAGGTGGGCGTTCCCTACATTGTCGTCTACCTGAACAAGGTGGACATGCTGGATGACCCGGAGCTGCGGGAACTGGTGGAGATGGAAGTCCGGGACCTCCTCAAGAAGTACGAATTTCCCGGGGACAAGGTGCCCATCATTGCCGGCAGCGCGCTGAAGGCGCTGGAAGGGGACACCTCGGAAATTGGGGAGGGTTCAATCCTCAAGCTGATGGAGGCGCTGGACAGCTACATTCCGACGCCGGAGCGGGCGACGGACAAGCCCTTCCTGATGCCGGTGGAAGACGTCTTCAGCATCGCCGGCCGTGGGACGGTGGCGACGGGACGGGTGGAGCGCGGCAAGGTGAAGGTGGGGGAGGAAGTGGAGATTGTGGGACTACGGCCGACGACGAAGACGGTGGTGACCGGGGTGGAGATGTTCCGGAAGCTGCTGGATGAAGGGATGGCCGGAGACAACATTGGGGCGCTGCTGCGTGGCCTGAAGCGCGAGGACGTGGAGCGGGGGCAGGTGCTGGCCAAGCCGGGCAGCATTACGCCGCACACCAAATTCAAAGCCCAAATCTACGTGTTGACGAAGGAGGAGGGGGGACGGCACACGCCCTTCTTCAAGGGGTACCGGCCGCAGTTTTACTTCCGGACGACGGACGTGACGGGGACGGTGACGTTGCCGCAGAACGTGGAGATGGTGATGCCGGGGGACAATATTGCGATTGAGGTGGAGTTAATTACCCCCATCGCCATGGAGAAGGAATTGCGCTTTGCGGTGCGCGAGGGTGGGCGCACGGTGGGCGCCGGCGTGGTCGCCGAGGTCATCGAGTAGGCGTTCGTCGCCGTAGGTAGCAGCGTGAATGAAGGGGCCGGTGCCCGACGGTGGCGCCTGCCCTTCGCCTTCGAATGAAGCGCCGTCGCCAGGTCGGCCCGCGCTAGGCTCGGTGCGTGCGCTTCCAACCCGGCACCCGAATCGGCCCCTACGAAGTGGTCGCTCCGCTTGGCGTCGGCGGGATGTCCGAGGTCTTTCGTGCACGCGACACGCGACTACAGCGCGAGGTCGCGATCAAAGTGGTGAGTAACGCTTTGTCGACGGACCCCGGGTTTCTTGCCCGACTCGAGCAGGAAGCGCGTCTTGCCGGGTCGCTCAACCACCCGAACATCGTCGCCGTCTACGATGTGGGCGTCACGAAGGCGCCTACGTCCGCCGCGCACTGGCTGTCCACCGTGACCTGTCACGCTGCTCGACTCGGCTGCCGTGCCCGCGGTTGGGCGAGCAGCGGGCTGCGCCGCTCCTGCCGGGTCGAACCGGGCGATGTCGCCGGAGCAGGGCCGGGCGAGCGCCATGGCGCACGTCTTCAGCTTCGGGGCTCTGCTCTTCGAGACCCGGCCAGCGGGCCTTTGGTGCGAGACTCTCGTCGAGCGAGGCCACGCCATCCTCCATGACGACCCCCCCGCTTCCCGCGTCCGTCCCGTCCGCCGTGGCGAATGTCGTCCAGCGGTGTCTGGTCAAGGACCCGACTGGTCGCTACCAGTCAGCGCAAGACCTAGCCTACAGCCTCGACGCGATGCGCGCACCGAGCGTGCCCTCGTTGGGCGTTCCGGCCATCGCGGGCCGTGGCCGCCGCGCCCTCTGGAGGTTTGGAATGGCGGCCGGGCTTCTCCTCATCCCCCTCGCGGTCGCGGTGGCGACCTGGAGCCGCCGTGCGTCGCCGTCCGTCCCAGAAATTCGGCAGCTGACGTTTCGGAGGGGGTCAGTCCTTGCAGCGCGCTTCGCACCGGACGGGCAGCACGTCTATTTCAGCGCCGCTTGGACTGGTGGACCACCGCAGGTCTACACCATGTCGGTCGACGCCGCGGAGAGTCGACCACTCGGCTTTGGCGAGGCACAGCTGCTCGCCGTCTCGTCGTCCGGCGAGTTAGCGCTGTCGCTTCGTCCTCGCCTGCTGGCATTTGACCACAGGCATGGGCTGGCGGCGTCGAGGTGAGGCATCTCCCGACCTGGCCTCCTGCTCGCGACGTCGGTCTTGCCACGACCGGGGCTCTTCTCCGCCAGCCCCGCCCCTAGCTGATGCGCTCGAGCACCGCCCGGTCCCGGCGGACATCGCTTCACCATGCTCCACAGGGCAGGAAGGGGAGTTGCACCCCCCCGCCTGGGGTGCTAATAGCCGCCCCCCTTCGTCGCAGTCGGCAGCAGCTCTGTGACAACCAGGTGGTTCGAGGATGCACCTCCCCGTGTGGGGGAGGTGTCAGTCGAGGATGAACGAAGCATGGCGACTCAGAAAATCCGGATTCGGCTCAAGGCGTACGACTCGAAGCTCCTCGACCAGAGCGCCGGGGAGATTGTGGAGACCGCGCGCCGGACGGGCGCCAAGGTCGCTGGTCCCATTCCTCTGCCCACCCGGATCAACAAATTCACGGTGTTGCGCAGCCCGCACGTGGACAAGAAGAGCCGCGAACAGTTCGAGATCCGCACCCACAAGCGGCTCTTGGACATCCTCGAGCCCACCCAGCAGACGCTGGATGCGCTCATGAAACTCGACCTGTCGGCGGGCGTCGACGTGGAGATCAAGTCCTGACCCAAGGGGTTGAGGACGGAGAACGGCCATGAAGTTCGACGTGGTGGACCAGGCGGGAAAGAAGGTCGGGGAGATTGAGCTCTCCGACGCCGTGTTCGGCGCCGAGCCGAACCCGCACCTCTTCTACGAAGTCGCCAAGTTCCAGGCGGTGAACCGCCGCCGCGGGACGGTGGGCGTCAAGAACAGCAGCCTCGTCTCCGGCGGCGGCAAGAAGCCCTACAAGCAGAAGGGCACCGGCCGCGCCCGCCAGGGCTCCATCCGCGCCTCGCAGTGGGTGGGCGGCGGCAAGGCGATGGCCCCCAAGGCCCGCGACTACACCTACCGGCCCCCGCGAAGCGTCCGGCGGGGTGCGCTGCGCGCGGCGTTGAGCCTCCGGGCCAAGGAAAAGCGCATCTTCATCCTCGACAAGTTCGAGGCGTCGCCCAAGAGCAAGGAGACGCACCGCGTCCTCACCCAGGGCCTCAAGCTGCAGGGCGCGCTGGTGGTGGACTCGCGGTCGAACACCTCGCTGCACCGCAGCGTGCGCAACCTGGCGCGCTTCGACGTGCTGCCGCCCGAAGGGCGTCAACGTGGAGTCGTTGCTCCGGCACAAGGCGCTGGTGCTGACCTCGGAAGCGGCGAAGGCCTTGGAGGGAGCGCTGGCATGAATGCCACCGACGTCATCAAGGGTCCGCTCGTCACCGAGAAGCTGGACCGCGCCCGCGAGAAGTTTCGCCAGTACGCCTTCATGGTGGACCGCGAGGCCACCAAGCACGACGTCCAGCGTGCGGTGGAGGCGCTGTTCCGGGTCAACGTGGAGGCGGTCCGGACGCACATCATCCGCGGCAAGACCAAGCGGGTCGGTCGGAGCATCGGCCAGCGCCCCAACTACAAGAAGGCCATCGTGACGCTGAAGGAAGGCGACAAGATCGACCTCTTCGAGGGAGGCGCGGCCTAAATGGGCATTCGAAAGTTCAAGCCGACCTCCGCCGCCCGTCGTCTGACGACGGTGTCGGACTTCGCCGAGATCACCAAGGCCACGCCGGAGAAGACGCTCACCGAGTCGATGCGCCGCTCGGGTGGGCGCAACGTCCACGGCCACATCACCCGCCGGCACCAGGGCGGTGGGCACAAGCGTCGTTACCGCGTCATCGACTTCAAGCGCCGCGACAAGGACGGGGTGGCGGCCAAGGTGGCCGCGGTGGAGTACGACCCGAACCGCTCGGCCAACCTGGCGCTCTTGCACTACGCCGATGGCGAGAAGCGCTACATCCTGGCGCCGGTGGGCATCCAGGTGGGCGACGTGCTGCATGCCGGCCCCGACGCCGACATCCGCCCGGGCAATGCGCTTCCGCTGGGCACCATCCCGGTCGGCACCACCATCCACAACGTGGAGCTGAAGCCGGGCCGGGGCGGGCAGATGATTCGCTCGGCCGGCACCTCGGGCCAGCTGATGGCCAAGGAGGGCGGCTACGCGCAGATTCGCCTTCCGTCCGGAGAGGTCCGCAAGGTCCTCCTCGAGTGCCGGGCCACCATCGGCCAGCTGGGCAACATCGAGCACGACATCATCCGCATCGGCAAGGCCGGGCAAGAGTCGCTGGCTCGGCATCCGCCCGACCGTCCGCGGTCTGGCCATGAACCCGGTCGACCACCCGCACGGCGGTGGCGAGGGCAAGAGCGGACAAGGCAATCCTCACCCGGTCAGTCCCTGGGGCAAGAAGACCAAGGGACTCACCACGCGCAAGAACAAGCGCACCAACAAGTTCATCGTCAGCGGCCGCCGCTCCGGCGTGCGAAGCCAGTAAGAGGGAAGCGCGCATGGCACGTTCCATCAAGAAGGGGCCCTTCGTCGATGCCCACCTCCTCAAGAAGGTGGAGGACCTCATCAAGGGCAACCAGAAGAAGGTGGTGAAGACCTGGTCGCGCCGGTCCACCATCCTGCCCGAGTTCGTCGGTCACACCTTCGCCGTGCACAACGGCCGGAAGTTCATCCCGGTCTTCGTCACCGAGAACATGGTGGGGCACAAGCTCGGCGAGTTCGCCCCCACCCGGACCTTCGTCGGTCACTCGGCCGAGAAGAAGGTCACCAAGGCGCCCGGCGCCCCGAAGTGAGCAGAGAGACCATGGAATCCAAGGCTCATCTCAGAGATTTCCGGATGGCTCCGCGCAAGGTGGCGCTGGTGGCGGACCTGGTGCGCGGAAAGCCCGTGGGCTCGGCGCTCAACATCCTCAAGTTCACCCGGAAGGCCGCGGCGAAGCCGGTGGCCAAGCTCATCCGGAGCGCGGTGGCCAACGCCACCGACCTCTCCAAGGGAGAGGTCGACGTCGACGCGCTGTACGTGAAGACCATCTCGGTGGACCAGGGGACGACCCTGCGCCGATTCATGCCGCGCGCCATGGGGCGCGCCAGCCGCATCAACAAGAAAAGCAGCCACGTCCACGTGGTTCTCAGCGACGCGCCCACCAGCGCGAAGCGGAAGTAGGGAGAAGACTCCTTGGGTCAAAAAGTCCATCCAATCGGGTTTCGGCTCGGCGTCATCAAGACCTGGGACTCGAAGTGGTTCGAGCACAAGAACTACGCGCAGTGGCTCCACGAGGACATCGCCATCCGCGAGTTCGTGAAGAAGTCGCTCGGGCACGCCGGCGTCTCCAAGGTGGAGATCGAGCGCGCGGCGAACAAGGTGAAGGTCAACGTGCACACCGCGCGGCCGGGCATCGTCATCGGCAAGCGCGGCGCCGGCATCGAGACCATCAAGAAGGATTTGCAGCGCTTCACCAAGAACGAGGTGTTCTTGAACATCGTCGAGGTCCGCAAGGCCGAAATCGACGCCCAGCTGGTGGCGGAGAACATCGCCACCCAGCTCGAGCGCCGCATCGCCTTTCGCCGCGCGATGAAGAAGGCCATCCAGACCGCGATGAAGTTCGGCGCCAAGGGCATCCGCGTGGCGTGCGCCGGCCGGCTGGGCGGCTCGGAGATGGCGCGCTACGAGTGGTACCGCGAGGGACGGGTTCCCCTGCACACCCTGCGTGCCGACATCGACTACGGCTTCGCCGAGGCGAAGACCACCTACGGCAAAATCGGCTGCAAGGTCTGGGTCTGCCGCGGTGAGGTTCTTCCGAGCAAGGGAGCGGGCGTCGCGACTTCGCCCCGCTAGAGCCTTCGACGACGAGACGACCATGCTCCAACCGGCGCGAACGAAGTACCGCAAGATGATGAAGGGCCGCATGCCCGGCCGGGCCTACCGCGGCTCCGAGCTGACCTACGGCGACTTCGGGCTGATGACACTGCAGCCGGGGTGGCTCACCTCGCGGCAGATTGAGGCGGCCCGTATCGCGATGACCCGCTACGTGAAGCGTGGCGGGAAAATCTGGATTCGCGTCTTCCCCGACAAGCCCATCACCAAGAAGCCGGCCGAGACCCGGATGGGGACCGGCAAGGGCGCGGTCGAGTACTACGTGGCGGTGGTCAAGCCCGGACGCATCCTCTACGAGATGGAGGGGATGACGTCGGAGGTGGCCCACACCGCGCTGAAGCTGGCGCAGGCCAAGCTCCCGGTGCTGACGCGCATCGTCCACCGCAAGGACCTGAGCCTGTAAGGGGAACTTGGAAATGGCCACTGCCAAGGAACTACGCGAGCTGACGGTACAGGACCTGGAGCGCCGGGCGGCGGAGCTGCGCGAGCAGCTGTTTCGCGACCGGATGAAGCTCAGGACCGGGACGTTGGACAGCCCCACCCAGCGCAACGAGCGACGCCGGGACCTGGCCCGGGTGCTCACGCTCATCACCCAGAAGCAGCGCGCCGCCGCGCCCCACGGCACGGCGAGCAAGGAAGCATGACCATGGCCTCAGCCACACCAGAGACGCCAGCCCCTCGCGGACGCCCCAAGACGCGGGTCGGCATCGTCACCTCCAACAAGATGCAGAAGACCGTGGTGGTGACGGTGAAGCGCCGCGCCGCCCACCGCCAGTACGGGAAAATCCTCAGCCTGCACGCCAAGTACAAGGCGCACGCGGAGGACCACGACTACCCGAAGAAGATTTCCCTCAACGAGGGCGACCGGGTGCGGATTGCCGAGACCAAGCCGACCAGCAAGGAAAAGCGCTGGCGGGTCATCGAAGTCATTGAGCGCAGCAAGAACAGCTAGGAGCGACGGCGATGATCCAGATGACATCGGTGCTCGACGTCGCCGACAACTCGGGCGCGAAGAAGGTGTTTTGCATCAAGGTGCTCGGCGGTTCCAAGCGCCGCTACGCCAGCATCGGCGACGTGATTGTCGTCAGCGTGCGCGAGGCACTGCCCAACTCGAAGGTGAAGAAGGGGGACGTGGCCAAGGCGGTCATCGTCCGCACCAAGCGCGAGGTGGGCCGCCCGGACGGCAGCTTCATCAAGTTCGACGGGAACTCGGCCGTCCTCATCAACAAGGACCTGGAGCCCATCGGCACCCGCATCTTCGGGCCGGTGGCCCGTGAGCTGCGCGCTCGCAAGTTCATGAAGATTATCTCGCTGGCGCCGGAGGTGCTCTAGGCCCATCTCCGGTTCACCCCGGAACGGGCACGAGTAGGCAAGGCTATGCAGAAGCTGAAAGTGGGAGACGTGGTGCAGGTGATGGCGGGCGCCGAGCGCAGCCTCAAGGACGCGGCGAAGAAGCGCGGCAAGATTGTGGCCATCGACCACGAGGCGGGCCGCCTCAAGGTGGAGGGCCTCCGGCTGGTGAAGCGCCACGTCCGCAAGGGCCGCGACCGCAACACGCCGGAGGGCGGCATCATCGAGAAGCCGGGCACCATCGCCGTCGGCGCGGTCCAGGTGGTGTGCAGCAAGTGCGACAAGCCGTCCCGGGTGGGCATCCGCGTGGAGGGCGACAAGAAGGTTCGCTTCTGCAAGGCCTGCGAGGCGAGGATTGACGCCTGAGGGCGCACTAGGGCAAGAACCCCGCCCCGGCTCGAACGGTCTGGGGCAACTGACCGGCGGCCAGGGAGGCCCAGACGGGCCGCCGAAGCAGAGGAAACACCATGGCTGAAGAGAAGGACGACAAGGCAGAGAAGGCGAAGGAAGCCAAGGCCAAGAAGGCGGCTGGCAAGCGCCGTGGCCGCGACGAGGTCAAGAAGGCCGGCTTCGAGGCGAACATCGAGGAAGGTCTCGAGGTCAAGCCAGCGCGGCTGAAGATTCGCTTTCGCAAGGACGGGGTGCCGGCCCTGATGAAGGAGTTCGGCTTCAAGAATCCGAACCAGGTTCCCCGCCTCGAGAAAATCGTCGTCAACATGGGCCTGGGCGAGGCCCTGGCCAACAACAAGATTCTGGAGTCCGCGGTCGACCAACTGCGGTGCCATCACCGGGCAGAAGCCGGTGGTGACGCGCGCCCGGAAGTCCATCGCCAACTTCAAGCTGCGCGAAGGCCAGGCCATCGGCGCCGCGGTGACCCTGCGCAGCGACCGGATGTACGAGTTCATGGACCGCCTCATCAACGTCGCGCTGCCCCGGGTGCGCGACTTCAAGGGCGTCTCGAGCAAGGCCTTCGACGGCAAGGGCAACTACACCCTGGGCGTGCGCGAACAGATTATTTTCCCGGAAATCAACTACGACCAAATCGAGAAGGTGAAGGGCCTCAACATCACCTTCGTCACCACGGCTCGCAACGACGAGCAGGGGCTGGCGCTGATGCGCCACTTCGGACTGCCCTTCCGTCAGTAGCCAACGAAAGCACACATGGCCAAGCTCTCCAAAATCGCCCAAGCAAAGCGCAAGCCGAAGTTCAAGGTGCGCGCCTACAACCGGTGCCCGCTCTGTGGCCGGCCGCGCGCCTTTCTGCGCAAGTTCAAGATGTGCCGCATCTGCCTGCGCAACCGCGCACTGGCCGGTGAAATTACGGGGCTGATGAAGAGCTCCTGGTAAAGACCCAGGCTGCTTCCCGCGAACCCCCCGGAATGGTCCGGGCAGGCGCGGCGCAGCGAGAGACGAAGAAGAGAAAAGCCTCATGCCAGTGAACGACCCAGTGGGGGACATGCTGACCCGCATCCGCAATGCATCGCGGGCGCGTCACGACAAGGTCGTCATCCCCACCTCGAAGCTGAAGGTAGAGATTGCCAAGGTGCTCAAGGCGGAGGGCTTCATCGCCGACTTCACCGAGCACAAGAGCACTGGGCCGCAGGGCGAAATCACCGTCCAGCTCAAGTACGGGCCGGACAAGAGCCCGGTCATCGTCGGCATCCGGCGGGTGAGCCGTCCCGGACTCCGCCGCTACGTCCCGGTGCGGGACATTCCGCGGGTGCTCGGCGGTCTGGGCACCAGCATCCTCTCCACCTCGAAGGGCATCCTGGCAGATGGCGAGGCCCGCAAGCAGAACGTGGGCGGCGAGCTCATCTGCACGGTGTACTGACATGAGCCGCATCGGAAAACTGCCAATCAAGCTGGAAGGGAAGGTCAAGGCGGCGCTCGCCGGCCGGTCGGTGCACTTCGAGGGACCGAAGGGCAAGGTCGACGTCAAGCTTCCCCCCGGAGTCAGCGTCCAGTTCAAGGACGGCCAGGTGCTGGTGGCCCGGCCCGACGACAGCCGCGAGGCGCGCAGCCTGCACGGCCTGGCGCGGTCCATCCTCGCCAACGCCGCCAAGGGCGTGGCCACCGGCTGGGAGCGCAAGCTGGACATCCGGGGCGTCGGCTTCCGCGCCGAGGTGAAGGGTCGCCAGCTGCACATCTCACTCGGCTACAGCCATCCGGTGGTGTTCGACTTGCCGGAGGGCATCACCGCCGAGGTGGACAAGGTGGCCCGGACCGAGGACAGCCTGCCCACCATCGGCCTCACCCTGCGTGGCGTGAACCGCGAGACGCTCGGCGAGACGGCGGTGCGCATCCGGGCGCTTCGTCCTCCGGAGCCCTACAAGGGCAAGGGCATCAAGTACGTCGAGGAGCGCATCCGTCGTAAGGAAGGCAAGACCGGGACGGCCTAGGCCGCCCTTCATCCGAATCGGGGGAAGTCCTCATCCCCGTCGGAAGGAAACGAGACACCCATGTCGAAGCTTGAAGCACGCCTCAAGAGGAAGAACCGCATCCGGCGCAAGCTGGCAGGCACGGCGGAGCGCCCGCGGCTCACCGTCTACAAGAGCCTGAAGCACGTCTACGCCCAGGTGGTCGATGACCACGCGGGCCGCACGCTGGCCTTCGCCTCGTCCTTGAGCAAGGAGCTCAAGGGAAACAAAGAGGGCGACAAGAAGGCGGACGCGGCGCGGGTCGGCAAGCTGATTGCCGAGAAGGCGAAGGCGGCCAAGGTGGAGCAGGTGGTCTTCGACCGCAACGGCTTCCCCTACCACGGACGCATCGCGGCAGTGGCCGAGGCCGCGCGCGAAGCGGGCCTCAAGTTCTAAGCGAGAAAGCGAGTCACCTTTGGCAACACCAATCAATCCGAACGACCTCGACCTGAGCGACCGCGTCGTCAACATCAACCGCGTCGCCAAGGTGGTGAAGGGTGGCCGGCGGTTCTCCTTTGCCGCGCTGGTGGTGGTGGGCGACGGCAACGGGCACGTGGGCGTCGGCCTGGGCAAGGCCAACGAAGTCCCGGAGGCCATCCGCAAGGGTGGCGAGAATGCCAAGAAGAACATCTTCCGCGTTCCGCTCCAGGGCCACACCATTCCCCACGAAGTGCTCGGTCACTTCGGCGCCGGCAAGGTGCTGCTGAAGCCGGCGGCCGAAGGCACGGGCGTCATCGCCGGTGGGTCGGTGCGGGCGGTGCTCGAGGCGGCAGGCATCCGCAACATCCTGACCAAGAGTCAGGGGTCACGAAACCACCACAACGTGCTGAAGGCCACGGTGGACGGGCTGAAGCAGCTCCGGTCCCCCGAGCAGGTCAGCCGGCTGCGCGGCCGGGAGCTAGACCTCGGCCAACACCGGGTCTAACCAGAGGAAAACCATGGGTTACCGGGTCAAGTTGATAAAGAGTTTCGCCGGGGCGCCGGAGGCGCACGTGCGCACCGTGGTCGGCCTCGGCCTGAAGCGGATGGGCCAGCAGCGGCTGCTCAAGGACAGCCCGGCCACGCGGGGCATGGTCTTCACCGTCCGCCACCTGGTGCACGGCGAGGCGGTGTCGCAGGAACCCAAGCCCGCGGTGCGTCGCAAGCCGCGCCACGTCCGGGCACGCGAGGCGGCCCGCAGCCGTCGCGCCCAGCAAGGAAGGAAAGTAACGCCATGTCCCACGCTGAACAACCTGAGCCGGCCGCGCAACAGCTGGCACCGCAAGAAGCGGGTGGGCCGCGGCCAGGGCTCCGGCCTGGGCAAGACGGCCGGCCGCGGTGGCAAGGGCCAGAAGGCGCGCACCGGCAACATGCGCTTCGAGGGCTTCGAGGGTGGTCAGAGCCCGCTGCAGCGGCGCCTTGCCGAAGTTCGGCTTCCTGGCGCCCAACCGCAAGCACTTCGCCGTCGTCAACCTCGAGGACCTGGGGCATTTCCAGGCCGGCAGCACGGTGGACGAGGGGGCGCTGCGGGCCAAGGGCCTGGTGAAGGGCCGCTGGGACGGCGTCAAGCTGCTCTCTGGAGGGGCGCTTTACCGCCAAGCTGGTGGTGCGGGTGCACCGGGTGTCGGCACAGGCCAAGGAGGCGGTGGAGAAGGCGGGCGGCTCCGTGGACCTGATTCCGCTCATGACGCACGCTCCCGAAGCGGCCGCCAAGGCGCATTCCGGCAAGGGCGTCCGGAAGGCGTGACTCGGATGGTGGCCGGCGCCTGTCGCTGGATGCCGTCCTTTGGGTAGGCTCGGACCAATCACCAGGGTGCCTCTAACGTGAACGCCTTCATCAACGTCTTCCGCGTCGCCGAACTCCGGGCCCGGCTCGCCTACACGCTGGTCCTGCTCGCCGTCTACCGGCTGGGCGTCTTCATCAACACGCCGGGCGTCGACCGGGCGGCGATGAACGCCTACATGGAGCAGCAGCGTCAGCGCGGCGGCCTGGTGAGCCTCTTCAACCTCTTCTCCGGCGGTGCGCTCGACCAGATGTCCATCTTCGGGCTGGGCATCATGCCGTACGTCTCAGCGTCCATCATCATGCAGCTGTTGGCGGTGGTGGTGCCGTCGCTGGAGCGCCTGCAGAAGGAAGGGGCAGCGGGCCGACAGAAGCTCAACCAGTACACCCGCTACGGCAGCATTCTGCTCTCCGTCATCCAGGGCATCGGCATCGCCCGGTGGCTGGCCAGTCTCGGCCGGACGCCCACCACCATCCGCGGCGTGCACGTCGAGATTGACCAGATTGTCGTGCCCAACGACAGCATCTGGTTCACCGTCATGACGGTCATCACGCTGACGGCTGGCACCGCCTTCATCATGTGGCTCGGCGAGCGCATCACCGAGCGCGGCATCGGCAACGGCATCAGCCTCATCATCTTCGCCGGCATTGTCGCCCGGATGCCCTCGGCCGCCTCCCGGCTGGTGGAAGTGGTGCGCGGGGACCGGGCCTGGCTGGTGCCGGTGGTGGCCGTGGTGATGCTGGCCGTGGTGGGCATCGTCGTCTACATCGAGCGTGGCATGCGCCGGATTCCGGTGCAGTACGCCAAACGCATGGCCGGGCGGAAGATGTTCGCCGGCCAGGCCACCTACTTCCCGATGAAGGTGAACACGGCCGGCGTGATTCCGCCCATCTTCGCCGGGGCGCTGCTGTCATTTCCGGCGACCCTGGGGAACTGGATTCCCTTCCTGGCCGGCGTGCAGCGGGCCATCGAATCCAACGTCTGGCTGTACGATGGGCTCTTCGTGCTGCTCATCATCTTCTTCTCCTACTTCTACACGACGCTCACCTTCCGGTCGGACGACGTGGCGGACAACATCAAGAAGCAGGGCGGCTACATCCCCGGCATCCGGCCAGGGCGCCAGACGGCGGATTACATCCGAGGCGTCTTGGACCGCATCACCTTCGGCGGGGCCATCTACCTCGCCGTCATCTGCGTCATTCCGTCCATCCTCTCCAACCAGGAAGCCTTCGGGGTGCCGTTCCAGTTCGGCGGCACGGCGCTGCTGATTGTGGTGGGGGTGGCCCTGGACACGGTGCAGCAGATTGAGGGCCACCTCATCAGCCGGAACTACGAAGGGTTCTCTGGCCCCCGCGGCCCCCGCATCCGCGGACGGCTGCCGCGCGCAGCCTGACGCCTATGGACATCATCCTGTTCGGGCCACCGGGGGCGGGGAAGGGGACACAGGCCCAGCGGCTGCTGGCGATGTACGGCACGCCGCAGGTGTCCACCGGCGACATTCTCCGCGGGGCGGTGAAGGACGGGACCCCGCTCGGGCTGCAGGCCAAGCCGCTGATGGAGAGCGGCAAGCTGGTCCCGGACGGGCTGGTCATCGGCCTGGTCGCCGAGCGGCTGCAGCGGCCGGACAGCTCGGGCGGGCTTCGTCCTGGACGGATTCCCGCGCACGGTGGCCCAGGCCGAGGCGCTCGAGAAGATGCTCACCTTGCTTGGCCGGCACATCGACCACGTCCTGTCGCTCGAGGTGCCGCTGGAGATGGTGGTCGAGCGGCTGAGCGGCCGCCGGTGCTGCCCCAAGGACCTGGGCATCTACCACGTGACGGAGGCGCCCCCGAAGACTGCCGGCGTGTGCGACGTGTGTGGAAGCGCCCTGGTGCAGCGCCCCGATGACCGGGAAGAGGTGGTGCGTGCCCGGCAGGTCACCTACCGCCGGGATACCGAGCCCCTGAAGGCCTTCTACGCCCGGCGTCGTCTGCTTCGGCCGGTGGATGGCACGGGGACACCGGACCAGGTGTTCGCGCGCATCCAGGCGGCGCTCGGGAGGCCGTGAGGAAAAGATGCCGGGCGGAGTCGAGCTCAAGAGCCGCGAGGAGATTGCGGTGATGCGCGATGCGGGGCGCATCGTCGCGGAGATTCTCGACGCGCTGGAGAAGGCGGTGGCTCCGGGCGTCACCACCTGGGACCTCGACCAGCTGTCGGAGAAGCTCATCTATCGAGAAGGGGGCCCGGCCGGCCTTCAAGGGCTACCGGGGCTTTCCCTCCTGCCTCTGCACCTCCATCAACCAGGAGGTGGTGCATGGCATCCCCTCCCGGAAGCGGCGCCTGGAGAGAGGCGATTTAGTGAAACTGGATTTTGGCGTCGTGTACCACGGCTTTTTCGGGGACGCGGCGCGGACCATCCCTGTCGGCGAGGTGACCGCCGAGGCGCAGGCGCTCCTCGACGCCACCCGGGAGTCCCTGGAGGCTGGCATCCAGGCGGCCGTCGCGGGAAACCGCATCGGCGACATCGGCCACGCCGTCCAGGCGCACGTCGAGGCCCGGGGCTACTCGGTGGTGCGGGACTTCGTGGGTCATGGCATTGGCCGGCGGCTGCACGAGGAGCCCCAAATCCCCAATTTCGGGACCGCGGGCACGGGCATGAAGCTGCGTCCGGGGATGGTGCTGGCGATTGAACCGATGGTGAATGCCGGGACGTGGGAAGTGGAGACCCTGGACGACGACTGGACGGCGGTTACCCTGGACGGAAAGTTGTCCAGTCACTGGGAGCACACCGTCCTGGTGACGGACCAGGGGCCGGAGGTCCTGACCCGGGGGCCGTCCGTTGCGCGCGGCGTCGTTCAACGCTAGAAGAACTTGCTCGGCGGGCACCCAAGGTGGTATGCCGCCGCGCTTTCCCGAGGGTTTACGGGGTCCTTCCTGCGGAAGGGAGGGCCCCTTTTTGAAGGAGTTTGTCTGCCGAAGGACGATGCCATTGAGGTCGAGGGAACGGTGATTGAACCGCTTCCCAACGCCATGTTCCGGGTGGCCCTGGACAACGGGGGCCACAAGGTGCTCGCGCACATCTCCGGGAAGATGCGCATGCACTTCATCCGGATTCTGCCGGGGGACAAGGTCAAGGTGGAGCTCTCACCGTATGACCTGACCCGGGGCCGCATCACCTACCGGGCGAAGTAAGCCAGTCGCCCGTCGGCCGTCGTCGTTGGTCCATCACTCGCAGTCAGAAGGTCTGTTGGAGTCGTCATGAAGGTTCGCGCATCGGTGAAGAAGGTCTGCGACAAGTGCAAGGTCATCAACCGCCGGGGTGTGGTGCGGGTGATTTGCGCCGCGAATCCGCGTCACAAGCAGCGTCAGGGCTGAGCCCCGCCCTGGGAACGAATTAGGAGACACGAGAGAGCAATGGCCCGCATCGCCGGCATCGACCTTCCCCCGCAGAAGCGGGTCGTCATCTCGCTGCAGTACATCTACGGAATCGGCAACAAGACGGCGCACGACATCTGCGCCCGGGCCAACGTCGACCTCGCCACCAGGACCAAGGACCTGACCGAGGAACAGACCCGCGGGATTCGCGAAATCATCGAGTCCAACTACAAGGTGGAGGGTGACCTTCGCCGCGAAGTGACGATGAACATCAAGCGGCTGATGGACCTCGGCTGCTTCCGGGGTCTCCGCCACCGCAAGGGCCTGCCCGTCCGCGGTCAGCGCACCCACACCAACGCCCGGACCCGCAAGGGTCCGAAGCGCGGCATCGTTCGCGCCAAGGCCATCACTCCTGCCCCGCGGTCCTGACCGCCCCCCACCAGAGGACTTGAAAGCCCATGGCTGAAGAAGTGAGCGTCCCCGCTGCGGCGGCCCCTGCTGGAACCGAGCCCGCCGAGGGCGAGGCCCCGCGCAAGAAGCGCAAGAGCAAGAAGAACATCCTCAACGGCGTGGTGCACATCCAGTCCACGTTCAACAACACCATCATCACCATCACCGACGTCTCCGGGAATGTGGTCGCCTGGTCATCGGCCGGCGCCCGCGGCTTCAAGGGCAGCCGCAAGTCGACGCCCTTCGCCGCCCAGGTCGCGGCCGGGGACGCGGCCGCCAAGGCGATGGAGCACGGGCTGAAGAACGTGACGGTGATGGTGAAGGGGCCGGGCGCGGGCCGCGAGTCCGCGCTGCGCGCACTGGCCTCGGCCGGACTCAAAATCTCTCTCATCCGGGACGTGACGCCCATCCCGCACAACGGCTGCCGACAGCCGAAACGGCGTCGCGTTTAGACCACCTTCTCAGGAGACACCCTTTTGGCCCGCTACACCGCCAGCGTCTGCCGCATCTGCCGCCGCGAGAACCTCAAGATGTACCTGAAGGGGGACCGCTGCTACACCGACAAGTGCGCCATCGAGAGGCGCCCGTACCCCCCTGGGCAGCACGGCCAGGGCCGGGTGAAGTTCTCCGGCTACGGCGTCCAGCTCCGCGAGAAGCAGAAGGTGAAGCGGATGTACGGCCTGCTCGAGAACCAGTTCCGCGGAACCTTCGCCCGGGCGGCTCGCGCCAAGGGCAAGACCGGCGAGACGCTCCTGCAGCTGCTCGAGCTCCGGCTGGACAACGTGGTGTTCCGGATGGGCTTCGCCGACACCCGCGCCGAGGCGCGGCAGCTGGTGCGCCACGGCCACTTCCAGGTGAATGGCCGGCGGGTGAACATTCCCTCCTTCGAGGTCAAGCCCGGCAGCGTCGTTGGAAGTCGCGGAGAAGAGCCGGAAGATGATTCGCATCGCCGAGGCGCTGGAGACGGTGGAACGGCGCGGCGTCCCGCAGTGGATTGAACTCGACAAGAAGGGCATGAAGGGAACGGTGAAGTCGGTCCCGAACCGAGAGGACCTCACCATGCCCATCCAGGAGCAGCTCATCGTCGAGCTCTACTCGAAGTAACCGCTTTGCGCCGGGAGGGTGACGGACCGTCCCGGATGCCGGCCGCTCCAGTGTGGGGCTGCAGGCGAGCCGTCCCTCCGTCTCACACATCGCTTGGGCTGTCCTCCCGCCATTCGGGCGGGGACGTCGGTGGCAGACCCCGGGAGAAAAACACCATGGCAGAAGCATTCACCGCAAAGCACTGGCGGGACCTCATCAAGCCCCGCCGGATGGAAGTCGATCCAGGACAGTCTCACCGCGACGTACGGGAAGTTCATCGCCGAGCCGCTCGAGCGGGGGTTTGGGACCACGCTGGGCAACACCCTCCGGCGCGTGCTCCTCAGCTCGCTGCAGGGCGCGGCCATCGTCTCGGTGAAGATTGAAGGCGTGGACCACGAGTTCACGACCGTTCCCGAGGTGGCCGAGGACGTCACCGACATCGTCCTCAACCTGAAGGAAGTCCTGCTTCGGATGCACACCAACGAGCAGAAGACGCTGCGCATCGAGGCGGAAGGGCCGAAGGAAATCAAGGCCGGGGACATCATCGCCGACGACCAGGTGGAGATTCTCAACCCCGGACACCACATCTGCACGCTGTCCGAGGGCGGCAAGCTGCGCCTGGAGATGATTGCTCGACGGGGCCGTGGCTACGTGGCGGCCAACAGCAACAAGAACCCGGGCGACCCCATCGGCACCATCCCGGTCGACGCCCTGTTCTCGCCCATCCGCAAGGTCAACTACCAGGTCACCAACGCCCGCGTCGGGCAGGTCACCGACTACGACCGGCTGAGCCTCGAGGTGTGGACCGACGGCTCGGTCTCCCCCCAGGACGCGGTGGCCTACGCGGCGAAAATCATCAAGGAGCAGCTCACCGTCTTCATCAGCTTCGACGAGACGGAAGAGCCGGCGGCCCTCGAGGCGCCGAAGGAGGAGGCCAAGCTCAACGAGAACCTCTTCCGCAGCGTGGACGAGCTCGAGCTCAGCGTGCGCTCGGCCAACTGCCTGCAGCAGGCCAACATCAAGACCATCGGTGACTTGGTGCAGCGCAGCGAGGCGGAGATGCTGAAGACCAAGAATTTCGGCCGGAAGTCGCTGAAGGAAATCAAAGAAATCCTCGCCGAGATGGGGCTGTCGCTCGGGATGAAGCTGGACAGCTGGCCGATGAAGCCCGCCGCCACGCCCGCCCCGTTGCCCGTCGCCGCCGAGCCGCGCATCTAACAGCCGTCGTAGTCCCCCCCCAGGGCGGGTACCTGACACGGCCCGCCAGGAGCATGCGATGCGACACCGCGTCGGACACAGGAAGCTGCAGAAGACCACCAGCCACCGGCTGGCGATGCTGGACAACATGGTGACGTCGCTGCTGGAGCACGAAGCCATCCAGACGACGCTGCCGCGGGCCAAGGAGGCGCGGCGGCTGGCCGAGCGCATCATCACGCTCGGCAAGCGTGGGGGCCTGTCCAACGTCCGACTGGCGGAACGGCAGATTCGCAGCCGGCCCATCCTCCAGAAGGTCTTCGGCGAGCTGAAGGACCGCTACGCCGACCGTCCGGGGGGCTACACGCGCATCATCCGGCTCGGTTTCCGCACCGGGGATGCGGCGCAGATGGCCCTGCTGGAGCTGGTCGACCGCCCGGCGGCTCCCGAGCCCAAAGTGGAGGAGAAAGCCAAGCCAAAGGCCGAGGCCAAGGTTGAGGCCAAGCCGAAAGGCAAAGCCAAGGCGAAGCCGGAGGCCCCCAAGGCGGAAGCTCCCGCCGAGGCGAAACCGGCGAAGCGGAAGGCCAAGGCCAAGTCCGAGAAGTGAGGCGGCGCGAGTCGGCCGGGCGGACGGGCCAGAAGCCGCCGCCCGGGTCAGCGCAACTCGCCGTGCTCCAACAGCTGAGCCGAACCCTTGCGGGTCCGGAGCTCGACGTCCGTCGCCTGCAAGTCACTGGGGGCCAGCTTGCCGTTATCCCCCATCAGCTGTTTCGGGGTGACGGTGATGAAGGCGTGCGGCTCGACGTGGGACACCGCCGCCCGGTAGCGGCCGTTGACGATGATGAGGACGTCCTGCCAGGCCGCGTCGCTCTCGTTGTGAAGTACCAGCGCCGGGTGCTCGCTTTCCGCGCCCACCACCAGCCGAGCGCCGAAGGTGGGGTCGCGGCGGACGGACGGGGCCGGGCAGGCCACTCCCACGCCAGTCAGGCTGAGCACGGCCCAGGCGACCAGGATGATGGCCTTGTACTTGAAGTACCGGTCCGAGTTGCGGAAGTCCTCCCAGGTCTCGCGAAGGATGGCCACCACGTTGAGGGCGGTGCTCTCCGCCCTGCCCGCAGCCGCATCGGCAGCGGTTCGCCGTCGGCGTCCAGCTGCACCGTGCCGGAGCGTGCCGCGGTGAGGACGCGTCCGTGGAGGTACGCGTCACGGCGGGCCTGGTCCGATGGCGAGGGCTTGGGCATCCGGGTTCTGTCGGGAGTCTAGAGCAAGGCGGGGCCGGGCGAGCGCTCCGGGCTGGCGGCCCGGCGCGGCGCGGAGTCGTCCGGGACCCCGCCGAGGCCGCCCAGGGCGAGACTGCCCTGGATGACGGCCTCCCGCGTCACCCGGGCGAGACCGGCACGGTCCTCGGCCTCGAAGCCGGTCGTGTCCAGGGGCGCACCAATGCGCACCCGGATGACGCCCGAGCGAATGTGCCAGCTGCGCCGGGGCATCACTCGGGCCGACCCCTCGATGGTGACCGGGACGACCGGGATGCGCGCCTTGAGCGCCAGCCCGAAGGGACCGCGTTTGAAGGGGAGAACGCGGGCATCCGGGGAGCGCGTACCCTCCGGGGAACACAATCAGGCTGATGTGGCGGCGGACCACCCGCTCCGCCGCCCGGTCCAGCGACGCGATGGCCCGCGCCCGGTTGCTGCGGTCGACCAGGATGTGCCCGGCCATCTGGATGTACCAGCCCACCAGGGGCACCCAGCGAAGCTGTTCCTTGGCCACGAAGCGCAGGTCGACGGGCAGGGCGACGAAGAGGGCAGGGATGTCGATGGAGGACTGGTGGTTGCAGGCGTAGAGGGTCGCCCGGCGACCCTCCAGGTGCTCGGTTCCCTCGACTTCCACCCGCGCCCCGGCCACGAAGAGCAGCGCTGGGGCCCACAGGCGGCGGGCGAACCAGCTGGCACTGCTGCTGTTGCCGGTGAGCAGAATCGCCAGCCCGGCGAAGGGCAGCAGCACGCCGGTGACCACGACGACAGCAACCATGGACAGGAGGTTTCGAAGCATCGGGCGTCGAGCGCTAGGAGAGTCCACCTGTTGCATGGAGGCCAGCACCGCGGCAAGCCCTTGTCGGGCCTGACGCTGGCCCCGGCGGGCGGACCTGGTGTAGCTGGAGGGGGCCCCGGGCAGCGGTTGCTCCCAGGGCGCCGAGGAGGCGACGTGCCAGAGGTCGGGCGTTGAGGGAAGTCTACATCGTCGCCACCGAGCAGACGGATTCCCTCGAGCCGAGAGTCCTGGCGGAGGCCTTCTCGGGGGACGACGCAGCGTTCGAGCTGGCAGAGGACGGGAGCGGCTTCCGCCTCGTCTCCGCCGAGTCCACCGTCACGGTACGCTTCGAGGCGCTCGAGGTCGCCATCGGCTGGACACCCGACTTGCTGACGGGCAGTGAGGAGGCCCACAGCGTCTTCCGCCGGGCGCGGGGCTTCTACCGCATCGCCTTCGAGCCTGGCGTCCCCGGGCCGGCGGCAGCCGTCTTCGAGGCGCTGTGGTGTGCCCGGGCCCTGCTGGAGCGGCTCCCGGGGGTTCTCCTGGACGTGACCGCCTTCAAGCTACATGAACTGGAGGACGTGGCCGAGATTACCGAGCTGGACTTCGACATCCGCGACCACGTCAACCTGCATGCGGTTGAGGTTGGGGAGGGCGACGCGCCCTACTGGGTCCACTCCCACGGGATGGAAAAGTTTGGCACGCGGGAACTGGAAGTCTTCCGCTTGGCCGAGGACGACCTCCGTGCTGCCGAGTCCTTCGTTCATGAGTTGTGCGCCGAGCTCGCCTGGGGCGAGGGTCCGCGCCTACGGGAGCGGGTAGAGACGAGCAACGGCGAGGCCTTCATGCTGGCCCCCTCCGAGGAGGCACGGCTCACGCTCATCGACCTGCCGATGGACACCTTCGAAGGGCACGAGGGGGCTTCCTTCACAGTGGTGTCCGCCGATGGACGGCACACGCTGGCCGAATTGCTGCGTCCGTACCGGGCCCGCTTCGAGCGGGAGGCGCCGGAACGCAGCGAGGCGCTGCAGCGGCAAGCCCGGGCGCTGCTTCCTGCTTTCAAGGCGCGATTTCACCGGCGGGGTCTGATGGAACCCACCACCTTCCTGGTCCGGGCAACCTTCGAGGTGCACCCGGAAGGGGACGCCGAGGCGGTGAAGGAGGACCTGTGGCTTGAGGTGCTGTCCTGGGAGGACGCCCAGCTGGTGGGGAAATTGGTGGACGGTGCCGTGCACACCACCGAGTGGCGGAAGGGGGCCACCGTGGAAGTTGAGGAAGCACAGGTGAATTCCGTCGCCGTGGGTCGGGACGGGCGGGCGCTGGACGACGAGGAGATGCAAGGCTTCCTGCTCGCCGAGCGGCCGATGTAGGGCAAGTCCGATGGACGTCGCTCTCTCCGAGGAAGTGCGCACCGCCCGGACTGCGGGCCAGCCGCTGGTGGCGCTCGAGTCCAGCGTGCTGGCCCAGGGGCTGCCCTTCCCGGAGAATCTCACCTCCCAGCGCGCCTGCCAGGCGGCGGTTCGCGGGCCGGGCGCTGTGCCGGCGCTGGTGGCGGTGGTGAGGGGCCAGCTGCGCTGCGGTCTCTCCGTCAGTGAAGTCGAGTCACTGGCCAAGGGAGAGGGACAACCCGCGACAAGGTGGGCGGGCGCGACCTGGCCCCGGCGCTGGCGGCGGGTGCCACCGGGCGGGACGACCGTCTCGGCGACATGTGCCGTGTCGCAGCGCTCTCGGGCTCAGCGTCCTCGCCACCGGCGGCATCGGCGGCGTGCACCTGGGCGCGAAGGGAGACGTCAGCGAGGACCTGCACGCGCTGTCGCGTTTCCGAGGGATGGTGGTGTGCGCCGGAGCGAAGAGTGTCCTGGACTTGCCGCGCACGCTGGAGGCCCTGGAGTCGCTGGGGGTGCTGGTGGTGGGCTACCGGACGTCAGAATTTCCGGCCTTCTACTCGCCCACCTCCGGCCTGCCGCTGAGCCCACCGCGTCGAGGACGTGGTGGCGGCGGCGGAACTCCTCCGCCTGCACCGTGACGTGCTGCAGCAGCCCGGGGCGCTGCTGCTGTGCGTCCCGCCGCCGCCGGACTCGGCCCTGGGCGCAGCGGAACTGGAGGTGGCACTGCGCGCGGCTCACGCCGCTGCCTTGACGCACGGCGTCTCCGGCCAGGCGCTGACGCCCTTCCTGCTGCGGCAGCTGGCGACGTCCACCGGGGGCCGGGCGCTCCGGGCAAACCTCGCGCTGCTGGAGCAGAACGCCCGGGTGGCCGCGGAAGTGGCGGTGGCCTACGCGGGCTTGCTAGGGCCGATACTCATCCGCGTGTGGTCAATGTTTCCAACCGAAGGCATTTTGAAACGCTGACGAAACCCCCTACTGCTCTCTAGAAAGTGCCCGGCCGGCAGTGGTAGCAGCTACCTGGGGGAGGGGGAGCTTCAATGGCGGCTAGCCGCGATCTCGCTGTCAGCGGCCTCCTCGGCTTGTTGGCTGCGTGCAGTGGCATGGTCTCGTCGGCGACCGACCCCGGAGCGAAAGTTCCCGCGGCACCCACCAACGTCGTCGCCATCGCCGGTAACCAGTTGGTGTCGCTGACGTGGGTGGCGCCAGGGAATACCGGGGGAAGCCCCATCACCGGCTACCGCGTCGTCGTCAGTCCGCCGACGCCATCGGCGTCCATCGCCGTCAACGGGACGTCTGCCACGGTGACGTCCCTCACCAACGGGACCGCCTACACCTTCACCGTGGCGGCGGTGAATGCCGTGGGAACGGGACCGGCCAGCCTCCCGTCTGCCGCCGTCACCCCTTCGGGGTCCGCTGCGGGGGTCCCGGGCCCGCCGACCAACGTTGTGGCCACGGCCGGCGACGCGGAGGCAGCTCTGACTTGGGCGGCGCCGGTGGATACCGGGGGAAGCCCCATCACCAGTTACAGGGTTGCCATCAGTCCGCCGGACGCTTCGGCGACCATTACTGTCAGCGGAGCGACTGCGACGGTGACATCCCTCACCAACGGAACGGCCTACACCTTCACCGTCGCGGCGGTGAATGCGGTGGGAATGGGCCCCGCCAGCCTGCCGTCCTTGCCCGTGACGCCGATGGTGCCGCTTCCGGGAGTACCGTCGGCGCCAGGCAGCGTGACGGCAAGGCCCGGTATCGCCAGCGTCAGTCTCGGCTGGACGGCGCCAACCACGGGCGCGCCCCTCACGGGCTACGTTGTCAGCATTCTTCCGCCCACCTCGTCGGCCGTCATCTCCGTCGCCGGGACAACAGCCTCGGTGACAGGGCTTGCCAACGGGGCGACGTACACCTTCACCGTGGCTGCCTCCAACACTGCTGGGACGGGCCCGGCCTCGTCCAGTGGTCCCGTCAAGACTGTCGACGTCCCGGGGGCGCCGACCAATCTCGTTGCCGTTGCTGGCGACCAGTGGGCGTCGCTGACCTGGGCGGCCCCGGCGAGTACCGGGGGAAGCCCCATCACCGGCTACCGCATTGCCATCAGCCCGCAAGCCGCGTCAGCGCAAGTTTCCTTGAGCGGAACGAGTGCAGTGGTGACCTCGCTGACCGACGGGACTCCTTACGTCTTCACCGTGGCGGCGGTGAATGCGGTGGGGACGGGCCCCGCCAGCCTGCCGTCGTTGCCCGTCACACCGATGGCGCCGCCGCCTGGGGTCCCCTCGGCGCCAGGCAGCGTGACGGCAACGCCCGGTGTCGCCAGCGCCAGCCTCAGCTGGACGGCGCCAACCATCGGCGCCCCCCTCACGGGTTACCTCGTCAGCATTTTTCCGCCCACCCCATCGGCCGTCGTCACCGTTGCCGGGACCACGGCGTCCGTCACGGGCCTCGCCAACGCAGCCACCTACACCTTCCTGGTGGCGGCCATGAATGCCATTGGGACAGGCCCGGCCGGCCTGAGCGGCCCCATCACGACGGCCGACGTCCCCGGCGCGCCCACCAACGTCGTGGCCGTCGCCGGGGACCAGTCGGCAGCGTTGAGTTGGGCAGCACCAGGGAATACCGGGGGCAGCCCCGTCACCGGCTACAGCGTCGCCATCAGTCCACCGGACGCTTCGGCGACCATTTCTGTCAGTGGCACGACTGCGACGGTGACGTCGCTCACCGATGGGACGGCCTACACCTTCACCGTAGCGGCGGTGAATGCGGTGGGGATGGGACCGGCCAGCCTGCCGTCCTTGCCCGTCACGCCGATGGCGCCCCTTCCGGGAGTACCGTCGGCGCCAGGCAGCGTGACGGCAACGCCCGGTGTCGCCAGCGCCAGCCTCAGCTGGACGGCGCCCACCACGGGCGCCCCCCTCACGGGCTACGTCGTCAGCATTCTTCCGCCCACCCCGTCGGCCGTCGTCACCGTCACCGGGACCACGGCGTCCGTCACGGGCCTCGCCAACGCAGCCACCTACACCTTCACCGTCGCGGCCGTAAACGTCTCTGGGACGGGCCCGGCCACCTCAAGCGGTCCGGTGACTACGCCCGACGTCCCGGGAGCGCCCACCACCGTCGTCGCTGTCGCCGGCAACCAGGCGGCATCGCTGACCTGGGTGGCGCCGGTGAGCACGGGCGGAAGCCCCATCACCGGGTACAGCGTCGTCATCAGCCCGCCGGCCCCGTCGGCAAGCATTTCCATGAACGGAACCACTGCGACCGTGACGTCACTTACCAACGGAACGGCCTACACCTTCACCGTGGCAGCGGTGAATGCCGTCGGAACGGGACCGGCCAGTCTGCCGTCGGCGGCCGTGACGCCTAGCATGCCCGTGCCCACGCTGGCGCAGCGCCGTGCCTTCGGCGCCATGGCCCCGGGCCGCGGCCTGAGCCCCGCCACCAATTTCACCATCCGACTGCAAAACCAAGTCGGAGCGGGTAACTGTGTCGTGCTTCTGGTCGACTACTCGAGTGGCATTGCCGTCAGCAGCATCACGGACGACGCCAACAACTCGTGGAGCACCGTGCCAGCAGTAAGTGCGGATGCAGGCTCCAAGCACAACAAGACAGAGGCTTACGTTCTGTTCAACTCCAACGCCGGGGCGCGGAACTTCACCATCACGTTCAGCGCACCAGAGAACAACGTCCATTTCATTCTCCTCGAGTACTACAATGTCGGAGCGGTGGGGGTCTCGACGAGCAGCATCACCGCGAAAGCGCCAACCATCTCGACGTCGGCCATCACTCCAACGGCGGGAAGCCTCGTCCTGCACTACTCGATGGACAACACCGCCCTCATTGGCGAAGCGGGAGCCTCAGTTACATCCTTCACGGCGGGCCCTGGTTGGACGCTCGAGGCTGCGGACTACGCGTCGGGCACCACCGGTGGCTCGGGGGAGATGAGTTTCTTCGTCCTTCAGACGCTCATCGCATCGGGGGGAAGCATCACGCCCACCCTCACAACAACGGGCAAGAACTCCGTCAACAGCATTGCCCTCGAGTTGATGGCGGCCCAGGCCGGTTCTCCGCCCCCGCCTGGCATCCGCGTCCTGCGGATGCAGGACTATCTCAACGTCAGCATCAACGTCTCAACGTGGAGTGAGCCCTTCCCGAGCTCCGGAAACTTGCTGGCAGTGTTTGACAGCAACGGCAACATCACCTCAGCCATCAGCGACAGCAATCAGAACGCCTGGCACATCCCGGTGAAGGGACAAAACAGCGTCGTTTGCTCGTTGAACTATGCGGCGAACGCCGCCACCGGCCCGACGCTGGTGATGTCCTGGCCCATCACTCAAGGAGGCAACGCCAACACCACCGTCACCGCGTACGACATTGTGGGCGCGGACCCGGTCAGCCCCTTCGTCCAGTCGGTCACTGGACCATTCACGGGCATCAGCGGTCCGTTCATGAACCAGCCCATCATCACGCCGCAGAAGCCGAACGGGGTGGTGCTTGTCGTCACCGGCGACGGAATTGGCCCCATCACCGCCCTGACTCAACCCGCAGGAGCGTACTACCTCAGCAGCAACTACCCGGGCGAAGTGGACAACGACACCATCGACAATGCCGATGGCTACGCTCTCTACTACTACGGCACGAACCTCGCGACGCAGAACTACGGCTGGGACATTGGTACGGGCGGCATGAGCGCCAACTCGACGGGCGTGGAATTCGCAGTCGCGCCGACGCCGTAGGCGGCAGGTGCCCGGTCGCCGCGGCCGTCACGGCGCGGTCGTCACGTTCCACGAGGCAGTCTGGCCGATGAAGGTATTGCCCTGGTACGGGGCGGCCAGCTGGTCAACGGAGGTGAGGGGGGCGGTGCCCTCGACCCAACATTGGTAAGTGTTGTTGGACGGCAGGGTCACCCCGGCCGCGCGGAGGTCGGGAATGGTCGCGGTCGGCGTGTTGCTCCAGATGTCGTACTTCCCGGGGCCGTCCGGGCTTAGGACGAAATGGTAGATGCCGCCTGGGAAGGGGCTGCAGCTGAGCTGGGCGCCCGTCGTGATGCCGGTGGCATTGTTGGCCGGCGCCAGCAATGTCGGAGCGGCGGGCACGTTGACCGTGAGATTGGGGGAGTTGGCGGGAAGTCCGACCAGCGTCGCGTAGCCGTAGTTACCGGCCCGTCGATGGTGGTGGCCTGCAGGAGCAGGGACGTGCCGGGAATGTTGGGCGTCAAGCGACGAGAAGGACGACGGGGGCGACGAGGAATTTTCAAAGAAGGGAATCCCCGCCTGGATGGTCGGGTCCGGGACGAGGCTGACGCTGAAGGTATAGATGGTCGAGCCCGACGGGGGACTCACCGTTCCGGAAATGGTGCCAGTGGCAACCGGGCCGCAGCGACAGGGTTTCGTTCAGGCTGTCTCCGTTGTGCACCACAATTCCCGGGACGGAGGCGTAGCCGGTGAACGCCACCGGGACGAAGGGAGAGTAGCCAGCGTCGCTCACCTGCATCCGGAGTGCAGAGAGGCGTCCGGTGGTCGAGGTGGGGCCGTTCCAGCTGAAGCCGACGGACGGTGGAGGGGAGTTCCCTGCGCTGGCCCCCACTTCCGGAGAGACAAACTCGAGGATGCGTGACGGTGGGGAGGACGCCTGCGTCCAGCGGCGTGTTGACGGCAGCGCTGTTGAAAATTGCTTGGTCCAGGGCGTGCTGGATGGTGGGGTTGGCAATGGTGAGACCCTGGTAGCTCGTGACCTGCTTGTAGGTGAGGTCCACCGCGGACAGCGTGTAGGGCGTCTGGACCCCCACGAAGGTGAAGGCCCCGGTGCTGTCGCTGGTGGTGTTCTGGGTGCCGGCGTCGCTTGACAGAACAAGGGCGATGCCAGCCGCCGCAGCCCCACTGGAATTCTGCGACGAGGCCGTTAACGGTGATGCCGGAGACGAGGCTGACCGGCCGCGCGCGCAGCGAGAGCGCCCGGTTGTTGAACAGGTCGATGAAGTAGACGTCCTGCAGCGTGGGAGCCGCGATGAGTCGCGAGTTGGAGGCGTCCGTCACCCGCGGGTAGACGTAAAGCCAAAGCGGCTGGAGGTCCGGGCCAAAGGCGAGGATGCCCACGCCGAGCGTGGCACCAGAGAGCAGCACGGCGAAGCTGCCGTCGGAACCCGAGTAGGTGCTCTGCGCGAGGACAGAGGCCAGGGTCGCGTCCGCCGTGTCGTACAGGCCGGCCACCGGGGTGACGACGTCCGGGGTGGGGGTGTTGAGCGACCACAGCTCGAAGTTGGTGTAGGGCGGCGCGTTGCTGAGCGTCACCACGCGGCCGTCGGCCAACGCCCCCACCAGTTCCTCCTGGCTCGTCGGCGGGGTGCCCGACGGGGCCGTGTAGGCGCCCAGGAAGTTGTTGCCGGGACCGACGCGGTAGATGGGGTACCGGGGGGCGGGGAGGCCGGCCACGCTGCAATTGATGGTGAGCTGGACGACGAAGGTGCCGTCGCCTACGGCGAGCAGCTTGGAGACGCCCTGGACCGGGCACCCGGTGTAAAAGTCCGTCGTCGGTCCGAAGGACACCGCCCCCGTCGCGAGGTTGACCAGGTTCCAGCTGCTACCGCACACCGAGATGTTGGGCGACAGGTACTGGCCCCCGGCTCCGGCAACGATGCCCGGGGAGGGCGGCCCGGTGGACACCCCGACGGCGCTCGCACTCACCGGGGAAAGCTTGCGTGTCGAAGCACGTCAGGCTCTCGGTGGCCGTCACGGAACAGGCGGTCACCGAATCCTGAAGGCACAGCAGGTTATCCACCCGGGTGAGGGGGGCGTCGGCGCTCGGTGGCCCCGTGGTGGACGTCACCACCGCGGCAGTGCTGCCAGGGGGCGGGGCCAGTAGCAAGGCGGAGCCGTTGCCGGTGAAGTCGAAGAAAAGGGTCTCCCCTTGGGCATTCAGCCCGCGCGCCAGGTAGCCGCCGTCCAGGCCTCCCGCGAGCAGCGAGGTGTCGAAGCCTGAAAAGGTGCCATCGAGGGCGTGCAGGAGTCCCGGAATCCAGGCCGAAGTGTTGCTGGCCGGTGTGGCAGTGGCCAGGGGCACGACCAACCCACCGGCATACGCCACCGGCTCGGCGGCCCAGGTGATGGGGTTGTTGGCCGCGACCGCGGGCTTTCCAGGAATGTAGCGGTCCCACACCAGCCGGGTGAGGTCCACCGCCAAGTCCAGCTGCGTGGAGTTTCCGTTGGCTGCCGTGGCACCGACGGCGAGCCGGACGGTGCGCGACGTCTCGGTGAGGACTTCAATGGGAACGGGCACGCCCGCGCTGTAGGGGTAGTTGTCCGTCCCGAGGCCTGGGGTGGCAGCGAAGAAGATGCTGTAGAACACCACGCCCGCGTCATCCTGCCTCGCGTGTGACGCTGTTGGCCGGCCGGGCGTCGAGGGTGACTTCCGGGAAGGAACGCAGCGGGAGGTCCGACGTCACCTGGACGGTGAAGGGAGCCTTGGGCTGGGCCGTCGGCGGGTACTGGACGGAGAGGACGGGTCCCTTCGTGTTGAGGAAGACTTGCACGCTGTCCTGCTGCGGGGCTCCAGCGTCGCTGAGGGCCAGCGCGGAAAGCTGCACGACAGGGCAGGGCGCCCGCGTCCGCGGGGTCGGGCTGGGTGAGGCCCTGGCAGCGCGACAGGTCCACCAAGGCGAAGTAGGGCGGCGCCGCCCAGCTGTAGGCGGTGCGTGCTCCGCCATCCAGGGGCCCACAGAGGAGGCTGAGGGAACCGATGCCGTTGACGGAAGCCGCCTCGACGGACACCTGTGCGGTGAGGGAGACGGTGTCCCCTTGCCTGGGTGTGACAATTTTGACGAAGGGCGCCGGCGGCGCCTGCGGGACGGCGGGCAAGTCCAGGTTCAGGCAGCCCACCGTGGCCAGCAGCAAGAGCGCCGCCGCCCACGCCCGCGGGCGTCGGCCAGACCGCGCTACGTCCCGCCCCCTCAGGTGCATGGGAAGCCCCCTGCTCGCCGGCGAGGTTTTGTAGCACGACGTCTCCGCGACGCGCACGGCTGGTATGAGGCGGCATCCCAGAGCCCACCGCCCGCGGCGTGGCGTCATCCGTCGGCTCTGGGCCGCGCTTGGGGCGGCAGTCGCCCGCGCCTTGCGTCAGAAGTCGATGCCGGCGGGAGCCGGCGCCGGGAGTGACATGGGCAGCCGCATCCCGTCGGCCTTCGCGCCGTAGAAGAGTTGGTAGAGGTAAAGGTCCGCTACCACCTGCTTCACGTAGGCGCGCGTTTCCTTGTAGGGAAGCGACTCGACGAAGAGGTCGACGGGGAGGCTTCCATACTGGGCGGCCCACTGAAGCGTCACCGCCGGGCCGGCGTTGTAGGCGGCGGCGATGAGGGCGGGGTGGACGAAGCGCTTGGAAAGCTGGGAGACGTACCAGGCGGAGAGGTCCAGGTTGAGCTCGGGACGGTAGAGCTCATCCGGCTCCGGGGCCTCGCGCTGGAGTTCCTTGGCAATGGCGGTGGCGGTGCGAGCCATGAGCTGCATCAGCCCGCGGGCCCGCGCCCCGCTGAGCCGGTCGGGCTGAAAGGCGCTCTCGCGCCGCATCATGGCGTAGAGGAGCCCGGAGGACGACGCCCGCGGCGCGGGCCGTCTCCTCCACGTGTGCGGTGTACGGCCGTGGGTACAGCAGCGCGAGCGAGACCGAGTCCTTCTGCGAGTAGGCACGGCCCCAGAGAAGGCGGTTGGCCAGGCCGTACGCTGCCCACTCCTCGCCGAGCACGCGCGAGGGAGCTGCCCACCCGTAGCGCCTGTTCCGGCGTGTGGACCTGCCCCAGACGGCTGCGCAGCTCCTCGTCCGCCTCCCGCCACAGTCCGGCCGCGGCCAGGGCCCGGGGAAGCGCCAGCTCCGGGCTGGGCTGTGCCTGGGCGGGAAGGTGCGGCCGCTCGGCGAAGAGGGGCGGGGGCTTGGCGCCGAGTTCGCGCATGCGCTCGCTGGCCACCAGCGCGTAGAAGCTCGCCGGGTAGGTGCGCACCACGTCCAGGTAGTCGTCGATGGCGTTGCCGCCCGCCAGGTGCTTCACCCGCGCGCGCCAGTAGCGCGCCTGGGGGACGAGGCTACTCTTCGGGTAGCGCTCGACCAGTTCCCGTAGGGCCCGGTCTGCCTCGGCCCAGTTGGACAGGCGGATGAGGGCCAAGCGCCCGGAACCAGCAGGCGTCATCCCGGCGGTGGGACTCGGGGTGCTTCTTCTCGAACGCCTCCAGGGCCTGCGCCGCCACCAGATTCTTTCCGTCCTGGAGCGCAATCCAGCCGATGAAGTAGTCGGCCTCCTCCGAGGCCAGCTCGGCCGGGTACTTGCGTGACACCTCCTGGAACTTGAGGAGGGCCCCGGCGTTGTCGTTGAGGCGCAAGCAGGCGCCGGGCGCGGACGAGGAGAGCTTCGGACGCGGTGGCGGACGGCCCCTGTGCGGCCACCTCCAGCGCTGCGTCCCCTTCCTCGGCCCGGCCGAGCGGGTACAGCGCCTGAGCGCGGAAAAGGGCGAGCTGGGTCTTTCCGGCGGCGTCTCGGGCGAGTCCGTTGCTGTCGATGCGCTCCACCTCGGACAGCGCCTGACGCGGCGTCGCCTGCATCGAGGAACGACTTGGCCCGACCGAGACGCTCCTCCAACGTCAGGGCCACCGCGGGGGCGGAGCTGCCGCGCAGCTGGGTGTCCACCTCGAGGGCCACCGGCGAGCGTGGGTACCGCACCAGCAGGGTGTGCAAGTCGGACTGGGCACCAGCGAGGTCTCCCAGCTGGGCGCGGGCTTCGGCCCGGGCGCCAACCAGCTCCGGGCCGCCCACCAAGGAGAGGCCTCTTTCCAACAGCGGCAGGGCCTGCCCCGGCTCGCGTGCCAGCAGCAGCGCCTCGCCAGCGCGGGCCGCGGCACGGCCGGCCACGACGCCTGGGGCCCCGGCGGCGTCGATGAAGTGCGTGGCCGCCCCGCGGTAGTCGCGCAGGTAGAAGAGCGCCTCGCCGAGAGCGAAGTCCCGGTAGGGGACGAGCGGGGCCGGCGCCGGAAAGCGCCGCAGCGCCGCCAGGGCCTGGGCCGCCTCGCCTCGCGACAGTAGCAGCTCACCCAAAAGCAAGGACAGACGGCCCGCGTCCGGGCAGCTGCGCTTGACGCACGCGGCGAGTTCTGCCTGCGCGAGCTCGAGCGCCCCGGGGCGCTGCAGCCGGGTGGCCTCGAGGAGCTTGTCCGACTGGGCCGAGGCCAAACCAGGGCCTCAGGAGAAGCGCTCCCAGCAGCACGAGCGCCAGCACATCGCGGGTCACGGTGCCCCAGCATGTACCAAGTCAGGCCGCAGCCGTCGAACAACCGGCCATCGCGAGGGGCTGGCGACCGGCGCACAGGTAGGCGCGTGTCCGAGGGCTTGCTACTCGCAGGAGCGGGCACCGGTCTTCAGAAGATGACGAGTCAGCGAGATGCCCGCGTCGGTGATGTCGCCCGTCGGCACGAGTGTCCCGGACAGACTGCCCTGCGGCGACGGCCAGGCGAAGGCCGGCGTCGGTGGACTCGATTGGTCCGGCGTCGGTACAGGACGAGGCCGAAGCAGCCGGCGTCCGCGGCCGACGGGAAGGCCTGCACCCACAGGACGCCGCCAGTGGCCGCCTCCTGCACCGTCGTGCGGGCCGACAGCGTGTTGGTGTCGTCGTAGGTGATGGCCAGAAGCGACGGGCCGGGCAGCTCGGCCGCGAAGCTGAGTGCCGGGTAGTCGCCGGGCAAGCTCTGGACGAGGAAGCTCACGCCCCCCGCCGACGACGTGGCGCCCAGAGTCACCACCACGATTGCCGGTGATGGTTCCACCGTCTCTACCGAAGGACACCGTCAGGGCCGGCGGAGGGCAGCGTTCTCGTGACAGGCGCCCAGGGACGAGCAGCAAGAGAGCAGGCAGGTGGGCGCAGGCGTTCTCAGGACAGGTGTCGGCGCCCCTAGCGTGTCCGCAAGGTGCCGCCCACGACGCTAGCCTCCGCCGCCGTCGGTGCGCGAGGCGTACTTCCACGGTCGCGTAATTCGTGGAACGGACTTCGAGCGCTCCGTCAAGTCCAGGCCTGCAGGGTCGTCTCGCGCGGAATGTCCTAACATTCCTGGGTTTGAATTAACGCAATGCGGCAGTCGCGAACCGGGAGGCGCTCGCGGGTGTGCTACCTCCGCTCCGGCGCAAAGTCTTCAACGTGGCCGCTTTGACAAGGCCAGCCACAGTTGCCTAAACACGCGCGCGGTCCGGAAGGTGAAGCGAGTTTGTCCTTCCGGAGGTGAGGGGAACCATTGGAGACCGTTTGTGGGGTCCAATGTGGACATTGGTCGCTCCGGACGCGCGTCCGGCGTGCCCCCTTCACCCAAGCTGCATGCGCTCGGCTCGAGGGAGGCGTCTGTCCGATGAAACCCTGTCCCACTGACTTGCCTCAAACCATCAACCCGGAGGCGGGCCCCAAGCGCGCCGGCGTGGAAACGCACCGGAATCTCAACTGCCACCAGTACGACAATTGCCTCGACGAAGCCGTTCGGCGGGGCTGGCAAAGCTTCACCTGCGTCAAGTGTCCGCATTACGCGAGCGCGGCCGCCCCAGCCCTCGGGCTGGAGGCGTACGCCACGCAGCGACGGGCCATCTAACGCCCCCTCCCTGGGCTTTTGTCTGCTGGACGCGTCGGGCCCGTCAGTGGCGGTCGGCGTAAATGACCACCACCCAGTACGTCTCTCCGCCCCCCGGCCCCTGGCCCGCGGGCACCGCCCCCACGCCGACGAGATTCTTCCGGCCATCGGCGACTCCGCGCGTCTTGGGCAGCTGCGACAGGTCCTCGGCCACGAAGAGGTCGGCGCTCGTCGACTCCACGCCCCGCAGCGTCTCGGAGACGCGCGCATGCAGTCGCTCCGGCGCGAGGAGTCGCTCGGTGCGGGGGTCCTCGGCGTCCAGGGCAATGCGGGCCTGCTCCGCCGCCAGGGTCTCCAGTTGCGGGCTGCGGACGAGGCTGGGCAAGCCGAGCGCCGAGCGCTGCTCCGCCAGCCGCCGGTAGGTGTCGCCCACCGGGTCCCCCGAGTGCTCGTCCGGAGCCGCCAGCACTTCCACCACCAGCGTCTCGCGGCGTCCGCCCGACGTCTCCACCGCGATGCCCACGCCGAGACGGGAGAAGACGGGGAGCAGGAGGTTTCGCCGGTGGCCCGGGCTCTCCTCCACGCTCGGCATGCGCGGCGAGCGGCCCCGTCCCCGCGCGGCCGAGGTTCTCGCCGTTCGCGCGGAAGCCATAGCCGACGGCGCGCAGCCGCTCGCTCAGGGAGTCGCCCTCCGGGGCGACGTGGGCGAAGAAGTGTCCCAGCGCCATGCGGTCGGCGTAGGCCTGGGCGACCTCGTCGAGACGGCCATCGGGTGCAAGGGGCGGCGCGCCGTTGTCGTGGCGCAAGGCGTTGATGCGGGCCAGAAGCACGCCACGCGCCTCGGCCACCGTGGCCGGCTCCGGCGGGGCTGGCCCGCGACCCCTCCAGGCGCGGCGGCAGCATCGAGGTGAGGACGCCGGCCGGCAGGTCCCCCACCTCCTCCGAGAAGAGGGCGGCCACCTCGGGCCCCGACTGGCCCGGTGCCCAGCACCTCCACCGCGTAGCGGCCCGGGGTGGGAAAGCCAATCTCGGCGCAGAAGCCGCTGGTCGAGGCCCGCACGTGCGCTTCCTTCTCGACACGCCCGGTGGGCTGGGTGACGAAGACCTCGGGCTTCCCCAGGGGCGGCCACAGTTCGCCACACAACTCATGCAGGCCAGGGATTTTCAGCTTCCGGGGAAAGGGGCGCAGCTCCGCCTTGCGGTCGCTCAGCACCACCGCGATGACGCCGTGGTCCGCGTCGCCCACCACGCCCAACCCGGCGTGGGTGGCGGCGTCGACGCCCAAGTCCGTCCGCCGTCGAAAGGCGAGCAGTCCCTCCTCCAGCGGGCGCCGCGCGAATAATCCACACCTTGGGCTGTGCGTCCCAGGCGCCCGCCCGGGACATGGCGTCGGTGACGCGCTCCGGCTCGGCCGAGGCTGCCGCCGGGCCGGTGGAGGCCGAGCGCATCCGACGCCAGCGCCCGTGCCGCGGCGGACAGCGCCGGGTCGAGGCGTGGGGCCGTCCGGCCGATGCGCTCGAAGGCCGCCCGCAGGTGCTGGGACACCCCGGCTTCGACCTCCGGCACCGACGCCGGGGCCGCTGGCTGCGCCGCCAGGACGAGGAGCAGGACTGCCGTCACGGTGCGCGGGCGCGGACCTCGAACTCGAGGCGTTCGATGGACACCGCCCGCAGCGCGGCGTTGAGGCGGGCGCGCAGCGCCGGCTCCTCGGCCTGAAGCGTGGTGCGCCAGGCGACGCTGGCCACGTCCACCCGCAGCACGCCCACCGGACAGACTGCGCGGGCAGCTATTCTGTGCGATGGGGCCACCGATGACCTCGCTGCCACAGGGACTGCAGAGCGCCCGTGCTGCCCGAGTCACTCAGCCGAGCGAGCACGTCAGGGAGGAGCGACCGCAGTGAGACGAAGTCCGGCACGGGGGCCCATTCTCGCTCAAGCCGCCAGCGACGGCCAGGGCGGATGAAGGCCTCAGCCGGAGAACACGGCGCCCCGTGCCCGCAGCAAGTCCTGCAGCATCTCCTCGATGTGTCGGCGCGTCTGCTCCACCAGGTCCTCCACCATGCCGAGCGCCTCCGTGCCGGCAGGTGGCCCCTCCGACGCCGCGAGGTGCGCGGGGAGCTTCAGAGGTGGGCCGATGCGCACCGACCACTTCGCCGGCAGGGGAATGGGACCGAGCGGCGTCACCGGCAGGTAGGGCATTCCCAGGAAGGTGGCCGGCAGCTTGGCCAGCAGGGGGAGGGACTCCTCGCCGCCGACGATTGCCACCGGGAGGATGGGGGCGCCTGTCCGGAGCGCCAGTTTCACGAAGCCGCCCCGTCCGAAGCGCTTGAGACGGTAGCGCTCGCGAAACGGTTTGCCGATGCCCTGGATGCCCTCTGGAAAGACGCACACCGGCCGCCCTTCGGACAGCAGCCGGGTGGCATTTTCCGGCGAGGCGCGGACGGCCCCCAGCCGATTCAGCAGCGTGCCCAGGAGCGGGGCGTAGAAGACCTGGTCCTCGACCAGCCAGCGCGAGGCGGGCAGGTCCGGTCGGCTCCGGCGGAGCACCTCGTGCAGGACGGGCCCGTCGATGGGCAAGTGCCCCGGCGTGGTTGGCCACCAGCAGGGCGCCCCCGCGGGGCACGTGCTCCGCGCCCTCCACCGAGACGCGAAACCAGCGCGTATAGAGGAAGTCGGCCAGGGGCGCGACGGCCGCCTGCAGCTTCGTGTCGCCCCCGTACACGTCCAGCTCCACGTCGGCAGGACTCCCCAGGCCGGCGCGCACGGCCTCGGCGGCGCTGCGCAGCACGGCCAGGGCCCGGCCCACTTCCTGGTTGGCGTTGGCCGCCCAGCCCTGAAGATTCGGCGCCGCCTCCGACGCGGGCGGCCCCTCGCGGGGCCGGCGCCGACGCTGGGGGCTGCAGGGAGGCCGGCGCCCCCTCGGGGCGTCTCGGCCTCGGAGGCCGGGTGCGCGCCGGCCGAGGCACTTTCGGCAGCGGAGGGGTGGGGGCGGCGGCCGGTTCCGGCTTGGGCGCTGGCGTCGCCGGCCGCGCGGCGGCGCCGCGCTCGAACGGGTCATTGCCGAGGACGATGCGCTTGGGCATGGGTCAGGTCCTCAGCGCCTGCAGCGCCTCGCGCGCACTGTGGCGAGGCACGAAGCCGAGTACCTCTCGGCACCGGGTCCCATCGGCGATGCAGGCGTAGTGAAGGTAGTTCAACAGGCTGGCCGGCGTCGCGGTGATGCCGGCGGCGTTGAGGCCCCGGAGGATGGCCCGGGCCAGCGGGGCCGGTAGCGGCAGGGCCCGGCTACCGGCCAGGGCCACCATGGCCGACAGCGGCAGCACGTCGGCGGAAACGACGTTGAAGACGCCAGCCGAGGGGCGCTCCAGCACGTGCAGCAGCGCCGCGCAGGCGTCCTCCTCGTGGATGGCCTGCCAGAGTGGGTCAAAGCCGAGCAGGGTGGGGGCCAGCGGCCGCCGAAAGTAGCGGGTGGCCGGGTTATCAGCGGTCGGCCCCAGCACGGGCGCGAAGCGGAACACGGTGACTTCCACCTCCGGGTGAGCTTTGCCGAACACCGCCAGCTGCTTTTCCACCTCCACCCGGTCGGAGACGAAACGACTGGCAACGCTGCCGTGCAGCGGAGCCTCCTCCTGCAACAGGGCCGGGTTCTCCGGGCGGGCGCCATACACCAGCGTGTAGGACGGCACGACGAGTTTCTTCACCCCGGCGCGCGCCGCGGCGGCCAGCACGTGCAGCGTGCCGATGACTTCCACCTCGTGGGCGAAGCCGGCCGTGCGCGTGCGCCCGTGCAGGAAGGCCAGGTGGTACAGCACCTGGATGTTGGCCTCCTTGAGCAGGTCCACCAACTCGGACTCGACGTCGTAGCGGGTAAGGTCCACCCGGTGGTGCACCACCCGCGGGCCGCTCGCTCCCCGGGTCCCCAGGGTCAGGATGTGGCCCACCCGGCTGTCCTCGCGGAGGCGCGGCAAGAGGAGCGTCCCGAAGTCGCCGGTGGGCCCGGTCATTGCCACCCGCATCATTCGCGTGTTCCGGGCTTGCCCCATCCCCGCTGTGCGGTGTACCGCACCGGGCCCGGAGCTGGGAAGCGCCGGCGCGCGGCCTGCCATGCAAACCATCACCTTGCTCAGCGACGAACTGGTCGACCAAATCGCCGCTGGCGAGGTGGTGGAGCGTCCGGCGTCGGTGGTGAAGGAACTGGGAGAGAACGCGCTGGACGCCGGGGCGAGCAGCCTCCTCATCCGGCTGGAGGGCGGCGGCACCGAGCGCATCGAGGTGGTGGACGACGGCCGGGGCATGTCCGCCGAGGACGCCCCGCTGGCGCTGCGCCGACACGCCACCAGCAAGCTGAGCACGCTGTCCGGGTTGCAGCGCATCGCCACCTTCGGCTTCCGGGGCGAGGCGCTGGCCGCCGTGGCCTCCGTTTCCCGGCTGACGTTGCGGACGGCCGAGGCGGGGGCCAGCGCCGGTACCGAACTCCGGGTGGAGGCCGGCCTGGTGGTTTCCACGGGCGCTGCCCCGGCGCGGACCGGCACCCAGGTGGTGGTGGAGGACCTCTTCTACGGCGTGCCCGCCCGGAAAAAATTCCTGCGACGCAAGGAGACCGAGCTTCGCCACTGCGAGCAGGCGGTGCTCCGGCTGGCGCTCGCACACCCGGCCGTCGCCTTCCGCCTCGAGCATGCCGGGCGCGTCCTGCTCAGCCTGCCGCCCAGCGGCGCGGACGTCGCCGAACGCATCGCCGCGGCGCTGGGCGCGGAAGTCCATCCCCACCTGCTGCCGGTGGAGGAACGTCGCCTGGACGTCCGTGTCCATGGCGTCATCGCCTCGCCGGAGTACAGCCAGTCGACGGCGCGCGGCTTGTACACCTTCGTCAACGGCCGCTACGTGCGCGACCGGGCGGTGCACGCAGCCATTCACCGGGGGCTGCAGCCGCTGCTGCCACCGGGCCGGCAGCCGGTGGGCGTGCTTTTCATCGAGCTCCAGCCGGGGGCGGTGGACGTCAATGTCCACCCGCAGAAGCTGGAGGTGCGCTTCTCGGACACCGCCGGCGTCAGCGAGGCGGTGCACACCGCGGTGGCGCGTGCCGTGCGTGGCGCCGACTGGCTGCAGGGCAACGCGCCGGGGCTGCCGGTGACGCCGGACTATGCCCAGGCCGTGGAGCGCTTTCTGCGCCTGGCGCAGCAAGCGGAAGGGGCCGCGGTGCCCTTTCCGCCCGCGCTGCCCGGTGGCGAGGTGCCAGCGGCCCGGGCCCCGGCTTTCGGCGAGTCGCGTCCCGGACGCAACGAGGCCCCGGCGCCCGGCTTCTTCGGACGGCTGCGTGTCCTCGGCTCGCTCGACCGACGGGCGCTGGTGTGCGAGGGGCCCGGCGGCTCGCTGGTGGTGCTGGACCTGCACGCCGCCTACGAACGGGCCTGCCTCGAGCGGCTGGCGCGGCGGCCGGCGCCAGAGGACGCGCAGGCCGAATTTCTCGGGCCCCCGGTGGCCGTCGGCGCGGCCGACGCCAGCCGGCTGCGGGAGCGCGCCGAGGGGCTGGCTTCGGTGGGCCTCGGCTATGAGTCCTTCGGCAGCGGGGCCATCCGCTGGCGGCGGGTCCCGGCGGCGTTGGCGGGACTGGCCGGAGAGGCCCTGGTCCGGGCCGTGGTGGAGGCACCGGACGGGCAGGTGGAGACGCTTCGGGCGGCGCTCGCCTGCGCCACGGCCAGCCTCAGCGTGGCCGAGTCCTCCGAGCGCGGGGTGCTTCGGCTGCTCGGGGAGTTGGACGACAGCGACTTCTCGCGCCCCTGCCGCCACGCAGCGCTGGTGACGCTGGAGCTGCCGCTCCTGGAGGTTGCGCCCGGTGCGAGCCGCCCCTGAGCAGCGGGGCACCAGAAGGCTTGGCAGCGCGGGGCGCCGGATGGTCTGGTGGGCCCCCCAATGGCCGACCTGGACAAGGAACTCTCGGACATCCGCCGTGAGGTGATTGAGAGCCGCAACCTCGTCATCCGCGCCGACAACCAGCTGAAGACGCTGCACGCCGAGGTGAAGACGGTGGGCCGTCGGCTGGACGAGGCGATGCTGCAGCAGCGCTACTCCAGCGTGGCCGCCTACGTCCTCTTCGCGCTGTTGGCGGTGGGGGCGGGACTCATCGTCTCCATCGTCCGTGGCTCGGTGGCGGCGCACGAACACGACCGCCTCACCCAGCAGCTGTCCGAAGCCACCGCCGCCCTCGAGCAGGCCCGGGCCCAGGCCGCCAGCGCCGCCGCGGCAAGCCGCAGCGCGAGCGACGTCTACCGGACGCTGGCCGAGGGCCCAGTGGATGAGCGCCTCAAGGCCGTCCCCGCCCTGGCACGCCTCGACCAGGCGCATCTCACGCCGCTCGAGCGCCGAGCGCTGCAGGAGCGCGTGGAGATGACCCGGCGGGAAGTGGGGACGGCGGCGCTGGAGCGAGGCCGGCTGGCCAGCCGCCGCGGCGACTTCGCCTCGGCCTCCGAGGAATTGTCCCGCTTCCTGGCGCTGGAGCCGGCCGAGGGCGACGCGCTGGAGGCTTCCTTCCTGCTCGGCACCGCCTATGCGCGCAACGGCCGGCCGGCGGAGGCCATCCCCCTGTTGAGCCGGGTGGTGGAAAAGGACAAGAACCCCAAGCGCCGGGAGGAGGCCATGGCCTTGCTGTCGCTGGCCTATGAGCAGACCGGGCAGCCGGAACGGGCGGCGCAGGTGGCACGGGCCGCCCTCGAGGCCTCCCCGGACAGCCCGTGGGCCCCGGCCTTCCGTTCCCGGCTGGCGGCGGCCCGGCGGGCCCTGGCGGCCGCTGCCAGCGACGCCGGCACGCCCCCAGCGCCTCCCGGCCCCTCGGCCGCTCCCGCCGCACGCTGAGGGTTTCCCCGGGCCCGCTTGCCAGGCACCAGGTCGGGGCTTATGCACGCCACAGGCCCGTGTCGAACGACGCTCCCAAAGTGCGCAACGCGCGCTACCGTCCCTTCCGGGCGGTGGCGCTGGGGGCCTACCTGGTGGTGGTGCTCACCTTCTCCGGACTGGTCATCCTCAGCGTGGTGCGCTCGGTGCTGAACATGACACCGCACCAACCACCCACTGCCATGGAGCGGCTGACGGCCACGCAGTGCGCGGCCCGCGCGCAGGAGTTGTATGAACAGCTCGAAGCTCGACGCCAGGGGCTCTCCTCCGTCGAGCCAGCGGCCGAGGCGTCGCTGCGCTGGACCGCCTTCCGGGTGGCCTGGGGGAACGGCCTGCGTCAGGCGCAGGCCAGCTGCGCCGACGACCGCCTGGGCCGGGACGTCTTCAGCCGCCTCGAGACGCTGGAGAACCTCTACACCACGTCCGCCGTCCAGTATTCCGGGGAGATGGGGCCGGCGGTAGACGCGTTTCGCCGCGCGCTCAGCCGCCTGCGCGAGGGTGGACGCTAGGGGCCGCCTCTTTTAGGGGCAGCTGCCGCCGGTCACCGTCACCAGCCAGAGGTAACTCACGGCAAAGGTGGCGTCGAGGCGCGTTCCGCCATCAGGCAGGGACACGCTGCGCGGCAGCGGAGCGCCATTCACCAGCGGCCCGTCGGCCACCAGCACTTCCACGAAGTGTCCCCCCGGCGTCTGCAGGGGGCCCGGGGTGGCGAAACTGACGGTGTAGGTGGCCGCTTCGGCGCGCACGGCGCTTCCGCTGGGCGGGATGGTGCCTTGGGCCACCTGCCCGGTGGTGGCCACCGAGTCCACGTAGTAGTCGTAGTAGAGCGTGTCGCCGACGTCCGGGTCTTCCACCGGGGCGATGAAAGCAAGATTGGGGCAGCCCGGCCCCCCGTCCACGGTGAAGACGCGGGGCGAGGGCTCGACTTGGGCCTCGAGGATGGCGGGCGGGCGATTCACCGGCGGGGGGATGTCCTGAAGAATGGTGTCGTTCTGAGGCAACAGGCAGCCCGCCAGCAGCAGCAGAAGCCCAGCCAGCCAGAGCGCCCCCTTCACGCCGGTTCCTCGTCCGGGCCCGCCGGGCCTCCCTGGCGCTCGGCCTCCCGCTTTTCGAGGAAACGGAACACCGTCCGCGGGTCGACGCCGAGCTCCCGCGCGGCGCGGGTGCGGTTGCCGCCGTTGCGCTCGAGAATCTGCTCGATGTAGCGCCGCTGAAACTCCTCGCGGGCACGGGCCAGCGGCAGCACCGGGCTCGCGTCGTCGGCGCTGAGCTCCAAGTCCTCGGCCCGCAGCAGCGCCGCTCGGCCAGCACCACCGCGCGCTGGATGCGGTTCCTCAGCTCCCGGACGTTTCCCGGCCAGGCGTACTTTCGCAGTGCGGCGAGTGCCTGCCGGGCTGAAGCCGCGGGCGCGACTCTTGTACTCGCTGGCGAAACATGCCGAGGAAGTAGCGCGCCAGCACCAGCACGTCGTCGCCGCGCTCCCGCAGGGGCGGCAGTCGTACCGCCAGTGTGTTGAGGCGGTAGTAGAGGTCCTCGCGGAAGTTCCCGCGGTGGACCTCGTCCAGCAGGTCCCGGTGCGTGGCGGCCACCACCCGGAGGTCCACCGCCTCGGGTCGGGTGTCGCCGAGGCGCGTCACCTGCTTCTCCTCGAGTGCTCGCAGAAGCTTCACCTGCAGGCTCGGGCTCATCTCGCCAAGTTCATCCAGGAAGAGCGTCCCGCCCGAGGCGGCCTGGAAGCGGCCGGGGCGGTTGGCCACCGCACCGGTGAAGGCCCCCCGCGCATGGCCGAACAGCTCCGCCTCCAGCAGCGTCTCGGGGATGGCGCCGCAGTTGAGGGAGACGAAGGGCCCGTCGGCGCGCGCACTGCGCCGGTGAATCTCCCGGGCGATGAGCTCCTTGCCGGTGCCGGTCTCCCCCTCCAGCAGCACGGTGATGTCGGTGGGCGCCACCTTGTCGACCCGCCGGTAGACGTCGCGCATGCCCTCGCAGGCGCCCACCAGCTCCCCGTAGCGGTGCTGCTGCAACTGGTCGCGCAGCTCGCGCACGTCCAGGCGCAGTTCATCGAGGAGCAGCGCATTCTGCAGAAGGAGCGAGGCCTGCGCGGCGAAGATGGTCAACAGGTCCAGCGCCTGGGCGTCGAAGCCGCCGCGAAAGCGGTCGGTGCCGAGGTACAGGAGCCCGAAGGGGGGCACCGCATCGCCCAGTGGCACGCAGAGGATGGACGACAGCTGCAGGTCCACCACCGAGGCGGAGGCGGAGAATTCCGGGTCGGCCAGGGCGTTCTGCACCAGCAGCGGCTCGCCCGAGCGCAGCACTTTGCCGAGGACGGTGTCCGACAGCCCGTGCCGGGCATCGGCCAGCGTTTCCCGCGAGACGTTGCGGGCGGCGCGCACCACCAGCTCGCCCTCCTGCAGCACCAGGACCAGCCCCCGGTCGGCGCCCGTCAGGGCGACCGCCTCGTCCAGCAAAATCTCCAGCAGCGCGTCGGCGTCGCGGGACTTGAGCAGCGTGGCGCTGAAGCGGATGAGGCGGCGGAGAATGGCCGGCGCATCGGCCGGCTGGGCCGGGTGGGCGACGTCCGCAGCCTCGGAGAAGGTGAGCTCGGTGTGCCCCACCCTCAGGCAGAGGCCGTCGGTGAGGACCGCAGCGTCCTTGCGCTTGCCGTCCACCGAGAAGGGGCCGTCCACCGCCCCGGCGCGCCAGGACTCCCCCTCCCGCAGCACGGTGAAGGCGTGCTCCGGGACGGCGGGTCCTCCAGCCGCACGTCGCTGTCCGGGTGGCGGCCGACGGAGGTGACGCGCTTGATGAGTCGGAAGGACTTCCGCACGCCGTCCGACCCTAGGGCGAGAAGGAAGGGCACGTGCTGCTCCAGCGCTAGAAGCGCATCCCCAACCCGAGGCCGACGCTGCCGTGCGGCGCCGGTGCCAGTTCCACCCGCGGGGCACTCGGGTCGGGCGGTGGGGCCGACGGGCGAGGCGGCAGCGTCTCGACGCGCGTCCGGACCACCTCGGCCTGGTAGTGGAGCAGCGCGTCCAGCACGCCGGCCACGTAGACGGCGTAGAAGCCGACGCCGCTGGTCACCTTCACCATGCGCCAGGTTTGTGCCTCCCCGGCCAGCGAGGCGGGGATGCCCGTCTGGACAATGGTCGTGCTGCCCGGGAAGTTGTCCACCTGCAGCGGTGCGGGTGGTGATGAGAGAGCCGTAGACGAAGTAGCCGACAATACTCACCACCGCCAGCACGCCCTCGGCCACCGCGAAGCCGATGCCCACGCCGACGCGACCCTCCTGGAATTGGCCCTGCGCCGAAGGGCACGAAATTCACCAGCACGCTGTGCTTCTCCACGGTGCGGACGGTGATTTGCCGGGACATCTCCTCCAGCGCCTTGCGTCTGCTGTTCCGTCTGCCGGGCCAGGGCGGCCCGTTCCTCGGCCGCCGCCTTGGCGGCCGCCTCCCGCTGCCGGCGTTGTTCGCGGAGGAACTCCAGTTCGGCGGCCATGGCGCGGCGCTGCTTCTCGACGAAGGCCACCGCCGGGGGTGGGTAGACGAAGGGGTCGAGGCTGAAGTCCGGGTCCAGCCGGAGGAGGGCGGCGACATGGCGCTCCGCCTCGTCCAGCCGGTGCAGGTTGAAGGCGGACAGGCCGGCCAGCTTGTGCAGCTCCACCAGGGTGGCCGCGTCCAACCCCACCCCGTCCATGCGGGCCTCGGCCCGCGACAGCACCTCCGCGTAGCGCCCGTAGTCGTAGGCGGTGGACAGGGCCGCGAGGTCCGCCCGCAGCGCCTCGTCGGCCGGCTGGGGAGCCGGGGCCTCCCCGGCCCAGAGCAGCACCACCTGGAGAAGCAGCGTCATTGGGGCTCGAGCTTGCCAGAGAGCGTCTCGCTCTGCCCGGGAAGGACTTCCACCGTGCCGGCCGTGTCCCGGTAGCCGGGATGCGAAACGACGTAGGCCACCTGGTGGATGAAGCGGGTGGCAGCGCGCGGCGAAACCAGGGTGAAGGGGCTGCGAGAGGCTCTCCTCCGACGTGCGGCGCTGCCCGGCCACCGTCACCGTCGCGTCCTTCGGTTCGAAGTCGAAGCGCAGGTAGGCCGTCTTCAGCCGGGCCGGCAGGGCGAACGTCCGCGGGCCGTCGGGCTGGACGTCGACGACGTGGTCCGAGTCCTCGCACCACTGGCAGCTCACCCGGATGGTGTGTCGCCCCGGCGTAAGCAGCAGCGCGTGCGCGGCCAGCGCGTCGCGGCTGAGCGGGCCACCGTCCACTGCACCCTGCCGTAGGGACGGACGAGCAACTCCACCGGGACACTCTCCACCCGGGCCGGGCGTTTTTCCACCGGTGCGACGGGGGTGGTCAGGCCGCTCGGGGTGGCCGGAGGCTGGGCGCGGGGGCAGCCGGGCAGCCGGCGGCGGTCGAAGTGGTGCGGCGAGCGTGCCAGGCCGCTGCCTCGGCCGGTGGGGGGACGGGCGGCGGGCCGGGCTGCGCGACAGCTGGCGTCCGCCCACGGCCAGCACCAGCAGGGCCGCCAGGCCGAGGCCGGCCCCCTGCAGGCGACGCCGGCGCCGGTGGAGGAGGTCACGCCGCTGCGCGCGCTGCAGCAGCGAATGCCCCAGCGTGTCGTCGCGGGCGCAGCCCCAGAAGCTGGTCCACCCCTGCCAGTGCCTGGGCGGTGCGCCCGGTCGCCAGCGCCGCCTCCGCCTGCTGCCCGACGGTGTCCGCCAGCCGTTCCACCAGGCGGGCCCGCGCTGGTCCCGGGTCCAGGTGGAAGGCCGCCAACTCGGCGGCCGGGTCCCGAAGTCCCACCTCCGCCAGCGCGGCGGACAGCGCAGTTTCCACTTCGGCCGCCGTCGGGTAGCGGTCCTCCGGCCGGCGCTGCAGGCAGCGGGCGAAGAATGGCGGCCAGCCCGTCCGAGAGGGCGGGCGTGGCCGCCCGGGGGTCCTCGTACAGGCCGTCGAGGATGCGCTTCAGCATGGCCGAGGTGCTGGGCGCGGCGAAGGGCAGGGCGGCTGTCCACAGCCAGTACAGAAGCGTCCCCAGCGCGAAGACGTCCGCCTCGGGCCCGGCCGCCTGTCCGTCGATGACTTCCGGGGCCATGTAGGCCGGCGAGCCCACCAGCGCCCCCGTCTGCGTCATCCGCTCGGCCGGGTCCAGGACGCGGGCGATGCCGAAGTCCATCAGTTTCAGGACGCCGTCCTCGCGCAGCATGATGTTTTCCGGCTTGAGGTCCCGGTGCACCACGCCCGCCTGGTGGGCGTGGGCCAGGGCCAGGGCCACCTGCTGGACGAGGATGGCCCCCAGCTCGGGCGGCCAGCAGCGCTCGCGCTCGGCGAAGGCGCGCAGGGTCTGCCCGCGGACGAGTTCCGTCACCAGGAAGGCGTCGTCGGTGGAGGCCTCCGCGACGTCGAAGACTTCGACAATGTTGGGGTGGTGCAGCCGGGCCACCGCGCGGGCCTCGCGCTCCAGCCGGCGGCGCGCATCCCCATGCTGCAGCAGACAGGTGCGGGTGCAGGACCTTGACCGCCACCTCGCGCTGCAGCGCGGTGTCCAGCCCCCGGTAGACGACACTCATGCCGCCCGTCCCCAACAGCTCGAGCAGCCGGTAGCGGCCCAGCTGGCGACCGACGAGGCTCATCCCTCCTTGCAACTCCGCACACTCATGCCCTGGTCAGGCCTCGCACCGTGGCCCTGGGGGAAAGGCTGCCGACGCCCGGGGGCGGCAGTCTAGGCGCGGCTGTCGCGGAGCGGCAATGCGAGGCTGACACCGCCGTCATGGTGGCGGACACGAAAAAGGGGCCTCTTCCTCTGCAAGGGAAGAGGCCCCACGCGGGCGCAGGCCCCCGGGGGAAGGCCGAGGCGGGGCGTGCCGTCAGGCGCGGACTTCCGGGGCGGGGGCGACGTCCCCCTTGGCGAGGTCCGCCGGGGTCTGGAAGGGGTTGGTTTCCAGGGCGTTGGCCAGCACCTCGTCCATGCGGGTGACGAAGATGAACTCAATGTCCTTCTTCGCCTGGTCCGGCACGTCGGTCAGGTCCTTGCGCACGCGCTCCGGGAAGGATGACGCGCTTGATGCCGGCCCGGTGCGCCGCCAGCACCTTCTCCTTGATGCCGCCCACCGGCAGCACCAGGCCGCGCAGGGTGGCCTCCCCGGTCATCGCCGTGTCGCCCCGGACGCGGATGCCGGTCAGCAGCGAGGTGAGGGCGGTGAGGATGGTGACGCCGGCCGAGGGCCCGTCCTTGGGGATGGCGCCGGCCGGGAAGTGCAGGTGGATGTCCATCTTCTCGAGGAAGTTGGGGTTGATGCCGAGCACGTCCGCCTTGCTGCGCAGGTAGCTGAGCGCGGCCTGGGCCGACTCCTTCATCACGTCGCCGAGCTGCCCGGTGAGGGTCATGCCGCCCTTGCCGGCCATCTTCGTCGCTTCGATGAAGAGCAGGTCGCCGCCCACCGCAGTCCAGGCGAGGCCGGTGGCCACCCCGGCGACCTCGGTGCGCTCGGCCACCTCGGAGTAGAAGGACTCGGGCCCCAGAATCTCCTTCACCCGCTCCGGGGTGACGGTCTGCTTGGCGTCCTTGCCCCCGGCCACGTCCACCGCCACCGCGCGGCAGCAGTCGGCGATGCGTCGCTCGAGGGCTGCGCACGCCGGCCTCGCGCGTGTAGCTGGTGATGAGGGTGAGGAGCGCCTCGTCGGTAATCTCGATGTGGTCGGCCGAGAGCCCGTGCTCCTTCAGCTGCTTCGGGACCAGGTGCAGCCGCGCAATCTGCTGCTTCTCCTCGAAGGTGTAGCCGGCCAGCTCGATGATCTCCATGCGGTCGCGCAATGGCCCGGGGATGGGGTCGAGCTGGTTGGCGGTGGCGATGAAGAGCACCCGGCTCAGGTCGAACGGCACGTCCAGGTAGTGGTCGCTGAAGCTGTTGTTCTGCTCCGGGTCGAGCACCTCCAGCAGCGCCGCCGACGGGTCGCCGCGGAAGTCGGCGCCGAGCTTGTCGATCTCGTCCAGCATCATCACCGGATTCTTGGTGCCGGCCTTCTTCATGCTCTGGATGAAGCGGCCGGGGAGGGCGCCGACGTAGGTGCGTCGGTGCCCGCGAATCTCCGCCTCGTCGCGCACGCCGCCCAGCGAGAGGCGGACGAACTTGCGGCCCACCGAACGGGCGATGGACTGCCCGAGCGACGTCTTGCCGACGCCGGGCGGGCCGACCAGGCAGAGAATCGGGCCCCTTCATGTCGTTCTTCAGCTTGCGGACGGCCAGGTACTCGAGGATGCGCTTCTTCACCTTTTGGATGCCGTAGTGGTCCGCGTCCAGTGTGGCGCGCGCGTTGTCGATGTCGAGGTTGTCGTCGCTCTGCTTGCTCCAGGGCAGGTCGGCAATCCAGTCGAGGTAGGTGCGGGCGACGGTGTACTCGCTCGAGGCGGCGGGAATGGTCTTCAGCCGGTTGAGCTCCTTGGTGGCCACCTTCTCCACGTCGGGCGGCAGGCCTGGCCTTCTTCAGGCGCTCCTGCAGCTCATCCAGCTCCTCCTCCTCCTCGCCCATCTCCCCCAGCTCCTCCTTGATGGCCTTGAGCTGCTGGCGCAGGTAGTACTCGCGCTGCGTCTTCGACATCTCGCCCTTCACGGCGGAGTCGATTTTGTTGGAGAGCTTGAGAATCTCCCGCTTCCGGTTGAGCACCTCCAGGACCAGCTTCATCCGGGCCTTGAGGTCCACCGTCTCCAGGACGGCCTGCTTCTCCTCGATGGGGACGTCGACGTTGGCGGCGATGAGGTCCGCCAGGTGGCCGGGGTGGTTGATGGACTCCACCAGCTCGGTGGCCGCCGCCGGCAGCTCCGGCATCAATTCAATGACTTCGCGGGCGAGCTTCTTGAGGTTGATGCCGAGGGCCTCCACCTCGACGTTCTCGGCGGCGGTCTTGTCCTCCACCGCCTCCACCCGGGCCTTCAGGTAGGGCGACTCCTGCACCAATTCCAGGACCCGGAAGCGGGCCAGGCCCTGCACCACCAGCGAGTAGTTGTCCTCGCCCATCTTGAGCAGCTTGACGATGCGGGCCACCGTGCCCATGGCGTACAGGTCATTGGAGCCCGGGTCCTCCTCCTCGGCGCGGCGCTGGGTGACGACGCCGATGACCTGGTCGTCGCGCACCGCGTCCTTGATGAGGGCGATGGTCTTCTGACGCCCGACCGCCAGGGGAAGCACGCCCCCCGGGAAGAAGACCGAGTTGCGCAAGGGCAGGATGGGCAGCACCGCCGGGATGTCCTCCTTGTTTATGCTGCTCGGAGGCACCATCGGTGCAGCCATCGCGGTGGCGGACTGGCCGCCCTTCTTCTTTTCATCCGACATATGAATCTCGACTCCGTTCTCTGCAGCACCGGAACAGCAGACGCCCCTTCACACTTTGGTACCGGACGGACTGCACGCTAGCAATCAAAAGTCCGGGGGAGAAACGCATCGGCAGGGGCGTGTGCGGGAAACACCATTTCAAGTGGGTAAGACAGTTTCCGGCCACGTCAAGGAAAGACAGCAACAGGCGCGCTCCGGCCGCCCGCAAGCGCCCCGCGAGAACGGGGTCCCCACGGCGACGAGCTCGCCTTTTCCGGATAACGAATGAATTGCGGCTTCGTCGGCCCGTCTGGCAGCTGGGAGGTTTCATGCGGGGAATTGGCCTGGTGGTACTCCTAGGCGCACTCGCCGGTTGCGAGACGGCGCCGAATGCTTGCACCTCCGCCTGCAACGACCTTCTCGGATGTTTCGGCAGTCCCGCCTGCAAGAGTGTGCCCAATTGCCCCCCAACCACCCCCCCGGGGATACGGTGTTTTTCTTGGCGAACGGTGTGCACCGCGGGGAACCAGAGCGTTTTGGAGTCTGACTGCAACGCCGCGTGCTCCTCGTTCTCGAGCACCGAGCAGGCCAAAATCCTTGGATGCGTGAGTGCAGCGACGACCTGCGATGAGGCATTGGCGTGTGGGTGACGTCCAGGCATGCCCCCCGGTGATGTTCCCCCTCAGAAGCTGCCCTTGAAAGGGGTTGTGTGTCGGCCGCCTAGGCGATACTGAACTTATGTTTAGTTAGGGGTTCAGGAGCACCATGGACGCGGCGCGGGGCAACCTCGAGACGGTGGAACGGCTGCGCGCGCGCATTCAGGCGCTGCAGGCGGCGCCCCGCACCCACTTGGCTGTACTGCGCACGGGCGTGGCGGCGGTGGACGCCCTGTTGCCCGCCGGGGGGTTTCCCTTAGGCCAGGTGGTGGAATTGTGGGGGAGTGCCGCCTCGGGGCGACTGCGCCTCGCCCTGCGCGCGGTGGCCGAGGCGCAACGCGCGCTCCGGCTGGCGGCGTACGTGGACGGCCCCGGGGAATTGTACCCGCCGGCGCTGGCGGCCCTGGGCGTCAACCCCGCGCGACTCCTCTGGGTCCGTCCTTCCGCCGCGGCCGCTGCTTCTCCCCGTCCCCGGCCCTCGCAGCTCGACTGGGTGGCGCTGCAGCTGCTGCGCAGCGGGGCCTTCGCCTGCGTGGTGCTGGACCTCACCCACACCGGCCACCGCCTGCCGCCCCAGGCCTGCAAGCGTCTGCTGGACGCTGCTGCCCATGCCGGGGGGCTGCTGTTGCTGCTCACCCCCGAGGAGGCGCCGGCCGATGGCTCCTTGCGGCTGCGGATGGAAGCGGGCCCGCACGGTGTGCAGGTGGAGGTGGTGCGGAGCCGGCAGGGCCTGCGGGCCCGCTCGGCCCACGTCCCCTGGGCGGCGCTCGCGGCGTGGGGCGCTGCCGCCCAGGACGCCGCGCGCCTCGTCCCCCTGCCGGCCACGGTAGAGTCGGACCGGCCCTTCCAACGCCCGCGCCCCTCCGAAGTACGCAACGGCCGCTGTGGCATTCAAGGGCAGCGGCCGGGGCGTGACTTGGCCCTGCCGGAACTCACCTCCCCCCGTCCCTGACATGCGCGTGGCCTACCTGCACCTGCCTCGCTTCCCGGTGCAGCGCCGGCTGCCTCTCCTCGCCGTCGCGGCGGCCGGGGCAGCCCCGTTGCTCGCGCTGGTGCAGCAGGTGCGGGGCGTGCAGCGGGTGGCCTGCGCGTCGGCCTCGGCCTCGGCCGCGGGGGTCCGGACGGGCATGTCCCTCACCGCGGCCCGGGCCCTGGTGCCGTCCCTGCAGGACTTGCCCTACCAGCCTGCCGAGGAGGCCGCGGCGCTCGGCACGGTGGCCGAAGGGCTGCTCGGCCTCTCTCCGGCCACCATGTCCTCGCCGCCCGACGGCTTCTGGCTCGACGCCTCCGCCGCCTCCCTCTTCGGCGGGGAGCCGCCGCTGCTCGAGCGCGCGCTCGGCCTTCTGCAGTCACTGGGCTTCCGCAGCCGGGGGGCGGTCGCCTCGGAACTCTTCACCGCCCGGGCGCTGGCCCGCTTCGGGGGCGGCCGGCTGCAGGTGGTGCCCCGCGGCGCCTCGGCCGGGGCGCTGGCCCCCTTGCCACTGCAGGCGCTGGAGGCGGTGGACGCGCCGGTGCGCGACGCCCTCGGTGGCTTTGGGCTTTCCACCCTGGGGGAGGTAGCGCACCTGGAATCCGCACAGCTGGTGGCACGGCTGGGAGCGCGCGGACTGCGCGCCCAGCGCCTCGCCCGGGGGCAGGACGACACGCGCTTCCTTCCCGCACTCGTCCCGGAGGTGGTGGAGGAGATGCGCGTGCTGGAGACTGCGGCCGAGGCCGTCGAGCCGCTCCTCTTCGTCCTCAAGGGCATGGTGGACGCAGCCTGTGCGCGGCTGCGCGGGCGGGGCAGGGCGGCCGTCCGTCTCACGTTGACGCTGCTGCTGGAGCCGGACGGCCCGCGCGCGGTGCCCCTGGTGCTGGCCCGCCCCAGCGCCGAGCCGCGGCTACTCCTCGACTTGCTTCGCCACCGGCTGGAGGACCTCCGGCTACCGGCGCCGGTGGCCACGGTGGTGCTTACCGTGGATGAGACGTGCGAGGACCGCGGCCAGCAGCGCGTCCTCGGGGCCCTGCCGGAGGGCGACGCCGGGCTGGACAGCGTCCTGGCCCGCCTGGCGACGGCACTCGGCCCGGACGCCCTGTCCTCCCCCCGCGCCGCCGAAGACCATCGCCCAGAGACGGCCCGGGCCCGCGGGCCCTTCCGCCCCCCGCAGGCCGAGCAGGGGCTGCATGCAGAAGCGCGCCGCGCGCCGGCCCCGCCGGCTGCCCCCCGACGTGGTTTCCCCGGAACGTCCGGCGCGCCTCTTCCCGCAGCCGGCGGCCCTGAATGTCGAGCTCGGCCCGGCGGGCGAGTTGCAGGGGGCGCGACTGCTGGGCCGGCGTCGCGCGGTGCTGGGCCTGGCCGGGCCAGAGCGCCTGGGCGGCCAGTGGTGGACGAAGACGCCCTTCGCCCGCGACTACTACCGCGTGCACTTCGAGGGGCTGGGGCCGGCCTGGGTGTTTAAAGATGCGCGCGACGGCCGCTTCTACCTGCATGGTTTTTTCGACTGAACCCCGGGGGGGGGCGGCAGGCGACCTGGCACCGGGGCGCGCCTGCGTTTATGGGCTAACCCCCCTTCCCATTTTTCGGGCCATGGCCAACGACGCCTCACTTTCCCCGGCTGCTCTCCTCGTCTCGGCGGACCCGCTTGTCCGGGCCGGCCTGCGCGGCGTGCTTGCCCAGGCCCACTGGACAGTCGCCGGGGAGGTGGACGCGCTCTCGGCGCGTGGCCTCCGCCTGGCACGAGCTGCCCTTCGACGCCGTCCTCTGGGACGCCGGACACCTTCCCGCCCTCGCCCCCGAGGGCGCCGGCCCGGCACCGGTGGTGGCGCTGGTGGAGGATGAACGGGCTGCCCGGGTGGTGCTGGCCGCCGGCGTGGCCGGGGCGCTGCTGCGTACGGCCGAGCCCGCCACCGTCGGGGCCGCCCTGTGGGCCGCCGCCCGGGGGTTGACGGTGTCCGACGGACACTTCCGCGCCTTGCGTCCGCTGCCGGAGCCGCCCGTCCCGGGCGCGCCGGGCGACTTCACCCCGCGGGAGCGCGAGGTGCTGGCGCTTTTGGCCCAAGGGTTGCCCAACAGCGCCATTGCCGAGCGACTGGCCATCAGCCGTCACACGGTGAAGTTTCACGTCAACGCGCTGCTGCAAAAGCTGGGCGTCGAGCGGCGCACCGAGGCGGTGGTGCGCGCAGCGCGCCTCGGCTTAGTCGTGCTGTAGCCCTCACCGCCCCCCTGGCCAAACGGGCAGGGGCCGCGGGCTGCCCGTCGGGGTGATGCGCGGCCGCTGCCGCGGCGCTTACCTTCTTCGGGCCATGACTGACTCCTCCCTACCGGCCTCCGTCGCTGTTTCCCTTTCCGAAAGTCTCGCCGACGTCACTGCCTCGGTGGGCCGCTCCCTGGTCGGCATTGCTGGCCGGCGCTGGCCCGCCAGCGGCGTCGCCCACGCGCCGGACCTCGTCCTCACCGCCGCGCACGCCGTCAACCGCCTGGACAAGCTGGCCGTCACCGTGGACGGGGTGGAAACCCCCGCGGAGCTTCTGGGGCAGGACCCGGCGCTGGACCTCGCGCTGCTGCGCGTGAAGGGCGTCTCCCTGCTGCCGGCGCGCTGGCGGCTGTCCAGTGCGCTGCGGCCGGGCAGCCTGGTGCTGGCCGTGTCGCGGCCCCGCAGCAGCGTGCGTGTCCGGCTGGGCCTTCTGGGCGGGGTGGGGCCCGCGTACCGGACGGCGTGGGGCGCCCGGGTGGACGCCAGCCTGGACGTGGAATTGTCCGCCCGTCCCGGACTGGCCGGGGCCGCGGTGGCCGACGTCGAGGGCCAGCTTTTGGGGTTGGTGGTGTCCGGCCTCGGGCGTTCTCGCCGCCTGGTGCTGCCCGCTGAGACGCTGGTGCGAACGGCGGAGGAACTCCTCACCCAGGGACGTGTCCGCCGCGGCTACCTCGGCGTCGGGACGCAGCCGGTGCGCCTGCCGGCCAACCTGCGTGGCGTGGCCGGGCGCGAGCAGGGCCTTCTGGTGGTGGCCGTGGAAGCGGGCAGTCCGGCCGACGCCGCCGGCCTCACCTTCGGAGACGTGCTGCTGCAGGTGGGCAGCGCGGCCACCGCGGATGTGGGCGACTTGCTGGGCGCGCTGGCAGAGGCCCCCATCGGCCAGGCGCTTCCCCTCCACCTGCTGCGGGCCGGGGCCGTGCAGCAACGGGCGGTGACGGTGGGTGTGCGGCCGTGAAAGGGCTGGAAGCACTGTCGGATGAACTCGAGACGCTGGTGGCGCGCGCCAGCCGGGCGGTGGTGGGCGTGGAACAGGGTCGCGGCGCGGGCACCGGCGTGGTGGTGGCGCAGGACGGCTACCTGCTCACCAACCACCACGTCGCGGGCTCCGGGCGTCCGCTTCGCGTGCGGCTGCCGGACGGCGAGGCAGTGGACGCGGCACTGGTGGGGACGGACCCGCCCACCGACTTGGCGGTGGTGCGGGTGCGGGGCATGGAACTCGGCCATCTGACATTGGCCCCGCAGGCCCGGGTGGGGCAGCTGGTGGTGGCCATCGGCAACCCCTTTCGCTTCGAGCGCTCGGTGAGTGTGGGGATTGTGAGCGCCACGGACCGAAGCCTGCCCGGCCCGGGCGGCACCGTCTTCGAGGGACTGGTGCAGACGGACGCGGCCATCAACCCCGGCAACTCCGGGGGGCCCCTGGTGAATGCGGCTGGCGAGGTGGTGGGCATCAACACCGCCGTCATCCCCTGGGCGCAAGGCATGGGCTTCGCCGTCTCCTCGCGCACGGCCACCTGGGTGACGAGTGTCCTCATCCAGAAGGGGGAGGTGAAGCGGCGCACGCTGGGCGTGGCCGCCCGCTCGGAGTTGCTGCCCCGCGCCGTGGCCCAGGCAGCGGAGCAGCCGCGCGCGGTGCGCGTGCTGCAGGTGGCCAAGGACTCCGCAGCCGCCGACGCCGGGCTTCGCCCGGAGGACCTCATCCTCGGCGTCCACGGGGAGGCGGTGGCCAACGTGGACGACATCCACCGCCTGATGGTGCTGCGGGGGATGGACACCGTGCCCGTGGCGGTGTGGCGTAACGGGGCGCGCCTGCACCTGCTGGCGGTGCCCCGCGCCCGTCAGGCCGCCTGAAGCCAAGGGGGGTGTCGCCCTCACCCCGGGCAGTGGGTCCGGACACGTCGCACCGGGACGCTTTGCTTCCTGCTTTCGGGGGGTTGCCGCTTGGCTCGGCCGTTGCTCTGGCTTGGCCCTGTGCCAACGCGCGTGACGGGCAAGGACGAGAAGGCCATCGAGTCGGTCGAGCGGCAGAAGGGCATGCTGGCCATTGGGCTGGCGGTGGCGTGCTTCTTCCCGGTGGACGCCTTCCTCGTTCGGCGGCTGGATGGCTGGCTTTTTCTGGCGCGTTTTCTGTGGGTGGGCCTCCTCGTCGGGGCCGCCGCGCTGACACGCGTCTGGGGCGCCCGGCACCAGCGGCTGGTAGACCTCGCCCTCACCGCCGGCTCCAATTTGTGCCTGGCCTGGCTGGTGCTACTGACGGGCGGGGCGAGCAGCCTGTATTTCCCTTGGTTTCTGGTGATGCCCGTGGCGCTGACGCCCTTCACGCTACGTGACCAGCACAACACCGCCCTGGCCTGGGCCCTGGCGAGCGCGGCCAGCCTGAGCCTGCTTCTCCACGCCCACGTGGATGGGCGGACACTGTTGGCGTGGCTGGCACTGTTGGGCGCCTCGGGCTTCGTCGGCCTGTTTGGCACCAGCTTCCATTCCCGGCTGTCCAGTCGGCTGGTGAGTGTCCGCGCCGCCCGCGAGGCGATGGCCCTGAAGCTGGCGGAGACGGAGCGCGCGCGGGGCCATGCGGAGCGCCTGGCGCTGGTGGGACGGCTGGCGGCCGGGGTGGCGCACGAAATCAACAACCCGCTGGCCTTCGTCAATGCCAACCTCGGCTTCGTCCGCCTGGAGGCGGAGCGCCTTCCCGAGGCCACCCGCGCCGAGGTGGTGCTGGCGCTGCACGAGGCGGAGCGCGGCGTCGAGCGCATCCAGAGCATCGTCCGCGACTTGCGCGTGTTTGCCCGGAAGGACCGCGAGGCCACGGAGCTGTGTGACATCGGCGAGGTGGTGGCGGACGCGGTGCTGCTGGCCCGTGCCAGTGCCCTCGTCCCGCTGCAGGTCGCGGTGGCGCCGGGGCTGCCTCCCGTCCGCGCCGTGGCGCGCCACTTGAGTCAGGTGGTGCTCAACCTCCTGGTGAATGCGGCCGATGCGCTGCAGGCGCTGCCCCCTGGTGCCCCCCGCGCCGTGCAGCTCAAGGTGACGCTGCACGCTCAGGAAGTGTGCGTCGTCGTGGAGGACACCGGCGCGGGGCTGCCGGCCGGTGCACAGGAACTCATCTTTGAGCCGTTCTTCACCACCAAGCCGGTGGGCAAGGGCATGGGCCTAGGACTGGCGCTCAGCCGCGAGTACGTGGAGCGCTATAGCGGGCGCTTGTTGGCCGAGAACCGCGCCGAGGGTGGCGCGCGCTTCACCATGCGGCTTCCGGCGGTGGACGGCGCGCCCCCCGCGGACGCGCCCTGGGAGAAGGACCCGGTCGGCGACCCGGACTGCACCCCGGTGCCACGAAAGCGCTCCGGGCCCCGGCCCTCGGCGTAGAGTCGGCCGCGGGCCCCGGGGGACTTTCCCCCTGGGGCGGGACGGGGACTCTCTCTCATGGTGCATGGGGCTGCTGGCGCGGTGCTGGGCGGGCTGCTGCTGCTGTCCGGGGTGGCGGTGGCACAACCTGCGGCGGCGCCGCCGGACCCGCGCCCGGCGCTGTTGAAGCGCGCTTCAGGGGAGACGCCCCTGGCCAAGGACTTGGAGGAGTTGACCGACACCGTCGGCGGCCGGCCGACCGGCACCCCGGCGTGCACCCGCGCGGTGACGTGGGGGCTGGCCCGCTTCCGGGCCCTCAAGCTGCCGCGGGTGTACACGGAGTCCTTCACCCTGCCCGTGCTGTGGCTGCCCGGCACGGTGGACGTCCGCGTCACGGCGCCGGAGGCCTTCGCCGTGCGGGCGGCGGCCGCGCCGGCCTCGCCCTCCACCTCCGGAGTCGAGGCAAGGGTGGTGGACGCCGGCGAGGGCACCGAGGCCGATTTCGCGCGTCTAGGAAAGGGTGCCGCCGGCGCCATCCTCCTCGTGCACCAGAAGGAGATGAAGACGCTCGACCAACTCTTCGAGGAGTACATGAAGTCCCGCCCGCTGCTGGCCGCGGCGCGGGCGGCGCGGGCGGTGGCAGTCCTGCTCGAGTCGACGAGGCCGCGGGGGCTGCTGTACCGGCATCCGGTGGACTTCGGCGCCCTGGCGCCGCTGCCGGTGGCCGTCATCTCCCGGGAGAGTGCCGAGCGCATGGGGCGACTGCTGCAGCAAGGGGAGGTGCGAGCGCGCGTGGGGATGCAGAACAAGACCGGCGGCACCAACGTCTCGGAAAACGTCATCGGCGAGATTCCCGGTCGGGAGAAGCCCGGGGAAGTGGTGCTGCTCGGCGCACACCTGGACAGCTGGGACTTGGGGACGGGGGCCGAGGACAACGGCGTCAACGTGGCCCTGGTGCTGGACGTGGCCCGGGCCTTCATGGAACTCGGCCTGGTGCCCCGCCGCACGGTGCGCTTCGTCCTCTTCACCGGGGAGGAGCAGGGCTTGTACGGCTCGGCCGGCTACGCCGACCGCCACAAGGCAGAGCTGCGGGACCACGTCGCCGTGGTCGTCTTCGACTTGGGCTCGGGGAAAACCACTGGCTTTCAGGTGAGCGGCCGCCCGGAGCTGCGCGCGGCCGCGGCGCGCGCCTTCGCTGGGGTGCCCGGGCTGGCCGAGGAGAGCGCGCACAGCGTGGACGCCTTCGACGGGACGGACAACTTCGACTTCCTGCTGGCCGGCGTCCCCACCTTCGTCGCCGACCAGGATGGCGCGCCCTACCTGCCGGACTACCACGCCGAGTCCGACGTGTTTGAGCGGGTCAACCTGCCCGAGGCCCGCCGCAACGCTGCGCTGGCGGCGGTGCTGGTGTGGGCGCTGGCCGAGGCGCCGCAGGCGCCCGGCAAGCACCAAAGCCGGGCCGAGGTGGAAGCGCTGCTCAAGGCCACCAAGCTGGATGAACAGATGAAGGCCTTCGGGCAGTGGGAGGACTGGGTCCAAGGAAAGCGCGGCTTTCCGCGGCCTCCCTAGCCGGGGCCCCCTTCCCGGGCGTCACCGAGGGGGGCGAGGGCCTTGGGCAGGGGGCCATGGCCGCCGGCCCCCTTTCCCCTTCTGGCTTACAAGGCGCTGGGGTTGACGATGGCCCAGAGGCCCTGGAAGCCCTGTCCGTTGGTGTCGCCGGGATTGGTGTCCCCCGCGTAGAAGTAGAGCGGGTGCCCAGCGAAGGCCGACTGCATTTGGCCGTCGGGCCGGGTGAAGGTGGTCAGCTTGGTCCCGTCGATGCCGGTGGGCGTGACCGTCCCTTGCGCGACGAAGAGCGTCCACGTGTTGAGGCACGCGCCGGTGCAGGCCGAGACGGGGGCGGTCCCGGCAGTCCCCGCCGTGTCGTCGGCAAAGCTGTAGACGGTGCGCCCCTGGGGGTCAGCCAGGAAGAGGGTCGCGCCGGTAGGACTCTTGGTCAGGGCCAACAGGGAATAGAAGGGGTCGCGGAGGACAAACCAGCCCTCGAAGTCGTCGCCGTTGGTGTCGCCGGCTTTGGAGTCGCCCGCGTAGAAGTAGAGCGGCCAGCCCTTGTAGGTGGTTTGCTTGGCGCCATCCGGGCGGGTGATTTCCGCGAAGTCGGAGGCCTGAAGCCCGGTCCCCACCACGGGCGTGTCGACGTGAAAGAGAGGCCACACGCCCACGCACCCGTCGCTGGACGTGCAGTTGGAGACGGCCTGGTGCGAAGAGGTGCCGGGGAAGTCGAGGCCAAAGTAATACAGCGTCTGCCCCCCGGCCGAGACGAGGTAGTTGCCCAGGGCGGCCTTCGACGCGAGCTGGACGTTGGTGGATGCCGGGGGGGGATTGCCAGGCGGGGGAGGGGTGGTGCCGCTCCCGCCGCCACAGGCGATGGTGAGGAGGCTTGCCGCGATGCTGGCGATGAGCCACGCCGTCCAGCCTTTGAAGAGAACTGCATTGCTTCGGACCATGTGCTTCTCCTGGAGGTTGTTTGTGGGAACGCAAGCAGCGCGTCCGCTTCTCTCAACTAAGGGGGCGTGGTCAGTCGCCACATCCCCTCTTCGGGGGACGCATGGACGGACCCACACCCACCAAAGGAGGCCTCTCGGCACCCGGCCCCTGCGCCAGGGTGCGCTGGCGCGCCACCGACGCCTGCGTGCCACCACGGGGACTGCCGACGTGGGTATGCCCCGGGGGGTGTTAGCGGCCGCAGGCGCAGTCTGGTGCGGGCTGGCGCATGTCGCGCGCGTGTCTCAGTGCTCGCAAGGCGGCACGCAGAAAATTGGCCATCAGCTGCGGGCGGGACGACACGCCGTGCACGCGGTAGAGGGACTTGACGTGTGCGTGCACCGTCTGCGGGCTGATGGCGAGCGACGCCGCCACTTCCTTCTCGCTCGCGCCGGTCAAAAGGCAGGCGAGAACTTCCCTCTCTCGTGAGGTGAGGACGGGCGGTCCCAGCGGACGCGGCAACAGTCCTCTGCTGGGCAAGACTTCTTCAAACGAGTCAGTCACCGCGGCAGTGTCCACCTCTCCTGTTGCCTGTATGGGACACCGGACGCCCTGGCCGTTGCGCCCGCGCCCGGCTTCCCCGGCCCCACGTCAGGGCCCAGGTGGCGCGCAGCCGGCCCATCGCGGCAGCGACAAAGCCACTGCCCGCGTCGGCCAGACGCAGCTCGGAACGAATCCGTGGAGGGTGGGTCCGCTGCGGGTGCCGGCCCCGCGTCGACGCCACGGCCACGTTGGCTGGGCAACGGCACGGTGCTTTCTGTTTGGAGGGAACGACGCGGCGGGCTTCCCTAGCCGACGGGAAGCGGACAACCCCTGGACAGACTGAACGGATGAGCAGTACAACGTCTGGACAGCCGCCATGTATGCCGAGCTCGTCTGCCGCTCCAACTTCTCCTTCCTCCAGGGGGCCTCGCACCCGGAGGAACTGGTCACCCAGGCGGCGGAGCTGGGGCTGTCCGCCCTGGCCCTCACCGACCAGGACGGGCTGTACGGCGTGGTCAAGGCGTACCTCCAGGCGCGCGCGCTGGGGCTGAAGCTTCTCGTCGGAAGCCGCCTCACCCTCACCGACGGCCCCGAGGTGGTGGCCCTGGTGCAGGACGCCGTGGGGTACGGCCATCTCTGCGCCCTCATCTCGGCCGGGCGGCTCGCCCACCCCAAGGGCCAGGCGGGGGTGCCCTGGCAGGCCCTGGCCGAGCGGGCCGAGGGCCTGCTGCTGGTGCTGCCCGCCCCGGCGACCGAGGCGCAGGTGGCGCCACTGGCCGAGGCCTTTCCGGGACGCTTCTACGTCGGCCTGTGCCGCACCTTCTCCGCCGGGGACGAGGTGCGGCTGCAGCAGGCGCAAGGGCTGGCTCGCGGGCTGGGGCTTCCGTGCTGTGCCCACAACGACGTGCACACCCACCTGCGCGAGCGCCAGCCGCTGCAGGACGTGCTGGCCTGCATCCGCCACGGCGTCAGCGTGGCCGAGGCCGGCTTTCGTCTCTTCCCCAACGCCGAACGCACGCTGAAGGGGCCCCTGGAGATGGCGCGCCTCTTCCAGGACTTGCCCGAGGCGGTGGGCCGGACACTGGAGGTGGCCGACGCCTGTCAATTCTCCCTCGACTCCTTGCGCTACCAGTTTCCCCAGGAGGACTTGCCGGCGGGGCACACCCCCCAGAGCTGGCTCGCCGTCCTGGTGGAGGAGGGGCTGCAGTGGCGCTACCCGGGTGGCGTCAGCGAGGCAGTGCGCCGGCAGATTGTCCATGAGTTGGCGCTCATCGACCGGCTGCAGGTGGCCGGCTACTTCCTCGCGCTGCACGACATCGTCCGCTTCGCGCGCGAGCGCGGCATCCTCTGCCAGGGCCGGGGCAGCGCCGCCAACTCGGCCGTCTGCTACGCGCTGCAGATTACGGCCATCGACCCGGTGCGCATGGGGCTGCTGTTCGAGCGCTTCCTCAGCCTGGAGCGACCGGAGCCCCCGGACATCGACGTGGACTTCGAACACGAGCGGCGCGAGGAGGTGCTGCAGTACGTCTATAGGAAGCACGGGCGGGCGCGGGCGGGCATGGTGTGCGAAGTCATCTGCTACCGGGGCCGGCTCGCCGTGCGCGAGGTAGGCAAGGTGCTGGGCCTGTCACTCGACCAGGTGGACCGCCTGGCCCGCGTTACCGAGATGAGCGGCTCCTCCACGCTGGAGCCCGCGGACGTGCAGCAGGCCGGGCTGCGGCCGGAGGACCGAGGCGTGGAACAGACGCTCGCTCTGGCCTCGGCGCTGGAGGGCTTCCCGCGCCACCTCTCCATCCACGTCGGCGGCTTCGTCATCACCCATGGCGAATTGTCGGACCTGGTCCCGGTGGAGAACGCGGCCATGGCCGAGCGCACCGTCGTCCAGTGGGACAAGGACGACCTGGCCGCCCTGGGCATCTTCAAGGTGGACTTGCTCGGTCTCGGCATGCTCACCGCGCTCAGCCGTGGTTTCCAGCTGGTGGAAAAGCACGAGGGCCAGCATCTCAGCCTGGCCACGCTGCCCCCGGAGGACCCCGAGGTGTACGAGATGCTGGGCCGGGCGGATGCGGTGGGCGTCTTCCAGGTGGAGAGCCGGGCGCAGATGAATCTCTTGCCCCGGCTCCGACCGCGAAGCTTCTACGACTTGACCATCGAGATTGCCCTCATCCGTCCGGGGCCCATCCTCGGCGACATGGTGCACCCCTTCCTCCGGCGCCGAGAGGGACTGGAGGACGTCACCTACCCTTCGGAGGAGGTGAAGGCCATTCTGGAGAAGACGCTCGGCATCCCGCTCTTCCAGGAGCAGGCGATGCGCCTGGCGGTGACGGCGGCCGGGTTTGGCCAGGCCGATGCCGATGCGCTCCGGCGTGCGCTGACGCACAAGCGGGCCTCGGCGCTGCTTCCCAGCTGGCGCGCCCGCTTCATCGAAGGGTGCGTCGGCCGCGGCTACAGCCGCGCGTACGCCGAGCGCTGCTTCGAACAGTTCAAGGGCTTCAGCCACTACGGCTTCCCGGAGTCGCACTCGGCCTCGTTCGCTCTCATCGCCTACGCCTCCGCCTACCTGAAGCGCTACCACCCGGCGGCCTTCACCGCGGCACTCCTCAACAGCCAGCCGATGGGCTTCTACGCACCGCACACCCTGGTGGAAGATGCCCGCCGGCACGGCGTGGCAGTGCGGCCGGTGGACGTGCAGCACTCGGACTGGGACTGCACGCTGGAGGCGGGCGCCCTGCGACTTGGCCTTCGGGAAGTGCGGGGACTGCAGAAAGCGCACGGCGAAGCGGTGACGACGGGCCGGCCGGCTGCAGGCGACCAGGGCTTACGGGCCCTGGTACGGCGGACGGGGCTGCCCCGCGGCGCGCTGGTGCGGCTGGCGCGCGCTGGGGCACTGGACGGGCTGTGCGGAGACCGTCGCCAGGCGGCGTGGGAAGTCCAGGCGCTGGCCACCACCGACAGGGGGGACCTCTTCCACGGCGAGCCGCTGGACACCTCCCCCCAGCCGGGTGGGACGGCCAGCCTGCTGGAACGCGTGGTGGAGGACTACCGGCACACCGGGCTGTCGCTGGAGCGCCACCCGGTGGCCCTGTTGCGCGAGGCCCTCACCGCCCGGCGCGCCCTGTCCGCGGCAGAATTGCAGCACGCGCCCCACCGCGCGCGCGTGCGCGTCGGCGGCCTCGTCACCTGCCGCCAGCGCCCGCCCACCGCCAAGGGCGTGGCCTTCCTGACCCTGGAGGACGAGACGGGCATGGCCAACCTCGTCGTCCCCTCCAAAACCTTTGAGGGTCAGCGCTCGGTGGTGCTTGGCGCGGCCTTCCTCCTCGCCGAGGGCCGGGTGGAGCGGACCGGCCAGGTCGTCAACCTGCAGGTCAGCCGCGTCTTCCCCCTGGCGCTGCACGCCCCCAGTCGGCAGCTGGCGTTGCTGGACGTCTAAACCAGCCCCCGGCTGGGGACCTTCACCACCCGTGAAAACCTTCTGTAGGGACGTCGGCCACGGGACAGAAGCGGGGAGTTGGTAGAAGCCGGCCCGCTGCCGGGCGCGCTAACCTGCACCCCATGCGCAATGTGCTGGCCACCTTCGGACTGCTGCTGACGGGCGTCGCCCTGGCCCAGGCGCCCCTGTCCCCGCCGGCAACGCCCACGCAGCCCCAGCTTGCCCCGCAGACGCCCCTGGCCCCAGCCCCCCCGCTGTCGCCGCCCACGCAAGGGACGCTCGCCCCGCAGCAGTCAGGGCCGGCCGTCACCCAGCCCCAGCTGCCGGCGGAGAAGCCGCTTCCGCAAACGCCCCAGCTTTCCCCGCCCCGCCACCCGCGACGCGACGTCCCATGTCCCAGCCCGCACGCACCATGGACGGCGGGACCGGCCCCTCCTCCAGCGTTTCTTTCCCCCCCTCCCCGCAGGGTGGCGCCCAGCCGCGCCGGGACGGCGGCACGCCATGAAGTTTGCCTGGCCTGCCGGCGTTGCACTTCTGGGGGTGGCCGTCCTCAGCTGCGCCACGCCACCCGCCGTCATCACCCAGGACTACAAGCTGGGCACCTTCACCGTGTGCGGCAGCCGCCAGGCCAGCAACGCAGAGCTCGACCAGCGGGCTGCCCAAGTCTGCACCACCCAGGCGCCCCAGACGCTTCGCTGCACCCCGGACGCCACCTACACCCAAGTCGGCATCCAGGGCGCCGTGCCCACCACCGGCAACTGCTGCGACTACAGCTGCCCCCCGGCGCTAATGCGCCAGTCGCAGCTGTCGTTGCCGCCGTCTCGGCTGCCCCCGGGCACCCCGGTGGCCTTCAGCCAATAATCATGTCCTCGCGCTCCAGCGTTCCGCTGGCGAAGCGCGAAAGGTTGAAGCGGCTGAACAACTCATCCGGCCGGCCACTCACCATCCACTCCGCCATCCGCTCGGCCACCGCCGGGGCCATCATGAAGCCGTGGCCGACGAAGCCCGACATCTGCAGCAAGTTCTCCAGGCCCGGCGTGCGGCCGAGAATGGGGTTGTTGTCCGGCGTCACGTCGTAGCAGCCCGCCCACTGCCGCAGCACCTTCACCCTGCCCAGCACCGGCAGCTGCTCGGTGAGGGCCCGGGCGAAGCGCCCCAAAAAGCGCAAGGTGGACCCCTGTTCCAGCCCGGCCGGCTCGCGCGGGTCCCCCATGCCGCCGACAATCTCCCCGCGCATGGACTGGCTGAAGTAGAGGCCAGAGTCCAACAGGGAGACGAGGGGGCCGAGGAAGGGCTTGAGCGGTTCGGTGCTGAGGATTTCATGCCGGTGGGGTTGGTTGGGCAGCGCCACGCCGGCCAGCTGGGCCACCTGGGGGCTCCACGCCCCGCTGGCCAGCACCACCGTCTGGCAGGCAATTTCTCCCCGGTCCGTCTGCACCGCGCCCAGCCGTCCCCCGGAACGCGAGAAGCCAGTCACCTGGGTGAAGGTCTCCACCCGCACGCCCCGCTTGCGCGCCGCTTGGGCATAGCCCCACAGGAAGGGCCAGGGGAAGATGACGCCATCCTCGGGGTGGTAGGCGGCGAGCACCACGTCCTTCAGCGTCAGCTGCGGCACCAGTTCCCGGGCGGCGTCCGGGGAAAGAATCTCCGTCCGCACCCCGTGGCGGTTGTGCAGCTTGGCGTTGCGCTCCAGCCGCTCGGCGATGGCCGGATTCTTGGCGAGGAAGAGGTAGCCACCCTGGCGCAGCCAGATGTTGATGCCCATCTCCCCGGCGAACTGCTTCATCAGCTCCACGGACCGCTTGGCCAATTCAATGTTGGCCTCCGTGCCCCACTGCATCCGCACCCCACCGCCGTTGCGTCCGGAGGCGCCCGCGCACAGGTAGTCCTTCTCCAGCACCACCACGTCGGTGCAGCCCCGCTTGGCCAGGTTGTGGGCCAGCGCCAGGCCCATGATGCCGCCGCCGATGATGACCACCTCCGCCCGGGCCGGCACGGGCTCCACTGGACGGAGCGCGGCCACCGGGGCGCCGAGGGCGGGCGGGACACCGGCGGAGGGCACCTCGGCCTCATCCACCCGCAGCGTGGCCAGGACCCCCAGTTCGGTGGGCTCGAGCGGCGGGCGCGGGGTGAAGGGCAGGACGGCCGCCGGGGCGACGCCGGGGGTGCGCGCCAGCACCTGGGCCACCGCGTTGAGGCAACTCTTCCCCTGGCAGATGCCGGTGCCGAAGCCGGTGTAGCGCTTGATGCTTTCCACGTCGTGGAAGCCCTTGGCGATGGCGCCCTCCACGTCGTCCAGGGTGACGTCCTCGCAGGGACAGACGAGCGCCTTACTCAAGCGGCCCCCTCCGCCAGCAGCGCCCGGGCCGCCCGGCGGCCGGAGTCGGCGGCCAGCGCGGCGGTGGTGCCGCCCAGCGCGTCGCCGGCGACGTAGACGCCCTGGGCGGCGGTGCGCCCGTCCGCGTCCGCCTGAACGGCAAACACCCCCAGCTCCGGCCGGAAGACGGTGTGGGCCCCGGCGTGGCAGGCGACTTCGTAGGCCGGCGTGGGAGGCAGGGCGAGGACGACGGCGTCGCAGGCCACCTTCTTCCGGCGTCCTCCGGACACCTGCACGCTGAGGGCCTGCACCCGGCCGCGGCCGTGGGCCTCCAGGACGCGGCCGGAGAGGGCGCCCGCCTCCGGCGTGGGCCCGGTGTCCAGCACCAGCACCGGCGGCGCCCCAGCGTCCGTCAACAGCTGCGCCAGGCCGCGCAATTCGCTTCCCTGGCCCACCACCGCCGGGGACTCCGCCGGCAGCACGCCGCGGCGGCGCACCAAGTCACTGACGGCGCGTCCGCTGAAGACGCCCGGCAAGTCATTGTCGATGAAGGGCAACAGCTGCGCATGCCCGCCCAGCGCCAGCAGGAAGCGGGGCGCCCGCACCAGCAGCAGCCGCGGGCCCTGCGGGCCCAAGGTGACGGCGGCCAGAAAGCGCCCGCGGGCGTCCGCGTACAGTCCCACCACGGTAGTGTGCAGCCGCAGCGTGCCGGCGCTGGCGCGGACAGCCAGCGCCGCCGGCGCGCCGGCCTCCGGCGGCCCCAGCCGCCAGCGTCCCCCCAGGGCGTCCTCTCGCTCCAAAAGGACGTACGGGACGGCGGCGGCGGACAGCACTTCGGCGGCGGCCAGGCCGGCGGCGCCGCCGCCGGCGATGGCCACCTTCGCTTCCAGCACTTCCGGCGCCTGGCGCTGCGGGGGCACGCCGTCGGGCAACAGGCCCAGGCCGGCCAGGTGGCGCGCCACCTTCACCATGACCCGCTCGGCCACTGGCACGCCGGCAAACATGGCGTGGTGGTCCAGTCCCCCGGGAAACAGCCAGTCGATGGCGTGGAAGACGTCCACCTTCGCCGAGGGGTAGCTGTTCTGCCGCTGTAGCTGCTGGCCGGCCCGCGCCGGCACCTGGCAGGAGTAGAGATTGGGGGTGCCGTCCACGCGCATGAGGCAGTGCGAACAGGCGGCGGCCAGACAGAAGGGCCCCCGCGGACGGTGGTACTTGACGCTGCGGGACAGCACGGCATGCCCGGCGGCAAGCAGTGACACGGCCACCGGCTCGCCCAGGCGCGCCGGGACGCTTTCGCCCTCGAAGTCGACGCTGACGCTGGCTTCTGCAGCAATGGGGACGAGGCGGCGCATGGCGGGGGAGGGCCCCTTCTATGCTTTTCCGGTGGGCGGCCCCAAGGCCCTTCAATGCGCCGCGGCGGGCTCCTCGGGGCGGACGCGGGGCGGCCCGGCCAGCGTCGCCCGCTCCTCCTCGGACAGCTTGGGCAGGTGGCGGATGAAGGCCACCAGCTTCCAAAGCGTCTCGGGCGACTCGCTGGCGGAGAAGGCCGGCATGCCCGACATGCGGACGCCGGCGGAGATGACTTGGAACAACTCGCCGTCCGTCCCTTCCTGCGCATCGGGCTGGGCGAGGTCCGGCGCCGGCGGGTTGAGGCCCTTGGAGATGCCGCTCGGCCGCACCCCTGGGGCCCCGTGGCAGATGAGGCAGTGCTCGCGGTACTCGGCCAGCCCGCGCGCCAGGACTTCCGGGGTAACGGCAAGGGGGTTGGGGCCTTTGGGGGCGCGGTGCGCCACCGAGCGGTCGACGACGAAGCTGGCGAAGCCCTCCTCCAGCGCAGACGGCTTGGCCGTGGCGGAGACGTCGTACAGGCCGGCGCCTAGCGCCGCCCCCACCAGCACCAGCACGCCGAGGCTTGCGCCAAGCACGACGCTGAGGGCCTTGGGCCGCTTCATGGTTCCGGCTCCTGCAGGTGGGCGGCGAGGGCTTGTAAGTCCGCCGCGTTGACGTCGGACACCGCCCACCATGCCATGCCGCCACACGTCCAGTGAAGGAGGTTGAGGCCCGCCTGCGACTCGCGCGTGGTGGGGCCGCAGCGTCCCGTCTCTTCCGGCCAGACGAGGATGTTGATGGCGTGCTGGCGACTTTTGTAGACGAGGGCGGCGACGGGCCGGCCGCCCACGAAGTCCAGCCGGCCCCCCACAAGGGGAAAGCCGGCGGCAGAGAAGTCCCGCACCGGCAGGCCGAAGGGCAGCCTGCCAGAAAACCAGGGCTTCACCGTGTGCGTGTCCGTGGAGGCTACGTCGGTTAAGTGCTGGGCCTGAAGCGACCGCAGGTGCGCCGCCACCACCTCCCCGCGCAGGGCACTGTCCTGCGCCGGAAGCCCGGGACGCAGCACCAGCAGCAGGGCCGCCCCGGCGGCGAGCGCGCTGCCCGTCCAGGCCAGCCGTGCCTGGCGCTGCCGCCGCGGGCCGTCTGCGCGGCGCAGGGCCTGGCCGAGGCGCGCGACGAACTGCCGCGACGGTACGGGCGCGGAGGCAAGCGCGCGCTGCAGCGCCGTGCGCAGGGCCAGCCGGGTTTCGGCGTCCGTCCGGCAGCGCGCGCAGTCGCGCAGGTGCGCCTGCACCGCCAGGCTGCCGTCGACGCTGACCTCATTGTCCAGGTAGGCGTCCAGTCGCTCGCCAAGGTGGCTGTCCGTGCCCATCTGGACGTAAGGATGGGCTGGGGGCCCGGGCTTATTCCCCAAGGGCTGTGGGCAGCGCCCTTCAGTGGAAGAAAAGGCAGTCCAGGGCGAAGAGGACGAGGAGGCCCACCCCGAGAAGGCCCTTGGCCAGCGAGCCCAGAAGGATGCCGGCCCCGGCGCCCAGGCCGGACTTGGCCGCCTCGGCCGGACTGCGCCGCGACAGCGCCAATTCCCCCAGGGCCGCCCCCACCACCGGGCCCAACAGCAGCCCCGGAAGCCCGAAAAAGAGGCCTACCAGCCCCCCGGCGACGGCGCCCCACACCCCGGCCTTGGTGGCGCCGGCGCGCCGGGTGGTGAGGGCGGTGGCGGCGAAGTCGACGACGAAGCCGAAGGCGGCCACCGCGGCGAAGGCGGCCACCGTCCACCAGGACAGAAGGCCCGGAACCAGCAGCTTGTGGACGAACGCCCCCAGCGCCATCAGGGGCAGCCCGGGCACCACCGGAAGCCAGACGCCGACAAAGCCCACGGCGAGCAGGAGCAGCGACAGCACCCAGCCGAGCCACACCATGGGTTTGCGTTTCTCCAGAACAAGGGAGGGGCGAGGGCACATCCGCCGTCGCCGCCCCGGGGAACGCCCAAAGGGGGGCAGCTTTCCCCCCTAGAAGGTGAGGTGCCGGCCCTTCTGCCGGCGGGTGTAGATGCTGAAGGTGGCCGTCACCTCGCCCACGCCCATGTTGCCGGACTCGCCGATGCCGGAGGCGCCGAATTCCTCCCACTCCAGTGCCGAGTCGGTGCCGTCATTCTCCTTCAGCATCCCGCCCAGCGTCCGCCGGCCGAGCTGCAGCTTGGCGTCATCTCGCGTCCACACCGACGTGGCGAGGTCATGCGGATTCTGGAAGAGGCAGAAGCGGACGTACGACTCGAAGTCCGCCATCTCCATGCCCACCAAAATGGGCATGAAGAATTCGGTGGTGGCGAGCGGGAAGTCCCCCACGCCCTTGCCGTCCCAGTTGACGCGCACCGTGGTGTCCGGACGGATGCGCAGCAGTGCCGGCTTCACCGCCTCGGAGTGCTCGCCGTAGGCCCCGTCGGCGCGTCCGCCCTCGCGCAGCACCCGCACCCCGGGCTGCTTCTTCGCCGCCGCGACAATGTCCACCAGCGTCTGCGCCTTGTGCACCATGAGCGGGCTCACCACCTTGTCGTCGGTGGCCTCGCGCGGGTCGGCCACCCGCCAGCTGCCCATCTCCTCGTCGATGAAGCCGAGGAGGCTGTCCAGCGTCTTGGCCGAGGCGGCGATGCCGTGCAGCGAGGTGCACTTGTGCGAGCCGAAGCCCAGCTTGGCGTAGGTGAGGCGGACGGCAATCTTCTTGAGGTCCGCCTCGCTGTAGCCGTCGTCGACGAAGGCCCAGTTGCACCCCCCGCCCTCGAAGCGCAGGCGGTTCAGTCCGCGGCCCGCCTGGATTTTGCTGGCCGTCTCGCTGGAACCGGTGACTGCCACCACCGCCACCCGATGGTCGGTGGCCAGGCTGGCGATGCCACCGCCGAAGCCCTCCACCTTCTGGACGTAGGCCGGGTCCGCCCCGGCGGCCAGCAGCATGCGCACCATGGTGGTGTTGGTGAGCGCGGCGAAGGGGTGCCCCTTGTAGATGAAGGGCACGCCGGCCAGGTAGGCGCCCATCAGGTGAATGCCGGGGATGCCATAGATGAAATTCATCGGCGAGATGATGACGCTCACCCCGGCGGGCAAGTAGGCGTTCCGCCAGTAGCTGTGGCCGGGCACCATGGGCGGCAGCATCTCGCCCTGGATGCAGGCCTCGGCGGACCCCTCCAGGTGGTCGGCGGCGCGCTTGGCCTCGAAGAAGTCCTTCTGGGCCTCCAGGTGCGTCTTGGGAATCTGCTGGCGGATTTCGCGCAGGCAGTCCTCGGTGAAGTAGTCCAGCATGCGGCTCCAGTTCTTCACCACGTGCTTGCGGTAGCTGAAGACCTCCTGGGCCCAGGACAGGCTTTTCCAGGCCGCGTCCGCGGCCGTCACCGCGGCGTCGGCGTCCTCCTTCGTCGAGGCCGGCACCTCCATCAGGGCGATGCGGCGGTCGGCGAGGCTCCGGAGCAGCGCCATCTCGCCCTTGGCCGGCAGCTTCCACTGCCCGGCGATGAGGTTGCTGACGCGGACGGGCTTGTCCCCCGGCCGCTGGGGAATGTTGCCCCCGTGGCAGAAGAGGTAGGGCCGCAGCGCTTCCAAGTCCTTGTCCGCCAGCAGGTTGGAGAAGAGGGAGTAGCCAGCCCGCCGCACCGGGTAGAGGGCGGCGAGCGGGTCCGGGCCCACCTGCCCGGCCTCGTTGAAGGCCGAGATGGCAGCGGTGAGCTTCGGGAAGGCGGCGGTGAGCGACATCGAGCGACTCCCTGGACGGCGGGGTGCGGGAGCGCCTCCTATAGCGCTCCCGGCTCGCGCGGCCAACGGGCCCGGCCCCCGTTGCCCCGGGGGGGGGCGCCGCTCGCTGCCAGCCCGCCCCGGCCCTAGATGGGCGTCGGGTAGCCCTGCGGCTTGCCGCCGAAGCGCGTGCGGATGACGGCGCCGAGCGACACCAGGGAGACGCCGGCCAGCACCATCGGCCCGAGGTAGGGGATGAGCTCGACCAGCAGCAGCACGCCGATGCCCACCGCCAGGACGGCGGCCTGCGTCTTGCGTGTCGATTTGAGGACGGGAAGCCGCGTCCCAATCTCCGCCGCGATGGCCGTGGAACCCATGCCGATGCCCAGCAGCACGAGGAGCCAGAGCACCACCAGGAAGGGCCAGCCGATGATGACCAGGACGGCCAGCATGATGGTGAGGGGGATGAGGGCCACGCTGCCCACCAGCCCAGCCACGCCGCACTTCACCGGGTCGCGCTTCACCTCGGCCTCAATCTGCTTCATCCGCGCCGGGACGAACATGAGGAAGATGAAGGAGAGGCCGAAGAAGGCCGCGAACTTGAGGAGGAAGCGCGGGATGCTCCAGCCGAGACTGGAGTGGCTGGAGCTCTCGGCGTGCTTGCCGGTGACGTTGTGCCAGGCCCTGGCGCCCTTGGTCATGACGCCACTGCCGGTCGAGCTGCCGAAGGACATCTGCTCGCCGTGCACCTCAGCGCCGTCGTCCACGTGGACCTCGCCGCCGAAGGTCACCACATCTCCCTGCACCTCGGCATCGGAGCCGACGTGCACGTTGCCGCCGTAGACGGCCACGTCGCCCGTCACCCGGCCCAGCACGTCCAGGTTTCCGCCGAAGACGACGACGTCACAGGCCTCCTGCCCTTCCTCCACCGTGTAGTTCCCGGTGACGGAGACGTCGCAGTCGTTGCCCGAATGGTGGGGGAGCCCGCGCAGCTTCAGCTTGTCCTTCATCTCCCGCAGCCGCTCGCGCAGCTCGGTCCGGCGTTCCTCCGCCTGCGCCCGGCGTTCCTCGGCCTGGGCGCGGCGCTCTTCGGCCTGCTCCTGCTGGTCCTCGTCGGCCGAGTCCGAGTCGGTGTCCAGGTCCTCCTGGTCGGAGTCCGAGTCCTTGCTGACCACGCTGGGCGGGACCGGCGGGACGGGAGGCACGGGCGGCAGTGGGGGCAGCGGCGCCATGGCCGGGCCGGGAGACGGGTTGCCCGGGCGCCGGAGGCGGGCCATGAGGCGCTCGGCGTTCTCCGGTCCGGTCGGCGGCCGCAGCGTGTAGACGCTGCCGTGCTGTTCGAGGATGAGGCCGTAGGCAGCGGCCAGGGTGTCCAGCGCCTCGCGGGCCGGGACGTTCTCGAAGTGGAAGTCGCCCGCCTCGTTGATTTCCCCGCCGCCGCGCACCACCACGCTCAGCTTGGCGTCGTCGGCGATGTGCTTGACCGCCTCGCGCAAGGAGCCGTGGGTGTTGAGGCTGATGCGGTGTTGCTCCGGCGGAACGTTACTGGCGGGCCCGGCCAGGGCCGGTGCTGCCAGAAGTGCCAGAGCGGCGAGGGCCGCGGTGGGCCAACTCTTCATGGAAGGACCTCAATCTCCACTGCGCGCGGGGGCGCCACCCGGCGCAGGCCCACCAGGGAGAGGAACAGCAACAGGGTGACTGACACCGTCAGCGGGATTGCGGTGGTCGACCAGACGACTTGCACGGCGTGGTTCAGCCCCACCAGGGCCGTCTTCCAGCTGACGATGGCGCGAGCGGCGGAGGCACCCAGCAGCCCGATGGGGCCGCGGGTGGCGACAAAGCTGAGGACGGCGGCCATCAGCGTGGCGGCCAGGATGGACAGGCCGGTCCGCATCTCGGCGCGCACCGGCAGCGGCTCGGCCGCCACGCGCTGCATGACGCGCGCCACCAGGTCCACCGGGGGCAGGGGGTCGGCCAGGCGGAAGAGGTCCTTCTCCAGCTGCCGGTGCTCCTCGAGGAACGCCGCACAGTCGGGGCAGCCGGCCAGGTGCTCGGCATACTCGCCGCTGCCATCGGCCTGGGCAGTCAACAGGGTTTCGAAGTCGGGGCAATCCATCACGCCGCCTCCTCGGAATTGGCCGTCATGCGCTTGCGCAGCTTTTCCCGCGCTCGGAACAGGCGGGCCATGATGGTGCCAGGGGCGACACCCATCACCACCGCAATCTCCTTGGTGGTGCGCTTCTGCACGTAATACAGGCTCAACACTTCCCGGTCGTCCACGGACAGCGTGGAGAGGGCGGATTCTAGGGACTTCCGCTCCTCGCCGGCGATGACGCCATCTTCCTGGCTGGCCGCGCCCGAGGGCAGCACCTCGTGCATGTCATCCACGTTGTCGGTCAGCATGCGGCTGCGGCGCCGCAACAGGTCCAGGCAGAGATTCCGGGCGATGGCCATCACCCACAAGTCAAAGGGCTTCCCGTCGTCGTAGCGGTGCAGGTTCTGGTACGCCCGCAGGAAGGTTTCCTGCGCCACCTCGGACGCCTCCGCCTCGACCCGGAGCAGCCGCAGGCACAGGCCGTAGACAGGCCGCTGGACGCTGCGCACCAGCGTCTCAAAGGCGCTGCGGTCACCCCGACGGGCAGCCAGCACCTCGGCACGGTAGGGAAGCGTCGGCGTTCGCTCGGCCAGCATGATGCCCAGCGCGGCCGGGAGTCCTGGAAGCGACACGGAGGAGAGCGCAGTCACAGTCCTCTGTACGCAGCCCCCGAAGCGCCATTGCCCTCCTTGTGAAGTTGGGTCACAGACCTGTGAAATCCTCGAGATTACAACCCCTTAGCACGTCGCCCGGTCAGCCTTCGGCCCTATGCTTTCGAGGGCTTGCGAAAGCCCTTGTCCGCGGCGCGCGCGGCCGCCCGGGCCCGCTTCTTGGCGGCCGCCTGGGCACGAAAGCCAGCCACGGGTGGTGCGGGCACGCTGGGCGGGGCGGGACGGGCGGCCGGCCCCTCGGGCTGCCGGCCGCGCGGTGCGGCCCGGACCGGGCTGGGCGACACGGAGGCTGCGGGGCGTTCCCCGGGGACCCGGGTGACGTAGGGGGTGTGGGCCCCGGAGCGCCAGGGGATTTCAGCGCCCCGGGGCTCCTCGGCCGGGGCCTCCGCCCGGTGGAAGAGGCGCTTCACCACCAGGGTGGCGTAGCTGCCGGGGGACAGGGTGAAGGCGACGTTGAGCTTGGACAGGCCGCGGTTCAACTCATCCGGCGCCACCCGGCCCAGCACCAGCTTCTGCGGCTGCACCAGCAGCGGGCGCTCCTCGTGCTTGAAGTACAGCAGCCGCTCGGCCTCGGGGATGCGCAGCGACTCCAGCGTCAGCTTCTCCTTGCCCAGGGCCCACTTCACGGCCTCGGCAATGCGCGGCTCCGCCAGGGGGGTGTTGGGCGCGAGCAGGGGAAAGGTGGCGCTGCGCAGGAAGGCCAGCGTCTCGGGGTCCGCGTCGGTGTGGAAGAGCAGGGTGCCCGCCTGGTAGCGCATGGGGAAAAGGCTGGTGCGGGGCAGCAGCAGCTGCAGCAGCCGCCGCACCCCCTCGTTCCACAGCCAGCTCTGGTAGGTGAAGAGGAGGAGCGCGCGGTAGTCGGCGTCGATCTGCAGGAAGGCCCGGACGAAGTCGGTGGGGTGTTCGCGCAGGCTGCGGAGGATGCGTTCGTAGCGGCGGTTGGCCTCGAGCGGGCAGCGGCGGCCCCAGTCGCCCCAGTGCTCGCGCCAGAACTCCTTCACCTTGGCGTCGTCGGTGCGGTCGAGCTCGCGAGGGCTTGGCGAGGTAATTCTTCAGCGCCGCCTCGAAGTCTCCTCGCAACAGGTCCTTGGCGATGTAGCCCTGGCCGTGCTTGAGCGAGCCGAAGCGCTGGCTGTCGAAGTAATTCACCACCCCCAGGCGGTTCACCTCCGCCGCGGCCAGCGGCAGGTGCGCCAGGTCCTCGGGGGTGAGGTCGCGCACCGTGACCGCGAAGCGGTTGGAGGTGGTGTTGCGGGCACTGAGGGGCCGCGCCGTGCGGCCCAGGGGCTTCAGCCGTAGGTCCGGGTCCTGCATCTCCACCTCGGCCCCGTCGACGGCCATCAGCTGCTCGGTGCGCCCCTGCTTGTCCTTCAGGCCGCAGTAGCTGATGGCGCCCGGCCGCAGGCCGTAGCGGGCGCGGATGCGGTCCACCGCCTCGAAGGTGGACAGCTTCTGCTTGTCCATCAGGTAGACGCGGTAGCGCCCTTCCGGGTCCTCGTCGAAGCGGTAGGACTCCTTGACGCTGAAGTCCTCGGGTTTCTGCTTGAGCCTCACCGAGCGACGCTTTACCACCAAGCCGACAGGCGCCGCCGCCCAGGGGTCAAGGGCGGCCGTGCGTTGGCGCTGCTTGGTCCCTCTGCTAACCTTGCGGCGGCTTCCCGGGGGGCGGCGGATGAATGCTGACCGCCCCAGGAGCGCCGCACCACATGCCCACGGCCTGCCCTCGATGCCGAACGCCGCTGGCCCACCCGTGGCCGGCCGCCTGCCCGTCCTGCGGCGAGGCCCTGGCACCGCTGCCCTCGGTGCGCACCAGCCCACGCACCGCCTACCTCACCGGCCGGCTCCTCGACGGCAAGGTGAGCGAGTTTCCCCTCACCGGGCGCACCACCCTCGGCCGGCACCCGGCCAACACCCTGCGGCTGGCGGACCGCGAGGTGTCCAAGGAACATGCCTGCATCGAGAGAGCCGGCAACACCTACGTCCTGAAGGACCTGGGCTCCTCCAACGGCACCTACGTCAACGGACGGCGGGTGCGCGACCACCGGTTGAAGGACGGCGACGAGGTGACGCTGGGCAACTCCCGCCTCACCTTCCGCTCGGGCGACCTGCTCACCAGCACCGGCAGCCCGGGCGTCACGGTGCTGGCCTCGGCCCAGGCCGCCCCGGCGTTCTTGGCCCAAATCGACCAGCCGGTGGCGGATGACGAGTTCCGGCCGGGGGACCAGCTGAGCGACGCCAACGCGCTGCGGGCCGACTACGAGAAGCTGCGCATCGCGCATGAATTTCACCGGCAGGTCGGGCTGGAGCGCGACCAGAAGAGCCTGCTCGACAAGATTCTACGGGCCAGCTTTGAGTTACTGGCCGCCGACCACGGCGTCCTCTTCCTGGTGGACGCCAAGGGCGAGTTGGTGCCGGAGGCGGTGCGCCACCGCAAGGAGCAGGAAGAGGAAGTGGTGGTCTCTGACACCGTGCTCAAGCGCGTGCTGGAGACGCGCCAGGCGGTGCTCACCGCCGACGCCGTCCTCGACTCGCGCTTCTCCGGAAGCGAGAGCATCGTCGCCCAGGGCATCCGCAGCGCCATGGCCGTGCCGCTGTTGGCCAAGGGCGAGCTGAAGGGCGTCCTCTTCCTGGACACCCGCGAGCGCACCAACGCCTTCAGCGAGAAGGACCTCAAAATCCTCTCCGGCATCGCCAGCCAGGCGGCCATCGCCCTGGAGAACGCCGAGCTGGCGCGCAAGATTGAAACCGAGGCCGTCACCCGCGCCGAGCTGTCGCGGTTCCTCTCGCCAGCGGTGGCGGACATGGTGGTGCGCGGCCAGGTGGAGCTGCTGCGCCAGGGTCGGATGGCCGAGGTGAGCGTCCTCTTCGCCGACATTCGCGGCTTCACCACCATCGCCGAGGGCGAGAGCCCGCAGGACACGGTGAGCATGCTGAATGCCTTCTTCACCGCCATGGCCGACGTGGTGTTCCGCCACGAGGGGAACCTGGACAAATTCATCGGGGACTGCGTCATGGCGGTGTGGGGCCCGCCGTCCCCGCACGGCGACGACCCGGCCCGCGCGCTGCGGGCCGCCCTGGAGATGCAAGCCCAGGTGGAGGCCCTCAACGAGATGCGCGAGTCACGCGGCCAGAAGCCTTTGGGGGTGGGCATCGGCGTCAACAGCGGGGTGGCCGTGGTGGGCTACATGGGCTCGGCCGACCGCCATGAATTCACCGCCATCGGCGACTGCGTCAACATCGCCTCCCGGCTGTGCGGCGTGGCCAAGGCCGGTGAGGTGCTGGCGGCCGACAGCACCATCTCCAAGGCAGGCGCGGACTTCCAGGTGGAGGCCCTCCCGGTGCAGACGGTGAAGGGCAAGGAAAAGACGGTGCAGCCCTACCGCGTCATCGGCCTGCGCACCACCGCCTCCACCGGCGCGACGGGCTAAGCCCCCACGCCTGCCACGCCCGGGGGGTAGCCCCCGACGTCCGCGGCCTGCTATGGCGCTGCTCCCGCCCGGGGCTTTATTCGCGCGCGGGGGGAGGCCAAGGGTTGCGCTGGGAGCGTCGGCCAACGGAGGACGTCGGGCCGGAGGCGCTGCTGCGGCGCTTCTCAGCCCGCATCCAGCAGCTGTCGGAACGGGCCCGGGCGGCCGTCCGCCTGGCGGTGCCGGAGTCGGTGGAACATGTGAAGCCCATCCGGGGCTACTTCGGCTACCGGCTTCTGCACCAGTTTGCCTTCATTGAACCGCTGCAGGATTACGTCCGGGTGGGCTTTGCCTTCGGCGCTCTTTTGGAGGACCCGGCCGGCCTCTTCCTGGCCGAGCCCTGCCGCGCCCTGAGGTACGTGCGGCTGGAGACGCCGGCCGACGCCCGCCGGGTGGAACTGGCCACCCTGCTGCAGCTGGCGGCGGCGGTGCGACCGCCCAAGCGGCCGGCCCGGGGACGGGTGCAGCTGCAGGCCGGGGCCCGGCGGCCGCGGCGCGCGCGCTAAGCACCAGCGGGAGGCACCCCGGTGTGACACGTCCCCCCTGGCCGACGCTGCTGCTTCTGTGGCTGGGCTGCGCGCACACGCCCGCAGCCGCACCTTCGGCAGACGTCGTCTCAGTGACGGAGCTGGCCGCCCGCTACGCCCTGGAACACGACGTGCCGCCCGTGCTGCGCCAGCCCTCCGGCGTGTGCCTGGAGGTGGACGGCCAACCGCCGGCCCCGGAGGTGCTGTCCCGGCTGTCGACGCACGGCGTCCAAGTGTTCCCGGGCGCCACCGGCTGTACCGGGCCAAGGCCGGTGCTGCTGCAGGTCAGCGACGTCGTGGTGTCCGGCGAGAGCGCCAGCGCGCGCGCCGGGGTGCAGCAGGGCCGCAGCGGCGTCCTCAGCCTACGCAAGGTCCAGGGCCAGTGGTACCTCATGCGGCCGCCGGGCCCGGCCGATGAGGGGCCGCGGCTCACTCTGCCGTGAAGGTCGACGTCCCCGGGCGCGGGCGCACGGGCCATGTCTGTTCAAGGGCGCCAAGCACCCAGCGTTCCGGAGGCATTTCGCCGCCGTGGAGTGCGGCCCGGGGCGTGCCAAGGCCCCTCTGGGACAGCTGGTCCACCTGAGACAATTTCACGCTTGGAATTCGGACCCGCCGGCTGTCACCTTTCTCGTCCGGATGGCCACTCCTTTTTCGTGAACCTGAGGACCATGGGGACACTTGACGTCCAGCGTGAGGATGCGCACCTGGTGGCAGGCGCCCTCTCCGGGAGCCGCGAGGCCTTCGGGCGCATCGTCTCCCGCTACCAAGGCTTGGTGTGTTCCATCGCCTACAGCGCCACCGGCTCTTTGAGTCAGAGCGAGGACTTGGCGCAGGAAACCTTCGTCAGTGCTTGGAGGCAGTTGCGCGGCCTCCGCGAGCCTGGTCGGCTGCGCTCTTGGCTGTGCGGCATCGCCCGCAACCTCACCAACAACACCTTGCGCCAGCAGGGACGAGAGCCCGCGGTGCTTGCCGAACCGCTCGAGGGTGTCAGCGAGTTTCCGGCCGAGCTGCCTGGCCCCGAGAGAACACGCCATCAGCCGGGAGGAGGAGGCCATCCTCTGGCGTTCGCTGGAGCGCATCCCCGAGGCCTACCGCGAGCCGCTGGTACTTTTCTACCGCGAGCACCAGTCGGTGGAGAGCGTGGCGGCCTCGCTGGATTTGAGCGAGGAGCTTGTGCGCCAGCGGCTCTCCCGGGGGCGCAAGCTCCTGCACGAGGAGGTGCTCGCCTTCGTTGAGGGCGCGCTCGAAAGAAGCTCGCCGGGGAAGACCTTCACCCTGGGCGTCGTCGCCGCGCTGCCGTCGCTTTCAATCTCAGCAGCGGCGGCGTCCATTAGCGCCAGCGCTGCCAAGGGAAGCGTGGTGGCGAAGGCCGCCGGCTTCCTCGCCGTCTTCACCGCGCTGGTGGGCCCGGCGACCAGCCTCCTCAGCGGCTACGCCGGCGTGCGCGCCAGCCTCAACACCCTGCGCACGACGCGCGAGCGGTCCGTCCTCTTCCGGCAAGTCCGGGTGATGGCGGCCGGCGCAGCGGTGCTCATTGCGGCGCTGTTGGCCCTGCTGGTTCCGAGGCGTTTCTGGTTCAGCCATCCGCAGGGGGTGGTTGCCCTCGGCGTCTCCGTCGCCGTGGGCTATGGCAGCTGGCTGCTCGCCATGACTGCTCGCTACACGCGCCAGATGCGCGCTGTGCGGGCCGAGGAGAAGCGGCGACGACCCGAGCTCTTCGGCGGAACGACGGCCGGCGCAGGCGGCTCTGCCTTCGAGTACCGAAGTCGAACCACGCTGCTCGGCTTGCCGCTGTTGCACGTGCGCACCGCCGCTCCGCACGAGAACGCTGGGCCGGCGCTGGGGTGGATTGCCGTTGGTGACCGGGCGGTGGGCGTTCTCTTCGCCCTGGGCGCGATGGCGGCGGGCGGGGTGAGCGTGGGCAGTGTTTCGGTGGGAGTCATTTCCGTCGGCGGCGTGAGCCTCGGGGTGCTCTCTCTCGGCGGCGTGGCCCTCGGCCTATTCGCGTTCGGGAGTCTTGCTGTGGGCCTCTTCGCCCTGGGCGCCTTCGCCCTCGGCTGGACGGGTGCCGCGGGGGCCATCGCCGTCGCCCACGACTTGGCCCTGGGCGGCCTGGCCATCGCCGAGCACCCCAACGACGCGGCGGCCCGGGCCTTCGCCGCCGAGCACCACGTCGGGGCAGTTTTCTACGGCCTCCTTGCTGCCGTCTTCGTCCTTGCGGTGGTGCCCACGGCATTCCTCGCGTGGCGGACGCGGCGGCCAGACGGGCCTTCACCCACGAGCCAATAGACATGGACGACACTCGGAAGCTGGGCGCCACGCAGCAGAACGTGGCAATGGGGTACCTGCGCGCCTTCGTCACCGTCTTGGTGGTGGCGCACCACGCCGTCCTTGCCTACCACCCCTACGCTCCGCCTCCACCGGAGTCGCTCGCCGTCCAGCCGATGCTGTGGCCTGCCTTCCCCGTGGTGGACAGCCACCATTTGCCCGGCAGTGACCTGTTTGTGGGCTTCAATGACATCTTCTTCATGCCCCTGATGTTTCTCCTCTCGGGGCTCTTCGTCTGGCCGAGTCTTCGAAGGAGGGGCCCGGCGGCGTTCCTCCGGGCCCGCCTGCGCCGGCTCGGCATTCCCTTCGTGGTGAGTGCCGCATTGCTCGCGCCCCTCGCATACCTGCCCACGTTCTTGCAGACGGGTGCTCGCTTTTCGCTCGGGGCCTACTGGCACGCCTGGCGCTCGCTGCCCTTCTGGCCGGCGGGGCCGGCGTGGTTTCTCTGGGTGCTGCTGGTGTTCGGGGTCCTGGTGGCCGGGCTCTCGGTGGTGGCGCCCCGCTTCGGGGAGGTCTTGGGGCGATGGATGGGACGCTTCCAGCGTCCGGCGAGTCTCTACTGCTTGTTGGTGTGCCTCTCGGCGGTTGCCTACGTGCCGCTCGCACTGGGCTTCGGCCCCGGACGCTGGACGAGTTTCGGGCCGTTCAGCTTTCAGACGAGTCGCATCCTCCTCTACGCGACATACTTCTCCATCGGCATCGGACTCGGTGCCTCAGGCCCAGAGCACGGGTGGGCTGCCCCGGGCGGGGCCCTCGCGCGCCGCTGGTGGCTGTGGGCCATCTTGTCGGTGCTGGCCTTCCTCCTCGAGGTGGGCCTCTTCCTCGGTGCCCTGGCCCAAGGCCCCGGCGCCGGGCGTGGGCTGTGGGCGGCGGTGGACGCCGGCTTCGTGGTCTCCTGCGCAGCCTCGAGCTTTGCCCTCCTCGCGTTGTTTGCGCGTTACGCCCGGCCAGGGAGGATGGGAGACTCGCTCAGCGCCAATGCCTACGGAATCTACGTCATGCACTACGTCTTCGTGAGTTGGCTCCAGTATGCGCTCCTCGGTGCCTCGCTGCCTGGCGCGGCGAAGGCGACGGCGGTGTTCCTCGGTGCGCTGGTGCTGAGCTGGGGGATGACGGTTGCGCTTCGCCGGGTGCCAGCGGTGTCGCGCGTGGTCTCCGCCGGGTCAGAACGCCACGACGTCCCGAGGGGAACGGCTGAGGCGGCAACGCAACGGGTTTGAAGGCCCCCGTCTGCGGCGGCCCGCTTCCGTCCCTTCGTCACCGGCGCGCCATCTCGCTCCATGGAAAGCGCAACGGTGTTCGCCACCACCCCCGGGCCTGGCCGACATTCCAGGTGACCCAGCTCGGTCCTTCACTCGCGGTTGTCATACGCCTGCAGGTGCGCCTGCCCGTCCGCTTTGTCCATCCATCGAGGTCCGGCTGGCGCGTACGTCACGGGGTGGAAGGCGCCGCTTGGCGCGGTGCGGCCGCACCTTGCACCGCGCGGCGGAGGGCCGCTTGGGCAAGAAGGCGCGTGGAGTCGAGGGTTGGCAGCGGAGAATTCGAGTCGCTCAGCACCAAGGGCAATTCCGTGCAGCCGAGGACAACGGCGTCGCAGCCGCCGGCTTTCAGCCCTTGGACCACAGCCTGCAGGAAGGCGGTGGCTTCGGGCTTGAAAACGCCACACACCAGTTCCTCCATGATGATGCGGTGGACTTCCTCGACTTCGGCGGCGGGTGGCCGCTTCCACGCGAGTCCGCGCGTGCTGAGTTTCTCCGGGTAGACCTCGCTTTCGACTAGCCAACGGGTTCCGGTCAGGCCCAGCCGCCGGTACCCGTGCTGGACGGCTTGCGCGGCCACCCCGTCGGCGATGTGCAGCCAGGGAAGTGGGGAGAAAGGTTCCACGGAAGGAAGCGCCCGGTGGATGGTGTTGTCCGGGCAAATCAGGAAATCCGCCCCCAGCTTCGCCAGCTTGTTTGCCGACGAGAGCATCAACTCCCCCACGCCCGGCCAGTCGCCACGGTCGATGCAGTCGACGTAGCGCGAAAGCGAGTGCGTGTGCATCGACACCTCGGGATGGGCCAGCGGACCGAGAAGCGCCTCCCCTTGCACACAGATGGTGCGGTAGCAGAGCGCTGCGCCTTCGGCCGAGCAGGCCACAATCCCGATGTGCTGGGGCATGTCAGTCCGGGCGCTTGGGGAGGAAGCGCCGCACGCTCAGCTTCCCGAAGCGGTTTCCAAAGACGTACCAGGTGAAGGCCGCCCCGAAGAGGGCCGCAGCCGCCGCCACGCCGAAGACGCCCAGCACCGGCAGCCCGCGCACCGTCCAGGGCACCTGGGCGAAGGAGAGGAAGGCGCCCACGATGAAGCCGCAGGCGCACAGCCCGAGGAAGCCAATCACGGCGACGCTGCGGAGGCTGTCGTTGATTTTCTCGAGTTCCGGGCTCTTTACCGCCACGCCGAAGCGGCCCTTCTCCAGGTCGAGCAGAATCTGCGAGAGCTGCGTCGGCAAGTCACTGGCCAGCCCCTGGAAGCGCAACAGCGTGCGCATCAGCCCGCCCCGCAGCTGCGCCGGGTCATACCGCTCCGCCAAGAGCTGCTTCGCGTAGGGCAGCGACACGGCGAGGATGTCCAGGTCCGGCGCCAGCTGTCGCAGCAGGCCCTCCACGGCCACCGCGGCGCGCGACAGCAGCGCGTACTCGCGGGGAATGCGGATGCGGTACTTCACCGCCAGGTCCAACAGGTCCGTCAGCAGGTGGCGCGTGTCCACCTCGGCCAGGGTGCGCGCGGTGGGCAGGTGCGTCTGCAGCAGCGTCTCCACGTCGGCCCGGAAGCCGGCCAGGTTGGCGCGGGTGTCTGGCGCCCCCATGCGGTAGAGGAGTCGGGCGACGGAGTCAGAGTCCTTGAGGGCCACCGCCACGCTGAGCAGCACCAGCGTCTCCTGCATGGCCCGGGTGAGGCGGCCGACCAGGCCGAAGTCCAGTAGGCCCACCACGTCGCCCGGCAGCAACAAGAAGTTGCCCGGGTGCGGGTCGGCGTGAAAGAGGCCGTCCACGAAAAGCTGCTGGAAGGAGGCGTCCACCACCACCTTGGCCAGGGCCTGCCGGCGCTCCGGACTCAAGTCCGCCTGCACCAGGCGGCTGCCGTCCAGGTACTCGAGGGTGAGGACGGTGGAGGTGGTCAACTCATCGAAGACGCGGGGGATGCGCAGCGCCGGCCGGGCAGCGTGGGTGGCAGCGAAGGCCCGGACGTTGGCTGCCTCGTGGACGAAGTCCAGCTCCTCGTGGATGGCCTTGTCGAACTCCTCCACAATCCCCACCGGGGAGGAAATGCCGGTCTCCTCCACCGTGGCCTCCAACAGGCGCGCCAGGGCCCGCAACACCGCCAGGTCCGCATTCACCTGCGCGGTGATGCCAGGGCGCTGCACCTTCACCACGACGTCGTCGCCGCCGCGCGTCCGGGCACGGTGCACCTGGGCGATGCTGGCCGCAGCCAGGGGGACCGGCTCCACCGAGGCGAACAGTTCCTCGACCGGCTGGCCGAAGGCGGCCTCCATCTGGGCGCGCACCTGTTCCAGGGGGATGGGGGAGGCCGAGTCCTGAAGCAGGCGCAACTCCGCAACGAATTCCGCCGGCAGGAGGTCCGCCCGGGTGGAGAGAATTTGCCCCAGCTTCACGAAGGTGGGGCCCAGCTCATCCAGAAGTCGCCGGAAGCGCCGGGCGGTCGACTCGGCTTGGGTGTCCGCCAGCGGCTCGAGCTGTCCCGCCGGGCGGCCGAAGCGGCGGAAGAGGCCCGCGCGTTCCAGCAAGTCGGCGAAGCCGTAGCGGGCCGCCGCGGTGGTGATTTGCCTCAGCCGGTTGAGGTCCGTCAGCTTCACGCCGCTGTGTCCCTGGGCGCCCGGGCGGAGGCGTTGAGGCGCACGTAGTCGAGCACGTACGGCGGGCTGTCCTGGCCGGCGGCTTCCACCAGGGCCGTAGTGAAGCGACGGGCCCTCTCCGGGTCCAGCCGGGACAGGAAGGGACGCAGGTTGACGGGGACGATGAAGTCGGCAAAGGCGGCGGCGTCGGCGAAGGGGGTGGGGCGTGCCTCCATCCAGCAGCGCACCGCCGTCCAACCGGCCGCCTCCAGCTGGGCCGCCGTCTCCTCCGCGCTGGCCAGGCACCAGGGTTGCGTCCAGCCGACGAAGGCGTCCCGGTAGTCGGCCGACGTGGCCAGCGCCTCGGCCCGCGCGTGCAGCCGGTGGAGGTTGGTCGCCCCTCCGCACTGGAATTCCAGCTGCCCGCCGGGGCGCATGGCCGCGCGGAAGGCGCGAAACGTGGCCGGGTGGTCCAGCACCCAGTGCAGCGTCGCCGTGCTGAGGATGGCGTCCACTTTCTCTGGAAGGGGGAGCTCCGGCAGGGACGCCTGGACGAAGTGCACCCGGCCGCCGAAGGAGGCCAGCTCCCGGCGGGCCACGTCCAGCATATTCGCCGAGGCGTCCAGGGCGATGAGGCGCCCGTGCGGCAGCCGCTCCGCCACCAGCCGGGTCAGCTTCCCCGTCCCGCAGCCTGCGTCCAGGACGGTTTCGGCCCCGCGCAGCTGCAGCCGCTCGACCACCTCGCGTCCCCAGGCCGTCTGCGGCGCGGAGACGCGGTGGTAGGCGGAGGCATTCCAGTCGGTGGTGTCCACGGGGCCCAGTCACCTCTCCACGGCGCCAGAAGGGCAGGGGTGCGCGCCTTTCTGCTACCACGAGGGCTTGCCCGGGCGCGACGAGGGCAAGCCAGGCGGCCGGCCCCTGGGGCTGTCAGCACCTTCTGCTACCCAAGACTCTTCTGTGGGGCGCTTGCGGACGGCGGGGGAGGGTCCCCGTGCCCCCCAGGGGAGGCAAAAGGCGCGTGGCAGAGGGTGCGGTGGTGCCGCTGGACGAAGCGCCGTCGGCGGAACGGGGTGGCACGCCCCGGGACACGCCGATGATGCGGCAGTACCTGGAGATGAAGGCCCGGGCGCCGGACGCCTTCCTCTTCTTCCGGCTGGGCGACTTCTATGAATTGTTCTTCGAGGACGCGGTGCGGGCCGCCGAGCTGCTGCAGATAACCCTGACCGCCCGCAGCAAGGGCCCGGAACGCGTGCCGATGTGCGGCGTGCCCTTCCACGCCGCCCGCCGCCACGTGGCGAAGCTGCTGGAGGCCGGGCACAAGGTGGCCATTTGCGAGCAGGTGGAGCCGCCGGGTACCACGCCCGGCCTGGTCCGCCGCGACGTGGTGCGGGTGGTGACGCCGGGCATGGTGCTCGACGAGGAGGTCCTCGAGGCCTCCGCGCCGAGCTGGCTGGCGGCGGTGGCCGTCGACAAGGCCCGTTGGGGGGCCGCCCTCCTCGACGCCTCCACCGGGGCCTTCCGCGCGGCCGAAGGGGACGAGAGGGCCCAGCTTCTGGAGTGGCTGTCCGTGGCGTCGCCGCGCGAGGTGCTGCTGGCCGAGGGCGCCCCGGCCGAGGTGCTGGACACCCTGGCCAAGCACCTTCCGTCGGTCCCGGTGTCCACGCTGCCGCCCGACGGCTTCCACCCGGCGCGGGCGGCGGCCTTCCTGCGTGCCCACTTCCAGGTGGCGGCGCTGGACGGGTTTGGGCTGGAGCGCGCGCCATTGGCCACCGCGGCCGCCGGCGCGGCGCTGCGCTACCTGAAGGAGACGCAGCGCACCGACGGTGCCCACGTCACCGGGCTGCGGGTGGAACCGCTGGGGGACACCCTGGCCCTGGACGCAGTCACCCGGGCCAACCTGGAACTGGTGCGGACGCTGCGGGAGGGGAGCCGCCAGGGCTCGCTGCTCGGTGTGATGGACCGCACGGTGACGCCGCTGGGCGCGCGCAAGCTGACCAGCTGGCTTTTGGCCCCGCTGCGCAGCCTTCCGGACATTGAGAGGCGTCTGGACGCGGTGGAGGAGCTGTCTACCCATCACGTCTGGCGGGAGGTGTGGACGGGGCTTTTGCGTCAGGTGCGGGACGTGGAGAGGCTGTGTGGCCGTCTGGCGGTGGGCGTGGGTAATGCGCGCGACCTCGGCGCGCTGGCGCAGTCGCTGGGCGTCCTGCCGGACCTGGCGCGGGCCGTCGCGCAGTCCAAGGCCTGGTTTGCTGTCGGCGCTGGCGGGCCCATTGGGCGCGCATGGCGAGCTGCAGCCGCTGCTGGCGCGGGCGGTGGCTGAGGAGCCACCGTCCACCTTGGATGAGGGGGGACTCTTCCGGCCCGGCTACTCGGCCGAGCTGGATGCGCTGGTGGCCCTCAGCACGGACGGGAAAAGCACCCTGGCCCAGCTGGAGCAGAAGGAGCGGGAGCGCACCGGCATCCAGAGCCTGAAGGTCCGCTACAACCGTGTCTTCGGCTACTTCCTCGAGGTGACGCGGGCCAACCTGCACCTGGTGCCGGAAAGCTGGGAGCGCCGGCAAACCATGGTGGGCGCCGAGCGATTCGTCACGCCGGAGCTCAAGACGTGGGAGGAGCAGGTCCTCACCGCCGAGGAGCGCCGCTGCACCCTGGAGCGCCGTTTGTTCGAGGAACTGCGCGCTCGCGTCTTGCAGGACCTCCCGGCCCTGAAGGCCACCGCCGAGGCCATCGCCACCTTGGACGCGCTGCTGTCCTTCGCCCGGGTGGCCGCCGAGTACGGCTACTGCCGGCCGCAGCTGGATGCCTCGGGAGCGCTGGAGATGGTCGGCGGGCGTCACCCGGTGGTGGAGCGGCTGCTGCGCGCCGAGCCCTTCGTCCCCAATGATGTCCGTCTGGCCTGCGACTCAGCCCAGGTGCTCATCCTCACCGGGCCCAACATGGCCGGGAAAAGCACCGTCATGCGGCAGGTGGCCCTGGTGACGCTCCTGGCCCAGGCCGGAAGCTTCGTCCCAGCCAGCCGCGCCCGCATTGGCCTGGTCGACCGGATTTTCACCCGCGTCGGCGCCTCGGACAACGTCGCCGGCGGGCAGAGCACCTTCATGGTGGAGATGGCAGAGACGGCGTCCATCCTGCACCACGCCACGGCCAACAGCCTGGTGGTGCTGGACGAGATTGGCCGGGGCACTTCCACCTACGACGGGCTGTCCATCGCCTGGGCGGTGGCCGAGCACCTGCACGACCGGGTCGGCTGCCGGACGCTGTTTGCCACGCACTACCACGAGCTGACCGACCTCGCTTTGGAGAAGCCCCGCGTCCGCAACGCCTCCATGGGCGTGCGGGAGGTAGGCGGACGGGTGGTCTTTTTGAGGACGCTGGTGGAGGGCGGCTCCAGCCGCTCCTATGGGATTGAAGTGGCCCGCCTGGCCGGGTTGCCGGCCCCGGTGGTGCGCCGGGCCCGCGAGGTGTTGGGAAATTTGGAGGCGGGCGAGCTCGACGCCGCCGGGCACCCCAGGGCGGCCCACCGGGGCAGCCCCGCGCAGGAACAGCTGCCGCTGATGCTGCCAGCCCCGAGCGCCGCCCAAGCCGCCGTGCTGGACACACTGCGCGGCGTGCAGATGGAGTCCCTCACGCCGCTGCAGGCCCTCAACCTGCTCGCCGAGCTGCAGGCCAAGGCCAGCGAGTAGGAGGGGGAAACGGATGGCGCGGGCCGGGGCGGACCGCGTTGGCCGAGCGCGGCTCAGCTAGGGCAGCTGAAAAATTGCGGGGTGACACTGCGGGTGGTCACATGCCTGTCGCTTCTGCCCCGACCATGTCGCGCCTGCTCGCTCTCAGTCTCATCGTTCTGCTGGCGCCGTCGGTGGAGGCGGCCGCTCCAGACGCGTCCGAGCAGGCCTACCAGCAGGCCCGGCACGCCTATTATGTCCTGAAGGGCGACGCCGGACGGCGGCGCTACCGGGACAGCTGGCTCGGCGTGGCGCACAAGTTCGAAGCCGTGGCGCAGAAGTACCCCACCTCCGCCCGCGCCCCGGATGCCCTCTTCACCGCCGCCGGGCTGCTGGCGGAGTTAAGTCGCATTAGCCAGGTGCCCGAGGACTTGGCCGGGGCGGCCGACGACTACAAGAAGCTGCTGGAGCGGCACCCGCGGCACAAGCTGGCCGATGACTCGGCCCTGGCGCTGGCCCGCCTGCAGCTGGAGCGCCTGGGGCAGACGGACGCGGCGCGCGCCACGCTGCAGCACGCCCTGGCCCAGCTGCCAAAAGGCGACCAGTACGCCAACCTCAAGGCCCTGTTGGCCTCGCTGCCCGCCGAGGCCCCGAAGAAGCCTCCCCCGCCGGTGGTGCGCCGGCCAGCGCCCAAGGCGGTGCGGGACTACCCGGCCCTCAGCAAGGCCCCCACGCCGTCGCCGCCTGCCGTCGCCGCCGCGGAGTCCCTGCCCCTCAGCAAGCCGCCCGTGGCCGCCCCCCCGGCCGTCGTCACGGCCGAGCCGCCGCCGGCCGAGGTGGGCCCGGAAGCGGTGCCGACGGCGCCCGCGCCATCGGTGCGCGAGCGGATGAAGTCCGTCGGACGGCAGACGGGGGGTGAGGTGACGCTGGCCGAGCAGCTGGGCCTCAAAGTCCGCCGCGTCGTCATCGACGCCGGCCACGGAGGCCACGACACGGGCACGGTGGGCCCGGGCGGCACCCAGGAGAAGAATGTCGCGCTGGCCGTCGCGCTGCGGCTGGGGCAGGTGCTGACGGACGAGGGGCTGGAAGTCGTCTTCACCCGGGAGGACGACCACTTCGTCCGGCTGGAGGACCGCGCCCGACTGGCCAACGAGGCGAAGGGAGACCTCTTCATCTCGGTACACTGCAACAGCGGCGGCGAGGCGAGCTGGCGCGGAGTGGAGACGTACTCCCTCAACCTCACCAGTGACCGCTACGCCATCCGGCTGGCGGCGCGGGAAAACACCTCCTCGGCCAAAACCATGTCCGACCTTCAATTCCTCCTGGCGGACCTCGCCACCCGCGCCCACACCGATGAGTCGGCACGGCTGGCGGAGCGCGTGCAGCACAGCCTGGTGTCGCGCATGTCGGCCAAGTACCCCAAGGTGAAGGACCGGGGCCGCAAGGAGGCCCTCTTCTACGTGCTGTTGGGGGCCAAGATGCCGGCCATCCTGGTGGAGACGGGCTTCCTCTCCAACCCCGAGGATGAGAAGCGGCTGGCCGCCGCCAGCTACGAGGACGACGTGGCACGCGCCATCGCCGGCGGGGTGCAGGACTTCCTCGGCTACCGCGAGCGGCTGGCCAAGGTGGACGCGCACTAAGGGCGGCAGGCGCCCGGGCGGTTAGAGTGCAGGGACCCCGCGAGGCCGGGCGACCGCCCAGCCCCCGCTGGGGGACATTCCCCTCCGTGACGTCCTTCGAGATTCCGCAGCTGTCTCCGCCGCCCGCGCCGCCCCCCAGCCATCGGGAGGTGCGCCCGCGGCTGGCCCGCCTGGCACCGGGGAATGCCGCCTCCCGTCCGGCGCGGGCGCGGGCGCAGCGGGAAGCGGCGTTCGAGGCGGTGCGCACCTTTCACCGGCTGGGGGGCGCGGGGCTGTCCACGGCGCGGCTTCTGGCCGCCGCAGCCGACGCCCTCGTCGAGGGGCTGTGGGCGGAGCTGGAAGCGGAGCGTCCCCTGGCGCAGTCGGCCCTGGTGGCGCTTGGCGGCTATGGCCGGCGCGAGCTCAGCCCGGGCTCGGACTGGGACTTGCTCCTCGTCCATGAGAAGCGCCGGAGCGGCGGGGTGGGGGAGCGCGCCCGGGCCCTCACGACGCTGCTGTGGGACGCCCGGGTGACGGTGGGCTGGAGCGTGCGGACGCCGGAGGAGACGCTGACCGCGGCGGCGGAGGACTTGACGGTGCGGACCGCGCTGCTCGACGCGCGGGTGCTGGCCAGCCACGGAAAGCTGGGAGAACGTTTCTTGCGCGACGTCCACCTCCGCCCGGGCACGCGGGAGGCGGAGGCCTTCATCGCCGCCAAGGTGAGCGAGTTGCAGGAGCGGCGGGAGAAATTCGGCGACTCGGTGTTTCTTCTGGAGCCGCAGCTGAAGTCCGGCGAGGGAGGCCTCCGGGATTTGGAGACGGCGCTGTGGGTGGCCCAGGCGCGCTTCGGCGTCCGGGGCCTGGGCGGGCTGCTGGAGGCCGCCATCCTGCCGGCCTCGGAGGTGGCGCGGCTGCGGGCTGCCCGGGACTTCCTGCTGCGCACACGCCACGAGGTGCACTTCTTACGCGGGCGCAAGGAGGACCGCCTCACCTTCGACCTCCAGGAGTCCGTGGCCCGCTTCTTCAAGTATGGCCAGGGCGACGGGCTCCCGGTGGAACAATTCATGCGGGACTACTACCTGTCGGCGGGCATCCTCCGGCGGGCGGCCGATGCCCTCATCGCCCGCGCCGAGGAGCAGCGCGCCCCGCGCCGGGGGCCCTTTCGGGCTGAGCGCCGGGTGGGCCCCTTCAAGGTGTTTCGCGGACGGCTGACGGTGGACGGGGACGCGGAACTGTTCCAGCGCGAGCCGGCGGCGGTGGTGCGCCTGTTTCACGCGGCCGATGAACTCGGCGTCCCGGTGTATTCCTGGGCCCTGGACCAGGCGGCGCAGGCAGCACCGGCCCTGGCCGAGGCGCGGGGCAGCGGGGCGGTGGTGGAGGCGCTGCGCGCGCTGCTGACGCGGCCCGGCACGCGGGGGGAGGCGCTCGAGGCGATGCACGCCTTGGGGCTCCTCGGTGTGCTGGTACCCGAGTTTGGCCGCGTCACCGCGCGCCACCAGTTCGACCTGTACCACGCCTACACGGTGGACGTGCACACCCTGCGGGCGCTGCAGCGGCTGTATGCCTTGCGCGCCGGGGACTTCGTGGAGATGGAGCCGGAACGCACCCGTGCCATCCGCGACCTGGGCGACGTGCTGCCGCTGGTACTGGGCGTGCTGCTGCACGACGCGGGCAAGGGCATGGGGGGCGACCACTCCGAGCGTGGACGGGACCTGATGCGCGCGCTCGGCGCCCGCCTGGGGCTGTCCGGCCGGCAACAAGAGGTGGCGGAATTCCTCGTGCTGCACCACCTCACGCTGAGTCACCTCGCCCAGCGCCGGGACCTCTCGGACCCGCAGCTTTTGGAGGAGTTCGCCCGGCTGTGCGGGGACTCGGAGAAGCTGACCTGCCTGGACCTGCTCACCTGGGCGGACATCTCCTCGGTGGCGCCGGGCATGTGGACTGACTGGCGCGCCCGGCTGGTGCATGAACTGGTCAGCAAGACGGCGGCGGTGCTGGCCGGGCAGGGCTGGCACGGCGAGCGCGAGGCGCGCGAGACCTTCCGGAGGCTGTGGACCCGGCGCTTCGGGGCGGAGGAGGCCGAGCGGCTGCTGGCGGCCTCGGCCGACCGCTACCTCGGCAGTACGCCGCCCTCGGCTGCCGTCCTTCACGGGCTTTTGCTGCGCCGCGCTCGACGCAGCGGCTTCGCCGCCGCGCTGCGCCGTCTGAAGGAGCCGGACCACGCCGAGCTGCACCTGGCCGCCCGTGACCGCCCGGGGCTTTTGTCGCTGTGGAGCGGCGTGCTGGCCGCCCATGGCATCGACATCCTCAGCGCCCGCATTGCCTCGACGGCGGACGGGGCGGCCATCGACGTCTTCGAGGTGCGCAGCGCGGCGCGCCGGCCGCTGGAACGGGCGCGCTGGCGCCGGGCGCGCTCGGACCTCCGGGCGGCGCTGGAGGGACAGCTGGACGTCCAGGCGCTGCTGGAACGTCGGCGGCGGTCCTCCGCCTTGCCCCGGCGGCTGCCGGGGGTGGCCACCCGCGTCAGCGTCGACAACACCGCCTCCCGGGCCTTCACCGTGGTGGACGTTCGGGCGGAGGACCGGCTTGGGCTGTTGCACGAGGTGGCCGCCTGCTTCACCGACGCCGGGCTGGAGATTGCCCTGGCCAAGGTGGCCACCGAGGCCAACCGCGCCATCGACTCCTTCTACGTGTCGCAGCAGGGCCACAAGCTGGAGGCCCCGGCGGCCCTGGAGGCGTTGCGGGAGAAGCTGGAGGTGGTGCTGGCGCCTCCGGCGCCACCGGCCCTGCAACAGACGGCCGAGCCGCAGGGGGCGGAATGAAACGTCCGCGCCCGGGGTTGCCTCCCTGAGCGTCAGGCTCCCCGAGACGGCGGATGCCCCCCTGCCCACTAACCTCTCGTGAAGTCGAGGGTTTGGCTGGTTAGGTGTGGTGTGCGTCGTCTGACGACCAGGTCCCGGGTGTGGGGCAGGGCTGCAGAGGGCGGGCGAGGCCAGGCCGAAGACAGGAGAGATGGCATGTCGGCGAAGGACAGCAAGGGACAGATGAGCGTGGCCGAGGCTGGCCGGAAGGGTGGGGAGGCGGTCCGGAACGAACGGGGCCGGGAGTTCTACGAAACCATTGGCCGCAAGGGCGGAGCGACGGTGAAGGCCGAGCGCGGGCGCGCCTTTTACGAGGAGATTGGGCGCAAGGGCGGCGAGACCGTCAAGGCCGAGCGGGGCGTCAAGTTCTACGAGGAGATTGGGAAGAAGGGCGGCGACCGGGTGAAGGCCACCCGGGGCTCCAGCTTCTACGAGGAGATTGGCCGCAAGGGCGGGCAGAAGGTGAAGCAGCTCATCGAGGACGGCAAGCGCGCCGCCCGGGCTGCGGCCGAAGCACAGGCGCTGCCCCACCCCACCAAGGCCTGAAGTCCACAGCGCCCCCCACTCCCAAGGGGAGGCGTTGGCGGCGACGGAGCGCTCGGGCTAGGAGGGCACCCCTGGTGCCCGCTCCGCTCGCTCCGGTAGACGCAGAGCACCCGCAGCCGCGGGCCATTGAGCGCGCGGTGCGGGCCCTCGCCGACGGCGAGCTCATCGGCTACCCCACCGACAGCTGCTACGCGCTGGGGTGTGACGCCCGCGCCAAGCGCGCCGTGGAGCGTCTCTACACGCTGAAGGGGCGCGACCACCGGAAACCCTTCGCGCTGCTGGTGGCGGACTTGGGCGACGTGGCCCGCTACGCCATCGTCAGCAACTTCGCCTACCGGGTACTTCGTCAGCACACCCCGGGGGCCTTCACCTTCGTGCTTCCGGCGACGCGGCTGGTGCCGGAACTGCTGCTCAACAAGCAGAAGCAGGTGGGCATCCGTGTGCCGGCCGCGCCGGTGGCCACCGCCTTGGCCCGGGCACTGGAGGGCCCCCTCGTCACCACCACCGCCACCGGGGAGACCGGGGAGCCGCTCGCCGACCCGCGCGAAATCAAGGAGAGGTACGGTCACGCGCTGGCGCTGGTCCTGGACGCCGGGCTGCAGGAGGGCCACCCTTCGACGGTGGTGTCCCTCCTCGGGGACCAGGTGGACATCCTTCGGCAGGGCGGGGCGGCCTTTCCCCTGCACTAGGGGCCGGTGCCGACGGCGGTGCGCCCGCGCGGCGAAGTTGCGGGCAGGACGGCCAGGGGTAGGGTGGGTTTTCTCGCGCCGCCGCCGTGACCCCGCTGACCCCCTTCCTCGACGTCTTCGTAGGCTACCTCCACGCCGAGCGCGGACTGGCGGGCCGCACCGTGCAGGCCTACGCAGCTGACCTCGTCGAGTACCTGCGCGGACTGCAGGCCGAGGGCGTGCAGACGCCCGATGCCATCACGTCCGCCCATGTCCGAGGGCACCTCGACGCGCTCGCCGCGCGTGGGCTGTCAGCGCGCAGCCAGGCCCGCCACCTGGCCGCCCTGCGCATCTTTCATCGTTTTCTCGTCGCCGAGGGGCATGCCCGGGAGGACCCGACCGTCCTCACCGAGACGCCGCGGCTGGCCCGGCGCCTGCCGGTGGTGCTCAGCCTCGAGGAGGTGGAAGCGCTGCTGGACGCACCAGGGGGCAATCGCCCCTCAGGGGTGCGGGACCGGGCGATGCTGGCGCTGCTGTACGCCACCGGGCTCCGGGTGAGCGAGTTGGTTGGCCTTCCGGTGGAGGCGCTGCGTCTGGATGCCGGCTTTCTGGTGGCCAAGGGCAAGGGCAACAAGGAGCGGCTGGTGCCGGTGGGCAGCCGGGCGCTGGCGGCGGTTCGCCTGTACCTCGCGCAGGCCCGGGGGGCGCTGCTGCGGGGCCGGACGGCCCGTGCCCTCTTCGTGACGCAGCGGGGGAGGGGCTTCACCCGGCAGGGCTTCTGGAAGCTGGTGGGCCGCTACACCCGCGCCGCCGGCATCCAGAAGCGGGTCTCGCCCCACAAGCTGCGCCATTCCTTCGCCACCCACCTGGTGGAGCGCGGGGCGGACTTGCGCAGCGTGCAGGCCATGCTGGGCCACGCGGACCTCGCCACCACCCAAATCTACACGCACGTGGACGGACAGCGGCTGCGGGGCGTCTATGACAGGGCCCATCCGCGCTCGGGTGCCGTGCGCGAACGGCCGCCGGTGCGGTAGAAGGCGCATCCCCCATGCGCATCCTCTCCGGCATCCAGTCGTCCGGGAAACAGCACCTCGGCAACTACTACGGCGCCATCCGCCAATTCGTCCGCTACCAGGACCAGGGGGAGGCGCTCTACTTCATCGCCAACCTGCACGCGCTGACGACGGTGAAGGACGGCCCCACCGCCCGCGCGCTGACGCAGCAGACGGCGATGGCCTTTCTCGCCCTGGGGCTGGACCCGGCCAAGGCCGTCATTTTTCGCCAGAGCGACATCCCGGAAGTGCTGGAGTTGTACTGGATTCTCGGGACGGTGGTTCCCACCTCCAACCTCGAGCGTGCCCACAGCTTCAAGGACAAGGTGGCCAAGGGCATTCCCCCGGACTTCGGCCTCTTCGCCTACCCGGTGCTGATGGCGGCCGACATCCTCCTGTACGGCGCCGATGGCGTCCCGGTGGGCAAGGACCAGGTGCAGCACCTGGAATTCACCCGCGACTGGGCGACCAAGTTCAACCTGGCCTTCGTCTCCGGCTATGACGCGGCGGATTCTACCGGCGCCCGCACCGGGCGGCCCGGGCTACTCAAGGTGCCCGAGGCCCTCGTCGAGCAGGAGACAGCGGTGGTGCCGGGGACGGACGGCGAGAAGATGTCCAAGTCCTACAACAACACCATCGACCTGTTCGCCGACGACGCCGAGGTGAAGCGTCGCATCATGGGCATTCGCACCGATTCCACCCCGGTGGAGGCCCCCAAGCCGCTCGACAGCCCGCTGTACGCGTTGCTGAAGCTGGTGCTGCCGCCGGCTGAGTTTGCCGAGGTCGACCGCGCCTGGCGCGCGGGCGGCCGGGGCTACGGCGACTTCAAGAAGACGCTGCTGGCGGGCTTTCACGCCGCCTTCGACGGGCCCCGGGCGCGCTACCGGCAGCTGGAAGCGCGGCCGGCCGAGGTGGAGCACATCCTCACCGACGGGGCGGCGCGGGCCCGGGCCATGGCGGCGCCCGTCATCGCCGGCGTTCGCCAGGCCGTGGGCCTGTAGGCGGCCAGTCCGGCAGGGACGTCCGGGGTGTCCGCCGCCCTGAGGCAGCCGCCCCCGGCGCAGTGAGAAGCCTGGCGCCCATGGGGTGGACTCCCACCCTGAAGGCCGCGGCACATATGGTGGGCATGTCCATGCGTCCTCCCATCCTCGTCTTTGAGGGCGGCCTGCGCGTCTACCCCTCTCGCGCGGCGGCCGAGCGCGCCCTGGCCCCGGGCGGCCCGCGGGCCCTGGACGCCTTCGACGCCGCCGGTCGACCGCTGCGACTCGTCCCGGGAGGCGGGGGGCTGTTTGGCTTCCTCCACCGCGGCGGCGTCCAGCTGGTGGCCGGCAGCACCAGCGCGGGGGAGCGAGCGCAGCTGCGCGTGCGCCTGGGCCAGGCCCTGGTGCAGCAGGGCACTCAGCAGAGGTGGGCGGACGGCGCGCCGCTTGGGGCGCTGGTGGCCGAGGCGGCGCGGCGACTGCGCGGCTGAGGCGGCCCACGACTTCTTCGGCGGCGTTGCTGGCGCCATGGGCGCTCTCTTCAGCTGAGGCCACGCCTGCGAAAAAAAACGTGCCCGCGTGGAGTCTGCCCCGCGGCGACCCGGCCCTTGACAGGCGGCCCCCCCCTCGCGTTGACCCGGTTTGTCAGCGGCTGGTAGGAGACTCCTCCCTTTCCCTTTCCGCTTCGAAAGAGTGGCGGAGCCCCCTACACCGTCCCGTCCCCGGGACAGACTACGTCCCCTTGAATCCCACCACAGACCGAGACGCCTTGCGGGAAAGCGACGCCGGGATGGCCGCCGAGCTGGCAGGGGGAGAGCCACCGGCGGGGGCCAGTGCGGCCTTCCGCATCGCGCTGCCCAGCTTCGAGGGCCCGCTCGACCTGCTCCTTCACCTCATCCGCGAGCACAAGGTCGACGTCTTGGACATCCCGGTGTCGTTGATTGCCGAGAAGTACAACGCCTCGCTGGTGCTGATGCGGGACCTCAACCTCGACGTGGCCGGCGAATTTCTGGTGATGGCGGCGACGCTGGCCCACATCAAAAGCCGCATGCTGCTGCCGCGCAGCGAGCCGGCCCCGGGGGAACTGGAGGCCGAGACCGAGGGCGACCCACGGGTGGAGCTGGTGCGTCGGCTGCTCAACTACCAGAAATACCGCGAGGCAGCGCGCCAGCTGGCCGACCAGCCCCTGCTGGGCCGGGACGTCTTCGCCCGCCAGCAGGTGTCCGAGAGCAACGAGCACCGCGGCCCGGCGCCGCTGGTGGACCTCTCCATCTTCCGGCTGATTGAGGCGCTCGACCGCGTCCTCAAGTCCCTCGTTCCGGAGGCCGCACACGAAGTGGTGCGCGAGAAGGTGACCCTCTCGGCGGCAATGGAGCGCATTCTGCACGGCCTGAGGGCCCAGCCGGAGGTGACGTTTCTGTCTCTGTTCGACGGGCAGCGCACTCGCAGCGCGGTGGTGGTGACCTTCCTCGCGCTCTTGGAAATGGTGCGCCTGAAACGGGTCCGGGTCCGTCAGGCGGAGGACGGCTCGGACATCCTGGTGGCTGCGCAAGCCGAGGCGCTCAACGCGCCCGTCCCGGAGGTCGACGAACGTGAGTACAGGTGAGCGGCAGGGCACGGGGGGCGAGGGGCGGGGCGGGCCGTCCCCCTTCACCGAGGCCGAAGTGGCCCGGACCACCGGCCCGGCCGGCGAGCCGGAGCTCGAGGACGTCGCCCCGGCCGACATCGACGAGTCGGTGGTGGAGCTCGAGCCATTCGACAAGCTGGTCCAGCGCAGCCGGAGGCTCCCGGAGAGCCGGGTGCGCGCCATCCTCGAAGCGCTGCTGCTGGTGTCCGACCGACCGGCCAGCGTGGAGCAGCTGCACGAGGCGACGGGCATCGACCGGCCGCGGCTGCAGGAGGCGCTGCGGGACCTGGCCGGCCAATTTGCCGGGCGGGACGGCGGGCTGTCCCTGGTGGAGGTGGCCGGCGGCTGGCAGCTGCGCACCCACCCGACCACCGTCGAGTACGTCCGGCGCTTTCTCCGCCTGCGGCCGCAGCGGCTCACGCGCGCCGCGGTGGAAACGCTGGCCATCATCGCCTACCGCCAGCCGGTGACGCGCCCGGAGATTGAGGACATCCGCGGCGTGGACTCGGCGGCAGTGGTGAAGGCCCTGCTCGACAGACGCCTCATCAAAATCCTCGGGAAGAAGGAGGAAGTCGGGCGTCCCATCCTCTACGGGACGACGCGCGAGTTCCTCGAGTTTTTCGCCCTCAAGGACCTCTCGGCGCTTCCCACGCTGCACGAGTTTCACGAGCTCAGCGAGGAGAACGAGGCCATTCTCGAGCACGAGGCGCCGCGGCCGGCGGTCACCCTGCGTGACCTCACCGACCCGGATTTCGGGCGCAAGCTGGAGGCGGCGACCCCCTCCGCGGAGGCGGCGCTGGCCGAGCTGGAGAGCGCCATTGCCCATGCCGACCGGCAGGTCCGCTCGGCCGCCGCGACCCTGGGGAGTCCCACCCCGGCCGAGACGCCCGAGAGAGACGAGACCTGAGCCTCCATGGCTGAACGACTGCAGCGCTACCTCGCCCGGGCCGGCGTCGCCTCGCGGCGTCACGCCGAGGAGCTCATCACCGCGGGCCGCGTCACGGTTAACAACCAGCTCACCAACACGCTGGGCAGCAAGGTGGAGCCGGGCGACCTGGTGGCCCTCGACGGCAAGCTGGTGATGCCGCCCGACACCGTCTCCTGGTACGTGCTGTACAAGCCCGCCGGCGTCGTCACCACTCTCGATGACCCGCAGGGCCGGCCTACCGTGCGGACGTTCCTGGAGAGCGTCAAGACGCGGGTGTTTCCCATCGGCCGGCTGGACTGGGACGCCGAGGGCGCTCTGTTGCTGACCGACGACGGGGCGGCGGCGCACCGGCTGCTGCACCCGAGCTTTCAAGTCCCGCGCACCTACCTGGCCAAGGTGAAGGGCGTCCCCACGGAGGAGGGGCTGGCCCGGCTGCTGGCCGGCGTCCGCTTGGAGGACGGGCTGGCCCGGGCACTCGAGGTGGAGCGCTTCTCTTCGGCCGAACGCAACAGCTGGCTACGGGTGACGGTGGGCGAGGGACGGCCGCACCTGGTGAAGCGGCTGTGTGCGGCCATTGGCCATCCGGTGCTGCGCCTCTACCGGCCGCACCAGGCGGGCATTTCCGTGGCGGGTATGCAGCCCGGAGAGCTGCGCCCTCTGCGCCCGGAGGAGTTGGCGGTGGTGGAAGCCGTCGCGGCCGGCCAGCCCGTTCCCGCCGTGACGCTGGGCCTGCCGCCCAGGCGCCATGGGCGCGCCAACGACGACGCGGAGCCGGCGGGCGACGGCGGGGAGGAAGCCGGCGAGGTCGCCCCCCCCCGCAAGACCGGTGCCGCCGCCACGGGCTTCCGGCCGCGCCCGGGCGGGGCGCGCGGGGCTTCCCCCGGCCGGGGTCCGCCCCGGGAGGGACGGCCGGTTGGGGAAGGCGGCGGCTGGCCGCGTGCCCGCCCAGGCTTGCAGCGCGGCGGCCCGCATGGGGCAGGGGCACCCTCTGGACGTGCCCCGGAGGCGGGGTATGGCTTCCGCGGCAAGTCCTCCGGTGGCCCGGGCGCCCGCGCTGGCTTCCAGCACTCCAAGGCCGCTGGCCGCGGTGCGCCCCGTGGCCGCCCGGAGGACGGCGGGGGCGGCTTCCGGGCCAAGGCTGCGGCCGGCGCATGGGGTGGGGCACGGCGCGGGCCTCCGGGCGGCCGTCCTGGCTTCCAGCACCCCGGCGGCCCGAGCCGCGGCGCGTCCCCAGGCCGCAACGAGGGCGGTGGCGGCTTCCGGGGGAAACCGGCCGCGGCATTTGGCGGGCCAGGGCGGCGGCCTTCGGGCGGCCGTCCTGGCTTCCAGCAGGCCGGTGGCCCGAGCCGCGGCGCGTCCCCGGGCCGCAACGAGGGCGGTGGCGGCTTCCGCGGGAAACCGGCCGTGGCCTTTGGCGGGCCAGGGCGGCGGCCTGCCGGTGGCCGTCCCGGCTTTCAGCACGCCGGTGGCCCGAGCCGCGGCGCGTCCCCGGGCCGCAGCGCGAGCGGTGGCGGCTTCCGCGGGAAACCGGCCGCGGCATTTGGCGGGCCAGGGGGGCGGCGGCCTCCGGGCGGCCGTCCCGGCTTCCAGCACGCCGGTGGCCCTGGCCGCGGCGCTCCGGCCGGGGGAACGGCCGGCGGCTCGCGGGGAAAGCCCTCCGCCGGAGGCTTTTCGGGTGGTCGGCGTGGACTTCCCGGCAGTCGTCCCGCGGGGGAGAGGGGTGCGGCGCCGGGCCGTGTCTCCCGGCCGGCGGCAGCGAAGGGCGGCAGCTGGCGCGCCCCGCGCGGCGCGCCCCGGGGAAGGCCTTCGGAGGGCGGGCGCGGTCCGCTGCGACCCGCAGGCGGAAAGCCGCGGGCCCCGCGCCGCTAAGGGGCAAGGCCACACCGCGTCGTTTGAGGGTGGTACAACCTCTCTCCACCCCATGGACTCCGCGCAGCTGAAGTCCGACGCCAGCGCAGCGCTCGCGGCCGGCAACTTCACCAAGGCCGGGACGCTCTTCGCCTCCTACTGCGCCACCGCGCCGAGTGACCGGCAGTCCCTGTTGCGCATGGGAGATGCCTGGGCCCGTGCTGGCGAGCGCGCCCGCGCCATTGACGCCTACCTCGCCGCGGCCCAGGGCTTCGCGGCCGATGGCTTCCTGGCGCGAGCCATCGCCGCGAGCAAGCTGGTGCTGGAACTGGAACCGGGCCACCAGCGCATGCAGCGCATCCTGGCGGACCTCTACGCGCAGCGCGGCGTCGGCCCGGGCGTCGGGCGGCGTCCCCGCGCGGTGGCGCCCGCGCCGCCGCCTCCTCCCCCGGCGCCCGCCGCTCCGGAGCCCCTGCCGCCCGCGCCCGGTGCGGCGGCGGAGGAGGAAGCCGCGGAGCTGGTGGTGACGGAATTCCTCCTCGACACGACGCCGGAGCGCAGCCTGGAGGAGGCGCTGGCGGAGGCCGTCAACACCAACGGGGCCGCCGAAATGCCGGCCGCTACCGCGCCAGCCGAGGAGATTTCGCCGCCGGTGGACGCCGCTGCACCGGCGGTTCTTCCCGGCCCGGAGCCCGCCCAGACGGTGGCCACCGTCGCCTCGGCTGCTGCCGGGCCCGGCGGCGCGCGCTTCCTGGAACTCTCGCTGGATGAGACGGAATTGACGGCGGCGCCCGTGCCGCCCGTCCCCAAGCCGGGGGTGCCGCGGTTCGCCCTGGCCGAGCCAGGCCCACCGCCGTCGGCTGCCGCCCCCGCGCCCGTCGCGCCCGCGCCGGCCGGGGAGCTGCTGGCGCAGGCCGCCCCGGCCGAGGAGGCCCCGCCGGAAGGGCCTGCGCAGCCGGAGGCGCGCTACATCGACCTGTCCTTCGACGACGACGAGCCGCTGGACGTCGCCCCGGCCGAGACGCTGTCCGCCGACGCGCCGCTCGAGGACGAGCCGCTCGCCGACGCTGGCTTGGCCCAGGGCAACGGTGCGTCCGAGGCGCTGGCGCGCACGGTGCCCAAGGCCCCCCTCTTCTCGGACCTGTCCAGCGAGGCCTTCGTCGAATTGGTGGAGCGCTGCCCGCTGCGGCGCTTCGCGGCCGAAGAGCGCATTCTCCAGCAGGACGCGCCAGGCGAGGCCTTCTACGTCATCTGCGAGGGGCAGGTGGCGGTGCGCCGCGAGGAAGCGACGGGCGTGGTGGAGCTCGCCCGTCTGTCGGAGGGGGACTTCTTCGGGGAGATGGCGCTCCTGTCCGGGGCGCCTCGGGTGGCCTCGGTCGACGCGCTGCAGGACGGGACGCTCGTCCTCGAGATTTCCACCGCGCTGCTTTCGGAGCTCACCCTGCGCCACCCTGGGGTGGCGACGGCGCTGAAGAAATTCTGCCGTCAGCGTCTGGTGGGAAACCTCATGGCCACCTCGGCGCTCTTCCGGCCACTCAGCCGGACCGACCGACGCGAGCTGGCGTCGAGTTTTCGGGCCCGCGACGTCCTCGCCGGAGACGTCGTCCTGCGCGAGGGGGGCAAGGGAGACGGCCTCTACCTGGTCCTGGCGGGGCTCCTGGAAGTCTCCCGCGGAGGATTCCGCTTGGCCAAGCTGGGCCAGGGGGAAGTCTTCGGAGAGTCCTCGCTGTTGGGACGAAAGCCGGTGGTGGCCACGGTGCGGGCGCTGCAACGCACCTCGTTGCTGCGGCTTCCGGAGGAGGACTTTGCCCGGGTGGCCGAGCGCTACCCGGCGGTGCGGGCGCACCTGGAGGCGCTGCGGGACGCCCGGGCCCGGGAAAACGCGCGCGTTCCCCTGGACCCGGGCGAGGCGGCCGCTTTGCTGGTGTGACGCCCCGGCGTGCGGTGACCGCCCCGCGTCCGGCGGTATACGCTGTTAGGCCGCGTGAGATTCCGCTCCACCTGCCTCGCCGTGCTGGCCACCTGCGCCTGCACCCATCCCCAACTCACCGGGGCAGAGCTGGACCACGTCCAGCGTCCCGCCTTCGTGGGGCGGCTGGCCGACGGTGCCGGTCCCAAGGCCCAGGGGCTGCCCGCCTCCGGTCCCTCTGAGGCCCAGCTACTGGCCGCGATGAATGCCGCCATCGGAAAATTCGAAGTCTCCGAGCGCCTGCGCAGCCAGCTGGCCGTCGCGCTCCGTGGCCAGGCGCCCTGGTCCAACGCCGTCCCGGCGAGCCAGGTGGCCAGTGCGCTGGAGACGTTCCTCGTCGAGCGCGTCCCGCCCGTCCCACCGGACTACAACCGGCTCAAGCCCACCGGCGCCGATTCCGTGCTGGAGCTCGTCGTCGAGGACTATGGCCTCAAGGCCCAAGGCACGACGGCTCAGAGCTACCTGCGCGGCTACGCGCGTCTCTTCCTGTTGGCCGATGGCACCGAGTTGTGGCGCGTAGGCTTCGAGCGGGCCGGCACGAGCGAAGGGCTTCATGCGCTGGACATCGCCGGGCTGTCGTCCGACGCGGCTCCGTATGGAAGCCAGCTGCGCACGCTGCTCGACGCCACGGCGCTGGAACTCGGCCGGCAGCTCAGTCCCACCGGCCGGGTCAGCGGCCCGACCACGCCCGCCAACGCGGGGCCCGCCCCGGCCGACGGCTCCCCCGGGCAGCCCGGCACGTCGCGTGCGCCGCCTCCGGACCTCACGCCACCGGCGGATGTCCCGGTGCCGCATGACCGCGTCACCCCCAAGTCCAAGGTACAGCCGGCTCCGGACCTCACTCCTCCCAGCGAGCAGCCCGTCACACCGAAACAACCTTAGGGTGTCTCTGCCTCTGCCCATTCCGCTGGACGGCGCCGCTGGCGGCCAGGTGCTGCGCACCGCGCTTACCCTCGCCCTCGTCACCGGCGCCCCGTTCCGCCTGCAGGGGTTTCGCGCCGAGCGGCCCTCGCCGGGGTTGCGGCCTCGACACCTGGCCCTGCTGCGCGCGGCGGAGGCGGTGGGGGGCACGGCGGAGGGCGCGGCCCTGGGCGGCCTGGAGGTGGCTTTCACGCCGGCACCCCTGCGCCGCGGGGACTACGTCCTTGAGCTGGGCCCCACCGGCAGCGCCCCGCTGGTGTTTCAGATGCTGGCCTTCCCGCTGGCGCTGGCCGGCGGAGGGACGGTGCGCCTGCGGGGACTCACCCACGCGCCACAGGGCACGTCCTACCATCACCTGGCCTGGGCTTGGCTTCCGCTGGTGGGCGCCTATGGCCTGCGCGCCTCGCTGTCGCTTTTGCAGGCGGGCTTCTCGCCAGACGGCGTCGGCGAATTCCGGGCCAGCGTGGAGGCCATGGGGCCGCCGCCGCTGCGGGTGGAGGTGCCGGCGCGAGGTACGCTGCACGACGTGGCGGTGCGTGCCCTGGTGGGGGGCATGCCGTTCGACGTGGCGGGACGCGCCACGCGGGCCGCGGTGAGTGCGCTGCGGGAACGGGGCATCTACTGCAGCGCGGAAAACCTGCCCCTGCCCGTCGGCCGCACCGCGGGGTGCGTCGTCTTCATCCGCGCCCAATTCGAAAATACCTTCGCCGCCTTCACCGTGGTGGGCGAGCGCGGGGAAGCGCCGGAGGAAGTGGGCACCCGCGCCGCCTCCGCCTTGTCGGCCTTCATGGAATCTGGCGGTGCTCTCGACGAGAGGCTGGCCGACCAGATTCTTCTGCCCGCGGCCCTGCTGGCGGCCGGCGTTCTCGGCGCGGTCGAGCCTGGCACCACCCGCTTCACCACCGCGCGCGTCACTCCCCACCTCGAGGCCACCCGCGCCGTGGTGGAGCGCTTCCTTCCGGTGGAGGTGTCGCTTGAGGCCGGAGGCCGCCTCGAGGTGCGCCGCCGGGCCACACCCCAGAGATGAGGGTGCTTCTGGCCCTGGTGTGGAACCTGCTGCTCGCGCTCAGCCTGGTGCTGCGCGTCCCGCTGCGCCTTCTGGGCCACCGGGCGCCGCCCGCCTACATCCGCTTCGTCCTGCGCGGCGACCCGCCCTACCGCGCGGCCCTTCGTCGCCGCTGGCCGTGGCGCCGTGCCGGGGCCGAGGTGAGTGTGCTGCAGGCCTTTCGCCAGGACCTGGAAAGGCTGGCCCGGGACGGCCGGGTGAAGGGAATCGTCCTCGAGGTTGGTCCCTTGGGCATGCCGCCGGCCAAGCGCCTCCTCGTCGCCGGGTGGCTCGAGGCGTTCCGGGCGTCGGGCAAGGAGGTGGTGGGCTACGCCATCTCCCCGGGAAATGCCGAATACGCGCTGCTGTGCTCGGCCAGCCGCCTGGTGCTCCCGCGGCCTGGGCGGCTGTCGCTGGATGGCTTCCTTCTGGAGGCGACGGCGGTGGGGGCCGCGCTGGAGCGGCTGGGGGTACGGGCGGAATTCGTGCGCCGCGGCGAATTCAAGACGGCCCCGGAGCTCTTCACCCGCAGCGACGTCTCCCCCAACCAGCGAACGCTGCTGGAGGAGCTCCTCGACGACCGGCATGAGGAGTTGGTGCAGGCGGTGGCACGCGGACGAAAGCTCGACCGCGCCGAGGCGGCGGCTCGTGTCGATGCCGGCCCCTACAGCGCACAGCGCGCGCTGGCCGCCGGCCTCATCGACGCCCTCGCCGACGAGGCTGAGCTGCCCGAACTGCTGCAGATGGAGGCGGGCCAGGACCGCGAGGGCCTGGTTCCGCCTTTCCCGGCATACCTTCGCTCGCTGCGCCTCCCGGCCGTGCACTGGGCCCAGCTGGGCAGGCGCTCCCGGCTGGCCGTGGTGCCCATCAATGGAATACTGGCCGACGGCGACGGAAGCCTTCCCCGTCCGTGGCCGGCCCTGTCCGGGGCCGAAACCCTGCTTGCCGGGCTGCGCGCCTGCGCGCGGGACGCCCGCTGCCGCGCGGTTCTCCTCTACGTCAACAGCCCGGGCGGGAGCGCGCTGGCCTCGGAGCGCGTCGCCGACGAGGTGGCGCGCCTCAACCAGAAGAAGCCCGTGCTGGCCTACACCGACCGCGTCTCGGCCAGCGGCGGTTACCTGGCCTCCCTCGGTGCCCGCGAAATGTGGGCCGGGCCCCACGCGGTGGTGGGCAGCATCGGCGTCTTCGCCGGCAAATTCGACGCCGAGGCTCTCCTCCAACGGCTGGGCATCCACCGCAGTGCCTACACCCGCGGGGAGCATGCCGGCCTTCTGACGCTGGCCCGGGGACTCACCCCGGCCGAGCGCGAGGCCCTGGAGCGCGAGGTGGAGGAGACGTACCAGCGCTTCGTCGCCCGCGTCGCCACCAGTCGAAAGCTGCCGGTGCCCGAGGTGCTGGCGCGGGCCGAAGGACGCGTCTTCACCGCGGGCCGCGCCTTGGCCGAGGGCCTAGTGGACAAGCTGGGAAGCTTCGAGGAAGCGGCCGCCCGGGCCTTGGAATTGGCGGGCGCGCCTACGGAGGATTTCCAGCTGGCCGTGTACGGAATGCCCAAGCGCCGGCTGGGGCTGTCCGCCCTGCTGCCACGGCGCGCCCAGCTGGTCGCGCTCTGGTGGCCCTGGCTGAGTGGCGACGGACTCGGGGGGACCGAGGGCTTCGGAGGCCCGACGTGACGTCCCGGCCCGTGGCTCTGGCCACGCTGGCCCTGTTCGGGTGCGCGACGCCGCCCCCCGCACCGCCCGCGCAGGCCTATGCCCAGGCGCTGGAGGCCGGCCACCTCGACGCCGCCTATGCCCTCACGACGCCGGCCTTCCGCGCCCAGGTAACGCCCGAGGCCTACCAGGCGCGCTTCGCCGACCCGGCGGCCCGGGCGGCACGCGCCGCGGCCGTCCGCAGCGGCCTGGCGGCGCTGGCAGAGGCTGCCCCGGAACTCTTCGGACGGGACGAGACGGAAGCCCCGGAGGCCGTCATCCTCCGCTTTGCCGCCGCGGTGCGCGCAGGCCACTTCGAGGAGGCCCGGGGCTGCCTTACCGCGGCGCTGCGCAGCCGGTACAGCGCGACACTGCTGGCCGCGGACTTTCGCGACGAGCCGGGCGCCCCGGCGCGCCTGGAACGGGCCGTCCTTGCTGCCGAGGGGACGCCGGTGCAGGAAGGCAACCGGGTGCGGTTTCCCCTCGGGGGCGGCGGCGCGGTCGTCGTCGTCCGGGAAACGGAGGGCTGGAGGCTGCTGGCCCTGGAATGAAGCGCCCCGCGCCCGAGGCCGTTACCCCCCGGGGCAGTCTTGACAGTCCGTAGCCAGGCCCCGCAAGGTGCCGCGCTCTTCACTCGTTGGCGGGAGGTCTAAAGCGCGATGGCGGTGACCGAGCAGGACGTGATGGCAGCCCTCGCCACGGTGATGGACCCGGAGCTCCACGTCAGCCTGGTGCAGGCCGGGATGGTGAAGGCGGTGAGCGTGGACAATGGCCGGGTGCGGGCAAAAATCGAGCTCACCACCCCCGCTTGCCCGCTGAAGGGCAAAATCCAGGCGGATGCCGAGGCTGCCCTGAAGGCGGTGGCCGGGGTGACGGGGCTGGACATCGAGTGGTCCGCCCAGGTGCGCGCCGCCCCACGGGGCCAGAACCCCATGCTGCCCCAGGTGAAGCACATCGTCCTGGTGGGGGCGGGCAAGGGGGGCGTCGGGAAAAGTACGGTGGCCGTCAACCTTGCCGCGGCCCTGGCGCAGTGCGGGGCGACGGTGGGCCTTCTCGACGCCGACTTCTACGGGCCCAGCATCCCGCTCATGACGGGGCTGTCCGAGGCCAAGCCAGTTAGTCCGGACGGCAAGCGCCTGGAGCCGCTGGTCGCCCTGGGGATGAAAATCATGTCCTTGGGCTTCCTGGTCGACCCGGACCAGGCGCTCATCTGGCGTGGCCCGATGCTGCACGGGGCCCTCCAGCAGCTGATGCGAGATGTGAACTGGGGGGCGCTCGACTACCTGGTGGTCGACCTACCGCCCGGCACCGGGGACGTCGCCCTCACCATCTCCCAGTCCATCCGTTCCTCCGGCGCGGTCCTGGTCACCACCCCTCAGGACGTCGCCCTGGCCGACGTCGTGCGCGCCAAGCAGATGTTCGACAAGGTGCACATTCCCGTCCTCGGCATCGTCGAGAACATGAGCACCTTCATCTGCCCACACTGCCACAAGGACACCCCCATCTTTCACCACGGGGGCGGGCGCCGAGCGGCGGAGATGTTTGGCATCGCCTTTCTCGGCGAGATTCCCCTGGTGCTGTCGGTGCGGGAAGGGGGAGATGCCGGCCGCCCGGTGGTGGTGGCGCAGCCCGACAGCCCGGAGGCACAGGCCTTCGTGGCGATGGCGAAAAACATCGCCGGGAGGGTCTCCGCCGAGACGGTGCGGGCACCCGCCGTGGCCAGCAGTTGAGTGGGGGCCCCCTCTGCTAGGCTTCTTGGAGGCGCCGTGAATTCCAAGGACCCCCTCGACCTCGATGAGCCGCTCGACGACGGGCTAGGCGAGCCGCCGCCCCCGGCGCCCCTGTTTGCGGGGGTGCCGGAGTTGATGCGCAAGGCGGCCTTCGCCGGGCTGGGTGCCCTGTTCATGACCGAGGAGGGGCTGCGACGGACGGCGGCGCAGCTGCCGGTGCCCAAGGAGGCGCTGGCGGCGCTGCTGGCCCAGGCCGAGCGGACCAAGGACGACGTGACGCGGGTGCTGGCCGAGGAGCTGCGCCGCTTCCTGCATTCCGAGGGACTGAAGCGCGAGCTCGCACAGATTTTCTCGGGCATGAGCCTCGAGGTGAAGGCCCGGGTCCGCCTCGTTCCCGACGACAAGTCCGCCCGGCCGCACCGCACCCAGGTGAAGGTGACGCCGGGCCCGGGTGCCCGCGTCCGCAAGCGCAAGACGTCGGAATGACGCAGGGGCTGCTCCGGCACCCCTTCCTGCGCCGGGCACCGCTGCTCCTCTTGGTGGCGGCCGGCGTCTTTCTCTGGCGCAGCAGCGTCTTCCCGCAGCCCAGGACGCTTCTGTGGGAGCTGCCCGATGCCGTGGATGTCACCCGGGCGGAGGTCCAGCTGTGGCAGGGCCCGAAGCTGGTGGCCCGGGCCGAATGGCCGGCGCACCCCCAGGGCCCGCTCCGCCAGCAGGTGCAGCTGCGGGCCGGCCGCTACCGGGCGCTCACCTTCCTGGAAGTCGCCGGGGGCGCCGAGGAGCACCACGCCCAAGAGGTGGTGCTCGGCGCGGAGGAAACGCTGCGCCTGCCGCTCCGGGCGCGTTGACCCGGCTCCGCTCGCGGGCGTAAGAGGCGCGCGGCCAGCCGGAGGGGCTGGCCTCTTGGAGGCGACCGGCGGCCATGGCGAACGAGCACGTGTTGGTGGTGGGGGCAGGGCAGATGGGTGCCGGGATTGCCCAGGTGGCACTCGTGGCAGGGTGCCGAGTGTCGCTGGTGGACGCCTCCGACGAGGCCGTGCTGAAAGGCGTGGGACGAATCCGCGCCGGCTTCGGCAAGCTTCGCGAGAAGGGCAAGCTGGACGCGGCGACGGAGGCCGCCGCCCTCGGCCGGCTGCTGACCCACACCGCGGTGCGGGACGTGCGCGAGGTGGACGTGGCCATCGAGGCGGTCACCGAGAACGAGGAGCTGAAGAAGCGGATCTTCCAGGAGCTCGACGCGGTGGTCCGGCCCGGCGGCGTGCTGGCCACCAACACCTCGTCCATTCCCATCACCCGCGTCGCGGCGTCCACCCGGCGGCCCGAGGCCGTCATCGGCATGCACTTCATGAACCCGGTGCCGGTCATGCAGCTGGTGGAGATCATCCGCGGCGCGGCCACCTCGCGACGAGACCTACGCAGCGGACGCGGGCCCTGGCCGAGCGGATGGGCAAGACCGTGGTCACCAGCAAGGACTTCCCCGGCTTCATCGTCAACCGCATCCTCATCCCGATGCTGAACGAGGCGTGCCTCGCGCTGATGGAGGGACTCGGCACCGCCGAGGACATCGACACCGCGATGAAGCTCGGCACCAACCAGCCGATGGGCCCGCTGCAGCTGGCCGACTTCATCGGCCTGGACACCGTGCTCTTCATCGCCGAGGTGATGCACCAGGGCCTGGGCGACCCCAAGTACCGGCCCTGTCCGCTCCTGCGCCAGTACGTCGACGCGGGCTGGCTCGGCAGCAAGTCCGGCCGCGGCTTCTTCACCTACTAACCCCAAGGCGAGGCCTCCCCACGTGACCGAACAGACCATCCGACTCACCATCGACGGCACGACCGCCACCATTACTGTCGACCGGCCCAAGGCGCTGAACGCGCTCAACACCGCGACGCTGGACCAGCTGGAGGAGGCCCTGGCCGCTGTCGCCCAGCAGCGGGAGCTGCGCGGGCTGATCGTGACCGGCGCGGGCGAGAAGGCCTTCGTCGCCGGCGCCGACATCGCCGAGATGATGGATCTCAACCTCGAGCAATCGCTGGCCTTCGCCGCTCGGGGACACCGCGTCTTCGACGCCGCTGGAGCGCCTGCACTGCCCGACGCTCGCCGCGGTGAACGGCTTCGCGCTCGGGCGGCGGCTGCGAGCTCGCGCTGGCCTGCGACTGCATCTACGCCTCCGAGAAGGCGAAGTTCGGCCTGCCCGAGGTCAGCCTGGGCATCATCCCCGGCTTCGGCGGCACCCAGCGGCTGAGTCGGCTGCGTGGGACGCGCGCGGGCCAAGGAGCTCATCTTCACCGGCGACATGGTGGACGCCCAGCGGGCCAAGGCCATCGGCCTCGCCCTGGACGTCGTCCCGGCGACGCAGCTTCTGGCCCATTGCCAGGCCGTCATCGCCCAGGCATCGCCAAGAAGGGGCCGTTGGCGATCGCGCGGGCCAAGCGCGTCATCGCCGAGGGGGCTGACCTGCCGCTCTCCAAGGCCAACGAGCTGGAGCGCGAGGCCTTCGCCGAGCTGTTCCAGTCGGCCGACCGCCGGGAAGGCATGACCGCGTTTCTGGAGAAGCGTCCGGCGGCCTTCCACGGGACCTGACGGCCACCGGGGCCGTCGACTTTCGCCCGAGCGGCCGCTAAGCAAGCGCCATGGATTTCGAGCTGAACGAGCTGCAGCGCCACACGCAGCAGCTGTGTCGGGAGTTTGCGGCGCGCGAGCTCATCCCACATGCCCGTGCTTGGGACGAAAAGCACCACTTCCCGGCAGCAGCGGTGAAGCACCTGGCCGAGCTGGCGCTGCTCGGCGTGGCTGTTCCGGAACAGTACGGCGGGGCCGGGCTGGACAACCTGGCCTACGCGGTGGCCATCGAGGAAATCAGCCGGGGCTGCGCCTCCACCGGCGTCATCCTCAGCGTCAACAACTCGCTGTACTGCGACCCGGTCCTCAAGTACGGCACCGAGGAGCAGAAGCAGGACTTCCTGGTGCCCTTTGCCAGCGGCGAGAAGCTGGGCTGCTTCGGGCTGACCGAGCCAGAGGCCGGCTCGGACGCGGCCGCGCAGAAGACGACCGCGGTCCGCAAAGGGGACAGCTACATCATCAACGGCAGCAAGAACTGGATCACCAACGGCCCGGTGGCCGACGCCATCGTCCTCTTCGCGATGACCGACCCAAAGGCCGGCTCCAAGGGCATCTCGGCCTTCCTCGTCCCGACGGACAGCCCCGGCTTCGTCCGCGCCAAGCCCGACCGGAAGATGGGCATCTGCGCGGCCCACTCCTGCTCCATCTTCCTCGAGGACTGCCCGGTGCCGGCCAAGAACCTCCTCGGCAGGGAAGGGGATGGCTTCAAGGTTGCCATGTCCACCCTGGACGGCGGGCGCATCGGCATCGCAGCGCAGGCCCTCGGCATCGCCCGGGCGGCCTTCGAGGAGGCCCGCGTCTACGCGCTCGAGCGGAAGACGTTCGGTCAGCCCATCGCCCAGCACCAGGCCATCCAGTTCATGCTGGCGGACATGGCCACCGAATTCGACGCGGCCCGCCTTCTCACCCACAAGGCCGCCCGTCTCAAGGACGCCGGCGTGCGCCACTCGGCCGAGAGCGCCATGGCCAAGCTGTACGCCTCCGAGATGGCCAGCCGGGTGGCCAACAAGGCCCTGCAGGTCTTCGGCGGGCAGGGGTACAGCAAGGAATTCGACGCGGAGCGGCACGTCCGCGACGCCCGCATCACCGAGATCTACGAGGGGACGAGCGAGATTCAGCGCCTCGTCATCTCGGCAGGCCTGTTGAAGGACTAGCACCACCCGGAGGCCCGCCCATGCCGCTTCCCCTGACGCTGCTCGCCTTCACGCTGGCCGCAGTGGCCGACGCCGGGACGCCCCTCGCACCCGACATGCCGGCCGCGCCCGCTGCCAAGCCCGCTCCCACCCTGGACGTCAGCCGGATGCCCTTCACCCCCGACTCCATCACCCAGGTGGTGCACGCGCACCAGACGGACATCCAGGACTGCTATGAGAAGACGCTGGCGGTGCGGCAACAGAAGCTGCAGGGAAAACTGATGACCCACTTCGTCATCACCCCAGGCGGCACCGTCACCGGCGCCCAGGTGCAGAAGAAGGGGACGACCCTCAAGGACAAGGACCTCAACGCCTGCGTGGAGGGCGTTCTGTCGGGGCTTCACTTTCCCAAGCCGCCCGACGGCAAGAGCCACCCCGTCGAGTACCCCTTCAACCTTCACGCCGTCGACTAGGCCGAAGGCGCGCCGATGGACCTGAACCTGACCGAGACGCAACACCTGGTCCAGAAAACGGCGCGCACCTTCGCCCAGGAGCGCGTGCTGCCCGGGGCACGCGAGCGTGACCGGAAGGAATTGTTTCCGGCGGACTTGCTGCGCGAACTGGCCGGGCTCGGCCTGATGGGCGTCAACGTCCCGGCCGAGTACGGCGGGGCGGAGGCCGGCGCGGTCGCCTACTCCCTGGCGATGATGGAGATGGCCGCCGCCTGCGCGTCCACTGCCGTGGCCATGGCCGTCACCAACATGTGCGCCGAGCTCATCTGCGCCTTCGGCACCGAGGAGCAGAAACACACCCACGTCACCCGTCTCGTCTCAGGGGACGCCGTGGCGGGGGCCTTTGCGCTGTCGGAGCCGCAGTGCGGCAGCGACGCGGCCGGTCTCACCACCACCGCCGTCCGCCGCGGGGACACCTGGGTCCTCAACGGCAGCAAGCAGTGGATTACGTCCGGGGCCCACGCCGGCGTCATGGTGGTGTGGGCGCGCACCGGTGGCCCGGGGAGTCGAGGGCTGTCCGCCTTCGTCGTCGAGGGGGGGACGAAGGGACTGCAGGTGGGACCGCCCGAGGACAAGCTCGGCCTGCGTGCCTCCAACACCGTGCCTCTCGTCTTCGAGGACTGCGTGCTGCCGGGCTCCGCCCTCCTCGGGGCGGAAGGGGAGGGCTTCAAGCTGGCGATGGTGGCCCTGGACGGGGGGCGCATCGGCATCGCCTCCCAGGCCTGCGGCGTGACCCGGGCGGCCCTGGAAGCCACCGTCCGTTACGTGCGGGAGCGACAGGCCTTCGGAAAGCACCTGGGGGAGTTTCAGGCGGTGCGCTTCATGCTGGCCAACATCAAGACCGAACTCAGCGCGGCCGAGGCCCTCACCCTGCGCGCTGCCTGGCGCAAGGAGGCCCAGCGTCCCTTCACGCAGGAAGCCTCCATGGCCAAGTTGTTCGCCAGCGAGATGGCCAACCGGGCCTGCGATAAGGCGGTGCAGCTGCACGGAGGCTACGGCTACACCGACGAATTTCCCGTGGAACGCTACCTGCGCGACGCGCGGGTCCAGACCATCTACGAGGGGACGAGCGAGATACAGCGCGTCGTCATCGCCCGCGAAGTGCTGCGGGCGGCGAACTGACCTTCGCTGAGGCCGAGCGGGCGCGTCCTTGTGGAGCAGCGCGAGGCGCCCTGCAGCGGCCCGAGGAACGCTTAGGCGCAGCTTTCGCGCCACTTGATGTTGCACCCCACGCTGGGCGCTTGGGCCTCGGCAACGGGCTTGCCGGACAGCACCGCCTCCAGCGCCCGGCGCAGGTCGTTCCCCGTCACCGGCTTGCCGTTTCGCGGCCGGCTGTCATCCAGCTGGCCACGGTAGACGAGGCGGAATCCCTCCGCGCCGCGCTGGTAGAGGAAGAAGTCGGGTGTGCAGGCGGCGTCATACGCGCGCGCCACGGCCTGGCTCTCGTCGTGAAGGTAGGGAAAGCGGAAATCCTGCACGCGCGCCTGCTCGGCGAGGCTGGCCGGCGCGTCCTCTGGGTAGCTGCGCGCGTCGTTGGAGGAAATGGCCACCACCCCCAAGTCCTTGCCCTCATAGTCCCGGCCGATACGCGCGAGTTCGGCCTGGACGTGGGCAACGTAGGGGCAATGCCGGCAGATAAACATCACCAGCACGGCACTCCGGGCGGAGAAGTCCTCGAGGCGCACCGTCTTCCCCGTCCGGACGTCGGGCAGGGCAAAGGCCGGGGCCACCGTGCCGAGTGCAACCATGGTCGACGGCGTCTTGGACATGGCAAACCTCCCGCGGTTGGTGACAAGCTCCCTAGGCGCGAAGCTGGCCGGGAAGCAACCGTCGGAAGCCCCGCCCCGGCGCCGGCGTCGGCCCTCGCCGTTCCACGCCCGCCTTGCTGCTGCTGGAGGAGTCCCCGTGTCCGCTGCCCGCCCCGTTGCTGTCTTCTCCGCCGCGCTCCTCGGCCTGCTGGGGCCCACCGCGCGGGGCGCGTCGGTCCCGGCGCCGGCCGACGCTGGGGCGGGGACGACTGCCTCGACTGCCAAGCCTGCGGCTGCCCCTTTGGTGGAGGCCCTGGTGGCCAAGCACGGGGAGGCGCAGCGGGCCCGGGCGGAGCAGGGCGTCCGCCAGGTGCTGGCCTTCTGGCGCCTGGGGCCGGACGGTGACGGGGATGAGAAGGCGCTGTCCGACTTCGTGACGTCCCAATTTCTCACCGACCCAGCCACCCTGGAGCGGACACTGGCGCGCTTCGAGGAGGCCCTGGAGGCCGCCGACGGGCATTTCCTGGAAATCGGTCGTACCTGGCGGACCGGTGCCGAGCTCGAGCTTGCGCCGGAACTGCCCGTGGACGCCCTCCTTGCCGCCACCGAGCCCGCCGCCCACCTCCAGGAGGACCTCTTCGCCTCGAAAATCGCCTTCGTCGCGCTTCTCAACTGGGCGCTTCCGACGCTGGACCAGATGGTGGCCCAGGGCCCTGCCTGGACCAGGCGGCAGTGGGCCGCCGCCCGGCTGACCAGACGCTTCTCGCTGCGGCCGAGTGGCGCTGCCGAGGGGGCGCGCGCGGCAGCCGCAGCGCGGGCCGCGGCCTACATCGCCGGGTACAACCTGTGGGTGCACCACCTGCTGGCTGCGGACGGGACGCGGCCGTTTCCCAAAGGGAAGCGCCTCCTCAGCCACTGGAACCTCCGGGACCAGATTAAGGCCGACTACGCCGAGGGCGCCGCAGGCCTCGTCCGCCAGCGGCTCCTCGTCGCCGCGATGAATCGCATCGTTTCGCAGGACATTCCGGCCGGCGTCATCGACGACCCGCGCCTGGACTGGGACCCGGTCGCCAACACGGTGCGCTTGGCGCCCGCCGGCGACGTCGAGGAGCGGCCCGCCTCGCAGACGGGGGGTGGGGTGAAGCCCGCGGTGGCCAGCACGCAGCGAGAGCCGGACACCCGCTACGCCGTGCTGCTCGACACCTTCCGCGCGGCACGTCTCACCGACCGCGACTCGCCCTTCGCCCCCACCGAAATCGACCGCCGCTTCCAGCTAGACACGGAGATTCCGGAGGCACGGATTAAGGGGCTGCTCGAGGCGGTGGTGACCTCGCCGCTGGTGCCCCAGGTGGCCGCGCTCATCGAGAAGCGGCTGGGCCGAAAGCTCGAGCCGCAGGACCTCTATTACGCCGGCTTCCTGGCACGGGCGAAGTACCCCGAAGCCCAGCTGGATGCCATGACGCGCAAGCGCTACCCGGACGCGGCGGCGTACAAGAAGGACATGCCCCGGCTGCTGCGGGCGCTTGGCTTCAGCCCGCAGGAGGCCGCCTGGCTGGACGCGCACATTGTAGTGGACCCGGCCCGCGGCTCGGGCCACGCCCTGGAGGCGGCACGGCGCGGGGACTTCCCCCACCTGCGCACGCGCATCTCGCCGGGCGGCATGGACTACAAGGGCTACAACATCGCCGTCCACGAGATGGGCCACAACGTGGAGCAGGTGTTTTCCCTGTACTCCGTCGACAGCACGCTGCTGCAGGGCGTCCCCGGCAATGCGTTCACCGAGGCGCTCGCCTTTACTTTCCAGAACCGCGACCTCGAGCTGCTCGGCCTGGGTGCGCCCGACGCCCGAGCCGAGCGCCTGCGCGTGCTGAATGACTTCTGGCAGACCTACGAAATCTCCGGTGCGGCGCTGGTGGACCTCGGCGTGTGGCGCTGGCTGTACGCCCATCCCGAGGCGACGCCAGCGGAACTCCGCACGGCGACACTGGCCATCGCGCGCGACCTCTGGAACCGCTACTACGCCCCGGTGCTGGGCGCGAAGGACTCGGGGCTTCTCGCCATCTACTCGCACCTGGTGGATTCGTTTCTGTACCTGCCGTACTACCCCCTCGGGCACCTCATCGCCTTCCAGCTGGAGGAGAAGCTGAAGGGGCCCCGCAGCGGCGCGGAGTTCGAGCGGGTGGCCTCCTTCGGCCGGGTGACACCGGACTTCTGGATGGTGCACGCCACCGGGGCCCCCGTTTCCGCCGAGCCGCTCTTCCGGGCGACCGCGGCCGCGTTGACAGCCGAGACTTCGACGCATTAGCCCCGCGCCCGAGGCAGTCCCATGGCTTTCTCCAGCTTCTCAAGGCTGGACCCGCCCTGCTTGGCGCGCCCTCAGCTTCACCGGCGTGCCACCAGCGAGCGCCATTTTCACGACGCTGCCTGCCTGGGGCTGGCCAAAGGCCACTGCGACGTCGTCGGTGGAGGAGACGCTGGTCGCGCGGACGAGGCAGCGGGCCTTCCAAGGAAGGCAGACGCCTGGATGGCCTACCCGGGGCGGGGCCTGGCAGAGTCGCCCCTCGGGTGGAGGCCACTGAGACATTCTTCAGCGTGGAGGTGCGCAACATGCAGCGCGCCGCCCGCTTCTACGTCAGCGCGCTGGAAGCGACGGTGCTGTTCGAATCGCCCCAGTGGACGTCGCTGCGCATTGCCGGGGTGCGGGTTGCCCTGTTCCTGCACCGCGGGATGACGGCGGGCGCGGTCGGGCTTCACTTCGTGGTGAGGGACCTGGCGGCCGCCCGCTCCGAGGTGGAACGCGCAGGCGGTGTCGTCCCGGGGGCCTCCCTGGAGGTCGCACCCGGCGTCGTCATCGCCCACGCGACGGACACCGAAGGCAACACCTTCACCTTGCGTCAGGCATGAGAAGGGCACCGGCAGAGCCGGTGCCGCCCACCGTGGGCGCCGAAGGCTAGTGCTTCCTCTGGATGGTGCCGCTGCCGTGGGTGACGGCACTCACGGCGCTCGCCTCGCCGGACCAGCGGATGTCGCCCGAGCCATTGACGGCGAAGGACACGGCGCCTCCGGCCACGTGCAATTCCGCATCGCCGGAGCCGTCCACCTCTACCGACGCATTCTTGGCCGAGAAGCTGGCGCCTTTGAGGTCCCCCGAGCCTTCGATGTTGACGCTGAGGCTGCCCGTGCTGCCCGCCAGCTTCACGTTTCCGGAACCGGCAATGGACACCGCCAGGGCGGCCGACTTGCCGCTATAGCGAATGTCGCCAGAGCCCGAGATGCTGAGGGCGACGTCGCCGTTCCGTTCAAAGCCTTCAATGTCCACGTCCCCGCTGCCGGCTACGGAGACGCCGCGGAGGTCCGGCAGGGTGAGGGTGGCGGTGTTCTTCCCATGCAGGTGGAGGGAGTGCTCGTTGGTGGAGATGACCAGCGTGTCCCCGTGCACTTCGGTGGAGATTTTGCTGGCGTTGTCGGAGTCGCGCAGGTCCAGAACTAGGGAGAATTGCTTCCCGGGGCGGATGGTGACGTCCAACGGGACGCGTAGCTCCACTTGGGTAAAACCCTGCACCGGCCGGTTGACGGCCCCGGCATGGGCGGGGAGAACGAGGAGGCAGGCCGCCAGCAGGGCTGCGCGGGGAAGCAGTGCGTGCATGACTGCTGTACGTCCGGCCTCGGTCGTCATTGCCATTCCTCCCCCGCACGGCACCCCTCACCCCACCCGGAGCCGGGAGGGGTGGGGTACCCCCTGCCCGCCAAGGGGGCGGGTAGGCTTGACCTCACCCGGAGCCCGCGCCTAGGTTGCGCGCGCCTCTGGCCTCCTTAGCTTGGAGGGCTGGGCCATGGGCAGCCCCGGTGCTTGAACCCCACGCCGAGGTCTGTCCAAGCATTGCCAACCCCTGGGGCGGTTGCAGTACCCGAAGGATAACTTTTTCATGCAGCAGAACGTGAACCAGCCGGTCGGTATGGACGGCGAGGAAGATTTCGCCGCGCTCTTCGAGGCTTCTCTCAAAGACCGCGGACACGACGGACTTTTGAAGGAAGGCGACATCGTCAAGGGCACGGTCATTCAGGTGACCAAGGACTACGTCGTCGTCGACATCGGCTACAAGTCCGAAGGGCAGATTCCCATCTGCGAGTTCACCAATCCGCGCGGCGAGGTCACCGTCAAGCCGGCGACGCGGTCGACGTGCTGCTCGAGAGCCGCGAGAACGACAACGGCCTGGTCGTCCTCTCCAAGGAGAAGGCCGACAAGATGCGCATCTGGGACGAGATCTCGGCCGCCTGCGAGCGCGACGAGCTCGATCGAAGGCACCATCATCGAGCGCGTGAAGGGCGGCCTCTCGCGTCGACATCGGCGTGAAGGCGTTCCTGCCCGGGCCGCCAGGTCGACCTGCGCCCGGTCCGCAACCTCGACAAGTTCATCGGCAAGAACTACGAGTTCAAGGTCATCAAGTTCAACAAGAAGCGCGGCAACATCGTGCTGTCGCGCCGCGTGCTCCTCGAGAAGGAGCGCGACGAGCTGAAGAAGGAGACCCTCGAGAAGCTCAAGGAGGGCGAGGTCGCTCGAAGGGCGTCGTCAAGAACCTCACCGAGTACGGCGCCTTCATCGACCTCGGCGGCATCGACGGCCTGCTGCACATCACCGACATGTCCTGGGGCCGCGTCGACCACCCGTCGGAGCTGTTCAAGGTCGGCGACGAGGTGACGCGTCATGGTCCTCAAGTTCGACCCCGAGACCGAGCGCGTCTCGCTCGGCCTCAAGCAGATCCAGGAGGATCCCTGGAACCGCGCCGACGAGAAGTACCCGCCGGGCACGCGCGTCCGCGGCAAGGTGGTCAGCCTCACCGACTACGGCGCCTTCGTCGAGCTCGAGCAGGGCGTCGAGGGCCTGATCCACGTCTCGCGAGATGTCGCTGGACCAAGCGCGTCAAGCACCCGTCGCAAGGTCCTCGAACGTCGGCGACACGGTCGAGGCGGTGGTGCTCGACATCGACCCGAAGGCCAAGCGCATCGCCTCGGCATGAAGCAGCTCGAGCCGAACCCGTGGACGCTGCTCGAGGACAAGTACCCGCTCGGCACCGATCATCAAGGGCAAGGTCCGCAACATCACCGACTTCGGCATCTTCGTCGGCGTCGAAGAGGGCATCGACGGCCTGGTGCACATGTCCGACATCTCGTGGACCCAGCGCATCAAGCACCCGGGCGAGCTGTATCAAGAAGGGCGACGAGGTCGAGGCGGTGGTGCTCAACATCGACGTCGAGAACGAGCGCTTCTCCCTCGGCATCAAGCAGCTGCACGCCGGACCCCTGGGACACGCTCAGCGAGCGCGTGCCGGTCGGCAGCCGCATCGAGGGCAAGATCACCAAGGTCACCGACTTCGGCGCCTTCGTGGAGATCGAGCCGGGCATCGAAGGCCTCGTGCACGTCTCGCGAGCTCAAGGACGAGCGCGTCGAGAACCCGCGCGACGTGGTGAACGAGGGCCAGGAGGTCGAGGTGAAGATCATCGACATCAACACCCAGGACCGCAAGGTGGCCCTGTCGATGAAGGCGCTGCTGCACGAGGGCGAGGACGACTACAGCGAGTACCTGCGCAAGCAGGCCGAGGGCAGCCGCGCCCGGCTCGGCGACGTCATGGGCAGTAAGCTGAAGCGCTGAGCGGCTTCTCCTGAAGCAGGCCGAGGGCCGGGTCCCGCCACGCGGGGTCCGGCCCTTCGCATTTCTTGCGCGCCGCCCAGCCCCCCTTGGGTGGGCCCTCCGCGTCAGGGAGCACCCACCCCCGGGGCAGGCAGGGGAGCGCGCCCCACTGCACACCTTGACCCCGGTGGAGTCGGGCTGCATAAGCGAATCACGGCGGGCCGCCCGGCCCGCTCAGGAGGCACGTCATGGCGCGCGAAGTGGTCATCGTCGGAGCGGCTCGGACGCCGGTCGGTTCGTTCCTCGGCGGACTTTCCCCCCTCACCGCCCCGCAGCTGGGCGCCGTTGCCATCAAGGCCGCCCTGGAGCGCTCCGGCGTTCCCGCCTCCGCCGTGGACGAAGTCTGGATGGGCAACGTCCTGCAGGCAGGCGTCGGCCAGGCGCCCGCCCGTCAGGCGGCCCTCTTCGCCGGCCTGCCGGACACTGTCCCGTGCAACACCCTCAACAAGGTGTGCGGCTCCGGCCTCAAAACCGTCGCGGCCGCCGCCCAGGCCATCGCCCTGGGCGACGCCGAGGTGGTGGTGGCCGGCGGGATGGAGTCGATGAGCAACGCCCCGTACCTGTCCCACACCATGCGGACGGGTTCCCGCATGGGCAACGTGGAGTTCAAGGACGCGATGATTCTGGACGGGCTGTGGGACGTCTACAACCAGCAGCACATGGGCATGTGCGCCGAGGCCTGTGCGGCGGACTTCAAAATCAGCCGCGCCGCCCAGGACGAGTTCGCGCTCGAGTCCACCAACCGCGCCATCCGCGCGCAGAAGGAAGGGGGCTTCAAGGCCGAAATTGTCAGCGTCAGCGTGCCCCAGAAGAAGGGCGACCCCGTCCTCGTCTCCGACGACGAGGGACCCAAGGCGGCCAAGCCCGAGAAAATCGCGACGCTGAAGCCCGTCTTCAAGAAGGACGGGACGGTCACCGCGGCCAACGCCTCCAGCATCAACGACGGCGGGGCGGCGCTGGTGCTGATGACCGCCGAGCGGGCCAAGGCGGAGGGGCGCACCATCCTCGCCCGCATCGTCGGCCACGCCACTGCGGCGCGAAAGCCGGTCGAGTTCACCATCGCTCCGGCCGACGCCATCAACAAGCTGCTCGCCAAGACGGGGCACAAGACGGGCGACGTCGACCTCTGGGAAATCAACGAGGCCTTCGCCGTGGTGTGCATCGCCAACAACCAGCTGCTCAAGCTGGACCCGGCCAAGGTGAACGTCCGCGGCGGCGCGACCTCCATCGGGCATCCCATCGGCGCCTCGGGAGCGAGAATCCTCACCACACTTCTGTATGCGATGAAGGACTTCAACAAGAGGCGAGGCGTCGCCTCCCTCTGCATCGGCGGCGGAGAGGGCATCGCCCTGATGGTGGAGCGGCCGTAAGGAACCTGGACGCCCGTGGCCAGCAGTCTTCCACCGCCACCGGGCTTTCTCCTGCGGACTGGCCAGCGCTGGCGCTATGAGTTGCCGGCCGCGGGCTTCATCGCCTGCGGCGTGGGGCTGATGCTGGGAGGCGGGCGACGCAGCCCGCTGTTGCTCGGCCTGGCCATCGCCAACTTCGCCCTGATGTGCCTCTGGGCGCGCTGCCCGCGCTGCCGGACCGCCGTGGTGTGGCGCGTGCTCACCCGCGCGAGCATCTGGAGGTGGATGAGCGCTGTGGTGGACCTCCGCCAGTGCCCGGCGTGCCGTTTCGAAGGCCTCCCGCAGGACGCGGGGCGCTCGCGTGGCTAGCCGTGGGCCTCAGCTGGCCCTCGGTAGGCCCCCGGAGGCGGCGGGCGCGCCGCCCTCGCGGATTCGTGTTGTGGCGGCGGCAGGCGCTCCTGACGTACAAGCGCGCCCCAGGCCGCCCGGTGTCGCCGTGTGCCTCCCTGGAGCATTGACATGAACAAGGTTGTGGCGTCAGCCGATGCGGCAGTCGCGGACATCCCCGATGGGGCCGTCATCATGAGCGGCGGCTTCGGCCTGTGCGGGAACCCGGAAAACCTCATCGCCGCGCTTCACCGCAAGGGCTCGAAGAACCTCACCATCATCTCCAACAACTGCGGCACCACCGAGCTCGGGCTGGGCATCCTCCTCAAGGCCCGGCAGGTGAAGAAGATGGTGGCCAGCTACGTCGGCGAGAACAAGGAATTCGAGCGACAGCTGCTGGCCGGAGAGCTGCAGGTGGAGCTCAACCCGCAGGGCACCCTAGCCGAGCGCATCCGGGCCGGTGGGTGCGGCATCGGCGGCTTCTTCACCCCGACCGGCGTGGGTACCGACATCGCCAAAGGAAAAGAGGTTCGCACCATCGACGGGCGGGAGTACCTCCTCGAGTTGCCCCTCAAGGCCGACTTCGCGCTGGTGCGGGCCTGGAAAGCCGACAAGTGGGGGAACTGCATCTTCCGCAAGACGGCCCGCAACTTCTCGCCCATGATGGCCATGGCGGCCCGCACCACCATCGTCGAGGCCGAGCACCTGGTTGAGGTCGGTGAGCTCGACCCGGACCAGGTGCACACCCCAAGCATCTTCGTCCAGCGCATCTTCCAGGGCCGAGACCACCAGAAATGGATTGAGAAGCGCACCGTCCGGCCCCGTCGGTAGGCCCCTAGGAGATTCCCTCATGCCATTGACCCGTGAGCAGGTGGCCCAGCGCATCGCCCTCGAGCTGAAGGACGGCTTCTACGTCAACCTGGGGATTGGCTTGCCCACCCTGGTGGCCAATTACATCCCCCCGGGCATCGACATCCTCCTGCACTCGGAGAACGGCCTGCTTGGCATCGGGCCCTGGCCCGTGGACGGGGAGGAGGACCCGGACCTCATCAACGCGGGAAAGGAGACCGTGACAGCGGTGAAGGGAGCGTCCTTCTTCGACTCGGCCACTTCCTTCGGGATGATTCGGGGCGGCCACATCGATTTCGCCGTCCTCGGAGCCATGGAGGTAAGCGAGCAGGGGGACCTAGCCAACTGGCTCATCCCTGGAAAGATGGTGAAGGGGATGGGCGGCGCGATGGACCTCGCCACCGGGGCCAAGCGCGTCTACGTCGCCATGGAGCACGTGGCCAAGGACAAGCCCAAAATCCTCAAGCGGTGTGCGCTACCACTCACACGCCCACGGTGCGTTCACCACATCGTCACGGACCTCGCCTTCATCGACGTGACCCCGGAGGGGCTGCTGCTGCGCGAGGTGGCCCCCGGTGTCACCCCGGAGCAGGTGCAGGCCCTGACCGAACCACGCCTGCGCATCGCCCCGGACCTCCGGGAAATGCCCGTCTAGCGGACCCGGCCCGGTTCCTCTGCTAAAGTCCGCTCGGGGTTGCCCTCTTCAGGGGAGGCTCCCCCCCCCGGGCCATGGTGGACAATCCGGACAACAACAGCGGGCGTCGCGCCGACCGCCTCCAGCACGAGTTGCTGGTGGCCTACCGCTACCCGACGGTCGACGGCTTCCTGACCGACTGGGCCACCAACCTTTCGCGCGGCGGCATCTTCATCAACACCCGGAGCCCCGCCGGGCTGGGCACGGTGGTGCGCCTCATCCTGGAGTTACCGGGGACGCCGGTGCCCTTTGAGTTGCGGGGCAAGGTGGCGCGGGTGCACGAATTCGACAACCCCACCAACCAGGTGCCCGGGATGGCCATCGAATTCCTCGACGTCGACGACGCGCTCAAGGCCCGCATCGAGCAGTTCGTCGACCAGCTGCGCCAGGCGCTTCCGGACGCGGGCCGCATCCCCCGGACGCTCTAGTCCGCGTGGGGCGCTCCCCCGTCACCCCCCCGCCCGCCCCAGCCTTCGAGGTGACGGTGGACCGCCTCGGCCTGGAGGGGGAGGGCATCGCCAGCCACCAGGGGCGGGCCCTCTTCATCCCCGGAGCCTTTCCGGGCGAGCGGGTGCGGGTCCGGCCAGAGCCGGCGGGGAAGGTGCTGCGTGGACGCCTGGAGGCCATCCTCGTCCCGAGTCCCGCCCGGCGCACGCCGCCGTGCCCGTTGGCCGACCAGTGTGGCGGCTGCGACTGGATGCACCTCTCGCCCGAGACGCAGGTGGAGGAGAAGCAGCGCTTCGTCGTCGACGCGCTGATGCGCATCGGCCGGCTTCCGGCCGGCAGCTTCGACGTCCTGCCAACGGCGGGAAGCGGGACGGACACCGGGACGCGTCGTCGCGCCGTGCTGCACCGGGCTTCCCAGGGCCTCGGGTATTTCGGCCGCCGCAGCCACCACCCCGTGGAAGTGGAGACGTGCCCCGCGTTGACGCCCGTGCTGGCCCCGTTGCCCGGGCGCCTGGCCGCGCCGCTTCTGCCCCTCGGCCGCTCGCTGAAGGCAGCCCATCTGTTGGCAGAAGGCGAGTCTGTCTCCCTGGCCCTCGCGCTCGATGGGCCGGTCCGCGCCAAGGCCCGGGAGGTGGCGGCGGCCCTCGTTCGTTCGGGCCTGGTGCGGGGTGTGGTGCTGATGGAACCCCAGGGCCGGCTGGAAGAAGTCGGTCACCCCGTCCTCGAATCCCCGGCCCCGGGCAACGCCGGGGTGCGCCTTCGGCTCCGTGCCGATGGCTTCGCCCAGACGCACGCCACCGGGGCCGCGCTGCTGGTGGAGCGCGCCGTCGAAATGCTGGCACCGCGTCCGGAGGACCGTGCCCTGGAGCTGTACGCCGGAAACGGTACCTTCACCTTTGCCCTCTCCGCCCGCGTCGCCACGGTGGTGGCGGTGGAGTCCTCGGCGGTGGCCGTCGCCTTGGCGTCCAGTGCCAGCCGCGCCGGGGCAGTGGGCAACATTCGCTGGGTACAGGGCGAGGCGGCACGTGTCGGCGAGGGGCTGGTGCGGGAGGGCGTGCGCTTCGACGTACTTCTGGCCGACCCACCGCGGACCGGGGCGCCGAAGCTTGGCGCGCTGGCGCGTGAGCTCGGGGTCCGCAGACTGCTGTACGTGGGCTGTGATGCGGGCTCGCTGGCCCGAGATGCCGGCCGCCTGGTGGAGGGTGGCTTCCGGGCCGAAACGCTTCAACTCGTCGACCTGTTTCCCAACACGCACCACGTCGAGGCGCTGCTCGCCTTCTCTGCCTGACGTCGGCACGCACCTCCCGGCGGCGCCGCTCAAGCGTTACACTGCACCGGAGGCAAGTTCATGGAAGCCCGCGTCGTCGAGTTCGCCGAGGTCCTCCGTCAAAACGGGGTGCGCGTCAGCACGTCCGAGGTGATGGATGGGGCACGTGCCGCGGCGCTCGTCGACCTCTCCGAGCGCGAGAACCTCCGCAGCGTCCTTAGGACCACGCTGGTGAAGCGAAGCGCGGACGTGGAGGTCTTCGACCGGGCCTTCGGCCTCTTCTTCGCCGGGGCAATGCGCACCCTGGCCGCCCTCGAGGCGTCCCTGCTGGCGTCCCTGGAGGAGCAGGGGCTTCTCTCCGGCGAGGAGTTGGCCAAGGTGCTGGCCGGGCTGCGGGCGCTTGGGGGTCAGCTGGCACCGCTCAGCGAGGCCCTGCTGGAAGGCGACCGGGCCCGCCTGGCGCACCTGCTGCGCGGGGCGACCCTGCAACTGGACTTCAGCCAGCTGCAGAGCCCACTCCAGTCCGGCTTCTTCGCCCGCCGTCTCCTCGCCGCCGCCGGAGGGGAGCGCCTGCAGGGTGACGTCGAGGCCCTGGAGGCAGAGCTTGCCCGCCGCGGGCTCTCCACCGCCGGGGTGGAGGTGGTGAGCCGCCAGCTCGCCGCAGCCCTTCGTGGCGTGGAAGAGGCCGCACGTCGGGAGGTGGAGCGGCAGGCCAGGGCGCGCATCCGTCGCACGGACGGTCCGCTCGCCGAGCGCAACCTACAGAGTCTCTCCCCGGCCGAACTGGCCCAAGCCGAGGCCGCGGTGCGGAAGCTGGCCGAGCGCCTCAAGGCCCGCCTGGTGCGGCGCGAGCGGTCCCGACGAAAGGGCGCGCTCAACGTGCGCCGGACGCTGCGCAGCAACATGGTGTGGGGCGGCGTGCCGATGGTGCCGCGCTTTCGCTCCCGACGGCCGGAGCGGCCGGAGCTGGTGGTGCTGTGCGACGTGTCGGACTCGGTGCGAAACGTCAGTCGCTTGATGCTCCTCTTCATGCACACCCTGCAGTCGCTTTACGCCCGGGTGCGCTCCTTCGTCTTCGTGTCGGAGCTGGGGGAGGTCACCGACTACTTCCGGCGGCTTGCGCCCGAACAGGCCATCGACCGGGCGGTGGCCGGCCAGGCGGTGTCGCTGCAGTCGAACTCGAATTATGGCTTGGCCTTCACCCGCTTCGTCCAGCATGAGCTTCCCAGCATTCGCCGACGCACCACGGTGCTGGTCATCGGGGATGGCCGCAACAACTACAACGCCACCGGGGCCTGGGCGCTGCGCGACATTCGCCGCAAGGCGCGACGCTTGCTCTGGATTTGTCCCGAGGAGGAGCGCGCGTGGGGGCTTGGCGACAGTGAGATGAGGACGTACGCTGCCATCTGCCAGCAGGTCACCGTGGTGCGGAGCCTGGAAGACCTGGCGCGCGTCGCCGACGCGCTGGTGCCAAGATGACCCGTCGACCTGGAATTCCGGATGCGGTCTTCGAGCGAGCGGACGCCCCCACGCTGGCGCTCTCCAGTGTGCAGTTGGATGTCGCACGCCTTCGGCAGCTCCTCGTGTTCGAGCGCACCCTTCGCCGGCTGGCCCCGGCAGGTTGCTCGGCAGAGCGGACTGCGCAGGCCCACGCCGCGGCGGTAGCCGCCTCGGGAATTGCCTCCACCGAGGTCCAGTCCTCCCTTGCGCTGGTCCGCCGTTTCGCGGCGAACCGCTCGCTGTCGGCCAGCTTGACCGAGCGCCTCGGACGGCTGAATGCCCGCGCCGCCCATGACCCGGTTGCCCAGGAACAGGCGGTCGAGGTCCGGCGGCGTCTGGTGGCTCTCGAGGAGGCGCTTCAAGGACGAGAGGACCCCGAGACGCGGCGCCTTTTGGAACGGCACGAGCCGGAGATTCTCGCCCTGTTTGCCGTCACCTCCGGCGGCGGATGACTGCAGCGGCGCGCTGTATTGAGACACTGCTGCTTCGACCACCCCCCGAGGGCTTCTCGCCGCCGGTGCAGGGCAGGGGGAAGACGTGACGGTTTTGCCACTGCTTCTTCTCACGGCCACGGGTAACGCACCGGTCTACCCGGTCGACGAGCAAATTATCGGTTTCGCCCAGACGCACCAGGTGGTGGCCGATGAGTCACTCATCGAAATCGCGCGTGACCATGACCTTGGCTTCAATGCCATCGCCGAGGCCAACCCGACGCTGGACCCATTCGTCCCGGGACCTGGAGCGACCGTCGCGTTGCCCACGGCCTGGATTCTTCCGCACGCAGCGGCGCCGGGCACAGTGGTGGTCAACCTGTCGGAGATGCGCCTGTATTACTTCTCACCCTCACGCCACGACGGGGGGAATTGGGTCGTCACCTTCCCCATCGGGATTGGCACCGAAGTAGCGGAGACCCCGCTGGGGCACTTCCGGGTCGTGTCACGCGAAACCAATCCAGTGTGGCGAGTGCCGGCCTCCATTCGCAAAGAGCAGCCTGGTTTGCCGGCTCAGGTACCACCGGGCCCCGACAACCCATTGGGTACCCACGCCTTGCATCTTTCCGGGCCCTTCATCCTCATCCACGGGACGGACAAGCCGTATGGCGTCGGACGGCGCGTCAGCCACGGCTGCCTGCGCCTCTACCCGGAGGACATTCCTCAGCTATACGGGCTGGTGCATGTGGGGACAGACGTCCTCATTGTGCGTGAGCCGGTCAAGGTCGCGCTCGACAACGGACGCGTCTATGTCGAGGTGCACCTAGACGAGGACTTTCACGGCGACACCGCTGCCCTTGCCAAACGGCTCATCGCGAACCAGCGGTTACTCGACCGCGTCGACTTGGCGAAGCTCGACGCGGCCGTGCAGCACCCCAACGGAATGCCCGTCGACGTCTCGCGCTGACTTCCTCGGTTGGGAGACAGCTACTTCTTCTGGTGCAGCGTGAAGGCCTTGGTCGACTTGTGCGCAGCCGCCTCGGCTTCTGCAGCAGCGGCCTGGGCCTTGGCCGCAGCAGCCTCTGCCTGAGCGGCAGCGGCCTTGTTGTCGGCAATGGCGGCCTTGAGCGCCTGAATATCGGCGGTTTGCGCGCTGCTCTGCTTCTGGAGGTCGCCCAGCTGTGACTCGACCTTCGACAACCGGTCGTTAATCGGGTCGGTCTGCTGCTTCACGTAGGCTTCGTTGACGCCGCACCCGCTGCCGAACAAGACGATGAGTCCGGCACTGATTGCCACCAGCCGTTTCATGTCGCTCCATCCTTTCCCAGGGTTCCAGGAGAGTGGATACCTGTTCGCAGCGCAGGCGTCCAGCGGAGGCGTCCGACATCAATTGGGTTGTGGGCAACAGCCGTTCAGAACTTGACCCACAGACCGGCGTCGAGGCTGATGGCTTGGCTCCCGAATGCCGAATTGGCGTTACTGGCCAGAGGGAAGTCGAAGACGCCCTCGAGGTAGAGGCTGACGATGAACAGTTGGAGCTTGAAGCCGCCCGCTGCGCGGAGGTACCAAATTGCCGAGCCCGGTGTGACCTGCACCGGAAACGACACGCGGGCGAAGAGAAACAGGGGAAGGTCGAGGGTGATGCCAGGTCCGACGTAAATGCCGGTGTTGGGGTAGTCGATGTTGGTCGGAGACAGATTGAACTGCGCCTCGACGTCGAGGGAGATGAAGCTGATGGGGTACCAACTTAGGATGAGGTCTAGGTTGGATAGCCACACTTCCCCGGCGTTGTACTGGTAGGTGGTACCGAGAACTTGGTTGCTGGGCTTCGGCTCCCCGGTGTTGACGTACATCGGGACGAGGTAGCTGAGGCGTATGCCCCAGTCACTCGCCCTTGCTGCCACCGGGACGAGCAGCAGCACGGCGAGGAACAGCGGGGGGATGCGGCGATGCATGGGGCCTCCCTGGTCGGGGCGATGGCCTGCGGCCCCCCCGACGTTGACCTGATTCTCGGGCGACGTGCACGCGAAAATTGCCCAGCAGGCCGCCACCCACCGGCACCTCACGGGGCGGGACCATTCAGGGGATTCAAGTCTCGGGAAACACTTGCTTTTCGCGCCGGCGCCCCAGGGCACCACCGGCACGCCGGGGAGGTCGCTCGTGCGCGTCAGGAGGCGGCAAAGTACATTGTGCTCCTCAATTTTCTTGTCGAGGCCCTTGGCGCAGCGTCTGCCTGAGCGTCGCCAGGTACCGAGGAGTCCCCACCGTTACCGCATGACGAAACCCATACTGACGTTGGCAGCACAGCGCCGCGGCAGTGGCGAACCGGGCGTGCGCCGGAGGCTTCTTTGGAGCTCCTAACTGGTGAAGCCACGAGCGCCGTAGCATCATCTTCGGCCTTGCCCAAAGCCGAGCACCCATCGAAGGCGCACGCGCCCGCCCAGCCGCGCCCCAGCACACGGAGACGGTCACCCTGGCTGCGGCGCGCCGAGGTCCTCGCCTGGGCCGTTGGACTCCTCCTCCTCGGCGTCTGGGGGTTGGGCAGGCTGCTGGGCACGGCCCTCGAGCAGCGCGACCTGCGCCGGTTCCGCCTTGCCCTCGAGACACCACAGCCCTCGCCCGTCGGTGCCACTGCCGCGCTTCCACCCGTCAACGCCCAGGCGGTCGACCAGAGGCGATGGGCCAAGGAGCGCATTCAGGCGTACGCACAGGCGCTTCTCCAGGAGGCCCCGACGCCGCTTGCCGTCCTGCGAATCCCCCGCATCGGGCTAGAGGTACCGGTGCTCGCCGGAACCGATGAGTGGACGCTGGACCGCGCCGTTGGCTGGATTGAGGGGACGGGGCGCCCGGGCGAGCCGGGCAACGTGGGCATCGCCGGTCATCGGGACGGCTTCTTCCGAGGCCTGGAGGAGGTGAAGTTGGGGGATTCCGTTGAATTGGTAACGCTGTCCAAGGCGCAAACGTTTCGGATTGAAGGGCTCCGCATCGTCTCGCCCCAGGATGTTCAAGTGCTCGAATCGACGCCCGTGCCGACCCTAACTCTGGTAACCTGTTTTCCGTTCTATTTCGCCGGCTCAGCGCCCCAGCGGTATGTTGTGCGAGCAGTGCTGGCCAACGCGTCGGCACAATCGATGCAGGGGGCGGGACCGGCTTCGAAGTGAGAAAGGGAGGGAGCACAAATGTTGAGGAGAAATGCGGCTGCTTTCGCCGTCGGAGCGGTATTCCTGGCCCAGGTGGCCGTAGCTCAGACACCCCCCGCGGCCACAGCGCCGGCGCCAACCACGACCACGACTACCACTGTCAAAAGCGGTGTCGTGGTCTGGGTTTCTGGAAACACGCTTTACACCAAGGAGTCAGATGGCGTGACCCGGCAGCACAACATCCCTGAGGGCTTCCTGTTCCAGATGGGCGGCAAGAACGTCCCCATCAGTGCCCTCAAGCCCGGGGACCATGTCAGCGCCGTAATTACCGAGACCACAACTGTCCAGCCGGTGAATGTGTCGCGCGTGGTGAAGGGGACGGTGGTGGAGTCGTCGATGGGCTCCATCCTCGTCAGGAATCAGAAGGGCCAACTCATCAAGTACTCCAGCAAGGACGAGCAGGGCCGCGATGTGAAAATCATCCAGAACGGCAAGGAAATCGCCCTCAGTGACCTCAAGGCGGGCGACCAGCTCACGGCGACCATCATCACGAATTACCCCCCGCAGATTTCTTCGCTGACTTCAGCCACCGCCAAGGTGACGCCGGCACCGCCAGCCGCTGAACCCGCCCCGGCTCACCCCGCGCCCGTGGTGGCAGCAGCCCCCCCACCGAAGCCGGCGAAGCTGCCCAAGACGGGAAGTCCGCTGCCGCTGGTTGGGCTGGTCGGGGGCGCGCTGGTGCTCGTCGGCGTCGGCCTGACGCTGCGTCGCCGGTCACGCGTCGCGGGCTAGACCGCTCCGCGGTCGTTGGCCTGTCACCCGCACGCCCGAGGGTCAGCACTCCCCTCGGGCGTGCGGCTTTAAGGGCCAGCCATCTCCTCAAGCTTAATCTGCGCTTCGCGAACCGGTAGCCCTGCTTCAGGGCGTCGTGATTCGCCGAGTGCTGGCGGAGATGTTGAGAGTCAACCTTCCCAAGGGCGCCGAGAACGGGACGCGGCTGTGGGGGCCGGGCGAGGCCGGACAGACGGGTTCGGCTCCCAGGGGACTATACCTGGTGATTTCCGTTCGTTGGCCCGGCGCCGGGGCGTCCCTCAGGAGACTCCCGATGCGAGTCGCTAGCTCGGCGCCCGTGAGCACGCTATGACCTCGGCACCATTCTGGACGCGATGATGGATTCAACCCAACGGAACCGTTCGGTTTCCACCGCTCCGGCCCAGCCTTCCGAGGGGAAGCGGTTCTTCCTCCACACCTTCGGCTGCCAGATGAACGTGAACGACTCCCTGCGGATGGGGGAGTCGCTCGCCCAGGTCGGCTACCGGCCCACCGCAGGGCCGAGGATGCCGACCTCATCATCCTCAACACCTGCGCCATCCGGGAGAAGGCCGAGGACAAGATGCTCTCCGCCCTCGGACGGTACCGCGCCGTGAAGCTACGGCGCGGGGCGCTTCTCGGCGTGGGGGGCTGTGTCGCGCAACAGGAGAAGGCCAAGCTGTTGGCCCGAGTTCCCTACCTAGACTTCGTCTTCGGCCCGGACGCCATCGCCCGCCTCCCGGACATCCTTCGCCGCGTGGAGATGGACCGTGCCCGCGTCGTCGAGACCGCCTGGCTGGAATCCGAGGAATACGTCTTCCCCCGTGCCGACCCGAATTCGTCGGCGGGCAAGGTCGGCGAGTTCGTCACCGCGATGAAGGGCTGCGACAACGTCTGCAGCTTCTGCGTGGTGCCACACACCCGCGGCCGGGAGGTGAGTCGAGCCTTCCCCGACATCCTCCAGGAGGTCGCCGGCTTGGTGGACGTGGGCGTGCGGGAGGTCACCCTCATCGGCCAGAACGTCAACTCGTTACCGCGGGGGCATCCCACTTCGCCGAGTTGCTGCTGCGCGTGGCCCAGGTGCCTGGGCGTGGTGCGGGTCCGCTTCACCACCAGCCACCCGCACGACCTCTCGGAGGAACTGGTCGAGGCGTTTCGCCTTGAGCCGCGCATCGCACCTCATTTCCACCTGCCCGTCCAAAGCGGGAGCGACGGCAGTGCTCAAGCGGATGCGTCGCGACTACACCGTCGAAAGTACCTCGCCAAGCTCGCGGCGCTGCGAGCCGCGCGGCCCGGCATCGCCATCACCACGGACATCATCGTCGGCTTTCCGGGAGAGACGGAGGAGGACTTCCAGGCCACCCTGGAGCTCACCGAGGCGGTGCGCTTCGAGAACCAATTCTCCTTCTGCTTCAGCCCCAGGCCGCGGACGGTGGCGGGCCTCAAAGAGGCCGCGTGGGGCGAGGTGCCGCACGCCTTGAAACTCGAGCGGCTGGAGCGGCTCCAGCAGTTGCAGCGGCGCGTCACCGAGGAGACCCTCGCGGCGGAGGTGGGAAAGCGGGTCGAAGTCCTGGTGGAGGGCCCATCTCGGTCGAACCCGTTGCGGCGCTTCGGCCGCTCCCCGGAAAACCGCAGCGTGAATTTCGAGGGCAATGCTCCAGCCGGCTCCCGCGTCCTGGTCCAGGTGACGAGCAGCTCCCCGAGCTCGCTTTCAGGCGTCCAGGTGCAGTTGGTCGACCTGCCGCCCATCCCCCCCATCTCCATCGCCGCCTAGGGCCCCAAGTCGAGTCGAACCCATGGCCATCCGGAGTTTCCAGGGAGTCAGCCCCCGGCTGCATCCATCGGTCTTCGTCGCCGACGGTGCGCAGGTCATCGGCGACGTTGAAATCGGTGAGGACTCATCCATCTGGTACAACACCGTGCTGCGCGGCGACGTCAATCGCATCCGAATTGGCCGGCGCACCAACATCCAGGACCTGACCGTGCTGCACGTCCATAAGGACCGCTTCCCCTGTACGGTGGGTGACGACGTGACGGTGGGGCACCATGCAGTCGTGCATGGCTGCACCGTCGGTAACCGGGTGTTGGTTGGCATCGGAGCCATCGTTCTCGATGGTGTCGTCATCGGGGACGACAGCTTCATCGCTGCTGGGACGCTGCTCACGCCCGGCACGGTGGTTCCCGCGGGCTCAATGGTGATGGGCGCTCCTGGAAAAATGAAGCGTGCCCTGACTTCGCAGGAGCGAGAAGGGTTGCTGGAGAGTGCTGCCGGGTACGTGCTGAACGCCCGTGCGCATCGCGGGTGAGGCAGGACCCGGGATCCAAAGGGTGTCAGGGGAGTGGTAAGAGGGCAGCCCGATGGCGGTTCCCGATGCGCTCAAGGCGTGCACCCTGCTGAAGGGTTTCACCGAGACCGGCCTGCAAATCCTTGCCGGCATCGCCTCGGACCGGACCTTCCCGCGCGGTGCGCCCCTGTTCGTCGAGAACATGGTGGCCGAGTCGCTCTTCATCATCGGCCAGGGGAAAGTGGCCATTTCCGTGAAAGGCAAGAACGGGGAGGAGATTCCGATAGGAGAGCTCGGGCCGGGCGACTCCCTGGGCGAGTTGGCGCTTCTGCAACAGGGTCAGCGGATGTGCAGCGCTGTCGCCCTCACCTTGGTCAGCGCGGTGGAACTGAGGAGCTCGGATTTCCAGAGGCTCCTTGGCCAGAAGCCTCAGGCGTGCCTCAAGCTGCTGATGGCCATCGTCGCGCAGTTTTCGGCTCGCCTGGCGGACAACCGGGAGGCCCTCCGGACCCTGCTGCCCCGCGGGTCCCTCCCCAGGGTGTGACGGCAGCGTGGTAGGGTCGCAGCTCCGCTGGCGTGCATGCCATCGGGTTCTCGGGTGGAACACCTCACCACAGCGCTGCTCATGGGCACCCATGGCTGGGTGGCCTACGGCACCATCTTCGGTGTCCTGGTGGCCTGCGGGCTTGGCGTCCCCTTCCCGGAGGACGTTTCCCTCATCACCGGGGGTTTTCTTGTCTTTCACGGTTCGGCCGACCTGCCTCTGATGGTGGCCACCGGGTTTCTGGGCATCCTCTGTGGGGACTCGCTCATCTACGCGGCTGGTCGGCGGCTCGGGCACCGGGCCCGAAGTGACCCTGGACCACTGCTTCGGCGACTCTTGACGCCGGAACGACGGGCGAAGGTGGAGGCCCTCTTTGCTCGCTACGGCGAGCGAATCATCATGGCGGCGCGCTTCATGCCCGGGGTGCGCGCGGTCGCCTTCTTCACGGCCGGTTCCGCCGGGATGCCCTACGCGCGCTTCATCTGCTTCGACGGGCTGGCAGCGCTGGCCTCGGCGCCGGCCTTCGTCTTCTTGGGTTTTCGCTTTGGGCGTCAACTGCAGCACATCATCGAGATTCTCAAGCGCTTTCAGATTGCGACGGCCATCGTCATCGTGGTCACCGTCTGCGCGTGGGTCGGCTGGAATCGCTGGCGCGACAGCCGCCGCCCTCCCACGGCGGAGCCCGAAGCGCGGCTCGGCCCGGGCGAGCGTCGTGGTAGCGTGGACCGCCGGCATGTGCCGCAGGACCACCTGCGTAAGCGAAAAACGTTCTAAAATTAATAGCTTACGTTGGACAAGACGCGCCTTCGCGGGAGGCGCGGCTCGCTTTTGGCAGTCCGGCCGCGTATAGAGCGCCATGCTGAACGACCCGCTGCGTCTCGCGCTCACGTTCGACGACGTGCTGCTGCTTCCCGCGGAGAGCGACGTCCTTCCCGAACGACGTCGAGCTCTCCACCCGGCTCACCCGCAACATCCGCCTCAACATCCCGCTGCTGTCAGCGGCCATGGACACCGTCACCGAAGCGGACACCGCCATCGCCATGGCCCAGCAGGGCGGCCTGGGCGTCATCCACAAGAACCTGCACCGTCGAGCAGCAGGCCGCGCGAGGTGGCCCGGGTCAAGAGGTTCGAGAGCGGGATGGTGGCTGACCCCGTCACCGTCGAGCCGGGCGTTCCGCTCCACGTCGCGCTCGGAGCTGATGCGGCAGCACGGCATCACCGGCATCCCGGTGGTGAAGGGCCGAAAGCTGCTCGGCATCCTGACCAGCCGCGACGTCCGCTTCGAGACAGAACCTCGACCAGCCGGTCGAGGAGCTCATGACGAGGAAGCTCGTCACCGCCCGCCGAGGGCGTGAGCAAGGCGCGCGGCGAAGGAGCTGCTGCACCAGCACCGCATCGAGAAGCTGCTCCTCGTCGACGACGAGGGCGAGCTCCGGGGCCTCATCACCATCAAGGACATCGAGAAGACCCGGGCCTTCCCCAATGCCGCCAAGGACGCCAAGGGACGCCTGCTGTGCGCGGCCGCCGTCGGTGTGGGCGCCGGACCGGGAGGCCCGCATCGAGGCGCTGCTCGCGCGCCGGGTGCGACGTCATCGTCGTCGACACCGCGCACGGCCACTCGCGGCGGCGTGCTCGACGCGGTGCGCGCCACCCGCAAGGCCGCCACCGGCTTCGAGCTCATCGCCGGCAACGTCGCCACCGCCGAGGGCACCCGAGCGCTCATCGAGGCCGGCGTCGACGCCGTCAAGGTCGGCATCGGCCCGGGCAGCATCTGCACCACCCGCGTCGTCGCCGGCGTCGGCGTGCCCGCAGATCACCGCGATCGACGACTGCGCCCGCGCCGCCGATCGCCACGACATTCCGATCATCTCCGACGGCGGCATCAAGTACTCCGGGCGACGTCGTGAAGGCGCTCGCCGCCGGCGCGAGCACGGTGATGATCGGCTCGCTCTTCGCCGGCACCGACGAGGCGCCCGGCGACGTCATCCTCTACCAGGGCCGCAGCTACAAGAGCTACCGCGGGCATGGGCTCGCTCGGCGCGATGAAGCAGGGCGCCAAGGACCGCTACTTCCAGGGCGACGTCGACGAGGAGCGAAGCTGGTCCCCGAGGGCATCGAGGGCCGCGTGCCGTACAAGGGCTCGCTGGCGATGAACGTCTACCAGCTCGTCGGCGGCCTCCGCAGCGGGATGGGCTACATCGGCTGCCGCACCATCGACGAGCTCCGGCGCAAGGCGCGGTTCGTCCGCATCACCCCGGCCGGGCTCCGCGAGAGCCACGTGCACGACGTCATCATCACCGAGGAAGCGCCGAACTACCGTCTGGAGTGACGCAAGGGCGGTTGGCGCACTCCACCGCGGCCGCCTTGCGAGCAGGGGACAATCGGCGCAGAGGGTACGCACTCCGCGCTCACCGGGGGGCGTCCGCGCAAAGCTTGCGACATCCTAGGTAGCGCGTACATGTCGGGCGCGCCGGGAAGGTCTTGGTCCGGCCCTTGCTGAGGAAGGGCACCTGGGACTGAGACGATGACACGGTTCGAGCGCGTCATTCGCATTCGCTTGCTCGCACGCAGAGAGCGCCTGGTGGAGTCCATCGCCAACGCGGCACTTCGGCTGCGCGCCGCCTGGGCGAGCAAGTCCGAGGCAACCGGGGACTTGCGGGGCCTCGAGCTCACGCTCGACGAGCTTCGAAACGTGGACCGCGCCCTTCTGCGCCTGGTCCAGCAGGCGTATGGCATCTGCGAGCGCTGCGGCCGCGCGCTGGGCACCCAGCGACTGCTTGCCGAGCCAGAGGCAGCGTTGTGCAATAACTGTGACCCGGCTGCCTCGCCTGACGCCGGGGGCGCGCCGCCTGCTTCCTAGGGGGCCCACACCAGAGGAGTTCGCATGTCTGCCAAGAAAGGTCACCCACCGCCGCCGCACCCGCTTCGCGGCCATCACACGAGGCTGGTCAAGCTCTTCGAGGACCTCGTCGCCGAAGCGAAGAAGGACGACCGCTCAAAGCTGCGGCCCATGTGGGCCACCTTCGAGAGCGCTCTATTGGCACACATCAACGCGGAGGAAGCGGAGCTGCTTCCGCCGTACCGCAGGGGTCACCCCGTCGAAGCCAAGGCCATCGAAGAGGACCACCTTTTCTTCCGCAAAGTCCTCACCGAGTTTGGTGTCGACCTAGACCTGCACCTCATGCGGGCCGACGCGGTGGAAGCCTTCCTCCGGCGGATGGGCGACCACGCCATGAGCGAGGATGGAGGCCTGTACCCCTGGGCAGCGCGCGAGGTGTCCAGCGAGGTGCAGGAGCGCTTCCGCCGCACCGCCGAGGGGCTGCCCGTCAAGAAGAAGGATGGCTCTGGAATCACTCTCCCGTGATGGCGCATTCCCAGTTCTCCGCAGACTCTTCACGGCTAGCAAGAGCAGGTGCGCCCGTGTCGTTCCCGGACCGCGGTCAGTACGTCAGTCCCGAAACCCAGGAGAGGATGTCGAGGGTTGAAATCCAGCCGATGACCGCCCGGTTCGGGCCGACCACCGGGAGGCCGTGCACCCGATGCACCGCCATCACCTCTGCGGCGCGAGCGATGGTCGTCTCCGGGGTTACGGTGAGTACCGTCTGACACATCACCTCCGCCACCGTGTCCGGAATCTCCACCTGGGAGTGGAGACCGGGGAGATTCGTCGGGTGTGAGCTGCGGCGCTCGGGCGCCCGGGCCGGGGGCTCATCCACGGAATCGCCCTGGTCGAGATGGTGCGCGACCAGGTCGGTCTTGGAGACGACGCCCAGCAGCATACCGGTCTCATCCATGACCGGCACACGGCTGAGGTCCTGGGAGATGAGAAGAGACTCGAGTGACCTGAGCGACAGGTCGGGGCGTACCGAGACCACCTCTCGGTTCATCACCCACGACACCGCCGTCTCCGGGTCCAGCAGGCCCTTTTCCTCGCCTGCACGCCGGTCGGGCTTCGTCAGGCGCTCGCGGTCAGTGATGGCGTCCATGGGAGCCTCCTTTGTTGGTCCACCAACAATGAGGCGAGCAAGGCCCGTTCCACCCGCAGAGCCGAGCGCAGAAGGCAGGGCAGGCACGCATATCCTGCGGCGACGGCCGAAAGGACCGCAATTCCTGAGTCTTCCGGTGCGGCTCCCACCGTGGACGCCCCTTCCTTTGGGGGGCGTTTCTGCCCGGTCGTGCATTGCCACGTCGTCCGGAAGTCAACGACTCTTGGGGTCCGATGCGGACGGCCCTGCTCGCCGACGTGCACGCCAACCTGGAAGCGTTCCGGGCCTGCCTGGAGCATGCACAGGAGCAGCGGGTCGAGCGGTACGCCTTCCTGGGCGACCTGGTGGGCTACGGAGCCGACCCTGCGCCCGTCGTGGAGTTGGTAATGCGCTCGGTCGCACAGGGCGCTGTGGCCGTGCTGGGCAACCACGACCAGGCAGTGGCGGTTGGACCCAGCGCCACCATGACCGCAGAAGCCAGCCAGGCCATCAAATGGACGCGAGCTCAGCTCACAGCGGCCCAGCTTGCCTTTCTCGGCGCCCTGCCGATGACGGTGGAGCAGGGGAGCTGCCTTTACGTCCATGCCAACGCCTGGGACCCGGGGGGATGGGAGTACCTGACAAGCAGCCACGACGTCGGGCGCAGCCTGGCCGCAACGCGCTGCCGGCAGACATTCTGTGGCCACGTTCACAATCCGGCGCTGTACCACCTGTCGCCCGGGGGAACGGTGTCTCACTTTGACCCGGTGGCTGGGACGGGGATTCCGCTGGGCACTCGGCGCCGCTGGCTGGCCATCGCTGGCTCGGTTGGGCAGCCGCGGGACGGCATCCCCGCCGCGAGTTACGCCATCTTCGACAATCAGGGCGAGGTGCTCACCTTCTTTCGGCTGCCCTACGACACAGCGGAGGCTGCGCGGAAGGTGCGAGCGGCCGGCCTTCCCGAAGCCCTCGGGCGCCGTCTCGAGGGGGGGGGCTGAGAACAGAGATGGAGCAGCCGCGGCTTCACGCAGGAATGACCATCGACGGGTTTCGCCTCGAGGAGCGCCTGCACCAGGGCAGCATGGCGTCGCTCTGGCGCGTCGTCCCCAGCGACGGCGGTCCTCCGTTGGTGATGAAGGTGCCCTCCCTCCACCAAGAGGACGACCCGGCCGCGATTGTTGGCTTCGAGGTCGAGCAGATGGTTTTGCCGACGCTCGCCGGGATTCACGTCCCGCGATTGGTGGCCTCGGGCGACTTCTCGAGGCAACCCTACCTCGTCATGGAACTCATTCCCGGAGAGTCCCTCCGCCCGCGCCTCGACCGGGCGCCCTTGCCGGCCGAGGAGGTGGCCTCCATTGGAGCGCGTGTGGCCGCTGCGCTTCATGACCTGCACGGGCAGCACGTGATTCACCTGGACGTGAAGCCGAGCAACATCATGTTTCGGCCCTCGGGAGAGGTGGTCCTCATCGATTACGGTCTCGCCCGCCACGACCATCTTCCGGACTTGCTGGCAGAGCAGTTCCGCATCCCGATGGGGACGGCTCCGTACATGTCCCCGGAACAAATTCGCCGGACGCGGAGCGACCCTCGAAGTGACCTCTTCGCGCTCGGGGTGATGCTGTACCACCTGCTCACCGGCGCCCGCCCCTTTGGAAATCCGAGCTCGGTCCGTGGTCTGCGACGACGCCTCTACCGAGACCCCGTCCCGCCACGGGCCCGCATCCCGGATTGTCCGCCCTGGTTGCAGGAGGTCATCTTGCGGTGCCTGGAGGTCGATCCGACTCAGCGGTACCAGACGGCTGCCCAGGTGGTGTTCGACCTCCAGCACGCTGACCAGGTGGCGCTGACCGAAAGGTCCAAGCGGCTTCACCGAGATGGCGTCGTGAAGGTGACGCGACGCTGGATGAAGACACTCGCCACCGAAGCTGAGCTCTCCAACTCGGTGGTGGGCCGTCTTGCGAAGGCGCCCATCGTCCTGGTGGCCATCGACGTCGCCCAGGAGTCAGCCGGCCTGGACCGAGGCCTGCGCGTCGCTGCCCGCCGCGTCTTCGAGTCTGAACCCGGAGCCAGGCTCGCCTGTGTGACCGTCCTTCGCACCTCGAGGCTGGCCGTGGCGGCGCCTCCGACCATGGATGCAGAGGGCCGGAACCTTCGGGTGACGCGCCTGGTAGCGCTTAAACACTGGGCACGGCCGTTGGAAATCGCCCCCGGGCGTGTCACCTACCATGTGCTGGAGAGCGGGGACCCAGCCAGGGCCATCATCGAGTTTGCCACCACTAACAAGGTCGACCAGATTGTCATCGGCGCCCGTGGTAGCTCGCCCCTCCGAAGGTACCTGGGAAGCGTCTCCTCGCAGGTCGTCGCCGAGGCGGACTGCACGGTCACCGTGGTGAAGGCGCCTAGCTCCGCGGCTGGCTAGCCGGGCGGGGACAACCTCGGGGAGCGCCGCCAAGGCCGGCCCGGCCCTGTGTCGTGCTCGGGCACAACCCTCCGGCTTTCTCGCGAAAAGCCAATCCCTGGACGGGGGGATGCACGCGAAGTCAGACCCGTCGTATTAAGAGAGGAAGATGGCAAGGCAAGAAGCGGCGGCGCGAGGCGAAGGTGGCCACCCGGCAGGCCACCTCCACGATGAAAAGGTCCTCATCCTCGACTTTGGGAGTCAGTACACCCAACTCATCGCCCGCCGGATTCGAGAGCTCGGGGTCTATTGCGAAATCCACCGCCCTGACCTCCCCTTGGCCCAGGTGCGCGCCTTCACTCCCCGGGGGATTGTGCTTTCCGGCGGCCCGATGTCCGTGGAGGCGACCGGAAGCCCGGTCTGCGACTCTGGCGTCTTCGACCTGGGCGTCCCAGTGCTGGGCATCTGCTACGGGCTTCAGCTAATGGCCAAACTTCTCGGTGGCAGGGTGGACGCCGCCGCTCACCGAGAGTTCGGACCCGCCCAGGTGGAAGTCCTTGCCTCGCGGGGTCCTCTTTCGCCCTTCAGCTCCGGAGAGAAGCTGGAGGTGTGGATGAGCCACGGGGACCGGGTCGAAGCCCTCCCGCCGGGGTTCGTGCCCATTGCCCGCACGCCCAGCGCCCCCTTCGCGGCGGCGGCCCATGCCGAGCGTGGCTTGTACGGTCTCCAGTTCCATCCCGAGGTGGTGCACACCCCGCGCGGCAAGGACATCCTTCGCGCCTTCCTCTTCGGCGTGTGCAAGCTGTCGGGCACCTGGACCATGAAGGGCTTCGCCGAGGAAGCCGTCGGCCTCATCCGGGACAAAGTGGGACCGACGGGAAAAGTCATCTGTGGGCTGTCGGGGGGAGTCGACAGCTCGGTGGCGGCCCTCCTCATCCACCGTGCCATCGGCGACCGGCTCACCTGCATCTTCGTGGACAACGGGCTTCTCCGCGCCGGCGAGCGCGAACAGGTCGAGGCACTGTTTCAGGGCTACTTCCATGTTCCGCTGCGCACGGTGGATGCACGAAAGCGCTTTCTCGACGCGTTGGCCGGCGTGACGGATCCCGAAAAGAAGCGAAAAATCATCGGCCGCGAATTCATCTCTGTCTTCGAGGAAGCGGCACATGAAGTGAAGGACGCGGACTTTCTCGCCCAGGGGACCCTCTACCCAGACGTCATCGAGTCCGTTTCCACCAAGGGTCCATCGGCAACCATCAAGAGCCACCACAACGTCGGCGGGCTTCCCGAGATTATGAAGCTGAAGCTGGTCGAGCCTCTCCGAGAGCTCTTCAAGGACGAGGTCCGCGAGCTCGGGCGGGAACTCGGGCTACCCGAAGCCATGGTTCGCCGTCACCCGTTCCCCGGGCCAGGGCTTGCGGTGCGCGTGCTCGGCCCCATCACTGAGCAGCGGCTGGAGCTGGTCCGGAGGGCCGACCTCATCGTCCAGGAGGAAGTACGGGCAGCGGGCGTCTACGACCGGGTGTGGCAAGCCTTCGCGGTCCTCCTCCCCATCCAGAGCGTCGGGGTGATGGGCGACGAGCGAACCTACGAGTCCACCTGTGTCATCCGCGCCGTCAACTCCGTCGACGGGATGACGGCCGACTGGGCACGCCTGCCGCACGAGTTGCTGGGACGAATGTCGTCCCGCATCACCAATGAGGTCCGTGGCATCAACCGCGTGGTCTACGACATCTCAAGCAAGCCCCCGGCGACCATCGAGTGGGAGTAACCTGGCAGGTCGCCGCGCCTGCGCTGGGCGTGAAGCGCTGGCGCGGGGCGACGCAGCACGGCTGCTGAGCTAGTGGGTCCCGACCCCAGACGATGCCGGTGCTCCGGACGGAGCAATCTCCTCCAGAATGCGCTTCGCGCCGTAGATGCGGTCCAGCGCCTGGAGGAGGCCGTTCGAATTGACGCTCACGGCCCGGTTGGTGGCGTCGTCGAAGTAGTAGTCACCCCCCAGCGATGGGATGTTGCCGTCGAAGATGAGACCGACGACCTCTGCCCTCTGGTTGAGGAGGGGTGAGCCGGAGTTACCGCCGATGATGTCGTTGTCCGAGGCCTGGTCGAACGGCGTCTGGAGGTCCAGCCGGGACCGAGCCGCGAGCCAGGATTTCGGCAGCGCAAACGGGAAGACACCGGTTGCGCGTTCGAACACGCCAGAAAAGTAAGTGAACGCAGGGACGGTCCGCGTGCCGCCCAGGCCAGTGGACTCCGTCCACCCCTTGATGGTTCCGAAAGACAGGCGTGGGCTGAAGGTCGCGTCGGGGTATGTGCTGGTACCACCCAGGGCGAAGCGCGCGCGCGCCAGCTTCGCGGACTCGCGCACCACGACGGCATCCACCTCTTGCTCGTACTTGGCTCGGATCGCTCGCGCATCGGGGTCGACCAGGGTTGCGAGCTCAATCATTGGGTCCTTGCTGGCCGCAAGGGCTGCCGAACCACCTGACCTGAGCGCCATGCGCAGCTTGCGGTCGCCAAGCTTTGTCCCTCGGACTGCCGCAGTCGCCACCTGGCGGGGCGACTTCTGCCCGAGCACCTTCTTGACAAACGCCTCATCCGCACCGAGTGCTTCGCGCAGCTTGGTGAGTGAGAACGTGAGGAGCTCGATTTCCAGGTCGGCATGAATCGGCGCTGTGCTTGCGAGCCGGGCTTCGATGGCCGGCAGTCGGGCATCGGTGAACTCTCTGAGTCGCTCGCCGTTGGGCTTGGAGGCCTCAGCGGCCAACCGAACGAGAATCCGCGCATCGGCAAAGAGGTCTCCACGGAACCCAAAGGGAGCCGGGACCACGCGAGACGCCGAGGGGGTCCCTTCCAAAAGGGCGGTTCTGGTGTAGAAGCCCCGGTAGTTTCCCTCCGCCTTGGCGATGGCGTCGAAGGCCCCTGGCGTGTCTTGCAGCTTTGGATCCGCAGTCAGCTTGGCCCGGAATGCCGCTTCAGCGGTGCGCCGTCCCTCCATGAAGCCGGGTTCGACCAGAGTGGCCTGCCGGCCCTTCCAGGCCTTGAGGCTATTCTCGACTCCGAAAATCAGGCTTTGGCTCGTTCGCTGCTGCTCGGGACCCTTCGTGGCAAATTCCTCGAGCACGCCCCGCAGTTCTGAGTAGTAAATCAATGACCAGGGCTGCGAGACGTCCTGGACGAATTCCAGCTGCGCGACGGTGAACAAACGGTCGGTCGCGCCGGGGTTCCCGGCAACGAAGACGAGCTCGCCTTCCTTTGCGCCCGCCGGACTCCAGCGGAGCCAGTCGTCCAGCTGCACTGGCTTTCCGTCCTCATAAACACGCACGAAGGACACGTCCAGGTCGTACCGAGGAAACTCGAAGTTGTCGGGGTCCCCACCAAAGAAGGCGATGTCGAACTCTGGGGCGAAGACCAGCCGGACGTCTTGAAAGCGCCGATACCGGTAGAGGGCGTACTTGCCTCCGGCATAGAGGGTCACCACGTCACAGCGGACCTTCTTGCTGCTCGCGCAGGCCTTCTCGACTTCGCTCATCGCCTTTCGCTCGGCCTTGGCGAAATCCGCGCCAGTCTTCCCAGCCGTCGCGTTCTGGATGCGCTCGGTGACGTCGGTGATTTCTTGCAACTGATTCACTTCCATCGTCGGGCAGGTCAGCTCCTCCGCAGGGGTGCGGGCGTAGAAGCCTTCGGCGATGAAGTTCTTCTTCGCGGTGGAGAGCTCCTCGATGCAGCGGTGCGCGCAGTGGTGATTCGTCATCACCAGCCCGCTGGCAGAGACGAAGCTCGCCGAGCAGCCGCCCGCCAGGCGCACCGCAGACTTCTGTACGTGGTCCAGCCAAGCCTTGTCCGGGCCGAACCCGTAGCGCTCCTTCACCTTGGCGCTCGGAAAGTTGTCAAACGTCCACATGCCTTCATCCGCGCGGGCGGTAGTAGCGCCAACGAGAAGAACGGCGACGGGAAGAAGCATTCGCATGAGGGGGCTTCCTCGGAGCAAGGTGGGTCAAACGAGGGGATGGTATTGCGATAAAAGGCCATCCGGTTCAAGGACGAAGTAACCCCACGACTTCGGCGTTGGGGCAGCCAGGCCAGCGTTGTCTCCCGATGCGCACCAGGAGCAGAGTGGGCCCATGTCGGAGAATCAAACTGTCGGACTCGTCGTCGAGACCATTTCCGGCCCGGGTGTCCTACACCAGCTCTCCGGAGTGGTCGCCCGCCACCAGGGGGACATCACCTCGGTCGAGATTGTGGAGCAGTCGGCGGCCGGGGCGCGCGTCTCCTTCGAGGTGGCGTTACCGCTGGAAGCGGTGTCTGTCTTGAAGAGGGACCTGGAGGAACTCCCGGTCGTTCGAGCGGTTGCCACCGTTCCGACACTCGGAACAATCTACGGCAAGCGGCTCATCATCATGGGAGGAGGCGCCCAGGTCGGGCAGGTCGCGCTCGGTGCCATCTCCGAGGCTGACCGGCACAACATCCGGGGCGAACACATCTCGGTGGATACCATCCCCCTGGTGGGCGAGAAGGCATTGGCCGAAGCGGTGCGCGCCGTGGCGCGGCTGCCCAGGGCAAGCGCGCTGGTGTTGGCTGGAGCGTTGATGGGTGGCGAGATTGAAGAGGCGGTCCGTGAGGTGCGGGCGCGGGGCCTGCTCGTCATCAGCCTGAACATGGCGGGCAGCGTCCCCGATGCTGCGGACTTGGTGGTCAGCGACCCAGTCCAAGCGGGCGTGATGGCTGTGATGGCTGTCGCGGATACTGCCAGGTTCACGCTTGAGCGGCTGAAGCGACGCGTCTTCTAGGATTCGGCTGCGACGACTGCGAACGCGCGAACCGGGAACGACGTCCCACCCACCAGCGCAGGTGGTGCGGCTGTGAATCGAAAGCCTGACGACGACAGCTGCTCTAGGCCGCGCAGGTGCTCCACCACAGGGATGCCTGCACCGAGCAACAGCGTGTGAGCGGGTCGGCGAGCGTCGGTCATGTCATCGACGTTGGCGCAATCAATGCCCACCAGGACGACCTGCGCTTCGACGAGGGCTTGGCATGTCGCCTCGGTTAGAAAGGGCCCCGAGCGGAAGTACCCCTCCGTGCCCCAGCGCTTGGCCCAGCCGGTGCGAAAGAGGACAGCGCGGCCTCTGCACCTGCCGACGTTGACGGTCTGTGGCGCAATCGCACCGTCGGCCGGGGCCTCGATGATGACCCCAGGAATGTTCACCAGCCGCTCGAGCGGGACCGAGGCCAAGTCGGCCCCGGTGGGAAAGCGATGGAATGGCGCATCGACGTACGTCCCGGTGTTCCCGCCGAGCGCGTAGGTTCCGATGTGGAAACTGGTGCCGGCGGCATAGGGTCCGACATCGGCATGGGTTCGCAACGCCGCGAACTTTGGGGACGGAACGCCGGGGTAGGCCGGCATCCCATCGCGGATGGGGTGACTCAAATCAAAGACAGCCGTCATGCGCTGTCTATTTAGTACCCCTGGATGTAGCTCTGCATCTGTTCGATGAGGAATTGCTTGTCCTCGAGCATCATCTGCATCACGTCGCGCATGGAGATGATTCCGACCGGCTGACCATTCTCCTCAACCAGAAGATGGCGGGTCTCATGCTCTTTCATCCGGGTTGCACACTCCACCTCGGTGAGGGCGTCCACGATGTGGGGAAGGTCTCGCCGCATCGCTTCGGCGATGGGAGTGTCACTGGGCAGCCCCTGGGCGATGACGCGGGTCGCAAGGTCCCTCTCGGTGACCAGTCCGATGACGCGGTTGTTCTGCTGAACAGCAACGGCGCCGATTCGATGCTTGGCCATCAGACCGGCCGCCTGACTGCACGGCGCCCCGGCGTCGAGGCCAATGAGATTTCGAACCACGTACTTCTCGATGCTAGCCATGAGGCCTTCCCTCCTCGGGGCCAGCCAGCAGAGCCCCGGGTAGCGCCGTGGCCGGTCTTGGAGACACTACGCCCAATGAGCCTGCCCTTCCTGACGCGGGGCAGCGCAGAGCTCCATTCCGCTGGGATTGAACTGCGGGCCGTGAAGTAAGCTGCCCGTCGGCGTCCATGGCCCATCACCAGAACGTCGGGACTACCCGCTACGTCTTCGAGGACTTGAAGACGCTCCTCGCCCGGGCGAGCCCTTTTCGGTCCGGAGATGAACTGGCTGGCGTAGCAGCGAAGGACGCTGCCGAACGGGTGGCTGCCCAGCGCGCCCTAGCCGACGTGCCGCTGAGGACGTTTCTCGCCGAAGCCGTCGTCCCCTACGAGAGCGATGATGTCACCCGACTCATCCTCGATGGACACGATGGCCGGGCCTTTGCCCCCGTCGGGCACATGACGGTGGGCGAATTCCGCAACTGGCTGCTGTCCGACGAGGCCGACACGGCTTGCCTCGCCGACCTCGCCCGAGGCTTGACTCCCGAGATGGTGGCAGCCGTGTCCAAGTTGATGCGCCTCCAGGATTTGGTGCTGGTGGCGGGGAAGTGCGAGGTCGTGACGCGCTTCCGGAACACGCTAGGGCTGCGTGGGCGTCTGTCGACCCGACTACAGCCCAACCACCCGACCGACGACTTGCAGGGCGTCGCGGCCGCCGTCCTGGACGGACTGTTCCTCGGCGCTGGCGACGCCGTCATCGGCATCAACCCCGTCACCGACAGTGTCGAACGCTTCGTCGACTTGACGTCACTGCTGGACCGAGTCCGTCGACACCTGAACATTCCAACGCAGGCTTGTGTCCTGGGCCACGTGACGACAGCCATGGCCGCCATGGAGCGTGGAGCGCCGGTGGATTTGGTCTTTCAATCCATCGGCGGGACAGAGGGGACAAACCGAAGCTTTGGCGTGACGCTGAGCATGCTGGCGGAGGCCCGGCAGGCCGCGCTTGCCCTGCGCCGCGGCACGGTCGGGGACCACGTCATGTATTTCGAGACCGGTCAGGGGAGTGCGCTGTCTGCCGAGGCCCATTCGGGCGTCGACCAGCAAACCTTGGAGGCGAGGGCCTATGGCGTGGCACGGACCTTCTCTCCGCTCCTGGTCAACACCGTGGTCGGTTTCATCGGGCCCGAATACCTGGCCGACGGAAAGCAGATTACGCGCGCAGGCCTGGAGGACCACTTCTGCGGAAAGCTGCTCGGGCTGCCCATGGGCTGTGACGTTTGCTACACGGTCCACGCAGACGCAGACCAGGACGACGTGGATGCGCTGCTCACACTGCTCGGGGTCGCGGGCTGCAACTACATCATGGGCGTGCCGGGCTCGGATGACGTGATGCTCAATTACCAGAGCACGTCGTTTCACGATGCTCTGTACGTCCGCAAGGTTTTGGGGAAGCGCCCAGCCCCCGAGTTCGAGAGCTGGCTCGAGCGCATCGGCCTGGTCGACGCAGCGGGACAGCTTAAGCAAGTCGAGCTGCCCTCGGCGTTCCGGCCCTTGCTTGGTGGCATGTGACGCTGCTCAAGGACAGCTGGGCCGAGTTGCGACGCTACACGCCCGCCAGGGTTGGCCTCGGTCGAACGGGAGTCTCGCTGCCAACCCTCCAGCATCTGGCGCTTCAGGAGTCGCTCGCTCTGGCGCGAGATGCTGTCCACGCGGAGTTCGAGCCCGGGCCCATTGCTGCAGAGTTGCGCGCCCTGGGCTTTGAAACGGTAACGTGCGAGTCGGCGGCACCAGACCGAGCGACGTACCTCCGCCGGCCGGACCTCGGGCGTCGGTTGTCACCGTCGAGCCGAGCCGCTCTCGAATCTCGCCACGGTCCGCCGCTCGACCTCGCGCTGGTGGTGGCCGACGGGCTGTCGGCAGCGGCGAGCCGACGCCATGGCGCGGCACTGCTGGGCGCGCTCCGGGACCTCCTTCCGGCAGCAAGCTGGCGGCTGGGCCCGGTGGTGCTCGTCCGACAGGGGAGGGTGGCGGTGGGAGACGAGGTCGGCGCTCTGCTGGGAGCGCACGCCGTGGCCGTCCTCATCGGGGAGCGGCCAGGCCTAAGCACTGCGGACTCCCTTGGGGCTTACGTCACCTGGGCACCGGCGGTCGGGCGACGGGACGCAGAGCGCAATTGCATCTCGAACATCCGTGCCGAAGGGCTCTCCAGCGCCGACGCTGCCCGGAGCCTGGCAGCATTGCTTCAATCGGCGCGGGCGCACCAAATTACCGGTGTCCTCCTGAACGCCGCCCTGGCAGCGGCCACGCCAGCCGTCGGCGGTACCCTGCAAAGTGGCGGCTGAAGCGTATTCAGGTCCGCTGGCCCCCCGGCTGGGTTTGAACGAGGGTGATGCCCAAGACGACCGCGGCGAGGCCAATCCCATCGGCCCAGCTCACTCGCTCGTGCAGCAGTAAAGCTCCCAAACCCAGCCCGAAAATGGGTGTCAGGAAATAAAAGGCGCTGACCCGGCTGGCCTCTCCGTGGCGGAGCAGCCAGAGCCAAAGGAAGGATGCGCCGATGCTCACCAGCAACACGAGATACGCAAAGCTCCCGAGAACAACGGCTGTCACCGGCAGTTGGGGCTGCCCCTCGATGGCCCACGCCAAGGGGACCAGCGTGACCGCCGACGCTCCCAGTTGGATGGCGTTGGCGGTCACTAGGTCCTCGCGGATTTTCAGCCGCTTGAACACCACGGTGGACGCGACCAGAGCGAGCACGCCACCGAAAGCAATGGCCACGTCGGCAGGCCTCGCAGCCTGAGACCCCGCACGGGACGCCATCGACACCAAGACGCCGCAGAAGCCGCTCACCAGCCCGGTAAGCTTGCGCATGCTGAGGGCCTCCCCCAACAGCGCGGGAGCCACCAGTGCCAGCACCAGGGGGTTGGTGCTCGCGATGATGGCTCCCATTCCCGCCGAGAGGTGGCGAAGTGCCTCGTAGGTCAGACCGAGGCACCCGGCGTTAGCGAGCAGACCGTATGCGACCAGGGAGGTCCAAGACGCCCGAGACCCTGGCCACGGACGAGCGAGTGCCATCGCAAGGCCCAGCTGGATGAGGCCTGCAGCCACGAAGCGGACGGCGAGCACCCAGAGGGGCTGTCCAAGCCCCGCCAGAATGCGGCTCGGTACAAAAGCAGACGCCCACAAGAAGACGTAGAGCAGCGCCAGGGCAGTTCCCTGACTTCCGTGGGCACGCCGCAGCGTCGAAGTTCTCGCGTCGATTGCGTCCAAGCTCCTCTCTGAAACACCAAGCTGGAGGGTGGAAGCCACCCGACTGCGTCAGGCCGATGCGCTCAAAGAAAGAAGCTCACCCCAGCGGGCGTACAGCCTGTCCACTTCGGCCGCAGCCGCCGCTAGGTCCCGGCGTGCACCCTCGGAGGCAGTGGCATCCGAGTAGATGGTTGGATCCACAAGCGCAGCTTCCGATGCCGCACGGCGCGCTTCGGCGGCTTGGATGGCCGTTTCGATTCCGGCCAGCTCACGCTGTTCGAGGTAGCCGAGTCTGCTTCCCTTCGAAGCGGTCGTTGGACTTCGGACTTCGGTGTCGGCGGTCTTTGGGGTTGCCTCTGCGCGCACGCTGGGCGCGGACTGTGCTTTCAGTCTCCGATAGAGACTGAAGTTACCGGGATAGGCAACGACGGAGCCATCGCCCTCGACCGCGAGGATTCGTGTGGCCACCTTGTCCAGAAAGTACCTGTCGTGGGTCACCAGGAGCACGGCGCCCGCGAAGCCAAGGAGCAGGCGCTCGAGAACGTTCAAGGTGACGAGGTCCAAATCGTTGGTGGGCTCATCGAGAACGAGCACGTTGGCACCCATCAGGAAGATTCGGGCAAGGAGCAGGCGGTTACGCTCGCCCCCGGAAAGCGCTTTGACCTGCATGCGCTGCATTGGCACCGGGAATAGCAAGTCGTCGAGGTAATCTCGGAGTGCAACCTGGCGCCCCCCGAGGTCGACGAAGTCCTCGCCCCACGCCGCTTCGTAGACCGTTTGCTCGGGGTCGAGCTTCGTGCGCGCTTGGTCGTAGTAGGCCACCCGGGTGTTCTTTCCACGCACCACATCGCCTCGGGAGGGCGGGAGTTCGCCCAAGAGCAACCGGACCAGCGTGGTCTTGCCGGCACCGTTCGGTCCGACAATCCCAAGGCGCTCGCCAGCCTGGACGATGACGTCGACATTGCTGAGGACCTCCCGGGGACCGTACGAGAAGGCCGCGCGGCGGGCCTGCAGCACCGTGTGGCCGAGGCGAGGAGAGGTGACGGTCTGAAGCTCCGGAACACGCGGACGGACGAAGCCGCGCTCGGCCATGAGCTTCCTGGCCCGTTCGATGCGGGCCTTGCTTTTGGTTCGGCGCGCCTCCGGACCACGGCGCAGCCAGGCCACCTCCTGCGCAATCCATCGGTCGCGCTTGTGCCCGGCCACCTCGGCATCCGCTTGAGCGACGAGCTTCTGCTCGAGATACGCCTCGTAGTTTCCCGGGTAGGAAATCACTCCCGCCCCGGGCTGAATCTCGATGATGCGGTCGACGAGGTCGTCGAGGAAGTACCGGTCGTGAGTGACCAGAACCAACGCTCCCTCGAGTTCGTCGAGCGCCTCCTCCAGCCATTCCACTGTGTCCGCGTCAAGGTGGTTGGTTGGCTCGTCAAGCAGCAAGAGGTCGGGGCGAGCGAGCAGCGCACGGGCGATAGCCACCCGTTTCTGCAAACCGCCAGAGAGCTCGGTGATGGGGCGGTCCCAGTCTTTCACCCCAAGTCGGTCGAGCAGGGTCCGCGCGAGGTGCTCGGTGTCCCAGCCGCCAAGGTGCTCAATCCGCTCCGACAGTCGCGAGAGCTCCGTCACGGCGCGGTCCAGAGCATGCCCGGATAGATGGCCCAGGCGCTCGGCAAGCTCCTGATGCTCGGCCAGAGCATGTCGAAGTGGCGCCTGGGCGACAGAGAGCTCGCCGGCGACGGTCGCGCCAGCTGGAAAGCTCGGCTCCTGGGGCAGGTAGGTGATTCGAGTTCCCCGCCGGAGCTGTCGCTCGCCTGTGTCTGGTGTCCTCTCGCCGGCCAGGAGCCTCAATAGGGTGGACTTGCCGGAACCATTGACTCCGACGAGTCCGACTCGCTCGCCTTCCTCCACGACCATCGTGAGGTCTTCGAACAGGACACGACTTCCGAACGAGAGAGAGAAGCCGGCGGCACGCAGCAGGGTCATCCAGGCCATGGCATGCGCAGGACGGCAGCGCGAGTCAAGGGCTCCAATTCGAATGGTGGAGCAGACTAAGCTGTCCACCTCATGACAACTTCGTGCGTCCTTCTGGCAGTGCTCATGGTTGCTGCTGGGGTAATGCACTTCGTGGCTCCGAAGGCCTACGCCAGAACGGTGCCCCGGTCGTTTCCGGTGCCACGCGCCTTGGTGGCGGTGAGCGGAGTTTGCGAGATTCTCGGCGGCCTTGGACTTCTCGTCTCCCAGACGCGCCCGTGGGCCGCCTGGGGACTCATTGCGCTTTTTGTCGCGGTGTTCCCAGCAAACGTGAACATGGCTGTGAATCGCATCGGCTTCGGTCGTAAACCGCCGCCGGCGTGGCTGCTGTGGGCCAGGCTTCCTCTCCAAGCAGTCCTCATCGCTTGGGCGTACACTTTCACATGAGCCTAGACCGTCGTTCATTCCTGAAGCTGGCAGGGGTGGCTGGATTAATGCCACGAAGCGGCTGGACCGGCAGACCAGTCCATTCCTGCCAAGCCGGACTTCACGCTGCACATCGCGACCGGCCTGGTGGAGCTCGCTCCCGAGCACATCGTCTCGACGACGCTGTACAACGGACAATTCCCCGGCCCTCTCCTGCGTTTCAAGGAGGGACGACGCGTTGTCGTCGACATCCACAATGACACGGACACGCCGGAACTTGTGCACTGGCATGGGCAGTGGCTACCGAGCCAAGTCGATGGCGCGTCGGAGGAAGGCTCGCCGTTCGTCCCTGCTCACGGGATGCAGCAGGTTAGCTTCGAGCCACGGCCCGCGGGCTTCCGTTTTTACCACACGCATGTGGTCGCCGGCGCCGACCTCAATCGCGGTACTTATACGGGCCAGGCCGGACCCGTCTTCGTCGAGCCGAAGCACGACCCTGGCGCATATGACCGCGAGGTTTTCCTGGTCCTGAAAGAGTTTGCGCCGACCTTCAGCCGTGGTGGCGACATGGCCATGGACATGCTGGTGGGTACGCCGGACAAGACCCTCCAACGGTTGGGAACGGCGGCCGACGAGCAATCCGACACCAAGAGGAAGGGCTTCGAGGTGGGCTATGAGCTTTTCAGCGTCAACGGCCAGATGCTGGGACACGCCGAGCCGCTTCGCGTCAGGCAAGGGGAGCGGGTTCTGTTTCACGTGCTCAACGCAAGCGCCACGGAGATCCGCAGCCTGGCGTTGCCGGGGCACAGCTTCAAAGTCATCGCGCTCGACGGGAACCCAGTCCCCAGCCCCGCGGACGTTCCGGTGCTTTGGCTGGGAACGGCGGAGCGGGTCTCGGCCATGGTCGAGATGAAGAACCCCGGCGTCTGGGTGATGGGGGACCTCGCCGATGACGACCGTCAGCACGGGATGGGTCTCGTCGTCGCGTACGCGAACAGGGTCGGAACGCCGCGCTGGTCGAAGCCGAAGGCATCCCGATGGGACTACACGCTGTTTGGAAGTACCGGCGAACTGGCGTCAGTACCGGACGAGACAATCGAGATGACCATCGTCAAACGAAACGCCGCTCTGCATGGCTTCAACCAATGGACCATCAATGGCCAGGCGTTTTCCATGGAGGCAATGACGCCCACGTTCACGCTGCACGCTGGCCGTCGTTACCGCCTAAAGTTCCGCAACGCGAGCGATGACGTCCACCCACTGCACTTGCACCGTCACAGTTTTGAGCTGACCCGGATTTCGGGAAAGCCGACGGCCGGTGTGATGAAGGACGTTGTGATGCTCGGAGGTTTTCAGGAACTTGAGGTCGACTTTGTTGCCGACAATCCCGGGCCCACGCTCTTTCACTGTCATCAGCAGTTGCACATGGACTTCGGTTTCATGGCCCTCTTCCACTACGGGTAGCGAAACGGCCTGCAAATACCCAGGATCGAGGTGAGGGGGCCCATCCGGCTCTAGTTGACGGGCGGACACCCCTAAGAGAAGCTTCCGGTGCATTCGAAGTGTCTGAGCTCAGGCTCTAAGAGGGGGCAGGGTGCAATCTGGTCGAGCTCCGGGCCTGCCCGGTCGCGTTCCGGGGTGCGTCACGCACCGCTGGGCCTGACGAAGACGCAGGTCACATTCCGGAGGTCGCCACCAAGCGTCTTGCCGGCTCACCTCGAAACTCGAAGTTCCATACACGCCAGCCATGAAAAAACTCTCCCTTGTCGTGCTCGCCTCTTCCGTGCTGCTTGCCGGCGTCGTTGACGCCCAAACGCCGGCCGCAGCCGCCACGGGTGGTCTGCGGTTCACCATCGCCGTCATCAAGTTCGAGAATCACTCGAAATGGAGCGGCCAATTCCCGCTCGCGGACACATGGGGCGCGATGTTGACGGACTCGTTGCAGCAGTCTGGACACTTCATCGTGATTGGTGAAGCCGACATGCGCCAGGCTGCGATGCAAGAGCAGGATTTTGGTGCCAGCGGGCGTGTCGCTGGCGGCTCGAAGACACCGGCAGTCGGACACATGACCCCTGCTCAGCTGCTGGTGAAAGGTGAAATTACCAATTTCCAAACAACCGGTGGGTCGAGCGGCGGTGTCTCGGTCCCGACTCCCGGGTTTGGAGGTATCCGGGTGGGTGGGGGAGGGGACACTGCCGAAATCAACACCGTCGTCTACGTGGTGGACTCGACAACTGGGCAGGTGGTGGCTTCGAAGAAGGTCCTTGGCTCTGCGAGTAGCGGAGGCATGACCGTCGGCTTCCACGATGGGTACTATGGAGCAGGCGCCGACATGAGTACGTTCAAGAAGACGAACGTCGGTACTGCAATGGAGAAGGCCATCGATGAAGCGGTCGCCTTCATCTCATCCCGACTTCCCTCGTTGCACTGGGAAGGCAACATCATCCTCGTGAAAGGCAATCAGGTCTACATCAACCGCGGCTCTCGGGAGGGCGTAGCGGTAGGGCAGGTGTTCAAGGTCGGTACCGCCGAGGTGCTGCGCGACCCGGCGACGGGCGAGACGTTGGATGTCACCATGACCGAGGCGGGCACCATCCGGGTCGACAGCGTCAAAGAAAAGGTCGCCATTTGCTCCATCGTCTCCGGCAAGGGTCTTCAAAATGGGATGACCGTGATGCCTTAGGGCAAGCAGCTGCCGCCAGCGAGGAGTGGGTTGGACCATGGCTATCGAATATACCGGCTGTCTCATTCGCCTCGCCGTCGTTGCACAACTGGTCATCGGAGGCCTCGCAGACGCCCAGTCGGCCCCGGCAGGTCCGGCCCCGAATGCGGACTGGCCACGTGAAGTCGACTCGGACGTGGGCGTCCTCGTCGTTTATGAACCTCAGGCGGATACGTTTCAGGGACAGACGCTGACTGGTCGTTCCGCCTTCGCACTCACGCCCAAGGGCAAGACGGAACCCGTCTTTGGCGCAATGTGGTTTAGCGCATCCGTCAGCACTGACCGTGACCAGCGGCTGGTTCAGGTGCTGTCCGGCAAGGTTACCCGCCTCGCGATTCCGGACACCTCACCGGAGGTCCAACAGACCCTCACCCTGCTCATTGAAAAACAGCTGCCCAGCGTCTCTCTCTCGCTCGAGAGCGTGACTTCGGCGCTGGCCGACGGTCAAGAATCTGGGGCGACCGCGGACGCCTTGCAGACCGACCCACCGAAGATTCTCTTCGCGACCGAACCCACCGTCTTGGTCCTTCTCGACGGCCCACCCATCCGGCGTCCAATCGAAAAGTCAGGCATCGACGCGGTCGTGAATACCCCGTTCCCCATCTTCTATGACGGGAAGACAAAGCTTTACTACCTGACCAACGGCGCAATCTGGTTCCAGACAACGGACGTTCTCAATGGGCCTTGGCAGGTCATCGCAGCTCCTCCTCGCCCAGTCGCGGAGGTTGTGACAAAGGGGGACAAGAAGGACCAGAGCGCCCCTGCGCCTGCCGATGCCGTGCCTCCTCGAATTGTGGTGGCCACCGAGCCAACCGAGCTTATCGTGACCAAGGGGGTCCCGAATTTCGCACCAGTCAGTGGAACGCAATTGCTTCAGGTGACGAACGCGGACGAGAGCATCTTCAGGGACCTCGACAGTCAAGCACTCTTCATCGTTCTGGCGGGCCGGTGGTACACAGCCCAATCCTTTGAAGGGCCCTGGGCATTCGTCGCGTCCAATCAGCTTCCAGCCGATTTCGCGAACATTCCAGCCGGGTCCCCTGCTGGCAACGTGCTCGCGTTTGTATCGGGAACGCCGCAAGCCAAGCAGGCTGTGGCGGACGCGGAAATCCCCCAGACGGCCGAGGTCAAGCGAGACGCACCGCCACCTACCATCACCTATGACGGGCAACCCAATTTCCAACCCGTCACCGGTGGGTCGCCGGACGTTTCCTATGCGGCGAACAGCCCCTCTTCGGTGTTGAGGATTGGGGGAGCGTACTATGCCGTCGTCAACGCGGTCTGGTACACGGCACCCGGACCTGAGGGGCCGTGGAGCGTTGCCACTTCTGTTCCGCAACAGGTCCAGAGCATTCCGCCCGCGAGTCCCGTCTACAACGTGCGGTACGTCACGATTTACCAGGTCACGCCGGACGTTGTTTACACGGGTTATACCCCGGGATACCTCGGCTGCTACGCGTGGAACGGCACGGTGGTCTACGGGACCGGCTACGTCTACCGTCCCTGGGTTTCGAGCGTCGTCTACTACCCGCGGCCGGTCACTTGGGGCTTCAACGTCGCCTACAATCCGTACACGGGCTGGAGTTACGGAGCCGGGCCGAGTGCGGTGTACTTGTCCTATGGCGCAACCTGGGGAGGCGCGTATTACCGGCCGCCGTGGCGGCCGCTGTATGGCGGGGCATGGTACGGCCCTGGAGGGTACCGGCCGCCCCCCGCACTACCCAGGTGGCTGGTACAGCCCCGGCTACCGGACGACGTACTACCGGACTGGAGGACCGTACTACGGCGGTCGACCGGCCTACTCGGGGGCGTGGGCGCGGCCAGCGGGCAGCCTCTACCAGCGCCCGGAGGTCGCGCGCGCCGTTGTGCAGAGACCCGTCCAGCCGGTCGCAATGGGTCGGCCGGCCGGGCCGGCCGCGAGGTCGATGAACTTGGTCGCTGACAAGAACGGCCACGTCCTGCGCCAGACTCCGATTGGCACTTGGCAGCAGCACGACAGCAAGGCGGGTTGGAAGCCTGTTGCGGCCCCCGGTCCCATTGGACGCCCCTCTGGCCCGGTTGCCCACCCAGCCTCGCTGAACTCGCAAGGGCATGGCGCGTTCCCAACCGGAGCCCCGGTCCACCCTGTCCCAGGCTCCGCTCAACCCGGCCGTCCGCAGCCCACGGTAGCCGGCCCACCCGGGTCGCAAAGCCATGCCGGTCCGCCCGGAACGCAGACCCATGCCGGTCCGCCCGGAACGCAGACCCAGGCCGGTCCGCCCGGGACGCAGACCCATGCCGGTCCACCTGGGACGCAAACCCATGCCGGTCCGCCCGGGACGCAAACCCATGCCGGTCCACCCGGGACGCAAACCCATGCCGGTCCACCTGGGACGCAAACCCATGCCGGTCCGCCCGGGACGCAACCCCATGCCGGTCCGCCCGCACCGAAGGGTCATCCCGCGGGAGAGGGCCACGCTCCACCACCACCAAAGAAACCAGAGCACTAATCGTCGAGCGCGGCCGCCTGCGGCTGCCCCCCAGCGCGACGCCCAGACCCGTCGATAGCGCTTTGCAGGCGTGCACGCCACGCGCAAGCAGCGGTCGTGCTCGCATGTCGCGTGAAGGGCGTGCCTGCGTCAGAACGCGCCCGCTCGTCCGAGGAGTAGGGGTACGATGCTAGAAGAAGTTGGCACAAGGTAGGTCCGCGTGTCGCTCCCCGCAGGAACCCGCGTTGGCAAATACGTCATCCAGCGCAAGCTCGCTGAGGGCGGCATGGCGGAGATCTTTCTCGCCAGCTCCTTTGGCCCGGAGGGCTTCGAAAAGCAGGTCATCATCAAACGGATTCGTCCAAGCTTCGCGGAGGACCCTGCCTTCGTAGAGATGTTCGTGAGCGAGGCACGGCTCGTCAGCAAGCTCAACCACTCGAACATCGTTCAAATCTTCGACTTCGACCGCCACGAGAACACCTTTTACATCGCCATGGAGTACGTCCGCGGCAAGTCGCTGGCGCAAGCCCACCAACGTGCGCTCGAGCTGAGCATCCCGCTCACTCCAGCGCTGGCTGCGGAGATTGTCGCCGAAGTCGCTCGGGGGCTGAGCTTCGCCCATCGACTGACCGAGCACGGGCAACCTCTCGGTCTGGTCCACCGAGACGTAACGCCGCAGAACATTCTCCTCTCCTACGACGGCGCGGTGAAACTGACCGATTTTGGAATCGCGAAGGCCGGTACCCGTGCCAGCACAGTGGGCATGCTCAAGGGGAAGTTCGCTTACATGTCCCCGGAGCAGTCGCGCGGTCAACCCGTGGACTCGCGCACGGACATCTTCGCACTTGGCATCACGCTGTGGGAGCTATTGAGCGGAGTCCGACTCTTCGACGCTGATAGCGACGTCGCCGTACTCAACGCAGTGCAGGAGCGCACGGTGGTCCCGCCCGCACAGTTGAACCCGACCGTCGATTCAACGCTGAGTGGCATCGTCATGCGATGCCTGGAGCGCGAACGGGGAGCCCGGTTTCAAACGGCCCAGGAGCTGGAAAGAGCTCTCGCTAGGTACCTCTCGGCCGCGGCCCCGGGGCGCGAAGAAACAGACGTCGGCGCATGGATGCATCAGGTTTTTCCAATTGAATCATCGCAGACCGAGAGCACGGAGTTTCGCCAGAACGTCGCTCCGCCCGTTTCAGACGGCGGTACACCGCCCTTGCCGTCAGCCCAAGGCCCGTTGGCCGGTGCAGTCGTCTCCGGCCGTGCCCCGCCGCCCGCCGTCTTCGAGAACACGTCTCGGCGCACAAGCCCCGAAGTGGCCTGGGACGCACCTACGGCACGCACGCCCATTGTTCTCAGGGACATAGCTGAGGAGCCGGCCACCCAACCTTCGGGCCAGCCGAGGCGAACCAAGAGGCGGGCCCTGTTGGTTGGCGTCGTTCTCGCCGGTGCTCTGCTGCTTGCTGGCGGTTTCGGTGCGCTGCTGGTCACCAGGGCCAAGCCCGCAAGCCCTGCCATCGCGCTCCCGGCGGCGCCAGCCGTCACCCATCTCCCACAACTCCCAGAGCCTCCACCGGCGCCTCCACCGCCGCCTGCGCTGCCGAACCCCGAGCCGAAGGCACCGGTCGCGCAGATCAAGCCTCCGAACGTTCGACGACATTCACCGAAGATGAGCTCGACCACGCCAGCTTCCCGACAAGCGACGCCTTTACCAAAGGCCTCGACGGTAGCGACGCCCGGCACGTTGGTTCTGACCGTTCACCCCGCGGGAGATGTCTTCATCGACGGAGAGCGTCGACGCAAGCAGGACGGAAAGGCCGAGTACCAACTGCTACCGGGAAAACATCAACTCGAGGTGAGGGGACCGTCGAACTGGACGAAGGAAATAGTCGTCGAACCGAACGAGAAGACGTGGGAATGGGCCTACAGGTGAAGCAAGGTGCCCCCAGGCGCCCCTGTCGGCGACCGGTTGGACTGGCGGACGGCAGGGAAGGGCCCGCCGAGCAACGGTCTCCGCTAGGCGCGACGATGGCTGGCTACTCCGGCACTCCGCTTCCCAAGAAGCTCGGGATTAAAGCCGGACACCTCGTCGCGCTCCTGGACTGTCCGAAGGACTTCGGGACCGCGCTTGGCGAGCTGCCAGAAGGCGTGACGCTTCTCTCGAAGCTCTCGTTGAGGTCAGTGCCGAATGTCGTCGTCTGGTTCGTCACGGGGCGTGCTCAATTCGTGAACCGATTGAACGAGATTCGGCAGCGGATGGCCCCAGCAACCAGTTTGTGGGTTGCCTGGCCGAAGCGGTCGTCGGGCGTGGCCACGGACATGACCGAGAACGAGATTCGCGCGGTCTCGCTCCCTACCGGCCTGGTCGACAACAAGGTGTGCGCGATCGACGAGGTTTGGTCAGCGCTCCGACTGGTCGTTCGGCTAGAGCATCGCCGCTGATTTGCTCAAGCCCAGAGCAACAAGAAGTCTCTTGCGATGCTGGTGGCGACCTACGAAGGCTGGGAAGAGTCAGAACTAGGGAAGGGCCAGGCGACCGGAGCCTTTCCCCCGAGTCCTGCGCTAGTTGACATAACGCCCATTATCAGACGTTAGCCACGGGGGAGTTCAGCGCCAAAGACGCGCTCAGGCACTGAGCGCGGCCTCGAGTCTGCCCAGCTGGCTTTCGAAGCCTAGGCGCGCCATCTCCGTCCATCGCTCGTCATGCATGGCATCCAAGGTGATGGTCACTCTCACGCCCTCGGCGGTCGTCCGAAACTCCACCAGAACGGCGGCAGCGTAAGCGGCGACTCCAGGGACGAAGTCGATCAAATTGTCATAGGCGAGGCGCCGCGGCGGCAGGACTTCCGTGTAGGTGGATCGGGCCACGACCGACAGTGGCATCCCCTCCCTCTTCATGAACTCGATTTGCTGCGGGGTGGTCGCAGTCATCGCGTACTCCCACAGCCCACCCGGCCGAAGGTCGAGCCTTTGTACTCGGGTGGTGAACCCCTCCGGCGCCCACCATGATTCAAGGCCCGCTTTGGTGGTCCAGAGCGCCCAGACGTCTTCCAGAGACGCCCGGTAGGTCCGTTCAATCTTAGTCTTGCTCCTCTGAGCAGGCGGTTGACCTGCGGTTGCGGGCTTCTTCGTTGGCGTCATCATGTCGTCAGACCCTCCTCGCCTTGGGCTTCGGATCCGGGTTCTGCTTCTTCCGCTCGAGCGCCTTCCCCAAGCGCTCCAGTCTGGCCTCCCACAGCCTTCGGTACGGCGCGACCCACGCGTCGAGCTCACGGAACGGCTCGGGGCGGAGCGAGTACAGACGCTTCTGCCCATCGGGACGAACTTGCACAAAGCCAGCCCCGCGGAGCAGCCGCAAGTGTCGTGAAACACCCGGCTGCCGGATGTCGACCGCGTCCACGATGTCGTTTACTTGGAACTCACCGCCATGAAGCACCTCGACGATGCGGCGGCGGGTCGGGTCGGCCAAGGTCTGGAAGATTGCGGGATTCATGTGAACGTATATATGCTCCGCCATATATACACCGTCAAGCCCTACGCCAATCCTGAGCATGGAGCACTCGCATCGCCCTTGAAGCGCCTGAACAGCGTCAGCGATGCCTCTGGATGGCCTCGTCGCGAGCGGAGGAATAAGCGACTCGGGCCAAACAGAACCTCACCCTAGCCGCTCGACGGAGGGGATGCGGCTGCACACAGGTTGAATGACCGGCTGGGCATGACGACGGCGCAAGCGGTCGTAGCCGACGACAAGCAGGAGCAAGTAGAAACCACACGAGACCAAAACGTGCCACCACGCATGGAATTGTGGGTTGGGGATGCCGAGCGACGGTAGCCGAATACTCACGGCGTCGCAGAAACGAAGGTCCACGAACCAGAGCGCGATGGCGGCAAAGTACATGCCGGCGCCCAGGTTGAAGATCGGACGAACCGCTTGATTCTCGGGAGCTCGACTGAGCAGGTACACCCGGAACATGCAGAACATCTCCAGCGCGCCAAAGCTCACCTGAAACGCCAGAAACTGAAGATTCCCGCGTGTGAAGGCCTCTGAAACGGTGGCGAGGACTGCGTACGTGAGTAGAGCTGCCGGTAGCCAGGGCCCGAATCGTGGCTCGAGGACCAGGTAAGCCACGAGAGCGACCAGATAGAGCATCGGCAGCTCATCAAGCATTTGGAGTTCGAAGCGCAGCGTTCCGTGAAATGCGACGCTTCCGACGCCCACCAATCCGAGGAGCCCGAAGGCGGCGAGTGTCCAGCGATCAAACACGTGTCGATGCAGAAGAGCTCCCAGCACTCCAGCTGCAATCATGGCGAGGCTCGAGAGCGTGTTGAAGAATTCGCAGACGAACGGCGTGACAGCGTAGTTCACCTCGCACCAATCGACCGTGGAGGTGGGAGTTCCCCAGAAACCAGTGAGACCTGGCGTCATTTGCCTCGGCGGACGTCGTTAAATCCGGACCTACGTCGACGGCTCAAGACCGGCCACCATGGGCCTAGCCGAAACGCGCGCCCATCTACCCCGTCGCCCTCGGGGCCTGCAAGTCCGCGGCGTCGAGGCGTTTGCGGAGCACTGGCGTTTGCCACCGTTGAGCGCGGGCGGCGTCAGACAGACATGACGACTGGGTCGCCCACGGCAACGATTCCCGGCTCGACCGTCGAGCCGTAGATCCCTAGGCACGCCTGCCGAGTCTGGGCGATTGCCCGCAGGACGGCCGGGTTCTGCGCCGTGGTGACGGGGTCGATGTTGACGAGAACGCAGCGCTTGTCGCGACGGTCGGCACGCAGCCGCGCACCGCCAATACGCAAGACAGCCCCCACCCATTCGTCTTCAGGGAAGCTCGCATCACCCGCAGCCTCAATCAATAGGTTGGGTCTGAAGCGCTGGACGTCGAGAGTGGTGTGCACAAGGCCGGCGAGGCTCGCGATCGTCTGAGTTGTCAGCAGGGCGAGCGGCATCGTGTCGAACACGCCTCGGTTGCACTTGATCACGCTCACTCCTCCGCCGAGGTCGGCGGCCAGTTCCGGATCGACGACATCGAACTGGCGGCCGGACGGCGTCCGCACCAGGGTTAGTGATGCATCCGGCCGAGCAGGATCTGCGAAGGAGGGGAGATAATGGGACATGTTTGGGCGCTCACGGATCGTGAGCCACGGGAAGCCGCTGCGTGCCATGCCGTCGCGGACAAAGGCCCAGCGCCGGTCGCCCGCCAGACCGTGCCACGACACCTCCACCTGCTGAACAGGCTCGCCACCCATCGACTTGACCGGATACCGCCAAAGCGCTTTTACGCGGCCGACTTCAAGACTCGAGACTCCAAGTGATGCGCTCACGGCACTGCCTCCTTTGGGAGGGCGCCCTTGCGCATATGGAGGAAGTCGAGCGTGGCGAGCGATGAAGCCCGTTGCAGCACCCCTCGACTCTGCTTGTTGACGCGATATTAGGCGCCGCGTTCATCCAGACACAACGTCACTCGCCGAGTTCCGGGAGTGGGCGCAACTCGAACCTGCGACCCCTGTCTAGAGCTGCCCTGTGCGCGAGGCCTGTTTCAGCTTGCTTGGGGCCGTCCAGGTTCCACCCACGGGAAGGACCTGGAGCCTGCTCTGGGGCAGGGCTAGCCGGACCCACTCGGCTTTCAGTCGCGTCGGCGGCTCCTCCAGGGGCTCGTCGGTCAGCTTGAAAGTACCCCAGTGCATGGCCAGCAGGTTCTCAGCTCCTAGGTCCAAGAACGCTTGCGTCGCCTGCTCCGGGTTCATGTGCTGTGTCTCCATGAACCACGGCGGGTCGTACGCTCCAATGGGAAGCATCGTCCCGTCGAGTCCAGGAAAGCGTCGCCCGATTTCAACGAATCCATCGAAGTACGCCGTGTCGCCAGCGTGGTGTACGCGGGTACCGTCACCTTCCACCACGAAGCCACCCCAGAGCATCTCATTCATGTCGAAGAGGCCCCGGCGGCTCCAATGCTGACTTGGGACGAAGTGCACCCTCGCCGACCCGACCTCTGCCGTGTCCCACCAGTCCAGTTCGTAGGCTTCCAGGCCCGCCTTACGGAGCAATGGTCCGGTCCCTTGGCCTGCCCACACGGGCGCGCCCACTTGCTGGAGCGTTGGCAGGTCGAGGTGGTCGTAGTGGTTATGGGTGACAAGGCACGCGTGGATTCGGGGCAGCTGCTCGGCCCGGAGACCGGGAGCGACGTTGCGGCGAATCACGCCGGAAATTCGTTCCCCTAGGACAGGGTCGATGAGCATCGACGTGCCGGCCACCTGGACGAGCCAGCTGGCATGGCCAAGCCATGTCAAGCGGACACCCTCCCCTGCGTCCGGCGGGCGGGACAGGAGGTGCAAATCGGGTGTTACGCTGGGCACTGCCGCTCGGTTGGGCGCCCGGCGCCGACGACCAGTTAGTCTGTCCAGGACAGCCCAGCGAAGGACCTTGCCAGTGGTTTGTGGACCCGTGCCGTCCGTGTTGACGTATTTCAGAGGTTTCACCCAGGCCTGGGTAACGACAGAGCGTTCATCCTTCCATGAAGAAACACGTGCGCCTCCGCTGTCTGGCCATCGGGCTGGCTCTCACGATGGGCCCGGGGTGCCCCCGGCGCACCTTGGAGGATGCTGGAACCGCCTCGCCGCCCGCATCCCTTGATGCTGGCGCACCCGTGGTCAGCCTGACACTTGCGATTGAGGTCCAGCAGCCGGATGGAGGGGTCCTCCGGGTACCACTCGACCCTTCGGCCGCGGCACTTCTACCAGCGACCCAGGCGCTGGACTTCACGGCGAATCTTCCGCTTCACAACTACCGGCTCCGGATTGTTGACGAAATCGACCGGACCCTTGCTTCGGACGACGTCCCAGAGGATGTGCCGGGGGGGCTGCGCTATCACGTCAGGCTGCTCGCGCCACTGCGGGCGGGCCATCGCTACACGGTGGCACTCGACTCCCAGAGCGGGACCACTTTTGATGATGGGAAGGGCGCAGCGCTGAATGAGCAACGCTTCGAGTTCCGCACCGAGGGAGAGCGCGAGAAGGATGCTCCCGTCAAGCGCGGCTCTCCGAAGCGCCACCGAGGCAGCAACTGATGGGGGCCCGTGCCGTAGCGTTTAGGTTCCGACTGCGAGTGCGCCTCCGCCCGGGGTCTCCAGCGCAAGCACGAGCCGACTGACGTCGTACAGGAGGTCACCGCGCTCCCAGACTCGAATCCGCTCGTCGTCGAACGCCAGCTGTTCCACTGCGCGGTTGTACGCCGCATCCGCCAGCGCGCGGAGCTGGAATGCATCGTAGAGGTTGTATTCAACGAGACACCGGAGCGCCGCCAGCTCGTCCTTCGCGACCCAGGTCCGCCAGAGCAACACGGCCTCCAAGCCGTCAACACCTCGGAGGTGCGGCGGACGGGCGATGCCAATCAGCTGCTCGACAGCTTTGAGTCCCCCTCGAAGCCCAACGCGGCGGCACAAAAACCGCAGGTCGAGGTGCACTGCCGGCTCCGGGAGCTCTGGAAAATGTCGACGCAGCACGGGCACGTCGAAGCAGCGACCGTTGAAGGTTACCCAAAGGCGAGATTGGGAAAGCACCTCGGGGAGGGCGCCGAGATTTCGTCCTTGGACGAAGACATGCAACCCGCGTCGGTCAAACAGGCTGACCACGGTTGGCCGCCCGTTCACTGCGCCATCCGTCTCGATGTCGAGAAAGACGGCCTCATCCAGGAAAACTGGGTACAGACGCCAGTGCTCGCGCGGCGGCAGGAGACCCGCCAGGCGCGCCAGGTCTCGGTAGCTGAGAGCTGCCTCCGCCTCTGCAATCCGCGCCCCCAGAGACTCTGCCAATCTTGGAGGGAGCTCGCTCAGGTGCGGGGCATCGCGAAACGCGTCCCAGTTCAGCAGTCCGCGCGACCAGAGGTCACGCTCGCGCCAAGGGCCGATGCCCGGCACGAGTTGAAAGGAGCGGTCAATCACCCCTTGAGTCTGCCTGGTGCCTCCGACGCTCCTTGGACCAGAGCCTTCACCAACGGCCGATCTGCCTCGCAGAATGCCAGCGACTGTAGCTCCTCGAGGGTGGCGATTTTGAGTACCTGCCCTGCCTGCGGACTTGGTGCACCGGCGACAATCTGGGCCTCGTACACGTGCAGGTCGACTTCGAATTCGGGGTACGGGTGCCTCGTGTGAAAGCGCTCGAGCCCAACTTCCAGTTCGACCCCGAGCTCTTCGAGGGCCTCGCGCCTCAGGGCTTCCTCATCCGACTCCCCCGCCTCCACCTTACCCCCGGGAAATTCCCACAGAAGAGCAAGGTGTTTCCCAGCTGGCCGTTGCTGCACGAGGACGCGTCGCCCTGCTTCACTTGTAATGAGCGCCGCGACCACCCGCACCAGGCGGGCGATAGAGTTCATCCCGAGTTCCTCGCAACGTTCAACTCCAGCGAGTAAACGAACCCGAGATTGGACAGGAGATAGACCTCGAGCCCATGCACCTCGGGCGTCGCGGTAATGCCCTTTCCCGGGTCGAAAGTCTGGCGGATGCCACCCAAGGTTGGATCGATAAAGAGCAAGGACCTCCCCGTTGGGACGAGTAACCAGCCGCCGGCCAACGCCGGTTGCAGACCGGCGCGCTGACCGAGCGACGTCGTCCACAGGATTTTCCCCGTTGAAGCCTTGACCGCGATGACCCGCGCGTCGCCGCTCGCGTACACCACGTCGCCCCGTGCCACCAACCCGACCAGGCCGGTGATGGCCGTCTGCCAGAGCGTTTCGCCGCTGCCCGGATCGATCGAAAACAGGCCGTCCTTGTAGCTGGCGACGATGACGTTGCCCTTGGGGTCAAAGACCGCTGGCGTGTCGATGTCGATGAATTGGCCGCCCGCGGAAAGGGCTCGATCCCACACGACTGCGCCACTCTCGAGGCGCAGTGCTGAAAAATGGCCGTCCGAGAACCCAACGTAGACGACCCCTTCTCGAACCGAGGGACGACCGGCCCCCCGGATGGTGAAGCCGGCAGGGGTGTCCCGACGGTATTGCCAGAGCCACTTGCCGGTGGCCGCCTCGATGGCAAACAGCGTGTCATTTTGTGAGGAGACCAGGACCCGTCCATCGGCAACCACTGGAACGGTGACCAGGTCTTCGCCGGCCTCGTACTTCCAGAAGAGCTCCCCGGTATCTGCGCGGAAGCAGTAGAGAAAGCCGTCGCCGCCGGGAGCGAAGACGAAGCCGTCCACGACCTCGGGCCCAGCGGTGAAGGGTTGCCCGGCCACAAACCGCCAGACGACGCGACCCTTGCTATCGACGCTTCGCAGGATGCCGTCTCGCGTTCCCGTCACGACTCGCGAGTTGATGGTGTCTGCCCCTGGGCGCGCCGATTCCCGTGGTCCGTACTCGAGGGTTGGGGCGTCGACCAGCTTCTGCCACCAGGTGATGCTGTAGATGGCGAGCACATCCGTATCAATTCGCTGGTACGGGTCGATGGCGTACCCACGCCGAGCGCTGGCGCAGCCCGCGGCGCCAGCTGCTACCAGAAGCAGGAGCGCTCGCGAGGGTTTCATCCGGCGTCTGGCCTGACCGGTACCACCGCTTGAGGCCGAACGCCCTCGGCTGCGAGCAGCGACAGGCGGTCCTGCGCGAGAGTCGCGGCGGGAGTTCCCGGCTTGACGGTGACAACATCCTGAAAGGCCTGAGCCGCTTCCGCCTTCTTGCCCTGAAGCAGGAGAATGCGCGCGCGGTGGTAGAGCCCCATCCCGGCGAGGAAGCCGCCGGCCTCTTCCCGACTCATGCCGTCAAACGCGTCCAGCGCGCGATCTAGTTGCCCCTTGGCTTCCCAGCCGTAGCCCTCGCCTTCTAGTGCCGAGACACGGAGAATCTGGCTGGCTGGCGTCCGGGCGAGAAAGTCCGCGAAGTGAGGCAGCGCACCATCCGCCTGGGCAAGGCGGAGCTCGGCGTCGCCCAGCGGGAGGGCGGCCGTCGCCGCGGGCGCTGTTCCGCCGAATTCGCTTCGAAAGGGCGTCAGTGCTGCGACCAATGCCTGGTCCTTCTCGGCCTGGGTCGCGTAGGGCTTCTGGTCATCCCCCGGGAGGGCCTCTCCCACCGGACGGTCCAGTGCTTTCAGGGCATGCCCGAGTCCGCGGGCCGCCTGCTGGTCCCGTCGGTTGTTGAGCGAGGAGACGACCCCGGCCACCAGCGCCGCCACGACGACGAGGACCGCTGCGGCCAGAACCAACATCCGGCGCTGCTCGAGCCAGCGGCGAGCCACTCCCCCAACACGCTGAAAGGCGTCCGGGGCGCGCAGCTCCTTCTGGGTGAGTCGGTGGGTGGACAACCGGTGTTCTCCTGGCCAAAGGGGCGCGGGACTGTAGTGACCGCTCCCTCGGGGTGTCAACGGATGCGAGTTCAACCCCGACGATTGGTGTGAAACGCCAAAGGGGCGGTCTGTCTACCGTCGGCAGCCCGGGGGCGGCGCCCGCTCGCTCCCCGGCCATCTGCGCTTCCTGCCTAGGTGCGCTGTCGCTTGCGAGGGCTTGGGCTGCTATGGCCGGGGCGCTCTCGAAATACCAGATGGAGTGGAACCCGCAGTGCCAGTGCCTCCCGGAACTGGTTCGTCAGGTACCGGCGGTAGGCCTGCGTGACGGAGCGCGGGCGATTGCAGGTGAGAGCAAACGTCGGCGGCGAGTCCGCGACCTGCGCGATGTAATAGAAGCGCATCGGTCGACCCCGGTCCGACGGTGCAGGATGTGCATCGACGACCTTCTGCAGGAGTCGGTTGAGCAGCGGGGTCGGGGCACGAAACCGAAACTGGTCGAAGAGTTGCACGGCGATGTCGAGTACCTTGCCGACCTGGCGACCGTGGAGCGCAGAGCCAAAGAGAATGGGGGCATAGGCGACGAAGCGCAGCTGCCATTTCAGCGCTTCGCGGAATTCCTCCTGCTTGCGCCCATCCTTGCTGACCAGGTCCCACTTGTTGACCAGGACCACGAGTGCCCTACCCTTCTCCTCCACCATGCCGGCGAGCCGTGCGTCTTGCTCCACGCCGGGCTCCGTGGCATCCATTACCAACACGGCGATGTCGCTGCGGTCGACGCTGCGGAGGGCACCGAGGATGCTCACCCGCTCGACGCGCTCGGCCATCGCACGCTTCTTCCGGATGCCGGCCGTGTCCGTGAGGACGATGCGCCGGCCGGCATGAACGAGCTCGCTGTCAATCGGGTCACGGGTCGTTCCGGGCACCGGTCCAGCGAGCTGCCGTTCCTCCCCCAGGAGTTGATTAACCAGGGTGCTCTTCCCGACGTTCGGGCGCCCGATGATGGCCACCCGAATGGCATCGTCGAGTTCCTCAGAGTTCGGGGCGCTGACCTCGGCGACTGGGGGGAGGTGCGCCACCACCGCATCGAGCAGCGCGTCGATTCCGAGGGCGTGCTCTGCGGAGACTGGATAAACTTCGGGAAAGCCTAGTTGGTAGAACTCGGCTGCTCCGGCATCCGCCGCCGGTGGGTGGTCGAGTTTGTTAACGACAACCAGGACCGGCTTGCCGCTCTTGCGCAGCAGCGCGGCGAGTTCCGAGTCGGCCGCCACGGGTCCCGTGCGGCCGTCGACGAGGAGCAGCACCACGTCGCACGTCGCCACCGCAATCTCCGCCTGGGCCCGGACGCCTTCGAGGACGTCGTCCGAACCGCCAGGGATGAAGCCGCCCGTGTCGACCAGGCTCAGCTCGCGGCCCGCCCAAGAAATGTCGGCATAGTGTCGGTCGCGGGTGACGCCCGGCATGTCCTCCACCAGCGCCAGTCGACGCCCCACCAATCGGTTGAAGAGCGTGCTCTTGCCGACATTGGGCCGTCCCACCATGGCCAGCAGGGGTTTCACCGCAGCCCCACGCGGCGGAGCCCTCGTTCGGAATCACGCCAGCGCGGTTCGACCTTGACGCGCAGGGAGAGGTAGACGTGCGCCCCAAGCATCCGCTCCAGAGCCGCCCGTGCATCGGTGCCGATGGCCTTCAGCATTGCCCCGCGTTTCCCAATGACAATGGCCTTCTGACTCTCGCGCTCGACGTAGATGGTGGCCGCGATGCGCACCAGCCCCTGAAGTGAGCCCTGCGCCCCGGGCCGCGGAGCGCGGTCGGATTCGTCGAAGACCTCGACCAACACCGCGCTGGCGTGAGGCACCTCCTCGCGGCAGTGATGCAGGACTTGCTCCCGGATAAGCTCAGCCGCTAGGACGCGCTCCGACTGGTCGGTGAAGGTGTCGACGGGGAAGAGTGCTTCAGACTCGGGCAAACGGCGGAGAACGGCCTCAAGGAACTCCTCAACGCCCTCACCGGTTCGAGCCGAGATGAAGAACGTCTCGTCGAAGGCGAGCGCGTCTCGGTACAGGCCTGCAAGAGGCAGGAGCGGCGCCTTGGCGACGGCGTCCACCTTGTTGATGACGAGGAATTTCGGCTTCCGGAGGGTGGCGAGCCGCTCGAGGATGGCACGATTCCCCGGTGTCAATTCCGGCGGCTGACCGTCCTTGCCGAGCGTCGGCTCGACCAACAGCACGACCGCATCCACGTCGTCGAGGGTTCCGTGGGTCACTGCCTGCAACGCCTGTCCGAGCGTCCCTCTGGGCTCGTGCAGGCCGGGGGTGTCCACCAATGCAAGCTGCCCAGCCGGCCGGTTGACCACACCGAGGATGCGTGTGCGGGTGGTCTGCGGCTTGGGGGAGACAATGGCCACCTTCTCCCCCACCAGACGATTGAGAAGCGTGCTCTTGCCGACGTTGGGGCGGCCAACGAGGGCGACGACGCCGGAATGGAAGGAGGGCATGGACGGCCGAGGTGGTCTGGAGCAGCCGCATTGGCTGCCCGAAAGGGGGCGACGCGAGCCGTCAGGGAGTTTCGGAGATGGTCACCGACCGGACCTTCACGTCGGTGCGCGGACGGTCGCCGGGCCCCTTGGGGATCTCATTGGCCACCCGCTTCACGACGTCCATCCCGGTGACGACTTCGCCGAAGATGGTGTGCTTGTTGTCGAGCCAGGGCGTCGGAACGACGGTGATGAAGAACTGGCTGCCGTTGGTGTTTGGACCGGCGTTCGCCATCGCCAGCAGCCCAGGACGATCGAACCGCCGTCGACTCTGGAACTCGTCCTCGAACTGGTACCCGGGACCTCCAGTGCCCCGTCCGAGTGGGTCCCCGCCCTGCACCATGAAGTCAGCGATGCACCGATGAAAGATGGTGCCGTCGTAGAGCGGCGTGGCGGTCTTGTTCTCGCGGGTTCCCGGATGGGTCCAAGCCTTCTCGCCAGTGGTGAGACCGACGAAGTTCTCAACGGTCTTGGGAGCGTCTTTGGGAAACAGCTTCACCACGATCTTGCCTTCACTGGTGTCGAAATGGGCGTAGAGGTCCTTCCCCGCCCGGACTGCCTCTGTCATTCCCATGGTGTCGTCCCTGTCTGGAAAGGTGTTACTTGCCGGCCTTCGGTGCCTTGTCTGAAATCTGAAGGGACTTCAGCACCACGGACGTGTTTGGGCGATCGCGACCGCTGGCCCCGGTCGGAACCGTCGAGATCTTCTCGACCACGTCGTACCCGCTGACGACCTCGCCGAAAATGGTGTGCTTGCCGTTGAGGTAGTCGGGCATCGAGACGGTGATGAACCACTGCATGCCGTTCGTGGCTGGACCTCGGTTGGCCATGGCCAGAAGACCGACTTTGTTGAACGTTTTCCCGTTCGACGTCTCGTCGGCAAAGGTGTAGCCGGGTTCGCCTCGCCCGGTGCCTGTCGGGTCACCCCCTTGAATCATGAATCCGGCGATGACGCGGTGAAAAATGGTGTCGTCGTAGGCGCGTGCGGTGCTCATCTGACCGTTTCTCGGATCACGCCAGGGCTTCTCGCCGGTGGCGAGACCTACGAAGTTGGCCACGGTCTTCGGGGCTTCCTTGGAGAAGAGGTGGATGACGATGTTTCCCTCCGTGGTCTTCATTGTGGCCCACAGGTCCTGGCCGGCCAGGGCCTTCTGCATCCAGGGGTCCTTGACGGGCGCGTCCGCTGCCACGGCTGGTAGTGCTGCGGAAAGGGTCAAACCAAAAAGAATGAGTCGGTTCATGAAGACGCCTTTTGCCTCAGGACGGCCCAGAAAGCTCGGCCTTTCCGCCTTTGGGGGCCGCCCGGGGGTATCTCCCTATTCGGACTTGAAACTCCCCATCTCCAGGGTTTTCCGGGCGGCTGCCTGCTCGGCTTCCTTCTTATTGCGACCGCTGGCACGTCCGAAGACCTCGCCCCCCACGCTCACCTCCACCTCGAAGGTCTTGGCGTGGTCGGGGCCGTCCTCCGCCACGACGCGGTACCGAGGCGGCAACCGACCCTGGCTCTGCATCAACTCCTGTAGGCGAGTCTTGTAGTCGTCGCCGCTGCGGCCCTCCGCCGCGCCCTCCAGCGCGTCCGCGAAGTGGCGGTCGACGAGGGCCATCGCTCCAGCGAGGCCCTGTGTCAGGTAGACCGCCGCAATGACCGCCTCCAGTGCATCCGCGAGGACTGAGCTTTTGTCACGGCCGCCAGTCAGTTCCTCGCCGCGGCCCATGCGAAGGAGTTCACCCACCCGGAGCTCCCGCGCAATCCGTGCCAACGCATCCTCGTTGACGATGAGGGCCCGGAGCTTCGACAGCTCTCCCTCATCTGCTCCAGGGAACCGTTCCATCAAGCGGTGGCTCACCAGGAGGTCAACCACGGCGTCCCCAAGAAACTCCAGGCGTTCGTTGTCCAGGACCGGCTCGTCGCGATGCTCATTGCAGTAACTCTTGTGCGTCAGGGCCGCGAGACCAAGGCTTGGTTCCAGCTCTTCGACGCCCAAACGCTCCTGCAGGATGACGACTCGGTCGCGGCCCGGAGCTTCCATGCCGTGTCATTCCTCAGCCAGCTGCCGAGCAAGCGCCTCGGCGAGCGCGTAGGGATCTGCCTCGTGCCTAACAATGGCGGCCGCTACTTCTTCCAGCCGCCCCCGTTCTCGCTCCAGCCGGCCCAACGCTTCCCGGAGCAGCCGCTCGCGGAGAAGGGCGACGAATTGCATCTTCGCTCGTGCTCGTTCACGCACCGAACGCTGACCGGTCTCGTCGAGGAAGCGGTGGTGTTGCTCAACGGCGCCGAGCACTGCCTGCACTCCCTCGTCACGAGACGCCACCGTCTTCAGGATGGGCGGCTCCCACTCCCGCGGACCGGCTGGCCCGGGAGGGCTCGCGTCAGCGGGGACATTCGTCATCCGCAGGCGACGGTGCCGTGCGTCGTGATCCCCGGCTTGACCGCGCACGGCGTGCCGCAACTCCAGCATTTGCCTGAGCTCGCGGACCGTTCGGTCCGCACCGTCGAGGTCCGCCTTGTTCACGACGAAGACATCCGCCACCTCGAGAATGCCAGCCTTGATGGCCTGGATATCATCTCCCATTCCAGGAACAGTGACGACCAGCGTGGTGTGGGCCATCTGCGCAACGTCGATCTCGTCTTGTCCCACCCCCACCGTCTCCACCACCACGACATCGCGACCCATTGCATCGAGGATGCGGATGCAGTCGCCAGTCGCTCGCGACAGCCCTCCCAGCGCCCCGCGGGTTGCCAGCGAGCGGATGAAGACTCCGTCGTCCGTGGCGTGGTCCTGCATCCGGATGCGGTCGCCGAGAATTGCGCCACCGGTGAATGGACTGGTCGGGTCGACGCAAAGGACCCCAAGCGTTCTTCCCTGCCGGCGAAGACCGGCCAGGAGGCGATTGGTTAAGGTCGACTTCCCGGCTCCCGGGCTTCCCGTGACCCCGATGACATACGCCCGGCCGGTATGCGGAAAGAGCGTCTGGAGCTCCGCCACCGCCGATGGTTCCCCATCTTCGACGTGGCGCATGAGCCGGGAGGCGGCCCGCACCTCCCCAGCCAGAACACGGGCGGCGAGCGTCGTCACCCTTCCTCCCAAGAACCGACCATCTCCACTTCCGAAGCGGGAATGCCGAGGGCTCCAGCGACGACGGCAGATACCCCAGGGAAGGCGTCGAGTTCGAATTGGTCTGCCCAAAGCTTGCCCCCGGGCCCGGCCAGCAGCGCTCGAAATGTCCGTTCGCGGACGCGCGTCGCGGCGAAACGGTAGGAAGTTCCCCGTGCACGCAGGGTCACCACCACGTCGATGGTGGCAGCGGCGGGAATCCACGCCGTTTCCCCGAAGTGTTCAAGCAACTCGCGGTAGTCCACCGGGCGCACCAGCTGAGCGGTTGGCTTCTCGGCCTGCGCCTCTGGGGCCGTCGGACCGACCAGCGCCCGCAGGTGGGCGAGGAGGCCGGCTCGGTTGGGGAAATCGGAGAGGTCGAACGGCGCGCCCACCTCGGCGACGGATGCCCCGCCGTCTCGGCTCACCTCGGCCACCCGCAGCTGCCCGCGCTTGTCCCCGGCCAGCACAAAGCGAAAGGGCGGGTCATTGACGCGGGCGGCTAGTTCCAGCGTCTCCGGATCGACCTGTGGAGCGAAGCCGAGCGCACGCAGCTCCGCGCTTCGCCGCTGAAGCGTCACCAGGTGTGTGTGAAAGGCACCGGCGAGCTGTTGTTCGAGTTCTGAGCGGCTCCGCACGCCCTCCAGCGAGAGCGGGGGCAACCCCACCAATTCGGCCGGTTCCAACGGGATGAGCCGTTCCTCGGCGAGGGCGAACACCCCGCTGGCGATGGGCCGTCGCACGAGGGGATTGAGCAGCGGAGTGCCAAGCTGCAGTAGCGCTTCCAGGCCCGTCTCCGTGTCGGTGACGCTGAGCCCCAGCTCCGTCAATTGGTTCGCGTCCGCCATCACGCCTTCAGCAACTCGCGGGCGATGATGGTGCGTTGAATCTCGCTCGTCCCCTCACCGATTTCACAGAGTTTGGCGTCGCGGAGGTAGCGCTCCACCGGGAACTCGCGGGTGTAGCCGTAGCCTCCGTGAATCTGTACGGCGCGGTTGCAGGCACGGTTGGCCGCCTCGCTGGCGAAGAGCTTCGCCATGGAGGCTTCCCGGGTGTACGGCCGACCGCTATCGGCACGGACCGCGGCGCGATGCACAAGCTGGCGCGCCGCCTCCAGCTCGGTCTGCATGTCCGCGCAGCATCCACCGGATTGCCTGGAACATGGCGATGGACTTGCCGAAAGCCTGTCGGTCCCGTGCGTAGCGCACGGACTCCTCGAGCGCTCCGCGATGAAGCCCGACCGCCAGCGCGGCGATGGTGATTCGCCCCTTGTCGAGGATTTGCAGGGTGTTGATGAACCCCATCCCCAACTCACCGATGACGTGGTTCTCCGGGATGGCCACGTTCTCGAGAATCAGCTCGGCCGTGTCCGACGAGCGCATTCCAAGCTTCCCGTGGATCGCTCGCTGGCTGAATCCAGGGGTCCCCTTCTCAATCAGAAATGCGCTGATCCCCTTCTGACGTTTCTCCGGCGAGGTGACCGCGAGCACCACGAACACCTGCGCCACGGTGCCCTGGGTAATGAACATCTTGCTGCCGTTGAGAACCCAGCTGTCCCCACGCCTGACAGCCGTCGTCTTCATCGCCGCAGCGTCTGAGCCGCTGCCCGGTTCGGTCAGGGCCCACGCGCCGAGGTACTCGCCGGTTGCAAGGCGGGGTAGATAGCGGCGTTTCTGTTCGAGATTGCCAAACAGACGCAGGTGACTGGTCCCAAGGCCATTGTGGCTGGCCACCGTAAGAGCAAGAGACCCGTCGTAGCGGGCGAGCTCCTCGACCGCCACTGCCACGGCGAGCGTGTCGAGTCCGGCGCCCCCGTAGTCCTCCGGAATCTGCATGCCCAGCACGCCCAGCTCCCCCAGCGCTTGGACCGTCTCCACCGGAAGGCGCTCGGCATGGTCCCAGGCGCGCGCCTGTCCCTTGACTCTCTCCTCGCAGAAGGCCCGAAGCGAGGCCTGCAGCGCGCGGTGACTCTCGGGTAGGGCGGGCATGCTCATCCGTTCTAGGTGCTTATAACGACCGACCGTCCCGGCGAAAAGACGTGCCGGGCTTCGGCCTCAGACGGGCCAAACCCCGTGCTTGCGAGCTTCCCTAGGGCGGAAGCTTCGCGAGTAGAGCGCAAGGCGACGCGCGAGCTGGTCACGAAGCTCGTCACCAGGCACGACCTCGTCCACCACGAGCTCGGAGGCAAGTTTCGAGAGATCGACGTCTGCACGGTACTCGGCGCGGAGCTGCTCGACGAATGCCGCTCGTTCCGCCTCGGGCTTCTCCAGAATCTTGTTGAAGTACACGGCGTTCACCGCAGCCTCAGGGCCCATCACGGCAATCATCGCCTGGGGAAGGGCCAGCGTGCAGTCAGGCCCGAAGCCGGGACCGGACATGGCATAGAGACCGGCTCCATAGGCCTTGCGGACCACGACCGAAATGCGCGGAACCGTGGCCTCGGCCACCGCGGAAATCATCTTGGCGCCCGCCCGAATGATGCCAGCCCGTTCCACTTTGGTCCCAATCATGAAGCCCGGAACATCCGCGAGGAATACCAAGGGCACGTTGAAGGCGTCGCAAAGCCAGATGAACCGCGCCGCCTTGTCGGCAGAATCCACGAAGAGCACGCCCCCCTTGTACTTGGGCTGGTTGGCGACGATGCCCACCGGGCGGCCGGCAACGCGCGCGAAGCCGGTGATGAGTTCTTGGGCAAAGAGTTTCTTCACCTCGAAGAACGAACCGGCGTCGACCACCTCCCGGATGAGCGCAAACATGTCGAAGGGCTTGTTCTGGTCCGCGGGGATGATGTCGTCGAACGAGCGGCCACTTCGGTCTGGTTCCCGCGCTTCCACCACCGGCGGGGCGGCAGAGAAGTTGTCCGGGAGATACGAGAGGTAAGTTCGGGCGGTGGCAATGGCCTCGTCCTCTGTCTTCACCAGCACGTCGCCGCAGCCGGAGACGGAGCAATGCATCCTCGCGCCGCCCATTTCCTCCAAGGTCACCTTTTCGCCGATGACCATCTCCGCCATACGGGGGCTGCCGAGGTACATCGAGGCGTTGCCGTCCACCATCACGACGAGGTCGCAAAACGCCGGGATGTAGGCACCACCTGCGGCGGAGGGGCCGAACAGCAAACACACCTGCGGCACTTCACCCGAGAGGAGGACCTCGTTGCGGAAGATGCGCCCGGCGCCACGCCGGCCAGGGAACATCTCCACCTGGTCGGTGATGCGCGCCCCGGCGGAATCCACGAGATAGAGCAGCGGGCAACGAACCCGTGCTGCGGTTTCCTGGATGCGGAGGATTTTCTCGACTGTCCGGGCCCCCCAGCTTCCGGCCTTCACCGTCGAATCATTGGCCATGACCGCGACCGGACGGCCGGCGACGGTCCCCAGTCCGGTGATGACACCGTCGGCCGGCAACTCCGCGTCCAGGCCGTTGGCGAAGGTGCCGTCCTCGATGAAAGAGCCTGCGTCGAGCAGATGGGCGAGGCGGTCCCGCGCGAACAGCTTCCCCACTTCCGCGTTCTTGGCGTGGTACTTCGGTGCCCCACCCTGCCGGATGCGTGCACGGCGTTGGCGTGCGCTGTCGTCGAAGCCCATGGTGGGCCGGGGGCTCTAGCAGAAATACACGTCCGCCCCCAGGGGCCCGTTGCCGCGCTGCGTCGTCAGGTGCCGGTCTGAGGCAGCGGCTGCTCTAGCGCTTCCCAAGCGTGCCGGACGGCCGCCCGCACGACGCGTGGCTCAAAAGGCTTGCCGATGACTCCGCGCACGCCGGGGAAGTCCGGTGGCTCAACATCCTCGGCGCCAAACAGCGCCGAGATGACGATGACGGGAAAGCGCGAAGCCCCGAAACGGTCGCGGAGCCGGGTGATGAAGGTGATGCCGTTCACCCGGGGCATGAGTAGGTCCACCAACACGACGCACGGCTGCGTCAACCGTCCGAGCGCCTCCAGCCCAGCATCCCCGTCGTCGGCCACGTCCACGCGATAGCCGTCGACTTCGAGGATTCGCTGGAGGAAGTCCCGAAATCCTGCCTGGTCGTCGATCACGAGGACGCGTCGTTGGAGGTGCACCGCACGACAAAGCGTAGCCGAAGCGCGAATCGCGCAAAACCGGCGCTCCACTCCATCCACGCAATTGGACGGCGAGCTCGGGTGACGCTCGACCCACGTGCATCGGCGGCTCTGTGCGCAGACAGGAGGCGAAGTAGGTGCGGAGAGTGTCTCGGTGGGGCAGCGAGGCTGTGCGACGGCTCGCTAGCGCCCGCGGAAGCGGGGCGGCCGCTTTTCCCCAAAGGCCGCCAGCCCCTCCAGCCGGTCTTCGGAGGTGAGCACCTTCTCGTAATGGCGCTGTTCGAGGGCGAGCGCTTCGTCCAGACTCATGACCAGTCCTTCGTCAATGGCGTGCTTGGCAGCAGCAACGGCCAGTGGCGCATTGGCCCCCACCTGTTCCGCCAACCCATGGGCGACCTCCAGTAGCCGGCCCTCCGGAGCAAGCCGTTGCACCAGCCCAATGGCGAGCGCCTCCGCAGCGTTGATGCGGCGGCCGGTCAGGATGAGGTCCTTCGCGCGGGCGGGCCCGACCAGCCGGGGGAGTCGCTGGGTGCCTCCTCCCCCGGGGATGATGCCGAGCTGAACTTCCGTGAGCCCGAGTTCTGCAGTGGGGGCCGCCACCCGGAAATCGCACGCCAGGGCCAGCTCCGTCCCCCCTCCTAGCGCGGCACCGTTGATGGCGGCGATGAAGACGCAATCGCTGCGTTCCATCGCTCGCAGCACTCTGCCCAGCTGGGCGAGAAAGCCGCGCACCTCCGCCTCGGACATTCCGGCGCGTTCCTTGAGGTCCGCCCCGGCGCAAAAGGCACGCTCGCCTGCCCCGGTGAGGATGACCGCTCGGGTGGCATGGCCCCGGCTAACCCGCTCTACCCGCTGCTCGAACTCGGCGAGCGCGGCACGACTGATGGCGTTGCGCCGCTTCTCGCCGTCAATGGTCCAAACCTCGGTGCTGCCGCGGCGCTCCTCGCGGAACTCGGCCATACCCCTCCCTTACTCCGGGTGGGGGAGCCACTGGTAGACCGAGTATTCCCAAATGGGGGGCGCCGCCCAGTCGTCTCGCAGCCTCTGCGAGGCCCCGTGGCCGGGTTCATGCGTCAGAGCCAGAGCCGCCGCCCGGGCTCGGGCTGTTCAGAGGCTGCCGGCCACGCTGGCCTCGTAACCCAAGGGGCTCTAGGGCGCGCGCTTCCGGGCGATGAGGCGGTCCCGCTCTCCGAGCGCTGCCTGGAGGTACTTTCCGGAGAGCTTTCGCCCAATCAACTCCTGAGCGACCTCCCCTGCCTCCACCAGCCGCGAAAGGTCGATGCCCGTCTGAACGCCCATCCCATGTAGGAGGTTCACCAGGTCCTCGGTGGCGAGGTTCCCCGCGGCACCGGGGGCGTAGGGACAGCCCCCGAGACCGCCGACACTCGCGTCGAGGGTCGTGACTCCGTACGTCATCCCCACTAGGGCGTTGGCGAGCGCGGTCCCGCGGGTGTCATGCAGGTGCAGGGCAAGCTTCGAAGCGGGCACGTGACGTAGCAGGGCCTCGAGAATGGACTCCGTTTGGGTGGGAATCCCGACCCCGATGGTGTCCCCCAGGCTGAGTTGGTAGATGCCGAAGTCCAGCAGTCGACGGGCGAGGTCCACCACGGTGTCCACTGACGTCGTCCCCTCGTAGGGGCAGCCCCAGACGACCGAGAGGTAACCGCGCACCCGCATGCCGGCCGCCAAGGCGCCCTTGGTAACCGCGCTGGCCACGTGAAGCGCCTCGGCGATGGACTTGTTGATGTTCTTGCGCGAGTGCGTCTCGGTGGCCGAGGCGAATACTGCCGCCTCCTCCAGTCGCGCCGTCTTGGCACGTTCCAGCCCCTTCAGGTTGGGGACCAGCGCCGAGAAGGTCACTCCGGGAGGCCGCTCCACCCGGGCGAGGAGCTCGTCCGCATCGGCCAGTTGTGGCACCCACTTCGGGCTGACGAAGGAGGTGATTTCGATGCGCCGCTCACCGGAGGCGACCAGCGCTGTCACCAGCCGCAGCTTGTCCTTGAGCGGCACCGAGCGCAGCTCGTTCTGGAGCCCATCGCGCGGTCCCACCTCGTAGACATCAACGCGGGGAGGCAGCCGAGCGCCCAGTTTCAGGGGCGGGCCTGGATGTGTCCCCGAATCCACTGAACGATGTCCTGGGTCGAGCTTCCGGGGGTGAAAATCGCTGCCACTCCCAGCTTCTTCAGTCTGGGAATGTCGTCGTCGGGGATGATGCCACCGCCGAAGACCCCGATGTCCCCGGCGCCCTTTTCCCTGAGCAGGTCGATGACCGCGGGGAACAAGGTCATGTGAGCGCCGGACATAATCGACAGCCCTACGGCGTCCACGTCTTCCTGAACTGCAGCGCTCGCAATCATCTCCGGCGTCTGGTGCAGGCCCGTGTAGATGACTTCCATGCCCGCATCGCGGAGGGCGCGCGCAATGATTTTCGCGCCGCGGTCATGCCCGTCGAGTCCGGGCTTCGCGACGAGGATTCTGAGGGGATGGTCGGCCATGGCGTGTCTTCGCTAGAAGGCGCCTCCCTCGCGGTACTGGCCCCAAACCTTGCGAAACACATCGCTAATCTCTCCCAGGGTCGCGTACGCCTTCACCGCCTCAAGGACAGGCGGCATGAGGTTTTCCGTCCCCCGAGCGGCGGCCTCCACCTTCGCCAGCGTCCGCGCCACGGCGCGCGCATCGCGCTCGGCCTTCACCTGTCGGAGGCGAGCGATTTGGCTCTCGGCCACCTGGTCGTCGATTTTCAGGATTTCCACGGGTGCCTGCTGCTCGGACTGGAAGGCGTTGACGCCGACGATGAGCCGCTCGCCCTCTTCCACCTCGCGCTGATAGCGGTACGCACTCTCACCAATTTCTTTCTGCGGGTACCCCTCCTCCACCGCGCGGATGATGCCGCCCATCTCGTCGATGCGACGGATGTAGTCGACGGCTTGGCGCTCCATCTCGTCGGTCAGGTACTCGACATAGTAGCTGCCTCCGAGCGGATCGACCACTCGGTCGACTCCGGATTCGTGAGCGATGATTTGCTGAGTCCGCAGAGCAAGCATCACGGCGTCCTCGGTGGGAAGCGCATACGTCTCGTCCAGCGAGTTGGTGTGCAGCGACTGCGTGCCACCCAGGACGGCCGCCAGGGCCTGGAGCGCGGTGCGGACGACGTTGTTGTAAGGCTGCTGGGCGGTGAGGCTGACACCCGCCGTCTGCGCGTGTGTGCGCAGCTGGAGACTGCGCGGGTCACGGGCCCCAAAGCGCTCGCGCATCACGCGGGCCCAGATGCGGCGGGCGGCGCGGAACTTCGCAACCTCCTCGAAGAAGTCGTTGTGGACGTCCCAAAAGAAGGACAGGCGCGGAGCGAAGTCGTCGACGGCGAGCCCGCGCTTGACGCATTCCTCAACGTAACCAATGCCGTCCGCCAACGTGAAGGCGAGTTCCTGGACCGCCGTCGCCCCTGCCTCGCGGATGTGGTAGCCGCTGATCGACACCGCGTGCCAGCGGGGCATGTACTGGCTGCAGTACTCAATCATGTCGACGACGATGCGCACCGCCGGTCGGGGCGGAACAATCCACTCCTTCTGAGCGATGTACTCCTTCAGCATGTCGTTCTGAATGGTCCCGCCGAGCTTGGCCATCGGAATGCCCTGCTGCTCGCCCACGGCGATGTACATGCAGAGCGCCGCGATGGCCGAGGCGTTGATGGTCATCGAGGTCGTGACTTTGTCGAGCGGGATGCCGGCGAAGAGCACCTCGAAGTCGCGCAGCGACGAGATTGCAACGCCTTCCTTGCCGACTTCCCCCCGGGACATGGGGTGGTCGGCGTCGTAACCCATCAACGCCGGCATGTCGAAAGCGGTGGAGAGGCCCGTCGTGCCATGCGCCATCAGGTACTTGAAGCGCTGGTTGGTGTCCTCCGGCGAGCCGAACCCCGCGAACATGCGCATGGTCCACAACCGGCCCCGGTACATGGTGGGCTGCACGCCACGGGTGAAGGGGAATTCTCCCGGAAGCCCGAGCTGCTCGTGGGCCTCGCTGCGGCGGTCTGCGGCCGTCAGGACTGGAGGGATAGCCACTCCGGAGTCTGTCGCAAACGTAACTTGGCGCAGCGGGGTCTTCGCGGTGAGGGGCGCCAGCGTTGAGGTTTTCCACCGCGCGACCTCGCGGGCAACTTTGCGCATCGCGGCGGCGTCATACAGCCGCGTCTTCGCAGAAGCCTCGGGCCGCTGGGCCGTCGCCTTTGCCTTGGCGCCGGCACGGGCGGTGCGACCGGAGACATTGCGCGGGGCGTCCTTGGCAGCGCGACGGGAGGGGCGGCGACGCTGAGAGGGCATGCGCGAGTCCCTAGCACCCGGATCTTACCCTTTCAACAAGCGGCCCCGGCTGCCAAATCGCTTGGATTCCCGAGGGCTTCAGGCTTGCCGAGTGCGCCTGCGCCCTTGTTGGCGCCCGCCGCGCCGAGGAGACACCGGGCCCACCCGCCATCGAAACTGCGCCATTCATTGCGCACTTGATGTCGAGTGCGCCATTTCTTGCGCAGTGCCATGGACGGGCCTAAATATCTGATGTTTCATATGTTTTCACCTCGGGCGCTGCCTTGACTTCCGGCTGACCGTCCCCGTAGAAGCCACGCCACTCCCGCGCGCCCGCGTCGAGCGAGTTCTCGGCCCCTCCAGGAGGGGGCAACCCCCATATGAGCGACGTCTTCGACAAGTGCGGTGCCTGGAAGGACTACCGCATCGCCAAGGCCGCCGGCCTCTACCCCTACTACCGGCCCATCGAGGCGTCACACGCCAGCACCGAGGTGGACATCGAGGGTCGCCGGGTCGTCATGGCCGGGTCCAACAACTACCTGGGCCTGGCGGGCGACCCCCGGGTGAAGGAAGCCGCCCAGAATGCCATCAAGCGCTTCGGCAGCACCTGCTCTGGCAGCCGTCTCCTCAACGGGACGACGGTGCTGCACGAGGAACTCGAGAACCGCTTCGCCAAGTTCCTCAACCGCGAGGCCGCAGTGGTGGTGTCGACGGGGTTTCAGACCAACCTCGCCGCGCTGTCCGCGTTGCTTGGCCGGCACGACATTGTCTTCTCCGACCGCGGCAATCACGCCAGCCTCGTGGACGGCATCCGGTTGTCCTTCGGTGAGGAGCGAAAGTTCCGGCACAACGACGTCGAGCACCTCCAAAAGCTGCTGGAGGCAGCCGACCCCGATGCCGGCAAGCTCATCGTCACCGACGGCGTCTTCTCGATGGAGGGGGACCTCGCCAACATCCCGAAGATTGTGGAGCTCGCCCAGCGCTATCGGGCGCGGGTGATGATTGACGACGCGCACTCGATGGGCGTTCTCGGCGAACGGGGACGGGGCGTGGCGGAATACTTCGGGCTGGAAGCCAACACGGACATCGTGATGGGGACCTTCTCCAAGAGCTTCGCCTCGCTCGGCGGCGTGCTCGCCGGGCCGTTCGACGTCATCAACTACATCAAGCACAAGTCACGGCCCGTCATCTTCAGTGCCTCGATGACGCCGGCGGCGGTGGCCGCCGCACTGAAGGCGCTCGAGATTGTCGAGGCCGAGCCCCAGCGCCGGTCGCGGCTGATGGACATCGCCGAAAAGATGCACAACGGGCTGCGGGCGATGGGGTACGACACCGGCGTCTCGGTAACGCCTGTGGTCCCGGTCCTCATCGGTGACCAGGTGAAGTGTTTCCGCTTCTGGAAGACGCTCTTCGAGGCCGGCGTGTTCGCCAACCCGGTCATCCCTCCGGCCGTCGAGCCCGGTCACTCGTTGATTCGCACGAGCTACATGGCCACCCACACCGATGCCCAACTGGACCGAGTGCTCGAGTCCTTCGAGAAGGTCGGACGGAAGATGGGCGTCATTCCCGAGACCCGCCCCAGCAGCTTCGTGCCCGTCAAGGTGGCACGGCCGGGCACCTTCGTCATGTCCAACCAGGCCACGCAGCGTTGGGCGGCCGCCTCGGCTGGCTTACTGGCCGACCGGGGGCTGTCTCTGGAAGCCATCGCCCGGCTGTCCTCGCCGCGAGATGGCACGCAAGCTGTCGGACGCGGTGGAAACACTGACCTGGCGCGCCGCCAACCTGCAGCCGGACGACCTGAAGCGTCTGGGCGCGGCGCCCCTCCGGCTCTGGAGCATGCGTTCGGAAATCCCCGGCCTGCTTTTGGAAAAGGGCGCCAATCTCTTCCTGAGGAACGGTCAGCACCCGGAGGCCTGAGGCGCTCATGGCGGTTCCCGCACGAAAGCCGAAGGCGGCGGCGCAGGCAGGCGCCGGCCAAGCCGACGTTACCGTGACGCCCGCGCAGTCCGCGGCGGACCGTGAGGCCTTCATCCGCTTTCCTTACGAGCTCTACCGGGACGACCCGAACTGGGTCCCACCGCTGGAGATGGAACGCCGGGACTTCCTCAACCCCAAGAAGAACCCCTGGTTTCAATTCGGCACTGCGGAGCTCTTTCTCGCCCGCCGCGACGGCAAAGTGGTGGGGCGCATCGCCGGCGTGGTCGACCCTCGGTACAACGAGTTTCATGGCACCAACCTCGGCTTCTTCGGAATGTTTGAGAGCATCGACGACCAGGCCGTCGCCCGAGGACTCTTCGATGCGGCGTCCACCTGGCTAAAGGCACAGGGCTTCCCCGAGATGCTCGGACCCCTCAACTTCTCCACCAACTACGAGTGCTCCGTGTTGGTGGAAGGCTTCGAGGCCTCCCCGGCCGTGATGATGGCGTACAACCCGCGTTACTACCCGGGCCTCTACGAGGCGTGCGGATTCGTCAAGGCCAAGGACTTGTGGGCCTTCGACATGGCCTCGTCACAGCCGCCCCCTGAGAAAGTGGTGCGGGTCGCGGAGAAGATTCGCCAGCGCAACGGCGTGGTGGTGCGGCCCGTCCGGATGTCGGACTTCGCCGCGGAGGTCCAGCGGGTCAAGGACATCTACAACGCGGCCTGGGAGGACAACTGGGGCTTCGTCCCGATGACGGAGGCCGAGTTCGACCACATGGCCAAGGACATGAAGCCCTTGGTGGTGCCGGAGCTGCTCCTCATCGCCGAGGTAAAAGGCGAGCCGGTCGCCTTCTCGATGACCATCCCGGACGCCAACTTCGCCCTGAAGGCCGCCGGGGGACGGCTGACGCGGTTTGGCCTGCCCATCGGCCTGGTCAAGCTGGCGCTGGCCGCGCGACGCATTCGCCGCCTGCGCCTCATCACCCTCGGCATCAAGCAAGGGTTTCGGCGGCAGGGTCTCGACGCCATTCTCTACCTGGACACCATCACCACCGCACGTCGGCTCGGCTACAGCGGCGGGGAGGTGTCCTGGACGCTCGAGGACAACCACCTGGTCAACCGCGCCATCGAATCCATGGGTGGTGTCCGCTCCAAGACGTACCGCATCTACCGGCGTCCCATTGCCTGACCAGCCTACCCGGATGCGTGTCCTGTTGACGGGTGGCAGTGGCTTCGTCGGCGGTGCCCTCGCGCGACGTCTCGTCCAGCGGGGTGACGCGGTGAAGGCGCTGGTTCGCCGCACCTCGCGCAGCGAGTCGCTCCGCGCGCTGGGCGTCGAGCTGGTCGAGGGCGATCTCACCACGGGCGAAGGTCTGGACCGGGCACTCGCGGGCGTCGAGGTGGTGCACCACATCGCTGGTGTCACCAAGGCGGCTTCCGAGGAGGGCTACCAGCGGGGCAACGCGGAGGCCACCCGGCTTCTGGCCCAGGCAGTCGCCCGGCAGACCAGCCCGCCACGGCTGGTGGTGTGCTCGTCCCTCGCAGCTGCGGGACCGGCACGAATTGACCATCCGCGTTCGGAGGCGGAAGTCCCCCGGCCGGTGTCGTTGTATGGCCGGAGCAAGCTCGCCGCAGAGGAGGCGGTGCGTACGCACGCTCGTGCGCTGCGAGCCATCGTCCTTCGGCCACCCTTCGTGTATGGGCCGGGCGACGAGGTCAATCTCCCACCGCTGATGGCCATGGCGCGACACGGCCTCTTTCTCAAGTCCGGCTTCGGCCCCAAGCAGTTTTCCTTCATCCACGTCGATGACCTCTGCGACGCTCTCATCACCGCCGGGGCCCGCGGCGAGACGCTCTCCGCCGAGGACCCCGTTCGCGGCATCTACTTTGTCGCAGACCCGCGCCCCTACGCCTGGGAGGAGTTCTGTCAGGCGCTGTCGCGAGGACTCGGCAGGAATGGCGCCCGGGTCATTTCCGTCCCCGAGTCCGTGGGGTGGTTGGCCGCCGCTGGCTCGGAGCTGGCGGCCCGCCTCCAGGGCAAAGTGTCCATCCTCAACCGAGACAAGGCCCGGGAAATGGCGCAGGAAGCCTGGACATGCTCTCCGGAGCGAGCCATGAGCGAACTCGACTTTCGCGCTCGCTATCCCCTCGAGGAGGGGCTCGCCCACACCATCGCCTGGTACCGTCAACAAGGAATGGTCTGATGCCTGTGGCCCGCACCGCACCAAGTGCCCCAACCGGAGTCGACGCCGCCCGTGACTCGTCCATCGTCGTCGAGACAGTGCGCAGCCGTGCGGACCTGGACGCCTTCATAAGGTACCAGCTCGAGCTGTACACGGGCGACCCGTACTTTGTTCCGCCCATCGTCGCCGAGCGCCGCGACTTCCTCGACCGCGAAAAGAATCCTTTCTTCTCGCATGCCGAGGTGGAGCTCTCGGTCGCTCGCCGGAACGGACAAATCGTCGGGAGAATCGCCGCCATCGACGATGCGCTGTGGAACCAGTTTCACAATGCCGAAACGGGCTTCTTTGGTTTGTTCGACGCGCCGGATGACCCTGCCGTGGCGGCGGCTCTGCTCGACCGAGCGGCGGAGTTTGCTCGCACCCGGGGCATGAAGACACTCACCGGTCCGGTGAACCTCTCCACCAACCATGAGTGTGGCGTTCTGGTGGAGGGCTTCGACTTTCCGCCAGCGATGATGATGCCCTACAACTTTCGCTATTACGGCGCGTTGCTCGAGGGTTGGGGCCTGCGGAAGATGAAGGACCTCTATGCCTATGACTTGAGTACCGCTCTGGCACCTCCTGAGAAGGTGGTGCGGGTGGCGGAACGTCTCCGGGAACAGCAGGGCGTCCGCGTGCGCCCCATCGACCTCCGCCAGCTCCCTGAGGAAATTCGTCGGCTGAAGAGCATCTACAACGCGATGATGGACCCGGCCTGGCTCTTCTTGCCCCTGAACGAGGAGGAGTTCGACGGCATTGTCGCGCGGCTCCGGCCCCTAGTCCGAGTGCGCCCCGAGCTTTGCCTCATTGCCGAGGTGCGAGGAGAGCCCGTAGCCTTCTCTATTACACTTCCGGACGCCAACCGGGCCATTCAGGCCGCGGGCGGCTATCTCACCCACTGGGGTTTGCCCGTGGGGCTGGCACGGATGGCGTGGGCAGCGCGGAACATCGAGCGGCTTCGCGTGCTGCTGTTCGGCATCAAGCCGGGCTTTCGCCGCCGTGGTTTAGACGCGCTCCTCTACTTGGAGACGCTCCGGACGGCTCGGCGGCTCGGCTACGACGGGGCCGAGCTCGGCTGGGTCACCGAGGACAACGAGCTGATGGTCCGCGCCATCGAGTCGATGGGCGCACGCCGGTACAAGACGTACCGCATCTATGAGCGACCTCTCTGAGGATAACCCCCCTCCACAGTGTTGGTTCGGGACACGAGCGGTGTAAGGTTCGGCCGTCTCACTGCCCATTGGGGTCCACGCCATGCTGACCGAGCGAGTGAAGGAGATCCTTTCCTGGTACCCGTCCGACAATCCCGGCACGAAGGCCAACCTCGCTCGGATGCTGATGACGGGAACTCTCGCCGGTACCGGGAAGATGGTCATCCTGCCCGTCGACCAGGGATTCGAGCACGGACCGCAGCGTTCGTTCGCGCCCAATCCTCCGGGGTATGACCCGGACTACCACGTCACGCTGGCTGTCGAGTCAGGGTGCAATGCCTACGCGGCGCCGCTCGGGTTCCTCGAGGCCATCGCCGGCAAGTTTGCCGGAGAGATTCCCCTCATCCTGAAGCTAAACAACTCCGACTCCCTGTCGAAGATGGAGCCAGCATCGGCACTGACTGCCTCCCCCAAGGACGCTGTCCGACTTGGCTGCGCCGCAGTTGGCTTCACCATCTACCCCGGCTCTGCCTCGCGAAACATCGTCTTTGAGGAGCTGCGGGAGGTCGTCGCCCAAGCCAAGGAATTCGGGTTGCCGACGGTCGTCTGGGCCTATCCGCGCGGAAGCGGTGTTCCCAAGGAAGCGGAGCAGGCGGTGGACGTGGTTGCCTACGGTGCCCAGCTCTCGGCGCAGATGGGCGCGCACGTCATCAAGGTCAAGCCGCCCAAGGAGACCGTCTTTCAGCCTGAGGCCAAGGCGGTCTTCGAGAAGTACAACCTTCCCATCCACACCCTGGCCGACCGGGTCCGCCACGTCATCCACGCCTGCTTCGCCGGGCGGCGCGTCTGCATCTTCTCCGGTGGAGAGGCAAAGGACACGCCCGCCGTCCTCGAAGAAATCCGGGGCATCAAGGAGGGGGGCGGCTTCGGCTCCATCATGGGCCGCAATGCCTTCCAGCGCCCAAAGGCCGAAGCCATCAAGCTGTTGAAGGACGTGATGGCCATCCACGCCAGCAAGTAAGCCCGGCAGCGGGCGGCAGTCCGGAAGTACTGGAGCCGCGGTGAGCGTCCGTTGCCCATTCACCCGCGCGTTGCCGCTGCGTCCGCGAGCTGGTGGCGCAGGGCAGCAAACGCCGTTTGGTTTCCGTCCTGCGCGTAACCACTCAGCGCCTGCGTGCAGGTCCCGAGGCTTCCCAGGAAGTCGACCAGGGCCTCCTCGGACAACCTCGGCGCGTAGCGTCCATAGCCCAGCTCCTGCAGGTACAGCGCGTTGAGGACCTGCTCGAACTGACCCTGGACCGGCACCGACAGCATTGGCTTGTGCAGGTAGACGGCCTCGCTCATCAACGTGAAGCCGCCCCCGGACACCACCGCGCGGGCCGTCCTCAAGTCCTCGATGAAGCCCTTCTCGCTGAATGGCCGGTAGCGGAGGTTGCCTTCCACGAACTCCTCGGTCAGGTCTCGCCGGAGTCCGTAAATCCGGGTCGGTAGGCCGAGGCGCTTCAGAACTTCTGGCAGGGCGCGATTGGTGGTGGCCGTCTGGTACACGAGCAGGTGCTCACCGGCTTCGCTTCGCGCGGCGAGGATTTCTGGCCGCAGCACGGGGGGGACGAGCGTGGTGCGTTCTCTCAGCACGGGCGGGTAGAAGAAGGTCGTCACCAGGTAGTGGAAGCAGCGCGGCAGCTTGGCCTCGACGAAGGCACGGGTGAGTTCGAAGGTGGGCTCGTGCCCGCCGAGGAGCCGTGGGTCGTGCTCGCACCGGCTGATGACCTGGATGTTGTCCAGGGTGATGACCGGAAGTCGAAGGGCCTTCCCGACAAGGTAACTGAATGTCTCGAAGTCGCTGATGACCACTTCGGGGCGAAACTGAGACAGCACGTTGAAGTAGGCGCTGACGTTGGCCGGCCAGCCACCGATGGCGCCCCGGAGGTTCTGCAGGACGGTGCGCAGGTTGCGAACGCGGTTGCCGCCGTAGTTGATGGTGAGCCCCCAGATTCGATGCACATTGGCGAAATGACGGGCCAGGTACTCACGCGCACGGCCCGAGACCACGATGTGGACCTCGTGCTGGTCGCGAACAAGCTCCTCGAGCACCACGCGGGAGCGAGTGGCATGCCCCATTCCCTCCCCTACCACCCCGTAGAGAATCCGCACGGCCAGACGTTCGCACCATCCAACCGTCCAAAGGCGAGCGTCACCGCGCACAGCAGCAAGCTGTTCTAGGCTCCAGCGTTGATGGAGCAGACCAGCCTGGAGACCGGCTTGAGCTCGGCGGAGGCATCTGCGCGCCTGCGGCTCGACGGCCCCAATGAGCTGCCCTCGAGCGAGCGCCGGACGGTGCTCCGGATTGCGGGGGACGTCCTTCGCGAGCCGATGTTTCTCATCCTGGTCGCATGTGGCGTGATTTACCTATTTCTTGGCGACCACCAGGAAGCGCTGATTCTGCTTGGGTTCGTGCTCGTGGTCGCCGGCATCACCCTCTACCAGGAGCAGAAGACCGAGCATGCATTGGCAGCGCTCCGCGATCCTGCCAGTCCACGCGCCCTGGTCCTGCGTGACGGGACACGTCTACGCATCGCCGGGCGGGATGTCGTGCGCGGGGACTTGCTGATTCTCGCGGATGGTGACCGCGTCGCGGCGGACGGGGCGCTGGTCAGCTGCGCCAACCTGTTTGCCGACGAATCGCTGCTCAGCGGTGAATCGGCCCCGGTGCTGAAGACGGCTTGGGACGGAGCTCTGCCACAGGCCCGCCCCGGCGGAGAAGGACTCCCCTTCGTCTTCGCCGGATACGCTGGTCACCCACGGCCACGGCGTGGCGCAGGTCCTTGCCACGGGCCTCAACACCGAAATGGGCCGAATCGGCCGCGCGCTTCACACCGTAGAGCCCGAACTCAGCGCTCTCCAGCGCGAGACTGTCCGTCTCGTTGGCCGCCTGGCGGTCGTTGCGGTCGCGCTCTGCATCCTGGTGGTCGTCACCTATGGGTTCGGCCACGCCTGGCTGACGGGCCTTCTGGCCGGCCTAACGCTCGCGATGGCCATCCTCCCCAATGAGTTTCCGGCGGTACTGGCCATCTTCCTGGCGATGGGGGCCTGGCGAATCGCTCAGAAGCGGGCCCTTGCCCGACGTCTGCCCGTCGTCGAGAGCCTCGGCTCGGCCACCGTCCTCTGCGTCGACAAGACCGGGACGTTGACGATGAATCAGATGGCGGTTGCCAAGCTCTTTGCCGAAGGTCAAACCTTTGACCTTCGCCTCGAGTCGGTCGGGCCGCTACCGGAGTTCGTCCATCAGCTGGTGGAATACGCCATCCTTGCGAGCCAGCGAAATCCATTCGACCCCATGGAGCGGGCGTTCCACGCATTGGGGTCCCGCCAACTGGCTGGTACCGAGCATCTCCACCCCCACTGGCAGCTGGTTCGGGAATACCCGCTGTCCGCGCAGTTAATGGCGTTGTCCTATGTGTGGCGTTCCCCCGACGGGGTGGACCTGGTCATCGCCGCAAAGGGTGCCTACGAGGCGGTGGCTGACCTCTGCCATCTACCGGCCTCCGAGCTCGAGCGCCTTGGTGCGGAGGCAGAGCACCTCGCCGCCCAAGGCCTGCGCGTGCTGGGAGTTGCTCGCAGCCGATTCCGCGCCGGGGACCTGCCCTCCAGCCAGCACGACTTCGACTTTGAGTTCATCGGTCTGGCCGGACTGGCTGACCCCATCCGGCCGAGCGTCCCGGCTGCGATCGCCGAATGCTTCTCGGCAGGCATCCGTGTGGTGATGATGACCGGAGACGACCCGCGAACTGCTTCCAGCATTGCGAGACAGGTCGGCTTTCGGGCTCCGGATGACGTCATCACCGGCCGAGAGCTCGAGGTCATGAGCGACGGCGTGCTGGCGCGTCGTCTGGATACGGTCAACGTCTTCGCGCGCGTCATCCCGGAGCAGAAGTTGCGAATCGTGCAGGCGCTTCAAGCCCGTGGGGAGGTCGTTGCCATGACGGGTGATGGGGTCAACGACGCGCCAGCGCTCAAGGCGGCTGACATCGGAATCGCCATGGGCAGCCGCGGCACGGATGTTGCGCGAGAAGCCTCCAGCTTGGTCCTCCTAGACGACGACTTCTCGACCATCGTCGCAGCGGTCCGACTCGGCCGGCGCATCTTCGTGAACCTCCGGAGTGCCATGCAATACATCCTGGCCATCCACGTCCCAATTGCAGGGATGACGGTTCTGCCGGTGTTGCTCCGACTGCCCTTGGTGCTGATGCCCGTGCATGTGGCGTTTCTGCACCTGATTATCGAACCGACGTCCTCGGTTGTTTTTGAGGCTGAGCCCGAGGAGCCGGACCTGATGCGGAAGCCGCCGCGGAACCCCCGGGCTCCGCTGTTCGGAAGGGAACTCATCGTCTCAAGCCTCTTACAAGGCCTGGCCATCCTCCTTGTCCTCCTCGGCCTTTTCACCGTTGCGCTGCACCAGGGCATGGGAGAACTCGACGCCCGCGCGCTCACTTTCACAGCGCTCGTCGTCTCCAACCTTGCACTGGTGTTTGGACTCGGGACGCAAACCGAACTCCGCCGTCGCCTTCGGCCGAAGCGCAACCCGGCCCTGTGGGCAGTGGCCGGTGGAGGTGTTCTCTTTCTTCTGCTGGTCCTCTACCTGGCGCCGCTTCGCCACCTCTTTCGTCTCTCGTTCCTGCATCCGGATGACCTGCTGCTCGCAGTGACAGCAGGCCTCGGGGGCGTCCTCGTCTTTCGACTCTTTCCAAGGCGCCGCGCGCTCGCAAAGGCCGACGCACTTCGCTAATGCCAATCCCTTCTGAGGAGAACTCGCAATGGTCACGGTCTATGGCTCCACGCCTTCGGGAAACTGCTGGAAAGTCCGTCAGATTCTGGAACTCATCCAGACGCCCTACCGGTGGGTGGAGACAGACTCGAACGCGGGCGCCACGCGAACCGCCGAATTCTTGGCGATGAATCCGAATGGGAAGGTGCCACTCGTCGAACTCGAAGACGGCGCGCGCGTCACGGAGTCCAACGCCATCCTCGCCCACTTCGCCGAAGGCACCCCCTGGTTGCCGCCTGCGGGGTTGCCGCGAACACGCGTCTTCGAGTGGCTCTTCTTCGAGCAATACAGCCACGAACCGTACGTGGCGGTTGCTCGGAACTGGATCCGTCACCTCAAGGCCAAAGAACGCTACGCGGACCGCCTTCCGGAGATTTGGCAGCGGGGGCACCGTGCGCTGGGCGTGATGGAGCTTCGGCTGGCCTCGCACCCATGGTTGACCGACGCAGGGATGACCATCGCGGACATCGCACTGTTCGCGTACACGGACGTGGCCGACGAGGGCGAGTTCGACCTCGCTGCCTACCCCGGAATCCGCCACTGGCTCGACCGCCTGCGGGTCTACCCCCGCATGCGGCCGTTGTCCGCACCGAAAGCTGGCTGACCTCCCCCCTCGGGAATGGTGAACACATCCAAATCGCCCTGGGGGGATGCGCTTTTGGCCTTCGGCAGCGGCGAGGATGCCAGCGGAGTCGGGGACCGCACGGCGCGAAAGAACGCGACGCCAAGCGCACCGGCCACCAGCGGCAGCACCCCGAAAGGTGCAGCGACGAACGGGCTCTGCCGTGTGGCCACGGCCGAGACTGCCACCATGACTGTCAGCGCCGCTCCCATCTCCAGGGCCACCACCAGCCAAATGGCTGCGACGAGGTAGCCCCCAGGACGCCGCCGCAAGAGCAAGATGCCCGCCGCGATGCCAAGTGGGACGAGCAAGCCCAGGTCCAGAGCGTGAACAACCTGCCCCACGGACCCGTACGCGTCCGGCCAACCAAAGTCCGCTGACGCAAGGCGCAGGACAATGCCCTTTAGCCATGCCACGGCCAGCCCGCAGGCAAAGAGCAGCGCCACCGCAGCCGTGAGACGACGCGGCGTGCGCCCACTGAACCACCGCGGCAAAGCAGCGACATTCACCGAAGCGACGGCCACCACCAGCGAGGACACCGCCAGGGCAAGGGTGACGACGTAGACGAGGAACAGCGCAGTGAAGGGGCCACTCACCGCAAACTCGAGGTAGGTATAGACCAGGTACGCCATACAGCCCGCCCACACGAGTCGGCCGCGCAGCGAACCACGTCGTGCGGCGGCCAGCGCGATGGCCGCCACGGGCGCGACGAGTAACGTGACGAAGCTCCAGCCACGGGCCTCGGCGAGCAAGGTGTTGACGGGCGGTGCGGCTGTCGGAGCAGGGAAGGCGCCCTTCCAGAGGAGTATGCCCGCCGACGCCACAACTGCACCGAGGAGCGCCCCCACTGTGAGCGCGACCGCCGAGAGCGAGAATTTGCGGGCCTCCGGTGCAGACACGGCGTCCACCCGCGCTTCCACGGGCTTCTGCGTCTTGAGCCAGCAGGCAATCCCTTCCACCCAAGCTTGAACGTGAGACACATCCCGCCAGTCGCCGGACCGCTTTCGCGCCATCGCACTGGCTGGAAAGCCGCGTGCATCGCGGGCAAGACGGCCGCCAAAGGTGACGTGGCCGAGGGCACCGACGCGGCTCATCAGTCGTTGCACAGTACGCGTTGGCGGGATGACGCTGGTCCGGGCCGTTCCGTCCAGCGGTCCACTCGAGAAGAACCAGACGGGGCGTCGGCGAAGCGCCGTCACGTTTCTCTGCACAAAGCCCCGTGCATGCCGGTGCCACAAATTCATGTACAGCGCGCCACCTACCACCACCGCGTCGTAGTCCCGGACGTCGGCGTCACTCACATCCGCTGCAGCGCAGACATCGACGGAAAATCCCCGACTGCCAAGCGCGTCACCCACCTGCGCGGCCAGGCCCGCGGTTCCTCCACGTTTGGAACCAAAGGCAACCAGAATTCGCATCGGGCACCTCCAGCCGCTGTGACACTGAGCAAGAGGTATGCCTCCGCCATCGCCAGCAGCCCGGGGCGATGCGGCGAAAGGGCTGCGTCACCGTCGCCAACGACGCCAGTTGTGCGTTGGCCAACGTTCGACTGGAGAGTAGGCAGGAAGCACTTCAGCGGGGCCCAGCCAGTCCCGCTGGAATCCTCGCGGCTCCAGGTCGTCCATCCCCTCCGGCGGTCGACTTTGGGGCGTCGCCCTCGGTGGTGGCCCTCTCGAGAGGCCAGCCTAGATGGCACGATGCGTGCTTGATTTCGAAGTCATGCTCCCAGGGTCCACGCGCCGCCTGCTGCTCTGTGGCGTCATGTTGCTGGCCAGCTCAGCCAGTCCTGCGCCGTCGGAGCGAAACACGGTGGAGGTGTGGGTTCGTGCTCCCGGTTCCTCCTCCGCCGACGCGGGACGTCTAGAACAAAGAACTGTCGACCTGACAACCGCGCCGTGGATGGAGGTCGACCGCTTCGACGCGCAGTATGGCGCGCGCCATCGCTACCGTGGCGTGACACTTCAATGGGTGCTCCGCAGCGGCTCCGTTCCGGCAGCGGTCGACTTGGCACTCCTGCATTTTGACAACGGGATGGTGGTCCCACTTCCATTCCGCGACACCTCCGCCATGGAGCGGTTGGCCCCCTTCATCGCCGTCGAGATGTGGGTGGACTCTCCGGGTGAACCGGGGTGGAGCCGGGACCTGCCCGACATCTCGAAGAAGGGAGATGAATCCGAGGACTGGCGACCCATCCGTTTTCAGGGCGGCAAGCTCGTCGTCCAAACTCTTTGGCATCCGGAGGTGCCGGAGCTGACGCCGCGGGTGTTCTCGCCTTGGCAGCACGTGGACCGGCTAGCCGGAATCGAACTGGCACAATCCGAAGCATACCGGCGGCAGTTCCAGGGGTCCGGCTCCGCGGCTGTGGCCAATGGCTACCGCACCTTTTCAGAGCGATGTCAGTTTTGTCACGGGGTACGGCAGGTGGGCGCGCATTACGGTTGGGACTTTGCGGAGCCGGTGCCCTTGCACACCTATCGCGACCCACACAGTCTGTGGTTTCACGCCAAATACCGGGAGCTGAATGCGACCGCGCGAGGATTGATGATGCCGGCCTTCTCGGACTTGGGACCAAGCCAGGCGGCGGCGCTGTGGGCGTGGATGGAGGCCATCGTCACCTCTGGCCCGGCGCCCTACCGGCCCTGACGTTTCAGTCGCATTGCCCGGGTCGAGCACCCCTTCTCCCGCGCCAGCTTCGGGACGTAGACTCTGCGCCCCCGATGCCCCAGCACCCTGCCCCTCCCCCGCACGACATGGGCGGTGAGCCTGCCGGTCCGGTGGCGCGCACGGAGCATGACTACGCCCTCTGGGAGAAGCGTGTGGATGCTTTGATGGTGCTCCTGTCCCGCAAGGACAGCCGCCAGATGACGGTGGACGAACTCCGCCGCAACATCGAGGTTCTCGGGCCGGGCGTCTACGACAGCTTGAGCTATTACGAGCGCTGGATACACAGCATCACTGCCACGCTCCTTCAGCGCGGGGTGCTCACCGTCGACGAGTTGGGCCGCAAGATGGCCGACGTCGAGCAGCGCGTCGCCAGGGGCGAGCTTTGAGCGAGCAAGCTATGCCTGTGCTCTTCCAGCCCGGCGAGCACGTCGCCGTCCGCTCCGCTCATCCTCCAGGCCACGTGCGGACACCGGCATACGTCCGTGGCCGCAGCGGAGTCATCGAACGGCTTTGCGGAGCTTTCCCAAACCCCGAGGAGCTGGCCTACGGCCGTTCTGGGCTCCCGGCACAGCCACTGTACCGTGTGCGCTTTCGGCAAGCCGACCTCTGGAGCGACTACGAAGGCGGCACATCCGACACAGTAGATGTCGAAATCTTCCAGCACTGGTTACAGCCGACTGGGGTGAACAATGACGGGTCATCACGACGAAGCTGACGCCCATCAGCACCCGACGCGAGCTGACCAGGACGCGCCTTTGACCTACTTCCAGCGCATGGAAGTCGCTGTTCGGGAGCTCCTCATCGAAAAGGGCATCGTCACCGCGGACCAAGTTCGGCGGCAGGTCGAGGACATGGACAGTCGCACACCCGCCCGTGGGGCCGCGGTGGTGGCCCGAGCGTGGTCGGACCCGACATTTCACCGCCTTCTGCTCGCTGACGGTAACGCGGCAGTCGAGACCATGGGCCTCGAGCGGGGCCCGTACAAACTCGTCGTGGTGGAGAACACGCCCGGAGTGCACAACGTCATCGTGTGCACCCTCTGTTCGTGTTACCCCCGCTGGCTCCTCGGGCTTCCGCCCGACTGGTACAAGAGCCGCAATTACCGAAGCCGCATGGTGCGGGAGCCGCGTGCCGTGCTCCACGAGTTCGGTCTCGAGCTCTCGGAAACTACGACGGTCCGCGTCCATGACTCGACCGCGGACATGCGCTACCTCGTCTTGCCGATGCGCCCGGACGGAACCGACGGGTGGCACGAGCAGAAGCTTGCAGAACTCGTCAGCCGAGATGCAATGGTCGGCGTTGCGGTCTGCGCCTCGCCTTGACGCGCAAGGGTTGGCCGGACGGGTCCTCCTTCGGGGCTTTGCGCTCGCGTCTGCCGTGAGCCAGACTCGCTTCCCCACCGCCCGGGAGGAGAGAGCCCATGTGCCGCAGCATCCGCGTGCTCTACAACTTTGAGCCACCCACGACGCGGGATGAGATTCGTGCCGCCGCCACCCAGTTCGTGCGGAAGGTCACTGGCCTCACCCGACCTTCCGCCGCCGACGCAGAGGCGTTCGAGCGCGCCATCGGCGAAATTGCTGCGAATACGGAAAATCTGCTCTCTATGCTGCATGCACGTACGACCGTCAGGACAAGGGAACACGAGCGCGAGAGAGCGCGGGCACGCTGGACCTCCCGCCTGGAGCGCCTCCCCCCGCGATGAGGCGAGTCACGCCGTACCAGCCCGGACGACCGGCTTTCGCAGAATGGTCTTCAGCTTCCCGGGCGCGATGCGTCGCGGGTCACTCAAGTAGATTTCGTGGTGGTCATGAACAAGGAGTTGCCCGTGCCGTCGGTCCTGTTCATGCCGTTCGCTAAGGCCATGCTCGGCAGCGAACGCGGCCATGCGAGCGACGGTGACCGGCTCCGTGGCGTAGGGCCCGACATGCAGCATCTGGACACATGGGCCCTCCTGGTCTTTCAACAGCCGTAGTGCGTTCAGGACGAGGGTTGGTTTCTTCTCGCCAAGCTTCTCCGTCGCCTCGGTCAGCATCCCAGACGTGATGTGCCCAGGTTGCAGAATCATTGCTCGCCAGGACCAGCGGTCTGGCCGGCTCAACTCGAATTTCCCGTTCTCTACCCACCAGATGGCTTCAAGAGGCATCACCGGATAGTCGATGGCCTTCGCCTTCCGCAGCTTCGACATGAATTTGAGCGTGTAGGCGACTCCGTACAGGGCCTGAACGGCCGACTGAAACGCAGTCGATGTTCCCGGGCCGCTGCCCTTCTCAATCTGGCCGTCGATGACGAGGAAAAGGAGCTCCGGCACCTCCACCAGTGCTGCGGTCTTCGACGAGGCGGCGTACAGCGCGCGGTATTGCTTCTTGAGGTCGAGTTTCTTCATGTTGCCTGTTCAACCCGGGCCAGCGCCCGGGAAGAAAGGAACAGCAAAGCGCCCCTTTTGTCACTGCACGGTGACGTTCGCGGTTCCCGAGAGCGTGGCGGTCGCCGCAGTGATGACCACCGGCCCGGACGCAAGCGCCGTGGCCAGCCCTTGAGAGCCCACCGCATCCGAGATGGAAACGCTGCCGGGAAGCGAGGAGGTCCAGGCCACCTGGGTGGTGAGGTCCTGGGTACTGTTGTCGGTGTAGGTACCGGTGGCGGTGAACTGGAGCGTGCTGTGCACCGGGATTGTCTGATTCTGCGGAGTCACCGCGATGGACACCAGCGTGGCACTGGTGACCGTCAGATTCGTCGACCCGCTGACGGTGCCCGATGTGGCGGTAATGGAGGTCGTGCCCACGCTGAGTCCGGTGGCGAGACCCTGGGAGCCGCCGTTTGAGATGGAGGCGACACCCGCCGCCGACGCGGACCAGGTCACTTGCGTTGTCAGGTCCTGCGTTGTGGCATCGGTGTAGGTACCCGTGGCAGTGAACTGGATTGTCGTGCCGCGCGCGATGCTGGGAGTCGCAGGCGTCACAGCCACCGAGACGAGCGTCGCGGCAGTGACAGAGAGGGTCGTCATGCCCGTCTTGCCAGACAGCGCGGCGGAGATGGTGGCAGTGCCTACGCCTGCGCCCATGGCGAGACCCTGTGAGCCAGCTAGGTCGGAAACCGTCGCTGTGGCGGGGGCGCTGGAAGACCACGTGACCTGCGTTGTGAGGTCCGTTTGCGAAGCATCCGTATAGGTCCCGGTGGCGGTGAACTGCTTGCTTGTGCCCTTGGCGATTGACGGTGCGGACGGCGTCACGGCAATCGACACAAGGGTGGCAGCGGTCACGGTGAGTGGGGTGGAACCAACGATTCCGTTCAGGGTCGCGCTGATGGTGACGAGCCCCGGAATGGCGCTGGTCGCAAGGCCGGCGCTGCCTGCCGCATTGGAGATGGAGACCACGTTGGTGTCGGTGGAACTCCAGCTGACTTGCGTCGTCAGGTCCTGCGTCGTGGAGTCGGTGTAGATGCCGGTCGCCTTGAACTGCTGCGTGGTGCCCGCGGCAATCGAAGGGCTCGCCGGCTCGACGTCGATGCTCTTCAGGACCGCGCTGGTCACTGTCAGCGTCGTCGCGGGACTCGTCACCATACCTTGTGCTGCCGTGATGGAAGTCATCCCGAGCGACAGGGACTGTGCCAGCCCGGTGCTCGCGCCAATGGTCGCCACCAGCGTATTCGTCGAGGTCCAGGAGACCGCGGTGGTGATGTCCTGGGTCGAGTTGTCCGTGTAAGTCCCGATGGCCTGAAACTGCTCTGGGCTGCCATTGGGCACCGACGGGTTGACCGGCTGAAGGGCAATGGACACCAGCGTGGCGGCACTCACGTTGAGAGTCGTCTGGCCGACGACGCCGGTATACGTCGCCGAGATGGTGGCGCTCCCAACACCGGTTCCGTTGGCGAGCCCTTGCGAGCCCGACGCGTTCGACACCGTCGCCACACCGAGGTTGGAGGAGGCCCAGGTCGCGAACTTGGACAGGTCGAACTTTGTGCTGTTCGAGTAGAATCCGAAAGCGGTGAAGGATTGGTTCGTGCCCTTCGGAATGGTTGGGTTGGCAGGCTCCACCGTGACTTGAACCAACGTCGCACTGTTCACCGTGAGCGTGGCGGAGCCGCTCACCAGTCCGCGGGTCGCGGTGATGGTGGTAGTGCCCGCCGTCAGCGTGTTCGCCGAGCCTTGAGAGCCGACAGCGTTCGAGACAGTCGCAACCGCTGGCGCGGAGGAAGTCCACGTCGCCTGCGTCGTCAGGTCCTGCGTCGAGTTGTCAGTGTAGGTCCCCACCGCTGTGAACGCGACGCTGAGCTGTGTCGGGATGCTCGGACTGGGAGGGGTCACGGCAATGGACACGAGCGTCGCCGCCGTCACCGAAAGACCAGTCGAACCTGTCGTCCCTAGCAGCGAGGCCGAAATCGTTGCAGAACCAATGTCGACTGCCTGGGCGACCCCCTGCGAGCCGGACGCGTTCGACACCGTTACTTTCGTGATGTCCGAGCTGGCCCAGCTCACCTGCGTGGTCAGGTCTTGGGTCGAATTGTCCGTGTAGACTCCGGTGGCCGTGAACGCCTCCGACGTCCCCTTGGCAATCGCGGCATTCAAAGAAGTCACAGAAATCGACACGAGGGTAGCAGGTGAGACTGTGAATGCAGTGAACGCGGTCACACTTCCGAGCGTGGCGATGACGTTGGTAGTGCCGACCCCTAGCCCCGTGGCGAGGCCATTGCTTCCGGCGACATTGGACACCGACACGACCGTCCCATCGACGGCCGACCAGGTCACAGCTGCTGTGAGGTCCTGGGTCGAGTTGTCGGTGTAAGTACCAGTCGCCGTGAACTGCTTGGTGGTGCCCTTCGCGATGCTGGCTCCCGCCGGAGTCACGGCGAGGGTGACCAGCGTTGCTGGCGTGACGGTCAGCAACGACGTCCCCGTCTGCCCGGATAGGCTTGCCGAGATGGTACTGCTCCCGACAGCCAAGCTCGATGCGAGGCCCTGGGAGCCACTGGCGTTGGAGATGGTCGCCACGGAGGTCGCGGACGACGCCCAGGTCACGGCATTGGTGATGTTCTCTGTCGAGTTATCTGTGTAGGTCCCCGTTGCGACGAATTGCTTGGTGGTCCCGTTGGCGATCGCTGGATTGGTCGGCGTCACGGCAATCGACACGAGCGCAGCGGGAGTGACCGTCAGCGTCGTACTTCCATTGACGCCAGCTAGGCTGGCGGTGACGGTCGCGCTGCCCTGGGCAAGCGCCGATGCCAACCCCTGGGAGCCAGCGGCGTTTGAAACAGACGCCACGAGCGGAGCTGTCGTACCCCAGGTGGCGAGACCGGTGACGTCGTGGGTCGAGGCATCGGAATACGTGCCGGTGGCAGCGAGCTGCAGCGTCGTGGCGAGCGGGAGCTGCGGCGTCGTCGGGGTGATGGCAATGCTTTGCAAGGTGGCATTGGTCACCTGCAACACCGAAGCGTCGCTCACCACACCGTTGAGCGAAGCGGTGATGTTCGTCGTCCCGGGCGTACTCGTGCTGGCCAGTCCCTGCGAACCGGCGGCGTTGGAGATGGTCGCCACGGAGGTGTTCGACGAGGCCCACGTCACTTGTTGGGTCACGTCCTGGGTCGTCTTATCGGTGTAGGTCCCAGTGGCGATGTACGCTTGATTCAGTCCGGCCGGCAGTGACTGGGTCGGCGGGCTAACCGCAATGGAGGACAGCGTCGCTGCTGTCACCGTCAGTACCGTCGAGTCGCTGAAACCTGAGAGCGTCGCGGAGATTGCCGTCGTGCCGACCGCCGCGCTCGTGGCCAGTCCATTCGAACCACTGGCATTCGAGATGGAAGCCACAGAAGGCGTCGCTGAACTCCAGGTCACCTGGGCCGTGACGTCCTGCGTCGTCTTGTCTGAATAGGTGCCAGTGGCAGTGAACTGCTTCGGCGTGCCAGCCGCGATGGAGGGATTCACTGGGGTAACGGCAATGGAGGTTAACGTTGCCGCCGTGACGGTGAGCAACGTTGAACCTGTTTGGCCTAACAGGCTTGCCGAGATGGTGGTGGTGCCGACTGCCGCACCAGTGGCGAGCCCTTGCGACCCACTCGCGTTGGAGATGCTCGCTACCGACGTTGTTCCTGAGGTCCAAGTCGCTTGACTGGTGATGTCCTGGGTTGTCGTGTCGGAGTAGGTCCCGGTGGCGGTGAACTGCTTCGAGGTTCCGGCCGCGATGGAGGGATTCGCTGGAGTGACGGCGATGGAGGTGAGCGTTGCCGCCGTGACGGTAAGCAGCGTTGAACCTGTTTGGCCCGACAGGGTTGCCGAGATGGTGGTGGTGCCGACTGCCGCGGCCGTGGCCAGACCGCTCGAGCCACTGGCATTCGAGATGGTCGCCACGGAGGTCGTACCTGACGTCCAGAGGACCTGGCTGGTGATGTCCTGGGTTGTCGTGTCGGAGTAGGTCCCGGTGGCGGTGAACTGCTTCGAAGTTCCAGCCGCAATAGAGGGATTCGCTGGAGTGATGGCAATCGAGCTCAACGTCGCCGCCGTGACGGTGAGCACCGTCGAACCCGTTTGGCCGGACAGCGTCGCCGAGATGGTGCTGGTGCCCATCCCTGCACCTGTGGCGAGCCCCCGCGACCCATTGGCGTTGGAGATGGTGGCCACGGACGTCGTGGCAGAGGTCCACAGCACCTGGTTAGTGACGTCCTGCGTCGTCTTGTCTGTGTAGGTCCCGGTGGCGGTGAACTGCTTCGAGGTCCCGGCGGCAATGGTCGGGTTTGCCGGAGTGACAGCGATGGCGGTCAATGTCGCCGCTGTGACGGTGAGCGTCGTCGTGCCAGTCTGTCCCGAGAGCGTCGCCGAAATGGTGCTGGTGCCCACCCCTGCACCTGTGGCGAGCCCTCGCGACCCAGTGGCGTTGGAGATGGTTGCGACGGAAGTGGTGCCTGAGGTCCAAAGGACCTGGGTGGTGATGTCCTGCGTCGTCTTGTCCGAGTAGGTCCCGGTGGCGGTGAACTGCTTCGGCGTGCCAGCAGCGATGGAGGGATTCACTGGGGTGACGGAGATGGAAGTCAACGCGGCTGCAGTGACAGTGAGTACCGTCGAGCCCGTCTGGCCCGACAGCGCTGCCGCGATGGTGCTGGTCCCCACCGCTAGGCCCGTCGCAAGACCCTGCGACGAGACAGTCGCCACGGAGGGTGTTGCCGAGCTCCACGTGACCAGGCTGGTAATGTCCTGGGCGGTCTTGTCCGAGTAGGTACCGATGGCGGTAAATTGCTTCGTGGTCCCGGCCGCAATGGATGGGCTCGCCGGCGTAACGGCGATGGAAGTCAACGTCGCTGCCGTCACAGTGAGCACGGTCGAGCCCGTCTTGCCCGAGAGGCTTGCCGAAATGGTGCTGGTGCCAACCGCCACGCCCGTCGCGAGGCCTGCCGACGAGATAGTCGCCGCTGCGGCGGTCGCCGAGCTCCAGGTCACCTGGGCGGTGATGTTCTGCGTGGTCTGGTCCGAGAAGGTCCCGGTGGCAGTGAATTGCTTCGTGGTCCCGGCGGCGATGGACGGGTTTGGCGGGGTGACGGCGATGGACGTCAGCGACGCCGCCGTCACGGTCACCGTGGCGGTGCCGCTGAAGCCTGCAGAAGTAGCCGTCACTGTCACCGTTCCCGGTGACACGCCCGTCACCAGGCCGGAACTGGAAACCGTGGCAATCGAGGTATCGGACGAGGTCCAGGAGGCATTATTGGTGACATCCTGGGTCGTGTTGTCCGAGAACGTCTCTGTCGCCGTCAGCTGGACCATCGTGCCCTTGGCAATGGTAGAGCTCGCCGGGGTCAGCGCCAGGCCCGTGATGTGCACGGTGGAGCAAGCTGAAACAAGAACCACCGCCGCGAGGGCGGGGCGCGCGAATCGACGGCAAGATCGAACGGAAATCATGGTGCCTCCATGACGAGGCCGGACGGTCGATTACCGGCCAGCTCCGGAGTCGTCACCGTACGTCGGGAGCAATCCCCCACTGTGTGCAAACCGCCGGCCAACACCGACGCTGGGTCTCGAGACCCACTTCAATGTCAGGCTTCTAGCCACGCAAAGCCTGAGATGAACAGCGACATTGCGAAATAGTCGGAGAGTCAGTTTGCGGAGTCTCGTTTCATGGACGGTGGCCTAGGCCTACAGGCCTGCAACGCCATGCCAGCATCGGCGATTCGACCGCCGCCGACAGCCGCCTGGCGCTGGTGCCAGCGCGTTCCTCCCCTGCCCCGGCTACGCCGTGCTCGCGAGAACGGCATCGACAACATCAGCCAGGGACGTCGCGCGCTCCACCGTGCCTAGCTTCGCGTCTAGTCCGCTCGCTCGCAGAATCTCCCGGACCGTCGAACGTGCTTCCACCAGTTGGAAGGTGATGCCGCGCGCAGACACCTCTTGCGCGAGTCCGGCCAGCATCCGCGCGCCGGCGAGGTCAACGTTGGCTGAGGTCGACAAGTCGCACACGACTAGCTTCACCGGCTCCGGTGCCTCCTCGAGGCGCGTCAACACAGTGCTGCGAACGTGGTCCGCGTTGAAGTAGAGCAACGCCGCCTCCACGCGAAACGCCACCAGGCCCGGAATCCGTTCGTTGTCGGGACTGACCGCTAGGTCAGAGAATCGGCGCGTCCCAGGAATGCGCCCCAGGAACGCGACTTGCGGGAAGGCCGCCCGGTGAAGCAGCACCAAGATTGACGCAGCGGCGGCAATGAGCACGCCGTTGAGAATTCCGAACACCAGCACGCCGCCCAGCGCCACGAGGGCAACGCGAAACTCGAACCGGCTGATGCGGCGCAAGCGACCGATCGCCTTGAGGTCGATGAGCCCGGTCACAGCGACGAGCACAATCGCCGAGAGCACTGCCTTGGGAAGCGTGGCAACCAGGCCCGTGAGGAAGAGCAGGCAGAGGGCAAGGACGCCCGACGCAAAGATGAGAGCGAGCGGCGTCTGGGCCCCACCCTTGTCGTTGACTGCACTCTGGGAAAGCCCGCCTGCCACCGGGTAGCCGCCGCCGAACGCCACCAGGAGGTTCGCGCCGCCCAGGCCGAGTAGTTCCTGGCGCACGTCGAGTGGATATCCATGCTTTGCCGCGAAGGTACGTGCTGCCGAAACCCCTTCGATGTAGGCGAGCAGAACGCACGCGAACGCGAGCGGCATGATGCCATCCACGTCGCGGAGCCGCAGACCTGGTAACCGCAAGGAAGGGAGCCCGCCCGGCACCGCGCCCACGAGGGTTAGCCCCGACGTCCGGAGCGGGGTGAAGGCGACCGACACAATGGCGAGGACGACCACGATGAGCGCAATTGGACGGCCTGGGAGAAGCCGTTCTCCCACCAAAATCAGGGTGAGTGCGGAGGCGCCGACTAGAACTGTGGTCGGACGAACTTCTCCCAAGTGGCGGAAGACGTGCGCCAAGCGCGAGAAAAAATCATCGCCGCCCGCCGCTATTCCGAGGAAGGCTGCCAGCTGCGTCGAGGCGATGCTCAGTCCGGCCCCAGCTTTAAAGCCGAGCAAGATTGTCTCGCTGATGAAGTTGGTGAGCGTGCTTAAGCGGAGCAGCCACGCAATGAAGCAGAGTCCTGCGACTGTGAATGCCGAGAGGGCGGCAATCTGGAGGGCGCGGGATGCGTCATCGCCGGCGATTTGAGTTAGCGTCACGCCCACGGTCAGCGAGATTGCCGAGGTGGGGCCAACGGCGAGCTGACGTGAGCTGCCAAACAGCGCGTAGCCCACGCCCCCCAGCAAATACCCGTAGAGGCCGACCTGCGGTGGAAGCCCGGCCAACCCGGCATAGGCGAGCGAAACGGGGATGGCATACGCCGCGAGCGTCACGCCAGCGGTGAGGTCCAAACCCAGCCATCGCAGTTTGTAGCCGCGTAGCCAGCCTGCCATTGGGAAGATCCGAGATACCCAAGCCATGTTGCCGTTCCCGTCCGTGACGCGGCGAAGAAAGCCAGGCTCCCTCCACCCCCCCCGACTCACCCAAGGCCCCGCCTTGGGAGTGCATTCACCATGCCTAGTCTACTGACACATATCGCGGTCGGCCCAAACGGTCCCCGGAAGGCGCGCCGTCCCTCACGGCGAGGCTTGCTTCCAAAAGGTCAAGCGTCACGATTCGCGCGCGCCGGGTGGCCCCTTCAAAAGTCGTCTTCCTGGACTACTCCGCAAAAGATGCGCGCGGTTGAAGACAGTCCTTGCGTCTTCTCCATGCGACAGCTGGCACGGTGTATGCCAGCCTCCCCGGCGCGAAGTCCAACGCCTTCAAGGGAGTCCAGCACTCGGGGGGATGCTACCCAATACGGGGTCTGCAGTCGCCATCGACACGGCATCGCGCGATGAAGCGAGAGCCAGAGCAACGGAGGGAGCTGCGCCATGGCTGAGAAACTCAGTGGCAAGGACTACGAGAAGAAACTCCGCAGACTTCAAACCGAGCTCTGCCATCTCCAGGCATGGGTCAAACACAAAGGCCTGCGGGTCGTCATCGTGTTCGAGGGCCGGGACGGAGCCGGAAAGGGCGGAACCATCCGGGCCATCACCGAGCGGGTGAGCCCTCGCGTCTTTAGAGTTGTCGCACTGCCCGCTCCCTCGGACCGCGAGAAGAGCCAGATGTACATTCAGCGGTACCTTCAGCACTTCCCTGCGGCCGGCGAGGTCATCATCTTCGACCGCAGCTGGTACAACCGGGCGGGCGTCGAGCACGTGCTCGGCTTCTGCTCAAAGGAGGAGCACCGCCGCTTCCTCGAACTCGCACCTCTCTTCGAGCGGGAGGTGGTGCAAAGCGGCGTGAAGCTCATCAAATACTGGCTCGAGGTGAGCAACGAAGAGCAAGCCCGGCGATTCGAGGCCCGCATTCATGACCCACTTCGCCAGTGGAAGCTAAGTCCAGTGGACCTCCCATCGCGGGAGCGTTGGTACGACTATTCGCGAGCGCGCGATGAGATGTTCAAGGCGACGGATTCGAAGGACGCACCCTGGTACATCATCCGCTCGGACGACAAGAAACGCGCGCGGCTGAACTGCATCACGCACTTACTCGACCAGGTCCGCTACAAGCGACTGCGGAAGGACAAACTCGAGCTTCCCCATCGCTCGAAGAAGGGCGCCTACGATGACCAGGCGTCGTTACGCAGCCGGCATTTCGTCCCAGAAGTCTACTAGGGGCCCGATCGCCGGCACGGCAGTGCGCGACGAGTTCTACGCGGACTGCGGTTGTCCCGGCCTTGTCGCTCGCGTGGGGCCGCGAGGCACGCGGCTTCACGTCTGCCAGTAAGGCGGCGGCGTGAGCACCAAGACTGAAAGCGCAAGCGCCGCCTGGTCGAACTCACTTCGCCGCGCCGCGGCTTCGCGCAGCCGGAAGTCGCCACGGCTAGTCTCCGAGCACTTGCCGTCCTGACGCGTTGGAGCCTATGACGCGAAATCGTCGAACCTAGGGGTGCCCAATGCCTGCTCTGGTCCGGGGCCCAACCGTCATCGTGCTTTCGCTGGTATGTCTTTCGGGCTGCGATCTTCCGATCTGCCCGCTACCAGACGGGGGCGCCATCCTCGGGACACCCCCGCAGGTCACTTGCCCGGCAAACATCACGCAGTCGAAAGACCCTGGCGCGTGTACAGCGGTGACGACGTTCTCGCCGACCTTCTCGGATGATTGCTCCCCGACCGTCGTCTGCGACCCGCCGTCGGGCACCGCGTTTCCGGTCGGGACGACGACCGACACCTGCACGGTTACCGACGAGCTGGGGCGCACGGCGAGTTGCAGCTTCACCGTGACCGTGACCGACACGGTGCCGCCCGTAATCACCTGCCCGGGAAACATCACCAAGCCGCAAGACCCGGGCGCGTGTACGGCAGTGGCGACGTTTTCGCCGACGTTCTCGGACGATTGTCCCGCGACCGCCGTGTGCGAGCCGCCGTCGGGCACCGCGTTCCCGATCGGGACGACGACCGACACCTGCACGGTCACTGACCAGTCGGGGCAATCGGCCAGTTGCAGCTTCACCGTGGCCGTGACCGATACGGTGGCACCGGTGATCGCCTCGATCGTGGCCAGCCCCGACACCCTCTGGCCGCCGAATCACAAGCTCGTGCCCGTCTCGATCACCGCCTCGGCGACCGACTGCGACCCCTCGCCGACCTGCAGGATCGTCTCGGTGACCGCCAACGAGCCGGTACTGGGCCCCGGTAGCGGCCACACCGACCCTGATTGGGTCATCACAGCTCCGGGGCCGAAGGTGAGTCCGGCGTTGCTCGGCGTCCAGCTGCGCGCCGAGCGTGCGGGGGGAGGCTCGGGACGCGTGTATCAGATCGACATCACGTGTGCCGACGCGTCGGGCAACACCACCGCCGGCGCCACGACCGTGACTGTCCCGCACGACCAGGGTCAATGAGGTTGGCGGCTCGGCACCGAGTCAGGCTCCGAGCACGAGGCCGCTGAGGCTCCGGTTCAGGTCGTCGACGAGCAGCGACTCGACTGCTCCGGGCGCGAACACCGCGCGGAGGACGAGGCGCAGCAGGGTCGGGCGCACCTCGACCACTGCGAACCTGCCATCCCTCAATTCCTGTTCCACGACGGGTACCGCATGAGTCCGAGCGCGGTGCCTCCGGCCACTCTCCCTCGCCCTGGTCTCGCGCTACATCCACTCGCCGGACTGTCCGCAGTCGGGGACGGTAGAGCGGCGGCGCTGGCGCTTCCTCCCGCGAGGCACCCGGTGACCCCTCTAGGCGCAGCCATTTTGCGCAGCCAGAAAATCGAAGGGGCCCAAGAGGGCCCCGTGAACCATTGATTTTCTTGTGGAGCTAACCGGGATCGAACCGGTGACCTCTTGAATGCCATTCAAGCGCTCTCCCAGCTGAGCTATAGCCCCGAACTTGCTGGACCTGGCGGCACGGGGACGCCAGGGGCCCGTGCTCATAGCGGATCCCGTCGCCCATCGCCAGTCCCGACCCGCAGGACTGGCCTGGGGCGGGTGCCAGGACTTGGCCCGGGGGTATGGCCCTCCCCGGACTCGAACCGGGACGCTGTCACCAGCAACGGATTTTGAGTCCGTCTCGTCTACCAATTTCGACAGAGGGCCGAGGCGACCCGCCGAGGCTGCCCCGGAGGCCGGTCATACACCGGCCGGGTGGGTGCTGAAACCCCCGTGCGGGGGCGTTGCCCTAGGGTGGCCAAGTGTGGCTAAAGCTTCTTCAAACCCATGTACAACCTGCTCATCTCCCTCGCCGCCGGGCTCATCGTGGCGCTGGCCGTTCTTCTTACCCACCTGCCCTGGTACGCGGCCCTGGTGCCCGGCTTCCTGGCCTTTGCGGGAGCGTTTTTGCTGCTGGCCCGCCGCGTCGGGCAGCGCGTCAAGGCCATCATGGACCTCGCCCAGAAGGAGCTGTCGGTCCAGCCGACCAACGTGCGGGAGCGGCAGCAGCGAATCGACAAGGCCGTCAAGACGCTCGAGTCGGCCCTGGTCTGGGACAAGTGGCAGCCCTTCATCGGCGGCGAGATTCACGCCCAGATTGGCATGGTTCAGTACATGGTGAAGGACTACCTGCAGGCAGAACCCCACCTCAAAAAGGCCGGCCCGCGGAACGGCTTGGCCCAGGCCCTGCTGGGCGCGCTGCACTACCAGCGCAAGGAGTACGCCGAGATGGAGCGCGCCTTCGAGGGCGCGGTGAAAGGGCAGAAGAAGGAAGGCGTGCTGTGGGCCGCTTATGCTTGGTGCCTGCTGCAGCGCAAGGAACGCGACAAGGCCCTCCAGGTGATGAACCGCGCCGTCGCAGCCAACCCGAACGACGAGAAGCTGAAGGCCGGACTGGTGGCGCTGCAGAATGACAAGAAGCTGAAGATGAAGGCCTGGGAGCCGCTGTGGTGGCAGTTTGGCCTGGAAACTCCGCCGGAGATGATGGGAAGCGGACGACAGGTGCGCTTCCAGCGTCACTGACGTCTCAGCGCACCTCTCCGTACGGTGGGGCGACGAAGCGTGCCCCGGGCTCCCGACGGAACCAGGTCCGCTGGCGCTTCGCATAGGCGCGGGTTTGCCGCTCCGTGTCCGCTTCGGCCTCGGCCAGGCTGATGCGGCCCTCCACCACTGCCAGCGCCTGACGGTACCCCACGCTGGCCATGGCCGGTGCCTCCCGGTAGCCCCGGCGGACAAGTGCCGCCACCTCTTCGACGAGGCCCGCCGCAAACATGGCTTTGGTACGAGCGGCGATGGCCTTCGCCAGAGCCTCCCGGGGCGGGTCCAGGAACCAGAGAGTGTACGGGTAGCGCAGGGGAAGGAAGCCGTGGGCCTTCTGGAGGGCGGAAGCTGGCCGTCCAGTCACCTCTCGAATCTCCAGGGCGCGGACCACCCGCAGGGTGTCAGCCACCGCGATGCGCCTGGCGGATGTCGGGTCGACTGCCGCCAGCCGGGCGTGCATGGCTTCGGGCCCAAGACGTGCGGCGTCCGCTTCGAGGCGCGCGCGCAGCTCCAGGTCCGGCGTGCCGGAGGAAAGGCCATGCAGGAGCACACGGATGTAAAGGCCGGTGCCGCCGACGACGAGGACGCGCCGGCCACGGGCGAAGGCATCCCCGATGGCGGCGTCGGCAAGCCCCTGAAACTTCGCGGCGCTGAAGCGTTCAGCCGGGTCCACCACGGAAATGAGATGGTGACGCACCCGCGCGAGCGCCGCCGCGTCGGGCTTCGCTGTGCCGATGTCGAAGTGGCGGTACACCGCCTGGGAGTCGGCGCTGACAATCTCCGCGCCCGTGCGCTCGGCGACTTCCACGGCCAGGGCACTCTTCCCCGCCGCCGTCGGGCCAGCAATGACGGTCAGCGTGGCATCCGCACTCACCGGAGGCGGGCGGCAAGGGCCGCGCCGAGGCTGTCAAGGCGAACCCGAACCGACTCGCCGCCGCCCAGGGGTTTGAGCTCCCCCTCCCCGCTCGCCAGCTCTCGCTCGCCTAGGACGAGGGCGAAGCGTGCGCCACTCTTGTCGGCCCGTTTCATCTGGCTCTTGAGCGAGCCACCGCGCGGGTCGAAGTCCACGGCATGCCCGCTGCGCCTGAGCTCGCTCACCAGGCGAAAGGCCTCGTCGTGGGCAGCGGCGTCCGCCGCGGCGACGAAGAGCTCCGGTTTGGCCTCCTCGCGCTTACCGCGTTCGGCCAAAAGCAGGCAAAGACGGTCCATCCCCATCGCCCATCCCACCGCCGGCACCGAGGGGCCTCCCAGCTCCTGAACCAACCGGTCGTAGCGCCCCCCTCCCCCCACCGCGGTCGCCGTTCCCAGCGCCGGCGCGTCGGCGATGAATTCGAAGGCGGTGCGCGTGTAGTAGTCCAGGCCGCGCACCATGCGGGGGTTGAGCGTGTAGGGCGCGTGAATGGCATCGAGCTTGTGTCGCACCGCCTCGAAGTGCGCCTGGCACGGCTGGCAGAGGGCATCCGTCACGACGGGGGCCTGTGCCACCACCGCCTGGCACTTCGGATTCTTGCAGTCGAGCACGCGGAGCGGGTTGCGCTCGAGCCGGGCCTGACACTCCGCGCACAACTCGCTCTGATGGGACCGAAGGTAGGCGGTCAGAGAGGCAAGGTAGGCCGGACGACAATTCTCGTCACCGAGGGAGTTCAGCTCGAGCCGGACGCCTTGCAGGTCCAGGCCGTGGATGAGCTGCAGGCCGAGGTCGATGAGCTCGGCATCCTGCGCCGGCTCCGCAGAGCCGTAGGCCTCGGCGCCCATCTGCCAGAACTGGCGGTAACGCCCCGTCTTCATCCGCTCGTAGCGAAACATCGGTCCCAGGTAGTACCAGCGGGTGACGGCCTCCCGGACGTGCACGGCGTGCTCAATGTATGCCCGCACCGCGGGCGCAGTGTTCTCCGGCCGCATGGAAAGGCTGCGGCCGGCGCGGTCCTCGAAGGTGTACATCTCCTTGCCGACGATGTCCGTCTCCTCGCCCACGCTGCGCACGAAGAGGGCCGTGTCCTCGAGGACCGGCGTCCGGACTTCCTGGTACCCGAAGCGACGGAATGTCTCTCGCGCCCGTGCCTCGAGGAAGTGCCAGACCTCGATGTCCGGAGGGAGGAGGTCGTTCATCCCCTTCACCCCACCGATGCGCTGGCTCATGACACCTCTCCCACGCGTCGGCCCATCGACACCCGCGCTCCAGGCCGGAGGCCAGCGTCCCACACCACCCGCCCCGGGCCGAACAGGAGGATGACGGTGGAGCCCATTTCGAAGCGGCCCAGCTCCTCGCCCTTCGCCACGGGAAGGGGCCTGGCGAAGGTTTCCGATGCTGCCGGTGAGCCGCTTTGGCCAAGCACGTCGGCATAGGCGGCGCGCAGCCGGCCCACGCAGGTCGCCCCCACCATCACCACCGCGCAGCGTCCGGCAGCAGTCTCCAGCCACGTCACCAGGCGCTCGTTGAGTGCAAACAGTCCCCGCACCGTGCGCACGCTGGCCGGATTCACCGGCCACAACTCGCCTGGCAGGTATCGCCAGCCGAGGATGGAACCCCCCAGCGGGGAATGCACCCGGTGGTAGTCACGCGGCGAGAGGTAGAGGGTGGCGAAGCTTCCGCCCTCGGCGAAGGCGCTGGCCTCTTTCTCATCCCCGAGCAACTCCGCCACCGGGAAGGCCAGCCCCTTGGCCTGAAGGCACTCACCGCGCTCGATGGTACCGGCCTCGCTCACCGCGCCGTCGACCGGTGACACCACCACGCGCTCCCCGGCGTCCACCGCCCTGGCGCCGTCCTTGAGCCGGCGGGAGAAAAAGTCCGAAAACGTGCGGTACCCCTGCACCGGAAGCTCGGCCTCCTGCAGCTGCACGCGGTAGGCCCGGGCGAAGCCGCGGATGGCGGCCCGGTGCAGGCCGGTTGGCGCCGGCACCCGGGTCGCGGCACCGACCGCACGGGAGAGCGCGGCGCGGGGCAAGAGCCGCACCAGGGTCATGAAGGTCTGGTCTCGCATGCGGAGGGACCGCGACGCTGTGGCTAACCGGCGTCGCCCGAGGCTGCAGCGGTCGGTCCCGGGCCGCCGTCGGCGGAAGGCGGCGGAGGGGGCCGCAGCAGCGCAGACTTGGGGACGACGCCCATCAGCACCTGCCCGTCGGCAACGACGATGGCGTCCACGAAGCTCGGGTGAGCGTTACGGCAGCGGTCAGTATCCACCAACTCGTAACTGTCGCGCGCGCCCTTGCCCTGGACGTCGACCGGTCCGGCAATCTGGAAGCAGTCCGAGAACCGGCGGTTGAACTCGGACATCGACATGCCGGCGGTCGGCTGGACAGCCTCGGTCGGGCCCGCATCTGGTGGTGGCGCGGGCGGCGGTGGCGCCTTGGCCGCGGCTTCGGCCGGGGTGTCCCGCGGGGCATTGCTCACCGTGGAAGGCGTCCGGGCCGCCGCGGAGGCAGCCTGGGCCTCGTCCTGGGCTTTCTGCATCCGCGTGCGTCCCTCCCGGATGCGGGCGAGCAGTTCACTGGCTGCCTGTGCGTCGAGGGAGTCAGTGGGCACGCGCTGGAGGAGGGCTTCCACCTCGCGCATCTTCGGGTCGAGGTAGGCGTCGTCCAACCGCTGTGCATACAGCTTGTTGAAGGCCTCGGAGGCCCGGGAGAATTCGGGACTTGGGTCGCGGTGACGGCTGCACCCGCCGCAGACGAGCCCGACCAGGGTGAGGACGGCGATTATCCGGGGCACGGTTGTGGTGCTTACCTCACTCACGGCCAGCCCGCGAGGTTGAAGGCGGGTGGGGAAGCCCCGGGGGGGTCGTCAAACGCCCAGGAACAGCCTTCGCCCGAAGTTGGGGGCGAGGCCTGCCTCGTCGATGCGCCGCACGGACGCTTGGATGTCGTAGGGAACACGGATGTATTCCACCGTCCGCGCCGACGTGTCGCACACGACGAAACAGGCGCGGTTGTCATAGTCGCGGGGCTGTCCGACACTGCCCACTGAGATGAGGTACTGAAAGCCGCGGCGGATGGAGAATTTCTGCGCCACCACGTCGGCCACCTGACCGGCGCCAAAGGCAAACGCTTTGCACAGGTGGCTGTGGCCGATAAAGGTGACCTCCGCCAAGTCGTCCGCGAAGGGCATGAGCTCGCGTGCCTGTTGCAGGGCGAAGACATATTCGTAGGCGCGTGGGTCCACCGGCGAGCCGTGTGAGAAGCCCACCTCGCCAATGCGGTAGGTGTAGGGAAGGCTTTTCAGCCAGGCCAGGTTGTCCTCGCTCAGCACCTGGGCGGACCAGTCGAGAGCGTGGCGAGCCGCGTCGTAGTAGAAGGAATAGTCCATGCGCCCCGCCACCGCGGCGTCGTGGTTCCCGAGCAGCGTGACTTCCGCCACGCTCCGGACTAGTTCGCAGCAAGCGTTGGGCGAGGCGCCGTAGCCGACGATGTCCCCCAGCGACACCACCCGGTCGACGCGGGCGCCGTCCACAGCCCGAAGGACCGCGGTCAGCGCCTCGAGGTTGGAGTGGACGTCGGAGAGGATGGCAACGCGCATGCCCTGGGGAGCCGGCACCCTAGCAGGGCCGGCCGTCACCAGCACGAGGCTCCGCAAGGGGGCCCGCCCTTCCGCGCTTGCCCCCGGGGCGCCGAGCGTGGTTTTTGAGGCCCTCGCCCCTCGCCACCCCTTTTTCAGGACTTCCTCATGCGCATCGTCGTGACCGGGTCCCTCGCCTACGACTACCTGATGACCTTTCCGGGGCGCTTCCGAGAGCACCTTCTGCAGGACCGGATGCATCGGTTGACGGTGAGCTTCCTGGTGGACGACATGCGGAAGCTTCGGGGTGGCGTGGCTGGCAACATCGCCTACTCCCTAGCGCTGCTCGGGGAACGACCGCTCCTGGTCGCCACCGCGGGGGAGGACTTCGCAGAGTATGGAAGCGCCCTGGAGGCGGCCGGCGTGGATGCCTCAGGCGTCAAGGTCATCCCCGGGACGTTCACGGCCTCCTGCTTCATCAACACCGACCAGGACGCGAACCAGCTGGTGGCCTTCTACGCCGGCGCCCTGGCCCACGCGCAGCTCGCCTCGCTCGACCCCATGCAGCTGGGGCCCTCCGACCTGGTGGTGGTCAGCCCGGCCGACCCGGCGGCCATGGAAGCCACCGTGGCCGGGTGCCTGCGCGCCCGCGTGCCCTACATCTTCGACCCGGGCAAGCAGACCCCCCGGCTGGAGGCCGAGCACATTGTCCGCGGGATGCAGACCGCGGCTGTGGTCATCGGCAACGACTACGAGTTTGGCTTGATGGCGCAGAAGACGGGCAAGAGCGAGGCTGCGCTGGAGGCTTTGGCCCCGGTGACCGTGGTCACCCGCGGAGAGCTCGGCTCCACCATTCTCGTCCGTGGGCAGCCCCCCATCGACATTCCGACGGCCCCCATCGCCGCCCTGGTCGACCCCACCGGCGCTGGGGACGCGTACCTGGGCGGCCTGGTGTTCGCCGTGGCGCGGCGGCTGCCCTGGCCGGTGGCAGGTCGCGTGGCCGCCCTGTCTGCCGCCTACGCCCTCGAACAGCGGGGATGCCAGGAGCACCACTTCAGCCGCGCTGACTTCCTGGCGCGGTACCGGAAAGCCTTCGGGGTGGCCCAGGAACTGGAACGCAGCCTCGCCGCCTAGGGCTTCACCGGCGCGACAGTAAGGATGGCCTTGAGGTCGTCGTCGGTGAAGTGGATGCCTCCCCCGAGGAAATAGTCGCGTCCGGAGATGAGCCGGTTGTCCAGCGTACTGTGGACGGGTGAATTGAAGACGTCGTCGACGCCGCCACTCAGGAAGAGGTGTTCAAACAGCGTGATGTTCGCCGTCACCCGCAGCCGGGGATAGCGGAGCGCCTGGTTCCCGAAGTTGAAGACGTCCGTCCTCAGCACGAAGACGTCGTTGAGGAAGTTGAGGTCCAACCCCACCCCGCCCGTGCTCTCGATGATGCCGAAGCGGAAGGTGGCGAAGTAGTAGCGCTTGGCAAATTCGGCGTTGAACTTGAGGTTGTAGTTGGTGGTGGTGATTTTCTGCACTGCCGGCTGGTAGAGCCCCGGGGGGTTGGCCGTCACGTAGGAGATGGACGTGTCGCCCAGCGGGTCGTCGACCAGGCCCAGCAAATAGTACTTGTCCGGGCTGGGGATGATGCGGATGTCGACTTCGTTTCGCGAGGAGCCTGAGTTGAAGAGGTACACACTGCTCAGCGTCACCTCGGTCTTCAGCGCGGTGAGCCGGTTGGCGTACTCGGAGATGCCCTGCACCGCCTCGTTCATCGAACGTCCGGTCTGTTCATCCTCCAGCAGCTTGCCAATCGGACCCTTGCCTTCCCGGATGTCCTGGGTCACCTGGGCCAAGTTGTCCAGCGTCTTGTCGAGCTTCTGAAGCGTGGACAGCACCTCGCCCTTGCCGGTCTGGTTGGTCTGCACGGCGGTCTTGACCTCGGCCATCACCCGGCGCAGGTCCTCGGAGATGACGCGGATGTTCTCCATGGTCTCGCGGACATTCGCTTCCTGACCCTTGGTGGAGGCCCGCACGTCACCGCTCACCTGGCGGACATTCTCCAGGATGGCGGTGATGTTGGCCTGGCTGCTCCGGGCGGTCTCCTCCACCTCCGAGGAGAGCTGCGTGAGGTTGCGGAGAATGGTCTGAAGCGAAGCCTCGCCGGCGTCCCCGCCCAGCACCTCGCGCAGTGAGTGGGTCACCGATTGGATGTCGCCGGTGATGACCGCCAGGGATTCGAAGAGTGTCTGAATCCCCTGCGCGTCGATGACATTCTGGATGACTCCGCCGTCCGGCATCAGCGGTGCGCCAGCCGACCCGGGCTGGAGGTCGAGCAGAAAGTCCCCGAGAAAGGACTCGCTTCGCTTGAAGATGGAAGCGTCGGTGTGCAGCCTCAGGTCCTTGCGCACCCGGATGGTGAGCCGGGCCTTGTCGCCCACCAGGGTGATGTCTTCAATCTCACCAACGGGGATTCCTGCCGTCTGGACGCGGCTGCGCTTGCCGATGCCGGACGCATCGCGGAAGTAGGCTACCACCGTCATCGTCTCGCTCCGGGAGAAGGTCCCCCGATGGAGAATCAGCAGGAAGGCGACCAGACACGCCACCGAGACCAGGACGAAGAGTCCGACGCGGAACGGGGTGAGGACTTTCTTCACGGGCCGAGGGCTCCGCTGACGAGATGCCCTGGACGCGACTCTAGCCGGAGGCGCGCCTGCACGGGGGCTAGTTCTTGCCGAACCATGTCGACAGGAAGAGCTTGACTACCGGATGGGTGCTCGCCCGCAGCTGAGCGGGGGGGGCATGGGCCACAATCTTGCCATCGGACAGAAAGGCAATCTGGTCGGCCACCTTGAAGGAGGAAGCGACGTCATGGCTGATGACCAGGCTGGTCACGCCGAGCTTCTCCTTGGCGGTGAGAATCATCTCGTCAACGTAGTCCGTGGTGATGGGGTCCAGGCCAGTGGTGGGCTCGTCGTAAAGAACAATCTTCGGGTCCCGGACGATGGCCCGGGCCAGGCCCACCCGCTTGCGCATGCCACCCGACAGCTCCGCCGGGTACTTCTCCACCACGTCGTGCAGCCCGACGATGGCCAGCTTGTCCAGTACCCGCTTGCGAATCTCCGACTCTGCCAGCTTCGAGTGCTCACGCAGAGGGAATGAGACGTTCTCGTACACCGTCATCGAGTCGAAAAGGGCCGCCCCTTGAAACACCATGCCGAACTTTCGCCGGACGCGCTCGAGCTCCAGGTCGCCGAGTGGGACCACGTCCTCCCCGTCGACGAACACCTCCCCCCGGTCTGGCTTGAGCAGGCCGATGATGTGCTTCATGAGGACAGTCTTTCCGGACCCGGAGCCCCCGAGGATGACGCAGGTGGTGCCTTCCTCCACGTCGAGGTTCACCCCGGAGAGGACCTGGTGGTCCCCAAAGGACTTGTACAGGTCCCGCATCGAAATCATCGGAAGCCGCTCGGCCATCAGTGGAAGAACAGCCCGAGCAGGTAGTCGAGGATGAAGACCGAGACGGCGGAGGTGACCATGGCGTTGGTGGTGGCCTGCCCAACGCCCTTCGCCCCCCCGCTCGCGTAGTAGCCCCGGTAACAGGCGATGAGCATGACCACCAGGCCGAACACGGCGGACTTCACCAGACCCTCGGTGACGTCGTCCGGGCCGACAATGTCCTGGGTCCGCAACAGGAATGTTCCGACCGAGAGACCCTTAATCAGCACCGCGACGGCGAAGCCCCCGAAGATGCCCGCCGTGTCGAAGAGCATGGCCAGGAGGGGGCCCATCAACAGGCCCGCCAGGACGCGCGGGACCAGCAGGTACTGCACCGGGCTCACCGCCATAGTCTCGAGGGCATCCACCTGCTCGGTCACCCGCATCGTCCCGAGCTCGGTGCAAGTGGCCGACCCGGCGCGCATCGTAATCATCAGCGCCGAAAGGACCGGGGCCAGCTCCCGGGTAATGGTGATGGCCACGGTGGGGCCCACCAGGCTCTCGGCCCCAAAACGCTCGAAGGCGCTCCAGGACTGGGTGGCGAACACCATGCCGGTGAAGAGGCCGGTGAGGGCGACGATGAGGACCGAGCCGACGCCGACGAAGTCGAACTGGGCGAACAGGTTCTCCAGGCGGAAGGGCGGTCGGACCATCCAGCGCGCCACCGAGCCCGCCAGGGCCAGCACTCCGAAAAAAGATTCGACGCCGGCGATGGCCCGCTCGCCGACCCACGCCACGGCCGCGGTCAGCGCTGCGGCACGCCCGGGCGGCCTCTGCACCTCATCGGTCATCGCTCCGGGCCCATCCTAGGGCACCGGCCGCAAGGCGGCACCCGCGGTGGTGCGGACGGCCACCCGCGGCACCCGGGCTCCCACCCCGCACAGGACTTCATAGGGAATGGTCTCGAGCCAGCCGGCCAGTTCGACCGCCCCCACCTCCTCGGTGCCCTGCCGGCCCAACAGCACCACCTCGTCGCCGAGCGCGACACCGGGGACGTCGGTGACGTCCACCATGCAGAGGTCCATGCACACGCGTCCCACCAGAGGCACGCGCTGCCCGCGCACCAGCACCTGGCCCCGGTTGGAGAGGCGCCGCGGGTAGCCATCGGCGTAGCCCACCGGCAGGGTGGCAATCCGCGTCGGGCGCCGCGCCGTCCATGTCCCCCCGTAGGACACGGCCGTTCCGGGAGGGACGGTCTTCAGGTGCACGACCGCCGTCTTCCAGCTGAGCACCGGTTCGAGCGGCTGCGGGAGGACTATCCACGGGGCGGGTGAGAGGCCGTACAGGGCCAGCCCGGGGCGCACCAGGTTGAGGTGCTCGCCTTCCCGGGCGGACGGCAGGGCCACCATCGCCGCCGAGTTGGCTAAGTGCCGCCAGCGCGGCCGAAAGCCTGCCGCGTCGACCTGGGCGAGGACGGCCCGAAACTTCTTCAGCTGCTCCTGGGTGACGCCCGCATCGGCCAGGTCGGCGTTGGCGAAGTGGGACATCACCCCCTGGAGGTCTACCTGCAGCGCCCGGGCACGGGCCAAAAGGGCTGGCACCTCCCCGGGCTGCGCTCCAAGGCGCGCCAACCCGGTGTCCACTTTGAGATGCGCCCGCGGAACGGTGCCCAGCTTCCGGGCGGCGGCGGCAAGGGCCTCCAGTTGGTCCTCCCGAAACACGGCCGGGTACAGGCTGGCCTGCACCATGGCCTCCCAGCCACCCTCGTACGCTCCGCCGAGCACGAGAATCTCCGCACCCACACCCGCCTGCCGCAACGCGAGCCCCTCCTCGACCAGGGCCACGCCAAGCATTTCGACACCTTCCGTCTCGAGGGCGCGGGCGATGAGGCCAGCGCCGTGGCCGTACGCGTCGGCCTTCACCATGGCCAGCAGGGCGACTCCCGGCGCGACGCTTCTCAGCGCCCGGACGTTGCGCACCAGGGCGCCCAGGTCGACCTCGGCGCGCGTTGGGCGAATGCGGGGGAGCTCCATGCCAGTGTCACCCGTGGACGGGCGGCGACGCGAAACGCGTACCGTTGGGGACTGGGGGAGTCAAGGTGTGGTTCCTGAGCCACGCTTCCGTGCCATAGGATGGATGTTCTTCACGGAGTGGGCCAATTGGCTGCTCGAGCGGAGGTACGGTGACGCAGGTCGGCGGAGAGGTGGACAGCCTTTGCGGCAAATGCAAGATGGTGCTTGCCCACACCGTGCTGGCGATGGTGGGGAGCTCCATCGCCCGCGTCCGCTGCAACACCTGCGGCTCCGACCACGCGTTCCGAAGGACGCCGGGGGCGGCTGCGCCGGCGCGACGCACCACGCCCCGACCGGACCGCGTGGTGCTGAGCTTCGAGGCCCAAATCCAGGCCCGGGGCGTCGAGACCGCCAGGGCCTATAGCCCACGGGCGACGTTTCAGGTGGACGAGCTCATCTCCCACCCCACCTTCGGCCTGGGCATTGTCCGGGCGGTACGGCAGGACAAGGTGGACGTCGCCTTCAAGGCGGCCGAGCGTACCCTCATCCACGGACGCGCGCCGGCCACCGCGACAGAGACCCGAACGACAGAGACTTGAGAGCCCCGGTACGCAGCGTGCGTCGAGCCAGCCCGGGCCTCGCGGTGGGCCTGGCAGCGCTTCTTCTGGGTACGGCCGCCCAGGCCGCGCCCGCGGTGGAGGCCGAGCCCTCGCGCGTCGTGCTGGGCGCCGGGACGCAGGTCCGCATCACCGTCCGAGGCGCAGGAGGCACGCTGCACGGCGTGGCCAGCGCGGGGACACTGGTCTCGGCTGGGACGGACGGCTCAACCGAACACTTCCTCTGGACCCCGCCGGAACCCCGGGCGCCCTTCGTCGCGGTGCTGGCCTTCTGGGAGGGCAGCCCGCTTGCCCTCGGCAGCGTCACCACCCTCACCCTTCCCTGCAGCGGCCGCACCGAGCTGGCCATCGACACGGAGCCGGGCGCGCGAGTCACCGTGGAAATCGCGGGCGCACATTTCGGCCCTCGCCGAGCCGACCCGCGGGGCCACCTGCGCATGCCCGTCGAGGTGCCGCCACTGGCACACGAGGCGCGCATCACGGCCGAGGTGGGCGAGCAGGGCAAGGTGCGCGTCATCCCGCTGCCGACGGCGCCGAGCCCCTGGGTGTGGGCCCCTGAACCGGCGGTCCTCGTGGCGGGCTCGGAAGGGCGGGCGATGCTCGTCGCGCCGGAGCCCATCGACGCCCATCTGGCGGTGAAGGCCACGGGTGGGCAGCTGCAGCACCAGGCGACCGAGCCGAACCGAATCCTGTACACCGTCACGCCGCAGCCGGGCGTCACCCGTGTGACTCTGGAGGCCTCCCTTGCCGGCGAGGAGACGCCACGAGCGAGCGCGACGGTGGAGGTAGTGCCACCCTCGCCGGCCGTCTCGGCTGCCGCAGTAGCGGCGGAGCCGGGGGGGCGCCAACTCGAAGCGGGTGCGGCCCTGGGTCTCTTCTTCTCCGGGGGCCACAACCTGGGCCCGGCCTTCGCGGTGACGCTGGCCGTGGCACCCTGGCGCTTCCCCCTCTACCTCGAGCTGGAACTCGGCGTGCGCGCTGCCTGGTTCTCGAGCGCTGTGACTGGGCTGGGGACCGCTTTCTCGACGTTGGTGGTGTTTCCCATCGACGTCGGCGTGCGCGGTCCCGTCTTCAGAGGCGGGCCCTGGTCCGTGGAGCTGCATGCCGGGGGGGGAGTGCTGCTGGGGACGAATTGGGTCTCCTCGGACTTCGGCCAGGGCTCCTCGCAGCCGGTCGCCGGCTGGGAGGTCTTCGGCGGTGCGCAAGTCAGCTACCGGGCCGGCGCGTACTTGCCCTATGCGGAGCTCCGCGGCTCCTATTCGGTGGTCACCGGGACGGGAGTGACGGCGAACCCTGGCGGCCTCATCCTCCTCTTCGGCTTTCATTGGCGCGGGGGACTTCCGTGAGAGCGCATTCGCTGATGGCCGGCCTGCTTCTCGCCGGCTGCGGCAGCCAGCCGCTGACCCCGGTGTCGATTGCCACGGTTACCCCGGGGACGATGGTGGCCTCCCAGCCCACGCAGGTGCGGGTGCAGGTGGAGGCCGAACTCTCCGTCCAGGTCGACTTCGGCCAGAGCGCCCTCGCCTTCGACACGCGCATGCAGGTCCACATCGGCCCGCTGGCCCTCGGCGCGGGCACCTATCCGCCCGGCGGTCTCGTCGAGGGGACTCTTCCAACGGTGCTGGCCCCGGGCACCTACGACGCCACGGTGGACATGGGGGATGGGCGCAGGGCAGTCAGCCACAACGTCTTCACTGTGACGCCCGGCAGCTGGCCGAGGGGGTACACCGTGGACGCGGTCGGCGACCAACGCTCGGGAATTCCCTTCTCCGTCACGCTGCACGCCGTCGGTCCGGCAGCCGCCAGCTTCCAGGGAAACGTTCTGCTCAGTCTCATCGGCAGCGGAACGTTGAGCCCGGGCGTCTCGGGCGCCTTTGCCGCCGGCCAACGCGTCGAGACGGTCGTCATCGCCGGGACGGGGGAATTCACGCTGCTGGCGAGCGACATCAACGGAGACAACGGCCAGTCGCCCCCCTTCACCGTGGGCCCATAAGCCGGAGCAGCGCCAGAGCACGCTGCATGTCGTCCGGGAGGGGCGCCTCGACGTCCACCGCCGGCAGTCCGAAGCCCACCGGAAGCACGAGCCGCGCGGCGTGCAGCGGGGTGCGAGCGAGAACCACCTCCTCGCCGGTACCTCCCAGGGCGGCCTCGGTGAGGGGTGCCGGCCGTCCGTATTGCGGGTCGACCCACAGCGGGGAACCGGCGGCCTGCAGGTGCAGGCGAATCTGGTGCGTCCGGCCGGTGACAGGCTCGGCCTGCACCAGGCCTGCCTGCCCGTAGCGTTCGAGCGGTCGCAGGCGGGTGCGCGCCGGCTTGCCCGCCTCGCCTTTTCCGGCCAGCCGCATTCTCCCTCGACGCGCCGGCAGCAGGGGCACGTCCACCAGCTGCGGACGCTCGAGCGGGGGCGACACCAGGGCAAGGTACGTCTTGCGCACCGCACCGGCCTCGAAGGCCAAGCTGGCGGCGCGGTGGGCGGCTGCGTCGAGGGCCAACAGCAGCACGCCGCTGGTGTCCCGGTCGAGCCGGTGGACCACCCACACCGGCTGGCCGAGGCTCTCCTGCAGCTGCTGACGCAGGGAGGCCTTGTCCTGTCGTCCCGGCACCACCAGGACCCCGGCAGGCTTGTCCACCGCGATGAGGCCGCCGCTTCGAAAGAGGACGCGGGCGCCCGTCACAGCAGCTCGGTCGCCGGCACGACCGTCACCGCGCCCAGGCCCTCGGCTGCCCGGGCCAGCGCCTCGCCCGGACCCACCAGCACCACCGCCGCCGGGCGGGGAAAGCAGAAGCGTGCCGCGGCCTGGGCGGCCTCAGCGCGTGTCACCCCCCGGACACGCTCCCGGTAGCTGTCCACCCAGTCTGACCCCAGTGAGTACACCCAGAGGTCGGCCAGGGCGCTGGCCACGGCCTCGTTGGTCTCGACGCGTAGCGGGAAGAGACCGGCCAGGTACTCCTGCGCCTTCTGCACCTCCGCCGTGGTCGGCCCGCGCTCCCGGCATCCGCCCCACCTCGCGCAGCGTCACCTCCAGCAGCGTTCGCGTCGTCTTCACCTTGGTGAAGGTGGACACCGAGAAGCTGCCTCCGGAGCGCATCGACTCGAAGCTACTTCCCACGCCGTAGGAGAGGCCGCGCCGCACGCGCACCTCCCGCACCAGCCGCGAGGTGAAACCCCCGCCGAGGGCGGCGTTCATGACCTGTGCCGGGAAGGTGACGGCCTCGCCCCGGCGGTAGGCCAGGCCTCCCAGGCGTACCTGCGCCTGGGTCTGGTCCGGCCGGTCCACCACCAGCACCGTCCCCTCGGAGGCTGCCTGCGTCAGCGAGGGCGGAACGGACGGCTGGGTCGGCCCTCCCTTCCAGCCGGCGAAGGCGCGCTCCACCAGCGGGCGTGCCGACGCGACGTCGGTGGCGCCGACGAGAACCAGCCGCGACACCACCGGCCCGAAGCAGTCATGGTGGAAGGCGACGACGTCGCTGCGGACCAGCCGCTGCAGCGAAGCGCGCTTTCCTGCGACGTCATGGCCGTAGGGGTGCGTTCCCAGAGAGCGCGCTGCAGCGCACGGTCGGCCAGTAGCCCCGGGTCGTCCAGGTCATTGGCGAATTGCGCCAAGGTGCGGTCGCGTTCGGTGTCGAACTCGTGCTGCGGGAAGGTGGGCTCCCTCACCATCTGCGCCAACACGTCCAGCATCCCCGGCAGGTGCTCGGCCGGCGTCGTCACCGCCAGGGCCACGAAGTCCTCCGCGGCGAAGACGGCCAGCGTCCCGCCGACGAATTCCACGGCCTCGTTGAGGGCATCCGCGTCGAGCCGCGCGGTGCCTCGCCGCATCAGCCTGACGGTGAAGTCAGCCAGGCCAACGCGGTCCGGCGGGTCCGTCGCCGCACCGGACTGCACCACCAACCGGATGGACACCAGCGGCACCCGACCGCGCCGCGCCACCTCCACCGTCAGCCCACCCTCGGTGGTGAAGTGGGCGGAAGGTGGAAGTATCCGCTCGGCGTGCTTCACGCCGAGGCCCCGGGGAGCAGCGTCACCACCGAGCGCTGCGACGGCAGCAGGTACCGGGCGGCCACGGCCTGGACGGCAGCGGCATCCACCCGAGCGTAGCGCTCACCCAGGCGGAGTCCGGCCCGCCAGGAGCCGAGGTAGGCCTCGTAGCTTCCCAGCGCGTGCGCCCGACCGGAGGCGGTGGTGAGCTCGCGCATCAGGTGGGCCCGGAGGTTGTTCTTCGCCTTGGTGAGTTCGCGCTCGCTGACGCCCTGCTCCACCACCCGGGCCAGTTCCCGGTAGAGGACGGCTTCGAGGCGGGCCGGGTCGCCATCTGGCGCCAGCTCGGCATGGAACAGAAGCACGCCTGGGTCGAGCCGCCAACTCCAGTCCATACTGACGTCGACGGCGACCCTGTCCTCGTACACCAAGCGTTTGGTGAGCCGGCTTCCTTCGCCCACGGCGAGGATGAATTCAAGCACGTCGAGCGTGACGGCATCGGCGTCGGACACCGCCGGCCCCCGGTAGGCCACCAGCAGGCCAGGGGCCTGGGCGGGATGGGACAGCACGCTGCGGCGTTCTCCCCGCTGCACCGGCTCGGCGTTCACCACCGCCGGCACCGGAGGGCCCCGCGGAATGTCGCCGTAGGCCCGGCGGACGCGCCGCAAGGTGGCCTCGGGCTCGACGTCTCCGGCAATCCATAGAACGGCATTGCTGGGCGCGTAATACGTCCGGAAATAGGCCTCGCAATCTTGCCGCTGGATCGCCTCGATGTCGCCCATCCAGCCGATGACGGGCCAGCGGTAGGGATGGGCCTGGTACACGAGGGCGTGCAGCTCCTCGTCAATCAACCCCATCACCTCGTTGTCGACGCGGAGGCGACGCTCTTCCTTCACCACCTCCCTCTCCCGCTCCAGCACCTGGTCGGAGATGGTCAGCGACCGCATGCGGTCGGCCTCCAGGTCGAGCACCTGCTCCAGGGCCTCGGAGGCAAACTCCTCGTAGTACACGGTCAGGTCATGGCTGGTGTAGGCGTTGGAACGCCCACCATGGGCCTCGAGCACCTCGTCGAACTGGTTCGGCCCGTACTTCTTCGCGCCGTTGAACATCATGTGCTCGAAGAGATGGCTGATGCCGGTCAGCCCGGGACGCTCGTTGCGCGAGCCCACGCGGAAGAAGGTGTACAGGCTCACCACCGGCGTGTCGGTGCTGGGGACGACGCGGACCCGGAGGCCGTTGCGGAGGGTGGCTTCGTGCACCCGAAACAGGGAGGACATGGGTCGCCCTGCATAGCCCCCCGGCCGGCGTGTCCGCCACCCCCGGGCGGGTGCCGCCTAGCGCGCCGTGCGCCGGCGTACGGCCGAGAAGACGAAGCCACACCAGACGCAGGACAGGCCACGCCGGCCCCGGGGCAGCTCGAGCAGGCAGCCGGGGCAGCGCGAGGCGCTCGGGGCCGGCGGGCTCAGGGCAGCCTTCTCCACGCCCAGCCTCTGCCCCGACTTCGAGACGCGGGCCACCCGTAGCTCGAGCGCCCGGATGCGGTCCTCCAACTCGGCGATTCGCCCGGCGAGCCGAACGGCAAGGTCGGCATCGGAGCGAGCACGGCGTCCCATGGCCAGACGCCCACCGTGCCACGCACTCAGGCGCAGCCGCAAGAAATTGACCGGCCGGCCACTGGAGGCGGGCTGCGGTTATGCCACCATCTCCCCCATGCGCTCAGCCCACCCCAGTGCGCCGCCTGCCGCCCTCCCCCTCTCCGTTGTCCACGGGGGCGCCCCGGAGGGGCCCCAGTCGGCCGAGGCCCGGACCGCCGAGGAGGATGCACTCGGGCTTCTGGACGACCCCGAGTTGGCCCGGCTGCTGACCGCTCCCCGCGAGGGCCGGGAGACGGACCGGGCCCGGGGCGTCTTCGTCAACCGCAACCTGCGGCTGGCCGGCGTGGAGATGGTCGGTTTCGACATGGACTACACGCTGGCCATCTACCACCAGCGGCGCATCGAGCAGCTCTCCTTCGACTTGACGCTGGGCCGGCTGGTCACTGACCACGGCTACCCGCACGAGATTGGGCTGCTTCCCTATGACCACACCTTTGTCATCCGCGGCCTGGTGGTGGACCGCTCCCACGGCAACCTGCTGAAGCTCGACCGCTTTGGACAGGTTGGACGGGCCTGGCATGGCCTGCGCCCGCTCGGCCACGAGGCCTGGCAACGGCTGTACCGAAACGAGCCGGTGCGCTTGCGCGGAAACCGGTACGCGTGGATTGACACTCTGTTCTCGCTTCCCGAGGCCTGGGCCTATGCGGCCATCATCGAGTTGCTGGAAAGCCGGGGACACCCGCTCGACTTCGGCCGCCTCTACGACGACGTGCGCGAGGCCATCGACTCGGTGCACCGAGACAACTCCCTGAAGCGGGCAGTGCGGCGCGACATCGGCCGCTACATCTACCGCGACCCTGAGCTGGGCCCGGCGCTGCACCGGCTGCGGTCCGGTGGCAAGAAGCTGTTCCTACTCACCAACTCGCAGTGGGACTACACCCAGGCCGTCATGTCCCACTTGCTGGACGCTCTGGCGCCGGAGTACCCGACGTGGCGCAACTACTTTGACGTCGTCATCACCGGCGCGGACAAGCCCGGCTTCTTCTCGGACAGTCGCCCCTTCCTCGAACTGGACCCCACCTCCGAGGAGGGCGCGGTGCTGGGGGAGGCCACCTCGCTCGACCGTTGGAAGGTGTACCGGGGCGGAAACCTGACCAGCTTCGAGCGGATGACCGGCTTCTCCGGAGACAAGGTGCTGTACGTCGGCGACCACATCTACGGGGACATCCTCAAGTCGCGAAAGGCCTCCCTCTGGCGGACGTGCATGGTGGTCCAGGAGCTGGAGGATGAAATCCGCTACACCGAGGGCCGACGCGAGGAGATTTCCCGCCTCTCGGAAGTAGAACTCCTGCTCGCGCGGCTGGATGACGCCGTCAATCAGCACAAGGCCCTGCTGGCCACGCTGGAACGGCGACTCGACCGCGATAGCCCTGGCGAGGGGGAGCGGGCCGAGCTCGAGCAGCAGCGTCGAACGGCCAAGGCGGAGCTCGAGCGATTGCGACGGGCGTTGAAGGCCGCCAGCGGCATCGCCGAGACGCTCGAGCGCGATGTGGAGGCTGGCTACAACCCCTACTGGGGCCTTCTCTTCAAGGAGGGGCATGAAAACAGCCGCTTCGGCGCCCAGGTGGAACAGTACGCCTGCCTCTACACATCGCGGGTGAGCAACCTGCTCCACGTCTCGCCGACCCAATACTTGCGTAGCCAGCGCGAGTTGATGCCACACGAGCAGGGCGGCGCCCCCTCCGGAAAGCTTGCCCCCATCGGCAGCGAGGGTCCCGCCAAGGGGTCGAGCCGACCGCCCCTGTGAGGGCCCCGGGTCAGTTTCCCAGTGCCGCCGCCCGCGCCCACACCACCGGCGCGCTGCGCGAGGCGCGTTCGGGCGTAAGCCCCAGCGCCTTCAACTCGGGGCCATAGCGCGGAGCCTTCACCACCACGAGACGCCGGGCGACGCGCCGGGCCTCGGCCAGCGTCGAGGCTTCCAGGGGCGCATCGCTTGCCAGACGGCGCAGGAGCGCGAAGCTGGGCTGCGCCCGGCGTTCCCGAGAAAACATCGGGTCAAACAGCACGACGTCGAAGCTGCCCGGGGCCAGCCCCGCCAGGTAGCTGCCGGCGTCCGACATGGTGGACGGCGAGGCGGGCACTGCGCGGGTCCTCAGGCTCGCGTCGCAGCCCCTCGGCGGCCAGCATGGCTAGCGGTAGGCTTGCCTCCAGCCCCACCAACTGCCCGGCGGGGCCCACCAGCCGCGCCGCCACGCGTGCGTCCTGGGCCAGCCCCAGGGTGCAGTCCAGCACGCGCTCACCGGGCCGAAGGCCCGCCACGCGCACCAGGGCCTCCCCCTGCCCCCCGGTGTCGAGCGCCCGGAGGCGCAGGGCCGCCAGCCCCAGGGACCAGCGGGCGCCACCCTCGCCATCCTGGAGAGAGACGCCCGAACGCCCCACCACCAGCAGTGCTTCGGCCTCGGCCAGCAACCCCAAGAGGCCTCCGCGCACCGGACGGGCCAGCACCGGGACGTGCCAGCGCTCGGCCACGGCGGCCGCCTGGGCGACGTCTGACGCCTCGGGGTTGGCGCAGCTGGTGACGGCGATGGGATGGCGGGCCACGGGCCCCTTCCTTAGCCCCAAACCCAGGCCCTCCGGGACGCTGGCGCGCCCCTAGCCGGCCTGAAGGCGCGCCGGCCGGAGCGCCTCCGAGGTCACCACCCGGTTACGTCCCTCGCGCTTGGCCCGGTACAGGCACGCATCGGCGAGCTGTACCAGGGCGTCCATCTCCGTGCCGTCCTGGGGTGAGGCGGCCAGCCCGAGGCTGAGGGTGACGCGAACCGGGCCGAGGTCGGTCTGGAAGGCGCGGGCCGCCACCGCCTCGCGGAGGCGCTCGGCGATGACCAGGGCGCCCCGCAGGTCCGTCTCCGGCATCACCACCGCGAATTCCTCGCCCCCGTACCGGGCTACCACGTCGGTGTCGCGGGCTTGCTCGCGGAGCATCTGTGCCACGCCGCGAAGCACCACGTCGCCGGCGGGGTGGCCATAGGTGTCGTTCACCGTCTTGAAGTGGTCGATGTCGGTGATGAGCACCGCACAGGCGCGCCCGTAGCGACGGGCCTGGGCCAGCGCCTGGGCGGCGCGGCTCTGGAAAGTGCGCCGGTTGGCCAGGGCGGTGAGACCGTCGATGGTGGCCAGCCGCTCGGTCTGTTCGAAAAGCTGGGCCCGCAGCACCGCCTGCGCCGCCTGGATGGCGAGCACCTCCAGCATCCGCAGGACGTCCTCCCCGAGGGCGCCGCGCGACTTGGTCCCGGCAACCAGCGTTCCGAGAATGCGGTCGGCCGCCACCAGCGGCAGGATGCGCAGGGCGCCGAGGCCGCGCACCTCCGTCCCGTCGTCGAAGACGATTTTCTGCTCCATGTTGGGAAGCGCCCGGCCGGGCAGAGGCGCTCCATAGCGGACGACGTTGGCCACCAGTCCGTTGTTGTCCGGGAAGCTGCGGCCCTCCAGGGCCCGGGCCGTGGGGCTGCCGGCCACCTTGGCCACCCGGTGCACCCGGGCGCCGTTCTCCTCCTGGACCAGCGTCACCGCGACGAAGTCGAGCGCCCCCAGCGCCCGGGCGTTCTCCACCACGGCGGCAAACACGGCCCCGGGGTCCACCGCACGGTTGAGCTCCTCAATGGCACGGAAGAAACGGGCCTTTTCGTCTCGCCCCCTCCGCACCTCGCCGAGGACCCTCTCCACCTCCAGCGCCCGGAGGACCTCCCGGGCTAGCGTCGTCAGCAGCTGCTCGTCGCCGTCGGTGAAGGCTTCCGCCTCCAGTCGGTCGGCGAGCAGGACGCCTCGCAGCTGCCCGGATTGCTCCTGGAGCGGGACGGCGCAGACGGCCTTCACGAGAACGTGGCGCTGGTACCAACCCACCCCCCGCACCCCACCCTCAGACACCATCCGGACGGCCACCCCGCGGCGCACCACACCGCCCAGGATGCCCTCCCCGGCGGGGATGCGCGCCCGCTGGACGCCCTCCGAGGTGCTGCGGCAGTCATGCAAGCGCAGCATTCGGTCATCGGCATCGAGGAGAAAGGCGGCACAGGTGTGGCTTCGGATGGCAAGCTCGGCAACGTCCAGTACGGCCCCGACGGCGCCCTCCACCTGCTGCACCGAGGCCAGCAGCCACTTCTCCTGCGCCGCCGCCCCGCCAGTGCGCTCGGCGCTACCAGAGTCCACCAGCCGGAACGTCCGCGCATCCTCCTCCACTTCCCGGAGCCGATTGCGCACCGCGTCAGTCTCGGCGTGGCGGGCAAGGGCAAGCCGGGCATTCAGGACGAGGCGGTAGGTGGCCGCAAACAGCAGCAGAAACACCGCGTGGGCCGCCAGCTCGGCGGGGTGGGGGGTGCCGGAGCGGCTGACCCGCAGGCCATCCAGCCCCACCGCCAGCAGGACCAGCAGCGATGCCGCCCCGAAGCGCAAAAAGCCTACCAGGCCCGCCATCACCAGGTAGACAAGGGGGAAAAGGCCCTCTCCCACCAGAGCCGCCACCAGGACGCTGGCTGTCACCAGGGGCGCACCCAGCGCGAGGTCGTCGGCGAGGCTCCTCTCCTCGCCCCCCTGCCTTGGGGTGCGGCGTCCGGCGCCGGCGGCCACGCCAGCCAGAACTAAGACAAGGGCGGCCGGCGCAGCCCAGGACGGCTCGCGGACTGATGGAAACAGGCCGCTGGCCAACAAGCCGACGGCGGCCAGCACCGAGGCGGCGGGCAGGGCCGCCGCGGCCCAACGCACCGTCCGGCGCAATGCCGTGGGGATGGCCGGCGCGGCGCTCATTCCACCTGAAAGACGAGTTCGCCCGGTCGGACGTAGCCGAGCTCCTCGCGCACCGCCCGCTCGGTGGCGCGCGCATCGACGCGCTGGGCGTTGATTTCTCGCGTCAGCGCTGCGTTGTCCTCGCCCAGTTGACGGTTGGCGCGTCGCAGCGCCTCCACCTGGGCACGCAGGCGCGACGCCCGGCGAAAGCCACGCGCGTCCAGTGCAGACAGCGTGGCCAGCACCAACGCGCCCAGCACCGCGAATTTCAAGCCACGTCGTCCCATGGGAGAGGGGCGACGCGGGGAGGCCCGGTGGCCGCCCCGCGCCGCGCGACAGGACGGTAGCAGCGGACTGTACAGCGGCAAGAAAAGCGCTTCAGGGCTTCATGGCCAGCGCATTCTCGATGAAGGTTTCCAGACTACCCTGCTCCGGCACCCCTTTGAAGGCGCTGAGGACGGTGCCGTCGCGGCCGACGATGACGGTTGTGGGAAGCGTGGTGATGTGGCCGAAGGCGGACCGCCCCTCCCGCAGCGCGCTGTCACTCACCAGCACCGGGAAGCCCAGTCCCAGCTGCTCCTGAAACGGCCCCAGCACCTGTGCCCCCTCCAGGTCCATCCCCACGGCCACGACGCTCAAGCCACGTTTCCCATACCGCTGCGCAAGGTCCTGCAGGCGCGGGGCGGTGGCGAAGCAAGGGAAGCACCAGCTGGCGAGGAATTGCACCACCAGCACCCTGCCCCGCCACGCCGAGACGTCGACGTAGTGGCCCTCCACGTCCGGAAGACGTGCCAGCGCGGAGATGTAGGAGTCGGCCCGGGGGCCCGGTGGAGCGCTGGCACATCCGGCCGCGCACCAAAGCCAAAGGGCGAGCGTCAGGCGCGCGGGCCACCCTCCGGGGAAGGCGACGCGGCCTGACAGTCTGCGCACAGCCCGTACAGCTCCATCTTGTGGGAAGTGACGCGGAAGCCGTTCTGCCGGGCCACGCGGTCCTGCAGCATCTCGATGCGGTCGTTCTCGAACTCGACGATGGTCCCGCACCGGGTGCAGATGAGGTGGTCGTGGTGGTGACGACCAACGGCCGCCTCGTAGCGCGTCTGCCCATCCCCGAAGTTGCGAGCGTGGACCAGCCCGCAATCGTGGAGCAGCTTCATGGTTCGGTAGACGGTGGCCACCGACACCTTCGCGTCCAGTGTACGTACCTTGTTCCACAGTTCCTCTACCGACAGGTGACCGCCCGTGTCGAAGAAGGTGTCGATGATGAGGTTGCGCTGACGCGTGCTCTTCAAGCCATGCTCGGCCATGTAGCGCGTCAGGACGTCAGACTTGCTCCATTCGGTCACGGGAAGCGCTCTCTCCACCGTTGGATGGCACCGGGCACGTCTGGCGAACCAAGGTCCTCGCCGGCGATTTGCACCAGCGAGTCGTGGGCTTGACGGCGTACCTCTGGGTCCTCGTCCTCCAAGGCATTCACCAACGGGTGAGCATAGCGTGCAGCGTCCGGGCGGTGACGTGCCACCTCAGCCGCCAGCGCCCGCACCCGGGCATTGCTGTCCACCAGGTCCGCCCCGAGGCCCGCACCCGGTAGCCGTCCGTAGCTCGCCCGGGCCGAGGGCAGAAGCAACAGGAACACCACCACCGCCAGCCCGACCTGGTAAAAAGCCTTGAAGCTTGGGTACTTGCGGCTCCGCACCAAGACGAAGCGGTAGGCGGCAAACAGGGCGACGAACGCGCCGAAGACGAAGGGAGTCACCCGCTGCACCTCCTCCGGCAGCCTCCCCGGAAACTCCTTTCCGAAGAAGGCCAACCCTGCGGCGCCGAGCAGCAGAGTATAGAGCACGAGCCCCGGGCCTGGCCCCAGACGGATGCCCGCCACCTGGGGGGCTTCCCCTGGCGACACCTCGTGGCTGCTTACATTAGAACCTTGCAAAGCGGCCTGCCCTCACGCGGCAGATGGTACACGGACACCCTGCCCTTTACTTATGCACAAGCCCTGGGCACGCAAGCGAAGCGCTGACGAGGTCCCGACGCCGGTCGCCGTCGCCGTGTCCGATTTCTGTCGCCGGGCCGGCGCACCGGCCCCGCCGGCCGAGGTGCGCCAGGCACTGTCGACGCTGGCGGCCGAGGAAGACTTCCGCGTCCGGACACTCACCGACGGCGAGCCCCCGGCTCATCCGCTGGGGCCCTACGCCGTGGTGGACGTGCTCGGTGGCACCGCCCCGGCCCTGGCGGCGCAGCGCGAGGCGTGTGGCTACTACCAGCTGGTGAAGGCCTTCCTGGAGGCCGAGGCGCCACTGCCCCCCTCGGACACTCCCTCCCCCGCGCCCCCGGGCCCCCCGCGGGCGCCCCAGCGGTCTGTCGCTGCGCCTCCCTCGCTGGCCTCGACTGCGCCGCCCCCGGCCGCCCCCCGGCCGCCGACGGTGTCGGAGCGCATCGCGCCCCGACGCCGCACAGCGGGGTCCCGAGAGCCGTCCGCCGCCCCCCCGCGCGGCCGCTTCACCCAGCTGGCCTCGGAGCAGCCGACGCTCGACACGCTGAGCGGCGCCGAGCTCGGTGACCTCCTGGCCCAACACGGCCACCGTCCAGCGCTGCTGAGCGCGCTGGGGCGCGGACCGTCAGCGGACGTGAGCAGCCAGGCGCTGGACCGTGCCCTGGAGCGGGCCGGACTGCTAGAGCGCGCCATCGCGTCGGAGCGAGAAGTCGTTCTGTCCACCCTCGAGGAACAGCGAGGCGCCCTGGGCCGGGCGGCGTGGGCGTTGGGCGTGCGCCCGAAAGAGTTTCTGACGTGGGCCGAACGCCTCGGCGCCACGCAAGCCGTGGACCGCATTCGCGACCGCTTCCGACGCGAGGCGCTCCAGCCGGCCCATTGGACGGCCCGCCTCGACTTGCTCGGCAAGCGCAAGTACCTCGAAGACCTCGGTGTGTCGGCGGACTTCGAGCGCTCGGTGCTGGCGGACCTCCGGCGGGCCCTCGACGCCACCCCCGGAGACAGCGACGAGCGCACCGCGCTTCTGGCTACCCGGCTGGGCGTGACGCCGGAGGCCCTGCGACGCAGTCTGCTCCGGCTCGGCCTAGTTACCCGCAGCCCCTTCGTCCCTCTCCTCCCCCCCTGTTTGAACAGCGATGCCCATCTACGAGTACACCTGCAGCGAATGCGAGAAACTGAGCGACGTCCTCCAAAAACTCAACGAGCCAGCCCCCGAGCGCTGTCCTGCCTGCGGCGCGGAGGGAACGCTGAGCCGCGTGGTGAGCCGCACCTCCTTCGTCCTGAAGGGGGGAGGCTGGGGCGCGGACCTCTACGCCTCGAAGAAGACGGATGGCGCTTCGGCGCCGGCCGCGGCGGAAGCCGCCAAGGCGCAGGACAAGCCTGGCGCCTCCGCGGCCTCGCCCGCCGGCAGCCCGGCGCCGGCGCCGGCGGCCTCTTCCAGCAGCGCGGCGGCAACACCCACCGCCCCGACGTCGTCGTCCAAGAAGGGTGACACCGGGAGCTAAGTCTCTTGCCGTGCGCCCTTCCCTTGCCAGCCTGGCGGTGGCCCTGGCCCTGGGTTGCGCGGCGCGCGCACCGCTGACGCCACCCGAGCGGGGGGCGGTGGTGCAGGACGCACGCGCCGAAGGCCCTCGCTGGCTGCCAGGTGTCGGCCCGCCCCTACCGTCTGGCGGAGGCCAATGGGGCCGTGGCCCTGGCCCCGCTGCCCCCGCCGGAATGGGAAATTGGAACGCACGCGCCCCCCGCTGGCCAGCTGCTCGAGGGCGTCATCCCCGCGGGAACCACGGCTCGCATCATCCACATCGACTTCCCGGTGGGTCCGTTCGGCGAGAAGCGGAAGCACCGGGACACCTACGTCACCGTGCAGCTCGGCAATGGACGCCAGGCGGTGTTGGTGGTGGACGGCGAGCTGGGCTCGCAGACCGCCTTCTGGGACGAGGTCGAGCTGTGGCTGACGCCGCTGTCCCCGAGCTCGGCGGAGGAGGGGTGGAACGACGCTGTGCGCGCGGCGGTGGCCGAGAAGCGGACACTGACCGAGATGCCGGTGGAGGCCGTGGTGGCAGCTTGGGGCTACCCGCGCACGCGCGTGGTGCGCTTCACCCCCAATGGGCGGCGCGAGAGCTGGAGCTGGCCGGCCGGGCTGCGGACGGCCGAATTCCTGGACGGCCGGCTGGTCGAGTCCAAGGCCCCGGACGCTAGCGGGACCGTCCCTTGAAGCGACGCCGCACCTTGCGCTCCGGCTCGCGCGCCTCCCCGGGCCGGCTGAGGCGCGGCAGCTCCCCCACCATCACCGGCCAGTAGTCGCGCCCCTGCAGCTCGCTGAGGAGGTCGGCTTGCGAGGCGATGGGGCGCTTGAAGAAGGTGGCGCCCCGGCCCACCTCGTCCAACGACAGCCGGGCGTCGCTCCCACCCACGCACGGCAGCTTGAGCCGCTCGGCGGCCTCCACGGCCAGGTCATTCGCCGTCTGCCGCACACGCGCGTTGTAGCCCTCCACCGCCACCAGCCCCGGCGCCGACAGCACGAAGTCCATTGCCGGATTGGGCAATTCCCGGTCGTACGGGCGGCTGGCCACCACCACCGCGCCCAGGCTCTGCAGCTTGGGGAGACACTCGGCGGCGCTCCAGGGCCGCTCCCGGTTGCTTCCCCAGAGTTGCACGGGCTCCGGCGCGTGCTCCGGGCTGCGGGAAGAAACACAGGTACTGCCCGCGGTCAGTCACCAGCTCGAGGCCGACGAAGACGCGCATCCCGCCCTGGCCGTCCAGGGCGAGCAGCTCGTCGCAGCCGTCCTGGCTGTTGGTCTCGGTAAAAGCCACCCCGTCCAGCCCGTGGCTGGCAGCCCGCTCCAGCACGCTGCGCGGATTGAGCGGACATCCCATGGACAGGTGTGAATGGACGTGGAGGTCAATGAGCATGGGGGGGCAGCTTTGACAGTGTTTCGGGGCGCGTGCCATACACCGGAGGCGACGGGGCTGGAAGGGGGAGCGGGCCCATGTTCACCGGGGTGAAGGTTTTCTCCGCCACCAAGGCGAAGGAACGCGAGGAGCTGGGGGAAGTAATTACCCGCTGGCTGCGCAGCAACGCCGACCTCGAAATCGTCGACCGGGTGGTTTGCCAGTCCAGCGACAACGAGTTTCACTGCTACACCGTGGTCCTCTTCTACCGCCAGGCCAGTCCCAGCGCCCAAACCGCACCGGCCAAGTCCTGACGTCAGGTGCCAAGCAGCCGAGCGAGCTTGAGCAGCGCGAGGCGGACCCGGGTCTTCACTGTCCCCAGCGGCTGACCCGTCCGCTCGGCAATTTCGGCCTGCGACAGCCCCTCCCAGTAGGCCAGTTCCAGCGCGACGCGCTGCTCGGCAGGAAGCGCCGCCAGCGCGGCCTGGACGCGGCTGGCGTCCTGCCTGGCGGCGGAGACGGCGTCCGGAAGGCTGGGGCCGGCGTCCGGCGGCTCGGCGCTTCTGGCCTCCACCAGCCGGCCCCGCGCGGCCCGAGACCGAAGGCGGTCAATGGCCCGCGTCCGGGCAATGGTGAGCAGCCAGCCTTCCACCGTCCCGCGGGAGGGCGTGTACTCGCGGGCGCGCCGCCACACCTCGACGAACGTCTCCTGGAGCACCTCCTCGGCGTCGCCGCGGGCCCGCAGGACGCGCAACGCCACTGCCAGGGCGCGAGGGGCGTGGCGCCGGTACAGCACTTCCAGGGCACCGGCATCCCCCCGTCCGGCCCGGGCGAGGAGTTCCGGCTCTGAATCCAACTCGGCGGGTGGCGAAGACACGGGGCGGGAAGTAACAGGGCGCCTGGAGGGGGACGTTACACAAGTGCCGGTAGGTCCGCTGGAGGAAACTTGGGCTACGCTGGCGCGCGCTTCGTGAGTCCGAACGCCCCGGGGAGGCAAGGCCACCGTTGACTCCCGCTTCGACAGCACTCGAGGGAGCCGCGCTCGAGACCGCGCTCAACCAACTGGTTGCCTTGCGTCTTCCCGAGCCGCACCAGGTGCTGGGCATGCACAGCGTGGGGAACGACCTGGTGGTGCGCGCCTGGCGCCCGGAGGCCGAAGCGGTGACGGTGTTCGCCGACGACGGCCGCCGCTTTCCGATGCAGTCGCTCGGCCGCGGCCTGTTCGCGCTGAACCTGCCGCGGACGCCACCCTTCAGCTACCACCTGGAGGTCCGCTATCCGGGCCGTTCGTTCATGCTGCGGGACCCGTACGCCTACTGGCCAACGCTGGGCGAGGTGGACCTGCACCTGTTGGGCGAGGGGCGACACCGGCGGCCCTGGGAGCGACTCGGTGCGCACCCCCTTCGCCACGGCGGGGTGGAGGGGACGTCGTTCGCGGTATGGGCTCCCACCGCGGCCAGCATCTCCGTGGTGGGGGATTTCAACGGATGGGACGGGCGCCTTCACCCCATGCGTCGCATGGGCAGCTCCGGCGTGTGGGAACTCTTCCTCCCGGAGGTGGGCGAAGGGGCGAAGTACAAGTTCGAGGTCCGACCGGGGTCCGGTGGACCACCCATGCTCAAGGCCGACCCGTATGCCTTTCGGACGGAGGTGCCACCCAACAATGCCTCGGTGGTGCACCGCATCGACCGCTATGGCTGGGGGGATGTGGGCTGGATGGAGGAGCGGGCACGGGTGCGTGCCGACGCGAATGGCACGCCGCTCAGCATCTACGAGGTCCACCTGGGCAGCTGGCGCCGCGTGGTGGAGGAAGGCAACCGGCCACTCACCTACCGGGAACTCGCCAAGGAGTTGGTGGAGTACGTCGAACGCCTCGGCTTCAGCCACGTCGAGTTCCTCCCGGTGGCCGAACACCCGTTCGGCGGAAGCTGGGGGTACCAGGTCAGCAATTACTACGCGCCCTCGGCTCGCTACGGCAGCCCGGACGACTTTCGCTTCCTGGTGGACGCGCTGCACCAGGCTGGAATTGGCGTCCTCATCGACTGGGTGCCGGCGCATTTCCCGCGCGACATCTGGGCCCTCGCGCGCTTCGACGGCGCACCGCTGTACGAGCATGCGGACCCGCGCCGCGGCGAGCAGCCCGACTGGGGAACGCTGGTGTTCAACCTGGCACGACACGAGGTGCGTAACTTCCTCGTCTCCAACGCCCTGTTCTGGGCCGAGCAGTACCATGTGGATGGCCTGCGCGTGGATGCGGTCGCGTCGATGCTTTACCTGGACTACTCGCGAACCGATGGCCAGTGGGTGCCCAACCGCTGGGGCGGCCGGGAGAACGAGGAAGCCATCGCCTTCTTCCGGGAGGTGAATGAGACACTCGGCGAGCTACACCCGGATGTCCTCGTCGTCGCCGAGGAGTCCACCGCCTGGCCGAAGGTGAGTCGCCCCGCCAAGGAGGGCGGCCTCGGCTTCAGCCTCAAGTGGAACATGGGATGGATGCACGACACCCTGCGGTACTTTGCCCTCGACCCGTTCTTCCGCAGCAAGAACCACACGGCACTCACCTTCGGGATGATGTACGCCTACAGCGAGCGCTTCGTGCTCCCGCTCTCGCATGACGAGGTGGTGCACATGAAAGGCTCGCTCTACGAGAAGATGCCCGGGGCACCCTCGCAGAAGGCCGCCAACCTCCGCTCCCTCTACGCATGGATGTGGTCCCATCCGGGTCGCAAGCTTCTCTTCATGGGGGGCGAATTCGGCCAGCTGGCCGAATGGAACCACGACCGGAGCCTTGACTGGCATTTGCTCCGCGAGCCCGCCCACCTCGGGCTGCAGCGCCTGGTGACGGAGCTCAACGAGTTGTACCGGTCCCTTCCTGCGCTGCACGTGCGGGACGACAGCAGCGAGGGGTTCCAGTGGATACAGGCGGACGCCGCCAACGTGAACGTCTACGCCTTTGTCCGGCGGGGGGAGACGGCCGACGAGGACGTGGTGGTAGTGGCCAACCTCTCGGCCTCGCTGTGGCCGCACTACCGGGTCGGCTTCCCCGGCGCGGCCGCATACAGCCTGGTGCTCGACACCGACGCCCGTCCCTTCGGTGGAAGTTCCGACACCACCCTGGACGTCACCACAGAGAAGAAGCCCTGGGACGGTCAGCCCGTCTCGGCGGAGCTGTCCCTTCCGCCCCTCACCGTCCGCTGGTTCCGGCCGGCCCCCGCCGGCACGCCAGGCTGACGTCCCGCGCCAGCCTGGGACTGTACTCACCTCGGGCCCGAGCGATGTGCTGTTGTGGCCCGCTCTTGTCTGTCCGCGGAGGTCGCCCGGTGAAGCTCTACCGTTTCCCGTACAGCTGCTACGCGCTGAAGGTGCAGTGCCTCCTCGGGTTGGCCGGAATGCGCGCCGACGTCGAAGACGTCCCCTACGGGGACCGCTCCGCGCTGGTGGCGCTGACTGGCGGCTCCATCCACGTGCCGGTGCTGGTGGACGCCGCCGGCCGCGTCCACCTCGACTCCCGGGCCATCTCTGCATTCATCGTCGAGCAGGCACCGCAGCTCGTCCCCGCCCCTCTCGACGGTCCGGTGTGGGCCTACGCCGACTGGTGTGACAACGTCCTGGAGGACGCCTGCTTCAAGCTGGCTGCCCCGGCCATCCGTCGTAGCTTTGCCCGGCCGGCCGACCGTGCGCTCTACGCCCTCATCAAGGAGCGCAAGTACGGCAGCGGCTGCATCGAGGCTTGGGAGAAGTCCGCTGCCAGCCTGCGCGAGGCCGCTCGCGCGGCCCTCGCCCCCTCCCAACGGACGCTTCAGGCCTGCGCCTTCCTTTTTGGCGCTCGGCCCACGCTGGCCGACGCCTCCCTCTGGGGGCAGCTGGCCATGCTTCGCTTCGGGGGCATCCCCCCCGATGTCCTGGGCGCCTCCTTTCCGGCCTGGGTAGGCCGCATGGAAGCCGCCCTGGCGACACCCGGGTAGGGGCGCCTGCTGGAGCCGGACGGCAGCTTGCGGTCAGCCCGCCTGCGTGTTGCGTAAGGACGTCACCCAGGCCGCCGGAAGCCCGGCCGCCTCGGCGCCCCGCGCCAGTGCTTCGACGAAGCGGTGGCTCACCGGGCCGTCGGCGCTCCTTCTGCCCTCGGCGGTGGTGAACGCGGTGGCCTCCAACTCGCCACCACCCACGCGCACCCGCACCGCGCGCTCGACGCACATGTGCGTCACCCAGCCTTCCTTGTGCTGGATGATGGGCCAGTCCTTCTCCGCAATCCGGAACAGCAGCCCGTAGACAGAAGCGCCCGGCCGGTCGACCAACCCCGCCACCCGGCCGCCCCACCACCGGGACGGGAAGTCGTACTGCAGCGCGAGGTCCACCCCCTCGGCCAGTGTGCCCACCGGCAACTGGAAAAAGTCATAGCCGTGCTGGTGGCGCCATTCCTCGAAGGCATCGCGGTCCAGAATGGTGGAGTAGGCAAAGTAGGCCCGCTCTCCGCTGCCCTGGGCTTGGGCGCGTGCCGCCATCACCTGGTCATAGTGCGCATCCATGTTGCCCTCCGGGGTGTCAAGGCCGAGCGGCCGCCTGCTGGCGCAGCCGGCTGTGGCGCCGTCCGTAAAGGAAATACAGCGCCACCCCCGCCACTTGCCACACCACGAAGCGCATCCAGGTGATGAGGGGCAGGTACACCATCAGGATGCCACAGCAGACCACCGCCGCCAGGGGAACCCAGGGGACGGCCGGACAGCGGAACGGCCGAGTGCGGTCGGGACTGGTGCGCCGGAGGACGAGCACGCCCAGGGAGACCAGAATGAAGGCGAACAGCGTTCCGATGTTGGTGAACGCGATGGCCTCGTTGATGTCGACGAACATCGCCGGAACACCGACGAAGATGCCGGTCAGGATGGTGGTGACGTACGGCGTCCGGAAGCGCGGGTGCACCTTCGCCGCCCACGGAGGAAGGAGCCCATCCCGCGCCATGCACATGAAGATGCGGGGCTGCCCCAGCTGGAAGACGAGCAGGACGGCGGTGAGGGCGATGACGGCACCGAAGGACAGCACCCCGGCCAACCGCTGAAGGCCAGCCCCTTCGAGGGCCTTGGCCAGGGGGTCCCCCACGCCCAGCTGCTGCCAGGGCACCATCCCGGTGAGCACCAGCGTGACCGCGATGTACAGCACCGTGCAGATGGCCAGGGTTCCAATCATCGCTCGAGGGATGTCCCGCTGGGGATTCTTCGCCTCCTCGGCCGTCGTCGAGACGGCATCGAAGCCGATGTAGGCGAAGAAGATGATGGCAGCGCCGCTGAGGATTCCGTGGACGCCGTAGGGCGCGAACGGTACCCAGTGCTCTGGCTTCACGTAGAAAGCGCCCACCAGCACGAAGCCGACGACGATGGACAACTTGAGCGCCACCATCACCGCGTTCACTCGGGAGCTCTCCTGCACGCCCACCACCAGCAGGACCGTGAGGAGTGCGACGATGGCACCGGCTGGAAGGTTGAAGACGATGGGGACGCCAAACAGGTGCGGAGCGGCCTCGAAGAGACCGGGAGTCTCCCGGGCGTGATTCAGCGTCGTAGACAGCCAGGGCGGCAGGTGCAGGCCGACATTGGCCAGCAGCGCCTTGAAGTAGTCCGCCCAGCTCACCGCCACGGCGACGTTGCCCACCGCGTACTCGAGGATGAGGTCCCAGCCAATAATCCACGCGACGACCTCGCCCAGGGTGACGTAGGCGTAGGTGTAGGCGCTGCCGGACACCGGCACGACGGAGGCGAGCTCCGCGTAGCAGAGCGCGGCGAAGCCGCAGGCGATGGCGACCAGGATGTAGGAGATGACCAGCGCGGGCCCGGCCGGAAGCCGACCCTCCGCCCCGGCGGCTGCCGCCCCCGGTGCACTAAAGATGCCCGCCCCGATGACCGCGCCAATGCCCAGCGCGGTGAGGTCAATCACGCCGAGCGACTTCTTCAGCTTGTGCTCGGCGGCCTCGGCGTCGGCGGTGGCCGCATCGACGCCTTTGGTACGAAAGAGGGCGGTGAGCACGCAGCCATTGTCCTAGCATGCTCGCGAACCGAGCAGCGGCAGTCTCTCCAGGCGGCCAAGCATTCTTCGGGGTGGTGAGGGCCCCCCGGTGGGCGCGGCCGCTAGTTGTGGCCCTGGCGCAACATCATCCCGTCGGTGACGAAGAGTGCCTTGTCCACGACGGCAGGGTCTCCACTCAACATCAGGACGGCCGTCTTGCGGCAGGCAGTCGCCACCCGGCTCAAGTCTTCTGGCGTCAGCGCTGCGAGCTGGTCTGCGTACTTCTGCAGCATGTCCAGCGGCAGCTCGGCCAGCTGCGACCAGACCAGGGCTTGGGCCAACTCGGCGTTGGTGGCGTAGCGACCATTCCAGCCCATCGCCTCGCGCCACTTCAACAGGGCCAGCTCGTCCTCGGTGACCTTTAGGTCGTCTAAGGCGACAAGTTCACTCCGGGCAGCCGCCAGCACCGGATTCAGGGCCCGTGCGTCGACGGTCCCCGCCACGTCGAGGCGGGCCGCCGTGAGCTGAAAGCTCGCACCGCCCGCGAAGCCATCGCTTCCCCCGAGGGTGCTGCGCGCCAGGGTGCCGAGCTTGGTCCGTAGCCGCGAACCCAGCAATTTGAGGGCCAGCAGGTCCGTCCCTGTGTGCGCTGCCCCGTTGGGCTGGATGCCGCAGCCAATTCGAATCTCGGTGCGTTCTGCCCCGGGGCGGTCGACCGTCAAAACACGGACGGGTCCCTTGCGCTCTTTCAGTCCTCCGCGTGGTGCCTGGGCGCGTGCATCCCGGGCCCCCTTCCAGCCGTCGAACCACTGGTGGACCTGTTGTTCTGCCTCGGCGACGTTGATGTCGCCGACGACTGCCAGCACCGCGTTGTCGGGACGGAAGCTTCCGTCCATCCAACGGTTCAGCTGTCCCGTGCCAAGCTTCTTGAAGTCGTCCGCCTGCGCCACACGGCCTGCCGAGGACCCAGGGTACACGTCGGCCAGAAATCGGCGGTCGGCTTCGGCGTTGGGTGTGCCGTCGAAGCGGTGTCTGTCGTCCACAATCTCGTTCCACTTTCGACTGAAGCCGTCGTCGACGTGCAAGGACTGCGTCGTGTCCGAGAGAACGGCCAGCAGGTCGGCGAGGTTCCCGGAGGCAGCACGTCCCTCGACGTAGGTGGCGTCCGGACCAGTCGTCAGTGTGACGCTTCCGCCGAATTGCGAAGGGGGCCCGTTGCCAACCTCCAGCGGGACCGCCAGCCGGGTGGCCAGCTCGGCGGCGCCGAGAGGCTCCGCCGTCGCAGCTCCGCCTCTCACGCCGACAGTTGCCGCCACCGTGGGCGCACCGACGCGCCGGACCAGGAGGACGTGCAGCCCGTTCTTCAGCGTCACCGTCCGGATGTCGTCCAGCGGACCGTGCGCATAGGTCTTGAGAGCTCCGGAGGAGATTTTGACGTGGACATCATCGGCCGCGAATACCTTGGGAGGGGCCCCGCTTTCGGGCGCCTCGAGGCTTTCCCCGTTGGGTTCCACCAACAGCGCGCGGGCGCGGTTGCGACTCAACCACTGGAGGGTAAAGGCCTGCCACTTGGAGGGGCCGACTTCCGTTAGGGCGGTCATGTCCTTGGTCCAGGCCGACGGGTCCCCTGTCCAGTGCGCCATGGTGGCCCTGTCGCGCGCGCGTGCCAACACCGACTCGGTCTCCAGAACGTCGTCGACCACCGCTGTGTTCTCTAGTCGTGCGACATGCACGTCCGCGGTGACGACGGCCGCAGGACGACTGAGCGAGCTTGTCGAAAAGCCCGTGTCTCCCCCCGACAGTCCCGACATTCCCGTGGCCTGAGGCGCGAGCGTTCGCCCGCCGCCGCCGCCGGTGATGTTGGTCCCACCCACCCCGAGACTGGAGTCGCTCATGGAATTGTCGAGTCGGCCCACCTCGTTGGCGTTCGGCCCGGTGGGCGCGCTGGGGTCGGAAAAGCGATGGAACTGGTCGAGCACATGCTCGAGGCTTTTCTCGGGATTCCGTCCCTCCTTTAGCGCGACGGCGCAAACGAGGGTGCTCGCGTCACGGCCGGCGACCAGCGTCGCGCGGACGGCCTTGATGTCCGAGCCAGGGCTGGCCCACACCGGCACCGCCTCGATGGCCGAGCGAACCGCACGCTCCAGAGTTCCTTCTGGCGAGTAGCCCCGCGGCAGCGACCAGGTGAGGTAGAGCATGGGCCCCTCCACCGGGGCACGGATGGTGGCAATCGGCTGCGCCGGTGGCACCGGGGGAAGGGAGGGCGCTTCCTTTGCCAGCCGCACCGGAGGGGAAACTGGCCCGGTCGCCGGCGCCTCGACGAAGGTTTTCGGCAACGTCGCGCCAAAGACTTGGTGAATGGTGCTCAAGTCCACGTCCCCCGCCACGTAGAGGGTCACGTTGCTGGGGACGTAGTTCTTCGCGACGAACGCCTGCGCGTCAGCCAGGGAGATGTCGGCTAGGCTTCTGGGCGTGCCCATCACCGGGCGGAAGTACCGGTGCCCCTCGGGGTAGAGCATGTCGTAGAGCCGCGTCTGGACGGCACTGGGTTCGCCCTGCTCGTCTCGCCCCGTCAACTCGGCCATCACCACGTCGCGCTCCAGCTCGAACACGCGCGGGTCGAGGCCGGCCAGCGGCCCCGCCAGCCGCCCACCTTCGATGACGAGGAGGTTGCGGAGCGCCTCCTTGGGACCGACGGCGGCATAGGTCGTCAGGTCATGGGTGGTGGAGCCGTTCCAACTCGAGGCCCCGGCAAAATCCAGCTGGCTCGCGCGCTGAGTCTTGCCATCAGGTCTCGCCCGCGAAGTGAGGTGCTCGACTAGATGGGCAAGCCCCTCCTTCCCCACTGGGTCCTCCGCAGCACCGGCGCTAAGGACCGTGACCACCACCACCACGGGCTTGCTGTGGTCCTCCTCGATGACGATGCGCATTCCCGAAGGCAGCTCCATGCTGCCTAGCTTGTCGGTGCTTTCGCCAATGGAGACTGCTGTGGCCGGGCCGGCCCGCACGCCTGCGGCCAGCAGCAGGCCGCCGATGGCCAGAAGTCGCCAACTCCTGCTTCCCCGGCCGCCCGACACGCCTGAAGCGCGCTCCCGCCGACGCATCCCGCCTCTCGTCCGCATGCGGCGGAACGTAGACGCTTCGCCTGCTTGCCGTCACCATTCTCCATTGGCTGGCTACAACCCTGGCTGGCCTCGGTTTCCGTCAGGCGCAGGCAGCGGCCAGTGAAGTCGGCGGCCCCGGGCGTTTGTCTTCAGCGTCCTGCGCCCGCCTGCCCCCCGGGCAGCCGCCGACGGCTGTGCAGGCCAAGGCACCCGAGGACAAGCAGCGTCGCAAGCGCCCCCGGGCCCCCTCCGGCCGTCGAACAGCCGCCGACGATGCCGCTGCCTAGGGCGGCCGCGCCGTTGTCGACCACCACGCTGAGGGAGGCGGTGGCTCGACCGCCGTCGGCGTCCAGGGCCGTCACGTGAAGGATGTGGCTTGCGTTCGACACACTCCGCGAGTCCCACGTGGTGCTGGTGGTCGAGCCAGTGAAGAAGGGGGCGTTGCCGTCGACCGCCATCGAGATGGTGGAAAGCACCGTGTTCGAGCCCGGCGTCGCCGTCACGGAAATGAGCGTCGAACCCGACACGGTTGTCCCGTTGGTCGGGTTCGTGATGGTCACGCTGGGGGCGGTGTCCACCTGTACCAGAAGCGCTGCCGAGTGGGTGGCGCTGCCGCTCGCCTGCACCACCAACACCCCGTCCTTGACGGGAGCCGCGCCCGGGTCCGCCGACACAGTCAGGGAGGCGGTGCTACCAACACTTACCGACGTGACATCAATGCTGGCATGGACGCCCGACGGCAGGCCAGTCACAGAGAGGGTGACGGCAAGGGGGGCGCCGCTGGTGATTTGGGTCAAGATGGGAATGGGCTGCGAAGCGCCCCCGGCCCCCAGGGCCAAAGAATTCGGGCTTAGCGTGATGGAGTAGTCATCCGCGTCGTAGCGACTCGCGACGCAGGCGGCAACGTTGGGCTGGCTGGCGGGGCCCGCGTTCCACACCGTGCGCGAAAACATCTGCTGGACGAAGTAGCAGCCCGCCGTTCCGGCGGTGCAGCCCATCAAGCCGCCTGTTCCGACGGTGTCCACGTCCCCCCTGCACATGTCGCCGATTTCCCCCTGGCTCGGCGATGCATTGTCGTACCAAGCCAATGGAAAATCCGGACCGTTGGCCAGGCCGACTTCAGCGTCGGTAACGGCCTCGCCTATCTCGTGCGAGGTTGCGACGCACGTGTTCTCGAATGCCGTACCGCCGCCACACCCCATCTGGCAGCCGTTGGCACTGAGGTCCGGAATCACGACGTAAGGGACGCTCTGACTCGCCGCGTTCTGGTACGTGCCGTGGTAGGCGCAGTAGTTCTTGCAGGACACCATATTCGGGTCGCTGATGCGGATGCTGGGTGGAAAGTGCATCACGTACAGCGTGTTGGCATCGGGTGCCGGCAGGTGGCCCTGGCTCACTTGCCAGTCGATTTCGCCGGCTACGTCAGCGTCGGCCAGGCAGGTGAGCGCGGCGTCCGGCGCAGCGCATGCGGGGTAACTCTTCTTGAGCGTCCCCAGGGTGTAGCTGCCGCCAAAGGTGCCACGGCCAATGACTTGCTGAGTGCCAGCCTGCCCCGCATGTGTTCCGGCCCCGGAGGAGATGGTGGTGGAGTACTCGGCGAGCCAGTCCATCCAGCCGCTGTCGGTGAGCGCCGCATAGAAGCCGGGCACACCGGACTGAACGTCGCTGCTGACCAAGCCACTCCAGAAGACCGCGTACACCTTGACGTTGGAGAGGACATGGCCGCCGAAATACTGCAGGTCGACAACACAGGGGATTGCCTTGTGGTTGCTGTCGACGCAAGCCGGTGCCGTGCCGCCGGCGGTCCGGATGAGCCCGGAGATGTCCGGTGTCACCTGCCGCGCGTCCACGGGACGCGTGGGCTGGTAGTGCGGCTGGCCGACTCGCAACACCTCGGGCGCCGCAGGCGTTGCCATCAACAGGGAGACGGCAGTGACGAGGCGGAAGCGCATGCGGGACCCGGGCTCCAAGGTCGCACCCGAGGGTAGCCTTTCCGCGCCGCACCCGTCGACGCTCGGACTTCCGACGCGACGCCCCTGCCTTGAATGTCGTCAAGCGCGCCCCGCGGTGTATTGCAGTCGGCGTCTTTCTACCACCTTGACACCTCAGCCTAACGCGTGGGCTCCGCCGACGTTGGCGCGGTGCAACCCCGCCCGGCACACGAGCAACGGACGGTGTGCAGGTCAGTACCCAGCTTGTCCGCTACTGCCGACACAGCTCGGGTCAAGCATCAGCCCAGGGTGGAGCCTCCGTCCCTTTTATTGGTATTGCAGGAGAACTCCGATTGAGATGGTCACGCGCAAAACGCGTCGGCCGGCAGCGACTGACCGCTTTTTGTGGACGTCGTCTTCGCTGGGGACCAGAGTCCCGCGCCGCTACAGCCTGGCAGTGGGCCGTCGGAAGGCGAAGGGGGTGGGACATGAGTCGAGCCGTACCGTCTCGTCAGGCGCGCTGGGCGGTTGCGGCGCTCACGCAGCTGCTCGTCGCAACAACCGCGCTCGCCCAGCCATCCGGCCCGCTGTTTCCGCCGAGCATTGCCATCACCAACTATGACCGGGTCCTAATCGGGGAACAGGAAGCCCTCGAGGGGGGGGCCTTCGTCGCGCGCGTGGGGTCCACCACATCCCCTTGGTACAACCCAGCCGGGATGATGCTTCTGGGGAAGACGGCCATCGGCGGCAGCGCCACCGGGTACGAGGCCGACATTATCCGCCTGCAGGGTCTCTCCGCCGGGGCTGGTGGCAGTGCCAGCATCGCGCAGCTTCCTTCCTATTTCGGTCTGGTGCTGGGCGAGGACGTGCTGCATTCCCGCGTCTGGAGCCTGGGCTTTTCTGTCACCAAGCCGGCGTCCTGGACGCAGGGAATCCAGGCAGGGGGAGGCAACGGGGGACGGACCTCGTACTCATCCACTGTCAGTTTCTCGACCCTCCTGCCGATGCTGTCTGTGGCGGTGGCTCCCCTTCCCTGCCTCCGCTTCGGACTCGGGGTCGGCGTGGCGCTCACATCCCTGAGCGAGGTGCAGACCCTGTCCACGCAGGTGTTGAGCCCGAGCGCCACCAACCCGACGTCGGCCAACGCCTTCCTCCGGACGCTCGACGGGGGCGGCTCCGTTTGGAACCTCACCGGGAACTTGGGTGCGCAATTCGACATCACCCAGAACCTGGTGGTGGGCGCCGTGCTGCGTCTTCCAGGGCTGAAGCTGCTCTCCAGCGGCGGCCTCACCTACCAGGACGTGGAAAACAACGGGACTCCCTGGAGTCAAATCTTCTTCAAGGACCGGAGCGCCACGTTCGACTACCGGCTACCCACCGAAGTTGACTTCGGGCTCGGCTGGCATCACTCCGTCGTCAGCTTCGAGGTGGACCTCCGCTGGCACTCCGAAGTCTCGGATTACTACGTCCTGACTAGCCCAAACTCCGTACAGACCGTGACGACTGCCCCCGACGGGAAGACGCCGGTGGTGACCAACACACCCTTCCCAGGCGTGAAGAATGGCGCGAAACAGGTCCTGAATTGGGCGGTCGGGGGCAGCGTTTCCCTGAGCGAGGCGTGGAGCTTGCACGCGGGCTTTTTCAGCGACTACTCGTCCGTGAATCAAAGCGGGGTCGCCCTGTTCCGGCACCTGAGCATGTACGGCGCCACCCTCGGCGCCAAGGTCCAGGGCGAGCACCTCTCGGCCTCCTTTGGCCTCGGCTACAACTTCGGCACCTCAGCCACCTTCAGCTTCCCGGACGCAACGACCGGGAATCTCATCTCCACCAAGCTCGTCGTGCAGAGCTTCCAGCTGCTCTATGCCCTCGCGTACAACTTTTGAGCCGGCTACTGCCTCACCCGCGGCACCAGTTAAGCGAGTCCCGCTGGTATGCAGCATAGAAGCCATCGGCAATCGCTGAGCTTCCGCGGCGTAAAATCCCGGCCGGAACGAGGTGCCGGGGAGGAGTCGGATGCGTCCACCAAGGATGGTGCCCATCGTCGCCAGTCTCGCGGCCCTGACGGCTCACCTTCTCGGCAACCCCCACTACGGCTTCTTCCGGGACGAGCTCTACTTCATCGTCTGCGGGCGCCACCCGGCCCTTGGCTATGTGGACCAGCCGCCCCTGGTCCCGCTGCTGTCGGCCTTCTCGCAGGCCGGAGGGCCCTCGCTCTTCCTGCTGCGCGCCATCCCGGCCCTCTTCTCGGCCGCCTCCGTCTACGTCACCTGCTTGCTGGCCAGGGAACTCGGGGGCGGCGCGTTCGCCCAGGGACTCGCGGCGCTCGTGGCCTTCCTCAGCCCCGTGCTGATGAGCTTCGGCATGAAAGTTTCGACCGACACGCCTGGGCTTCTCCTCTGGCCGCTGGCGGCGCTTCTCCTGTTGCGACTGGTGAAGGGGGCGGATGGTCGCGGCTGGCTAGCGCTGGGCGCGGTCCTGGGCCTGGCGGCCGAGAGCAAGTACAGCGTGATTTTCTTCGTCGTCGCGCTCGTCGCGGGCCTTCTCCTGACGCCGCAACGACGCGTCCTCTGGACGCCCTGGCTTCTGGCCGGCATCGGGGTGGCGGTGCTCATCGCGCTCCCCAACCTTCTGTGGCAGGCGCTCCAGCGCTTCCCAATGTGGGAGCTGCTCCAGAACGGTCAGCACGGGAAGAACGTCGTCCTCAGTCCCCTCGCCTTTCTCGGCACGCAACTCCTCATCCACAGCCCAGTCCTGGCCCTGGTCTGGGTCCCCGGTCTCGTCCTGCTGTTGCGTCGACCCGAGGCGCGCTTTCTCGGCCTCGGCTACCTCCTCTTGATGACCGAGATGATTGTCCTGCACTCCAAGCACTACTACCCGGCGGATGTGTATCCAGTCCTCTTTGCTGCCGGTGGTGTTGCGCTGGAGAACCTCACCGCGGCGGTGCCTCGCCTCCGTGTGGCGATGGTGGCCGTTCTGGCGGTGCTCGGCTCGGTGCTCGTTCCGTACACCCTACCGGTGTTGCCCATCCCCACGTTTCTCGCCTACCACGCCCGCGTCGCCCCTCTGCTGCACCTGGACGCCGCGAAGACGGAACACCAGCGAATGGGGCCGCTTCCCCAGGACTGGGCCGACATGCAGGGCTGGCCCGAACTGGCCGACGTGGTGGCAGGCGTCTACCGCGCCCTGCCGGAGGACCAGCGGGCCAGAGCGGTCATCCTTGCCGACAACTACGGGGAGGCGGCGGCCCTCGACTTCTTCGGACCGCCTCGTGGGCTGCCCCCCGTCATCTCCGGGCACAACCAGTACTTTCTCTGGGGGCCCCGGGGTTACGACGGCTCGGTCCTCATTGACGTGAATGCCAGCGTGGAAGGTGACGCCAAGCTGTGTGAGACCGCTGCATTGGGGGCGACGTACGTCTCGCCACTCTCCATGCCCTACGAGAGCAAGTTCGACATCGTCCTCTGTCGCGGTTTGAAGCTTCCAGTCGCCGAGTTCTGGAGGCGGCAGAAGATGTTCAAGTGACGGCTCCCGCCAGCGCTCATGGAGCAAGCGAAGCGGTGCAGGCAGCCATGGCGGTCAGCTTCGCGACGACCGCCGTCATCAACGGGCTGCCGGTCCCAGCGCGCGCATCACTTTGGAAGTCGTAGAGTTGACGGACGAGGCAGCTCGGAGAGTGACCGGCAAAGGGCGGCACCTTTCCGAAGCCCCTGAATGTGTCAGAGGTGAATCTGGCCTATCACCGCAAATCCCGAGCGACGGGGCCCGCAACCTGCGCTAGTGTTCCCAGGTTGGCTTGTTCGCTCCGGGAGGAACCGTGCTCTTCAAGAAGCTCTTTCAGGTGTTGGTTCTCGGAGGTGCCGTCGCTGGCACCGCCTCCGGCTGCGCACGCAGGGCCGAGGCGCAAACCGCGCCGATGAAGGGCTCCATGCGCGACGGCGGGACGCAATCCGACGCCGGTGCGCACGACGAGGCGTCCGGCGGCGGCGTCAAGGGCTGGTGAGCCCTCACCACAGAGGCGCAGAAAGCCCCTGCAGCACGTAGAGATAGCCGAGCGTTCGCTCGTAGTCGAAGGCGATGGTGCGGCCATCGGGTGTCAGTCGAACTTGCGGAACCCGAGCCACGCCCGTCGAGTCGCTCGGCGCGATGGCGCGCTCCTCGAGCGTGCGCCGGTTGCGAATGTCGTAGCGTAGCAACCGACAGGGAACGTCCAAGGACCGCACCCAGAGCTCACCGTTCGCAGTCCATCCAGCAGGCGCGACGCCCCGGCCAAGCTCTGGCAATGCCGTGGGAGGGCCCCCGTCCAAAGAGAAAGATCGTCACGATGTCGTCGAGACCCCTGGCCGCCACGAAATGGTCGTCTTGAGAAACCTCGAAGAAGTACTGGTGCACCGGGGTCTCGGAAATGCGCTTCGGGCCTCCGCCCTCGAGAGCAATGCTGTACAGCCTGAACTGCTTGTCAGACGTTGGGCGCCCGGCGAAAAGCAAATGTTTGTCGTCGCGCAGCCAGCGTGCACCGGCAACGTCCAGGTCAGGAAACGCAAGAGGCTTGGGAGCGCCCGGGCCGACGGGAAGAAGCGAGAGGTCCTCTCGGTAGTCGTCGGGCCGAGACAGGACCCATTTCAAGTCATGGGAAAGCGCGAGCGCATACCCTGGGCCGAGCTTCACCGGCGGCGAGCCGTCCGTCGCCTCGATGAACGTGAAGAAGCCGTCCGCATAGGTGCTGAAGACGACTTGTCCCCCGTCGTTCGACAGAGCGGCCAAATAGACCCTATCCGCCCACGAAAGCTGACGCTGGTGCTGCCCGTCCGGCGGCACAAAAGTGAGGTCGCGCCGGGAATCCTGAGCATCGACGAGGACGGCGCCAGTGCGCGAGATGTCCTCGAGTCGCATTTCGTAGACGCCCTGGTAGGCAAGCCTCCAGCTTCCCGAGAGCCGGGTGGCCCACAGCGCATCCGTGGTCGAAGCCCACACCTCCGCTCCACTCGGTGTCCACGCCAGTCCAGTCCCTCCCCCATGTCCCGCAAGGCCCGAAAGCGACCTCACCTTCCCGCGCCGGTCGACCAGCACTGCCTCCTGTGGCGCGAAGGGTTGTTCAGCGTGAAGGAAGGCCACGGTGTCTCCATCTGGAGAAACACGCGGGTTCAAAATCCATCCAGCCGTCTCAAAGAGGGGCGTTCCCAGGGGGTACTCCAGCTGCCGTCTGCCCCCGATGAACCGCACCACGGCCAGTTCGCCCTGCGCAGACCAGTCCGCGAATTCGACGTCTTCCGCAATCTCCCGGGCTGCTCCACCGGCAGCTGAGGCGATGGCCAGGGTCCCCCGCTCGACGGCATCCACCAACCGCGGGTGCAGCAGAACTGCAAGCTCGCCCTTGCCCGAGATGCCTAGGAGGGCCGCGTCGCGCAGACCCAAGGGCTGCGCATCGTTGCTTCCCGCCGGGCGCGTGAACACCTCGAGCGGTTGCCCACTCCATGCGGCGCTGAAGACGACCCGCCCTTCGGGGTTGAAGCGGCCGGCCGAGAGCCGTCCCCAGCGGAACGTCGTCATCTCAACCGCAGGCATCGGCGGCCGGCTCGCACGGCCCACGACGTAGGTGCCGACGGCCAAGCCGAGCGCGGCGAGGGCCCCGACGGTCGGCAACAGCCAGTGCGGCCACCGGGCCGGTTGGGCGGGAAGCGCGCGGGTGACCACCGGCGTCAACGCACCGGTGGGCGACCGGAGAAGGTCCAAATGGAAGGCCAGGTCCCGCGCCGAGTGGAAGCGTCGGGCGGGGTCCTTCTCCAGGCAGCGCTGCACTACCTGGGCGACCGGCGTTGGAACGCTGGCCGGCAGCGGCTCCGGGTCGGCGTGCAGGATGGCATAGCCGCTCTCCACCACCGAGCTCGCGGCGAAGGCCCGCTTGCCGCACAGCATCTCGTACAGCACGGCGCCGAGGCTGAAGAAGTCCGTCCTGGCGTCGACCGGGTCGCCTCGCACTTGCTCCGGCGACATGTAACCCGGGGTCCCCAGCACCATCCCCGTTCCGGTGCGCGCACCCGAAGGCGACATCGTCTCATCCAGCAGGCCGTGAGGCGCTGCCTCTCGGGCCACTTCGACGAGCTTGGCGATACCAAAGTCGATGACCTTGACGTGACCATCGCGGGTGATGAACACGTTTTCGGGCTTCAGGTCTCGGTGGACAATGCCGCGCTCGTGCGCCGCCGCCAGGCCGTGCGCCATCTGCGCAGCCCAATCGAGCGCGAGGGCAACCGGAATCGGACCCTTCGCCAGCCGCTCGCGTAGAGCGTCCCCTTGCAGCAGCTCGGTAACAAAATACGGCTTACCGTCCTGCAAACCGACGTCATACAAGGCAACCACATTGGGGTGATTGAGTGACCCGGCGAGCTTCGCCTCCCGTTCGAACCGCTCGAGCAGGTCGCCATCGGCGCTCAGCGCCTCGGACATAACCTTGACTGCCACGTCGCGACCGAGGCGGGTGTCCTTCGCCCGGTAGACTTCTGCCATGCCGCCCGCGCCGAGCAGCGACACGACTTCATAGGGGCCCACCCGGGTGCCCGGCGTTAAACGCACGCCGGGCAGCGTAGCCTAGCTCGAGTCACCCGCGCGGGCCGTTCCCGCGCGTCTAGCAATTTGTCGTTCAGCTGCGTCTCAGCGGTGCCCGTCGCCCTGCTGGTCCAGCGTTTCAAAAGTCGCCGATGAGGCGGGGCGTTCCTTCTGAAGACGCGCTGCCACGGCTTCGGCGGCGGAGAAAGCACGGATGAAGTTCTCGCCCGCGAGCTTGCGCAGGTCCGCGTCCTTCCACCCGCGGCGAATGAGCTCGGCGAAGAGGTACGGGTAGCGGCTCACGTCCTCGAGGCCCACCGGTCCGCCTGTGCCTGCGAAGTCACAGCCAATGCCGACGTGGTCGATGCCCGCCACCTTGACGACATGCTCGATGTGGTCGGCAACTTGAGCCAGCGTGGCCTGGGGGGGCGGGCCAGCGACGGCGGCCCGCTGGGCCTCCAGTCGACTCATCTCTTCGATGGTGACCGCGCCTTGCATCGCTCTCTCAATCGGCCGGTACCACTCCGCGAGTTCCTCCGAAACGAAGGACGGGACGAAGGTCACCATGACCACCCCCCCGTTCTTTGGCATCCGTGCGAGCACCTCGTCCGGGACATTCCGCGGGTGGTTCGTCAAGGCCTTGCTACTCGAGTGAGAGAAGATGACCGGCGCCTCCGAGACGTCGAGCACCTGGTTCATCACCACCGGGGACACGTGGCTGATGTCGACCAGCATCCCCAGACGGTTCATCTCGCGGACGACCTCACGGCCAAATGGGGTTAACCCGCCGTGCTTAGGTTCATCGGTGGCGGAGTCGGCCCAGTCCGTATTGCGACCGTGCGTCAGCGTCATGTAGCGAATGCCAAGCTGGTAGTAGGCACGGAGCGTTCCCAGGCTGTTTTCCAAGGCGCGCCCGTTTTCCATGCCCAGGAAGGACGCGATTTTGCCCGCGCGCTTTGCCGCTCGAATGTCGGCGGCCCGGGTGGCGAAGACGAGCAATTCCGGGTAGGCGGCAATCATTCGACGAGCGAGGTCAATCTGCTCGAGTTGCATGCGGGCGCTTCCAACGTCGACCGACGGAATCCAGACGCTCCAGAATTGGGCAGAGACGCCGCCCGCCCGAAGCCTGGCCAAGTCGGTCTCGTGCAGCCCGGGCTTTCGCAAGTCATAGGCTTCGACGCCACCATGCGCCTGGGCGTATTCGCGGATGAGCCACGGCGTGTCGTTGTGACCGTCCACGAGTGGCGTGCTTCGCAGCAACTCCCGCGCGTGACGAAGGTCGGCCTCCGCCGTAGCAGCCGTCGCTGGCGACGCCGCCATCGCCCCGGTGAGCACCAGCAGCAACAGGCAATTCATCTCCACCTCGGTGAAGGAAAGACGCGCTCGGCCTGCTCCGCGGGTTCAACCAATGAGGGCTATTCAAGCTCCAACGGCCGGTAGTTGCCGCTGGCGTCCAGGACGGTGCCCCAGACCTTGTGCGACCCTTGGTGCTCGAGGGGGCCGAAGGACACCTGAGTGCCCAGGCCGACGTCAAGGCTCTGGATGGTCTCCAGGGCCCGTACCATGTTCTCGGTCGTGACAGTGCGTCCGGAGCGCCGCAGACCCTCCAGCAACAGGTTTCCGACGATGTAGCCTTCGAGCGAGCCGAAGTCCGGCCTCTCTGCCGGGGCGTAATGTGCGAGCGCCTCCTGATAGCGCAGCAGCGCGCTTGCGTGAGAGGTGGGAATCGGGACGACTTGGGTGACGATGACGCCACCGGGGAATCTCGGACCGAGGGGCGATAACTCCTCGGCCAGCGCTTGGCTTCCGACAAGCGACGTGCTGGCGAAGACCATTTGGGGCCGCTGGGCCCAAACACGCTCGATGAAGCGCGCCGCTGCGCGGTAACTGGCCACCATCACCACGGCCCGGACACGGTCCCGACGCTCGAGCAGCTGCGCGACGGCGCGGCTGACGTCCGTCGTATTGCGCCGGTAGGTCATCTTGAGGATGGCTCGCACCTCCGGGTACCCCGCCAGCGCCTCGACGACGCCAAGGTACCCAGCGTCCCCGGTGCTGTCCTCCTGGGCGAAGACGGCAATCTGCTCGGGGCGCAGCCGGCGGACCGCCACCAAGTAGTGAACGATGGCGGCCGTCTCTTCCGATGCACTGGGTCGGTAGTTGAAGACTGTGCGGTCAGGCGGGTCCCTGCGCAGAGAGGAGGCCCCGCTCGACGGACCGAATAAGAGCATGTGGCGCCCCAACGCATATGGGAGCGCTGCCGCCGGGGTGCCAACGTTGCCGACGAAGCCGAAGACGCCCTTCTCCTCGGCGAGTTGGCGCACTGCCTCGCGGGTTCGCATGGGCTCATAGCCGTCATCCAAAGTCACCAGTCGGACGAGACGGCCGTGAATCCCGCCCACCGCGTTGACCGCAGCAAACGCCGTTTCCAGACCCAGCTTCATCTGTCGACCGAGTTCCTTGGAGGGTCCACTCAACGGCGCCGCCATCCCAAACGTCACCTCAGTATCCGTCAGCCCGGCGGGCATTGGCCGGAGCGGAGTGGAAGGCGAGAGGGTCGGACGGGCCGGCCCCAACTCCACGCCGGCCTTGTCTTCCACCAACTGCCCGACGGCGACGGCCAGCGCTCCGCCCAGGACCAACGCCCCTCCGAACGCCAGAAACCAGCGTCCGAAAGGTCCCGGGAGAAACTCCCGCGAAAGGCGCGGCAGAGGCTCCGTGAGCGGGCCGTGGGTCGCGGTCGGTACGACAGGAAGGTCGCGGCGGGACGGCACCACCCGGCCCGGGCTGGCCACTGGAGCGCGTCGAATGACAGCACCGTCAGGTCTGCCCAGCGGGGCCTGCGGCGCCGAAACGGTGGGCCGAGATTCGCGGAGCAGCGGAGACAGGTCCTTGCGCTCGGGCGCCCGCATCTCCGGGACGAGGAGGGTCCGCCAGGGCTCATGGACAGTCCGGCGCTGACTCCTAGCACCGAGTTCGACCTGGAAGGCGCCGTCGTTGAGGCGTCGCATGGCCTTACGGACGGCGTCCACACCCTCGCACCCGTCGAAGCGGGCATCGACCACCCTGCCCCCCTCGACAAAGAACTTGCCGATGGGGTTGTCGCTGCCTCGGTCACCGGCGGTGACGCAGACGGCCGCCGTCTGCTTGCTTAAGCAGTAGAACTCGAGCAGGTCCGCAAACTGCACTTCTCTGAAATTGCCAGCGAGCGACACAGTTTGCGCGACTCCTCAGCCTGGTGGACGCCTGGTGGACCCACGCTCAACTCTCCAGGCAGTCTAGGGGGGCCTCGAGGGTCAGCAAGTTTCCAGCCACAGGGTTGTAGCGGTCACCGCCCGCCGGTCCCGGCGACGCGAAATGCGCCCGCCGGCCCGAGCTGGCGACGGGGTGTCTCCCTCCATAAGCCTCCGCTGCCAGGGCGCCTCGGGCAGGGTCCCGGCATCGCTGGCGTGCCCGGCTCGGCGGGCAAATTCAGTGGGGGACGCGCCCGGTCCCCTCCTCCAGGCCAGGGAGGAACTGGTAGCCGTGTTCATGACCCAGGCTCCGGGGCAGAGCCGCGCAGCATGGCGGCTGGGCCAATCCATCGGATAGGAAGCTGCCCATGCAGCTGTCGCCACGGATGAGATTGGTTCTAAAGGGGACGCCCGCGCTCCTGCTCGCTCTGTATTGTGCGGATTGGGCAGTCCTCCGCATTCGCGTCGCCCACGGAGGCGGCCTCGGCACCATTCAAGTGAGACACTTTGTCTCGACGCCGCTCAAGGGCAACCGTGAGGAGTTCGACTTCATCGATTCCGCCGAACAGCCGTGCGTCCGCGCGGCGCTTCCCCATCAAGGTTTATCCCCCTGCTGGTGGTTGCAGCTGCATCGCGACCAGTGGCAGTCGCTCTAGCCGAACTGCTACTTCGAGACTGGGGGGCGCAGCAGCGCATGGGCCGTCGCGGCTCGACCATGGGCCTATCCTCGAAACCGAAGCTCCCGTGCCCTCCCCCGCCGTCCGGAACTGTGCAGCACCGCCACCTGAATCGCAACCAACTGAAAGCTGGCGTCACTTCAGTGGGAAGAAGTCCACCACTCCGTTGCCGAGGTTGTACATCGCGCCAGCAATCACAATCGCGTGTTGCTTCTCCATCTCGACCAGGACGGAACTGCGCTGGCGGATACTGGCCATGGTCAGCTCGACGTTCTTGTGTGCAACCGCGTCGACGAATTCGTAGTTCTTTGCCGTTCGTTCGCCCGTGTAGACAGTCTCGCTTACGGCCGGCTTAATCCGGGCCAGCAACCCCGTGAGGTTCCCCAGCTCGGCGTTGTCGATGGCCCCCTTAATGGCGCCACATGCGGTGTGTCCCATTACCAGGACGACCTTGGCTCCGGCCAACTTGCAGGCGAACTCCATACTGCCGAGGATGTCGTCGTTACTGACGTTGCCGGCAACGCGGCAGTTGAAGATGTCGCCGATCCCCAGGTCCATTATGGTCTCGGCCGGTGCGCGCGAGTCGATGCACGTGAGCAGCACCGCAGCTGGATACTGGCCGCTGGCGCTCGCCCGCTGCTGGGCAAGAAAACTGCGGGTTTCGTGAACCAGTCCTTTGCGGAACCGCTCGTTCCCCTTCTTCATCGCCGCCAGAATCTCTTCCGGCGTCATCGCATCGCGTTGGGCCTTCGTGAGCGCGTCGGCTGCCGCTACCGTGCTCACGGTGCCAGCGCCGAGCACGCTCCAGGCGGTTAGAGTCCCGGACAGCTTGAGGAACCGGCGCCGGCTGGCGCCGGCGCGGCGGTGCTCGATTTCTTTCAGGTCCATAGGGGCCTCCGGTGCCAGTCTTTGTGGGTTGCTCAGCTGGTTTATCGTCCCGTCGAGAGAGCCGATCAAAGAGAAACTTCTGCGCGAGGCAACACTCTTTACGCTGTCCGACGGGCCACCCTTACGAAGCCCGAAGTTCCGGCCCAGCTCGCTACCAGCTGATGTTCGGCCCAACGGTAATCCCCACCCCGGGTTGCAACCAGCGCCAGGGACTTGCCTAGAGCTCCCCACCTAAGGGATCTCAGCCACCGACGTCATGAATTCCTTAATAACGGCAGTGACTTACTAGTCGGGGCGACAGATTTTAAACCTGCGACCACTTGCACCCCAATCGGGTGGATGTCGCTCTGAAGGACAGCCCATCATGTTTCATTTCAGATGCTTACGAAGTGTGAGCAAGGTTTCCGAGCTCCTACAAGACTCTCTACGAAGCAACCGGGATGCAACCGCAGGACACCGGCGGCAGCACGTGCGGTGACGTCCCCCGGGAGCCATGGACTCCGTATCGCAACTGACTGATCCCTCCATCGCGGGGTCGGAAGGTGCGCGACCACGCCCATCCCGGTGTTGGCCCCGGGGTGCTCGTCACCCTCGACGCTCTGCCAAAGCCTCTACCGGTTCGAACGGAAAGCTTCAGCTTCCCGTCGTGCCTGGGGCGCCGCCATTGTGCTTCGCTTTGCTCGCCGCGCCCGCCAGGCGATGGACCAATTCTGTGTCTCGCGCCAGGTCGCTGGCCTCCCCGGCATACACGACCCGACCGTCATCGAGCACATAGGCACGGTCGGAGATCGAGAGCGAGAGCGGGGCGTTCTGCTCGACGAGAAGCACCGAGACGCCCTCAGCGCGCATCCGACGCACGACCTGGATGACCTCCCGGACGATGAGTGGCGCCAGCCCCTGGGAGGGTTCGTCAAGAAGCATAAGGCGCGGGTTCAGGAGGAGCGGGCGTCCAATCGCAAGCATTTCCTGTTCCCCGCCGGACAATTGCCCAGCAAGCTGCATCCGCCGGACGGCGAGTTGCGGGAAGAGGGCGAAGACACGTTCGAGCGTCCACTGGCCTGGCTGAGCTCGAGGGACCTTGAGGTTTTCGAGGACCGTGAGGCCGGCGAAGATTTTACGCCCTTCCGGGACGTAACCGGTGCCGAGTTGCGCAATACGATGTGCGGGCCAATGCGTCGTCTGATGGCCGAGAATCTCGATGCATCCGGCGCGCGGCGGTGTGAGTCCGATGAGGCTGCGCATCAACGTCGTCTTGCCGGCACCGTTGCGCCCGAGGACCGTGACGATTTCGCCTTCGTTCACCTTGAGGGAAACGCCATGCAAGATATGGCTCTTGCCGTAATAGGTGTGGATATCCTCGACGTTGAGAGCGACACTCACCCGGCGTCCCCGAGATAGGCAGCACGAACCCGCTCGTTAGCCGAGATTTCTTCTGGCAGTCCCTCGGCGATCGTCCGTCCCTGGTCGAGCACTGTAATGCGTTGGGCAATTCCGAAGACAATATCCATATCATGTTCGATGAACAGGATGCTCATGCCGTAGTCTCTGTGCAGCCGACGGACGAGTCCGACCATATGTTCCGTTTCCGTATCGCTCATCCCTGCGGTGGGCTCGTCGAGCATTAAGAGCCGCGGTCGCATGCAAAGAGCAAGGGCGATCTCGACCGAGCGCTGGTCGCCGTGCGCGAGCTCACCAACGACGCGGTTCGCTTTGCTGGTGAGGTCTACCGCCTCCATTACTTCCGCAACTCGACGGTCGAGCACTTCACGGGCGCTGCGGGTTTGCCATGGCCGGCGATTCTCTCCGCTCGCCGCTTCGACGGCGACCCGGATGCTTTCGAACACGCTCAGGTCGGGAAAGACTTCGGTAATCTGGAAGGTCCGTACGATGCCGCGAGCGACACGTCTGACCACGCTGCTCTGGCTGATGTTCTCTCCGTCGAACCAGATCTCACCGGCGGTGGCGGGGAAAAGTCCACTGATGAGGTTGAAGAACGTCGTCTTCCCGGCGCCGTTCTGCCCGATGACAGCCCGCAGCTCCCCTTGCGACATCCGGAACGAAACGTCATCAACCGCGCGCAGCGCGCCGAAGTGGCGGCTGACATGTTCGAGATGCAACAATTCCGTACCCTGTCCTGCCTCTGCGACGCCGCCGCGAGCGGACGAGCTCGCGCGTGCCGGAGCAAAAGGCTCGGCGATGCCCGGGCTCACGCCGACCTCGCCCTGCGAGTCACCATGCCAAGCAGGCCCTTCGGGAAAAGGAGCACGATCCCAATGAAGATCAGACCAATGAAGGTCATCCAATTCCCCGTAACGCTCGAAAGATAATCCTGCGACACCACGAAGAGCGCCGTGCCGACCAGCGGCCCCCAAAACTTTCGCATCCCGCCGAGTACGATCATCATCACGAAGTCACCCGAGAGGATCCAGTGCAAGTCCTGGGGCGAAGTAAAGTTGAAGAGCAGGGCGTTCAGCGTTCCCGCAAGCCCGGTGATGAGGCCAGCAATGGCGAACGAGGCCCACACGAATAGATCCGTCCGTACTCCAAGAAATTCCATCCGACGCCGGTTCTCACGGATGGCCACCCATGTGTGCCCAAGAGGCGAATCGAGCAGGGCGCGCATGATGACCACACCGATGGTGAAGCAAAACAGCACCAGGTAATAGAAGTGAGTTTGATCGAGAGCCCAGGTGAGGTGGCGAAAATGAAGGGGCTGGCGTTCGAAGCCGGCAAGCCCGTCTTCGCCACCGGTGACGTCGTCCCAGCGCACCGCCACGAAATAGAACAGTTGCCCAATTGCGATGGTGATCATGGCGAAGTAGATGCCTCGCCGGCGCATCACAAGCGGTCCCAGAATGGCGGCGGCGACTCCTCCGGCCAGCGTCCCGACCACGATGGCGAGTGGGGTGCTCGGCGCGATGTATTTGAGCGTCATGCCGGCACCGTAGGCGCCGATGCCGAAATAGGCGGCCTGGCCGAACGAGAGACCCCCGGTAAATCCAAAAATAATATTCAGCCCCATGGTCGCCAGCCCATAAATGAGGAATTTCGACCCAAGCGCGGAGTAACTGCCGACCAAACGGAGCCACCAGGGCAGGGTCAGGAGCACCGCCCAAAGAAGGAGAATTCCGTAGCGCCGTTGAATCGGGGCGATCGGGAAATTCATTCGAACAGGCCCTCTTTGCCCATGAGCCCGCGAGGCCTAATCACCAGGACGATGAGCATGAGGAAATAGATCACTGCTTCGCTAGCAGCGGGGTAGTACGTGGTCGTGATTCCTGCGGCCAGGCCAATGAGGAGCCCTCCGAGGACCGCCCCTCCCAGGCTGCCGACACCGCCCACGATGACGGCCACGAAACTAGGCATCAGCAGGCTGTTACCCATCGGTGGAGTGAGACCGAGGATTCCCGATGCCAGCGCGCCAGCGAGCCCAGCGAAGAAGCAGCCGAGTCCAAAATTCAGGGCGCGAAGCTGGTAAATGTTCACGCCCAACGCCGCGACGCTTTCGAGATCGCGCGTTCCGGCGCGAATACGAATCCCGACGAGGGTATACCGGAGTAGCAGATACAACCCGACCGTGACGGCAGCGGTGATCGCCACGATGACCACACGGTAGCCGGTGATAAAGAACAAGGTCGAGTTCAGCGGCCGGTCCAATGCTTCAGGAACGGCGGACGGGAGTCCCTGCGCTCCCCAGATGGTCCGGGTGAGATCCTGAATGATGAGGGCCAGTCCAAACGTCAGAAGGAGGCTATAGAGCGGATCGCCGCGCTTATAGAGCTTACGAATCAGCGTTTGCTCCACGGCCAATCCGAGGACACCGGCGAGGAGCGGGCCGACCACCAAGGCCCCCCAGAAGCCGAGATACGGAGTGAGGGTGAAAGCCAGGTATCCGCCGACGACGAGAAAGCCTCCGTGTGCCATGTTGATCACCGAGTTGAGGCTGAGGATCAAGGCGAGGCCAAGGGCCATCAGCGCATAGAAGACCCCTTGGATTAGGCCATTGAAGGCGTTGAAAAGCAGCAATTCCATGAGGGCCCCTTTGCCTCAGCGATGCGCTTGCTCCTCAGACCGCACCGGTACGAGGTATTGCCAGTGACACGCCCGCGCGCGCATCGACCGAGAACTCGCCGGTGCGCAGATAGGCATTGGGTGGGCGGCGCGGTCTGTACCGGGTGCTGGTTTATTCACGCCGGGTAGTCGAGCTTACAACCGGTCTCCGCTGCGGGCAGTGCAACGTCGTCCCCGGCGATAATCTGCGAGACCTTGAAGACGTCCGGGTACGTCCCACTCGGGATGGCCTCGCCCGGAAACTCGCTCGTCATCAGCTGATGGTCGGCGGCCCGGAAATATACGCGGTTCGGTTGCAGTTTCACTTCGGGCGGCAGCTCCAAGCCTTCGAGAGCACGCGCGACCTTCACGCCGTCGAGCGACTTGGCGCGGGCGACACCGAGCGCGAGCGAATGAAGTGCGGCGTAGCCGAACCAGGTGCGCGCGCTAGGGTAAGAGCCGTCTGGAAACGTCTTGCGGTAGGAGGACACCCACTCCTTGACGTGCGGGGTATTCGGCTGATCCCACCACCATTCAAGTGTCGCCCACCCCGTCTTCGCCTCGGGCGGCAGGGCACGCAGCACCTCGAGTTCGCTCAACCCGCCGCCGATAGCGAATTTCTTGAAGAGCCCGAACTGCGCGGCCTGCTTCAGCGAGTTGATTCGGTCCTGGCCGTCGGTGAGGTTGATGAGAACGTCCGGATTGGTAGATGCCGCCTTAATCAAATAGGAGGAAAAATCGGTTGTGCCCAGCGGCGAAAGCGAGTTGCCGAGGTCCGTGCCGCCAAGTTTCTTGAGAATCGTCACGTAGGAGTCGTGCAAGGTATGGCCAAAGGCGTAGTCCGGGGTGAGGAAGTACCACTTCCCGCCGAATTTCTTGTAGAGAGTGCCCGCCAGCCCCGCGGCCAGCATGTATGTGGTGGTGCAGATGCGGAAGGTGCTCCAGTGGCACTGCGATCCAGTAACCGGGTCCGTATGGCCACCCGCCACCATGAAGATCATGCCCTGCTGGTGGGCCACCTGGCTGACCGAGAGCGACGCGGCCGATGAGACGGTGCCCGTGAGGAACGAGACTTTGTCCTGGTCGATTAGCTTGTGGGCCTTCTGTGCCGAAAGACCCGCGTTACTCGCGTTGTCCTCGATGACAAGCTGAAGCTCGCGGCCCAATACGCCGCCTTTGGCATTGATTTCAGCGACCGCCATCTTGGCGCCGCGAGACTGGCTTTCTCCCTCGGCAGCATAGTTGCCGGTCAGAGGATCGATATCGCCGATCTTGACTGGTTGCTCGCCCCGTCCGTACGCGAGAATCGCCGGTGCTCCCAGGGCCAAAGCGCTCGCCCCCAGGCCCGCGTTGAGCACGTCGCGTCGAGTGATTTTGGTGCCCATCGTGCCGCCCTCCCCTTGCTCGGTTCGTGGTTCAGTGGAAAGACCCTGGTTTTAGACGTGTACGGGGTGGGAGTACACGTCCGAAAACACGAGACCCGGGGGAGTCCAAGACGCAGTGAGAGGAACCGAAACCCACTGGGTAGTCAGAAGAACCAGAACCAATCCGACCCCCATGGCCTCGGGACCGCCCCAAGCCCAACCCGAGCCAAGCACCCGAGGTCACTTATTTAGCAACTTCGGGTGCTTGGCCTGTCGGGGCGACAGGATTTGAACCTGCGACCACTTGCACCCCAAGCAAGTGCGCTACCAGGCTGCGCCACGCCCCGGGGACTGCTTCAGCACTTTACACGTTTGGAAATGCCGGGCCCTCCCCTTACCGGCCGTCCGGACCGCGGTCAAGGCGGTCAGACGTCCGAGGGGTCGTCCCCTTCGTCATGGTCTGAGGAGGGGGTGCCGGGCACGGGAGGCACGTAGCCGTTGTTGAGGGCGCTCTTCAGCACCTGGCTCGGGCGAAACGTCAGGACGCGGCGTGCGGAGATTTCAATCTCCTTGCCCGTCTGTGGATTGCGTCCCACCCGCGCGTTCTTCTGTCGCACCTGGAAGTTGCCGAAGCCGGAGACCTTGATGCGGTCTCCTCGCTCCAGCGTTTCTTTCAGGGTGTCGAAAACGAGTTCCACAATCTCCGCGGACTCCTTCTTGGAGAAGCCCACCCGCTCGTAGACCCCTTCGATGATGTCCGCCTTCGTCATGGCCCCCCACTGTGCCGAAAGGTCCAGGAAGCTGTCAACCCAGCGACCTGACTCACCTTTTGGGCGACCCAGACCTACCCCATCCCAGTCACGTCCGAAGCTCCGCGCCGAGGCGGCGATTGACCTCCTCGACGATGCGCGCGTGCGCCGCCTGCACCTCCTCGTCTTTCAGCGTGCGGTCGGGGGCCCGGTAGCGGAGGGCAAAGGCGAGGTTCTTCCTCCCCGGAGGCAGGGGCTTACCGACATACACGTCGAAGACCAGCACGTCCTCCACCAGGGGCCCGCCCACCTCCTGAATCACGGCACGGACGTCCTCGGCGAGCTCTGACTCCGCCACCACCACAGCCAAGTCGCGAAGAACGGCCGGAAAGCGGTTCAAGGAGCCGCAGCCGCGGCACCACGTCTGCCACCCGAACCAAGGCCTCGAGGTCCAATTCGAAGAGCTGGACGCCCTGCGGCAACTCCAGCGCCCGGGCCACAGCAGGATGCAGCTCGCCCACCGTCCCCAGTACCGTCTCTCCAATGACGAGAGAAGCACAGGCCCGGGGGTGGTACGGGGCACGCCGGATGAGGCGGGCCGAGGGCGTCGGCGCCCCGAGGGCCCGGAGCACCGCCTCCACTGCCCCCTTGGCGTCGTAGAAGTCGTTGACCTCCTCCCCCCCGGTCCAGCCCCGGGGGAGCCGTCGACCCCACAACAGGCCGCCGATGCGCACCGGCTCCCACGTCACCGGGCGCAGCCCAACGCCTCCCTCCGGGTCACGGAGGTAGACGCGCCCCAACTCGTATAGGCGCACGCCCTCCTGGCCCTGGCGGAGGTTGTGGGCCAGGTTGGGCAGCAGGCTCGCAAACAGAGACGTCCGCATGACCGACTGCTGCGGGCTGAGTGGGTTCTTCAGCGTCACGGCTTCGACCGGCGCGCCGAGCTCCTTCAGCGGCCGCTCCGTCACCTGAGGCAGCAGCGCCGGGTCCACGAAGCTGTAATTCACCACCTCGTCAAAGCCTGCCCCGGCCAGAGCGTTGCGTACCCGCCGCTCGACCTCCACAGCCACCGGCTCCGGGCTGAGGCTTTCGGTGAGTGCTGGCAGGCTAGCGGGAACGGTGTCGAACCCGCGGATGCGCGCCACCTCCTCCACCAGGTCCTCGGGGAGGGAGACGTCCACCCGCCAGCTGGGAACGCGCCAGAGCGTGGCGCCCGCCTGCTGCTTCTCGGCGACGAAGCCCAGCGCCGAAAGAATGCGCGCCACCTCGGCCTCCGCGACGTCCGCTCCCAGAAGGCGGCTCACCTGCCCGGTCTCCAGCCGAACCACGGTGGCGGCGGCTGGTGCGGGGTAGACGTCGATGCGCCCCCGTCGCACGGCGCCGCCTGCCAGTTCGGCCATCAGCGCGGCGGCGCGGTCGACACCGGCCGGGCCGGCGGCCACGTCCACGCCACGCTCGAAGCGGTGGGACGCCTCGGTATGCAGCTGGTGGCGACGGGCCATCCTCCGCACCGTCACGGGGTCCCAGTTGGCGCCCTCGAGGAGGACCCGCCGCGTCCCCTCGAAGACCTCGGCCTCGGCCCCGCCGAAGGTGCCCGCCAAGGCCTTGGGCCGCTCGGCGTCACACACCAGCAGGTCCTCGGCAAACAGGGCCCGGTCCTTGCCGTCAAGCGTGGTGAGCCGTTCTCCCGCTCGTGCCCGCCGGACGACAAGCTGAGCGCCTGAAAGCCGGTCGAGGTCAAAGGCGTGGAGTGGCTGGCCGAGGTCGAGCATCACGTAGTTAGTGATGTCCACGACGTTGTTGATGCTCCGCACGCCGCAGGCCCGAAGCCGCCGCACCAACCACTCCGGCGACGGCCCGATGGTGACGCCTTCTACCACACGGGCCGCAAAGCGCCGGCAGCCCACCACGTCCTCGACGCGCACCTGGGCGGCGGCGTGGACGTCCTCGGACGTCTCGGGGACGTCCGGCGCCTTCTGGCGGAGCGCTTGGCCGGTGAGGACGGCCACTTCTCGCGCAATGCCGAGGTGGCTGAGGGCATCCCCTCGGTTGGGGGTGACATTCATCTCCAGGACCGCGTCATCCAAACCCAGGGCCTCGGCGAGCGGCGTCCCGGGAGTCAACGTCGCCGGTAGGAGGAGGAGGCCCGCGGCGTCCTCCGCCAGGCCCAGCTCGCGGGCCGAGCACAGCATCCCCTCGCTGTCGACGCCCCGGAGTGTGGCCCGGGAGATTTTCGTCCCGTCCGGAAGCACCGTACCGACCGTCGCCAGTGGCACCAGGTCGCCAACCTGGAAGTTCTTCGCTCCACACACGACTTGCAGCCGGCGGCCGCTGCCCGCGTCCATTTGGGTCACCGAGAGCTTGCTGGCGTCCGGGTGGGGGTTGGCCGCGACAATGCGCGCCACCACCACCCCCGCCAGCCGGGCCCCCGGGAACTCCACCCCCTCGACCTCCAGCCCGGCGAAGGTGAGTTGGCGCGCCAGCTCTTCTACCGGTGGTAGCGACGCGAGGAGGTCTCCCAGCCAGTTGCGCGAAACTTTCATGGTTAGAACTGTTCCAGGAAGCGGATGTCGTTCTCGAACAGGCTGCGGATGTCGTCCAGGCCGTGGCGGAGCATGGCAATTCGCTCGACGCCCATTCCCCAGGCAAAGCCGGTCAGCTGGGACGCGTCGTACCCACCGGCGGTGAGGACGTTGGGGTGGACCATCCCGCAGCCGAGAATCTCCAGCCAGCCGGTGAATTTGCAGACCCGGCACCCCTTGCCAGCACACGTGCCGCAGCTGACGTCCATCTCGGCCGAGGGCTCGGTGAATTGAAAGTACGAGGGGCGGAAGCGCGTCTTTCGGTCCGCGCCGAAGAAGCTGGTGACGAAGGCGGTCAGGGTCCCCTTCAGGTGGGCGAAGGTGATGCCGCGATCCACCAGCAGGCCTTCAATCTGATGGAACATGGGCGTGTGGGTGGCGTCCGAGTCCACGCGGTAGGCCTTCCCGGGCACCACAATCCGCAACGGCGGCGGCCGACTGCGCATCGCCCGAATCTGCCCTGGCGAGGTGTGGGTTCTCAGCAGGACCTGGTTCGCCGGAGCCTTCGACCAGGGGGCGTCGACGTAGAAGGTGTCCTGCATGTCCCGTGCGGGGTGGTCGGCAGGGATGTTGAGGGCCTCGAAGTTGAGCGCGTCGAGCTCCACTTCTGGCCCGGTGAAGACGTCGAAGCCCAGGCGCTGGAAGCTGCGGATGACGTCCTCGAGGGTGCGCGAGACGAGGTGCCGGTGCCCGGGCGGCTGCTGTCGACCCGGAAGGGTGACGTCCAGCGGTGGGCCGGCGAGCTCCGCCTGCAGGGCTGCTTGCTCGACCGCCCGCACGGCACCGGCCAGCAACTCCTCGAGTTCGGCCTTCACCCGGTTGGCGACCTCACCGATGCTGCGTCGGTCCTCGGGGCTCAGCTTTCCCATTCCACCCAGGACCTGGGCCAGTTCACCCTTCCGGCCGAGGTACCGGACGCGCAGCGACTCCACCTGGGCCGCATCGGCCGCTCGGCGAACCTCCTCCCGTGCGCTCGTCAGCAGCCCCTCCAGCCGGTCCCGCATCTGCCGCTCTCCCTACAAACGAAAAAGGGCTACCCCGGGGGGGCAGCCCTGTTCGGTTCCGAGCCCCGCGGCCGTCCGACGAGGACTGCCCCGGCGCCTGTAGTTGCCGTCAGGCCGCCGCGATTTTTGCAATCGCGGCAAAGCCCGCCGGGTCCGCCACGGCAATGTCCGCCAGCACCTTGCGGTCCAGTGCCACCTTCGCCTTGGACAGCGCGGCGATGAACTTCGAGTAGCTCACGCCCGACAAGCGCGCCGCGGCGTTGATGCGCACAATCCACAACGCCCGGAAGTCGCGCTTCTTTCGAGCGCGGTCCCGGCTGGCGTAGTCCAGGGCCCGCTGCACCGCCTGGTTGGCCCGCTTGAAGCAATTCTTCCGCCGCCCCCGAAACCCCTTGGCCAGCTTGAGTACCCGGTTGCGGCGACGGCGCGCCTTGAAGCCTCTCTTGACTCTCATTCCCTCGTGACTCCCTCGTCGCCGTCAGCCCCCGTAGGGGAACAGCTCCTTGATGACCTTCTTTGCGTCCATGTCCCGCAGATGCCCAGTGCCGCGGTGCCGACGGTCCTGCCCGGCACTCTTCGCATGGGTGAAGAGGTGCTTACCGAAGGCCTTGGCGTACTTCACCTTGCCCGACTTCTTCACCTGGAACCGCTTCTTTGCGCCGCTGCGTGTCTTCAACTTCGGCATCGCCAATGTCCTTCCCGTCAAATCTATCCCGGTTCGGCCGGGGCCTTGACCGTCTCTCTGGCAAGAGCCGGCACCTTGTCCTTTTTCTCCGACGTCTCGTCGTCCTCGTCCGTCGCCCCGTCCTTTTTGGCCGCTGCCTTCGCTGCGGCGGCTGCGTTCTGGCGAGCCAGGTCGCGGGCCCGCTGCGCCACCTTGGCGTTGGGGGCGAGGATCATGAACATCTGACGACCCTCCATCCGAGGCACCTGCTCGACGACACCGACGTCCTTCACGTCTTTGACCACGTCGTCGAGAATCTGCTGGCCAATCTCCTTGTGCGTAATCTCGCGCCCGCGGAACATGATGGTGATGCGCGCCTTGTTCCCCTCTTCGAGGAAGCGCTTCACATTGCGGACCTTGAATTCGTAGTCGTGTTCCTCGGTCTTCGGCCGGAGCTTCACTTCCTTGAGGTGAACCACGACCTGCTTCTTCTTGGCTTCCGAGGCCCTCTTCTTCTCCTCGTACTTGAAGCGGCCGTAATCCATGATCTTGCAGACCGGAGGCTTGGCCATCGGGTTGACCTCGACGAGGTCCATCCCGGTTTCGTTGGCCTTCTCCAGCGCTGCTTCGATCGTTAGGACACCCAGCTGTTCACCGGCCGGACCGACGACGCGGACTTCGCGTGCACGGATGCGCCGATTGGTTCTCTGGTCACGAGCGATGTGAGTCGACCTCCAGCCTGGGTAGACCCCTCCCCTAGCACCGGAGGGGCCGAAAAAGAGGGCGCAAAATACCCGCCCGACGCTCCAAGTCAAGCCACCCCGGCCTCCAAGGAGCCGGGCAGGCTTCCAGACGGGCCCTTCACTGGCCTTTCGCAGGTGCCGAGGAGGTCCGGGGGGCGAGGATGGCCGTCAGCAGGTCCGGCCTCCCCGGTAGCTTTTCCAGGTGGGGGTAGCGGGCCCCCCCGGTGTACTCCAGGGGGTAGGTCCGGAAGGTTTCCGCGTTCTCCACCAACAGTTGCAAAGGCTCGGTGGCGCTCCGGGCGACGGCCATCCGCAGCCCCTCCTCGGAAAACTTCCGCCCGTTGACGGCCACCAGGTGCATGGCCGGACCGAGCCCCGCCCGGAACGCCGGCGAGTCCGGCACCACGTCGATGAGGGCCCCGACACTGCCCTCACGAAGGTCGACCAGCAGGCCGATGGCCGCACGCAGGTCCAGCTGCTTGTCTCGACTCTCCCGCGCTCGCTGTAGCGGCGTGCGCTCCGGCCCGTAGGCCAGCTTCCAGCCCGCCGCTTCGAGGCCCGCCAAGGGCGCATTCGGGGTGAGGGCGTTCAGCCGCTTCTCGAGCAGGCCCTGCCAGTCGAAGGGGACGACGTCGTTGAGGGCCGCCACCACATCCTCGAACGTGTACGGCTTGAGCTCCGGGGCGCCGCTCTTGCCACCGTGAAAGCGACGGCAGAAGTCGTCCAGCGACCGGGCATTCTTCGTCTTCTCCCGGATGGTCGCGTCGATTTCGAGCCACAGCAGCGTCCCCTCTTCGTAGAAGTCCACGCCCCGGCGCCAGGCCTGCCAGTCGGGGCGGGCGTTGTACAGCACCGATGCCGCGACGGCGGTGTCCGCCAGGGGCCTCCAGACCCGCCCGCGGTGCTGCTGCATCTCGTCTGCCTGCAGGGCGAAGTTGTCCCGCCCGCTGGCCCCAGGGACGAGGCCGCTCCGGGCGCCCAGCACGCTGCCCAGGTACTGGGTGAGACCCTCGTACACCCAGAGCAAAGAGTCCTTCATCGGCTGCTGGTAGTCCGCCGTCACCAGGCCCGCCGGCCGCCGGTACTTGCCATTCCAGGAGTGGCTGTACTCATGGGCCCACAGGGTGGCGTTGGCCAGGAAGAGCTCCGGGTCCACCAGGGTATGTCCCTGCACCCGGTCATCGCTGGACTGGTGGTGTTCGAGGCCGAAGTGCGCCACCGAGTCACTCAGCGAGCCCAAAAAACGGTAGCTGTCGTAGTGGCGTGCCCCGAACAGCGCGTTGGCCTCAGCCACCAGCTTCTCGAAGGCAGCTTTTTCTTGCGCGGACAGCTCGGTGTCTCCTTGGGTCTCCGCCGCGACGGCGAGGAAATGCTGCGCTCCGTCCACCGTCCCGAGCGGCACCTCCCGCAGATGCGCGCCCGCCAAGACGGGCGAGTCGACCAGCCGGCCGAGCGAGACTGGCGCGAAGGTGATGGAATCTCCCAGGCGCTCGGCCGAGAGGGGCGTCAGGGCGGTGGAGAAGGCCCAGCCGCTCGGGAGCTTCAGGCTGGCCTGGACGGGCACATTCCGTGGCTCGGAGCCGGCCGGGTACAACACCACCTGGTTCCAGCTCAGCAGCGCGAGGTTGGCAGTGGCCGAGGCCCCGGCGGAATAGCCGTCCACCCCGGGCGGCGGAGACAGTAAGTCGAAGGTGACGTCCAGCTCCGAGGCTCCGGCCGGCACCTCGACTCGGATGGCAAACATGTCCACGTCGTCGCGTCGCCACGCCAGCACGGCCCCTCCCGCCCGCACCACCAGCCCGGCGACGTCCACCACCGGGCCGCTCGGCATGTGCTCGCCGGGAATCCACTTGGGGTAGACCAGCGTCATGGTGCCGGGGGTAGCGGGCAGCACCAGGTGGGCGTGAAACAGTCGGCGCGGAGCGTCCGTCAGGTCCACCTCCACCAGCGTGGGCTTCTTCGGCGCGAGGACCTGGGCCCGGGCGCCCGTGGGGAGGGCGAGCGCAAAAGCGACGACACAGAGAGGCCAGCGCTGGCGCAGCCACGGCGGGACGACGTGCAAAGGAACCTCCTCGGGAAAGCGTAGAAACGGCAGGGAGAGTGGCCCAGCCTCAAGCGGGCGGTGCACCCTCGGTGGCCAGCAGCGCCAGAAAGGCCTCCACCGGCATCGTCTTGAGGTCCTCGCCGCCGTAGCGTCGCGGCGCGACGGCCTGGGCCTCCACTTCGCGGTCGCCAATGACGAGGGTGAAGGGAAGCTTCTGCAGCTGTGCTTCGCGGATTTTCGCGTTGAGCGTCATTCCCCGCTCGTCCAGCTCCGCCCGGTACCCGGCGGCGCGCAGCCGTTCGAGCACGGTGCGGGCCCAGGGCAGGTGCCGGTCCGCCACGGTGACAAGTGCCACCTGCACCGGGGCCAGCCAGGTGGGGAAAACGCCGGCGTAGTGTTCAATGAGGATGCCGATGAAGCGCTCGAAGCTCCCGTAGATGGCCCGGTGCAGCACCACCGGCCCGTGCTCGGCGTTGTCCTCTCCCACGTAGGTAAGGCCGAAGCGCTCCTTGGCGCCCTGGTCGAGCTGGATGGTGCCCAGCTGCCAGGCCCGTCCAATGCTGTCGGTAATCTCGAAGTCCAGCTTCGGGCCGTAGAAGGCCCCTCCACCTGGGTTGTCGGAATACTTCACGCCCAGAGCGTCGAGCACACTCCGCAGCTGCCCCTCGCTGTGGTCCCAGAAGGCGTCGTCGCCGAGGCGCTGGGACGGCCGGGTCCCCAGCTTGGCCACGTAGCTGAGGCCGAAGGCCGAGTAGACGCGGTCCAGAAGCTGGATGAAGCGCTTCACCTCCGAGGACACCTGGGCCTCGGTGCAGTAGATGTGCGCGTCGTCCTGCGCAAACTGTCGCACCCGCGTCAGCCCGCCGAGCGAGCCCGACGCCTCGTTGCGATGAAGCACGTCCTGCGTGGAGAAGCGGAGCGGAAGGTCGCGGTAGCTGTGCTTCTTGAAACCGTACAGCAGGTGGTGCGACGGGCAATTCATCGGCTTGAGGCTGAAGTCGTGCTCGCCGGTCTCGCTGTCCAGCACCAGGAACATGTTCTCGCGGTACTTGCCCCAGTGCCCGCTCAGCTCCCACAGCGTCTTGCTGAAGAGCAGCGGCGTCTTCACCTCCTGGTAGCCGTCGCCGGCAGTCCAGGCCGCATGCGCCTGGCGAGCAGCTGGTACAGCACCGTCCCCTTGGGCGTCCAGAAGGCGGCGCCGGGCGCGTAGGGATGGAAGTGGAAGAGGTCGAGCTCCTTTCCCAGCTTGCGGTGGTCGCGCTTCTTCGCCTCCTCCTGGCGCGTCAACCAGGCCTCGCAGCGCCTTCTTGTCGAAGAAGGCCGTGCCGTAGATGCGCTGCAGCATCGGGTTGCGGTGGTCACCGCGCCAGTACGCGCCCGCTGGAGGACAGCAGCTTGATGACGCCGATTTTCCCGGTGGACGGGCCGTGGGGCCCAGGCAGAAGTCCACCCAGTCGCCGTGCCGGTAAAGAGTCAGCGTCTTCGCCCCCTTGGCGACGATGTCCTGGACGATTTCCACCTTGAACTTCTCGCCCTTGCCCTCGAAGAGGCGGACCGCCTCATCCGCCGAGACTTCCGCCCGGACGAAGGGGAGGTCCTTGGCCAGCTCCTGGTTGGCCGCCTCCTCGATCTGGGCCAGGTCCTCCGGGGTGAAGGGCGTCTCGCGAAAGAAGTCGTAGTAGAAGCCGTCCTCGATGGTCGGGCCGATGGTGACCTGCGTGCCGGGGAAGAGCTTCTGCACCACGCTGGCCACCACATGAGCGGCGTCATGGCGAATGGTCTCCAGCGCCTCGGGAGCCCTGGTGGTCAGTACCTCCAGCTTCCCGTCCTCCTGAAGAGGCGTGGCCAGGTCGACCAGCTCACCGTTGTACCGCGCGAGCACCGCTGCCTTGGCCAGTCCTGCGCCAATCTGCGACTTGACGAAGTCGGCGATGGACGTCCCGGCCGGGGCGGCCTTCTCGGTTCCATCCGGAAGTCTGACCTGGATGACGTCTGGCATGACAGCGCGCTTTGGGCCCCGGACACCGGGAGTGCCCAAGGGGCAGCGCGGCGTTTCATCACGGCCGGCGAAGCCCCGTCAACGCCGGACGCCGTCCGGCCGGCCGTCGCTGCACGCGGTGGGCGCGCAATGGGCTGAACGGCCGCCCCGGGGGTGAAGCCGGCGTTGAGCGCGCTTGCCAAAGGTCAGGACGGGTACCGGCGGGCGTGGGCACTCGCGGGACCGGGATGACCGGCCTTGCCAGTAGTCCATCGACGCGCGGCGCGCCAGTGGCGGCGTCGCCGCCATGCCGGGTGAAGCTGGCCGGCAACCTCGACGCCTTGGCGCTCTCCACCGCGAGCTCGTGCTCACACAGGACATATTAGCGCGCCGAGCGCTCGAGGCTGCCCTCGCCAAGTGCGGCGCTTGATTCCCGTCAAGGCGCGCTGGGGTCAGCACGGCGAGAGTGCGCGCAATGACCCAACCTGGCGAAGCACCGGGGCGCGGATGAAGACGCTCCTGGTCTGGCCGAAGTTCAGCAGTTTCTCTTTCTGGAATTTCGAAAAAGTCTGCGCGCTGGTGGGAGTCAAGTACATGACTCCGCCACTTGGCCTGCTCACCATTGCCGCACTGCTGCCGGCCGAGTGGGAGCTCCGGCTGGTGGACGAGAATGTGCGCCCGCTGCGCGACGAGGACTTCGACTGGGCGGACCTGGTACTGGTGGGGAGCAAGATTGTCCATCGCCACCGAGCGCTGGCCATCATTCGCGAGGCCGTGCGCCTGGGCAAGCGCGTCGTCGTCGGCGGTCCCGACCCCACCCTTCACCCGGCAATTTATGAGCGTGCCGGCGCTAACTTCCTCTGTCTCGACGAGGGCGAGAGCACCATCCCGATGCTGCTGGCCGACCTGGCCCGTGGCGCCACCTCCGGCGTTTACCGCGCCGAAAGAGTACCTGACCTCTCCGAGAGCCCCGTCCCGCGCTTCGACCTGATTGACCACCGCGACTACCTCTACCTGGGAATTCAGTTCTCGCGTGGCTGTCCCCACCACTGCGAGTTCTGCAACGTCATAGACCTGTTCCAGCACACCTACCGCACCAAGAGGCCGGAGCAGATGCTCGCCGAACTGGAGGAGCTCTACCGGCTCGGCTACCGCGGGCAGGTCGACTTCTTCGACGACAACCTGGTGGGACACGTCGTCAAGGCCAAGACGCTGCTGCGGGAGCTCATCCTCTGGTCGGAGGCTCATGGCCACCCATTTCAATTCTCCACCAGCGTGACGCTCAACATCGCGCAGGGACGAGGAATTGCTGGGGCTGCTGCGCGCCGCTCGCTTCAAGTACCTTCTGGTCGGCATCGAGACCCCCGACGAGGCAGCCCTCAAGACGGCCGGGAAGCCGCAGAACCTGGGCCTCCCCGTGGCGGAGGCCGTGGACCGGATTTACCGGCTCGCCGGCGCCACCGTTCACTCGGGCTTTCTGCTGGGCCTCGATGATGAAGCGGCAGACATTGGAGACCAAATCCTCAAGTGCATCGACGCCACCTCCATCCCGTGGGTGATGGCGGGCGTGGTCTACCCGCTGCCTGGCACGCAGCTGTCGCGCCGCCTCGACCAGGAGGGGCGGCTGTTTCCGAAGGCCCGGGCGTTCGACGATGAGAACGTCCGCGACCAGATTTCGGCCGGCATTCAGTTCCGGACGAAGCGCTCTGCCGAGCCTGGTGCTGCTGGACCTGCTCCGGGTGCTTCGCCACTCCTTCGCCCCCGAGCAGTACTTCGCCCGGTGCGCGGACGTGGCGGTCCGGCTGAATACCATCCCCAACCTCTTCGCCGGCGGCCGACTCTTCCTTCGCAACGTCCGCACCTTCCTCAGGCTTTGCTGGAAGGCAACGCGCAGCCCCACCATCCGCGCGCCCTTCTGGCGGGCCGTCAGCCGGGTGGTCCGGAAGAATCCCGCGGGCCTCGAGGCACTGGCCACCCTCTCCGTCCTGTACCTGCACTTCAACGACCTGCTTCCCTACTGCGAGGGGCAGCTCCAGGGGCAGCTGGCGGCCATCGCCGAGCGCGGAGAGGAAGTCTGGTTGGAGGACCGGCTTCGCGAACCACCACCCCAGCTGCCGCCGCCGGCGCCAGGCGCCAGCGTGGCGGCTGTCAGTTCCGCATCGCCGAGATGGCCTTGAGGGCGCTGACGTCCCGGACGCGATGTCCGCGTCCGGCGTCAATGGCTCCCCGGCTCACCAGTTCTCGCAAGCACCGCGACAGCGTCTCCGGCCGCATTCCGAGTAGACGCGCCACGGTCTGCTTGCGCAGTGGCTTGTCATCCGGGGGCCACAGGTCTCGTGCGAGGAGGTAACGCGCGACGCGCGTCAGGCTCTTGCCCTCGAGCCAGCCCAGGTCCAGCTGCCGCTGCTGGAGCTCCGCCAGCAGCAGCGACACCACCGCCCTGGCGGGAGAGGATTCTGGCCCGACCCAGTGCATCAGCCTTCCCGACGACAGGCAGCACAGCTTCACGTCGGACAGCGCCCGGATTTCCGTCGGGGCGGGAAGCCCGAGGAGCGCCTCGAGGCACAGCAAGGAGCGCGGCCCCCGGAGCGCGAGGCCACCTTCGCCGCCCGCGGCGTCCGTGGAGGCGAGGGCGAGGTGGCCCTCTCGGACGAAGATGACTCGGCCAGGCAGTTCTCCCTGGTTGCAGACCACCGACCGCGCCGGCAGCTGCTGAAGCGCAAAGGGGCAGCCGTCCGGGGCCGCCTTGCCAATGACGCAGTCCTCGCAGCTGACAACGGGGGACGCCAAGACGGGGGGTCGCAAGGCCGCAAGGTGTGCGCAGTTGCTTCGGTCTGTCAATGCCCTGCGCCACTGCCTTGACGCCGGTCAAGGCGGCAGCCCCCCGGGTTCACTTATGGCCACGCTCCCCATGAGGAGAGACATGACTGAAGCCCTCGACCATCGCGCCCTCTATCGGCTGCCCTGGAGTTTCTCCGACAACGTCATCGCTTGGCTGGAGCCGACGGCCAAGTGCAACTTGGCCTGCGACGGCTGCTACCGCGAGAACGTCAACGCCCACAAATCCCTGGAGGAAGTCTCAGAGGACTTGGACGTTTTTGCACGCTGGCGAAAATTTGACGGGGTCTCCATCGCCGGCGGGGACCCGCTGATGCACCCGGACATCGTCGAGATTGTCCGGATGGTGGCGCGACGCGGCCACAAGCCGGTGCTCAACACCAACGGCCATGCGCTGACCGAGCCTCTTTTGCGCGAGCTGAAGGCGGCCGGCCTGGTCGGGCTCACCCTCCACGTCGACTCCAAGCAGGGCCGGCCGGGCTGGAAGGACAAGACGGAGGTCGAGCTCAACGCACTGCGCCTCTGGCTGGCTGAGCTCGTCGCCAAAGTCGGTGGCCTGGCGTGTGCCTTCAACTCCACGGTGTACGAGGAGACGCTCGACCAGGTCCCGGACCTAGTGCAGTTCGCGCAGGACCACATCGACATCATCCACACCATGGTCTTCATCACCTACCGCGCCGCGATGATGGATGGCAGCTTTGACTACTACCAGGCTGGCAAGAAGATTGACCCCAAGCCGCTGGCCTATGCGAGCCCGACGCAGCGTCGCATCGACATGAGCTCGAGGCAGGTGGTGGCACGAATTCAGGCGCGCTTTCCAGACTTCGCGCCGAGTGCCTACCTCGGCGGCACCGAGCGGCCGAACTCGCTGAAGTGGTTGCTGACCGGGCGCCTCGGAGTTCCAGGCCGAGTCTTCGGCTACGTCGGCCCGCGCTTCATGGAGGCGGTCCAGACCGGCCATCACCTGCTCACCGGCCGCTACGTCGCGTACACCCACCCCGGTTTGTTGGCGCGTAGCCGGTGGCTGCTGCCTCTGGGAGCGCTCGAGTCAGGCCTCCGGGGGGCGCTGGGAAGTTATGTGCGGCACCTCACCAACAACCCCTTCGACCTCCGCCAGTCTGTCCATTTCCAGTCCATCATGGTGATTCAACCAATTGACGTCCTTCCCGACGGCCGCCAGGACATGTGCGACGGCTGTCCGGACGTCACCGTCCACGAGGGGGAACTCGTCTGGTCGTGCCGCCTCGAGGAACGACTGAAATTCGGCGGTCTCGTCGAGACGGTGCCCAAGGTGTCCGCGGAAGCCCAGCCGGCTCGGCCGCCTCCGCCAAGCCCCGCGCCGGGCTCGGCGCAGGCACATTGAGTCGCGGGCCTGACGGGACCGCCCCTCAACGGTAGAAGTACGGGTCGAGGACACTCACGGTGGTGAGGCGGTCCACCGGCAGCCTGTCGCGCTGGGCGACGCGGAGAAGCCGCTCCCGTCACTCCGTCATCGAGAATTGGCTCGCTCCGGGCCGGAGCCACGCTTAGAACGTCCCGCTCACCGGTGGCCCACGTCCCGAAGGAGTCGATGATGCCGTGCAACCCAGCCGTCCTTCTTTCACACGCCCGGCTGCCTCTGGCCGCACTCGCCGCCCTGGCCGCCGGAGGCTTCCTGCTGGCCTGCTCGAAGCCCCCCGACGCCATCTCGCAGGCCCAGAAAGCGCCGGACGCCGGGAAGGGCCCCAGCATCGCCGAGACGAAGGCCATTGCCGAGGAGGGCTTCATCTACGGCCTGCCCATCGTGATGAATTACGCGGTCATGTACGACTTCGCCATCGACCGGACGGCCTCCCAGTACAAGGCGCCCTTCAACCAGCTCACCAACGAGGCCCGGGTCTTCACCTACAAGGACACGGCCGTCGTCACGCCCAACAGCGACACGCCGTATTCGTTCGCAACCCTGGACCTGCGGGCGGAGCCGCAGGTGGTGAGCGTTCCGGCGGTCGACCCGGAGCGTTACTACTCGGTGCAGCTGTGCGACTCGAACACGTTCAACTTCGGCTACATCGGAAGTCGTGCCACCGGCGACCAGGCTGGCTCGTTCCTGGTGGTTGGGCCGGACTGGAAAGGTCAGACGCCTCCAGGCATCCAGAAAGTCTTCCACTCCACGACCCAGTTCGCCGTCGTCATCTTCCGGACGCAACTCTTCAACCCAGGCGACATGGACAATGTGAAGAAGGTGCAGGCCGGGTACAAGCTGCAACCCCTATCCGCCTTCCTGCACCAGCCTGCGCCCCCTCCGGCCCCACCCGTCACCTTCCCCCGGATTGACAAGGCACTCGCCAAATCCAATTTCTTCGAGTACCTCGACTTTGCGCTTCAGTTCGCGCCGCCCGGTCCAGAAGAGGTTCCCATCCGGGCGAAGCTTGCGCGCATCGGCATTGGTGCCGGCAAGACGTTCGACTTCAAAGAACTCTCGCTCGAGCACAAGGCGGAGGTGCTGCTCGGGATGAAGAGCGGCGACGACAAAGTCGATGAGGCCCTCAAGGCGGTTGGCAAGAAAACCAATGGATGGAATGTCGCGGCTATCTTCGGTGACCGAGCCTTCTTCAACGGCAACTGGCTGCTTCGTGCCGCGGCGGCCAAGGGCGGCATCTACGGGAATGACGCGGTCGAAGCGGTGTACCCAATGACCAGGGCCGACGGGGCCGGTGAGACCCTCGACGGGAGCAAGCACAAATACACGCTGACCTTCGCCGCTGGACAGCTGCCGCCAGTCAACGCCTTCTGGTCGGTAACCATGTACGACGGCAAGACGCAGCTGTTGATAGAGAACCCCATCAACCGCTACCTCATCAACTCTCCGATGCTGCCAGGGATGAAGAAGAACAAGGACGGTTCACTGACCCTCTTCATCCAGAAGGACTCGCCGGGAAAGGCGAGCGAATCCAATTGGCTTCCAGCGCCTGATGGGCCCATCTATCTGGTGATGCGCTTGTACTGGCCGAAGACGACGCCCCCCTCCATCCTCCCCGCCGGCGAAGGCACGTGGGGGCCGCCCGCTGTCCAGCTGGTCAAGTAGTCCAAGGGGATTGCTGCGCCACTTTGGCCGCGTGTCGCAACACAGCGGCGCCGGAGGCTCCGCACCCGGTTTCACCCACCCGGCCGACCTCGGTGACTCAGCCAGCCGTCCGTTGAGGGAGGGTGTCGTACTTCAGCAAGTCTCCCGAAATCTCGTAGTAGTCGCCCTTGCTGGCCACGTAGATGTGGGCTTTCTCATGGATGCCGGTGGGAGCGTCAAGGGTACCGGCGCAGATCGAAATCTTCGGGTCCGGAGTCTCGTCAAAAAGCACGCTCGAACCACACTCGACGCAGAAACCGCGCCTGACCGTGTCTGAAACCGAGTGCCACTTGAGACCGCGAGCCTCCGTAAGCCGGAAGCCCGAGCGGTCTACTGCCGAGTATGCCCCGACGTGTCCGTGCCACCTTCGGCACTTCGAGCAGTGGCAGTAGGTCACGGCAGTCAGTGGTAGCGTCACCTGATACCGAATTGCTCCGCAAAAGCAGCCACCCGTATTCATGGCCTGCCTTACAGCACGCGTGCTTGGGGGTGACAAGGGAGCTGGAGGTGCTCGCCGCCAGCGTCGCGACCGTTCGCCAAGGCCCAGACGAATTGGCTAGCAGTGTCTCGGTGGCACATCGACGACGGGGAAACCAGTTGGGATAGCGTTAAACGCCACCCAACATCCATTGGCGCTGCGCGTAACTGGTACGCCTTCGGATGGCGGGCACTAACTCTTTGAGAAGCGTCGCCCGGACACGGGCAGCATGGAGCTGGTCGGATTCAAAGGACGGGTTGAAGCGCAAAGACTTTATGAGTTGGGCCTGCTCGCGCTGTCATCGGACCTTTCGTCAGGTCAATCAACGTCACGCGTGCGGCGTCGGCAGCGCTCGTCCCTTGCTCAAAGGTAGGTCCCCGGAACTGACCCATCTCTACCGGGAACTCGAGACCACCGTCAGAAGCTTTGGTGAGGTGGAGATAGTCACACGCAACCGGTATGTGCTGTTCAGGACGACACGCATCTTTGCGGACCTGACGGTCATGCGTGATGCGTTACGCGTCGTAATTCACCTCGGTCGGAAGGCCGTCGCGCCGGTCTTCATCAAAATCGGCCAGACCGGCAAACGCGTCTCACACGTCGCCCTTGTCCGCACCGTGGAGGACCTAGGTACGCTCATTCCGTTTTTGCGTGAAGCGTTTGACCTCGCGGTGAGGGAAGAGGCGCTTGAGGTCTAGGTCCTCGGTCGCGTCCTCACGTCGCGCCACAGCGCCGAGTAGGTCTGACGAGGTCCATACGGCAGGCGGCTTGCCGACTGAGTCGTCAGTCGCTCAAGCCGGTCGAGCGGACGGGCCTTCGCCTCGCAATCGCGTGGGGAATCCCTTGCGGCTGGGCCACCTTTGCATCCCCGGATGAATCCCCAGCAGTGGGCCCTAGTGGTTTCGAACCACTGACCCCTACCGTGTCAAGGTAGTGCTCTACCACTGAGCTAAGGGCCCTGAAGCGCGCGGCAGATAACAGGTCTGCCGGCCCGTGTGTCAAGACGGACTCGCTGCTTCAGCTGGCGCGCCCTCCCTCAGCGGGCTCCCGGCGATGGGGTGGCGGGTGCCGCCGGAACCGCCGCCGTTAGGACGCGCACCAACGTCGCGGCCGCCGCCGCTTCGGTGTCGTTGTCGACGTGGGTCCACAGTTCAGCGCCGGGGAAGTGAACCAGCAATTCCTTTAGCTCTGCCTCGGAGATGGACACCGGTACCTCCAGCCGAAGCGCAAACCCGCAGCCCGACGCCGACGAATCGGCCTGTTGCACGCTCACGCGCAGCCGAACGCGCCCTGCCCCCTTGAGCGGCCGCTGGCAGCTGGGCAGCACGGTCGCTGGACGGACCTCAAGACCGCTGAAGCCCGCCGCGCGGACCCATTCCTCCGGGGTGGGCTCCCCGTCCGGTTGCCAGCGGACGGCCTGAGGACGGACGGCCTGGACCCCCTGGGCACGGTCCGCAGAGAGGGTGCCCACCACCTCGACGGCCGTCCCGGCCGGGGCCCAGCGCCGAAAAGCGCCGGCGTCCAGTCCCTCCAGCGCCACCCACGGGTGCACGCGGGGGCCAAACTGCTCCCGGACAGCGGCTCCAAACGGGGGCCGCACCAGCACGTAACTGGCCTCGGCACGGCCGAGTCGCTCGGCGACCGAGCGTTTCACGAGGTTCGAGCTGGTCCGCAGCCAAAGCACCACGCCCGGCCGCGCCAGGGCCTCCAGTCGGTCCGGCTCGACGTCCTCGGACGTCTCAAGGTGAAGTCGAAACCCGGGCAGGCTGAAGGGCTCCGGGCCCGGGGGAGCCGCCAGCAGCAGCCACGTCACGGCTGCCCAGTGCCTCACGGATGCTTGTCGAGGAAACGGTCCAGTGCGTCCTTCTTCTTCGGGTCGAAAGTGCCCGTACGGAAGTAGGTGTCGCCTACGGCCACTTGCTGTCTGGCCTGGAGCTCAACGAAGCGCTTCTCCCATTCATCGGCGGTGACTTCCGACGGCCCAGGCACCTCGTGTCGGGGTCCGGGCGCGGGCGCCGGCTGACCCTTGGACTTTCGAATTTCGGCGTCCACGCCCACCTTCCCCTCGAGAACCCGCACCAGCGTTTCTCGAATCTTCGGTGGCCGCGAGCCGGCCACCAGGGGCGTTGCGTCAACCCGGAAGATGGTGCCACGCACGCCGGCCACGGCCCGGCCCGCCTTCACCTCGAAGCGGGAGGTGGACCCCGCTGCCGCCTTCTTCACCTTGGCCCAGAACTGCCCGAGCACCAGGCGCGCCGAGAAGGCCCCGCGCTCCTGGCCAGCGAATTCGGCGACATCAAAGACGAGTTCACTGTCCGGACCGAGCGCGAGCGCCGTCCCGTCGGTCAGGACCAGCTTGAGGGAGCTGTCGGCGGACGTGCGGATGGTGTCCTCCAACTCCACCGGCAACCCCACCGTCAGCGCCTGCTCGGCCCCGGTTTTGGGGACACGCACCGCCTTGCCGTCCAGCGCCGTGACCTGCCCCACCGCGGCCCAGCCTGGTGCGGCGAGCAGCAACACCCAGAGCGCGAGCTGTGCCCGGACGTTGCTCACTTTCCTAGTGTCACCTCGAGCGTGTTGCCGCTCACCCCCGTCACCGCCACTTTCTTCCCGTGGAAGGTTTTGCCTTCCAGCTGCTCGGCCAGCGCTGCCGCGCTGCCCAGGTAGGTGACTTCCAGCCGGGCGCGTCCCGCCGTGAGTGTGGGGCTGGACAGCTCCCGGACCCCCGCGCTCCACTTGGGAAGCTCGCGAGTGAAGGCTTGCAGCGAGCCGAAGTCCCCTACCCCGACCAGCTCGAGGACCAACCGGTTGCCGTTCTGCTCGGCCGAGCGCAGGGACTCCACCACCGCCCGGCGCACCGGCGTGACAATCTCCTCGGCATGCGCGCGTACCAGGTTGTAGGCGCTCTCCTCGCGCGACTGCACGCTCATGTCCTGGACGCTGCTGCGAAGTTTGCCGGAGACCTTGGCGAGCTGGCTCCCGGTGGAGGTGTCAAACACCCCGAAGTCGTAGTCCCCGGTGAGGGGGAAGGCGGCCCGCTGGCCGCCTCCGGAGAGCAACAGGGCATCGGTCGGCGCGTCCCGGAAGGCCACCGTCCCGTAGAGGATGACGTCCGCCTTGGACAGCGTGCCAATCTCCTTGGCCTCGACTGCGCCCAGCGCGACCGCGGAGCCGACGTGCACCTTGCCAGCGGCGAAGGACGGGTCGACCAGCGTCCAGCCGTCGCGCTTGAAGGCCTCGGTGAGGACGGTGGCGGTGACCCCGGACGTCACCGTCACGCCCTTGTCGTCGATGGTCTGCTCCTGCAGCAGGATGACGAGGCGGCGCCCGGCGAGCCGGCGCACCAGCGCCTGCACCGCCTGCAGGTCGCGGTCGAGTTCCTTGGTCCCCACCTCGGCACGGACGGTGATTTTGACCACTCCCTTGTCCTGCGTCTGCGACAGCACCTGGTAGCTCCGGACGTAGCCGGCGCTGTGAGAGAAGACCTGGTCGCTGATGAGCTGGCTGTTGGCCGAGATGGTCTGCGCCGAGATGAGGACGCCTGCCACCTGCTCGACCGCCTCCCGCAGGGCAGCTTCCTTGGCCTCGCGGGCGGCACGGTCGACATTGCCGCCGACGATGGCTGCCTCGCCGCTGGCCTCGCGCGTGACCACCTCGGGGACTTTGTCGGCAGCCAGTGCCAGGCTGGCGCCCAGCAGCGGCCAGAGGACCAAGCGCCTCAGAATGCGCCGCTCAGTTGTAGACAATGGTCACCCGGCCTTCCGCCAGCACCGTGGGGGGCAACTCCACCAGCGCCTTGGCCTCGGATTTGCCCAGCACCAAGTCCGAGCCTTGGGCCCGGGCTGCTTTTACGACCAGCGGCGCGTCCCCGACGCTTTGCGCGCGACTGGCCGCATCTGCGCTCTTGAACCAGGCCGCCACACCGGCAGTCTTGCGCGTGGCCTCCGACAGCATCTCCAGTCCGTAGAGGACCTTCCCGGTCTCGTCGAGCAGGCGCGGGGCGAGTACCGGCTGCACGCCCAAGCCGCGGACGTCGACGACGAGGCCGGTGTGACGGTCGCCACCCGAGCGCTCCCCCGGCAGTGGCACCTCGGCGGGAGCCGGTAGCACCGCCAGGCTGATGGAGGCGAGTGGTACCTCCACGTCCAGCTCGACGCCCTGGTCGCTGAAGTAGCGCTTCTTCACCACGCGGTAGCCCTTGATGACGCCTTCCACCCGGGCCCGGACCTCCTCTTGGCCCATCTGGTCGCCGACGGTCTTCTCGGCCGTCACGTGGATGCCCTTCACCTGGCCGAGAAGATTGCGGAACGCATCCAGCTGGGCGGCCTTCTCCGCGCCAAGCCGCGCCTGGGCTGGGCTGGTGGCCCGCATGTCGGGAGCCCCGGAGCCGGTGGCCTTGAGCAGCTGGTCCTGCCAGTCGACGGACGTCCGGCTGTCCGCTGCGGGCTTGGCCGGTGGAGGCGCCGGCTTCTTGTCGTCCCCGGCGCCGGCTGCAAGCAGTGCGGACGCCAACAGCACCCACATGGTCACGAGTCCTCCCCCGGAGCGACGCCACTCGCATGAGATTCGAGCGCGTCAGCGAGTGTCAAGGAAAGCGAGAGGGCCTCGCACCGTACTCTCGGGAACGACAGTCCCGCGGAGCCCGCGCGAAGCAACGGCTTGTCGTCGTCAGTGACCGGCGCGGCCTTGTACGTAGTCGCGAATGGCTCGGCGATGTCGCTCGGTGAGGAGGGTGAACCTGACCGCATGGGTATGGGCAGACTCTGCCTCCACCCATTCGCGGACCACCTCGCCCTCGGCGTAGATGACTTCGGCAGAACCCGGCAGCTGAAACTGCAGCCCGACACGCCGGCCGGTGCGGTCCGGTTCGAGCAGGCGTGCCAGCCGCACGCCGTCTTGGCTGATGTCGCGCGCGCGCGCCGTGTAGGGCACACCGCCGACGTATTTGTTGAGAAGGATGTCCAGGGCCGCGCGGCCCGACCTGCGCTGTTCGTCCATAGAGCGAAACGCTAGGCCCGCCAGCCGATCGGTCAAGAAAGCGTCCCCGGGCAAAAGCCCCCCGGGCACGGCTTTTTTGGGCTAAACGAGCGCGCGTCTTGGGGGGATTGCCCCCGGCAACGAAAGGACCTCACCGCTCATGTCTCACAAGCCGTCGTTTCTCCTCGCTCTGCTGGCCCTGGCCAGCCCGGCCCTCGCCGCCGCACCCGATGGGGGCGTACCCGCCGCTGCGGCCCCGGCCAAGCCCGAGGTGCCAGTCGGGCCGTTGAAGACCGCCGACGACAAGGCGCTGTACGTCCTCGCCTACGCGACGGCTCACAACTGGGAGGTGCTGAACCTGTCGAAGGCCGAGCAGGACATCATGAAGAAGGGCATCGCCGACGCCCTCGCCGGCACCAAGCCCCTCGTCCCGGTGCAGGAGTACGGCCCGCGCATCAAGGCCCTGGTGGAAGCCCGCCAGCCGATGGCGGCCGCCGCGCGCGCCAAGAAGGACCAGCCCTTCCTCGACAAGCTTGGCAAGGAGAAGGGCGCCCAGACCTCGGCCGACGGCCTCGTCTACATCTCCATCACCGAGGGCAGTGGCGCCCAGCCCAAGCCGAATGAAGTCGCCAAGGTGCAGTACCGCGGCAGCTTCGTCGATGGAAACGAGTTCGACAGCACCTACCGGCGCGGGCAGCCGGCCGAGCTGCCGCTCGACCACGTCATCCCCTGCTGGGCGGAGGGCGTCCAGAAGATGAAGGTGGGCGGCAAGGCGAAGTTCGCCTGCCCGGCCTCCATTGGCTACAAGGAGAGGGGCGAGCCGCGGGGCGGGATTCCCGGTGGCGCTGCCCTCATCTTCGAGGTGGAACTCCTCGAGGTGAAGCCGCCCCCGCCGCCCTCGCCCGCCGCCCCGACGCCGGGCATGCCGCCAACGCCGAAGTAGCTCCCGCAATGACGAAGCCCGAGGACTTCTCTCCTTGAAACAAGGAGAGCGCCTCGGGCCTCGGACGTTGCGAAGTGTTCAGCGCGCGAACGCGCCCCCTTCCGACGTCTTGGTCAAACGGACTTCAGACGGGACGGACGTTCTGAGCCTGCAGTCCCTTCGGGCCCTTGACGACCTCGAAAGTGACCTTCTGCCCTTCTGCCAGGGTGCGAAATCCATCCGACTGGATGGCGGTGTGGTGGCAGAACACATCTTCTCCGCCGCCCTCCTGCGTGATGAAACCGAACCCCTTCGCGTCGTTGAACCACTTCACGGTACCAACTGCCATTGCTGTTGCCTTCTTTCAGTGCTGGCTCGGGAATGAGCCCCGGGCCTTCCCTCGCCCGGGTATCCCGAGGCGCAAGGTCGCGGCGTCATAAGAGCGGTGAACGCGGAAGTCAATTCCTTCTGGTGGAATTCCGCTCTCACCACCCGCAGCGGCGCCCCTTGTTCTGCTCGGTGAGCCAGGCCTGTAGCGGGGCGAAGTACTCGAGGAGGGCTCCCCCGTCCATCTTCCGCTCGCCGGTGAGGGCTTCCAGGGCATCCGGCCAGGGGCGGCTGGCGCCGAGCGCCAGCATCGCCTCCAGACGACGCCCGGCCTCCTTGTTGCCGTAAATGCTGCAGCTGTGCAGCGGTCCCTGCACGCCGGCAGCGCGACACAGGGCCCGGTGGAACTGGAACTGGAGGACACGGGCGAGGAAGTAGCGCGTGTACGGGACGTTCGCCGGCACGTGGTACTTGGCCCCAGGGTCGAAGTCGGCCTCCGTGCGGGGTACGGGCGGCGCAATCCCCTGGTCGCGCAGACGGATGGCCCACCAGCCAGCGTTGAGCTGACTGGTCGGAATCTTTCCGCTGAAGACGTTCCAGCGGTACTGGTCGATGTCTTTACCGAAGGGCAGGAAGGCCACCTTGGCCAGGGCGTCCTTCATCTGCTGGTTGATGAGGGCCTGCTCATTCGTGGGCGGCACCGCCTCGAGGATGCCCACCTGCTTGTAGTAGCTCGGGTTCACGCTGAGGGCGATGGCATCGCCGATGGCCTCGTGGAAGCCGTCGTTGGCTCCCGCCTGAAACAGCACCGGCAGTCGGTAATAGGCTTGGTAGTAGTAGTCGTGGCCGAGTTCGTGGTGGATGGTGACCAGGTCCTCCTCGTTGACCTTGATGCACATCTTGACGCGCAGGTCGTCGTGCCAGGTCACGTCCCAGGCCGAGGCGTGGCACACCACCTCGCGGTCCGCGGGCTTGGTGAACATGGAGCGCTGCCAGAACGTCTCCGGCAGCTTGTCGAGGCCGAGCGAGACGTAGAACGCCTCCCCGCGCTTCACCATCTTGATGGGGTCATAGCCCTTGGCCTTCAGAGCCGAGGTGATGTCGAGGTTGCCCGCGCCCTTGTAGGGCTCGACCAGGGGGTAGATGTTGGCCCACTCCTGTGCCCACATGTTGCCGAGCACGTGCGCCGGGATGGGGGCTCCATCCGGGATGCGCTGCTTGCCGTAGACGTCCTGCAGTTTGCCCCGCACGTAGCAGTGGAGCGCCTCGTAGAGCGGCTTCACCTGGGCCCAGATGCGCTCGGTGTCCTGCTCGAAGTCGGCGGGCGGCATGTCGTAGGCGCTGCGCCAGAGGTCGCCCAGGTTGGCGAAGCCGTTGTCTCGCGCCCCCTGGTTGGCCAGCTCGACGAAACGAATGTAGAGGGGCCGAATCTGCGCCCCCACCGCGTGCCAGCCTGTCCAGGCATCGAGGAGCGCATCCCAGTCACGACTCTGGTCCATCACATCGGAGAGCTGCTCGAGGTCCCGGCAGGGCCCCTTGCCGTCCTTGCCGCAGTACTTGCCCTTGCCGTACAGGCCTTCCATTTTCGCGCCGAGCTCGGTCAATTCCTTGCGGGCCTTGGCGTCGTTGGGCGCGAGAAGGCTGTTGTTGACGCGAAGCAGGTACAGCATGCGGCTTGTCTGCGGGTCGAGCTTCAGTCCCTGAAAGCGCTGGGCGTCGCGCAGGGCCTGGGCGGTGTAGGCAAGCAGCGCATCGTCGGCATCCGCCGCCAGCCGCTCGGTGTCGTCGGTGATGTACGTGTTCTTCACCCACTGCGCCGTCGAGTCACGGACGTTGAGCTGCAACAGGTCCGCATTCAGCTTCTCGACGAAGGCCTTGGCCTCATCGGCAGTGGCGGGCTTGGGCTTGGCAGGGGCCGCGCTCGCAAGGGAGGCAAGCAGGGCCGTCGTCAATGTCAGCAGTTGGGTAAGTTTCATGGGGGCGGCACCCTACCAGGGCGGTGCCGCGATGCAGACCGGTTTTCAGGCAAAGGCGCTGGACAGCTCCGCTCCTTCCATGCGCAGCTTTGAAGGGCCATGCGCCCGACCGAGCTCTACCTCGTCCGACACGGAATGGCCGGGGTAGCCCACCCCGACCGGGATGACCGCCGGCGCCCCCTCACCCTGGCGGGCCGCCGGCGGACACGGGCCGTGGCCAGGCGCCTGCAGGCGCTCGGCCTGCGCTTCGACGGCCTCCTCAGTAGCCCCCTGGCGCGCGCGCGGCAGACGGCGGAGCTGCTGCAGCGCGTTGGTTTAAGCAAGCGCGTGGAGGAGTCGGAGCTCCTGGCGCCCGGGGGCGACTTTCAGGAATGGCTGCGCTGGCTTCGCGCCTGGCGCCGCGGCCCCGGACACCGGCGTCTCGCGCTGGTGGGGCACATGCCGGCCCTCGGCGAGTGGGCCGAAACCCTCCTGTGCGGGCAGGCCCAGCACCGGCTTCTGCTGAAGAAGGCCGGGGTGCTGGGCCTCACCCTGCCCGAGCGCGGCTCGCCCGTCGGGCGCTGCACCCTCTTCCTGCTGTCCGCGCCGAAGTACCTTTTGGAATGAGGGCGCTCCTCTTCTTGAAGGGAGGGATTGGGGACGTCGTCTTCTCCCTGCCCCTTCTGGCCGACCTCCGGGCCGGCTGGCCCGATGTCGAGGTGTGGGCCCTCACCCACGCACAGGGCAAAGGCGTGCTGGACTTGTGCCCGGACGTCGCCCGGACGCTGACCTACGGCCCCCTGTCGACCGAGCCCAGCCTCGGCGCCCTTGTCTCGGCGCTGCAGTCTCAGCGCTTCGATGTCGCGCTGACGCCCGTGCGTTCGCCGCGGGCGGCGTGGCTTCTGTGGAAAAGCAAAGCGCCCGTGCGTGCTGGCTTCCGGGGCGGGCCCGAGGCTCTTCTCTACACGCACCGCGCCCCGCTGCGTCCATTCGAGGTGACGTTTTCCCGCCGCTTCGAGCGCCTTGCCGCAGCACTCGGTTTGGCCGTCCTCGGCCGCCCTGCCCCCCTCGTCGTCTCCCCGGCGCGCCGTGACCAAGCCGTCCAAGCGCTGCGGGCAGCCGGCTGGGATGGCGAGTCCCCTCTCGTTGCCGTGCACGCCGGAGGCGGCTGGCCGACGAAGCAGTGGCCGGTGGAATACGCCGCCGCGCTGGCTGCCGCCCTGGCCCGTCGCCATGGCCTGCGGACACTCCTCCTCGGCGGCGCCAGTGACCGCCCGCGCGCCGAGGCCATCGCCACCGCCAGCGGCGGTGCGGCTCTGGTGCAGGTGGGAAGCCCGGTGGACGAAGCCCTGGCCCAGGTGGACTTGTGCACAGCGGCCGTCGGACTCGACTCCGGGCTGTCCCACGCCGGCGTGGCGCTGGGAGTCCCCACCGTGTCGCTTTTCGGGCCGAACGAGCCCCACAGCATCGAGCTGGCGGCCAACCAACGGCTGCTCGTCCAGGAGGGGCTGCCCTGCCGGCCCTGCAACCGCCTGGGGAAGCTGCGCTGCCCCCTGGGCCACCACCGCTGCATGCGTGATACGACGGCGGCCCAGGTGCTCGCCGCGCTGGAGCCACTGCTGGCCCTGGGCGAAGTGCGGCTGCGGGAACGCACCTAGCCCCTCTCGGCCTCTGGGCCCGTCTTCACGCCCCACGGAAGGCGAGTGCCGCCTCCACCGCCGCCCGGGGGCGGACCACGCCCCAACCTTGCCGGTCGACCTCGATGCCGGAGACGCGCTCGGCCGTCTTCAGCAGGAGACGCTTTACCTGGCCGGGCGTCAGGCCCGGGTTGGCTTCCAGCATCTGGGCCACGACGGACGTGACGATGGGAGCGGCGAAGCTGGTACCGTCGACGCGCTTGTAATGCTCATCGATGACGGACCCGTCGTGCAGCCCGGCGGCGATGGCTTGTCGAATGAGGTAGGCCGGCCGCCCCTCCACCGCGTCCAGCGGGGCAAACACGCCGCGGTTTTGGGCGATGAGGACGCTCAGCTCGCTGTCCGGCGCCGCGTCGAGAGTCGCCAGCAGGGCCGCCTCCCGCGCCGTCGGCGTCCCGGGAAGGATGGGGGCGGCAACGAAGTCGGCCAGGGTGATGACCTCGGGTTTCTGCACGCCGTCGATGGTGGGCCCATGCGAGGAGCGGTAGGGGAGTAGCCGGCCGAGGCTGGGGTCGCCGAAGTCGTTGATGCCGCCCACACTGACGACGGCCGGCACGCTGGCCGGGGGGACGACGTAGCCCGGCCGCTCGCCGTTGTTGCCAACGGCGGCCACCACCACAATCCCTGCCCGGATGGCGGCCTCGGCGAAGCGCGACAGCGTGTCCTCCAGGTAGGACACTTCGTAGTCGCCACCGCAGGAGATGTTGAGGATGCGGATGTCGTAGCGCGGGCGATTGACCAGGACCCACTCGATGCCCCGGGTGATGTCGTCGTGGTGCACCCGGGACAGCGTCCCCACCTTCACCAGCACCAGCCCTAAGTCCGGGGCCAGCGAGCGGTAGCGCCCGCCGGACAGCGCTCCGTTTCCGGCGGCGACGACGCTGGACATCATCCCGTGCCAGCTCGACGCATCCACCGCCGCGAGGTGCTCCACCCCCGACTGGCGGCCGATGAGGTCGACGTAGCCGTGAATCCGGCTGTGGGGCTGGGTAAGGTCCGGGTGCGCGTAGAAGCCCGAGTCGAGGAAGGCCGCCACCACGCCCTTGCCGGTGAAGCGCGAGTCAGCGCCCAGGCGCTCGGCCACGGAGAGGGGCGCTGCGGGCGGCTCGGTCGGGGGAACGGAGCGGGGAGCGGTGCTCATCGAAGATTGGTCCCCCTCTTATCGCGTCCCGGCCTCGCAGGGGCTGACACCATCACTCCCTCTGAGGTACTCCAGTACGGCCAGCTTATGGAGCCCCTCCGACTCAGCCTCGTCGACATGAACAACGGGGTCCCCAACGAGGCGGTGCGCTGCTTCCGGCGGCTGCTGGACGCCTTCGCAGCGCGCGTCCGGGCGGCCAACCCCCGACTGCCCGTGGTGCAGGAGCACGTCCAGCCCCGCAACCTCGGCGAGCTCCCCTCGCCGCACGCGGACCTCATCCTCTCCTCCGGGGGCCCGGGCTCTCCGCATGATGGCTGGGAGGAGTCATGGTGCACGGGCTACCGCGTCTTTCTGGACAGCGTCCTCGACCGGACTGCGCAGCACCCGGACACCGCTCCAGCGGCCTTCGTCGTGTGCCATTCGTTCGAGATTGCCATCCAGCACTTTCGCTTCGCCGAGATGGCGCGGCGACAGGAACTGAAGTTCGCGATTTTCCCAGCCTACGTCACCGAGGAGGGAAGCCAGTGCGACTTCCTGCAGCCCTTCGGCGAGCGCCTCTTCGTCTGGGAACACCGCCGTTACCAGGCCGTCAACCTCGACGCCCCCCGGCTACACCAGCAGCAGGGTGCCGTGCTGGCCCGCGAGAGCCGCCCGGGTCGGCAGGACAAGGGAGAGGCCGTCCTCGGCTTGCGCTTCGGGCCGGGGCTGGAAGGGACCCAGTTTCACCCCGAGGCGGACCGGCCCGGGGTCCTGGCCTGGATTCACCGGCCAGAGCACACCACCGCCCTGCGCGACGCCTATGGCCACTCGCTGCTGGAGCGGATGATTAAGACGCTCGACGACCCCGGGCGGCTGGCGCGCACCTACGCCCTCCTGATTCCCGGCTGGCTGACTTCCCGCTTCAACCGTCTGGCCGCGGTGCGTGGCCTGAGGCCAATTCCGCCTCCGGCGCAGAGCATGCGCGAGTTCGAGGCGCAGGTGCCCCTCGCCTCGTAGGCCCCAGCTTCTGCTATGTCCGTACGAGGCGCCCGACCCCCAGCGCGCTGCTGGGGCGGGGTGCACTGGAGGGCAGACGGGGGATGACTGAACGCATCGGGATTCTGGTGGGGCAGGAGCAGAGTTTTCCTCAGGCCTTCATTGCCAAGGTGAATGAGACCCCGGGCTTTCGTGCAGAATTCGCCCGGGTGGGCGGCACACCGGAGCGGTTTGTGTCTCCCTACCGCGTGCTGGTGGACCGCATCAGCCACGAGGTGCCTTTCTACCGGTTCCATCTCAAATCAGCCTCGCTCGGTGGCGCCTACGTCATCAACGACCCCTTCTGGTGGAGCGCGGACGACAAATTCTTCGGCTTCTCGCTCGCCGCGCAGATTGGCGTAACGGTGCCGCGCACGGTGATGTTGCCCTCCAAGGCCTACGTCCCCTCCATCGACCCTGGAAAAAGCCTGCGCAACCTCGAGTACCCGCTCGACTGGGACGGCATCGCCAAGTACGTCGGCTTCCCCGCCATCCTCAAACCGGCCGACGGCGGAGGGTGGAAGAACGTCAGCCGGGTCAACAACCTGGAGGAATTGCACCGCGTCTACGACCAGAGCGGCACGCTGGTCATGACCCTGCAGCAATTCATCGACTTCGAGGACTACGTCCGCTGCATCTGCATCGGCAAGGAATTCATCCTGCCCATCCAGTATGACCCCAAGCGCCGGTGCTACCTCGAGTCGGACCACTTCCTGCCCCCGGCGCTCGAGTACAAGGTCCTTGACGGGGCCTGGGCGCTCAACCATGCGCTCGGCTACGACATGAACTCGGTCGAGTTCGCCATCAAGGACGGGGTGGCCTACGCCATCGACTTCACCAACCCGGCGCCGGACATGGATGTGCACTCCATCCTCCCCAAGCACTTCCACATCGTCGTGGACCAGATGGCGAAGTTCACCATCAGTTGCGCCCGCGAAGGCCGCACCAACCACGACGGGTTCCCCTTCCGGCGCTTCCTGCAGGCCCCCCACCCCCGCCCGCCGGGCCATGGAGAGGGCTTCGCGGCCAAGCGAGTACGGCCGTGATTGACGGACAATTCACCCTGGGGGTCGAGGAGGAGTACCAAATCGTTCATCCCGAGACCCGGGACCTTCGTTCCTACGTCAGCGAGATTATGGAAGAGGGCGGTCGCACCATCCTTCGCGAGCGGGTGCGGCAGGAGTTGCACCAGTCGATGGTGGAGGTGGGCACCACCATCTGCCAGGACGTCGGCGAGGTGCAGGCCCAGCTGGCGGAGATGCGCACCGAGCTAGACCGGCTGGCGCGCAAGGGCGGCCTGCGCATCGTCGCCGCCAGCACCCATCCCTTCAGCGACTGGACGACGCAGCAGATTACCGAGTCGGACCGCTACCACAACATCGTCAACGACATGCAGGACCTGGCCCGGGCCAACCTCATCTTCGGGCTCCACGTCCACGTCGGCATCAAGGACAAGCAGGTGGCGGTGGCCCTGGCCAACCAGGTCCGCTACTTCCTGCCCCACCTGCTCGCGCTCTCCTGCAGCTCGCCCTTCTGGCTCGGGCGCAAAACCGGGCTGATGAGCAACCGCAGCCACATCTTCAAGCGCTTCCCCCGGACCGGCATCCCCGACGAGTTCGAGAGCTACGAGCAGCTGGAGAACCTGGTCAAGCTGCTGGTGAAGACCCACTGCATCGACACCGGCAAGAAGCTGTGGTGGGACGTCCGGGCGCACTACCTCTACGACACGGTCGAGATCCGCATCTGCGACATGCCCACCTCGATGAAGGACACGCTGGCGCTGGTGGCCCTGGCCCAGGCCCTGATGGCCAAGCTGTACCTCATGTACAAGCGCAACACCGCCTGGCGCAGCTACGGGCGCTCGCTCATCGAGGAAAACAAATGGCGGGCGCAGCGCTATGGCACCGACGCGATGATGATTGACTTCGGCATGCTCTGCGAGCGCCCCTTCCCGGAGCTGGCCGACGAATTGGTGGAATTCGTCGGTGAGGCCTCCGACCAGCTCGGCACCACCGGCACGCTGCAGCACATTCGACAGATGGCCCGCGCCGGCACGTCCGCGCACCGGCAGATTGAGGTGTGGGAGCGCACCCAGGACATGCGCGCGGTGGTGGACTGGCTGATTGAAGAGACGATGCGCGGCGTCTGAGGTGCCGCCCCCCGCACGCGTCGTTTCAGCCGCCGGGGAGGCGGCTCAGGCCCGCCACAGGCCGACCGAGCCTCCCACCCAGGTCAGTCCCTTGTTCTGGTCCACCCCGAGCATCTTCCCCCGAGACAGCCGGACCAGGTGGATGACGGGCTCGAGGACGGGGGCGGCCGGCGGCCGCAGCAACATGACGCGGACCTCGGCCTTCACCGGCGCGCCATCGGGCGCCTGGATGGCCGGCGCGTAGGTGACCTTCTCCTGAAGCACCCAGCCCCCGCGTTGCTCGGCCGGCACCCGGGAGAGGTCCTCGGGGGTGACGTCGATGACGACGCCCGCACCGGCGAAGGAGAAGAGCGGCTTCAGCACGTAGCCGGACAGGTCCGCTGGCGGCGTCTCCACCTCCGAGAGAAATGTGGACCGCGGGACGGCCGGGTGCCGCAGGAAGGGAAGACTGTATTTGCTCCACGGCCAGTACCAGTTGGGGTGGCTGCACCAGGTGACATCGAGCTCGTCGTTCCAGGCGAAGGGCAGCTGGTAGTCCTTGTGCTCCAGCTCATCAAAGACCATCCGGTTGTAGATGCGGTGCACCCGCACCAGCCGGCCGTCCTTGCGCCGGAAGAGCTGCCGCCCCTGCTTCACCAGCTGCGTCGCGCAGACCGACTCGACGCCGAAGAGGCGTTCGGTGGCAACAAAGTCGGGGACCGTCTTTTGCCGCTCGGGCTCGAAATCCACCAGGGCCACCGCCTCGGGCGCCTCACCGCCGAGGATGGTGTCGCGCATCAACCGCATGCCTTCCTCGCGCGGACGCACGAAGCAGCTCCACTCGCCGGCCAGTCCGGGGATGGCCTGGAATTCGGCGGACCAGGCGTCGGCGAAGTACGTCATCATCGCGTAGCCGGAGGGGAAGGCCTGGAGCTCGACCACCTTCCCCTCCAGGCTGCCGGCGGCCCCCGGGGTGATGGCGAAGTCGACCTGCACGCAATTGGGCAGCCGGTCCATCCCCGGCGTGTCGTATTTCGCAGGAATGACCTTCATCAGCTTCCCCAGAAGCGCGGGCTCAGCCAGCTGCTGGACAATCTCCAGGGCACTCCGGGTGAGCGAGTCCCGCAGGGCAGGCGTCATGAAGAAGGGCGTCTCGGCCAGGGCGAACGGGATGGGCCCGAGTTGCGCTTCCAGCTGGGCGCGGTAACGGGCGTACAGCTCGGGCGTCCAGGCGCGGTTGAAGGCGGCGCGGTAGGCAGAATCCACGGGTGAGGTGCCTCCTTCAGTGAGCGGGCCGGTCCACGGCCGGAAGCGAGGTCGAGTGCTGGTGCGCCAGACGCTGCGCGTAGTCAGACAGCAACACCTGCACCCGCTCGAAGCTCGGCGAGTGCACCACCAGGCCGGCGTGGTAGGGCTCGGCGGCGCAAAGCCAGACCTCCGGGTCGCCGTAGGCCGAGACATCCGGATGCTCCTCCCGGGCCAGCGTCATGAGCAGCCCCCCGTACTCAGTCCGGCAGGGCGGAAGCTGGTAGGCGGCCCCGTCCAGCTCGAGGTTGGCCCACTCCTCCCACAGGTTGAGCCCGGTGGCTGCCTCCACCATGTCGGCGGTGTGGGCGCCGCCCACCCGGGCGGACGTCTCCAGCATGTACAGCGTGCCGTCCCGGGAGCGAATGAATTCCACATGACAGACGCCCTGGACCATCCCCAACTCCTCGAGAACGCGCGCGTTGAAGGCCCGCAGGGCCTGGTCCACCGCGCCTCCCCGCTCCACCGTGTGGGAAGTGTAGATGCCGCCCCCGTGCGCCACGTCGAAAGGCGGCGTTCCACACCGGTGGACCTCGCAGAACAGGACCCGGCGGTCCTGGACGAGGGAGTCGACGTGGTAGACGTCGCCCGGCAGGTACTTCTCCAGCAGGAAGTAGGACTGCCGGTCCCCCAGGGCGTCCAGCGTCCTCCACAGCTGCTCCGGCGACTGCACCTTGGTGATGCCAGCCGCGCTGGCCTCGCTTCGGGGCTTCAACATCCACGGCGGCGGGACGCGTGTCATGAAGTCCCGGAGCTCGTCGTAGTTGAGGACGCGGACGAAGGGCGGGACGGCCAGGCCGGCGGCGCTGGCCCGGGTGCGCATGGCCAGCTTGTCGCGAAAGTACCGCGCCGTGGTGTCCCCCATGCCCGGCAGGCGCAGGTGCTCGCGCAGGGCGGCGGCCGTCTCCACGTCGTAGTCGTCGAGCGCCACCACGCGGTCGAAGCTGTGACTGCGTGCCAGGTACGCCACCGTGTGCAGCGTGTGGTCGAGCGGGCTACCGTCCGGCTGGGCGAAGACGTCCACCAGCGCCTGGCGCGGCCAGGGCCGGTCCAGCAGCTTGGCCTGGGTGAAGAGGTACACCTTGGCGCCACGTCGGTGGGCCTGGACGAGGAAGCGCTCGCCTTTGAAGTAACTGGCCAGCGCCAACACTCTCATCGGCCGGTCTTCCACGGACGCAGGGGCCTCCCCGGGGGACTTTCCCCGATGCTCCGGGAATAGCATGGACTCTCCACCGGACGCCCTCGGCCGGCCCAGGGCCCCCGCAGCCCGGTGGGAACGGCAGAGCGGCCGACTCCCCTCGGGCACGACGCCGCGTCCCAGGCTTCATTTGGAACTGATGAAGGTCGGACTCGACAGCGGTGCCGGCTCAACGGCTGGCAGGACGCCCGAGCAACACATCCCAGCGCCGCAAGGGCGCTGCATCCGCGTCCCGGGCGAGGTGCAGCAACAGCTCCGCCATGCGCTCCACCACCCAGGCGAAGTGCGCCTCGCCGAGCGAGGCCAGGTCCAGGTCGGGGGCCGAGTTCATGAAGTCGATGGCGTACGGCACGCCATCGTGGATGGCGAATTCCACGGTATTCATGTCGTATCCGAGCGCCTCGCACAGAAGTCGCGCCTGCTGCTCGACCTGCGCCTGAAGCGCCTCGTCGAGCGGCGGCATCGACTCGCTGGCCCGCTGGTAGCGCTCAGCGTGGGGCAGCCGGGGGTCCCACAGCGCCGGTCGCACCTGCGTCTGGCCAACGACCAGACACCGGACGTACTGCGTCCAGGTGACCTCGCTCTGCGCAATCATCGTGAGCCGTCCGCTGCGGTCATAGGCCGCGAGCAGCTCCTCCTTGGTGGCGACGCGCGACACGTCGCGCCAGCCCCCTCCCCAGTGCGGCTTCAAGTACAGCGGGAGCCCGAGATCGGCCACCAGCGCGTCCCAGTCCACCCAGTCCAGGTTGCGCAGCGAGTCCGGGGTGACGTCGGGCCCGGGCGTCTTGTTGGGCAGCAACACCGTGCGGGGCACGGCCACGCCGAGAGCAGCAGCCAGGCCCGCATCCAGAAACTTGTCGTCCACGGTGCGCCAGAACGGGTCATTCACCACGCGCGTGCCGTTGAGGGCGGCGAGTTTCAGCCACGGCTGGTAGGAGGGCACCTCGTGCGAGATGCGGTCCACCAGCACGTCATAGGGGGGGCGGAGGTCGGCGCGGGGCGCCTTCAGCTTCGGCAGGTCCACCAGCACCCCCGGGTCTCGCCGGGCCACCTCCGCGGCCAGCGCCTCGGGGAAGCTCCGCTCCCGGCCGACCAGCAAGCCGATGCGGGGCCGCGCGCGCGGAGCCATCACCAGCCCACCCGTTCGCTCAGGGCGTGGGGCAGCATTCGCCGCCACCACGGCCAGTCATGGTTGACGTCGTGGCCCCAGAGGTCGAGCTGGTGGGGAATCCCCTTGGCCGACAGGGCCTGGCTGAAGCCGATGGAGGCCTCGGGCACCTCGTACGCCCCGCGGCCGGAGACGATGTAGAGACGCGCGCTCCGCAAAAGCTCCAGCGCCCGGGCGTCGTTCAACCCCGGCAGGTAGGAGTAGGGGTTGTTGAAGTAGACGTTGTCGTCGCCGTAGCCGTGCAGGTAGTTGGGCCCCAAGTCATAGAAGCCGCTCATCGCGATGAGCGTGTCGAAGAGGTCCGGCCGGCGCAGGACGGCGTTGGCCGCGTAGAAGGCGCCAAAGCTCGCGCCCGTAGCTCCGATGCGCGCGCTGGGGTTCTGCAGGACGCGGCGGATGTGCGGCACCACCTCCTCCTCGATGTAACCCGAGTACAGCGCCTGGCGCCGGGCAGCCTCGGCCACGCCCACCTGCTCATTCATCCAGGCGTGCCGGTTGATGCTGTCGATGCTGAACACCGTCACTCGGCCCGCCAGCAGCAACGGCTCGACGGACTTGATGAGCCACATCCGCTCGGCCTCGAGGAAATCCCCAGAGGCGGTTGGCAACAGCAGCAGCGCCCTTCCAAAGTGGCCGTACCTGACGATGGGCATGTCGAGCCCCAGGCGTGGGCTGTGCCAGCCGAAAATCTCACGCCGCAGTGCGGGGTCGACGTAATTCATGTACCGGTCCCTTCGCTTGCATGCATTGTGGTGACAACCGACCCGGGAAGGGCCAGCCTTTTTGTGCCTACCCCTCGACGCCCGGCTGCCGAGGACTATGCTCTGCACCTGAGAGACGGGGATGAATAGCGCGCTCCAGCACCGAACGGCAGACCAGGGAGCAGGCCCCCAAAGCCTGCCGTCGGACTGGGAGCTCCGCATCGGCGCAGTGAGCGGCGCCGGCCGGGTGGTGGTGGTCCCGGCCGCCGGCGGCACCCTCGGCGCGGACCCCGGCTGTACCCTTCTCGTCACGGGGGAGGGGGTGGCGGGCGTGCACCTGCGCATTGCCCGGCGCCTGGATGGCGCCCTCGGCTGGGAGTCGGCGACGTCCGCCTCCGTGCTGCTGGACGGTCAGCCGGCGCGCTCGGGTCCGCTGGTCGACGGCAGTCGCCTCCAGCTCGGCGCGGTGGTGGTGACAGTGGTGCGCCGTCCGGTGTCCGGCCTGCCCTCGTTTCCGTCGGCGCCCCCGGAGCCGCCGGACCAGCTGCTGCCACCCGGGACGGTGCTGGGAGAGCGTTACCGCATCGAGGAAGTCATTGGCCAGGGAGGGATGGGCACCGTCTACCGTGCACAGCACCTCACCCTGGGCAAGACATTCGCCGTGAAGGTGCTGAAGGGCATGCACAGTGCCCGGCCCGATTTCGTCGCCCGCTTTCAGCGTGAGGCGGTTGCCGCCAGCCAGATTCGCCACCCCGGCATCGTCGACGTCCTCGATTTCGGCCGGGCAGTGGAGGGCAGCTTCTACTGCGTCATGGAGTACCTGCAGGGCGAGACGCTCGCGGCACGCGTGGCGCGCCAGGGCGCCCTTCCGGTGGCAGAGGCGGTGCGTGTGGGCCGCGACATGGCGCGCGCCCTGACCGCGGCCCACACCCAGGGCATCTTTCACCGCGACATTAAGCCTGAAAACGTCCTCCTCGTCCCGGTGACGGGCGGCCCCGACACCGTCAAGCTAGTCGACTTCGGCATCGCCCGGCTGGTCGACCCGGCGCGCAACAGCCGGGAAACGGGCGAGGGCGTCATCCTCGGGACACCGCAGTACATGTCCCCGGAGCAGGCCTCCGGCCTTTCCCAGGACGCCCGGGCGGACATCTATTCTTTGGGCGTCCTTTTGTGGGAACTGCTGGCCGGGGCACCTCCCTTCCACGGCGCCAGTGCGACGCACGTGCTGGCCGCGCACCTGCTCGAGCCGGCCCCGCGCCTGCCGCACACCGGGCCGCACGGGCTCATCCCCCGGCGCCTTGGACGCCTATTGACGCGGATGATGGCCAAGCGCCCCGAGGACCGCCCGGCGCGGATGCAGGACGTGGTGGCCGAGTTGGACGCCGTGCTGGCCCCGGCCGGGCCACGCCTGGGCTGGGCGGCGACCACCCTGGGCCTGCTGGCGGTGGCGTCTGCCGCCGGCGCACTGGCCCTCTTCGTCGCGCGCCACCGCCAGCGTCCCCCCGCGGTGGTGCCCGCGGCCCGGGCGGCCCCGTTGCCCGCCCCGGCCCCCCTCAGCGCCCCTCCCGCCGTCCTGCCGGAGGCGCCGACGGTGGTGGCCGCCTCCCCTGCCCCACGGGTGGGGCCCGCCCTGGCGGCGGTGGACATCTCCTCGGAGCCGCCCGGGGCCGAGGTGGTGGTGGGCGGACGGCCCCGGGGCGTCACGCCGCTGAAGCTGGTCCTCCGGCAGGGGGCGCCACAGCGGCTGGAGGTGAGCCGGCTGGGCTATGCGTCCGAAACACGGCTGCTGCGGCCGAGCCCGGGGTTGAGCATCCACGTCACCCTACAACCCCTAGCCCGCCCGTCACTCCCAGACCTCAAGGACTCACCGTACTGAAGCCGTTCCGGGACTGGCAGCCTGCCGCCTTCCTGGTCTAAGGCTTTCGCTGAGCATGGTCGCGCTGGCCGTCGCCGTCGGGCTCCTCCTCAACACCCAGCCGGAGGAAGCGCGCGACCGCGCCCGCGACGCGTTCACCCAAGGGCAGGACAGCTACCGCACCGGGGACTACGCCGGCGCGCTCGCTGCCTTCCAGAAGGCCGAGGCCCTCCAGCCCAGTCCAGCCACCGAGTACAACATCGGCCGGTGCCACGAGCGGCTGGGGCAGCTGGCCGACGCCGTGGCGGCTTATGAACGCTACCTGTCGGAGGCCCCTAGCGCCCCGGACCACGATGCACTCGCCGGGCACGTGGCGGAACTGCGACGCCAAGTCCCGCCGGTGGGGCACCTGCAAATCTCGGTCGAGCCTCCGGGCGCATCCGTCACGGTGGACCAAGCCGCCCCGGAGCTGGCGCCCATCGACAAGCTGCTGCCGGCCGGGCGACACCTGGTCCTGGCCGAGCTCAACGGCTACACGCCAGCGCGCCGGGAGGTGGAGGTGGTGGCCGGCGGCGCGCTGCAGCTCGAGTTGACACTCCGGCCGGTGGAGACTCCGTCCACGACGCGGGCGCCCGATGCTGCTGTGCGGCAGGACGTGCCGCCGCCCGCCCCGCCGCCCAGTGGCGGGCGCACCTGGACGTACGTCGCCCTGGCGGTGGCGGCGGTGGCCGCCGGCGTCGGTGTGGGCTTCGGCCTCAGCTCCAAGTCCGCCCAGGACAACCTTCAGTCGCGCGTGCACAACCAGGCGCAGGCCCAGCAGCTGTATGACACCGCCAACAGCCGTGCCGTCACCGCCAACGGCTTCTACGTGGGGGCAGCCGTGGCCGGCGCTGCCGCCATCACCCTCTTCTTCTTCGAGCCGGCCGCAGGCCACTCGCCATGAAGTGGGCTGGCCTGGCGGCGGGCTTCCTCGTCGCGGGCTGTGTCCCGCACCTCACCGGTGCTCCTTGCCGCGACGACACCAACTGCCCGGCCAACCAGTACTGCGACGGGACGCACTGTCAGACAGGCCAGCCGCCGCCAACCCGCGTCCTCCAGGTCCTGGTGACGACGCCAGCTGGAATCCTCCCCCTTGGCTCGACCGTACAGGCCACCGCCACCGCCGTCTTGCAGTCTGGCACTCGCCAGGACGTGACCATGGATGCCGGCTGGAGCTCCTCCAACAACCTGGTGGCGCAAGTCTCCAACGACGCCGGAACGCAAGGGACGGTGCTGGCGCTCGCCACCGGGGAGGTCGACGTGACTGCGACACTCGGCGCGAATGCCGGAAGCGCGCACCTGGTGGTCACCAACGCTGAGCTGGTGTCCCTGGTGGTCACTGTCGACCGACCGGTGGTGGCTCCCCGGACCGACGTCACGGCCACCGCGACGGGCTTCTTCACCGACGGCACGCACGCGGACTTCACCAGCTTGGCCAGCTGGAACAGCACCCAGCCCGGTGTGGTGTCGGTGTCCACTGTCGGGGCCCTGGTGGCGCTGTCCCCGGGCACCACGCAGCTTCAAGCGAGCTATCAGCTGCACGCAGGCTCGGCTGGCGTCACCGTCACCGATGCCACGCTTCAGCAACTGGCCATCTCCCCGCTGCTACCGTACGTGACGTCCACCACCAGCACCGTGCTGCAGGCCACTGGACTCTTCTCGGATGGGACCGCGCAGCCAATGACGGGCACCGTCACCTGGTCAGTGGATGACCCGTCCCTGGCGTATTTCCTCTCCGCCATCCCGGGAGAGCTCCTGGGGTCGATGCCCGGGCTAACCACGGTGGATGCCCTGGCCCCGGCCAGCCCGGTGGCGGCGCAGGTTCCCCTCGTCGTCAGCGCTGCCGCGCTGGCTAGCCTGGAAGTCTCTCCCGTCCTGCCCGACCCGCTGGGCGTCCTCGGGGTGGCCGACTTCACCAGTTGGGGCACCTTCACCGACGAAGGAGTGCTCGAGCTGACCACCCAGGCCAGCTGGAACTCGACCGCCCCCGACGTGCTGGCCGTCTCCCCGACAGCGGGAACCGCCTCCGCGCTCGACGCCGGCGTCAGCAGCATCCAGGCTTTCTTCGGTGGCCTCACCGCGTTCGCCACCCAAACCGTCGCCGGAACCCAGCCCAGCGCATTGCTCGTCTGGCCGCCGGCAGCCACGTTGACGGTGGGACTGCCCGGCACCCTCGCCGCCGAGCGCGTGCTTTCCGACGCCGGTGTGGACGACGCCACAGCGCTGGCCGGTTGGACGTCGTCCTGTCCGGGGAACGTGCAGGTGGCAACCGGCGTCCGTGGCGGCGCCCTGACGGCCCGCGCGCCGAAGGCCTGCACTGTCACCGCCGAGCTCGCCGGCCTGTCGGGAAGCACCTCGGTGACAGCGACGGCCCGTGCCATCCAGCGCCTCGAAGTCGACCCGGCCCAAGTTTCGCTGGGACCGGGGGGCTGGGCGGCATTTTCGGCGACCGCCATCTTCGGCGACGGAAGTCTCCGGGACGTCACCTCGCTAGCGGCCTGGACTGCCGCCGACGTCGGCGTCCTGGCCGCCGGGAGCGGCCTGCAGGCGGGCCAAGCGTTGGCCGTGGACGGCGGCGCGTCTCAGCTGACCGCCACCTTCGGCGCGGCCACCGCGAGCGCCCAATTCACCGTCTCGTCTGCACCTGTCACTCCCGCCCTCGAGGTCTGGCCACCCCTGCTGCAGGTGCATGCAGGAACCGAGCGGCCACTGACAGCCACTGCCGTCTGGCCCTTCGGAGACGCGGTGGACGTCACCCCGTGGACTGTCTTCTCCTCGAGTGACGCTTCGGTGGCCTCGGTGGCCAACGCCGCCGGACGCCGCGGACAGCTGGCAGCGCTCAGCCCGGGCACGGCCAGCATCACCGCCGCCTTCGGCCCGGCGGTGGCCGGCGCCTCGGTCGCCGTCGACGCCGCCGCAGTCGACGCGCTGGCCGTCGCGGGGCCAACCGCCCTCCCGACTGGCGAGCCAGACGTTCTTCGGGCCCTGGCGCACTTCGTCGATGGCTCGCAAGTGGACGTCACCTCTCAGACCTCCTTCACCTCCTCCGCCACCACCCTCCTGCGGGTGCGGGGGACGGGGCCCCAGCGCGGCAGCGCCGTCGCCCTGGGCGGGGGCACCGCGTCTGCTTACGCGCGCTTTGCGGCGACGCTGGGCACGGCGCAAGTCGCCACCACGCCGGGCGGGGTACAGTCCTTGTCCATTGACGGACTCCCGGCGGCCGTCCCGGCGGGTGTCCAGCTGCCGCTGGTCGCCAGCGCCAGCTTCCCGGGGCCCATCCAACGGGACGTCAGCCAGCGCGCCGTCTGGACGTCCAGCGTCCCGCAGGTGGCTTCAATCTCCAATGGCCAGGCCGGCGGGAAGCTGGTGACGGCCGCGCCTGGCTCCGCGCAGCTGACGGCCAGCTTCGGCGGCACCACGGCTAGCACGTCTGTCAACGTGAGTGCGGCCGTCCTCACCGCGCTCGACATCCTGCCCGCAGCGCCCACCGGCGCCGTGGGTGTCGAGGTGCCGCTGCGCGTCCAGGGTACGTACTCCGACGGCACGCAGCTCGACCTCACTCTGCAGGCCAGGTGGTCGAGTGCTAGTCCCGCCCTGGTGGCGGTCTCCAACGCCGCGCAAAGCCGTGGGGCGACTATGGCGCTGGCGCCGGGCAGCACCACCATCTCGGCCTTCGTCCTGCGGCCGGACGGCAGCGTGCTGGCCACCAGTGCGGCCTTCGTCGGCGGACCGGCCTTGCCAGTGGGCGTGGAGGTGGTCCCGGCCAGCGTCGTGCTGTCCCTGTCGGGCATGCCCACCCTGGCCCTGCAGGCCCGCGCGCACCTGAGCGACGGGACCACCCGCGACGTCTCGACGGCCGCAACCTGGAGCGTGCAGACCGCAGACATTGCGCAGGTGTCGGCCTCAGGCACACTCACCGCCCTCAAGGCCGGAACCACGACGGTGTCGGCAACTTATGGCTCCATCACCGGTTCCTCGCCGCTGGCCGTCGGCCCCTGAGACGCGCAGCCTCGCGCCCTGACTCCTCGCCGCGCTAAGGTGCACGTCAGGGAATGAGCGGGCAAACAGGACGGCGAGGACGCACGCAGTGCCCACCTCGTAGCCGGTGAAGAAGCGGTACCAAGCAGCCGTCGCGGCGCTGCCCAAGCTGGGGCTCCTTCCGGGGCCGGCACTGCGCGAAGTCCTGCGCGCGGGCTACGGCCGGCGCGACCTCGGGCATGACCTGGTTGCCGGGCTGGTGGTGGCGGTGGTGGCGCTTCCCTTGTCCATGGCGCTCGCCATCTCCTCGGGCGTCGCGCCGCAGCACGGCCTGTACACGGCCATCATCGCCGGCTGTCTGGTGTCGCTGTTCGGCGGCGCCCGCACGCAGGTCACCGGGCCCACGGCGGCGTTCGTCGTCATCCTCGCCCCCATCTCGGCTCGCTTCGGGCTGGCCGGGCTGCTGCTCGCCTCGCTGATGGCGGGCGTCATCCTGGTGGCACTGGGCATCGCCCGCCTGGGCCGGTTGATTGAATTCATTCCGCACCCGGTGACGACGGGCTTCACCGCGGGCATCGCCACCGTCATCGCGGCGTTGCAGCTCAAGGACTTTCTCGGCCTCAGCCTCTCCGGAAACCCCGAGCATTTCCTGGAGCGCGTTGCTGCCACGGTGCATGCCCTGCCGACACTTCAGCCTGGAGACCTTCTGGTTGGCGTCTTCAGCCTGGTGCTGCTGCTCGCCTGGCCCCGCGTCACCGCCCGGGTGCCACCGGCCCTCATCGCCCTACCGGCGGCAGCGGTGCTGGCCGCGTGGCTCGCCCGGTTCGGACCGGAATTCCATGCCGCCACCATTGCCTCCCGCTTCCACTACGTCGCCGACGGGCACACCCTGGCTGGCATCCCCCCGTTTCCCCCGAAGCTGCTGTGGCCCTGGCAGGCCACCGGCGCCGGGGGTGAGCCCCTGGTGCTGTCCTTCGCCCTGTTCAAGACGCTGGTCCCCAACGCCTTCGCCATCGCCCTGCTGGGGGCCATCGAGTCACTCCTCTGCGCCGTTGTCGCCGACGGGATGACGGGAACGCGGCACGACCCGGATGCCGAGCTGTTGGCGCTGGGCGTCGGAAACCTGGTTGCACCCTTCTTCGGCGGCTTCGCCGCGACGGGAGCCATCGCCCGAACCACCGTCAACATCCGTTCCGGCGCCCGTTCCCCGCTGGCAGGCGTCTTCCACGCCGGCTTCCTGCTGCTGGCCGTGGTGGCCTTCGCCCCGGTGCTGGGCGCCCTGCCCCTCGCGTCGATGGCGGCACTGCTGCTGACGGTGGCCTGGCGCATGGGCGAGGTCAAGCACGTCGCGCATACGCTGCGCGCCGCGCCCAAAAGTGACGTCGCGGTGCTGGTCGCCTGCTACCTGTGCACGGTGCTGTTCGACATGGTGGTCGGGGTGAGCGTCGGCATCATGCTCGCCGCGCTGCTGCTGATGCGGAGAATGGCGGAGATTGTCAGCACCAGGCCCATGACCGACACGCCTCACCATGCGGACCGTTCGGTACCACGCGGGGTGATGCTGTATGAGGTGGCCGGACCGCTCTTCTTCGGCGCCGCGCAGAAGGCCATCAACGTGCTCGACTCATTGCACGAGGCCACCCGGGCTGTCGTCTTCGACCTGACCGCCGTTCCGGTGATGGACTACACCGCCCTGGTGGCACTGGAGAGCGCCATCCTGAAGCTGCAAAAGCGGAACATCCTGGTGGTGCTGGCCGGCATCCAGCCGCAGCCCGCGCGCGTCTTCGCCAAAGCGGGGATGAAAGCCATTCCCGGCAAGTTTCTGATGTGCAAGTCACTTGCCGATGGCGTCGCCAGGACGCGGGACCACTTGGGGGCGCCGACTCCCCTGGCCGTCCCGAAGATGGCCTGACGTCTCCCCACCGACGGGCGTGCAACCCCCCGGACGTCCGGCTCCGGAACCAGCACTCTCCGCGAAGAGCGCCCGCAAGAGAACGCTTCGCCCTGCGGGCGATTGTTGCTCCTCGGACGGCGGCCGGCCCATCCTTCTGGCTGAGCCAGACTGCTCCGCGGTTGGAGATAGGGGGACGCCATGGAGGTCTCGAAGAAGCCGTTCTGCCTCGTTTTCGGCGCAGGGGTGGTCCTGGCGAGTGTGGCTTGCCGCAAGGAGTCCCCGCCGCCGCCCGTCATTTCCGCGACAACACGGCCACGGCCGTCGTCGGCGCCAGTCCCGCCGCCCGAGCCGGCCAAGCCCTACGTGTTGGATGCGGCGAAGCTGGACCGCTACATCGAGTACCAGCGCAAGGTGATTGCTGCGAGCCGTGAGACGCTGCAGAACATCGCGAAGATTGGAGCCGACGCCGGGACATTCTCGGCCCTGTCTCAAAGCAGCGGGGCCCTCCAGGAGCAGGGCAACGCGGTGAACGCCGCGCTCAAGGAGTCCGGCCTCAGCAAGGAGGACGTTCACGCCATCGAGCCGATGGTCAATGACGTCACCGCGGAACTCATGGCCAGCGAGACCGTCAACCAAATGAACATCATCAAAATGCTGGAAGACCAAATGCAGCATGTTCCACCCGACGCGAGAGCCCAGATGGAAAAGACGGTGAAGCAGATAAAGGACGAGCAGGAGGCACGGGCCAAACTCACCAAAGAACGTGAGAAGTACGGCGATGCGAATGTCGACCTGCTGGTCTCCAAGAAGGACGCTCTGCTCCAGCTCTTCAAGGACAGCATGAGAATCCTCGGGGGTGGCTCGAAAACCGCCAAGCCGCAGTAGGGCCGACGCAGGCAGATGCTCCTGGCCAGCGGCTGCAGCTTGAGCGGCGGTCCCACCTCAGGAGTGCGAGCACCGCGTCTCCAGGTAGCTCGCCACCCGCGGCCAAAGAACGCCCTCGCCATGGCGAATGGGGCCGTCTTCGCTTTTCCGCGAAGCCACCAGTCGTCAGAAAGCTTCGCCCGCACCCAGGTAGAGGCCGAAGCCGGTCTGGCTGAACGCGAAGTCCAGCGTGACGTTGGTCCGGGAGGCCCGGTTCATCATGAAGCGAAGTCCGACGCCCCCGGCGGGACGCAGGTTCTGGAACAGCGGCTCCCCGGGGTTGGAGTACCCGGTCCACACCACGGCTGGGCGCGAAAAGGTGGACACGTTGGCGAACACCACTCCACCCAGGAAGCCGTCGTCGGTGAGGCGAAACCGAAGCTCCCCTTCCAGGTAGACCTCGGACGTCCCGCGAAAGCGCCCCTGCACGTAGCCTCGGCCCGTCCGCCCGCGCGCGTCCCAGCCGATGGAAGGGAGAGCCAAATACGGCAGGTTCCCGCCCGTCACTCCCTGGGCCAGGAACCAGAACGCCAGGACGTTCCTCGGGATGTTGGGGTCGAGGCCCACGTACGTCCTGAACTCCCCGTACAGCTGCGTGCTGTCTTGTGAGCTGCCAAGCCAGGTGGGGTTTCCGCGGAAGACAATGTTGGCGTAGACGCCCCGGTACGGATTGATGGTGGAGTCCCGGCTGTCGTAGAGGACCTCCAGGCCGACGCTGACGATGTTGTACTGGGTCGGGTTGAAGCCGAAATAACGGCTGTAGGCGTAGCTGCTGGTGACGACCGGCGGGGTGGAGTTGAGGTCGAGCAGCTCGTCGTCAATGTCGAAATAGCGGTCGAAGCGTACGGCCACGCCGCCGTACAGCGGCCCCACGAGCTTCTTGAGCACCGACTGGTGGAAGCGCAAAAGGTCGAACTTCATCGGCTGCGCTCCTGGGACGGCCGCGGTCTCTCCGTATCCGCCGATGGTGATGCCGCTGGAAATGGGCGTGATGCCCGACCCGAGGCCATAGGTGTTCTGGTTGAAGATGAGGAACCGGTAGTCGCCCTGGAGCTCCCATTCGTTCTCCGACGTCATCACCGTGCTGGGCATCTGAAAAATGAACTGCTTGTTGGACGTGTAGATGGCCGTCGGTTGGGCGTTGGAGATGGTGGTCGTCTCCGGGTCGCCCAGGTAGATGCCGAGAAAGGCCGTGATGCCAATGACGAAGCCGAGGGCCGGGTTGTAGCCAATGACCGGAAGGATGGCGGGCAGCAGCTCGTAGGGCTTCGGCGCCACCTTGCCACTCTTGGTCATGTGCAGGAGCGTGAAGAGGTCCTCAGCGTCCTCGTATTCTTCGCAGTGGCCCGCGACGCACACCTGCCCGTACTCGAGCTGCTGGGCGCACTGCAGACTCGAGACACACGCGCCCTGGGCTTTTCCGACTGGCGTGTAGGGGATGAGGTGCTCGCGTTCTGTCTCGAGCTGGAGCGTTCCCGCCGGTGGTTTCACGCCGGCATCCGGAACCTGTGGAGACACGTCCTCGGCCGTTGCCCCAACCACGCCAGCGTCAGCCGTCGCGTTCGCCGGGGCCGGCAGCCACGCGCTGAGCACGACGAAGAAGACCAGCGTGGCACGCCGGAGGCACATGGATTCCCCTAACGCGGTGAAGCACGGGGACTGTACCGTAGGGCGTCATCGCCGGCGGCGTTTTCGCGCTGCCCAGGCTGACACGGCCTTCGCGGTGCCGGCGGTGCAGGCCCCTTGAGGGTGGTGGCCGCGTTTCTCCTCGCCTTTCGCGCGCGCTGCCGCAGCCAGAGCGGGAGTCTGCCGCGGCTCAGCCAAACCGGGTGGGCTCGGCCTCCGGCGGCTGCGCGCTGCGCGATAGCCAGTAGGCCCACGCGATGAGGAGGCCCTGCAGCGAGAGGCGGACCGGGTGGTACCAGCCCGGCGCCGGCATTCCCCCCACCGCCATGCCACTCAGCCAGTGGTAGACGTTGGCCGGGAAGACCGCGACCAGGAAGACGCAGACGCCCAGCGCTGCCGCACGGGACAGACGCGGAACCAGCAGTGCCAGGCCGAGGCCCAACTCAGCCGCTCCCGAAACGTACACGGCGGCCACCGGCCATGGAATGGCCGGGGGAACAATCGGCACGAAGACCTCGGGACGCCGAAAGCGGCGTAGTTCCGGCGGACACCAGCACCAGTGCCAGAAGCCAGAAGCTGAGGCGCCGCGTCCAAGCGGAGACAGTCACTGCCGAACCAGAACCGAGATGGGCCTCGGCAGTCACCCGAAAACCAAGGTACGCCCCGTGGGACGGTCGCAAGGCGGACACTGCGCGAGCGCTCGACCCTAGCCGCCCGACCACCAAGCGGGCGGCTGACAACGAGAGGCCCCGCCAGGCGCGTTCTGGCGGGGCCTTGGAAGAGGTCTGCCCCAGCGGAGGCGGGCGCTACTTCTTCTTCGGTGCCGGGGCTGGCTCGACGGCCACGGCGAGGGCCTGCGTGTACGTAATCTCGACGTCGTCCCCCACCTTCACCCCGTCCAGCTTCTTCGGGTCCTTCACCTTGATGGTCACCGAGTTCCCCTCAGGACCGACCAGCGTCACCGACTCCTTCTTCTTGCCGATGGCGGTCACCTTGGCCTTGATGGTGTCCTGGCTCATCACGGCGCCCCCGGGAAGCTGACCGGGCGCGGCGGCGGTGGCCGCATCCACTTGAGCTGCCGCCGGGGCCCCTGGCTTGGTCACGCGGACGGCGATGGACTCGTAGTACTTGGCGACGACGATGTCTCCAACCTTGACCTGCGCAAGGTTCTTGACGTCGTCGCTCACGTGAAAGGTGTAGCTGTTCCCCTTGGGACCCTTCAGGGTGACCACCCTGCCCGGGACGTCAATGCCTGTCACTGTCGCCTTGACCGTGGTGACCGCCGAGACGGACCCCGAGGGCATCTTCGTGCTCCCATCTGCCCAGGCCAGCGGTGCGAGACTGAGAGCGGACAGCACGACCAGGAACTTCCTTCGACCTGCAAGCATTGCCTTCTCCTTCTTCGGTCAGTGCCAGTTCACCGACGCGGGCGCCTATAAGCCAATCTGTGCTCCGCGTCCACAGACATCAGTTCTGGTGACAACCTGGCGCAGCCTACGACGCTGCACGCTTAACCCTAGCGGCAGGGCCATCGAGCGCGTGGTGCAGGACGGCTGCCTCCCGGGAGACGGCGACGACGAAGCACACGTCAAAAAGCAACTCGAGCGGCGTTGAGGTGCATTCGGCCTCGTCCGGGCGCCGTGACGAGTTCCGGGCGTCGGAGTAACCCCGCAACCCGGCACCGAGGGCCGAGCCGCCCGCCGGCTTCGCCGGGATGCCACTCCGGCGAGGCCGGCGGGGGGCTCGAGCCGACTGAAAGTGCCGACTACCGCCTGGCAAGCCAGACGTGAGCGGTCCAGCCAATCGTTACAGAGAAGACGTCGTCGCGTTGCACTGCGGCTGGAAGTCGCGAGTGACGAACTGGTCGGCCGTCAGAGAGAATCCCTGCTGGGCTTGCGACGCGAAGGCCGCCGTTGCGCCATTGCCGCACTTCATCCCAGAAACCGTGTCCACGTGAATGGTGATGGGGACCGACGGGGGAAGCTCCGCAACGGTGTACGAGCAATGGCCAGTGGCCCGGTGAACGCTCGCCCGCCCGACGCGCTGGGTTTGTCCCTGGTCATCGGTCGTGGTCGCGTAGACCGACAGCTGCGTACAGGCGTCGTCGCCGGCCGTGGCGTCGGGCAGGGCAATGACACCGGTCACGGTGCCGGTGAAGTTATTGAAGCCCTTGTCGACGCTGCTGTGAGAGCAGGCTGCCAATGCGACTGTGGAGAGAAGCAGGAGTGTCGAACGCATCGCTTTAATCCTTTCGTACGAAGTGTTTCTGCCCTGGCTGAGGCAGACGTAGTGCTCGCTACGTCGGTCCGCCGGGGCAATTGCCCTGTCGAGAAGTGTGCGTTTCGCCGCAGCGAGCAACTGTTCTGCCGTGCTTGCCGCGCTGCTCCATCGCCCCTGCCGCGCCCAGGTGCAGCCGCGGGAGAGTTCCCCGCTTGCTCGCCCCAGCAGCGAGCCGCCGGCTTCCGTCCGGCGCACTCGAGGAAACGCTGTCCCGTACGGATGGGAATCCAGCTTCACGCCGAGGCAGCACGGCGGACGCCCGAGGCTGCAGGCCCGTTCGATTGATGCCGCGGTGTCGGCATCGGAGCAGGCCAGGCGCAGTCGGCCACCAAGTTCCACGACGCACCAGGCGCGGGATGAACATTCCCTCGCACCCGTTGGCCTCTGCAGCAGCGGCTTCGGTCTCTTTTTTTTGGAGTGCTTGTCTAGCGAACAGCGGTCTAGCCTCGCCGGCCGCCGCCCAAGCCCGGGCCAAATGAAACTTCATGCCCTTCGACTTGCGTGCCTTCGCCACCGTCTTCGCCGTCATCTTTGTCGCCGAGCTTCCTGACAAGACGGCGCTGGCCGCGCTGGTGCTCGCAACCCGCTACAGGCCACTTCCGGTGTTTCTCGGCGCGGCCCTCGCGTTGAGTGCCCAGAGCATTGTCGCTGTTGCAGCTGGTGGACTCCTCGCGCTGCTGCCGCCTCGACCCGTTCACGTCGGGGCGGGAATCCTCTTTCTGGTTTCAGCAGTCGTCATGTGGCGCCGGCACACAGCACCGGCGGTCGACCCCGAGACCCTTCAAAGCCAGAGACGAGAGCCAGGGTTGCTCCGGTCCTTTGCCTCGACCTTTGGGGTCATCTTCATCGCCGAATGGGGCGACCTGACACAGCTGGGAACGGCGGCCCTGGCGGCGCGGTACCGAAGTCCGCTGACCGTCTTCTGCGCTGCCACCCTTGCCCTGTGGGCCGTCACCGGGATGGCCGTTCTGGTTGGCAATCGCGTCGGAGCTCTGATGCATCCCGAAGTCACCAAGCGCGTCGCGGCAGTCGTCTTCCTCGCCATTGGCATCGCCCTCATCGCAGGCTTGCTTTGAGAGGTGGCCGCCGACCACGCGAGGCTGCGCCTAAGACGATGCTCTCATTTGCAGGCTATAAGGATGCGAGACGGAGGGCCGAAGGACCCTGCTTCCTGCGCCGGGAGTCAAGTCATGCACGAAATGCTCGGCAGCTGCTTCCGGGTGAGCGTCCGACCGGAAGTCTAACGGCGTTGGCCCATGGCAGGACGATGAAGGTGCGGACCGCCGCACAGAGGGGCGGCCTTGCTCGGCGTTCTGATGATTGGCTTCACCCTCGGCCTCAAGCACGCGCTTGATTCCGACCATCTCGCGGCCGTCGCGACGTTGGCGACGGGGACTGCCTCCCTGCGCCGTGCCCTGAAACATGGCGCGATGTGGGGACTCGGCCACACCATTACGTTGCTCGCCGTGGGTGGCACGGTCTTGGTATTGGGACGGGTCATCCCACAGGTGGCCAGCGACGTCTTGGAGCTGATTGTGGGTCTCGTGCTCATCTGGCTCGGCGTCGATGTGCTGTGGCGCGTGCGCAGACTGCACCTTCACCCGCATGGGCACGACGGCAACCCGGCGCACCTTCACGTCCATCAGCATGAGGAGCCAGGCGGATCTTCGACGCATCTGCATGCCCACCCGGTCGTCCCACCACGACGGGCTCTGGTCGTCGGCATGGTGCATGGTCTGGCCGGGTCCGCCGCGCTGGTGCTCATTACCGTGCAGGCCATCGCCTCTCCGCTTCTGGGCGTCGTGTACATGCTCATCTTCGGTGTCGGCTCGATGGTGGGAATGTCGCTGGTGTCCATGTGTGTGGCCGTCCCCCTGCACCTGTCCAAGAGCCGAGCGTTTCGCACCGAGTGGTTGATGATGGCGGCGGCCGCCGCCAGCTTGTTTGTCGGCGTCAGAATCCTCTTCTACGCCGGTGCCGCACTGCGCCTGGTGTGACGGGCCGGGAGGTGGGTGGCACCCCAAAAGTCCATGGTTAGCTTTGGGCCATGTATCGCTGCAACTTGTGTGGGGCCCTTAACAATGTACGGCCGGGCGCTAGCGGCACCGCTGTCTGCGGGCGCTGCAAGGCGGCACTTGATTTGTCTGGCACTCCGCAGGAGGTGGATGCAGCGGGGCTGGCCCGTGTCGTGAATTCCGCCTCTGTCCCGGTGCTGGTGGACTTCTGGGCGCCTTGGTGCGGGCCGTGCCGGATGACCTCGCCCGTCGTCGAGGCCTTTGCGCGCGAGGCGAGGGGTCGGTTCCTCACTCTCAAGGTGAACACCGACGAGAATCCCACCGCCGCCCGCGCCTACGGCATCCAAAGCATCCCTCATTTCATACTCTTCAAGGATGGCAGCATCCTCGGCCGCCACAGCGGGGCGATGGGAAAGGATGCCCTCGCCAATTGGGCTTCACAGGCGTCGTCCGGCCGGCCGGCAGGGGCTGCCGGCGTGCCGCCCTCCTAAAGCGGCGCACCCCGCCTCGGCGGTTTCCTGACCGCTGGGAGTCCGAACAGCGCTACGGCGTACAACTGCGCAATGGTGGCTAGGCTGGAGGCGTCCGTGGCGCCGAAGCGCACGACAAGCGCCCTGCGGCTTTCGTCCTTTACCTGTGGCTCTGGACCAAGACGCATTCTGGCGGTCGGCATGCCGCGTTCTTTAGGCTACCAGGAGATGACGGACGGGACCGGCCTGTCGAAGAGCGCGGTGCAGCAGGCGGTGGCATGGCTCGAGGGCCGCCAGTTGCTCCGCGTGAGCAAGCGCTCGGCGACCGCCCTCCCGGAGTACACGGTGCTCATGCTCTGGCTCAGGTGAATCTGTACCCGGGCATGCCTGCCGCAATCCTTGCATGGGCTTGGTACCCAACATGCAACGGCTGCGCGAGTCGGTCTCGATTGCTGGCGGACAGCCGGGCGCATGAATTGCTCGTGCTGTGCTAGTCCCCGTGTCCATCGCCTCGCTTCGGTCGACTGCAGTGCTCGTGCTCGTGCTGGCCTCCACCCGCGTCTCAGGCACAGAAGCCTGGGTCAGCGCAGGCCAGGCGAACATTCGGCTGGGACCGAGCCTCTCGAGTCCCATCATCGGACTGCTGGAGAAGGGAGACCGGGTCGATGTCATGGACGGCGTCGAGTCGAAAGGCGGATGGACCCTGCTTCGGCCGTTTGGCGCCGTCCGCAGCGAGTTTCTCGTCGTCGGGGAGGCCTTGGGCGACCTCTCACCGGTCGTGTACATCTACGGGCGCGTCACCGTTCCGTTCGCAAGCGTCCGAGTTCGGCCCGAGCCGGACGCGCACGTAGTGTCCCGCCAGTTGCGCCGACACATCCTGGCCTTCAAGAATCCAGCAGATGCTGAGGCGCCATGGCTGGAGCGGCCCGACGGGACATTCGTCTCCAGCAGCGAAGTGAAACTGCTGGTGGGCAGCACGCTCCACGGCGTCCTGAATCCACCACCGCGACTCGCCTTCGTGCTGAGGGCGGTGCACGTGCGGCTGCCGGACTCGCTGGAGCCCGAGTCGGTGCTCGAGCGGTACACGGCCGTCGGCGTCGACTCGGTCGGACGAGACGTCCGGACGGCGCAGGGAACGCTTCCGCGAAGCGCCGTCCGCCTGGCGCGGAAAATCCCCCGGCCGGCCGGAATCGGCCCCGAGGCCAAGTGGATTCACGTGGACACCGTGGAGCAAGTGCTCACTGCCTACGAGGGGGACCAGATGGTCTTCGCGACGCTGGTCTCGACGGGGAAGCCCGGCTGGGAAACTCCCCGAGGCCACTTCCGCGTCTGGTTCAAACTTCGGCACGGAGCGATGCGCGGTCACCGGGAGACCTACCTCGTCGAGGAGGTCCCCTACTCCCTCTTCTTTGGCGGCGACACTGCGCTCCACGGGGTCACCTGGCACGACCGCTTCGGCACGCCGGTGTCCCACGGGTGCGTGAATCTCTCGCCGCCTGACGCCGCGTGGCTCTTCGATTGGGCGCCACCGGCCCTGCCCGATGGCTGGCACGGCATCCTTCCGGGCGGAGCCGGGCTCGACTCGCTCTGGGTCATCGTCGAGTCCGGAAAGCAGAAGCCACCAACCGCGGGCCCGGAGCTTCCGCTGCAGAGCGCCCAGGCCCCGGGGCCTGACGTGCGGAACCCTCTGTAATTACAGGACGCCGCCGGCCCGCCCCGCTGCGCCTGTCCAAGACCTCGGTTAGAGTGTCACAGTTTCCCCGCAAAGGAACCTGAAGACCGATGTCCTCTCCTGTCATCTCCCGCCGGCACCTCCTGGGCGGCCTTGCCGCCCTGGCGGGGACGCTCGTTCTTGCGCCTCGACGCGTCCTAGCTGTTGTCCCGTACCGCGGTGAGCGGGTGCTGTCCTTCGTCCATACGCACACGGGCGAGCGTCTGTCTCTTTCCTACTGGGCCGACGGGGCGTACCTGCCCCTGAGCCTGTCGCAGGTGGCAGGTCTTCCTTCGCGACTTCCGTTCGGGCGAGCAACACACCATCGACCCGGAACTGCTCGACCAACTCCATGCCCTCCGGCTCGCCACCGGCACTTCGGCACCGTTCCAGGTCATCAGCGGCTACCGGTCGCCAACCACCAACGCCGCGCTGCGGGCCGCGGGCGGCGGCCAGGCGCGCCACAGCCTCCACATGCAAGGACGTGCCATCGACATCCGACTCGCGGACGTCCGCTCTTCGGTCCTTCAAGGAGCTGCGCTTGAGCTCGCCCTCGGAGGCGTCGGCTATTACCCGGCGGAGGATTTCGTCCACGTCGACACGGGTCCGGTTCGGCGCTGGTAGTCGCCTCCAGCCACAGCACCCCGATGGCCCGCTTTCCTCAAGGTCGGGGCGCCGGCGGTCCGCATCGGCACAAATCCATGGTCGGCTGACACCCTGATGGCAGCGCCTCGGAGGCCATCCCGCGGGGCTCGGGCTTCGGGCTTAGGCGCCCTGGCTCCGTCCTGGTCCAGTAGGCTTCCGCTCCGAGGTAGCGCAACGCCCCTCCCTCTTAGCCCAGAACCATGAGTACCCCCCAGGCGATTGCCCGCACCATTCTCGACGGCTTTGAGAAACACTACGCGCAGTTCCGCCAAATCAGCGCCGCTGCCAAGCAGCGCTTCGAGCGCGCCGACTGGCCTGGGGCCCGGGAGGCCAACCGGACCCGCCTCGGCCTCTACGACGAACGGGTGGGCGAATCAGTCGCGTCGGTGACTCGGCTCTACCCAGACGCCCAAAGCGACGAGTCCCTCTGGCCACGGGTCAAGCAGGCTTACATTGCGCTGCTTTACGACCACAAACGTCCCGAGTGCGCCGAGAGTTTCTACAACTCGGTGGCCTGCCGCGTCCTTGCTCGGACGTACTACCGAAACGAGTACATCTTTTGGAGGCAGGCCGTTGCGACCGACTTCATCGATGCGGACGAGCCCACGTGGAGGGCCTGGTACCCCGCGACGCATGGCGTGTCGCGAACGTTCCTGGCCATCTTTCGCAGCTTCAAGCTCGCCCTGCCCTTCGAGAACCTCCGCCGCGACCTCCAGCGTGTCCTGAGGACGATTCACGAGCACTTTCCCGGGCCACGGGAGCGCCACCCCAACCTCCAAGTGCAGGTGCTCTCCTCCCTCTTCTTTCGTGACCAGGGGGCTTATGCCGTCGGTCGCATCATCAACGGCACGCACGAGATTCCCTTCGTCGTGCCCATTCGGCACACCCGGCAAGGCGGTGCGCTCTACGTTGACGCGGTGCTCTTCAAGGCCGAGCACCTGGCGGCGCTCTTCAGCCTCGCGCGCGCATACTTCATGGTCGATATGGACGTTCCCTCTGCCTATGTGTCCTTCCTGCAGCAGCTGATGCCATCGAAGTCGAAGGCCGAGCTGTACATGTCGGTCGGACTCCAGAAGCAGGGCAAGACTCTCTTCTACAGAGACCTGCACGCCAGCCTCAAACACTCGACCGACTCGTTCATCCTCGCTCCGGGCGCGCGGGGTTTGGTGATGATGGTCTTCACGCTTCCATCCATCCCTTGGGTCTTCAAGGTCATCCGCGACGAGTTTCCGCCACCCAAGCAGACAACGCGGGAGGAGGTGCGAGCGAAGTACCTCCTCGTGAAGTACCACGACCGCGTCGGCCGAATGCCCGACGCGCTCGAGTATTCCGATGTGCTCTTTCCCACCCGCCGCATGCATCCGGCGGTGGTCCTGGAACTGGAGCGCACTTGCGCGAAGAGCCTCGAACGCGACGGCGAACGCCTGGTCATCAAGCACCTCTACGTCGAGCGTCGGATGACACCCCTCGACCTGTGGCTCAAGGACGCCGATGAGGCGCAGCAGCGGCACGGCGTTCGCGAGTTCGGGCGGGCGATACGCGAGCTCGCCGAGGCGAACATCTTTCCCGGGGACCTGCTGCTGAAGAATTTCGGCGTGACTGGCTGGGGACGGGTTGTCTTCTACGACTACGATGAGATTGCGCCCCTGACCGACGTGAAGTTTCGACGGCTACCAACGGCACGCGACGACCAAGAAGACACGGCCGCTGAACCCTGGTTCCACGTCGGCCCACGCGACGTGTTCCCGGAGGAGTTCCTCCGCTTCCTTTTCCCACCCGGGCATCTGCGCGAACTCTTCCTCGAGATGCACGGCGAGTTGCTCGACCCGGCCTGGTGGATTGCGCAGCAGGATGCCATCCGCGCTGGCGCGCAAACAGAGTTCATCCCTTACCCGCACGAGCTGCGCTTCAACGCGTCCTGACCGCGCGCTGGACCGCCCCCGCTGCTCACCGCCGCCCCGGTGAGCCACGCCATGGAAGACCAGGAAGTCGCCGATACCCTCCCATTCAACTCGAACCCTGAATACAGCGGCGGCCGTGACCGACGGTTCATGGCCTGCAGCCGAAATCGTGTGGATTCAGCTAGCGGAAGGCCCTCCGCCTCCTCTCGGGGCGCCCCAGCGCACACAATCATTCGACTGCGATGAGCTCGAGTTGGCGCCGACGACCGCCTATCCACACTTCACAGACGTCACCCACCCGCTTCCCGATGAGCGCCTCGCCCAAGGGGGACCTCGGGGTGGCGACTTGAACAGACCCAGTCGCGAGCCGGGTTCCGCCCCCGTAGGGTGCGACGAGGAATCTGACTGTCCGGTCGCCGTCCTCGGCAGTGACCATGGCCCCAACGCTCACGGCTTGGTTGGGTCCGAAGTCGGGGACCTGCAGGCGGCGGAGGGCGGCGAGGCTGTCGCGAAGCTCTTCTGCCCGCTTGGCTTGTCCACGCGCGAGATAGGACTGCTCCAGAGCACGGGTATCCTTGTCATTCTCGGGCTTGGCTTGCTCATGGGTCGCTCCCTCCATGGTCGCCCGATGCGCGCGCTCCAGGGTTTCGAGGTCGCCCGCAACGACCGACACCAATTCCTGTTTCAACGCCGTCTTATTCAATCTGGGGTTCCTGACGCTCATCTGTTTGGCGTATGCATGGGAGATTGGAGGTGGCCGCAGGAACGCCAGGTTGGCTCCTCGAGACGTTTCATCGCCACCCTACCCTCGCCCTTTTTAGTACCGAGCTTGTTACTCTTCCAGCATGGCTGGCATCGACTGGAAGCCGACGGCGTGCATCCTCTGTGAGTGCAACTGCGGTCTGGAGGTCGAGCTGGGCGGGCAGGACGGACGTCACCTCGTCAGGTTCCGCGGGGACAAGCGGCACCCCGCGTCGCAGGGCTACGCGTGCGAGAAGCCCCACCGGTTGGACCACTACCAACATGGACCTCATCGGCTGACCAGTCCACTGCGTCGGAGGGCGGACGGGACGTTTGAGGCCATCGACTGGGAGACGGCGATTCGCGAGGTCGCTGCCCGGCTGGCGAAGGTGCGAGATACTTGGGGTGGCGACACCATTTTCTATTACGGCGGCGGGGGGCAGGGGAACCATCTCCCCGGCGCCTATGCGACTGCCACGCGGCGCGCGCTCGGCTCGCGCTGGCGCTCGAGCGCTCTGGCGCAGGAGAAGACCGGTGAGTTCTGGGTGGGCGACCGGATGATGGGGGTGGCGACGACGCGGGCCGACTTCGAGCATTGCGACGTGGCGCTCTTCATCGGAAAGAACCCCTGGCACTCGCACTCGATCCCACGGGCACGCGTGACGCTGCAGAAGATTTCCCAGGACCCGGCGCGGACCCTGATTGTCATCGACCCGCGCCGCACCGAGACTGCCGACCTCGCCGACATTCACCTTCAGGTCCGCCCTGGCGGAGACGCATGGCTACTCACCGCACTCCTCGGCGTGCTGGTACAGGAGCAGTTGGTGAACCAGGCCTTCGTGGCCGCACACACCAACGGGGCCGACGAAGTGCTGGCGGTGCTGCGCGGTGTGGCGGTAGCGCAGTGCTCGGCTCGAGCGGGGGTCGACGAAGGGCTGGTGCGCAAGGCGGCGCGGGCGATCGGCAAGGCGCGGGCGCTGTCGAGCTTTGAAGACCTCGGGGTGCAGATGAACCACCACTCCACGCTGGTGAGCTACCTACACCGGCTATTGGTGTGTCTCACCGGGAGCATCGGCAAGCCTGGCACCCACTACATCCCGACCACGATGATTCCGTTCGCCACTGGAGCGTCGAAGCAAGTCAGTCCGGTGGCGGGCGCCCCGATCATCAGTGGGCTGGTGCCGTGCAACCTCATCGCGGACGAGATTCTGACTGACCACCCGAAGCGCTACCGGGCGATGCTCGTGGAGGCAGCGAACCCGGCGCACTCGCTGGCCGACTCCCAGCGGATGCGGGAAGCGCTCAACGCGCTCGAGACGGTTGTCGTCATCGACGTCGCGATGAGCGAGACCGCGCGACTGGCGCACTACGTTCTGCCCGCGAGCTCGCAATTCGAGAAGGCGGAGGCGACCTTTTTCAACTTCGATTTCCCGAAGAACACCTTTCACCTCCGGCCGCGGCTGCTGGAGCCGATTCCCGGGCCGCTCCCCGAGGCGGAGATTCACTCCCGCCTGTGCGAGGCGCTCGGCGCGGTGACCGAGGCCGATCTGACCCCGTTGCGGGAGGCGGCGGAGGCCGGGTCCGAGGCGTACAGCCAGGCGGTGGCGGCGGCGGTGATGGGCGATCCACGGCTGGGGGCCCAGGCGCCAGTGCTGCTGTACCGAACAATGAAGCTACCCGAGAGGCTGCGCGAGGGTGCGGTGATGCTCGGCCTGGCGTTGCGACTGGCGATGAAAGAAGGTCCGTCGCTCGCACGCGCGGGCTTCACGGGAGACGACCCACTGGCGGTGGCGAGGGCGCTTTTCGAGGCAATCGTTGGGTCTCCCTCGGGAGTGGTGTTCGCGGTCGACGAGTGGTCCGATGTGCTGGGCCGGATTGCGACGACGGACGGGAAGATTCAGCTCGCACTGCCGGATTTGCTCGAGGCCTGGAAAAGGCTGCGGACCGAAGCGGCCGATGTGCGCGACGCTTCCTTCCCGTTCGTTCTCTCAGCAGGCGAGCGGCGCTCCTTCACCGCCAACACCATCATCCGCGACCCGACCTGGCGCAAGAAGGACACCGAGGGGGCGCTCCGAATCAACCCCGAGGACGCGGGAGCCCTCGGCGTCGGTTCGGGAGAGCAGGTGCGGCTCACGACGAAGCGCGGCTGGGCGTTGGTGCAGGTCGAGCTGTCCGACACCATGCAACGGGGCCATGTCTCGCTGCCGAACGGGCTCGGGGTCAGTTACCCGACCCAAGCGGGCGAACAGGCGACGGGTGTGGCGCCGAACGAGCTGACTGCTTCGGAGGACCGCGATCCGTTCGTGGGCACGCCATGGCACAAGCACGTCGCGGCTCGGGTCGAGTCGGTGGGGTGAAATGGCTGTGGGGGCAGCTGCTCGGCCGAGCCCGAGAGCGGCTTCTCGGGCAGAAGAATCCATCGCTCTCTGGATCTTGAGGGATATTGGTGAGAGCTGTCCCAGCGTAGCCACGATTTGGCGGCCGCGCGCTGGCAGCTTTCCTCCGGCGTGACGCACGAAATCTCCAAGTGACCGTTCCATCGAGGAGCGCGCAGTCGAAAAAAAAGTCCCTAGCCTGAGCTCGGTCAGAAGCGTGAGGGGTGCGAGCGTGGGCAATCCGGCGGTTCGTGCGCATCGGGCATCGACCGGGCGCACCCGGTCGTTGGTGCGCTGTACTTTGTCAGCGTCAACGGCTGCAGCCACGGCGAAGTTTTTTTGGGACGCTGACGGCCGCTGACGTCTCAAGGCGTACCCCGGCGCCTGTGGGGAGCGGTGGTACAGCGACAGAGGCCTCGGAACGTGCTTGTAACCCTCGGGTCATGAGAGCTCGTCCCTGGATCGTGCCGTTGCTCTCGCTGGCGGGTTGCCTTGGGTCAATCGCTGACCCTCACACGCCAGCATCATCGCCAGCAACGCCGCCGACGCAACTGCCGAGCGGCCGCTACGTGTGCAACGACAAGATTCACCCTGCGATGACTCAGGCCCGGCGGTTGACCACGGTGGAGTACCAGAACGCCATCTCGGACACGTTCGACGGCCGCCTGACTCCCAGCACCAACTACCCGGGCTCTGCCGGTAAGTCGGTCACGGGCTTTTCGACCGAGGCGATCCTCAACGACATTGGAGAAGGCGGAGCCGAGCAATTGATGTTTGCGGCCGAGGACGTGGCGCTGCAGTTGCCCGCCGTGCTTCCGCAGATGACTCCCTGTGCAACCTCGGCCCCCACTGAAAGCTGTGTGAACACCTTCCTCGACACCTACGGGACCCGTGCCTACCGGCGGCCGCTGTCGACTGCCGAGCGCACCGAGCTGCTCGACGAGTACCGGGCCGGAGTGGCCTCGGGTGCCAGCTTCACCGAGTCGATGGCCATGCTACTGGACCACCTGCTCCAGATGCCGCAGTTCTTGTATGTGGCTGAAGGGGCCGCCGGCGCAGGAAGAGCGCTTACCGGCTACGAGCTGGCCAGCCGACTGTCGTTCATGCTGACGGATTCGATACCCGACGACGCGCTATTGGCGGCCGCGCCCAGCCTGACCGATCCAGCGGCACTCACTGCGCAGGCCACTCGGCTGTTGGCGTCGAGCAAGGCCAACACCACCATTGCCCGCTTCTTTCGGGAGTGGACAGGCACCACCCAGGTGGCACCGGCCGACAAGAACCAGGCTGCGTTTCCCTTCTTCAACGCGGCGTATGCCCAGTCGATGAACGATTCGTACGATCGGTTCGTCGTCGACCAGGTTCGCAGCCAGGGTACCTTGCGAACGCTGTTGCGCAGCACCGACGCCTTCGTCGACCCCACGATGGCCGCGTTCTTCGGGGTGACCGCTCCGCCCCAAGGCCAGTGGGCCAAAGTCTCGCTCGACCCACAGCGCTACTCAGGGGTGGTGACGCAGCCGGCGATGTTGGCCTCGCTGGCTCACGAGACAGAGACCTCATTCGTCTTTCGCGGTCGGTTCATTCGCAAACACCTGCTGTGCGAAAACCTGGGGACTCCGCCGGCAGACGCGCAGTCGATCTTTGGTTCGCTGCCTCTGCCGCCCAACCCCACCGGCAAGGACATCTCGGCCGCGGTGGTTGCGCGCCCCGAATGTTCAGGGTGCCATTCACTGATGAACCCGGCCGGGCTGGCGTTCGAACAATTCGACGCGGTGGGCCAGTACCGCACCAGCTACAGCAGTGGGAAGGTCATCGACCCATCGGGCGTCCTGCCCAACGTCGGGGCGAACGCGGGGGGCGCCGGCCACAATCTAACGTTTGCCGACCAGACTTCGATGATGGAGCAACTGACGAACGAGCCCCAGGTCACCACCTGCCTGGCGACCCAGGTGTTTCGCTTCACCTTCTCCCGAATGGAGACGCCGGCCGACGCTTGCGCCATTCAAGCCATCGGCGATGCGCTTACCGCATCGGGTGGCACGCTGAGCCAGTCAATCATGACGATGACTGCCACCGATGCCTTCACCCACCGGAGTGATCTGTGAGCCAGCGAATCGATCGCCGCCGCTTCTTGATCGGCTCGGGTGGCTCGCTCTTGCTCCTGCCGATGCTCGAGGCCCTCGCACCGCGCATCGGGTTTGCTCAGACCGCGGCACCTCCCAAGCGCCTGGTGATGGTGTTTCACCCCCACGGCCGAGTGGTGGGGCCGGGCAGCACCGAGAACTGGTCGCCCCGAGCCACGACCGGCCCCCTGCCTCCCGTGGGGACGGCGCCCAGCGTCGCGTTGGCGGCCCTGGCGCCAATCAGCAATGAGATCGTCACGTTGTCGAACATCGACAACATCGTGCGGCACACTTCGGGTGACGCCGACGGCCACGCCAGCCCCAGCGCCACCTGCATGACGTGTGTGGTCCCTAATGGGGGCACCGCCAAGGGGCCGTCGCTCGACTACGTGGCAGGCCTGCGGCTGCGGTCGAGCCCGGCCCAGCAGATGGCCGTCGTCATCCCTGCGCAAGCGGCGCCCTTCGACAACTCGGTCACCCAGAACGACGTCTTCTTGGGACCCAACGGGACCCCTGGCAACTACCAGGCCATCGACCCGGTTCAGCTGATTACCGACCTATTCGCCTCGGTGCAGGTTGGCCCACCGCCGCCACCGCCGCCAGCGCCCACCTTGATGGATCGCCTCACCACCCGGCGCGCCAGCATCCTCGACGCCGTCGCCGCGGGCTTCACCAGTTTTCGCGCCAGCTTGAATTCAGCTGACCAGGCGCGCCTCGACCAGCACGCGCAATTCATTCGCGACACCGAGCTGCGCTACCCCGCAGGGTCACCCCCCACGTCGCCCCCCCCGGCGAGTTGTGCACCGCCGTCGACGAGCTCGGTACCGAACTACAACTGGCCCGATTTTCGAAAGGGCGAACACGACGACGTCTTCGCGCAGACGCAAATCGAGACCCTGGTACAGGCGCTGGCCTGCGATGTCACCCGCACCGCCAGCTTGAACTTCTGGGACCAATATGACCCTGGTTTCGTCACCGAATTCGCGCCGGCGACCAGCCCGTACATTGCCGGCAACTGGCACGCCAGCATTCACGGCGACGGCAGCCCCAATGACCCCAGCCCCGCGAGCCTGACGACGGGCTTCGGCTTCTACGCCAAGTACTACACCAAGCTGATTCAGCGCCTGGCCGCCGTTCAAGATACCGATGGCAGCCGGCTGCTCGACAATACCTTGGTGGTGTGGGTCAGTGACCTGGGTTACGGCTCAAGCCACTATTGCTACAACTACCCGGTGGTGCTGGCGGGTATGAAGAGCGCCTTTCCCAAGGGGCAGGGGCGGCATGTGGTCGGCCAGGTAAACTCGTTGGGCGACCTTTACGCTCAGGTGCTCCGGATGCTGGGCGGCTCCGACACCACCTTCGGCTCGACCGGCACTCTGGCCAGCGCCGCGGGGTCAACCAGCATCGACTTCTTGCCGCAGATGGGTCGGCCGGGGCTCATCAATAAAGATACACCGCTAAACTTCGGCCCACTCGACCTGTAGCTTTGCAGCCATGCGTACCGCGACGCAGTCGCAGCCGCCGTAGAGCGTGTCGCCGGAAAGTCCGTCCGTCGCGGTGAGGGCACTGGCCTCGAGGGTCTCTGGTTACCCGACCTCCCGGCGGAGCCTCGTCACCCGGAGGGGATGCGAATGAGCGGGCACCGCAGGCGGGCGGTGTTCGAGCGGTTCAACTCGTCGACACTGCGTCTCCCACGAGCTGGCACGTGGCACCCGCGCGAAGCTCGAAATGCCGGGCGAAGGCAACGGAGTCGATGCCCGCGCCTTCGAGTGGCCGGGACTGCTCTCGCCAGTGGGCCGCGGATGCTGGGGTAGACGGAGAACCCCCGGGCCCCGGGTCTTGTGGGCCACCAGTTCTCATCCCTATAAGAGGGCGAGGCTAGGTCAAGCCCAGGCGAGATTCCTGAGCGTGGGAGGAGGGTCGCCATGTTGCTCGCAGTGGGCGTGCGAGGGTCTGTCCTCCTCGTTGCACTTCAAGCCTTGCCTGCACCGCCGCAACCGAAGACGCTCGCGCAGCTACGTGACGAGGCCTGGCCGCTGGTCGAGGCCCGCTGCGGCAAGTGCCATTCGAAGGCCTCACCCAAGGTGTCGCCTCGCGCTCTCGCTGTGTTCAACGCGGATCGAAAGGACTGGTCTTCGCGATTGTCCAAAGCCCAGCTTTCCTTTGCGCTGGAGCGGTTCAAAGGTGTTGGCATGTCGACCGCTGAGATGGAGCGCGTTACGGCTCTTGTCGAGGCTGAGCTGGCTAACAGAAATTCTGAGGCACCCGAAGTAACAAAGCCCCCATAGGAAACCGACTAGCGGGGCTTCGCCTTTCAGAGTTGCGGGGGGCGCGAAGCGCCTTGAACAGGGTCTGGTCCTCCCGCTTCGGGGACGAGGAGTGGGGGCGGAGTGCGGGCCGAAGCGACGAGCGCTACTCCGCCCGAGTGGCGAAGGGCGCATGGATGCAAACAGGATGTTTGCGTGGGCCCGCTGTCACCTGCCCCTCACGTTGGCCGAATTGCGGCAGGCTGCGAGCTTCGGCAACCTTCTAAGACGGAGAAACCACTGAGGGTCGGTCGCCGTTGAGCGCGGGACTAGCTGAGCTATCGCGGCCAGAGCCATCCGAAAGTGCCAGCCGTCAGCAGCGCGTAGATCAAACCGTCGACTGTCGCTTTGAGCGTCAAGCTCCAGGCTCGGCGATACCAAATCGACATCGGCCAAAGCGCGAGAGCGTAACCGATGAACGCGGTGACCCCCACGAGATGGAAGACGCGCGGGTACGTCGCACCCACGGCAAGCGCCTGCCCGGACACGTACGCAGCGAACAGCCCAACGATGACGCAAAACACGAACCAGAGCGCGAGGTTCCGGCCCATCGACATTGCACCGTTCGGCATGACCGTCAGCATCGCGATCGGCCCCCTCCTCATCTTCTCCGCGAACTCTGGAGAGCGCATCTCTTGCCGGCTTGACGGACGCGGAAGCATGTAGTCGCCGGGTGGGATCGAGAACGGGCGCAGTGCGTCCATGACTTTGTCTTGGTTCGCCACAGCGGGGTAGTCGCTCTTGTGCCAAGGAAGGACCATGTGAATCAAAGAGCTCGCAACGAAGACAATCACGGCGGATACCAGCGTCGGCAACCAAAGGACATCCAGACCAGTCATGGCGATCTCCTGCTGCGGGCCAGCGCGAAAGCCATTCTGAGATCTCGGTTCGAGCGGCGGCAAGTCCCAAAGCGCGCGCCGGCCGGACGGTCAGCGCCTCCTCAAAGGCGTCCTTTACGAGAACTCGAGGACGACGCGCGGTGTCAGTTTCGCGGCGCGGACTGACATCGATTTGGACATCGCTCAGAGCGCGCGAAAACACCAAGGCCCCGCTCGGGAAACGACTCGTTACGACCCCTCTCCTCAGGAGAAACGCACCTCACCGCGAGCGCCGAGGCGAGTTGACCCGTCGCCCGCGCCCCGACGACCGTGCGGCGGTCAACGCTTGCGTCCGCGTCTCGACCTTCACCACGAAGGCGTCGTAATCGCCGGCGCTGGTGTTCCCGTCGAGGCCGCCGTTGGTAAACCCGCTGGCGAAGACGTGATTCTGGCGGTCGACCACCACGCCCTCGGCCGTGTCGTAGCCAAACTGCACCGCCCCCTCCTGATACACCCAGCGCAGGTTCTTGCTCGCCTTCGAGCTCTGAGGGGCCAGCACCTCGTCCGTCCGGGCCGGTCCCAGCTGCGCGGCAGAGTTGGAAGCTCGGAACGGTCGGGCGTCAGCTCTCGCCGCGAATCATGCGCCCATCTACCAATTTCCCGCAAAGCGTGCGCGAGAACCCAGTGCCTGACGCTGCTCTGAGCCTCCAGGAGCGAAATTTGCACTCCTTCCGGTTGGCCCACCTCGAGGAGGTTCTCTATGCGAACGCTGAGAGAAGCCATTCTCTTCAGCCTATTCACTCTGTCGATCGTGCTGACCGGTTGTTCGAAGCCCGAAAATCCGGCGGTACTCCACCGAGCTCTAGGCAATGAGTACGCAAGTAAGGACGACTGGGCAGCGGCTGCGAGCGAGTATGGGCTTTCGCTGCAAGCGAATCCACACGAACGCAAGGTGTGGGAACTGAAAGCCAACGCGCACCTCAAGCTTGGCCAAGTGCGCCAAGCCGCAGAGAGCCTGGCGAAATCGGCGGAGTACACGTCGGATCCAAGCGCCAAGGCCGAGGCCTATCGACTTGCTGCAAGCGTGTACATCGAGCATGGAGACATCGATCAAGCAGAGAAGGCCTTCGCTGAGGCATTCAAGTTCGAGCCGCGCGATGAGCTCACCTTGTCGTGGCTGGGGGAAATCGCATCCGCCCGCGGCGGCGCCCGATCGCCGACGGATCCACCGGATCCGGCTTGGTTGACGAAGGCGATCGCATATTACGATCAAGCAATCGCACTTAATCCAGATAATCTCTTCTCGTATGTCAACAAACGCATCGCCATTAAGAAGTGCATTGTGTTTGAACAACAAGAGAAAGCTCTGGCGGATCGGCTCATTAACCTCGAGCGTAAGGATGCCTCCAAAGTGACCGCGGCGCGGACACGCCTGACTGAAACCACCGCACGAATTGAAAATTTCGAAAAGGACCTCGAGGAGCTGAATAAGAAGGTGACAGAGCTGCAGGCGGCCCAGAAGAAGCACAGCACGAGCTAACAAGACTCAGCACTTGGGGCTCCGTTGGACGAACCGCCAGAAGGGGCCGGCATTCTCGAAGAGCACCATGCGGCCGCCGTCGCCGACCGCCTCCTAGGTAAGTGGAAGCGCATCAGGCAGACAGACGAGAATTGTAGCGATCAGACTCACCGCCGCGCCAACAGGCACCGGAACCAGGCCGACGCGCGATAACTGCCGTCGGACTGGCGGAACGGATCGATTGCCTTCGCGTAGGCTTGGGTCACGACCTTCTCGTCGATCTGCTCCATCGCCCTGACCGCGTTCCCCGTCGACGTCAGACCACGCAAAGCAGCGGTTTTGTCGGCATAGATCCAGGGGCTGTCGACGTCGAAGACCTCGATGGGTTCGAGTCCTGCGTCAGTTGCGAACTGGCGCAGGATAGTTTCGTCGGACAGCGCGAACGGGCCGGGTGCTCCCGGGGGTGGGGGCGGCAGTAGCGACTTGAGCGCGGTCAGCAAAGCGACCACTTCCATGCCGTCTGGGTCTCCAAAGGTCATAACCACGATCGAGCCACCTCGCTTGGCGACACGTCCCACCTCGCGCAGCGCCGCAACCGGGTTCCCGGCGTACTGCAACGAATTGAAACCGGTCACCACATCGAAGGTTTCGTCAGCGAACGGCAGTTCCTCGAGATCGCCTTGGCGGAAGTCGCCCGTCGGCACACGCGATCGCGCGATCGACAGCATCGCTTCCGCCGCGTCCACGCCGGACACCTCGGCCCCACGCGCAGCAGCCATCTCTGCCGCGATACCCGAGCCGCAGCCGGCATCAAGATATCGGGTTCCCGGCCCAACGCGCGTGCGCTCAAGCACGGCATGGAACACCGGGCGTACCGTCCCTTCCTGAAAGTCGGCCCAGTCCCTCGCGCGCGCACCCCAAAGGCGACCGTGTGCTTCCGACGTCCTCGGCTTCAACTCGCGGATCATTTGTGGATCCTCAGCGTCTCAAGTGCCATCGTACAGGACGCCGCGCCGGCCCGAAACGGCCGAGCCGCCACCCGCACAACCGAGCCATCGCTGGCCACGGCGATCGGGCTATCCAATTTATGTCCTGTGAAGAAGAAGGGATGGTGCTGCTCCCAAGTGGAGCTGACCTGACGCGAAACGAGTCCACTCAAGTCCTCGCCAGTCCACGGGAGTCCTCGCAAGTTTGGACGCGTTTTGGACGCGAGCCGGGCAACGCCCGAGCGGGTGGCGGCAACATCGAGCCGGCGCCGAAGGTGCGTGGAATCTATGATGAAGCGAGGTGCGCTCAACCTGGAGTGACCGACGGTCGGTGCGTTCACCGCTAGAACTTCGCCGTGGTCACTGCGTAATGAGCCTGGTCGAGTTTGGCCAACGCGGCCTCGAGGTCTCTGATCTTTCTTTCGACGCGCACAACATCCTCCAGACTCGTCTTCTTCTTCAAGGACTCGTCCTTCAGCCTCTCGCGTTCGTGGCGAAGTGCGGTTTCGAGGACATCCTTCGTTGCGTCGAGCTCGTCGGGGAGGAAATCGAATTGATGGGCCATTGTTCGGTGCCTCCCGTGACGCAGAATGCCTAGCGACCCCACGACTAGCACTCCCAGCTGCGGAGCTAAAGGCGGCCAATTCATGAGTCAGTCTTTCATCATCGAACCACCACACCATGCGCTCCTTGTGCAGGCGAAGGCTACGATTGCCGTGCTGTGCCCGCCAGCAACTCGACCGACCGAAGGCGGCGTTCGATGTCCTGCGAGGGATGCACGGTGATGAGCTCGTCGGCGCCGGAGTGGCGAACGAAGTCTTCTATGTAGTTGCGGACCTCCGCTGGAGTTCCGATTGCTGAGTAGGTCCCCATGGAGTTGATGCGCAGTCCGGCCGGTGACTCCAGAACCTCGTCGGCCTCGGCGTCGCTGAAGGAGCGGCCTTTGCCCAGCAGCGCCCGCACCCGGAAGCGCTTGACTTCGTGGAACTGCTCCTTGGCTCGAGCAGCGTCGTCATCGACGATGACGTTCAGGCCCGCGATGAAATACGGTCGCTCGAGCTGCTTCGAAGGTCGGAACTCGCGACGATAGAGCGTAGAAGCTTCGTGAAGGGCCGCCGGGGCGAAGTGGGAGGCGAACCCGAAGGGCAACCCGAGGTCCGCGGCGAGCCGGGCGCCAAAGAGGGAAGAACCAAGAATGTACAACGGGACGTTGGTGCCCTTCCCCGGGGTCGCTTCGACGCCGGGCACGACCGACTCGCCCCTGAGGTAGGCCTGGAGCTCCAGCACGTCAGCGGGAAAAGAGTCGGCGCTGTAGCGGCGCAGCGCGTACATGGTCTCCTGATCGCCGCCGGGCGCGCGCCCGAGCCCCAGGTCGATGCGGTCGGGATAGAGCTCAGCGAGCGTTCCGAATTGCTCGGCGATAACCAACGGCGAGTGATTCGGAAGCATGACACCGCCGGCGCCGAGCCGGATACTCTTGGTGTGGGCGGCGATGTGGGCGATGAGCACGGCAGGCGCCGAGGAAGCAATGCTCGCGATGCTGTGGTGTTCGGCGTACCAGACCCGCCGATAGCCGGCTTCTTCCGCGAGCTGGGCCAAACGCACGCTGGCAACGAAGCTCTCGCGCGCGGTTCCGCCGCGGCCAATGAGGGCGAGGTCGAGAATAGAGAGCGGGAGCATCATCGCTAACGCTCTCTAATCGGCCCACCCTCCCCCGGCTCGGCGAACCGGTCCCCTGCCCGGCCTCCGCCACCAAGACGAAACGTTCACCGTGCCCGCTATGGCGGCGTCGCCGACCGGGCGCATATCTGGGTTCGGCACCACCGGAAGAGGTCACAAAGCGCCGTCGCTGCGAACGCGAATGGTACCTACCATCGTCGCCGCTCATCCCTTCCAGTGGATGTCCGCTTCGAGCTTGTGCACTTCCTCCTCGGTCAGCCCCTCGATCAGCCGCCGGCGCATCGCCTCACGCAGCTCCTGGAACTTCTGCTGCTGGTCCGCATTGATCAACGGCTTGAGCTTCTCGTCGAAGGACGCTCCGATCTGCTTCAGCTGCTCGAGCTTCTTCACTCCGCTGAGCGAGGTGTCCTTCTTCAACGCCCCCAGCCGCTTCACCTCCTCCTGCAGGATCGGCACAATCTGCTGCTTCTGTTGCTCGGTGAGCCCCAGCTCGATCGCGAACTGGTTCGACATGAGCGTCAGCGGATTGATAGCGATCTGCGGCGGCGCAATGACCTCGTAATTCGCATAGCCGAACTCATTGCTGCGCGCCGCGTAGTAGGTATCGCCCACTTTGTAGAACGTGAACGCGTACGGGTCCTGCGAAATGAACGTCACGAGTCGCCCCTCCGCAATCTTGTACGGGATCGTCATGCCCAGATAGCCCCCGCGCAAGACTTCGCCGAAACCGCTCGGAACATTCATGTACTTGCCCATGTGGAAGACGGTCATCTGCCCTTCGGCCGTAAAGCTCTGGCTGAATTCATCGCCCGTCACGTTGTTGCGCATCCAGAACGCCTTGCCCAGCACCAGGGCCTTCAGCTGCGCGTCGTTCAGCGCCACCGCGCCCTTCTTCTTGAGGTCAGGCACCGTCATGCCGGCGGGTGCATTCTTGCGGGCCTCGGCCGACGGCGTGTACCAGATCGGCGACGTCCACGCCCGCTCCTGACCGGTGAGCGGCACCACGTCCGGCGGCGGCAGCCCCGCCTTCACCGCCTGAATCAGCGTCCACCGTGGCGTCGGTATCTCCAGCACCCGCAGGTAGTAGAACGCATGCAGGCTCGCATCGAAGTCCGGGTCCGTCCACGTTGTCTTGAGCTCGGCCGATCCCACGCTGTTGGTGTAGGTCGCCTTCTGCAGATCCACCGTGCTCTGGATCGCCGGCACCCGCCCCGTCCACTTGTCGGCCTTGCGGTCGCCGGACCAGACCACATCGAAAATCTTCTCGAAGCTCTGCCCGTTCTGCGTCCAGCCCTTGACCACCTGGATGCGATCGAGATTGGCCGACGTCGGATCCTTCACCGCCCAGATTACGAACGTCGGCGCCGTCCCCTTCCCGCCCGAGGGCATCGGCGGCAGGTCGGCGCCCATCGGGACACCGTTCGCATAGGACTGATGGACCCAGTCCGTCGCGTTGAGGAGGTCGTTCTTGTAGTCCCAACCGCCGAAGAAACGAACCTTGATGTGCGGGCCACTCACGCCGAACGTTTCCTTGCGGTACATCGCGTCGAAGAGCGAGGCGCGCGTGTTCTCCTCCGCCCACACGCCGGTCAGTCCACCCGGGTTCTCCAAACGCACGTCGATGGTCCCAAAGGCCAGGACGCCGGCCATCCGCCTATCGAGCGTACCGTCGATCTGGCCGTGGCCCCCGTAGAAATTGTCCTGCCGGTAGGGACTGCCCGTGTTGTGCGAATCGGAGCCGCCCGCCATGCCGAACTTGTACGGGTTGTAGCCGCGCGTGTCCTGCATCGCGACACCGTCCTTGTACGCCTGGCGAGCGTAGCTGCCCGCGATGCGATCGATCCGGCCGCCGGTCGCCGGCTGACCGAGAAGCGCGGTCGCGATCTCGTAGCTCGCAAGCTCGTCGGTCGGCGAAAGGAGCGGGTGCGTTTCCGACTGCCCCTTGATCTGCTTGATCTCGACCAGGCGCTCGTTACGGTCGCGCGACGCGGCCCAGGCGGCGTCGATCGGGCGCCCGAAGCTGTCGAGGTCGACCGGGTACATCCAGCCATCACTCAGGTTGGCATTGTGCGAGATGGCGAGGAGCTCGTTGCCAGCCTTGCGCTGTCCGTCCATCCATTTCCAGAGATCTTCAGGATGGGTGGAATCTAGAGCGCTATACGGCATTTCCGGCACCTTGGCGCAGTCCTTGAAAAAGACGTTGCGGTGCAGGTTGCGATTGTTCGGCATCGAGGTCCACTCGTACGAGCAGAACGCCGTGAACTTGCCCGGATGGTTGTTCTCGTCCGCGATCTTGACGTTTTCCCGCCAAATGCTGCCGGCGACCTCGGGGCTCATGAAAGCCTTCACCGGCTCGCTGGCCATCAACTTCACCAGGTAGGTGAAGGTCTTCTGAACGTCGGCCTGGCTGTTCGGGTCCTGCAGGATGAGTGGTTTTGCTTGGGGCAGCTTGCTCACATAAGACCCGGGCGTGTTCGCGGCCTTGGTGACGCCGACGTACTCCGAGTGGTCGGTCACGCCCATGAAGTCCATCGGCGTGTCAATCTTGATGTCGTAGCCCATCGGGTGCTTGATGGTTTGGCCCTGAGCATACTTGAGGGCATCGTCGGGTCCGGTGATGCGGTTGCCCATCAGCCAGGCGTCCACCGACCAGCTGGTGTGGATGTGCTCCTCGCCGAAGTAGGCGTTGCGGTCTGGGTTCCGTTCTGGGCCCCGCTGCGGCGGTGGCTCACTCTTCGGCGTCGGTGCAGTCTGGCTGGCGGGTTGTACGCCTTGTGGGCTTGGAGGCTTGTCGCAAGAAATCAGCATACCGCCGCTGAGAAGGACCAATGCGACAGTCGTCACAGCCAGAATTTTCGTTTTCAAAGTTACCCCCGCCTTTCAGAATGCGCCCGGCCACAGCTGTGGCTCGCTGAAGCGGACTCGGTACGCACTCAGAGTCGCGCAACTACGTTGCCCCCTCAGATGCCCCCGAAACCTCGCTGCCACTCCGTAAGCACGGCCAGAACCGACTCAGCCCGATCGGCAGCCCCTTGTTTTCGCACCCTGAGGCTTGTTAATGCCCGAGTACCGTCACGATGACATGCAACCCGACGTGCAGGCGACAGTAATATTCGGCGCAAACCTCCCGTGAATCCACAGCGCTACGGCCGCACTGAACGTCAACATCCCGACGAGCGGAGGGCCCGGCCACCAGGCGAGCCCTAGCCCCCACCAGGGCGATGCCGGCAACGCGCGCAATCTTGCGGCGCTGAAGGCCCTTCCAAGGGGCCTTCCGAGAGTTACCGTCTTCCCCAACCCCAGAACCGGCGCGCCGCGGCAAGATATCCGTAAGGCGTTCCGGCGAGCTGTCGTCGCGTCGGAGCTCGAGGGGTTGTGGTTTCACGACTTGCGCCGCAGCTTCGTCACTCGTGCGCGAAAGCTCGGCATCAGCGAGTCCGTCGTCATGCGCATGTCAGGCCATCGCACCCGCGTGGTGTTCGACCGGTACAACATTGTGGATGAGAGGGACTTACGAGTAGCGGTGCGCGCCCTTGAAAAAGTTGGACGCGTTTTGGAAGCAGTGGCCGTCTCCGGGCTCCACAAACGCCAAAGCCCTACCGCCTAAGTGCCGGTAGGGCTTTGGTTTTTAGGAGTTGCGGGGGCGGGATTTGAACCCGCGACCTTCGGGTTATGAGCCCGACGAGCTACCAGGCTGCTCCACCCCGCGTCGAAGGCCGATGCTTGTACCGGCCGGATCAGCATTCGTCAAGCGAATGCACAGCTCTTCTGCCTTCTAAAGCTTACGCCCCTTGAGCAAGTCGCCCAGGGTACCGAAGCCCTTGCCACCCGCGCCCGGCGGCTGCTTGCGCTTCCAGGCCTCCATCTCGGCCCGCTCTTCCATGCGCTGGGCGGCTGGAATCGAGAGCCGCACCTTGCCCCCTGCATCCACGTCGAGGATGGCCACCCTGAGTTCCTGCCCGAGGGTGTAGTGGCGCCGCATGTCGGTGCCCCGCTCGGTGCCAGTCTCGCTCGCCGGGATGAGGCCACGCCCGCCAGGGAAGACCAGGAAGACGCCATAGGGCTCGATGCGGTCCACCTGCCCCGTGACCACATCACCGACTTTCGGCCGGGACGTTGACGCCGCTCGAGCGGCCGTGGGCGTCTCAGCCGCGTCGGAATGTTCGGCCAGTGCCGGGCTGGCCGTGCCGACGACCTCGCCATCCCGCACCAGGCGTAGGCCGACACGCTTCTCCGCCGTGTCGATTTTCTCGACCTGCACGGTGACTTCCTCACCGACGCTGACCGCGTCGCGCGGGTGCGCGATACGACGGTCCGAAAGAGCCGAGATGTGGATGAGCCCGTCAACGCCTGGACGCAGCTCGACGAACGCGCCGAACGGCTGAAGCCGGACCACCTTCCCCGAAAGTCGGTCGCCATCGTGAATGGCGGCCGCCGCTGCTTCCCACGGGTCCTCTTGCCGCGCCCGCATGGAAAGCGTGATGCGCTCCTTGTGTTTGGCCTTGTCCGGCGAGTTCGGCTGCGGCGGTTCGATGCGGAGGACTTCGACCTCCACCTCGTCTCCCACCTTGCAGACGTCCGATGGACGTCCCACCCGGGCGTGGCTCATCTCAGCGACGGGGACGAGTCCCTCGATGCCCCCCAGGTCGACGAAGGCGCCGAACTCCCGGACCGCTGTCACGCGCCCTCGAAGCACCTTGCCGACATCGAGGTTGGCTCGCGTCTCGGCGGCGAGCGCCTTCTGCTCTTCCTCGAGCAGAGCACGCCGGCTGAGAACGACCTTCCGCTCCCGGAGTTCCGTGACCCGAAACTTCAGCCGCTCGCCGATGAACTGGTCCGGCTTGTCGACGAATCGGAGGTCCATCTGGCTCATCGGCACGAAGGCCCGCGCCTCGCCCACTGCCACCTCGAAGCCACCCTTGTTGACGGCGAGCACGAGGCCTTCCACCGGCAGGCCCGAGGTCCGCGCCTCGGCCAGCATGGCCAGCGACGCGGAGCCCTTGGACAAGGTGCGGGTGAGGAGGGTTCCGCGCGCTCCGGCCTCGAGGACATAGGCCTCGATGGTGTCTCCGACGCCCAGCCGGAGGATGCCTTCCTCGTCCTTGAGCTCGCGAAGCTCAATCATCGCCTCGGAGCGGCCTCCGAGAGAGACGAAGGCCGTGTCCGCGCCCAGTTGGAAAATCCTTCCCGTCACCTTCTCGCCGACGCGGACGCGCCGCACGGGGGCTTCGTGCTTCTCGGAAGCCGCCAGCATGTCGGCGAAGGAGCCGTCCTCGGGCTGGGGCTCCTCCGGAGGGCGCAGGTGCGGGCGAATGGGGGCCGCGGGCTCAGCCGCGGCGACCGGTTCGGGGGCCGGGGGGGCTGCCGCTTCCTCCACGGCAGAAGGCGCAGGCTCCGGGCGCTCGGAGAGTTCGCGTGTCTCCACCACGCCTGTGGCCCGACGGACCACCACCAGCGGCCCCTGCGGGCGCCGGCGCTCGGGACGGCGGGGCTTGGCGGCCGGTGTCGCAGGCGCTTCCGCCGGAGCAACGCTGCCCTCTGTGGCTTGCGTCGGGGCTGGTCGAGGATTTGCGCGCGGCGCTCCATCGCCGCGGCCTCGGCCCTTGCGGGGTCGCTCCTCGCGCTCTCCGCCACGACCGGCGGGGATGCCAAGCATCACGTCCCCAAACGTGGGCCGGGGCTTGCGGGGACCAGACCCTCCAAATCGCTCGTCGCTCACGTCGCCTGAAACCTCGTGTTGCCGCGCCTCAGGGCACACCCCGACGTCGGAGCGCCGGCCCTGGGGTCGCGAGGGCGCGGGCTATGACACAACACGCACCGAGAGGCAAACGCCACCGCACCTGAAGGGACGGTTTCACGCCCGGTCAAGCGACGGAAGGCCCCCTGCGCGGAGGCCATGGGCGCTGGCCCCGGGGGCTGCCGCGCCTGTGGCCACGGGGCTAGGTCGCCAGGAGGCGAAATCTCACCGCCTCAGGAACCGGGGGCGCAGGCTGGACAGCTCGGACACGCGGAAAGCGGCCGTCAGCGTCAGGTACACCCCTCCGTACAGCGAAAGCAGAACGGCCGCCGTGAGGACAGGATGCAGCGCCGGCGCGGGCAGCAGCCAGCCTCCCCAGGACGACGCCGCGGCCGCCGACGCGCCGAATTGGCTGACCAGTAGTACCTTCGTGCCGAGGGCGGCGGCGGCGGCCGCTCCGGCGGAGGCCCAGAGGCGTGCCACGCGCCCGGTGCCTACCCCGGTGGGGCCGATGCGCCGGGTGAGCGCCCGCCGCAGCAACAGGAATTCCAGCCAGGCGGCGACTCCGCTTGCGGCGGTGATGCCGGCACAGCCGATGAGTGGCGGGGCTCCCAGCCACTGTGCAAGGTGGCGGACGGCGATGTAAGCCAGCCCGGCTGCCACCAGGACGCGAGCGGTTGCAAACCGGAATGGAGTGCGTGCGTCGTGAAGGGCGTAGAAGGCCGACGCGTACAGGCGGGCCAGCGTCCCGGCCAGCAGACCCACCGCCGAGCCCATGAGGAGGTACCAAAGCTCGCGCGTCTCGGCGGGTCCAAACCGTCCCGTTTGGACCAGGAGGCCACCGACAACATCGCCCAGACTGAGAAATGCCATCGCGGAGGGAACGACAAAGAAGGCAATGCGTCGCAGGCCCGCGTTCAGCCGCCTTCGCAGCCGTTCCTCCCCGCCGTCCTTCCCGCCGGATTCCCGGGACAGCTCCGGCAGCTCGGCTGCAGAGACGGACATCCCGAACAGCGAGACGGGCAGGACGCCAATCAGCTGCGCGTAGTAGAGCGCCGAGACGGCGGGGGCCGAAATCAGCGACGCGTAGAAGGTGTCGACAAGGGCGCTGACCTGCACCACGCCCCGGCCAAGGACCACCGGCAGAAAGTTTCGCAGCACCGTGCGCATGGCCGGGCTCGCCGTATCCAGAGAAGGCCGAAAGCTGCCGAGAAGGTGCAGCACCGAGGGCAGCTGTACGGCGAATTGCAACAGGCTGCCCCCCACCACCGACCAGGCCAGCAGCGTCGCCAGCCGCCCCTCCCCCACCCGGCCGCCTGCTGCGAGCAGCAGCCCAATCTGCGCCGCGTTCCAGACCACCGGGGCGGTGTAGGAGAGAAAGAATCGACGGTGGCTGTTGAGAACCCCGAGACACCAGGCACTCATCACCAGCAGCCCCGTGCTGGGAAAGAGAATGCGCGTCAGCTCGACGGTTTTGGCAAACGCCACCGGGTCGCTCTTGGCGTAGCCCCCGGCGACCAGCCGAGCGAGCCAGGGGGCGCCGGCCACCCCCAGGACGACGAGGAGGGCCGTGGCCAGCGAGAGCAGGCCAAACACTGCCCCGGCCACGCGGTCGGCGGCGTCCTCGCGCTTCTCGCCGAGCAGCCGTGCGTAGACGGGGATGAAGGACGCGGAGAGCACCCCTTCCCCGAGCAAGTTCTGAAGGGTGTTGGGGATGCGGAGCGCCGCGGAGAAGGCCCCCGCCACGGGCGAAGTCCCGAAGGCGTGGGCAAATACCCGCGTTCGGATGAGGCCAGCCAGCCGCGAGAGAAGGATTCCCAGCGCCACGCGGCTCGCGCCGCGGGCCGAGGGGGGTGGGAGGCTGTCGGAGTTCTCGGGCACCTGGACGACTTCTGACTCTATCCGGAGCAACCCACGTGCCCGCATGCTATCCGCCTCTGAATGGCGAAGGTGCTGGTCATCGACGATGAGGCCAACCTGCGGAAGGTGCTGGCGGCACTCCTGCGTCGAGACGGGTACGAGGTGACGGTCGCCCAGGACGGGGCCGAAGGGCTGGTCGAACTCGAGAAGAGCGGCGCCGACGTGGTGGTGACGGATTTGGTCATGCCGAAGCTCGGGGGCATGGACGTCCTCAAGGCCGTCAACGCGACCGCTCCGGACGTCCCCGTCATCATCATCACCGCCCACGGGACGGTGGACTCCGCCGTCGAGGCCATCAAGCTGGGCGCGTTCGACTACGTCACCAAGCCCTTCGACCAGACCGAGCTATCGGCCGCCATCGCCAAGGCGGTTCGCAGCCACGAGAGCGCCCGGGCGAATGCCCGCTCAGACGCGCGAGGCCGGGCAGCGCTGGTCGGGGACTCGCCCACCATGCAGGAAGTGCTCCGCATCATTGACCGGGTGGCGGACACTCCATCGACCGTGTTGATTACCGGCGAGAGCGGCACCGGCAAAGAGCTGGTGGCAACCGCCCTGCACGAGGGGAGTTCGCGCCGAAACCGCCCGCTGATTCGCATCAACTGCGCAGCGATTCCCAAGGACCTGATGGAGAGCGAGCTCTTCGGGTACGAACGGGGCGCCTTCACCGGAGCCGTGACCAGCAAACCCGGGCGTTTCGAGCTGGCGGATGGCGGAACGCTCTTCCTCGACGAGATTGGTGAGGTCCCGGTGGAGATGCAGGTCAAGTTGCTCCGGGCCCTGCAGGAGAGTGAATTCGAGCGGGTGGGCGGCATCAAGACCACGCGGGTCGACGTCCGGCTGGTGGCCGCGACCAACCGCGACCTGGCCGAGGACATCGAGGCGGGTCGATTTCGAAAGGACCTCTTCTACCGGCTGGCGGTGGTGCCCATCGTGCTGCCGCCCTTGCGCGACCGCACCGAGGACATCCCCACCCTGGTCCGGCACTTTCTCCAGAAGTACAACCGCCGACTCAACAAGCAGATTGACGGCGTCGAGCCGGAGGCGCTGGCGGTGCTCCAGGCCTACGCCTGGCCGGGAAACATTCGGGAGCTCGAGAATCTCATCGAGCGCGTCCTTCTCTTCGCAGACGGACCTCTCATTGGCCTCAAGGACTTGCCGGACTCACTTCGCGGACCCACCGGCACCCTGCCCTCGCCGCCCCTTGGGTCGACGCCGTCGTCGGAAACCGGTTTGAAGGACATCGTCCGGATGCGGGCCGCCGAGCTCGAAAAGGACCTCATCACCCGCGCTCTCGAGGAGACTGGCGGCAACGTCACCCGGGCGGCAAAGCTTTTGCAAATCAGCCGGAAGTCCCTCCAGACGAAGATGAAGGAGTTTGGACTTCGCGGGGGCGAGGCGGACGAGTGAGGCAGACGCCGTGGCCGTGAAAATGCCCGTGTTGGGGGACTCCAGCCGGCGCAGAAGACGCTCCCCCGCCGCCCCTTGGGTCCTGCTCGCCGCCGCCATCGCTGCCACCGGCTACGCCTGGCGCTGGAGGGCACAGCACCGACGGGTGGCCGCCCTGCCTGCCAGAAGCGCCCCCATGGCGCCCCAAGCTGCGCCCGCGACGCTGGCCCCCCCGCCCCCGGAGGCCACGCCCACCCCGGTGGCAGCACCAGCCAGCGGCCACCGGCACGTCTCGGTGCAGTTGGACGGCGCGTTGGAGACGGCGCTGGTCCAGGCCGTGGGTCGGGAGGCGGGCCCGGCACTGGCCCAAGTGGTGAAGCGACTGCTCGTCTGGTGGATGCGCGTCCCGTCTGACCTCCAGCGGGGAGACCGCGTCGAACTGCTGTACCAGGAGAGGCCCGGCGAGGAGCCCGTGGTTGACGCCTTGCGGGTGGTCAGCGGGAAGCTGCAGCGCACCTTCGAGACCTTCCGCTTCCGCGGCGCCACGGCGCCATTTCCCCGCTACTACCTGGCAGACGGGCAGGAACTGGAGGTCCGCCTCGACCCCTCGCCCCTGGACAGTTACGAGCAGGTGACGTCGCTCATCCGGGACGGACGCGGGCACAAGGGCGTCGACTTCAAGACGCCGGTGGGAAGCCCCGTCAAGGCCACCTTCGACGGCACCATCAGCCGGAAGAACTGGTTCTTTCGTGGTAACGGCAACTCGCTCGAAATCACCGAGACCGCGAGCCCGCATCGACGGGCGCTCTTCCTTCACCTCTCGGAACTTCCCAGAAGCGTCGCCCGGGGCAACGCGGTTCACCGCGGGGAAGTCATCGCCCACAGCGGGAACAGCGGCCACTCCTTCGCCCCGCACTTGCACTACCAGCTGGAGGGCGAGGACGGCCGCGTGCTCGACCCGTTCCAGGAGCACCCCACCCGGCGCGCCGCGCTCGCACCGGGCGACCGCGCCGCCTTCGACGCGGTAGTGGCCGACACCCGCCACGAGCTCGGCCAGCCCGCGGAGGGGGCGGCTTCGACGACACCGGCCAGCGACTGAAAGTCATCCGCGGTGTTTCACGTCGTTGGCCAGCCGGTACACCTGGGCGCTCGGCCAGCCGGACGCCCGCGCCACCTCCGCCGACAGCGTCTTCAACCGTTCGCCGCGGGCCAGGCCGGCCGCCAGAGCGGCCTGCACCTCGGCCTCGGCCCACCGCCCGCCCCCCGTCCAGCCCTCCACCACCAGCACGAGCTCCCCCTTGGGGACGTTGTCGGCATACCGGGCGGCGAGCTCCATCAGCCGCCCGCGGACGAATTCCTCGTGCAGCTTGGTGAGCTCCCGAGCGACCACCGCGCGGCGGTCTCCAAGCGACTGGGCCAACTCGCCCAGGGTGCCGGCCAGCCGGTGCGCAGACTCGTAAAGGACGAGGGACGCCCGGAGCCCAGCCACTTCGTCGAGCATGGCGCTGCGCTCCGGGCCGTGGCGAGGCAGGAAACCCAGGAAGTGAAAGCGCCCGGTGGGTAAGCCCGAGGCCGAGAGGGCCGCCAGCACGGCGTTGGCGCCGGGAATGGGCACCACCCGCACCCCTGCCGCCAACGCCTCGGCCACCAGGTACTCGCCCGGGTCACTGACGGCGGGCATCCCGGCGTCCGTCACCAAGGCAGCGTCCTCCCCCGCCAGGAGTCGTTCGAGGATACGCCCGGCGCGGGCCTTCTCGGCGAAGGCTGGCAGACTGACCGTCTGCTTCTGCAAGCCGAGCGAGGCGAGCAGGTGGCCGGTGTGGCGCGTGTCCTCGCAGATGACGAAGGGCACGCTGGCCAGCGTCTCCGTCGCACGCGCGGTGAGGTCGCCCAGGTTCCCGATGGGCGTGGCGACGAGAAACAAGGTTCCAGGCACGGTCGCTTCCCTCATGTGAGGCCAGGGTCGGGCCTCCGTGGTTGGCCAGCGCCCCGACGCAGCTCAGATGGTGGCGGACCCATCCGAGACCGAGCTGAAGACGGCATGCCCAGTGACATGAAGGACCTGCGTCAGGGAACCCAGGTGCTTGAGCATTCGTGCAAGCAACGGCAGTCGGGCCTCATCTAGGGCCGGAGCCAGGTCCTCGACCAGGACCGCATGCGGGTGCTGGCCTGCGGATTTCTCGATGAGGGTGAGCCTAAGCGCCAGGTATAGCCAGTCCAGGTCCCGCGCCGACAGCTCCCCCACCCCTATCCGGCGGCCGCCCCCTCGCACGAAGGCATGGCCGGTGAGGTCCACCTCACACTGCTCGACGCGCCGTTCGGTCAGCGCGGAGACGTACTGCGCCCAGCGCTCCTGGACCAGCCCCACCACGCCCGGGATGTCGAGGGCCAAGAGGTCCGCCGCTGGACTGAGCAGCGCCGGGATGGGGTCTTCCAGCGGCTCGACGGGCACCGGCGTGCTGGCCTGGACCGGGCGCGGCCGGAGCCGCGGGCGCCCGGGAGCGCGCGAGCCCCTCGCGGAGCTTCGCAATCTCGCGCTCGACGTCGTTGGGGTCTCGGACGTAGGAGCCCCGCTCCGAGAAGACGCGCGTTGAGCGCCTCCTGCTCAGCCCGGAGCTCGGCGAGCTGGGTTGAGGCGGCGACGTACTCGGGGGCCTCCTTGGCCTGGTTCAGCTGTCCCTCCAGCTGCAGCACGCGGTTCCACAGCTCCTCGCGACGCTGCCAGCACCGCCACCAGTTCCTCGGGCTTTTCGACCCCCACCACCTTCATCGCCGAGCGAAGGGGCTGGGTCTCGAACTCGAACTGGTCGCGAATTTTCTTCTCGCGTTCCGCCAGGCGCTCGCCCTTGCGGACGGCGTACTCCGACCACTGCACATCCTCGACGTGCTTGAGGGCCACCAGTGCTGCGAGCCCGAAGGCCGGGATGTCGAGCAGCGACACGTAGCGCAGCGGCCCGGATGCCATCATCCCGCCCAACAGCGCAGCGGTCCCGAAGTCCAATGCCCGTCCAGAACCGTCCGTCGCGGGTGATGGGGATGGCGTCCGGCGGCGCCGTGGCGGCGTCCAGTTGCCGCTCTGTCTCCAGCCGCGCCAGCGCCTCGTCGCACTTGGTGACGAGCACCGCATGGTTGCGGGCCTGCGCGACGACGTCGTCTGGAAGGCCGAGGTTTCTGGGCGAGGGCGCCGCGTCAAAGGCAGCCCGAGCCTCGGCCACCGCCGCTTCAATCCCCTCGACGCCCTTCACCCGCAATTCCAGCTGGAAAATCTGCGCCGCCAAGCCGTCCAGCCGGTACTGGAGCTTGTCCACCTCGCCGGCCAGCGCGAGCTCCTTGGTGAGTTCGGCGATCCGCGCCTGCGCGGCCCCGGCGTCGAGGACGGGCTCCGGGGCGACGGGGCTGGGAGGCGAGACAAACCGGCTGGACGCGGACGTGGCGCGTCCGGGCTTGGGTGGGCGCCGGCTGGGCAGCTGCGACAGCGTCAAGGTGAACAGCTGTTCGTAAACGCTCCGCGCGGGAAGCCCCACCTGCCCGCGGAGGAACTGCACCAGCTCCGCCGGGTCCTCGGTGACGAGGTCGTGCGCCCGGGTGGCAGGGTTGACGCGGTGAAGGCTCCCCCCGCGCCCCAGTTCGCGCATGACGCGGTAGGTGCCCCCGTCACGGGCGGAGAACCACAGCGCAGCCCGCGACTCCTGTCCCGGGGAGGCGAAGGCCGCATCGCCGCCGCGGCCGTCCGGGTACAGCATGGCCGAGGCAAGCCCCACCAGCGGGGCACCGGGCGCTTGGGGCTACCAACGTCCAGTAGCCCGGCCTTAGCGAAATTCGAACGCTGGGGAGGAAACCGCGGACTCCCTGCAGCGCAAACTCGACCCAGTGCACAGGCTGACTACTGTACGACAGAACGTCCGGCGACGGTGCTGCTCAGCCGGCCGCCTTCTCGCCCTTGGCCTTCTTTCCCTTCGGCTTCTTGGCTGGCTCGGCCGCTGCGGCAGTGGCCTCCGGCGGCGCGGTAGGGGCCGCCTCGGGCGCTGGCGCGGCGGCGTCGGGGCCGGCTGCCTCCAGCATCTCCTCCTGGACATCCACGCGCGAGGCCTTGCCCTTCAGGTCGCGGAGGTAGAAGAGCCGGTTGCGGCTGACGCTGCCCCGGGTGACGACGTCAATCTTCTCGTAGCGGGGGCTGTGGAGCGGAAAGATGCGCTCCACACCCACCCCGTAGGAGACCTTCCGCACGGTGAAGGTGGCGCGGTTGGACCCCTTCGTCTTGCGGATGACCACTCCCTCGAAAGGCTGGACGCGCTCCTTCTCGCCCTCCTTCACCTTCCAGTGGACCCGCACGGTGTCACCGGTGCGGAAGTCGGTGAGGTCCTTCCGAAGCTGCTTCGATTCGACGTATTCGAGGGCGCTGAGGCGCATGGCTGCTGACTCCGACTGCTGCTGGGAATGGCACCGCCCCCGGGGCGGCAGAAGACCCCGACCCCGGAGGAGCCGGCCTACCTAGCAGGAAGGCACCGGCGCCCCGCAAGCGCTTGAAAGGCCTCGGCGCTACCCCCGGGCCGCAAGGGGGCCGTCAGAGGTCCTCCTCCCGGAGGGCCAGCAGTTCCCGGTCCTCGGCGCTGAGGGACGCCCGGGCCAGCAGGTCCGGCCGACGCTGGCGGTGCACTGGAGCGCCTGCCAGCGGCGCCAGCGGGCCACCCGGGCGTGGTCGCCGCTCTGCAGGACGGCCGGGACCTCCACCCCCCGGAAGACGGCCGGGCCGGGTGTAGTGCGGATACTCCAGAAGCCCCTCCTCGAAGCTCTCGGACAGCGTCGAGCCGGCGTTGCCCAGCACGCCGGGGAGCAGCCGCGCCACCGCGTCCACCAGGCACAGGGCCACCAGCTCCCCGCCGGTGAGGACGAAGTCCCCCGCCGAGACTTCCCCGTCCACGTAGGCCCGGACTCGCTCGTCCACCCCCTCGTACCGCCCGCAGACCAGGACGAGGTCGCGTGGGGCCCGCGGCCAGCGCCCGGGCCATGCGCTGGTCCAGCTGCTCGCCCCGCGGGGAGGTGAGGAGGACGCGGGCACCAGGCAGGCGTGCCCGAGCGGCTTCGATGGCGGCCACCAGCGGCTCCGGCTTGAACACCATCCCCGCGCCCCCACCGTAGGGCGCATCGTCGGTGACGCGGTGCTTTCCCTCGGCGTAGGCCCGGATGTCGTGGGGCTTCACGCGCAGCAGGCCACGCTCTGCCGCCTTGCCGAGGATGCTCGCCGACAGGTAGCCGGTGACCATCTCCGGAAACAGCGTCAGGACGTCCACGTGCCAGGCGCGCATGGGCAGGCTTCGCCTACTCGAGGACTTCCATGGGACGCACCTGAATGACTCCCGCCTCGAGGTCTACCCGGGGAACGAAGTCGTCGGCGAAGGGGACGAGCAATTCTCCGGCCTCCGCCGCGGATGACCAGCGTGGGCACGGGTCCGGCGTTCCAGACCTCCTCCACCCGTCCCAGCGGCTTGCCCTCCGGCGACAGGGCCTGCAGGCCGACCAGGTCCCCCTGGAAGAATTCCCCCTCGGCCGGGGGCTCGAGGTCCTCCCGGTAGACCAGGACGGTCGAGCCACGCAGGGCCTCGGCGGCCGAGCGGCCCTCCACCGAGGCCAGGGTGAGGAGCACCTCCCGCGAGGCGGGGCGTGAGCCAGTCACCGCGAAGTCGCGCTCGGTGCCGTCCCGGCCCCGCAGCACCACGCGCTCCACGCCCTCCAGGGCGTCGGAGGTCGACGTCAAAGGTACGGACGGCCAGCTCTCCAGAGATTCCGTGGGCCCGCGCCACGTAGCCCACCACCAGCGTGGTCGAGCCCCTCACGGAGGTCACGGACGAGGTACTGCTTCCGGCGTCCGGCTCACCCGCCGACGAGGACTCCGGAGGCCGGGCGGGCGGCGGCGTGGTGGGCGCTGCCGGACCTCGCCGGTCATCCAGCACTTCCAGCCGGACTTTCGCCCCTCGGCGCAGGGCGGCCACGGCGAGCACGGCGCGGATGGCGTTGATGGTGCGGCCGTCGCGGCCGATGACCTTCCCGACGTCCTCAGGGGCCAGCTTCAGCTCGAGCACCGTACCGCCATCGACGGCCTGGGCGCGCAGCTCGACCTGGTCCGGTCGGTCCACCAGGGCTCGCGCCAGATAGGTGACGAGCTCCTCCACCGGGACCGCCTAGGCCTTGGTCGCCGCCGGCACCGGATGCACAGCGCGCTTGATGAGACCAGCGACGGTCTCCGAGGGCGTCGCACCCACCTTCAGCCAATGTTCCAGCCGCTCGTGGTTGAACTCCACCTTGGGTGGGCTGAGGTTCGGGTCATACGCGCCGATGGCCTCGATGAATTTGCCGTCCCGCGGGTTGCGCGAGTCGGTGGCAACCACGTGGTAGTACGGCATCTTCTTTGCGCCTGCGCGAGCAAGGCGAAGCACGACGGCCATGACACGACTCCTCGGAAGGGGGGCGGGGTGTAGCGCCCCGCACCCTCAAAGTCAAGAAGCCCTAGTGATTCAGAGCGCTTGCCTCAGCCTCCTGCCCTGAGCGGTTGGCCAGCTGGCCGCACGCCGCGGCGATGTCACGGCCACGGTTGGCGCGGATGAAGGCGGCCAGATGACCGGCGGCGAGGATCTCCCGAAACGCTTCGGCGCGCCGTTCCCCGGTGGAGTGGAAGCCCAGCCCCGGGTTCTCGTTGTAGGGAATCAGGTTCACCTTGGCCGGGACGTCGCGGAGCAACTCGACCAGCCGCCGGGCGTCCTCGTCCGTGTCGTTCACGCCGCGCAACAGCACGTATTCGAAGGTGATGCGGCGCCCCTGGCGCAGCGGGAACCGCCGGCACGCCTCGACCAGCTCGGCAATGTTCCACTTGCGGTTAACCGGCATCAGCTCCGACCGCTGGCTGTCGTGGCTCGCGTTCAGCGAGATGGCCAGCTTGACGTCCGTCTCGGCCCCCAGCCGTTCAATCATCGGCACCAGCCCCACCGTCGAGACGGTGATGTGGCGGTGCGAAAAATTCGGCCCTTCCTTCGACTGCAGGATGGTGAGCGCCGCCTTCAGGTTGTCGAAGTTGTGCAGCGGCTCGCCCATTCCCATGAATACCAGGTTGGTGAGCGGCCGGGTCAGGGCCAGCCCCTCTTCCCGTGCCACGCGGCGGTTCACCTCATGCACCTGGGCCACAATCTCGCCGGGGGTGAGGTTGCGCTGCAGTCCCAGCGTGCCCGTCATGCAGAAGCGACAGGCCATGGCACAGCCCACCTGGGTGGAAACGCACAGCGTTCGACGGTCGACGCTCGGCATGTACACCGATTCGAGGAGACGGCCGTCCTGGGCCCGAAAGCGGTACTTGACGGTCCCGTCCATGCTCCGCTGCTCGAGGTCCACCACCAGCGGGCTGACGTCTGCCACCGCGGCGAGCCGCCGGCGGAAGGCGGCGGGCAGGTCCGTCATTCGCTCGAACTCCGTCTCCCCCCGCTGGTGCAGCCAGGTGTACAGCTGTCGCGCCCGAAACGGCCGTTCTCCGTAGGCGTCCACCAACAGCGCCGTCAGCGCCGGCAGCGGTAGGCTGAGCAAGTCCACACTGGGCTGGGGCGAGGCGGCGTCCACGTCAGCTGCGGCCTTTCGCACGGCCCAGGCCACCGAGTCAAAACGCCTCAGCCCCAGGGCGTCCGGCGTGTCGCGGCCAGCTCGCCCAGCGCGGTTTCCATCCGCTGGCGCAAGGCCGCCGCCCGCTGCAGAAGCTCGGCGCCGTCGACGTCGGCGGCGGGGGGCGCCTCCGGCGCGAGGAACCGGTAGTCGATGCGGGTGGGGTTGGGGCAGACGGCCAACACCAGGGCCAGCAGCACCCAGGGCCCGGCGAGCAAGCCCGCCAGCCACAGGCCGAGGGCGCCGAGCAGCACCGCGCCGCCCAGGGGAAGCGGCCAGGTGGCCAGGCGCAGGCGGCGCAGGCCCAGCAGCCGCGCGAGGAGGGGCCCTCCCGGCAGCAGCGTGTACTGGGCGTGGCTGCCGGAAATGACGAGTGGCACCACCGGCACCAGGCCGTCGCGCGCCGTCCGGAGAAAGCCATGTCGGTGGCCCCACACCACCTGGTTTCGGGCGCGGAAGGGTCGCAGCGCGTCGAGGTCCCCGCCAGGAAACACCAGCACCGGAAAGCCCTGGGCCAGCGGCCGGAGGCCCGCCGCGCTGCTCGCCCGGACGCCGCCGATGCGCAACACGACGATGCGAAAGGGCCACCACAGCCCGATGTCATGCGCCAGGCCCACCACCGGCCGCGTCGGCCCGAAGCGCTGGGCCCACAGGCACAGCAACGTCAGGATTTCCATCACCCCGTAGCCGCTGTGGTTGGCGACGCAGAGGAAGGGCGTCGTCGGGAGGTGTTCCCACCCGGAGATGGTGGGCCGGAACCACAGACGGGCCCAGGGCCAGAACCACCGCCGCAGCCCGAGGACGAAGCCCGCGCTGTAGGCCGGGGTGGGGGCTGGCCCGTGGGCAGCCGGCGGGCTAGCGCCGGTAGGCGTAGGGGTGGAGCTCGGTCTCGCGGAAGAAGTACGCAATCTCGGCCTTGGCCGTGTCCGGGCCGTCCGACCCATGCACGGTGTTCTTCTCCACGTCGGTGGCAAAGTCCTTGCGAATGGTACCCGGGGCGGCATTGGCCGGGTTGGTGGCGCCCATGATGTCCCGGTTGCGCTGGATGGCATTCTCCCCCTCCAGCACCATCAGCACCACCGGGCCCGACGTCATGAAGGTGACCAGGTCCTTGAAGAAGGGCCGCGCCTTGTGGACGGCGTAGAAGCCCTCCGCCTCCCGGCGGCGAGAGGTGGGCCAGCCGAATCGCTACGGGCTTCAGCCCGTGCTCCTCGAAGCGGGCGATGATTTTCCCGATGACGCCCTTCTCCAGGCCGTCCGGCTTGATGATGGACAGCGTCCGTTCCTGTGCCATTTGCGGTGTCTATCCTTCCTGTGCTGCAAGTTCAGCTGCGGGCCCCGCGCTTGAGCGCGGCCTGCAGGGTGGTCCCGAGCTCGGTGGGCGAAGGCGCCATCAGCACGCCTGCCGCCTCCAGGGCCCGGATCTTCTCCGCCGCGGTGCCCTTTCCCCCGGCGATGATGGCGCCGGCATGGCCCATCCGCTTTCCGGGTGGGGCGGACACGCCGGCGATGAAGCCGGCGATGGGCTTCTTGAACTCGCGGCGCGATGTAGTCGGCTGCCGTCTCCTCGGCGCTGCCGCCGATTTCGCCAATCATGATGACGGCGTCGGTCTCGGGGTCCGCATTGAAGAGCTTCAGGCAGTCGACGAAGTCCGTCCCGTTGACGGGGTCTCCGCCGATGCCCACCGCGGTGGACTGGCCGAGGTCGAGCTGGGTGAGCTGGTAGACGGCCTCGTAGGTGAGCGTCCCGGAGCGGGACACCACCCCGATGCGCCCGGGCCGGTGGATGTGGCCCGGCATGATGCCAATCTTGCACTTCGCTCCCGGCGTGATGACGCCGGGACAGTTGGGCCCGACCAGACGCACGCGCGGCGTAGCCGCGCAGCGCGTACTTGCACCGCACCATGTCCAGCACCGGAATGCCCTCGGTGATGGTGATGATGAGGGCCACCCCGGCGTCGGCGGCCTCGAGGATGGCGTCGGCGGCGAACGGCCGGGGGGACGAAGATGACGCTGGCGTTGGCGCCCGTCTCCCGGACCGCCTCGGCCACGGTGTTGAAGACGGGCACCTCCTCCTGAAACCGGGTGCCGCCCTTCCCCGGCGTCACGCCGGCCACCAGTTGCGTCCCGTACTCCAGCATCTGCCCGCAGTGGAAGGAGCCGGCGGCGCCGGTGATGCCCTGGCACGAGGACGCGTGTGTTCGTCGTCGACCAGGATGCTCATGACTTCACCGCCCCGGACGGCCGCCACGGCCTTCTCCGCCGCCTGGCGCAGGTTGTCGGCGGGCGTGATGGCCAGGCCCGACGTCGCGCAGAATCTCCTTGCCCTTCTCCACGTTGGTGCCTTCGAGCCGCACCACCAGCGGCACGCGCAGCTGGACCTCGCGTGGCCGCCGCCACCACTCCGTCGGCGATCACGTCGCACTTCATGATGCCGCCGAAGATGTTGACCAGCACGGCCTTCACCCTCGGGTCGTCGAGAATCAGCTTGAAGGCCGCCGTCACCTTCTCCCGGGTGGCCCCGCCGCCGACGTCGAGGAAGTTCGCCGGCGCCCCGCCCACCAGCTTGATGGTGTCCATGGTGGCCATCGCCAGGCCGGCGCCGTTCACCATGCAGCCGATGTTCCCGTCGAGCGCGATGTACGCCAGGTCGAACTCCTTGGCCTTGGCCTCGCGCGGGTCCTCCTCGTCCACGTCGCGGTAGCGCAGCCACGTCGGGATGCCGGTACAGCGCGTTGTCGTCGAAGTTCATCTTCGCGTCGAGGGCCACCACCCCGCCGTCCTTCAGGACGACGAGCGGATTGACCTCCGCCAGGCTGAGCGTCGGTCTCCACGTAACAGCGCTCCAGTGCGCGGCAGAAGGCGACGAAGCGCCCGACGGTGGGGCCGGTGCAGGCCGAGCGCGAAGGCCAGCTTCCGGCCTTGGAAGTCGCGGAAGCCCGACGCCCGGGTCGACCGACTCGACGTGAGATGCTTCTCCGGATGCTTGGCGGCCACCTCCTCGATCTCCACCCCGCCCTCGCTCGAGGCCATGAGGCTGACCCGGCGAGAGGGCCCGGTCGAGCGTCATTCCCAGGTAGAGCTCGCGGGCGATGTCGAGCCCCTCCTCGATGTAGACCTTGCGGACCTTCTGCCCGGCCGGACCGGTCTGGTGCGTGCGGAGCTGCATGCCGAGGATTTCCGAGGCCAGCTTCCGGGCTTCCGCGGGCGACCGGGCCAGCTTCACCCCGCCGCCCTTCCCGCGGCCGCCGGCGTGGATCTGCGCCTTGACCACCACCACCTGGGTGTCGAGCTGGCGGGCCGCCTGCTCGGCCTCGGCGGGGGTGGTCGCCAGGATGCCGCGGGGCACCGGGACGCCGTATTTCCGGAACAGCTCCTTGCCCTGGTACTCGTGGATTTTCATCGTTCCTCGTCCGAGTCGCCGGTGTGCCGTCTCACAGCTTGACTGCGTCGACCGTCTTCTTCACGGACGCAAACGACTTCTCCAGCTCTGCCTTCTCCTGGGCGTCGAGCTGCAGCTCGAGCACTTCCTCCACGCCGCCCGCGCCGATGCGCACCGGGACGCCGATGAAGAAGCCGCGGATGCCGTACTGTCCTTCGAGGCAGCGCCGCCGCCGGCAGGATGCGCTTGCTGTCCTGGACGTAGGCCTCGGCCATGGCGATGGCGGAGGCCGCCGGCGCGAAATAGGCGCGAGCCCGTCTTGTACAGCTCCACCAGCTCGGCCCCGCCCTTGCGCGTGCGGTCGACGATGGCGTCCAGCTTGTCCTTGGGCAGAAGCCCGGTCAGCGGCGCACCGCCCACCGTGGCTGACTTCAGGAGCGGCACCATGTCGTCCCCGTGGCCGCCCAGCACCAGCGCCTGGACGTCCCGGGGCGAGCAACGCAGGGCCTCGGCCACGAAGCACTTGAAGCGGGCGGTGTCGAGCACCCCCGCCATGCCCACCACGTGGGTGCGCGGGAAGCCGGTAATCTTGTGGAGCGCGTACACCATCGCGTCCAGGGGATTGGCGACGTTGATGACGAAGGCGCTCGGGCAGTGCGCCTTCACGTTGCTCCGCCACGTCCCTCATGATTTTGAGGTTGGTCGTCGAGCAGGTCCTCGCGCGACATGCCCGGCTTGCGCGGCACGCCGGCGGTGATGATGACCACGTCGGAGCCGGCGACGTCCTTCCAGTCGGTGGTGCCCTTGACTCGCGCCGCGTACCCGTCGACCGCAGCCAGCTGGTTGATGTCGAGGGCCTTGCCCTTGACCAACCCCTCGGCCGCCGGGATGTCGTAGAGAACCACGTCGCCGAGGTCCTTCTGGACGGCGAGCAGAGCGAGATTGCCGCCAATCTGCCCGCCGCCGATGAGTCCGATTTTCTTCTTGCCCATGGTGCCTTCTTGGTGTGGGGCAGCGTCGACCCGCCAGGTGCGGGCCGCCTGCGCGCTCACATGTGCTGGATGATGGCCTGGCCGAACTCGGAGCACTTCACTTCCTTCACGCCGCTGTGCCCCTGCTGCTTCATCAGGCGAGCGAAGTCGTAGGTCACGGTGCGCGCGTCAATGGCGCCCTGCAGGCCCTTGATGATGAGGTCCGCCGCCTCGTGCCAGCCGAGGTGCCGGAACATCATGTCGCCGGAGAGCATCGACGCTGCCCGGGTTCACCTTGTCCAGGTCGGCGTACTTGGGCGCCGTGCCGTGGGTGGCCTCGAAGACGGCATGCCCGGTGACGTAGTTGATGTTGCCGCCCGGGGCGATGCCGATGCCGCCCACCTGCGCCGCCAGCGCGTCGGACAGGTAGTCGCCGTTGAGGTTGAGGGTGGCGATGACGTCGAACTCGTCCGGTCGCGTCAGCACCTGCTGCAGCGTGATGTCGGCGATGGCGTCCTTGACGAGCAGCCGGCCGGCGGCGAGCGCCGCCTTCTGCTCGGCGTTGGCCGCCTCTTCCCCCGACTTGGCCTTGGTCGCCTCCCAGCGCTCCCAGGTGTACACCTGGTTGCCGAACTCGCGCTCCGCCAGGGCATAGCCCCAGTCGCGGAAGGCGCCCTCGGTGTACTTCATGATGTTGCCCTTGTGGACGAGCGTGACGCTCTTGCGCTTGTGCTCCAGCGCATAGCGAATCGCCGCGCGGACCAGGCGCTCGGTGCCCTCGCGCGACACCGCCTTGATGCCGATGCCGCAGTCGACCGGGAAGCGAATCTTCTGGAACTCCTTCGGGAACCTCTTCGCGCAGCACGCGACAGCAGCTGCTTGGCGGGGGACCCGGCCTCGAACTCGATTCCAGCGTAGATGTCCTCGGTGTTCTCGCGGAAGATGACCATGTCCACCTTCTCCGGGTGCTTCACCGGCGAGGGCACGCCCGTGAAGTAGCGCACCGGGCGCAGGCAGACGTACAGGTCGAGCAGCTGCCGGAGGGCCACGTTGAGCGACCGGATGCCGCCGCCGATGGGCGTGGTCAGCGGTCCCTTGATGCCCACCAGGTAGGTGCGGAAGGCCTCGATGGTCTCGTCGGGCAGCCAGTTCTGTGTCTTCTGGAAGGCCTTCTCGCCCGCCAGGACCTCCAGCCAGGCAATCTTGCGCTTGCCCTGGTAGGCCTTGGCCACGGCAGCGTCAAAAACCGCCTGGGAGGCGCGCCAGATGTCACGGCCCGTGCCGTCGCCCTCGATGAAGGGAATGACGGGGTGGTCTGGGCACTGACAACTTCCCACCCGTGAGACTGATTCTGTCTCCGGCTGCGACCATGGATGACCTCCGGAAGGCCCCCGAGGGGGCGGCCGGGTATAGGCTCCTCCGTGCAGAAGCCGCAAGCCTTGCGCACCGGCGGCGCGCCCATCATTTCGAGCGCCGGACCCATCCTTGGAGCACAATGCACGGGCGGCGTTTTGGGGTTGCAACCGAGGCCCGCCCGGGGGAATGAGGACAACATGTCGAAAGAAACTCTGACCATCACTGACAACCGCACCGGCAAGACCTACGAGTTGCCCATCTCGCAGGGCTGCATCCGAACGGCCGACCTGCGCCAAATCAAAGTCGAGCCCTCGGACTTCGGGCTGATGGGCTACGACCCGGCGTTTCTCAACACCGCCAACTGCCGGAGCGCCATCACTTTTATCGATGGCGACAAGGGCATCCTCGAATACCGGGGCTACCCCATCGAGCAGCTGGCCGAGCAGTCCACCTTCCTCGAGGTGGCCTACCTCTTGATGAATGGCGAGCTGCCGAGCCGCCAGGAGCTGGCCGACTTCACCCACGTCATCACCCACCACACCTACGTCCACGAGAACGTGAAGACGTTCATGGACGGGTTCCGCTACGACGCGCACCCCATGTCGATGCTGGCCTCCACCGTGGCGGCCCTGTCGGCCTTCTACCCGGAGGCGAAGAACATCCAGGACCCCCAGGTCCGCCGCATCCAGATGATGCGGATGGTGGCGAAGATGCCGACCCTCGCAGCGTTCAGCTTCCGGCACGCGATGGGCCTACCGTACGTCTACCCGAACAACGACCTGTCCTACGTCGGGAACTTCCTGACGATGATTAAGAAGATTGGCACCGACAGCTACCGGCTCAACCCGGTGCTCGAGCGGGCCCTGGACGTGCTCTTCATCCTGCACGCCGACCACGAGCAGAACTGCAGCACCACCGCCGTCCGGCTGGTCGGCTCGAGCGAGGTGGACCCCTACTCGGCCGTGGCGGCGGGCATCACCGCGCTCTACGGGCCGCTCCATGGCGGCGCCAACGAAGCGGTGCTGAAGATGCTGCGCAGCATCGGGCATCTGGACAAGGTCCCCGAGTTCATCAAGCTGGTGAAGAGCGGCGAGGGCGAGACGCGGCTGATGGGCTTCGGTCACCGCGTGTACAAGAGCTACGACCCCCGGGCGAAGGTCATCAAGCGCGTCGCCGACGAGGTCTTCGATGTCACCGGCAAGAATCCCCTGTTGAAAATCGCCCTGGAGCTCGAGCGCATCGCGCTGCAGGACGACTACTTCATCAAGCGCAAGCTCTACCCCAACGTCGACTTCTACTCGGGCCTCATCTACGAGGCGATGGGCTTCCAGTCAGCCTTCTTCCCGGTGCTCTTCGGCATTCCGCGGACGGTGGGCTGGGTGTCGCAGTGGGAGGAGATGGTGCTGGACCAGGAGCAGAAGATTGCCCGGCCCCGGCAGGTGTACGTCGGCCATCCGCGGCGGGATTACGTGCCGTTCGACAAGCGCTGAGCCACCATGACCATCGACTTCACCTGCCAGAAGTGCGACGCGAGCTTCGAAATCGACGTGCAGGACCTGATTGATGGGTCCGAGAAGCTGGTCTGCACCAGCTGCGAAGCCAAGGCGCCAGCCAACCTGGTCGAGGACTTCGTCGCGGCGCTCACCGAGATGCGCACCCAGGTGGCGGCGTTGGGGAAGAAATTCAGCCTGGCCATGGCCTTCGAGACCGAGGACCTGGAGGACCTAGACGCCAAGGCCGACGAGGAAGACGAGGAAGAAGAAGACGAGGACGACCTCGATGATGATGAGGACGACGACGACCTCGACGACGACGACGAGGAAGACGCCGACGAGGACGAGGCCTAGCGGCTAGCTGGCGGAAGCCCGAGGGGCGGACAGGAAAGCCCGGCCCCCCCTCCCAGAGTGGCCGGGCTTTCAACGGCATCCAGAAAAACTGGACTGAGGGGTGCGGACACTCCTCCTCTGGTGAAAGCAGCGCGGCCCTTCGTCAAAAAGTCCGGCGGTCGTACGTCGGCGGCGGGCGGACTGTCAAGACTTCTGCTGGGGGACGGACAAGGGTGGAGAGCCCCGGGCCCGCAGCGCCGCACCCGGGTCCCGGAAGGTGGCCAGCATGGAACGCACGTCCAGGCGTGCGGTGCGCAGGAAGACGCGCAGCGCCCGCTCGGCCGCCTGCGCCAAGGAATTCATCCGCTCCAGGCGGGCCAACCGGTCCCGCGCCACGCCCGGGGCGCTCGACGCGACGCGGCGGGCCTCGGAGAGCTCGGCCCGGATGCGCGAGAGAAAGGCCAGCTCGCGCTCTTCAATGACGCGCGTCACCATCCGCACTAGGTCCGTTTCCGAGGCGTAATGCCAGGCCCCGGCGCCCGGCTGCCGCACCCGGTGCACCACGCCCCAGCGTTCCAGGTCCCGGACCAACATCGACACGCCGCCTTTGCTGAGCCCGAGTGCATCCTCCAGCTGCGTGGCGCTCATCGCGGTCGCCCGCAGGTAGAGCAGCGCCCACACTCGGCCCTGGTTGTGCTTGAAGCCCCAGAATTCAATGACATGGCCGACGGCTTCCACGGCGATGGATTCCCAGCGCGGCAGCCCCCCCTCCTCCGGGTCACCGGGGGACACCATCGGCGCGTCGGACCAGCCGAAGCCCTTCATGCTGGAATTCCCTCCACGAAGGCCTCGCCCAGCGCCTGCGTCCAGGCCACCAGCTGTTCCCCGCCCGGCTCCTGCGCGTAGGTGCCGAGCGCGTCCAACGCGCGGGAGATTTCCCGGTGAAGCTCCGTGCGCGACTCCCCCATCGCCGAGCTGGCGAGCACCGCCTGACCCACCTCGCGCACCCGTTCATCCGGCATCGAGCCGAAGGCCCACAGTTCCTTGAGGCAGCGGCGCACTTCGCTGTCGCTGGCGGCCGCCAAGAGCAGCGGCAGGGAGGGCGTGCGCGCACGGATGTCGGCGAAGGGGGGCTTGCCGGGGTCGCCACCGGTGAGGTCCTTCAAGTCATCCGCAATCTGAAAGGCCACGCCTAGGTGGCGGCCGAAGGTGTCAAAACGACGGGCGACCTCCGGCTTACCGGCCAGGGTCGCCGCGGCGGCGCCACAGAAGCCAAACAGGGCACCCGTCTTCCCCTCCGCAATGGCCCGCAGCTGTTCGGTGGGCAAGGAGAGGTCCCCGCGTGCCTCCACCTCGCCAATGGTGGCCCGCGTCATCTCCGCCACGGTGGCCACCGCACTGGCCGTCACCGCCCGGTCCAGCGTGGAGAGCTCATCGAGGGCCACGCAGAGCAGCAGGTCTCCCCCCATCACCGCGACGACATTGCCCCACAGGGCGTTCACCGTCGGCCGACCGCGGCGGAACATGCCCTGGTCCACCACATCGTCATGCAGGAGGCTGGCCGAGTGCACCAATTCGGCCGCCACCCCGACGTGGAGGAGCGAGGAAGGCGAGGCGTCCACGGCCCGTCCAAACAGGTGCACCATCAGCGGCCGCAGCCGCTTCCCGCCGCCGCCGATGCACAGGTGCCGGGCCGCAGTGCCCAGCGTGTCCGAGGCAGCCACCCCGCTACTGGCGCGGTTGAGGACGAGGCCCAGCCGGTCCTCGGTGGCCCGCAGGAACTCGTTGGCGGCAGCGGTCAGTTCCATGGCAGGTTCACTGCGTTCAAGACTACGTGAACTTGGCGCCCTTCGCTGCGGTTTTCCCCGGCCACGCTTCTCGCTCTCACAAGGCCCTCTTCCCGTTTGCGGGTTGACGTCCATCCCGTGCTGCCGCGAGGACGCCTCGCAGCGCAGCCCGGTCCACCTTCTCCGCCGCCGTGCGGGGCAGCGCAGTCACTGCCACCACCTCAGCCGGCACCTTGAAGCGCGCCAGTCTGCCGCGCGCCCATTCCAAAAGGCCGTCCGCCCGGGCGCCGGGGCGCAGCACCACGGCCGCCACCGGGACTTCTCCCCAGGCGGCGTCAGGCCGCCCCACCACCGCCGCCTCGGCCACCGCCGGGTGCGCGGACAGCACCGCTTCCACCTCGGCCGGGTAGACGTTTTCCCCGCCGGAGAGGATGAGGTCCAGCCGACGCGCCAGCACGCGAAGCCGCCCCTGCCCGTCCAGGCTTCCCATGTCCCCGGTGTGAAGCCATCCGCCGGCCAGCGCACGGGCCGAGGCCTCGGCGTCGTCGAGGTAGCCGGCCATGACGGTGGGCCCCTGGACGTGAATTTCGCCCGCCTCCCCCTGGCGAGCCGGGCCGTCGCCGTCGGCGGCAATGCGCAGCGCCAGTCCGGGCAGCGCGTGGCCGGCGGTGGTGCCGTCTGCCTCGGCCGGCCTTTCCGTGGCCACCTGAGAACAGGCCTCGGTGAGGCCATACGTCTGAAGCACCGGGAGGCCCGCCCGGCGCGCCTGTCCGGCCAGCAGGGCGGGCAGCGGGCCACCGCCCAGCAGCACCGCGCGCAGCGTGCCGGGCCCAGCACCGGCCTCCAGCGCAAGGGCCAGCGTGCGTGCCACCAGGCTGGCGTGGGTAATGCCTTCCTCGGCCAGGGCCCGGGCTGTCTGGGCGGCCTCAAAACGCCGCTGGACGACGAGGGCCGCGCCGTAAAGGGCGCACCGCACCGCCATGGCCAGTCCCCCCACATGGAACAGGGGCAGGTTACACAGCCAGCGCTCCTCCGCGCTGGCGCCCAGGTTGGCGCGCGAGGCCGCCGCGCTGGCGAGGAACGCCCGGACGGAAAGCCGCGCGCCCTTCGGCTGCCCGGTGGTGCCGGAGGTGAAGAGGACCGCCCAGTCCGCGTCCAGGCCGCCGCCCTCGCCGGCTGGCGATGGTCCGGCGGGCTCTCGCGCCACGGCCTCCAACACCTCCCCGTCGGGGAGACCGTCCACCAGCGCCTCCTCGACGAGGAGGGCCTGCGGCGCCAACCGCCGGACAAGTGCCTCCAGTTCCGGCCTGGCCAGCCGGGCGTTGAGGGGGGCCAGGGCCGCGCCCAAGCGCCTGACGGCAAAGAGCAGGGCCACCGGTGCGAGGCCATTCCAGGCAAGCAGTCCCACCCGGCCACCGGGGCCTACGCCGCGCGCGTGCAGACGGCCGGCCCAGGCCGTCACCTCCGCATCCAACTCCCTAAAGGACAGACGCCGGGAGTCCACCACCACGGCCAAGCGGTGCGGGGCCTTCAGCGCCTGCGTCTGCACCGGGCACGACGTCACCATCCGAGTGCCTCCGGCAGGACGCCAAGGCCCGGCACGTCCTTCAGCTGCAGCGCGCCCTCCACCACCGGGTGGGCCCCGGGGTCCTCCAGAAGCAGGGCGCCCGTGGCCAGGCCGTGCGCCCGGCCGCCGCCCAGGGCCAGGGCCAGGTGGGCGCCGGCAGCACGTCCCACGGCGCCGTCCATGCCACTGGTGACCACCGCGTCCACCCCCCGCGCGCGGGCCCGGGCCGCGAGTTCCAGCGCTGCGACGACGCCGCCCAGAACGTTTAGCTTCAGCACCAGGACGTCCGCGGCCGGCCCTTCCTCCCCGTCGAGGAGAGCCGCCGCGGCGCCCTCCACGCCCAACGCCTCGTCGGCCGCCACCGGCAACAGCGTCCGCAGCCGCCGCAGGCCGGCCACGTCCGCGGCTGGCACGGGCTGCTCCACGTACTCGAGGCCCACTGCCAGAAGCGGCTGAAGCCGCAGGCGCGCTTCCGTCTCCGTCCAGGCGCCGTTGGCATCCACCCGCAGGCGCACGGACGGCCCCACCGCCTCCCGGACGGCGCCCAGCCTGGCCGCGTCCTGTTGGGAGGAGCCCGTACCGACTTTCAGCTTCAGCGTTTGGAAGCCCGCGGCCACGGCCTGGCGCGCCTCCTGGGCTGCCTCCCCGGCCGTCTCCCCCGCAGCAGCGCATTCACTGGCACCGGGCGAACGCTGGGGCTTCCCAACAGCGTCGCCACCGCCACGCCGCGGCGCCGCGCCAGCAAGTCCAGCACAGCCATCTCGACGCCGGCCCGCGTTGCGGGCGCATGCCCTTGGATGGAGAAGCCCAGGCCCTCCGGGAAGGCCTCCAGGGTGTCCGGCAGGAAAACCGTGCTCACCGCGCGCACCGCCGCCTCCAACGACTCCGTGCCGAAGTCCGGCAGCGGCGTCACCTCCCCGAGGCCCACCCTCCCCTCCCCGTCGTGCAGAAGTAGCAGCAGGCCTTCCACCGCACCCATGCTTCCGTGCGCGGTCCGCAGCGGGGCGCGCAGGGGGAGGCGGAAGGGCCGCATCTCCAGGCGAAGCCTCACCCCGGCCCTCCCCGCCACAGGCCAATGGCCAAAAGAAGCCCGTGCGCCAGCTGCAGGCGCGCGCTTCCCCCCAGCGCGCGGTTCAGCACCGCCCCCCGCTTGGACAGCACCAGGCGCAGCGGGGCCCAGGCCAGCGGAAGTGCGGCCAGGCACAGCAGCACCGGCGCCCCCACCTGGCCCAGGGCCCACGCCCCCACCGGGGCGAGGAAGGCGACCGCCAGCACGGCGCAGTATTCGGCGCGCGCAAAGCGCTCGCCGAAACGCGCGGCCAGGGTGTGCTTGCCCGCCCGCCGGTCGGTGCCGATGTCGCGCAGGTTGTTCACCACAATCAACAGCGTTGCGGTACAGCCGACCGAGAGGGACGCCAGCCAGCTGGCCGGCGGCAGCCGGTGGGCTTGGACCCACACCGTGCCCCCCACAGCGACGAAGCCGAAAAACAGCAGCACGAAGACTTCGCCAAGGCCGAGGTAGCCCAGGGGCGCCGGGCCCCCGGTGTACGCCCAGCCGGCGAGGATGCTGAGCAGGCCGATGGCCACCACCGGCCAGCCGCCCGTGGCCACCAGGAAAAGGCCGACGCACACCGCTGCGGCGAAACAGAGGGCGGCCGCGGCGAGCACCGTCCGCGGCGCCACCAGCCCGGCCTGCGTCACCCGGACCGGCCCCAGCCGCTCGGCCGTGTCGGCCCCCTTGCGAAAGTCGTAATAGTCATTGGTGAGGTTGGTGCCGACCTGGATGAGCAGCGCACCGGCCAGCGCAGCGGTGGCCTGGGGCCACCGCCCGGCCCCGGCCCCGAACGCCAGCCCAGTGCCGACGGCCACCGGCGCCAGCGCCGCGGTCAGCGTCTTCGGGCGAGCGGCGAGCAGCCAGGTGCCCAGGCGCCCCTTGGACGCAGGCGCCGCGAGTGCCGGTGCAGGGACACTCATGGACGTCGCGGAAACTTCGAGAAGTCCGGGGGCCGCTTCTGCACGTACGCATCGCGTCCTTCCTGCGCCTCGGCGGACATGTAGTAGAGCAGCGTCGCGTTGCCGGCCAGCTCCTGGATGCCGGCCTGGCCGTCCAGCGCCGCGTTGAAGCTGGACTTGAGGAGCCGCAGCGCCAGCGGGCTGAGCTTCAGCATCTCCTGGCACCAACGCACCGTCTCCGCCTCGAGCTCCGCCAGCGGGACCACCGCATTCACCAGCCCCATCCGGAGGGCCGCCTCCGCGTCGTACTGCCGGCAGAGGAACCAAATCTCCTTGGCCTTCTTCAACCCCACCAGGGACGCCAGCGTGCTGGCCCCGAAGCCCCCGTCGAAGCTGCCCACCCGGGGGCCGGTCTGCCCGAAGCGCGCGTTGTCAGCGGCGATGGTGAGGTCACACACCACGTGCAGCACATGTCCGCCGCCGATGGCATAGCCGGCCACCATCGCCACCACCGGCTTGGGGAGGCTGCGAATCTGCTTCTGCAGGTCCAGCACGTTGAGGCGGGGCACGCCGTCCTTGCCCAGGTAGCCCTCGCTCCCGCGGATGCGCTGGTCGCCTCCCGAACAGAAGGCCTGGTCCCCCTCACCGGTGAGGACGACGACGCCCACCTCCGGGTCCTCACGCGCATCCTCGAAGGCGCCCGTCATCTCGAACAGGGTCTGCGGCCGGAAGGCGTTGCGCACCTCGGGTCGGTTGATGGTGACCTTGGCAATGCCCTGCCACTTCTCGTACCGAATGTCCTTGTACTCCCGCACCTGCTTCCAGCTGGCCTTCATGCGTTGCTCCCGCTGTCGCTCTCCACGAGCGGACGTTCAATCCACGGCGTCGACAAGAAGCCGGTCACCTCGCGCACCCAGGCGTCGGGCGCTTCCAGATGCGGCGCGTGCCCCACCCCCGAGAAAACGTGCCCCCACACCACTGGCAGCTCCGCGGCCATCCGGCGCAAGACGGCGGTGAATTTCGCATCGCGCGCTCCGCTGAGGAGCAGCGTCGGCGTGCGGATGGTCGGCAGCGCCGACCAGTAGCTCGGCTGGGAGCCAAGGCCGAGCCGCCGCAACGACAGCGCGAGCCCCTCGGCGCTGCCAGCCAAGCGGCGGGCGCGCAGGGCCTGCTGCACCTGGGCCGGCAGCGCGCGGACCCCGGCGAAGAGGGGCAGCGCCTCCCAACGCTCAACGAAGGCGGGAACACCCGCCGACTCGAGGCGCGCCGCGAGCGCCTCGTCCTGCCGCCGGCGCTCGCCCCGGTCGCGCCGTCGGCGGAGGCCGGGAGAGCCGCTCTCCAGCACCAGGCGGCGGACACGCGCGCTGGACTCTACAGCCAGGCCCAGCGCCACCCGCGCGCCGAGGGAATAGCCCACCACGTCCACCTGGGGGAGCCCGAGCGCGTCGAGGAGGGCCCGCAGCGCGCCGAGGGTGGAGGCGAAGGTGGTGCCCTCGGGGAAGGGGCTCTCGCCATGGCCCGGGAGGTCCACCACCACCACCTCGGCGTGGGGAGTGAGGCGCTCGCGCAGGTGCGCGAAGGTACTGCGGTTGCCGGTGAAGCCATGCAGAAGCAGCAGGGGCGGCCCTTGTCCGGCCCACGTCTCATAGGCGAGAGCGCTCACGAAGCGGCCTCCGCCGCCCCGGCCGCGCGCTGGGCAAGGTCCTGGTGCAGCGCCACGTTGGCCGTCCGGCTGGGCAGTCGCGCTTCCACAAGGTGCAGCCCGCCCTGCAGCCCCTCGGCCAGGGCCGCCGACAGCTGGCTGGCCCGCTCCACCCGGTGGTAGCGCGCGCCAAACAGCGCCGCCGCGTGGCCCAGCTCGAGTCCGTGCGGCGTGGCGAAAAGGGTCTCGAAAGGCGCGCCCACCCCGGACACGGGAAGGAAGGAGAAGATGCCACCCCCGTCGTTGTTGGCCACCACCACCGTCAGCGAAAGGCCGCACCGCCGTGCGATGAGGAGGGCCCCGACGTCGTGGAGAAAAGCCAGGTCGCCGAGGAGCACCACCGTCGGGGCCCTGCTGGCGGCGGCCACCCCCAGCGCCGTGGAGACGGTGCCGTCAATGCCGTTGATGCCTCGGTTGGCCAGGACGGAAATGCGAGCGGCCCGGCCGGGGGCGAAGGCGTCCACGTCGCGCACCGGCATGCTGGACGCCACCACCAGACGGGCGCCGTCCGGCAGCCCGGCCACCAATCGGTGGGCAAGCTGCGGCTCGCTGAGCGGGCCGTCGGCGGCGAAGGCCTCGGCCAGCAGGGCATCTGCCCGGGCGTCCGCCGCAAGGAAGGCCTGCGCCCAGGGGGCACGGCGCGGTGCAGTGGCGGACGTCAGCGCGGCGCAGGTGCTGGCCAAGTCCCCGGACAGCAGAAGGTTCGCCCGGTGGGCCGCATCCACCGGGTTGTCATCCTCGGCGAGAAGCACCGTCTCCGCACCGCTTGCGTCCAGCCACTGTCCAAGGCGCTTGCTGGTGAGGCCGCCCCCCAGCCTGAGCACCAGTTCCGGGCGCAGCCTGGTCCGCAGCGCCTCGCTGCGCAGCAGCACGTCGGCATGCCCCACCACCGGGCTGTCCGGATGCCAGCGGAGGTTGGAGGCGCCGTCGGCCACCACCGGGTAGCCATAGGACGTCGCGAGCCGCAGCACCGCCGCCGCTGCGTCTTCCCCGCCAGCGCGGGGGCCCACCACCACCAGGCCCTTCTCCGTCGCGGCAAGACGGCGCCGCAGCCCGGCCAGCGCTTCCTCCGGCGGCCGGCGCAAAGGCGCGGGCGAGGCGAGGAAAGGCCCCTCGCGGCCCTGGGACGCCAGGGTGTCCAACCCCACCACGTCGGCCCCGGGCTCCGGGGCCAGCGGCTCGCGAAACGGAACGTCCAGGTGCACCGGGCCCCGCGGCGCGGTCTGGCTACACGCCGCCGCGCGTGCGACCAGGGCCCGCAGGTGCAGCAGGGCCGTGGTGCTGGCCTCGGGGCTGGCCAGTGCCAGCGCGGCGCGGGTGAAGCGGCCGAAGAGGCCCTCCTGCGGCGCCGTCTGCGGCGCGCCAAACCCGTGCAACTCCCACGGACGGTTGGCGGTGAGGACCACCAGCGGGACGTGGGCGGCCCAGGCCTCCATGACGGCGGGCAGCAGGTGCGCGCCGGCCGTCCCGGACGTCACCACCACCGCCGCCGGCCGGCCCGACTCCAGGGCCAGGCCCAGTGCGAAGAAGCCCGCCGTCCGCTCGTCCACCACGCTGGACGCGCAGGGCCGGGGCGGCCTCGGCGCAGGCCAGGGCCAGCGGCGCGCTGCGGGAACCGGGGGCCACCACCGCGTGGCGGACGCCAGAGCGTGCCAACTCCTGCACCACCGCCCGTGCCCAAAGCGTATTCAGCGAGGCCACGGCGCATCCCCAAGCAGCGCGTGCAACATGGGCAGCGCCTTGCGCCCCGTCTCCACCCACTCCCCGGAAGGCGTCGAACCCTCCACCACCCCGGCCCCGACGAAGAGGCGCGCGGCGCACCCCCGCACCAGCGCGCAGCGGAGCGCCACCCGCAGGTCGGCCGCCTCGGCGCCCACCCACCCGACGCCGCCGGCGTACCAGCCGCGCGCCAGCCTCTCCTGAGCGCGCAGGAAGGCGCGGGCCCTGTCCCGCGGCGCCCCACTGACCGCCGCGGTGGGGTGGAGCGCCAGGGCCGCCTCGGCCGGCGTCACCCCGGCACGCAGGGTGCCCGCCATGCGCGTGTCCAGGTGGGTGACGTAGCCCAGCGACACCTGCGTCACCTCGGCCACCTCCAGTTGGTCGGCCACCGCGTCCAGCGCCACGCGGACGTCCTCCACCACGGCGGTGTGTTCCCGCACTTCCTTGGGGTTTCCCGACAGGGCGTCGGCCTCGCCCGGCCCGGCGCTTCCGGCCAGGGCCTGCGTCCAGAAGCGGCGGCCGTCGACGCGCACCAGGCACTCCGGTGAGGCGCCCAGGAACACCGTGCCGTCGGGGGCCCGCACCGCGAAAACCACCGCGCCCCCGGCCGAAGCCAGCGCACGGGCCAGCGCCGTGTCCACGGCGAACGGGGCTTCGGCCGAAACGTCTACCGCCCGCGCCAGCACCACTTTCCTCAGCATTCCGGAGGCGAGGGCTTCGAGCGCCCGTTCCACCAGCAGCTGCCAGGCCGCGGCATCCTCACGCACCCAGAAGGGCGCCGCGGGCCCGGGGCGAGTAGCGGTGGGCAGCTGGGCCAGCGCCAGCTGCAGGGCGCCGTCGGCCCGCGCCCGCGCCCCGGCCTCGTCCTGCCCACGCACCGCCTCGTACGCCGTCAGGCTCGCCCCGGCGGGCCCCTCGGCCAGAAGCAGCCTGGGGACGAGGGCCCGGGCCGCCGGGAAGCTTTCCCACCAGCCGTCTGTCGGCGAGGTCCCGTCGAAGGCGAAGCCGCAAAACCACGGGGCCGGCGGGGCCAGCGCGCGGCCCCGGACGTCCACGCGGGCGCGGCTCGCGGCAGCCAGCACGGCGGCGGCGCTGGGGCCGGCATGCGAGGCAGCCTCGCCGCTGCCCCAGAAGCGCACTGGGCCGTCGCACCAGGCCAGCGAGAGTGGGCCGAGCGCGCTGCGCAGCCGCCGACACTCCTCGTCCCCCAAAAGACGGGCCGTGCCCACCACCTGCGCGCAAGCTGGCATCAATCCTTCCATCAGTCCCCGCTGGTTCCGTCCGGCCACTTCGTGTTGTTTTCTACGTCGAGCGTGGTAACCAATGCACCAAGAAGTTCAAGGCGCCTTGAACCTCGTGAACCCCCGCTGATGAACCGGAGCAGCCAAGAATCTGACCCCGCGCTCCCGCGGCGGGTGCTGAGGTCGACCCGGCCGGCGGGGACGCGCGTCGCAGTGGGCGCGGTAGAAGTGGGGGGCCGGCCTTCGTCGTCGCAGCCGGACCCTGCGCCGTGGAGACGCCGGCCCAGCTGGCCGAGGCCGCGGCCGCGGTGGCCAAGGCCGGCGCCCACCTGCTTCGCGGTGGCCTCTTCAAGCCTCGCACCAGCCCCTACGCCTTTCAGGGCCTGGGCGAGCCGGGCGTCGCGCTGCTGGAGCGGGCGCGCACGCGCCACTCGTTGGGCCTGGTGGCGGAGGTGCTGGACACCGAACAGCTCGCCTCCCTCATCGACCACGTGGACATGCTGCAGGTGGGCGCGCGCAACATGCAGAACTTCACCCTGCTGAAGGCCCTCGGGAAGGTGCGGCGGCCGGTGCTCCTCAAGCGTGGCTTGGCCGCCACGTTCTCGGAGTGGCTGCTGGCCGCCGAGTACCTTCTCGACGGCGGCAATGAACAGGTCATCCTGTGCGAGCGCGGAATTCGCACCTTCGAGTCGGCCACGCGCAACACCCTGGACCTGGCCTCGGTGGCGCTGGCCAAGGCCCGCACCCACCTGCCGGTCATGGTCGACCCAAGTCACGCCACCGGAAACCGCGAGCTGGTCATCCCGATGGCGCTGGCGGCGGCGGCGGCCGGCGCCGACGGGCTGCTGGTGGAAGTGCATCCCCGCCCCGAGGAAGCCCTGTGCGACGGCGCCCAGGCCCTCACCCCGGACATGTTCGAAGACCTCATGCGGCGGCTGCCCGCGGTGCTGCACGCGGTAGGTCGCTCGCTGCACGCCCGGCCGGTGCCTGCGGCCAACGTGAGGGTGCTGTGAGCGAGCAGGTCCGGGAGATGTTTTCCTCCATCGCCCCGCGCTACGACGTGACCAACGTCGTCCTGTCCTGGGGCGTGGACCGGCGCTGGCGCCGGCGCGCCGTGCGCGAGAGTGGCGCCGCCCCGGGCGCCTGCGTCCTGGACTGCGCCACCGGCACCGGAGACTTGGCGCTCGCCCTGCGGCGGGCGGTGGAGCCCGGCGGCACGGTGGTGGCGATGGACTTCTGCGCGCCCATGCTGGGTCCGGCCCGACAGAAGGCCCACCGCGCCGGCCTGGACGACATCCGCTTCGAGGTGGCCGACGCACTGGCCCTGCCCTACCCGGCGGCCTCCTTCGACATCGCCACCATCGCTTTCGGCATCCGCAACGTCGATGACCCGGTGCGGTGCCTGCAGGAGATGGCCCGCGTGGTGCGCCCCGGCGGCCGCGTGGTGGTGCTCGAATTCGGACAGCCGGCCGGCCTGTGGGGCGCGCTCTACCGCTTCTACTCCCGCGTCTTCATGCCGTGCGCCGGCGGCCTGCTCACAGGAAACCGCTCGGCCTATGCCTACCTGCCCCGCACCGCGGCAGCCTTCCCGGCTGGCGAGCGCTTCCTGGCGTTGATGCAGAAGGCAAACGCCTTCACCTCGTGGCGAGCGCGCCCCCTCAGCGGGGGCATCGCCTTCGTCTACGTGGGCGAGGTCCGCACCGCGGCGTGAGGGCCGCTCACAGCCGGGATTGCTCGAAGTCGTAGATTTTCTCGACCGCAATCTGCCGGTAGCGGTCGGCCTTCATCGCGCGCTTAGCAGCCTCCCACACCAGTTCCTTCGGCGAGCGCTCCGGCTCCTTCTTCTTCCGGCGCTTCACCTCGCGTTTGATGGCCTTCACCGCCTCGCGCGGGTGGAAGCAGAAGGCCGGCGAGAAGACCAGCGTGCTGCCGTCCAGCGGGATAAGTCGCGCCTCCAGCACATCGCCCTTCTGCAGCCCGGCCAGCGCGCGCCTCTCGGTGACGTCGTGGTCGACGGCGCTGAACAGTTCCCGCAGCCGGACGAAGCCCGGCCGCAGCTTCCTCACCTCGAACAGGCCATGGACGGTGCGGGTGAAGGCTTCCGCCAGTGAGGCCTCCGGGGCGCCGGACGTCACCTTCGCCGCGTGAAACTCCTCGGCGACGGTGCGGCCCGTTCTGGCCGGGCGGTAGTCGAAGGTGAAGTAGTCGAGAAAGCTCGCCATGCGCATCTCGAAGTTGCGGTCGTCCTCGAAGACTTCGCCGGTGAGACGGAAGTAGTCGGCCTTGGCCGCCAGCACGTCCGGCTTGCGCGCCTCATGGCTCGCCAGCGCAAAGAGCGAGTCCAGAAGCGCCGGGTAGGAAACGGCCTCCATCTACCGGCCGAGTCTAGCGCGCCATGGCGCGGGTGAAGCGAGCGAACAGGTGCCTGGCGTCGTGTGGCCCGGGCGAGGACTCCGGGTGGTACTGGACGCTGAAGGCGCGCCCGTCAGGCACGTCCAAGCCTTCCACCGTCCCGTCGTTGAGGTTGAGGTGGGTCACCACCGCCCGGCCTTTGAGGCTGTCCGGGTCCACTGAGAAGCCGTGGTTCTGGGCCGTAATCTCCACGCGGCCGGTCAGCAGGTCCTTCACCGGCTGGTTGGCCCCGCGGTGACCGAACTTCATCTTGTACGTTCGCCCCCCCACCGCGCGGGCCAAAATCTGGTGGCCCAGGCAGATGCCGAACACCGGTACCCGGCCCAGCAGCGCGGATACGGCTGCCTCCGCCCCCGGCACCGCGGCCGGGTCCCCCGGGCCGTTGGTGAGAAAGACGCCGTGGGGCTTTCGGGCGAGGACCTCCACCGCCGGCGTCATGGCGGGCACCACCGTGACACGGCAGCCGGCCTCCACCAGCAGCTGCAGCATGGCCCGCTTGAGGCCAAAGTCGTAGGCCACCACGTCGAAGCGCCGGGCGAGCGGCGGGCGCTCGGTGCCGAAAATCTCCGGCATCCCCTCGCCAAATTCATAGGGGGCGCTGGCCGAGATGCCGCTCACCAGGTCCCGACCCTCCATGCCCGGCGCCTGGCGCGCCCGCTCCACCAGCGCCACCGCCGAGTGACCCTCACTACTCAGCACGCCCATCTGGGCGCCGTGCGTCCTCAGGTGACGTACCAGCTTGCGGGTGTCCAGCCCGGCGATGCCCACCACCCCGGCGGCCTGCAGGTAGCTGTCGAGCGACTGGTCCGCCCGCCAGTTGCTGGGCGTCTCGCTGAGGCTGCGCACCACCATCCCCACGGCATGGGGCCGTGCCGACTCCTGGTCCAGGGCGTTCGTGCCGACGTTGCCCATCTCCGGTGCGGCCATGGTGACAATCTGGCCGACGTAGCTTGGGTCGGTGAGGATTTCCTGGTAGCCGGACATGGAGGTGTTGAAGACCACCTCCCCGACGCGCTCGCCGGGCGCGCCGAAGGAACGCCCCTCGAAGACCATGCCATCGGCCAGGGCCAGGGTTGCGCGTCTCAACGGTTTTCCTCTTTCTCCAGCGCCCCCTCGAAGAAGACGGGCCGACCGGCGACGAAGGTGTGGACCACCCGACCGACCATCCGCATTCCGGCGAAGGGAGTGTTTCGGCTGCGGGAGTGAAAGCGCTGCGGCTCCACCGTCCACTCCGCAGCCGGGTCCACCACCGTCACGTCCGCCGGCCCCCCGGGCAACAGCTGGCCCCCCGGAAGCCCGAAGGCCGACGCCGGACCCGAGGAAAGCAATGCCACGGCCCGCGACACGGACAGCACCCCGGCGCGCACCAGGGCCAGCGTCAACGGGAGCGCCGTCTCCAAGCCGACGATGCCGTTGGCCGCCTCGGCGAAGGGCAGCTGCTTGTCGAGGATGCCGTGGGGCGCATGGTCGGTGGCGATGGCGTCCAGCGTCCCGTCGGCGAGCCCTTGCCGCACGCCGGCCACGTCCGCCGGGCCGCGCAAGGGGGGCGTCATCTTCGCGTCGGTGTTCCACTCCGCCACCGCCGCGTCGGTGAGGGTGAAGTGGTGGGGCGCCGCCTCCGCAGTCACGCGCAGCCCGCGCGCCTTGGCCTCCCGCAGCAACCGCACGCTTTCGGCGCAGCTGACGTGGGCGACGTGCAAGTGCCCTCCCACCTCGTCGAGGAGCACCAGGTCGCGGGCCACCATGCTCACCTCGGCGGAGCGCGGGATGGGCAACAGCCCGAGCCGGGTGGCCTGGGTTCCCTCGGTGATGGCGCCACCGGCCGACAGCGTCAGGTCCTCCTCGTGCACCATGACCGGCCGGCCCAGCGCCCGGGCATACTGCAGCACCCGCCGCATCAGCCCGGCATTCATGACGGGACGGCCGTCGTCGGTGAAGCAGACGCACCCGGCGGCGGCCAGTTCCCCCAGCTCGGCCATCTCCTCGCCGGCCAGGCCCTTGCTGATGGCCCCGGCCGGCCACACCCGGGCCAAATGGGCGGCCGCCGCGCGTTCCTGGATGAGGCGGGTGACCAGCGCCGAGTCGTTGGGGGGCCGCGTGTTGGGCATCGCCACCACCGCGGTGTAGCCCCCGGCGACGGCCGCACGCGTGCCACTGAGGACGGTTTCCTTGCCCTCATCCCCCGGCTCCCGCAAGTGCACGTGCAGGTCGATGAAGCCCGGGCAAACCCACAGCCCGGAGACGTCCACCTCCTGGGCGCCATCGGCAGCCAGCGGTCGGTCCGAGAGGGCCACCACGTGGCCCCCCCGCAGAAGGACGTCCTGCACGGCGTCCACGCCACGCGAAGGGTCAATCACCCGGCCGCCGCGCAGGACAAAGGCCGGAGCACTCATGCGCAGGCCTCGAGGATGGCCATGCGCACGGCCACACCGTGGGACACTTGGGCCAGAATGACGTTGGCCGGTCCGTCAGCCACCTCCGGGGCGAGCTCGACCCCGCGGTTGACGGGCCCCGGGTGCATCACCACCGCCCCCGGCCGCAGCCGCGCGGCGCGCTCGGCAGAGAGGCCGTACAGCCGCGCGTACTCACGCACCGAGGGCACGTAGCCCGCCGTCTGCCGTTCCCCCTGCACGCGCAACACCATCACCGCGTCCGCCTCGGCCAGCGCTGCATCGAATGACGGCGCCAGCCGACCGCCCAGCTCTTCCAAGCCTGCCGGCATCAGTGTCGGGGGCCCGGCGAAGATGACGTGTGCCCCCAGCGTGGTGAGGCAGAAGAGGTTGCTTCGGGCCACGCGGCTGTGGAGGACGTCGCCGAGGATGACCACCGTCTTGCCCTCCAGCGAACCCCAGCGCTCGTGCAGCGTGAAGGCGTCCAGCAAGGCCTGCGACGGGTGGGCGTGCGTGCCATCGCCCGCATTCACCACCGCGCACTGCACGTGGCGGGCGGCCAAGTGGGCGGCCCCCGAGGCGGCATGGCGGATGACGAGGGCCGCCACCCCCATCGCTTCCACGTTGCGCACGGTGTCCATCAGCGTCTCGCCCTTCACCACGCTGGAGGCCTGGGCGGTAAAATTCAGGACGTCTGCCCCGAGGGCCTTGGCCGCCCTCTCGAAGGAAAGCCGGGTGCGGGTGCTGGCCTCGAAGAAGAGGTTGGCCACCACCTTGCCTTCCAGGGCGCGCACCGAGCGGCCGGACTCCAGGCCGCGGGCATGCAGGCGCGCCCGGGCGAAGAGGGATTCCACCTCGCTGCGGGACATCCCCTCGGTTGTCAGCAGACTGTGCCGGGCGCGAGGCTTCACTGCGGCAGTGCCCCCGCCTTCTCCACGTGGAAGTCCAGTGTCTTGAAGGTGTCGCTGGGCCACAGGCGGAGTTCCCGCTGGTAGTCCACCTGGACCCGTCCGGTGTGCCCAGTGAAGGACTCGCGCTCGATGACGAAGTCCTCCGCCCCCAACCCCAGGCCGGGCTTCTCCACCCGGGCTCCGCCCTGTCGCTCCCAGTGCGTGCCGATGGCGTTGGCCCTGCCCAGCAGGTAGATCCGGATGCGCCCGTCGTCCGGGTCGCTGGCCATGCGGTTGAAGGCCGCGGTCACGGCCTCGCGCATGTCCAGGTTGTCCATGTACAGCGGGACGAGGAGGTAGCCGGAGTACCCCGCAGCAGCCAGCACCAAGAGCAGGAAGAGGCTGACCAGGCTAACCGCTCCACGGGCTCTGAGCACGGTGGCCAGTCACTACAGTGCCGGTCCGACGCTCGTCAATGGGAGCCCGAGGAAGGCCCCCGCGCAGGCCGCGGACTACCGCACCGGGTGAAAAAAGCGGTCGGTGCGGATGCCGGTGCCCCCGAAGAGCTGCGAGAAGAGTCCGCCATGCCCGAGCGACAGCCACACAATCATCGCCTTCCCCTTGATGTTGCCGTAGGGGACGTAGGCCGGGCGCTCCCGGCCCCCGAAGCCGACGCGGCTGTCGGCGCTGTCATCGCGGTTGTCGCCCATGACGAAGACCGACTTGTCGGGGACCCGGAAGGGACCGGTCTCGGTGGAGCGCGGTTGCAGCGGCCGCTGCAGCGTCGGGTGCAGGTGGCCGGAGAGGTTCTCTTCGTAGAGCTGGTCGAGCTCGCTTTTCCAGTCGTTCTCGAAGAGGCCGAGAATCCACCAATCGGTCCGGCCCGCATCCTCCTTCCAGGCCATGAAGTCCTCGGACAGGAGCCGCCGCGGCTGCTCCCGGCCGTTGATGAAGACCACGTCCTCGCGAATCTCCACCACGTCCCCGGGGATGCCCACCACCCGCTTGATGAAGTCCTTGGAGGTGTCCGCCGGGTTGTTGAAGACGATGACGTCTCCCCGCTCGGGCTGGCGCACCAGGGGGAAGGGCACCACGTTGAGGTAGGGGATGCGGACCCCGTAGATGAACTTGTTCACGAAAATCTGGTCGCCGATTTCCAGGGTGGGAATCATCGAACCGGAGGGGATTTTGAAGGGTTCCACCAGCACCGTACGGATGAGCAGGGCCACCAGAAGGGCCTTGCCCAGTCCGACCACCAGGTCCGCCGTCTCGTTGCGGGGGTGGCCGGGGAGCGCGGCTCCGGCATCCGCCAGCGCCCGGACGCTTTTCTCCAGGGCCTGTGGGTCCCCGCCCAGCATGGCGGCGTCGGTGCGGGCGGCCAGGTCCACCAGGCGCTCGCGCGCGCGGGCGTCGACTTTCGCTCCCTGGCCGCGCAGCGCTGCGTCCAGTTCCGCGGTCGCCTCGCGCGCCTCATGCCGCAGCCGGCGCAGGGCGTTGGCACGCCGGGCCACCAGGCGGAAGCCCAGAAGGCCGACGAACCACAAGAAGGCCAGGAGCCCCAAGCCTCGCATCGCCGGGGCCGCCCAGGCAGCGCTCGGCGGATGTAGCTCCACCACCAGCAGGTAGGGGATGAGGGCCAGGGCCAGAGCCGTGACCGGCGCCCACAGGCTGGACAGAAGGTCATGCAGGTAGAGACGGCGCCCGAGCCGCTCCTGGTCCTCGGTGCGACGGGCCGAGAGGAGCCCGCGCAAGCTGGTGCCCTCTTGGCCGGCGGTGGCGCTGGCGGTGGGCGCGCTCATTCGTCCGTCCGTAGCACGGCGAGGAAAGCCTCCTGGGGGATGTCCACGCTGCCCACCTGCTTCATCCGCTTCTTTCCTTCTTTCTGTTTTTCCAAGAGCTTTCGCTTTCGGCTGATGTCGCCACCGTAGCACTTTGCCAGCACGTTCTTGCGCATCGCGGAGATGGTTTCCCGGGCGATGACGCGGCTTCCAATGGCCGCCTGGATGGCCACCTCGTACATCTGCTTGGGGATGACCTGCTTGAGGCGCGCGCACACATCCCGCCCCCGCTGGTAGGCCCGGTCGCGGTGGACGATGACGCTGAGGGCATCGACCGGGTCTCCGTTGATGAGGATGTCCAGCTTCACCAGGTCCGCCGGCTGGTAGCCGGCCAACTCATAATCGAGCGACGCGTAGCCGCGGCTCACGCTCTTCAGCTTGTCGAAGAAGTCGAAGACCACTTCCGCCAGCGGCATGGCGTAGGTGACCTGCACGCGCTTGCCCGACGTCCCGAGGTACTTGATGTCCTTCTGGACGCCCCGCCGGTCCTGGCACAGCTTGAGGACGCCGCCCAGGTACTCGTCCGGCAGGTGGATGTGGCAGGTGAGCAGCGGCTCCTCCAAGTGCTCGATGTTCTGCGCCGCCGGCAGGCGCGCTGGATTGTCCACCAGGAGCTGCTCCCCCTGGTGGGTGAAGACCTTGTAGACCACCGAGGGCGCGGTGGTGATGAGGCTCAGGTTGTACTCGCGCTCGAGCCGCTCCTGGACAATCTCCATGTGCAGCAGGCCCAGGTAGCCGCACCGGAAACCAAAGCCGAGCGCCGTGGAGGTCTCCGGCTCATAGGTGAAGGCGGAGTCGTTCAGGCGCAGCTTCTCCAGCGCATCCCGCAGGTTTTCGTAGTCGCCGGCGTCGATGGGGAAAATCCCACTGAAGACCATCGGCTTCACTTCCTGGAAGCCAGGGAAGGGCGTGGCGCACGGCCGCGCCGCTTCGGTGACCGTGTCCCCCACCTTGGCGTCGTGGATGACCTTCACGCCGGCGATGAGGACCCCCACCTCGCCGGCTTGCAGCTGTGACACCGGGCGGCTGAACGGGCTGAACACGCCGAGCTCCTGCACCTCGAAGGTTTTCTGGTTGCTAAACAACAGAATCGCCTGCTTGTTCCTGAGCGTCCCCTCCAGCACGCGCACCAGCATCACCACCCCGCGGTAGCTGTCGTACCAGCTGTCGAACACCAAAGCCTTGAGCGGCGCCGCCGGGTCCCCCTTGGGCGGGGGCACCCGCTTCACCACCGCTTCGAGGATTTCGGTAATGCCGATGCCCTCCTTGGCGCTGGCCGGCACCGCCCCCGAGGCGTCGATGCCGATGACGTCCTCGATTTCGGCCCGCGTCCGCTCGGCGTCGGCCGACGGCAAGTCAATCTTGTTGATGACAGGGATGACTTCCAGCCCCTGGTCGAGCGCCATGTACACGTTGGCCAGCGTCTGGGCCTCCACCCCCTGGCTCGCATCCACCACCAGCAGCGCCCCCTCGCAGGCGGCCAGCGAGCGGCTGACCTCATAGGCGAAGTCGACATGCCCCGGCGTGTCAATCAGGTTGAGGACGTACGTCTTTCCGTCCAGGGCCGTGTAATTCATGCGCACCGACTGGGCCTTGATGGTGATGCCCCGCTCGCGCTCCAACTCCATGTTGTCCAGGAACTGGGCCTGCGACTCGCGCTTGCTCAGCGTCCCGGTGGCCTCCAGCAGCCGGTCGGCCAGCGTCGACTTGCCATGGTCGATGTGGGCGATGATGCAGAAATTGCGGAGGTGGGCGTTCTCGGGCGGCATGGGGTGCGCAAGCGGCGGGCGGTCACCTAACACATCAGGGGGGGCGGGCGTCCACGCGGCGCGGGGAACGGAGCTCTAGCCGCGGGCCCGCTCGGCGAACCACGCCACCGTCTTGGCCAGGCCGTCTTGCAGACTCACCGCGGGTGACCAGCCGAGAGACTGCCTCGCCAGGCGCGCATCCAGACAGGACCGCAGCTGCTCGCCGGGCTTGGCCTCGGCGTAGCGCGCCGGCCCCGGCCGCCCGGCGGCGGCGGCCAGCAGCGCATGCAGCCGGGTGATGTCCGTCTCCAGCCCGGTGCCGATGTTGATGGGGCCCTCGGCCGAGCGCTCCACCGCCAGCAGGTTGGCCCGCGCGACGTCGGCCACGTAGACGAAATCCCGCGTCTGCTTGCCCGAGCCGTAGATGGTGCACGGCTCGCCCCGCAGCAGACGCTCGCTGAAGATGGCCACCACGCCGGCCTCCCCGTGGGGATTCTGCCGCGGCCCGAAGACGTTGGCATAGCGCAGCGACACCGACGGCAGCCCGTACTGGGCCCGGTAGTAGCCGAGGTACAGCTCGCCGGCCGCCTTGGACACACCGTAGGGTGAGACCGGTCGGAGGGGATGGCTCTCCGGGGCCGGGAAGACGTCCTGCTCGCCGTAGATGGCGCCTCCCGTCGAGCTGAAAACCACCTTCCCCACCCCGGCTGTCCGCGCCGCCTCCAGCAGGTTAAGGAAGCCGAGGATGTTGCTGTCCGCATCAAAGCGCGGGTCCGCCACGCTGCGCCGGACGTCCATCTGCGCGGCCAGATGACACAGGACGTCGGGACGCTCGCGCCGCACCAGCTCCGCTGCCTCGGGGCTGCGGATGTCCTCCACCACCAGCGTCACCTGGCGGGCGAGGTTCTCCTTGCGACCGCTCGACAGGTTGTCCAGGGCGACCACCCGGTGCCCGGCGCCCAGAAACGCGTCGCACACGTGCGAGCCGATGAAGCCGGCACCGCCACTGACCAGCACCTTCATCTCGCCGCCATGCGCCGCGCGCCAGCACCCGGGCGGCCTGAGCCGTCTTGTTTGCGAAACCAGGCGATGGTTTGGGCCAGCCCCTCGGTGAGGCCTACCCGGGGCTCCCAGCCCAACAGGGCCCGCGCCCGGCCAATGTCCGGCTGGCGCTGCTGCGGGTCGTTCTCCGGCAGCGGCTGAAAGACAATCTTCCCGCCCCCTCCGGCGGCCGCGCGGACGGCTTCGGCAAACTGCAGGATGGTCATCTCGTCCGGGTTGCCGAGGTTGACGGGGTCCTGCACGTCGGACAGCGCCAGCCGCAAAAGGCCGTCGACCAAGTCGTTCACGAAGCAGAAGGAGCGGGTCTGGCTCCCATCGCCGAAGACGGTGAAGTCCTCGCCCGCCAACGCCTGGGTGACGAAGGCCGGCACCACCCGTCCGTCGTGGAGGCGCATGCGTGGGCCGTAGGTGTTGAAAATGCGGACGATGCGCACCGACAACCCCCGGCTGCGCCGGTAGGCCGACACCAGCGCCTCGCCGTAGCGCTTCGCCTCGTCGTAGACGGCACGCGGGCCCACCGGATTGACGTTGCCCCAGTAGTCCTCGCGCTGCGGATGCACCAGCGGGTCTCCATACACCTCGGACGTCGAGGCCTGGAGGAAGACCGCCCCGGCCGCCTCGGCCAGACGCAGCCCGTGCTCGGTGCCCCGCGCCCCCACCCGCAGCGTCTCCAGCGGCAGCAGGTGGTAGTCCACCGGCGAAGCCGGCGAGGCCAGGTTGAAGACGTAGTCCAGCGGCCCCTCCACCCCGAAGGGCTCGCACACGTCCGCCCGGACGTCCTCGAAGCCGGGCCTTCCGCGCAGCCCGTTCAGGTTGGCGCTGTTGCCCGTCACCAGGTTGTCCACCGACACCACGCGCTGCGCACCTTCGGCGATGAGGCGCTCACACAGGTGCGAGCCGATGAAGCCAGCCCCACCCATCACCACACACCGCTGGGCCTTGAAGGTGCCCTTCACCGGCGCAACTCGTCGAAGGTAGACTGGCCCGGCAGCTGCGAGCGGTACTTCTCCAGCACCAGGTCGATGCCCTGACGGATGTATTCTGCCACCGGAACTTTCGTCTTCTGGTTCAGCTGCTTGAGCAGCTCGCTCTGCTCGGGCGTAATGTAGATGGTGGTGGACAGCTTCTTGCGTGGCATGGACGTAGGTGAAGGTACATGAAGGGTCACCCCGAGAGCCAGGATGGCCGCGGTGGTTCCCCTAGGAGACTCGGCGTGAGCCCACGGTTCGGCTGGAAACTCCCCCTGTGCACCGCGCTGGCGCTCGCTGCGTGCGGTGGCAACAAAGCCGTCCAGCCCGACACGGCCCCCGCGTCCACCGGCACGCAGGACGTCTGGCAGTACTCGGTTACCGTCAAGGCCAAGGACGGCAGCACCAGCGAGCAGCTCGTCCGCAAGGAAATGGATGCCACCTTCGACGCGAAGGTGGAAGGGCGGAAGGTGCTCCAGTACGACCTCAACCGGGACGGCCAGCCGGACGTCTGGGAGTATTACGTCACCATCAAGGACGCTGACGGCAAGCCCGTGGAGCACCTGGTTCGCAAGGAGATGGACCTCAACTTCGACGGGAAGGTCGACGCCGTCTACCTCTACGACATCAACGGCAACAAAGTCCGCGAGCAGCTGGACTTGGACTTCGACGGGAAATTCGACGAGACCATCTTCTTCGAGAAGGGGCAGGTCGTCCGCAAGGAGCGGGACCTCAACGGTGACGGCAAGGTGGACACCTGGCTGTACTACGAGCACGGGCAGCTGGTGCGCAAGGAGCGCGACACCAAGGGGACCGGCCGCGTCGACTACTGGGAGTTCTGGGAGAACGGGCAGATTGACCGCATCGGCGAGGACCTCGACGGCGACGGCAACGTCGACCGGTGGACGCGCTCGCCCGAGTCGGTCTCCGCCACCGCCCCAGCCACCTCTCCGGCCCCCGCTGCCCCGAGCAAGTGAGGGCTAGCCGCGCGGCTCACGGCGCGCTGGTGCCCGCCCGCCCGTAGGCGTCCTCCAGCCGCACCACGTCGTCCAGCTCCGGGGTACTCACCTCGAGCACGTCGCAGTCCGTCACGCCGACCATCCGGTGCTTGGTGAGCGGACGGATGTGGTAGCTCTCGCCCGGCCGCAGCGTCTTCTCCAACAGCCCGGCGCCCTCGTCGACCACCAGCAACAAGGTGCCCGATTGGACGTGAATGGTTTCATCCTTGCGCTGGTGGTACTGCAGCGACAGGCGCTGGTCCTTGTTGATGTGGAGCAGCTTCCCCACGTACCGCTCGGTATGGGCCCAAATCAGCTCGTAACCCCAGGGCTTCTCGACGCGCTTCGGTGCTTGCATCCGGTTGGGCCCGTTATTTCGTCGAGGCGACAAATGCCTCGGTCTTGGTTTCTCGCCGAAAGTCCTCCAGGTAGCGGGTAGCCGCTTCTCGTGTGGCGAAGCTTCCCATCCGCACCCGGTAGTACGTCCCCTTGCCGGGGACCTCCGCGGTGGTGATGTAGGGCGCATAGCCCTTCTCGCGCAAGCGCGACACCATCCGCTCGGCGTCCTCCCGGTTCGGGCTGGCCCCCAGTTGGAGGGTGAAGGCGCCGCTCGCCGCTGTCCCAGCAGGCGGCTTGGCAGCCGCGGGTGCGGCGGGGGCCGCCGTCCGGGTCGCGATTGCCCCAGCGTCGGCTGGCTTGGCGGGCGTCTCCGCCTTCTTCTCGACGGGCTTCGGTGGCTCCGCCTTGGGCGTCTCGGCTTTGGCCACCGCCTCGGGCCTCGCTTTGGCGACGGCCTGGGCCTTGCCCGCGTCCGCCGTCAGCTCCTCCTGGAAGGTGAGGGCGGGCGCAGCGCGGGCCCGTTCCAGGGCGGCGGACTTCTGGTCCAGGGCGGACAGGAGGTCCGGCGCGCGGTCCGTGCGCTGGCTACCGGCCAGCTTCTGCCCCACCAGCACGCCCAGCGTGAAGACGGCACCGAGGACGACAATTCCGGCAGCCAGCAGACTCACCACCTGTCTGCTGTCCAGCGAGAGGTCGTACTTCTCCTTCATCCGGTGCGAGTCGCGCATGGTCCGCCGTTCTGTCCCCCTGGGGCATTATGCCCGCGCTGCAGCCTGGTCAAATTCCTGGGAGGGGGCGCGCCCCAGCTGGTCCCAGGCGCCACAACCCGGGCAGCGAAAGGAGAACGCCGGAAATTTGGCCTGGCAGGCCCGGCAGATAAAGGCCAGCACCGGCTCGCCCAGCGTGCGCAGCACGTCCCGGTAGGCGTCGCGCAGCGACTCCACTGGACCGCCGGCCAGCAGCAGCTCGCCCACCGCCCGTCGGGCCTCCAGGAAACCGGGCTCGCGCTGCAGTAGCCCCTGCAGCGTCTCCACCGCCTGCTCCGCCCTCCCCCCACGCACCAGCGCCTCGGCCCGCGCCAGGGTGAAGGGGCCCGCGGCGCGGGCCTTGCGCTCGGCCTCCTTCGCAAACCAGCCAGCCGCTTCGGCGGGAGACAAGCCGGCGTCCAGCAGCAGCAGTCCGGTGACGGGCGCCAGCTCCGGTTCCCGCTCCAGCGCCTCGCGCAGCGCGGACTGGGCCGCCTCCAGCTGGCCCAGGGCCAGGGCCGAGCGGGCCTGCTCCACTCGCGGGTGCGCCGAGTCCGCATCCAGCGCCGCCGCCCGGTCCGCCAGTGCGCGCGCCGCGCGGGCGTCCGTCGGCCTCGAAACGGCTGCCATCTCGCACAGCAGGTGAGCAAGCACTCCCTGGCCGCCGCCAGAAGCGGCCACCAGGCGCTCTTGCACCTCCACTGCCCGAGGCCAGTCCCTCCCCTCCTCCAGCAGCTGCCGGTAGGCCAGCAGGGCCTCGGTGTCCTCCGGGGCCTCGGCCAGCAGCGTCTCGAAGGTGTCCCGCGCGCGGTCCTGCATGCCCGACCGACGGTAGTCGAGCGCCAGTTCCAGCTGCGCCCGCCGGCGGACGTCGCGAGGGAGCGCCGGCTTGAGGAGCATGTTCTGCGCCAGGCGGATGGCCCAGGCGAGTTCGCCCTTCCGCCGCATCAGGGCGGCCAGCGCGAAGTACGTGTCATACGTCGCCGTATTCATCCGCGCCGCGCGCGACAGCTCGGCAAAGGCCGCGTCCGGCTCATCGGAAAGGACGTAGCGCACGCCCGCCAGGTACGCCTTCGAGGCGTCCTCCGTCTTCTGTTTGCGCGACAGCACCAGCACCAGCGCCAGCAGCGCCGTGACGGCCGTGGTGGCCAGCAGCACGACGAGGGTGGCGTCGGAAAACACGGGGGGGGGCCGCCCTCAGGCCGACAGGGCCTCGTCGAAGCGCGGGCGCAGGGCCTGCCACGTCTGGTCGAGGTGTTCCACCATCACCTTCGTCTCAGCCAGCACCGGCATGAAGTTGGTGTCCCCTCGCCAGCGGGGCACCAGGTGCCAGTGCAGGTGCCCTACAATTCCCGCGCCGGCGTCGGCGCCGACATTCATCCCCAGGTTGGCTCCGTCCGGCCCGTACACTGCCTGGACGATGCGCAACGCCGTCTGTAGCAGGCCATTCAAATCCAGCAGTTCCTGCTGCCCCAGCTGGGTGAAGTCGGCCAGGTGGCGCCGCGGCACCACCATCAGGTGGCCATTGTTGTACGGGAAGCGGTTCAGCACCGCGAAGGAGTGGTGGGTGCGGCCGAGCACCAGGTTTCCCCGGTCGTCTGTCTCGTCCGGGAAGCGGCAGAAAATACACCCGGCCGGCTTCTCGGCGGTGACGAAGTCCCGCCGCCAAGGTGCCCACAGCGGCTTCGTCGTCACTGCGATGGGCCCGCCGGTGGGACCAGCCGGAACTGGAGGCCCGTGCTGCCCACCGCCTCCTCCACCCGCGCCGCCACGCCCTCGAAGAGCGACTGGGCATCCTCCCCCAGCAGCTCCCCCAGCAGCCGCCGTTCCTTGCGCGGGTACTCCATCTTCGGCTGCCCCTTGATGCCCCCCAGCCGTCCGGCCTCTGCCACCGCGTCCTCAAGACCGCCCATCTCATCCACCAGCTTCAGCTCCTTCGCCTGCCGGCCGGTGAAGACGCGCCCGTCGGCCACCGGCTTCACTTGCTCTACCGTCAGACTCCGCCCGCTAGCCACCGCTTGGATGAACTGGTCGTGGACATCATCCAGCACGCTGCGGAAGTAGGCCCGCTCCTCGACCGTCATCTCCCGGTACGGGTTTCCAGCGTCCTTCATCTTCCCGGCGGTCAGCGGCGACACCTGCACGCCCGCCCACTTCAGAAGGCCCTGTACGTTGTAGAAGTTGAAGATGACGCCGATGGAGCCGGTTAGGGTGCCGGGGTCGGCGAAAATTTTTTCGCCAGCGCAGGCGATGTAGAAGCCGCCCGAGGCGGCGATGGAGCCCATCGACACCACCACGTGCTTCTTGCCATGTAGCTTGCGCAGGGCCTCGTAAATCTCCTGCGAGGGGGCCACGGAGCCCCCGGGACTGTCCACCCGGACGACGATGGCCTTGATGGAGTCGGCGTCGGCAAACTCCCGCAATTCCTTCAGCGTCTTCTTGGAGTCGGCGATGACGCCAGTCACCTCCACCACGCCCACCCGCGGCCCCGGACTGAAAGACGTCCCGCGCTCACCCTGAAAGGCGTACCAGGTGAGGGCCAGGAAGGCGAAGAGGCAGAGGAACAGCCCGCCAAAGATGATGCCGATAATCCAACCTGCGCGACGGTCCATGGCACCTTCCTAGCCGATCCAGCCGCCCCCGAGCACTTCCGCCCCCCGGTAGAAGACGGCCGCCTGCCCCGGCGTCACGGCCCGGACGGGCTCCAGCAGTTCCACCGACGCCCGTCCCCCAGGCAGCGGTGAGACACGCGCCGGGGCCCCCGCATGGCGGTGGCGGACCCGCACCTGGACCGTCTCGTCGGCCGCCGGGCACTCACCCACCCAGGAGGGCCGGAGCACCGTGAAGCGTTCCCGCTCGAGCGCTGCCGCAGGTCCGACCACCACCTGGCGGCGCTCCGCGTCGATGCGTTCCACGTACAGGGGCGTCGGCGCGGCCAGCCCCAGTCCACGGCGCTGCCCCACCGTGAAGCGGTGGATGCCGGCGTGCTGGCCCAGCGTCTCGCCCGCGGCGTTGACCACCTCGCCGGAGGGCTGCGGACCGGCCAGGCGCTCGACAAAGCCCGCGTAGTCACCGTCCGGCACGAAGCAAATCTCCATACTCTCCGGCTTGTGGCTGGTGGGAAGCCCCCGGCGCTCGGCAATGGCACGTACCTCCGCCTTGCTCAGTCCCCCGACAGGGAAGACGACGTGGCGCAGGGCCTCCTGAGAGAGGCCGAAGAGAAAGTAGCTCTGGTCCTTGGCCGCGTCCTGGGCGCGCAGCAGCCGCAGGCGCCCCCCTTCCTCGGCGATGCGGGCGTAGTGCCCGGTGGCCAGCTTGGCGCCGAGCGCGCGCGCCCGCTTGAGGAGGAAACCAAACTTCACATCGTCGTTGCAGGCCACGCACGGCACCGGCGTCCGGCCCTGCAGGTAGCCCTGGACGAAGGGCTGGACCACGCGCTCGCGGAACAACTCCTCGGCGTCGGCCACGTAGAAGGGGATGCCCAGCCGGTCCGCCACGTGCCGCGCGTCGTCGATGTCCTCGGGGCTGCAGCAGCTGCCGCACCGCGCGGCGTCCGAGTAGCTCCACACGCGCAGGGTGATGCCCAGGACCTCATGTCCGGCCTCCTGCATCAGCACGGCGGCCGCGGACGAATCCACCCCACCACTCATGGCAACGACGACACGCATTCTAAGGTAGCGCCATATGTCAGCCCGGGGACCCCGGCTTCAAGCCCCTGGCCTCCGCCCAGACCGAAAGAAGCCGTCGGAGGGTCTCCTCGGTGTTGTGCGCTGGCTCCTGCAACACCTGCTGCAGAAGCCACTGGGTGGCCTCCCCCACCACCGGGGAGGGTCCGACGCGGAGCACGTCCATGACGCCGCGCCCGCCGAGGGCCAGCTCCCGCACGGTCAGCGGCGGGCGGCTGGCCAGCACCCTCTCCGCCTGGGCCCGGACCTCGCCCGCCGCCGGAAGGCCCGCCGCCGCCGCCAGCCACAACGCATCGTCGACCCGGCTGGCCCCCAAACGCGCTGCCCAGTGGCGCACGTCCACGTCGCTCCATCCCGCGGCGTCCTCGGGCACGGGATGCGCCAGCAGCGCACGCACCTCCTCCATCGTCCGTCCCGGCAAGCGCAGCCGCTCGAGCACCGCCTCCGGCGGCGAGACGGAAGCGAGAAGGGCCACCAGGCGCACCTCGACGCGGGCCGGGACGGCCGCCACCCGCGCCCCGACGCCCGAGGCAACCGCTTGCACCAGCTCCGGAAAGACCGCCTCCAGAAGGCCAGTGTTCGCCAGCAGGCGAAGCCCCCGCTCGACAGCGGGGGAGAGGAGAAGCTTCAAGAATTCGTCCCGCACCCGCTCCAGGGCCACCTTGCGGAAGACACCGACCGCACCCGGAATGGCCGCTTCGGTGGCCGGGTCCAGCGCGAAGTCGAGCACCGTGGCAAAGCGCACCGCGCGCAGTGGCCGCAGCCCGTCCTCTCCGAAACGTGCCACGGCGTCGCCCACACACCGGACGGTGCGCCGGGCCAGGTCCTCCAGGCCCCCGAAGGGGTCCCGCAGTTCCCCAGACTTGGGGTCATAGGCCATGGCGTTGACGGTGAAGTCTCGCCGTGCGAGGTCCTCCACCAGGTCCCGGCGAAATTCCACGCGGTCCGGCCGACGGCCGTCGGCGTAGCCCGCCTCCACCCGGTAGGTGGTGACTTCCACCTGCCCGCCGGGCACCAGCACCGTCACCGTCCCGTGGGCCACCCCGGTGGGAATGACTTTCCGAAACAGCCGCTGGACCTCTGCCGGGATGGCCTGGGTGGCGACGTCCCAGTCGTTCGGTACCCGGCCGGTGACCAGGTCCCGGACGCAACCGCCGACCAGGTACGCCTCGTAGCCCGCCTCCTGCAGGCGCCCCAGGACGTCGAGCACGCCGGCCGGGACGCGGGCGCGTTCCAGTGCCGCTGGCGGAGTTTTCGGTGCGCGCTCACCCATGGTACGCAGCCCACCCTCGCGTGTCTTCACCCGCCACGTCCACTTCCAGCCTCGCGGTCGAGGTGCCCGCACCCCGGACGTACCGCTTCGCCCTGTTGGCCACCGCGCTCGGCGCGGGACACCTGGCGCTGACTGCTCGCACCGGCGGCGTTCGCTGGGAGCACCTGCTGGTGGATGGGCTGTTCATGGGCTTGCCGTGGTTCGGGGCCAAGGCACAAGCGGTTGCCCGCGCCCTGGTTCCGCTGTGGTTGACGGGCGTCCTGGTCGACGCCCAGAGGTTTCTTCCATTGCTGGGACCGATTCGCACCGGCGATTTCCGCGCGCTGGAGCTGCGCTTCTTCCGCGCCGGCACCCCAGCCGTCTCCTGGCCAGAATGGCTTTACGTGAGGCCCGTCCTCGCGCTCGACCTCCTCTGCAGCGCAGCCTATGCCCTCTTCATTTACGAATTCCTGGGCGTGGCCGTCGACTTCTTCTTCCGCGACCGGGAGAGATTCAACGCCTTCGCCTGGGCCTTCTTCGTCGCCGTCCTCTCCGGAGCCCTCATCTACATGGTCCTGCCGGTGGCGCCGCCCTGGTACATCCTGGAGCATGGCCTCGGACCAGCGGACCCGCACGCCATGAGTAGCGCCGCCGGTTGCGCCCGCTTCGACGCCTTCTTCGGCATTCACTACTTCGAGAGCTTCTACGCCCGGAACCCCAGCGTCTTCGGCGCCATGCCGTCCCTACACGTCACCTACCCGTTCCTGGTGACCCTCTTCACCTGGAAAAGGGGCTGGCGGTGGCGGCTCCCGACGCTGGCCTTCACCCTCCTCGTCTCCTTTGCAGCCGTCTACCTCGCGCACCATTACGTCTTGGATGTGCTTGCCGGCTATGCCGTGGCAGTCTGGTCGGCCAAGGCGGGCCTCTTCTTGGGCCGTCGCCTCGGCACCCCAGCCGTAGCCGGCGCCCGAGTTCGCACCCCATGACCGAGCCATCGCGCACGTCCATTCGTCCCCCCACCGGGCGCCTGGGCATTCTCACCCCCGGCCTGGGCGCCGTGGCCACCACCTTCTTCGCCGGTTGCGAGGCTGTGAAGCGGGGCCTCGGCTTGCCCGTCGGCTCGATGACGCAGATGGGCACCATCCGTCTGGGGTTGCGGACCGAGCACCGCCAGCCCTACATCCGGGACTTCGTGCCCCTCGCCAAGGTGACGGACCTCGTCTTTGGGGGCTGGGACATCTTTCCCGAGGACGCCTACCAGTCGGCGCGCAAGGCGGGCGTCCTCGACCGGGACCTCCTCGCGCAGCTGCGGGTGCCCCTGGAAGCCATCCGACCCATGGCCGCTGTCTTCGACCCCGCCTTCGTCAAGAACCTCCAGGGGCCAAACCTGAAACGGGCCCCGACCAAGTTCGACCTGGCTGAGCAGCTGCGGGCCGACATCCGGAGCTTCCGCCAGCGAAACGAGCTCGAGCGCTGCGTCATGGTGTGGTGCGCCTCGACCGAAAGCTACCAGGCGCCCGGGCCCGCCCACGCCACGCTGGCTGCCTTCGAGTCGGCGCTTCGGGACAACGACCCGTCCATTGCCCCGTCGATGCTGTACGCCTACGCGTCCCTGATGGAGGGCGTGCCCTTTGCCAACGGCGCGCCCAACCTCACGGTGGACACCGCCGCGCTGCAGGAGCTGGCCAAGAAGCAGCGCGTCCCCATCTCGGGCAAGGACTTTAAGACCGGCCAGACCCTGGTGAAGACGGTGATTGCGCCCATGCTGAAGGCACGGATGCTCGGTCTGAATGGCTGGTTCTCCACCAACATCCTGGGGAACCGAGACGGAGAGGTGCTGGAAGACCCGGCGGCCTTCCGGAGCAAGGAGGTCAGCAAGCTGTCCGTGCTCGACACCATCCTCGAGCCGGAGCTGTACCCGCAGCTGTACGGCGACTTCAGCCACAAGGTGAGCATCAACTACTACCCGCCCCGAGGAGACAACAAGGAGGGCTGGGACAACATCGACCTCTTTGGCTGGCTCGGCTACCCAATGCAGCTGAAGATTAATTTCCTCTGCCGAGACAGCATCCTCGCCGCCCCCATCGTTCTGGACCTGGCCCTCTTCAGCGACCTGGCGGCCCGGGCGGGCATGTCTGGCATCCAGGAATGGCTCAGCTTCTATTACAAGAGCCCGATGGCCGCCCCGGGGCTCGACCCCGAGCATGACCTCTTCATCCAGCAGATGAAGCTCAAGAACAACCTCCGCCACCTGATGGGCGAAGAGCTCATCACCCACCTCGGCACCGAGTACTACGAGGACTGAAAGGCCCCGCCAGCCTTGCCGGCGAGGCCTCCCTTTCTTCAGGCGTGTGACGCCGCTACAGCCCCTGGCCCCAGACGATGCCGAGGTAGATGCCCAGCCACTGCTGGAACTGAATGCTTCCAGACTGGAAGGCCATGTTGTAGCGGGTGCTGAGCTGGACCCCCACGCCACCGTCGACGGGGATGATGACGCCCAGTTCCGGAGCCAGCCCGAATTGACATTGCGTCGTGCTGTAGGAGTACAGGCCGATGCCGAGCTGCTGGGTGGTGATGTACGCGCCCACCCCGAGGCCGAGGAACGGACGGATGCCGGTCTTCAGCTTCGGGAGCCAGCGGAAGTCCGCCAGGATGGGCCAGAAGTTGAAGCTGCGGTCCTGCTGCCCGGAAATGGCAAAACCGGGGTTTGTTTGCCCCGGAAGGTAACTGATGACCTTGTTGGTGGATTGGTAGAAGACATTCCATCCGAGCGCCAGGCCGATGGAGATGGTCGGCTTCACGAACCAGTTGAGGTCTGCGCCGATGCCCCGCCACTCCACGTCGGAAATGTAATTGTACGTGTTTCCGATGGGGATGCCGAACTGGTACTGCAGCGAGCCGTACATCGGGTTCACGTCCGCAGCATCACCGCTGTAGTACGTCTGGGCCCGGGCAGCAGCCGAGGCGAGAAGAATTCCTAGGAAGGCGCTCGTCCGCAGCCTTCTCATCAAAGCTCCGGGCCTCACTGGGGCCTCCCGAGGTAGGGCGATTGGTTGAACGCTTGCTGGATGCCGGCCTCGACCACCGGAGGGCTGATGTTTGTCGTCGTCACGACGCCGTTGAGGGCCCCGGCCCACACGGCGTTGATGGCGCCACCGTCGGGCTGAGAAGAAGCCGTTGGCTTCACCATCGTGATGACGAGCGTTCCAATATTATAGCTATAAACGTATGTTGGCCCCCACGGGTAGTAGTACCCCCAGCCACCCCACGGGTAGTACGGGTAATACCATCCCCAATACCCGTACCAGGGGTAGGTGACCCAAGCGGTGTAGCTCTGGCTCAGGCCAGCGATGGTCACCACGAAGCTTGGCTCGGGCTGGCCCGGTCCCGTGGCGGGGTCGATGAGCGTATAGCCGAGTCCATTGAGTTCATCGACGACCGTCGTGCAGATGGTGGTGGGTAGATTCGGGTTCACCCCCGAATCCGGGTTAAAGAAGGCGCCGCCGTCCGTGACGTCCTCGATGACGCAGTTCGCCGGGTTGGCCACCGTCGCGCCCGGGATGGAGTAGGTGGTCAGGGCCTGGAACCCGCCATCGGCATTGAAGGCCGTGTCGTAGACGGTGGTCACCGTGTTGTAGTCCGAGATGTTGTCCACGCTGCTTGGGTAGCAAGCGGAGGCAACGACGAGGAGTCCAGCGAGCCACGGGAAGCCGCGTGGCACGAGGGCCCTCCTTGGCGTCTGCGGGGTGCTGTTTCATGGTCCTCCCTCCAACAAGCTCAATTGAAGCCAAAGCTGCAAGCCAGATGCCGCTCAGGAATGTGCCTTCCGTCCGGGGATTCGTTCGCTGCTGCGAAGTTGCTGCATCCTCGCATTCCACGCCAGCAGCTTATTTCGCTTTGGGCGCGCTCTTCTCGCCTGCCTGCTTGACCGTCCCTTTGTTGAGGCGGGCAATCAAGCCATCCATCCCTTCCTTCTTGATGATGCGGCCGAAGCTCGACCGGTAGTTGTCCACCGTCGAGACGTCGTCGACGACGATGTCGACGATGCGCCAGTCGGCACCGACGCGGCGCATGATGTAGTCGATGTGCGTCGGTTCCCCTTTGATGGTTACCTCCGTCGGCACCTTCACCCCTCCCTCGTCTGGGACCTCGGGGAAGTACTTCACCACGGTGTTCCGGTAGTCCTCGGTGAACTGGTCGGCTGTCGCCTTCCGAAAGCGCTGTTTGAAGGCATCGAGGAACTGCTTCCTCTTTGCCGGCGTGGCCTCGTCCCAGTTCTTTCCGAGCGCCGAGCGTGCCACCCCTTCCAGGTCGACCGCCCGCGTGAGGATGTTTTCGAGTTTCTGACGGGTGGCGGCCGACAATTCCGTGCCCTTGGCCGGCAGCACCGCGCGGACCTCCGCATCCCGGGCCTTCAGGGCCTCGGTTGCGCTGACCTCGGCCGCGACAAGTGCCAGGGTGAAGAGCAGCATTCGCACCAGAAACCTCCGGGGGTTGGCAACTGCGACGTCCGGTTTGCCCCGCTAATTCTTCGGAGCATCCCCGGGCGTCACTCTCGCCCCGGGGCCTAACACCCGGCCGGCCCGTTTAGGGTGAAATCCGCTGGCAGTGCAACGGGCGGCCTCCCAGGTTGTCAGTCGTCCCCATCGCCCCGGACTCCCTCGGAGAGCGTGCGTTGACTACCGCCGAGAAGCCGCTATGTGCTGGCCTTCGCCGCGCTCGGTGACACTTGCGCAACACATGACCGGCCACCTCCCCACCCTCATTGCTCTGGCCAGCCTCGCCGGCCTTTTCGTGGTGGCGCTCGGCGCATTCGCGTTGAAGGCGGCGCTGGCCGGGCGCCCGCAGAGCAAGCGGGTGACGGACCAGGGGACGACGTCCGTCCTCGGCACCTACTTCATGGAGTACGGCCTGTGGGTCTTCAGGCCCGCGGTCCGGGCCTGCGTCTGGCTGGGTGTGCGGCCCGACACGCTGTCGTGGACTTCGCTGGTCCTGCAGCTAGGAGCCGCCGTGGCAGTGGCCGCTGGCTGGTTCGCTCTCGGCGGCTGGGCGCTGGTGGTGGGCGCCATGTGCGATTCGCTCGACGGCGGCGTGGCCCGCGAGCGCGGACTCGCATCGGACGCTGGAGAAGTCCTCGACGCCGCGGTGGACCGCTGGGCCGAGATGGCCATCTTCTTCGGGTTTGCCTACTACTACCGCAATGACCCGCTGGGCTTCGTCCTCGCCGCCGCGGCGTGTGCCGGCGCGGTGATGGTGTCGTATGCCCGCGCCAAGGGCGAGGCGATGGGCGTGCAGGCGCGCATGGGCCTGATGCAGCGGCACGAGCGTGCCGCCTACCTCTGCCTTTCGACCGTCCTCTCCCCGCTCCTTGCACGTTGGTGGGAGCCTGAAGCGGCTCACCCGCGGTACCCTTTGGTACTGGCGGCGCTCGCGCTCATCGCGGTCCTCGCCAATGCCACCGCCATCCAGCGCACGGCTTTCGTGCGCTCAGAGTTGCGGAAGCGTGGCCGCTAGCCGGGTGGTCACCTCCTCGGTCAGGCCGCCGGCGCCCCAGCGCACTGCGTGGCTGCGCGAGGGGTGGCATTTCGCCGCATCCCAGGCCTCGGGCGTCCTTGCCTCGGCCGTCGACGTGGCGGTGATGGAGGGCCTCATCTTGATGGGCACGGCATACGGGTGGGCCATCCTGGCAGGCCACCTCGCCGGCGGCGCCAGCGACTTCGCCACCAAGCGCCACCTCATCTTCCGCACCCACGGCCAGCGCCCGTGGCCCCAGGCGCTCCGCTACCTCTTCGCCTGGGCTGGCTCCCTGCTGCTCAACCTCGCCCTGGCGCGGCTGCTAGTGGGCAGCCTGGGCCTGGGTGCCGGGGTGGGAGTCCTCGCCGCGGCCGTGCTGGTGGGCGTGGCCTGGAATTACCCCGTGCACCGGCTGTACGTCTTCGGCGCGCGGGACGCCCGCTGACGCCATGGCCAAGGTCTTCCTCAAGACGGAGGTTCCCGGACCGCGGAGTCGTGCCCTGGTCGAACAGGAAGCGCGGCATCTGGCCCCGGGACTCCAAGGCTTCGCGCAGTGGGCCGGCGTGGCGATGGACCACGGCCAGGGCAGCTACCTCACCGACGTCGACGGGAACATCTTCGTCGATTTGATTGGCGGCATCGGCGTCAACTCCCTCGGCCACGCTCACCCTGCCTACGTCCAGGCGCTCAGCGCCCAGGTGACGAAACTCACGGTCGGAAGCTTCACCAGCGCCCCGCGGGCCCAGCTGATGGATGCCGTGGCCGCCATTGCCCCGGCGGGGCTGGACCGGTTGCAGCTGTACTCGGGGGGTGCGGAGGCGGTGGAGTCGGCACTGCGGCTGGCACGGGCCAGGACGCGACGCCTGGACGTGGTGGGCTTCTGGGGCGGCTTCCACGGGAAAACCGCAGGCGCCATGTCGCTCATGGGCAGCGAGGCCAAGCACGGCTTTCCGCCGCTGCTGCCGCACACCACGTCCATTCCGTACGCGGATTGTTACCGCTGCCCCTTCGGCCTGCAGTACGGCAGCTGTGGCATCGCGTGCGCCGACTTTGCCCGGAAGGCGTTGAAGACCCAGCCGCAAGGTCCGGTCGCTGCCGTCCTCATCGAGCCGATGCAAGGGACCGCCGGCAACGTCATTCCACCGCCCGAATTCCTTCCGGCGGTGGCGGATGCGGCGCGCGAGGTGGGGGCCCTCCTGGTGGTGGACGAGATGATTACGGGCTTCGGCCGCACCGGCCGTCGCTGGGGAATCGACCACACGCCCGGCGTCGCGCCGGACGTGGTGACGCTGGGGAAAGGCTTCGGGTCCGGGTTTCCAGTCAGCGGCGTTCTCACGCGTACGGACATCGCCCAGTCTCCTCCCTGGAACCTTCCCTCCGGCGCCTCCAGTAGCTACGGAGGCAACCCACTGGCGGCGGCCGCGGCGCTGGCCTCCGTCACCACCATCGAGCGCGAACGCCTCTGGGAAAACGCCGAGACGGTGGGTCGCTTCATGCTCGGCCGCCTCCAACACCTGAAGGAGCGTTTCCCCTTCATCGGCGAGGTCCGCGGCAAAGGCCTTCTGCTGGCCATTGACATGGTGCGCGACCCAACAACCCGCGAGCCCATTCCCGCGGACGTGATGAAGGAGGTTTACCTGTCCGGCCTGCGGCGTGGGCTTCTCGCCATGACCTACTCGCCTCGCATTCGTCTTCAGCCGGCACTCACCATCGACGAGGCCACCGCCGACGAGGCGCTCGGCCTTCTCGCCGAGGTCTTCGGTGAGCTGGAGCGCAGCGGCCGGTGGCACTGACACCCGAGAACCGCCCTTCCATGCCAGCGTCCTCCCCGCCCCGTCGCCTCCGCGGCGCCCTCATCGGCTACGGCTTCATCTCTTCCGAGGGCCACCTGCCGGCGTACCTTGAGCGCGCGCGCCAAGCGCAGGACGTCGACATCCTCGCCGTCGCCGACGTGTGCGTCCCGCGGCTGACCGCCGCCCGGGCCGCCCTGCCCGGGGCACGCCTGTATGAGACCGCCGAGGCGCTGCTCGCAGCGGAAGCGGGCTTACTGGACTTCGTGGACATCGCCACACCGCCCTCCGAGCACGCCGCCATCGCCCACCAGGCGCTCGATGCCGGACTTCATGTGCTGTGTGAGAAGCCCCTGACCACGACGGTCACCGAAGCCCATTCCCTGCTGGAACATGCGCGCCGGGCGCAACGGGTGCTCTTCCCCTGTCACAACTACAAGCACGCGCCCGTGGTGAAGGCCATCCGCGAAGTCCTGACTTCGGGACGAATCGGCCGAGTCCGCAGCGTCAGCCTGAGCACCTTCCGCACCACCCACGCCAAGGGCGTGCCGGAATGGAGGACGGACTGGCGGCGAGAGCGACGCTATTCCGGCGGGGGAATTGCCATGGACCATGGCAGCCACAGCTTCTACTTGGCATTCGAATGGATGGGGGCCTACCCGAGTGCGGTGACGGCCAAGCTGGCCAACCTCGACGCTGCGCGTTGGGACACCGAGGACAACATCAGTTTGGTGCTCACCTTCCCCACCGGGCTGGCCCAGGCCCACCTCAGCTGGACGGCCGGCGTCCGCAAAGTGCTGTACGCGCTGCAGGGAGAGCGCGGTGCCATCACCGTCGACGACGACGACCTGGAAGTGGCGGTCCGGCAAGACGCCAGCGCCCCGGGCCGCGGGCGCTGGACCACGGAGCGCAGGCGCGTCTCCTCCGACTGGATGGATGCGAGCCACGTCTCCTGGTTCAACTCCCTCTTCGAGGAGTTCCGTGCCGCCATCGCCGCTGGCACGTGGGTCGGAAACGACGCCCGGGACGCTGAGGCCTGCGTACGCCTCATCGACGCGGCCTACCGCTCGGCAGCCAGTGGCTGCCGCGAGCTTGCCCTCGGTGTCCACGGCCCGGAGGGGGGCGGAAGGTGAAGGGCGACCCCGAGTTGCTCGGCAGACGTCTGGTCGGAGGGCTTCTCCGTCGGCGACGCGCCATCTTGAGCGGCGCGGTGCTGCTTCTCCTCGTCGGCAGCTTCTTCACCGCGAGGCTGTATTCCAACCTGCGCAGCGACCTCGAGGAGCTGCTTCCCGAGACCGCGCCCAGCGTGCTGGCCGCAAAAAGCATCGGGCCCAAGCTCAACCCGGTCAGCCACCTTTACCTGGTTCTGCAAGGAAAGGACGCCTCGGCCCTCCAGCGCTTTGCCGAGGCACTCGCCGGGCGCTTGCGCGCGCTCGGGCCGGACGTCGTCCAAGACGTGTCCTACCGGACCGACGAGCAGGAGGCGTTTCTCCGGAACTTCGGCGCCTTTTACCTAAGCCAAGAGGACCTGCGGAACATGGTCGGCCGCATCCGCGCCCGGGTGGCCTGGGAGAAGCAGCGACACAACCCGGTCCTCCACCTGGTGGAGGACGAGGATGAAGCGGCGAGCCCACCACCACTCGATTTTTCGGACCTGGAGGCGAAGTACGGCCTGCACAGCGTCGACCACTTCCGCGACGGCTACTACCAGACGCCGGACGGCCACTTGCTGGCACTGCTGGTGGCGCCCTCGGAGAAGGTGCACGGCTACCGCGACAGCAAGCGCTTCGTCGAGCGGGTGCGTGCCGAGGTCGACTCGCTCGGGCCGGCCGACTACGACGCCACCCTGCGCATCGGTTTCACCGGCGAGGTGGAAATGCCCCTCGAGGAGCAGCAGTCGCTCATCTCCGACCTCGCGGCGTCCACCGCACTGGTAGTCGTCTTCGTTTTGGGCGCGCTCTACCTCTTCTACCGACGCTGGGTGCCCATCCTCGCCCTCGCCGCCGCGCTGAGCGTGGGCACCGCCGTCACCTTCGGGCTGAGCTGGTTCCTCGTCGGCTACCTCAACGCCAACACCGCCTTTCTGGGCTCCATCGTCCTGGGCAATGGCATCAACGTCGCCATCATCCTGGTCGCCCGCTACTGCGAGGAGCGCAGCCGGGGGTTGGGGGTCGAGGACGCGCTAGGCCTTGCCTGGTCCGGGTCCCTGGCGGCCACCTTCGTCGCGTCCTTTGCCGCAGGGCTGGCCTACCTCTCCCTGGCGACGACGGACTTCCGGGGCTTCAGCCAATTCGGCGTCATCGGCGGCCTGGGCATGGCACTGAATTGGCTCGCCGCCTTTCTGCTGTTGCCCCCCCTCATCTCCACCCTGGAAGGCTGGCGGCCGGGGAGCTTCCTTCCCCAGCGCCCCGGCCACCCTTGGGGAGCCGCCGTTGCCGACCTCGTCGAGCACCACAGCGCGGCGATTCGCACCGTCTCCGGCCTGCTGCTCGGCGCGTCGCTGGTTGCCGTCCTCTCCTACCGGGGGCCTCTGTTGGAAACCGAAGTGGCGCGGGTCCGCTCGCAAAAAAGCCTGGAGTCCGGCGCCACCTTCTGGTCCTTCAAGCTGGACGAGATTTTCCGCACCTACCTCAGTCCCATGGTGCTGCGCGCGGAAACTCCGGCGGACCTCGACAGAACGCTTCGGGTGCTGGCCCGCAAGCGAGCCGAGCTGGGCCCGGCCGACCCGCTGCGAGAGGTCCGTACGCTGTCGACTGCCCTCCCCGAAGACGCTTTCCAGAAGCTGCCCTTGGTGAAGGAGCTTCGGGAGGCCCTCACCGACTGGCGGCTGGAGCAGCTTTCGCCGGCCGCTCGCACCCGCGCCCAGCGGCTCCGCCCTCCCCCGGATGCCCGACCACCGACGCTCGCTGACTTGCCCCGGTCCGTCCGCCGGGCGCTGATGGAGCGAGACGGTTCCACCGGACGCATTGCACTTGCCTTCCCGCGCAAGGTGGGGGTCCTCAACGCCGATGAATTGGAAGCCATTCGCGAGCTTCTGCGCGCATCCATCGAGGAGAGCCACGCGTCGACACAGGCGCTCGCACAGCCGTTGCTGGTGGCTGACATCAACGCCGCCATCATCCGTGACGGGCCACGCGCCACCCTGGTGGCCCTCGCCGCGGTTTGCGCCCTGGTGGCGCTGGTGTTCCGGCGACTCGGCCCCACGTTGCTGACGTGCGGCAGCCTCCTGTTGGGCGTGGCCTGGCTGGTGGGCGCGGCGGCCACGGCGCACGTTCGGGTCAACTTTCTCAACTTCGTCGTGCTGCCCATCACCTTCGGCATCGGTGTCGACTACGCGGTCAACATCGTCCAGCGTTACCGACGGGCCGCCCGTCGCTCCATGCATGCTGTGCTGCGGGAGACCGGCGCCGCCGTCGCGCTCTGCTCGGCCACCACCGTCATCGGCTACGCCTCCCTGCTCTTCGCAGACAACCGCGCCCTTCGCGGCTTCGGCCTCCTCGCCTCGCTGGGTGAGGTGTGCTGCCTCGCCGCCGCCCTGTTTGCCCTCCCCGCCTGGGTGGTCTGGAAGGAGAAGGTGGCCCTGAGCAGCGCCCGGGACGCCCAGTCGTCCTTCCTCTGACACCGGAACTGACCGCACAGGCGCCATCGGACGCCCATCGACTGCTTCACCTCGCCTGCCCTGGCGTGCGACGCTGCGTTCGACCCGCCATCCACTGCATCCGAAGCGCCAAGACTCATCGAGTGTTGCGAGGGTGACACGCGTCCGGAAAGCGCCACACTCCGCCGTTCGCGTTCCGCGGGGGAGACCTCCGAAGGCCTCCGGCTGGGGACCTGCCTCCTGGCCCTGGTCGGGCTTTCCGCCCTCTGTGTGGCCAGGCACGCCCCGGCCCTCCTCCGTGCCCGCGCTCCAAGCCCGAGGCCTGCCGCCATCCCTGCCCCGGTCGCCGTGGCTCCTCCGGCTGCGCCCGCACCGGAGCGCGTCGAGCCGCCACCGCCACCAGCCGCCCCGGCCTCCCTGAGAGTGCAGGCGGAGCTGGACCGGTTGCTTGCCAATGGCCGCATCGACTTCGAGCGTGGCAGCGACCGACTCCAACCCGAGGCCCGACCCCTGCTGGACACCATCGCCGCGCTTCTGGCGACCGCTCCGGAGCTCACCGTGGAGGTGGAGGGCCACACGGACAGCCACGGGGACGCGGCGGCCAATCGCCGGCTGAGTCAGCTCCGGGCGCAGGCGGTGAAGGCCTACCTGACCAACCAGGGCATCGCGCCCGAAAGAATCCACACCCTTGGCTCTGGCTCGGCTCGGCCACTCGTGCGTAGCCGTGGCCCCGAGGCGGACCAGCTCAACCGGCGCATTGAGTTCCGCATCCTGGCAGCTGGGGGTCGTTAATGGCCGACGTCGTCCAGGAGATTTTGTTCTGCCTCTTCCTCGCGGCGGTGCTCGGTGTCGCCATCGGCTGGTTCGCTCGCGGCCTGCGTGTCGCGCGGCTTGCCGCCCGGGAAGCGTCTGAGATGCGCCAGAGTCTGGAGGACGTCCGAGCGCAGCTGCGCGGCGTCGAGGCAGCCCGGGCAGAGGAGCAGCGTCGCCTCGCGGGGCTACAAGCCGGCGCGGAGTCCGCACGCCAGGAAGCAGACGTCCGCCAAAGGGAGCTTCGAGAGACCCAGGCGGCGCGCGATGGCGCCCGTCAGGACGCCGCCGCTGCGCGTGCCGAGGTGCTGATGCTCTCCTCGCGCCTGAAGGCCGCTCAAGCGTCCTCCGATGCGGCGCGCGGCAAATCCGAGGCCGCCCACGCGGCCGGACTGGCGGAAGCAGAGAGCGGGCGCGACGCCCTGCGACCAGAGCTCGAGCACCCGAAGACGGCACAGCCGGCTAGCGCGACGAGCGAGGCAACGCGCCAACGGCTCGACACCCTGAGGGCCACCCTCCAAGCCGCCGAGGCTGGCTGGGATTCGGCCCGCGCCCAGGCGGAGACGGCCAGTCAGGAACTGCGCGCCGCCCGCCGCCAGCTGGCCGAGTCCGAGAGCGACCGCGAGGGGCTGGCCGACCGACTCGTCCAGGCCCAGTCCCTGCTCGTCGAACTGCGTTCAAAACTCGACGTCCAGCCGGAGGCGACACCTCTCGCGGCGGTCGCACCCACCCCGACTCCCGAGCCCGAACGGGCCGCACCGCCGAAGGTACAGCCGGACGGTGCCCACGACGACCTTCAGCGGATTCGCGGCATCGGCCCAGTCCTGGAACGAACTCTTCACGGATTTGGCATTTACCGCTACGCGCAAATCGCGAGCTGGACGCGTGAGGACATCCAAACGATGAGCGAGCGCCTGCCTGGATTCCGCAACCGAATCGTGCGAGACCGCTGGACCACGGCCGCTCGGCGTCTACACATTGCGAAGTACGGAAGCCCCCCGTAGCGCCGGGGGCAGGGAGATGCGATGGACCTCATCGGAACACTTTCCTCTCAGCTCGGCATGACGCCGGACCAAGCAAAAGGCCTCGCCGGCGGACTCCTCGGCGTGGTCAACGGTGCCGTGCATCAGGGCGCGGGCCCGGACGCGGCGGGCCAACTTCAGGCTGCCATCCCCGAGCTGAAGAACTGGATGCAAACGGCGGCTGCCCACCAGGGCGCGGCGGCCCCGGCGGGTGGTAGCGGCGACCTTCTCGGAATGCTGGGCTCGATGCTTGGCGGCGCCCAAGGGGGCAACCTCGCCGCCCAGCTGCAGGGCAGCGGCGCGGCGACCGCGATGACGACTGTCCTCGCCAAGTACGGCATCAAGCCGGAGCAGATGGCGGCCGTTGCACCCGTCCTCGGCCAATTTCTCCAGCACCGCATGGGCGCAGAGGGCGCCCAGTCCGTCATCGGACAGCTGTTGCCGATGCTGACGGGCGCCGCCCAAGGGCAAGCGTCCGGCGGCTTGGGCGGCATCGCCTCGATGCTTGGTGGGCTGTTCGGGAAGAAGTAGCCCCAACTCCCGAATACCCCGCACAACCGGCCCACGCCGGGTGGCCTCGGCGGCGAGGCGCATGGGACGCCTCGCCAACCGTTGCCTGGCCAGGCCCTCCTTCGGTAGCCCTTGCGCCAGGGCGAACCCTCCGCTAGGTGTCCCCTAGCGACGTCTGACGACTGCTCAGGGGAAGCTGGTTGCCATCGACCCACCGTTTCCCCACAGTCCGAACGACGCCCGGACGCGCGCCGGCGAAGAGACCGCCAACCGGAGAGCGGCCAACCCCCGGATGTGCAACTCGCCGTGGCGTCCCCCGGGGGGCACCGGCTGGCCCGCTGGCACGCGGAGTCCGGCACAGCCACGCGGACCTTCCCGCCCCACTGCAAGGCGGCCCAGCGCTGAGCAGCGCGGAGTCATGCACGCGCTCTCGGCTTTCCTCGGGTGACAACCCCGGCTCCGGCCAGCCGGTCCGCAAGCGTGGCCCCTAGCGCAACCCAAGAAAACCAATGGTATGAGGCCGCCGCGCCCCTTATCTCCCCTCAACAAAAAACTGCATTGAATCGCGAATTCGACGCGCCAACGCCCCGCCAAAGCGTTTATTCATGGACACCGCGAAGCAAGCCTGCCTGCGCGTCACGAGACGACTTGCCGTTGTCGCCTGAGAGAGCCGAATGATACCTGCAGCAAAACTCCCATCCTTCTCTCCCCGGGAGGAGATTGCCCCGCCGGCCATCGCTCTGCCCGCGGCCCTGCGTCGCTGGGGCGTGCGCACCGCGGTGCTCATCGCCTGCGCAACGCTGGTTCGCCTGCTCCTCATCTCGACCACCGAGATTGCGAACGGCGAGGCCTACTACTACGTGTGGTCGCGCTTCCCGGCGCTCAGCTACTACGACCATCCGCCGCTCATCGCGTGGTTAACCTGGCTGACGACGCAGTTCTCCCACAGCTCCTTCGCCATCCGCTTCGGGCCGGTCGTCTACTCGGCCCTGTTTGGCGCCCTCATCTACCGGCTTGCCGCGCGGCTGTTCTCCCCGCGGGCCGGCTTCATCGCGGTGGCCATCGTCACCGCCATGCCGGTGTTTCTCGTCTCGAACTTCGTCCTCAACCCGGAAAGTCCACTCGCACCGTTGTGGGTGCTCGGCCTGCTGTTGCTGGAAGGGATGCGCGACCACGACGAATCCTGGCGCCCACTGGCCGCTGGTTTGGTCATCGGCCTGGCCTTTCTGGCCAAGTACTCGGGCGTCGTGCTGGCCGCGGTGGCACTGCTGTACTTCATCGTGTCCCCGCAGGCGCGGCAGTGGTTGAAGCGGCCCTCCCTCTACCTCGGCGGCTTGGTGTCGCTGGTGGTCGCCCTGCCGGTGGTGGTCTGGAATTACCAGCGGCAGTGGCCCTCCCTCGTCCTGCACTTCGTCGAGCGCACCGGGCCGACGAGCATCTCTACTTGGGCGGTCAACGCCTACCACGCCATCCTGGGCCAGTTTGGGCCGTTCCACCCGCTGATGTTCCCTGGGCTGCTGGTCGTGCTGGCGATTGCCATCCGGCGTTCGGCGCAGGACGACCGCTACCGGTTTCTGGCGCTGGCCAGCTGGCCCGTCCTTCTCTTCTTCCTCCTGATGATGGTCCGTGTCCGGGACCCCGAGTTCCACTGGACCATGGTGGGTTACATCCCGCTCGCAGTGGCGTCGGGCGGACTGCTCGACGAGGTGCTCGACCACCCTCCCCGCGGGCTGCGCGCTTACCTGACGGCCTGCGTCGCGGTGAGCCTCGCCATCATCGTTGGCCTCTACGCCTATTCGCAGAACCGCGGACTCAGACGCTTCATCCCCGCTTCCGCGTACGACACCAACCACGATTTCTTCAATGAAATGACTGGCTGGACGGAGCTCAAGGCCGCAGTGGATGAGAGCGCCACGGCACTCGGGAGCAACACCGTGGTCGCCAGCTGCCAGTACGCCCTGTGCGCGCACATCCTGACCGCTCTGGATGACCGTCCCAGGGTTTTCTGCCCCGGCGTCCGGCGGACGGAATTCGACTTCATCGGGAGACGCGACCCGCCGCAGGGAGTGCCGGTTCTCTACATCACCGACGACCACTACCACGATGACCCGGCGCAGCTGCTGCCGGACCGGAATTGCCAGCCCCAGCGCGTGGTGAGCATCCAGCGGGATGGATTCCTGCTGCAGAATTACAAGCTGTGGGCATGCCTCCCCCGGGGCGGGTGAGTGAACGAGCGCGCCACCACCACCGCCTATGAGCCTCCCCCCCGGTCGGCGCCGGTGACCATCTCTTCCCCGTTTGAGCGGGGCCTGAAGCGCCTGGTCGAGTGGCAAATTGAGAGGCCGCTGGCGGTGCTCTTCGTCATCGCGCTCGTCACGGCGGTGGCGCTCGGGCTGGCCAGCCGTCTCAAGCTCCTCACCGACTTCGACATGTTGCTGCCGAGCTCCCGGCCCAGCGTTCAGGAACTGCACCGGGTCTCGGCCAGGACCTCGAGTCTGTCGACCATCTTCGTCGTGCTGGAGGGAGAGGACCCCGCCGGGCTGCGCCGAGCCAGCGACGCCCTCGTTCCCGCGCTCACCGCCCTTGGCCCCCCCTGGGTGGGGCACATCGAGACCGGGGTCCAGGAAGCCGTCGGCTTCCTCAAGCCACGGACCGGTCTCTTCGCAGACCTCAAGACGCTCAAGCAGCTTCGCGACGAGGTGGAAGCCCGCTATTCGTATGAGGTCGGCAAGCGCAGTGGCCTGTCCATGGACCTGGACGACAGTCCGCCCCCACCCATCGACCAGGAATCGGTGAGAGCCCGCTTCGGCGTCAATCCGGACGAGGAGAAGCGTTTCCCGGGCGGCTACTACCAGAGCGCCGACGGGAAGACAGTCGTCATCGCCATCCGTAGCGGCGTCCTCGGCGCCGACTTTAAGCGAGCCGAGGAGGCCATCAACAAGGTGGGCGCCGTCGTCGCGCACGTCAATCCCAAGCTGTTCGACCCGACGGCCAAATGGGGGCTGACCGGCGACCTCGCGATTGGCCTCGCCGAGTACAAACTCATCAATCGTGACCTGACGGCCATCGGCCTGGTGGGCGCGGTGCTGATTCTCGGCGTGGTGTTCCTCTACTACCTACGCATTAGAACCGTCTTGGCGATGGGTCTCGCCATTGGTATCGGCCTGGCATGGACGTTCGGGCTCACGGAACTCATCTTCGGCCACCTGAACCTAGCTACCGGCTTTCTGTTCACCATCATCGGCGGCAATGGCATCAACTTCTCCATTCTCTTCATGGCTCGCTACCTCGAGGAGCGGCGTCGCGGAGAACCGGCCGGTCATTCCGTCGTCGAAGCGGCCCGTCAAACCTGGCGGCCGACGCTGACGGCAGCCGCGGCTGCTTCGGCGGCCTACGGAGCGCTGGTCATCACCGAATTCAACGGCTTTCGTGAGTTCGGCTGGATTGGTGGTCTCGGCATGCTGATTTGCTGGACCGCCACCTACCTGGCGCTTCCGTCCATCCTCATGCTGATGGAGCGGCTCGTCCCGCTGGACGGCTCGCCGCCGAAGTACCTGCGTCGCCTCATCCGTGCGACTGCGGAGGGCGTCCCCTTCGGACGGCCCTTCGCCAACCTCGTCGCCCGGGCACCTCGTGTCATCACCGTCGTCGGCGTCCTTCTCGCGGTCGCCGGGGCGGTCCTCAGCGTCCACTACGTCCGCTCGGACCCGATGGAGTACGACACCAACAAGATTCAGAGCGACCGCCGCGCGGTTGCTGAGGTGCATCGGCTCATCCACCTCGCCATCAACATCGCCGGCTTCGTCGGTTTGGATGGGATGGCCATCATGACCGACCGCCTCGACCAGGTTGCTCCCCTCAAGGCAGCCCTCAACGCGCGAAGAGACGCGGCTCCTCCGAACGCCAAGCCCTTCAAGGACGTCCACGCGCTGCAGGACTTCGTCCCGGCAGACCAGGAAGCCAAGATTCCCATTTTGATGCAGCTTAGGCGTCGGATTGAGAAGGCCCATCAAATGGGCTTCGTCACCGACTGGGACAAGCTCGAGCCCTACCTGCCACCGGCGGACCTCAAGCCGTTCGGCATGGCCGACCTGCCGGAGGCGATTGCCCGCCCCTTCACCGAGAAGGACGGTACCCGCGGGCGCATCGTCTACATCAGCCCGCTGGACGGAGACGTCACCTCGGATGCCCACTACCTGTTGCGGTGGGCGGATGCGTACCGGAGCACCATCCTTCCGGATGGCAGTGAGATTCGCGGCTCCGGCCGCGCGGTCATCTACGCGGACATGTGGAATGCAGTCCTGGCGGACGTGCCTCTGGCCGTGGTCGTCTCGTTCCTCGCCACACTGGCCATCGTCGCGCTCGCGTTTCGCGACCGACGGGCGACGGTCCGGGTCATCCTCTCCCTGCTGGTGGGCGTATTCTGGACGGTCGGGCTGCTTGCGCTCATGAAGGTCAAGCTCAACTTCCTCAACTTCATCGCGCTGCCCGTGACTTTTGGTATCGGCGTCGACTACGCCGTGAACATCATGCAGAGAGATTTGGACCTGAACGACCCACTCGAGGTGCTCAGGAGAACCGGCGGCGCAGTGATTCTGTGTAGCTTGACGACGTTGCTCGGCTACCTCGCGCTCGTTCGCTCGGTGAACTTCGGCGTGAGGAGTTTGGGGACCGCCGCCGTCATCGGCGAGATTTCCTGCCTACTCGCAGCAGTCCTGGTTCTGCCCGCTGCCCTCCTTTGGATGCGCTCTCGTCGCGCAACCGGCTGAGTCGTCATTCGCGCGGGACCGAGTGGCACTGGGCGGCAGGCGAAGAGACCGCGTTCGAGACGGGTGGAACGGTGGAGTTGATTCATGTACCAATATGCCCACCGGCCCCGTAGCTCAGTTGGATAGAGCGGCGGTTTCCTAAACATAAACATTAAGTCTAGATAGCCTTACCAGAGGGTAATTACGCCTATTTAGAAGCCTCCTGGAGCCTCTGTATTAGCCCGCCACTAAGGACGAACTCTGTATTTCTAGAGCATTAGTATTATTCGCGACCTAATTGGGTCGTGATAGGGTCATGATACGGTTCTCACCTTCCTGACGAAGACCGAACCTGTTGCTAGAGCGTCTGTGACGCTCCTCCCCTCTGACCTCCGCGCCGCCTACGGCCACGCGCTCACCCGGCCAGGCGCGCGAGAGGTCTACTTCGAGGGTGCTGAAGGGCTAGCGATTGAGAAGGTCGCCCACCAAACTGGGCCAGCGCAGCGTTCAGACCGTCCGGTCCTGGTACCTCGACATTCGCGTGCCGCCGATGGCCGTGTTCCCGGTCAGCTTGGTGAACGCCGCGGACCCGGCCTGAGCCTGAGCCCTTGCCCCTAATCTCCGACCAAGGACCCGCTACTGGTATCGGGCGATGAACTGCCGGATGCCCTCGACCATCAAATCAACTTGCTCCTCACTTCTCTTGAAGGTGGCCGGGCTGTGAGCCGCGTCGTTTCGGATGCCGCCCCACGCTATGACCTGTTTGCAATCAGTCGCACTGATGATTTCGGTCCCAGAGTTCCTCGCCTGAGCAAGCGCACCTTCGTATTTAGAAATCGAGCCGTCTCCCTGCCAGGTCAGCTTGTTGCGATTGCACAGATGAAGGAGAAACGTCTCTAGCGCGCCTCCCGCGATGACGACTGCTGCAACTTGGTAGCCGCCCGAGGCGAGCGTTTTGGCCTGGTCGAGCAGTTCGGCAACAGTCTCCGCACGAATCCCCTCAATGAGGGATGAGAGCCGACCTGACCTCAGAATCTCGTGAGCGGCGGTGAAGATGCTGCGCAGGGCGTTGATTGTGCGCTCGTCCGAGAGGTCGTGGACGCTCCCTTTGTTCGCCATGGTGAGCGCAGCGTCCCACCGACGAAGCACCTCGTGTCCCGGAGGAAAGACGGACCTAAGAGCCGAGGCCGCAAGGGTCACCCATTGCTCAGCGCCGCTGGGTTCGTAATCCAAGACGGGCCTGCCATCTCCATAGGTCGCTCTACCCTGGTGTTGACGGAGAGTCCCCGCGCGAGCAGCGACCTCGTCGAACCATTTCACGGCGTCGTCCGTCGCCTTCATCCTCGAAAGAGTACCGCTCATGAACCAGGCAGCCCAATGCGGTAGCCTGCCCGCCGATGCGCTTAACCCCCGGCACCCGTGTCGGCCCTTACGAGGTGGTGTCCCTCCTGGGGGCTGGAGGGATGGCCGAGGTGTACCGGGCCAAGGACACCAGGCTCGGCCGCGACGTGGCCATCAAGGTCGTGTCCGAGGCCCTGGGCGGGGACGGAGCCTTCCTGGAGCGGTTGCCAGGTCACCGAGTTCTGACTTCGGCGGTCTTGTGAAAGCTGGCTGGGCTCGTGCATTGACCATTCTTGCCCGCATCTGGGGCGTCATCTGGACGATAGGCGGAGCACTCTTCATAGTGATGACCCTCGCCGGGCCCGCCACTGACGCGGGTATTGCTATGCCCGTTGTAGCAGGCGTCTTCGTCTTCTCAGTTGGCCTCTGTCTTCTGTTTTTCAAGCCCATCACTGCCGACGTGGTGGACGAGTTCTTCCAGAGACGACGCTGACCCTGGCCGTCAGGCGGCACTCCAGCGCGTCATAGCGACGTGGGGTTGCCCCTGCTAAATCGGTGTTTGGCTAGTAAGCCGAGCACGGGGAAGCAGCCCGGGAGGCCGACCTGCAGCGCGTGAGCGAGGAGTGAGTCAGATGGGCAGGGCGCTTCGCACGTTGGCGCGGATAGTCGTAATCGTCGCGCTGTCGTCGGTGGCGCTTTTTGTTCTTTTCTACCCTGGCCTCCCGCGTGAGGCTCATCTTTGGATGCGGAGACGCGGCTGCGCTGGGGGTGACCGCTAGCCCGCCAGTCGTCAGTTCCCAAGTTGTTGTTTCGTCAGGGGTTACGGTTCCGCTATCTATCACCGTCAATCACATGCCGGTGGCATTGACGAAGCTATAGAATGCCGCCGTCGGGGCGTCGGGTTCCTTGCTGCATCTAAGGGGCGACAAAAGAGCGACTTTAATGAGAGCTATTCTATTTGTAACCTACTCTGTGCTTACGGCTGCTTCGCTGAGCAGCTGCACCAGTAGCAACCCGTACGCTGATTTCGCGGGCACTTGGAGTGGAACTTCCTTTGCAACATTTAGCGACGGGGGCCAGTATAACTTTCACGCATCCTATGTTGTGGTTGTGTCCGGTGCTTCGGGAACTGTCTCGAATGTTTGTCCCGACGGTTCGGGCTTGATTGAGCCTTTGGCACCCGGTCCTGCAAACCCTGCAGACGAATTGGTCTGGGCGGGAGTTCTGACCTGTCCTGCCATTGCCCTCAGTTGGTGCGATAAGGTCGTTTTTGAATATCAGCAAGTCACGCTTGGCTTAAATCAAGGTCTAATGGCTGGGGTTGAAGAGCTTTCGTTCGTCGCCAGGGGGACCGCGAGCGCTTGCGGTGACACGTCGTCACTCGTGCTGGCCAACTGACCGCCAGCGCGCTAGCAAAGCGATGCGCGTGAGGGGCACGGGGGGCTTGGGGCCCTGACGGTTGTTTCGCCTTCCTTGCAAGCGGCCAACTAAGGTCCGGGTGCATGGATGGGTGCCAGGTGCAACGCAACCGCTGGTGGCGGAGTCCCCGGGTGTTGAGCATCCTTTGCCTGCTGAGCGCCGCGGTATTTCGCTCGGGCGTTGCTGCGACGCCGCAGCTACACGACTGGGACGAACGGTACCACGCTCTGGTGGCGAAGCACCTTGCCGCAGCCCCCTTAGCCCCGGTGTTGCTTGAGGGGGCACCCAACATCGGCGGCGAGGGTTGGACTGGCACGCGGGTCTTCCTGCACAAGCCGCCACTGGCCCTGTGGACGATGGCGTTGGGTTATCGGCTGTTCGGTCCCGTGGAGTGGTCATTCCGTGTCGTCTCCGTCATTTTGAGCATCGCAACCGTGGCCGTGGTGCTCTGGTTCGGCTGGACCTTGGGCGGGCCCTGGCTCGGAGTCGCCGCCGCCTTCCTAATGGCGGTCTCCCCGGAATTGCTGGGCCTGGTTTCGGGGGCGCGTCCCGCCGACCAGGTCGACGCACAACTCGTCTTCTGGGTGACCCTTTCGGCAGCCGGACTCTGGCGGCTCGCCGAAACGCCGCGGTGGTCGAGCGCGGCCGTTGCTGCGCTCGCCCTGTCGGGAGGGCTACTCACCAAATCCTGGCCCGCGCTGGCCGCCGTGCCGGCGGCCCTCTCGGTCTCGAAGACGCCAAGAGTTGCTGCGACCATTGTGGGTGTGTCGGCAATCGGCGTCGCCGCGGCAGCGCCTTGGACATTTTTTGCGGCCCACCGTTGGCCGGACGTTTACGCGGGCGAGACGCTGTACACGCTTCGACATTTGACGGAGGTCCTTGAGGGCCATTCGGGCGGGGTGGACTACTTCGTGCTCCTTCTTCTCCGCTGGACCGGCCCGCTTGCCCTCGTCGCGCTGGTCGTCGGTGCCTGGCGCGCGACGCGGAGGAGCAACCGCGTGGCGCGTTTTCTTGCGGTGTGGTGTCTGGTCCCACTCCTTGTCTTCACCGCCGCCAGGACCAAGATGGACGGCTACATCGCCCCAGAGTTGCCCCCTCTCGCGCTACTGACCGCCCAGCTCTGGCTCGACCTGCTTGCAGTTGCCGGAAGAGGCCGTGGGCTAGCCCGCGGCCTGGCTGGTCTCATCCCCCTTTGGGCGGTCTGTGCACTGGCGCTCGCCTTGCGTGGCCTGGTGTCGGTGCCGGACAGTTACACACGGTTCCGGGCGGTTGCCTTCCACCTGTCCCGGGGCGACCGTGTCTTCAACCTGCGCTGGGCCGTGCAAGCCATGGTCTACTCCGACGTATTTGCCACAGAGCGGTGGCCTGAGCGTGGCGAACTGGTTGGGCGCGGCCGGGGGGGCACCGACTTCGTCGCATCCTGCGAGGCGACTCCCCCTGTGCCCGAGGGAACACGCCCACTCCCACTAGACGGACTCGCCTGCATCCGCTGAGGACGCAGGCAACGTGGTTTGACAGGCCGCGATGTCGATCTCCGGGGCCGCCGAGGCGGGCGGAAGCTGCGCGGAAGAGCCGTGGCCACTTTCAACTCGACGACGGGCTTGCTCCGCCTCAGCGCTGAGAAGCCGCAGTTTCGTGCGGCGCACAACCTTCACCTTGTGCGCCACCCCACTGCCCAGAGGGAGCTAAACCTCGTTTTCGGGCCTAGGGTTTTGCGCCAAGCCGCGGCAACCAGAGGGTCGTGAGATAATGCCTAGCAGCGACCGGTCCCATTTCCGTTTCGGAACTGCCATCGTGAGCGCCCCCGACCTTCAGAGCCGCGTCAGCGGTACTTCACCAACAGAGCGCTCCAACCTGAACCAGCGCCTTCGTACGCGCCAGTGGCGGTGACATTGACTCCGAAATCCATGGTTCCAGAAATGCCGCCCGCTAAATAAACATTGTCCGTGGAGTCTACGGCCACGGCTGAAAAGCTTGCCTCGCCAGAACCCTCGGCAGAATTTGCCGATTGGGAGATTCCCGAAGAATTGTATTTCACCAACAGCCTATTACCTGCCGCAAACACACTGCCCGAGGAACTAATCGCTAAAGATAGTCCTGAAGTCCTGGCAGTGGAAACGGTCCTTGCCCATTCAGCGATTCCCGAAGCGTCGTATTTCACCACGACAAGAGATTCGGGTCCTGCGACACCGCAGTTGACGTTGGGGCCAGAAATACCTGTGGCGGTGACGCCGTTGCCGAAGTCGTAGGATTGTGTTCCCATGACATAGCCAGCTGCATAGACGCTACCGACGGAATCTACGGCCACTGATTCGAAACCGGAACCACCGAAACTACAGGTTTGTGCCCATTGAGCGATTCCCGACGAGTTATATTTGACCAGCACGACGCTGCCGCATTCTTGTGCAGCCACAGGGTCGCCAACGGGCGTGCTGGTGGCATTAACGCCGTTCCCAAAGTCGTAGTCTTGTGCACTTGCGATGCCGCCCGCTGCGTAGACGCTCCCCGCCGAATCCACTACCACCGAAGCAAAACCGGAAGGACCTGATGCGGAAGTGACGGTCTGCGCCCAAAGGGGGACTCCCGAGGAACTGTATTTTACCAGGACAACGTTTGAGGCTTGTTCGATGGTGCTATATTGGATGGTGGCTGTGCTTGTGACCATGACGTTATTGCCGAAGTCATAGGTACCGGCGCCACCAATGAAGCCTGCTGCATACACGTTGCCTGCCGAATCGACGGCCATGGAACTGAAGGCAGAAGCATCTGGGCTTGAAGCAACGGTCTGCGCCCACTGCGGGATGCCCAATGAATTGTATTTTACCAGCACGGCACTGAAGGCGGTGCTGGACTCAGTGAGCGTGATACCGTTGCCGACGTTAATGGGCCCGGATGCAGTCGAGACATAGCCTGTCGCATAAACGTTGCCTGCAAAATCCACGGCCACGGAATTAAAGTTAGAACCGTTTGCGGCGAATGTCTGCGCCCAAAGGGCTTGCCCCGAAGAATCGTATTTTGCGAGCAGGACATTGGTTCCGCCGGATGTTCCCGCCGCCGTGACGTTGTTACCAAAATTGAGGGTGCCTGCCCCCCAGAGGTCGCCCGCTGCGTAGACGCTGCCCAAGGAGTCAACTGCCACTGAATCAAAAAAGGACCCCATTGGTACGGGCTGAACCGTTCTGGCCCACTGGGCCTCAGGTTGGCTTCCCCCGCAGGCAACAAGGTTTCCAGTTAAAGCAAGTGTGAGGACAAGGACTAAGTGACCGCCAACGCGGCCCTTGCTCGGGGCATGCATGCTCGAATGACTCCCGACGTGATTCTCGCATGGACCGGATTCGCAGCGAAAGGCAAAACCGCGAGCCGGGTACCTTGGGCAACCGCTTTCTAACCTCAAGGACCCCGGCATGGGCGTTCAGGCTACTGCCCGCTGAACACCCTCTCCAGCGTTCGTCTCGGCACCTTCAGGGCCTGCGCGATGGCTCGCCAGGACCTGCCCTCTTCTCTCATGGCGCGAACCTGGCGCTCGTCCACCTGACGCCTGGGCCTCCCGACCGCCTTCCCGCTCCTGGTCTTCCCGGTGGCTTTCACGCGGGCAATACCCGACTTCACTCGCTCTCTGATGAGTTCGCGCTCGAACTCGGCCAGGGCTGCCACCAGGTGGACCAGCAGCCGTCCCGTTGGCGTGGTGAGGTCCAGCGCCTCCCTGAGGGAAATGACCGCGCACCCGGCAGCCGTCAACTCGTCCAGCAACAGGAGGAGGTCCCGCAGCGACCTCCCCAGGCGGTCCAGGGCGAAGACCATGACCTGGCGCACCCTTCCCTGCCGCGCAGCCTGTTTGAGGGCGTCTAGAGCGGGCCTGGAAGCCTTGGCACCGCTGTGGCCGATGTCGATGTACTCGACGGGCGCTTGCCACCCACGAGCTTCGGCGGCGCGTCGGAGGGCATGAAGCTGCGCCGCTCCATCCTGGTCGCTGGTGCTCGTGCGAACGTAGAGGGCGAAGCGTTGAGCCTCCTGGGACTTCGCGGCCTTCTTGCCGTTCACCCCTGGGCGGGGCCTAGCTGTGGGAAGAGGGCGCGCTGCAGCCCGCCGAGGAACTTCGTACCGGGCCGCGACCCCTTCAGACGTTCGATGTCACCAGGCTCCGCAACCTGAGCGAGCAACGTCCAGCCGTCGAGACTTTGGGGATGGAGTTTCAGCAACGCAGTCAGCAGGCTCCGCGCCTCCCCCGCCTTCGACGCTGCGACGAGATAGGCGGCATAGCGGACGTGGCACGATTCATCGGCACCGCCCACGTCAGCGAGCAGCGTGTACAGCTTCGGCACCTCGAAATCATCGACCTTGCGGCTCTCGTCTAGGAGGGCCTCCCGAGTGCGGCGAAGAATGATTCCCCACGAGTTCCGCACTGACGGGGCGAGAGGGTCGGCCTCCATCGCACGGCGACACAGTTCGACGGCCATCGCGAAGTCACCCAGCCTGTCTGCCGCCACCGATCCGCTCCAAAGCAACTCGGCACTCACGACGCCGAGCGCCTCAGCCTCGGAAAGCACCCTGGTGCAGATGGCGAAGGCTTCATCGTTCTGATTCTCCTGGCCGAGCCGTTGGGCGCGGCCTAGTTCCTCGGCGAGTCGGACAATTTGCGGGCTGCGCGGCGACAGCATTCAAATCCTTTCTGTGTGGGGGAATGTAAGAGACACAGTACAGGAAAGTCTGCGCCCGCAAAAGATGGGTCCGCCGTGACTGCGGGGCCATTCATCCAGTCGCACCGAGAATCGCTCCCGGTATTCTGCGGCGGGCACGAACCTGCGCCCCTTCTCTGCCCCAGCGTGCGCGAGGCGGCGGCAGTCGGGTGCCCCGGTCCGCTGTCGCTCCAGCGCTACCGATCTGCGCCTAGGCCAGTAAATGGCGACGCGAAATCTATTCTTGGAGGGGGGCGAGCGCAGCCGGGGGAGCGGCCCACGGCCTACTACAAGGAGCCTCTCCTTCCTGGAAGCGGCTACAGACTTCTGGGCTTTTCAAAGATCTAAAGACAGACATTACACCCTGGCTGTTTCCTAAGTATAACTTAATTACAGTAGTTCTTGAACGGTTGGAGGGATGAAGGGTTGAGGGGTTGAAGGGTTGGAAGGATGGTGGCCAGCGCTTCAGAGGAGACGCCCCCGCATTACCCCCTCATTTCCCCCGCATTACCCCCTCACTTCCCCCGCATTGCCCCCTCATCAGCCCTGGCATGCAGTCTGGGATGTTTCTCAGGAAAGGAGCACACACTATGAAGCGACCGACGATAGTTGACATTTTCAAATATACCGGCCTCCCCGTCCCCGTCCTGCGCGACCTGCTGGCCGACGGCCACACTGACACACAGGGCGCTGTCTACCTGCTCCTGCTTGGGGCGGTGGATCGGGAACTGGGGCTGGCCCACGTCCCGAGCCGCGTCATTGCCCAGCACCTGGGCAAGAACGAGAAGACCATCAGGGAGGCCATCACGGCCCTGGTGGCTGATGGCAGGCTCACTCCGGCTGGTCAGAAAGCCATTGGCAGCCCACACCCCACCAACCTCTACAAGGTCAAAGGCTGGGTGGCCACCGAAGAGGGGCCCCAGGAGCCGACCCACTACGCTCCCCCAGCGGCTCGCACCACCGCCGAAGTCCTGGCCTTGCTCCGAATGGGCGGCGGCACCACGACAGACTGGGAACGCCAGGCCGCGCTCCACAGCATCACTGCGGACCAGATGAAGGCCGCACGGGTCTTGGCAGAGGAGCAATACGAGCAGGGGGTGTACCAATGACAACCCCGCTCAAGCCAATGACACCGGCCCAGCTAGAGAACGCCCTGGAGGCCCAGCTACGTGACGCTCAGGCTCCTGGGGATGCGGTGCTCAAGATCAAGCCGCCCGCAGACCTGTGGGACGCGCTCCAGGAGTATTTCGAGCGCCACCCAAAGGCCACCTTTGCGCCCAAGATGATGGACTGGCTGTCCAAGAATGAATTTCTGAGCGTCAAGCAGTGGGAAGCCTTGATGGACATGCTCAGGCGGGACGCCAAGGCCAAGATTGTTGCAGATCTGTCAGCCTGCACCGTGGCTGATGTTCTGGCGGTGCCCGATCCCGACAACTATCAGGCACCCGCCTACAGCGGGTCTTTCTTGATCTGATTAACGTGCCAAGGACTCAAGTCCACCAGATGAGACCCTGGTCCGGGAATGCTGCGCCATGCGTAGGGTCGGCGCGCTAATCTCGGAGTTTGCTCCCACTCCAACTGAAATAGGTGAAGCGTGAAAATCTACGAAGTCATCCTCAAAGATGGCAGCCTTGTGGAGATTAAGGCCGACCACCACCACAGGATGGGTGAGGTGGGCAAGAACCTGTTTGTCATCTTCTGGAACGGCGACGGCGGTTACATGAGAGGTAACACGGTTGCCGAAATCTACGAGCCGCAGGCTGTCGTGGAGAAAGGCAACATCACCATCATCAAGGACGAAGAGCCGAACTAGTCACTGACGCCGAGAATCGGGTACTTTGTTCGTTGCGTCCGAAACCCGAGGGTCTTGCCGCACTCCGTCAGATGTCGAAGACCACGCGCCCCTTCCGGCGAACGAGCGGCTGTTCGGGAGCGGGGGGCTCTTCTACCGGCAGGAACTCGATAGTGGCGTGAGCATTGCCACCAGGGCCGGTGGGCGGCGTGCGTACTGGCTCGGGTTCGCTTCGCCTCGCCGCTACGCTGGGGGCTTCGACGGCGGATGCCGGAATGGCAGCCACGCGGCTGGTCTCGCAAGTTGCGTCCTCTGGGTGACCCGCCTGGGAATCTGCTCGTGCCGCCTTCGCATGACTCACCTGGAGCCTTCCCAGCAGGCCCTGGAGCATCCTGACGGCTTCGGCTGCGATCTCAGCGCATTCCCCGCCGTGTTCGTTGCGCTGCCCAAAGCGCTTGGCCCACGCCCGGAGGGTCCTGGGGGCAAGATGAATGCCCTCTGTCGCCTCCAAATGGGCACAGAAGGCGTCCTGGCTGAGGCCGCTGGCTCGGTACTGGTGAACGAGAGAGGCACGCTGCTCGGCGGTGTTTGGCTTGGTCATCCCTTCAAGATTGTCATTCTGCCGGTGGCATGCCGGAACCAGCCTCATCGCGTCGTGAGCGAGAACCACCTGGATGCGGCTCCGCCCACCTCGTAAAGAGGGGACCAAACCCGTCGAAAGGGGGTTCGCTGCTCGGGACCAGCTTCGGCCATTCCATCAGGCGCCTGCGCCACATTCACTCAAGTCACTACACGCGCTCCAACGCGGACGAATCCGCTGCTCCTGCGGGTCGAGGCGGCTGCCGGTGGCTACCGGAATGGACACGTAGGACCGAGACCTCGTGGACTTGATCCCCGCCGACAACAGCTTCTCGCTGGCACCTGCTGGGCCGCAATCGCCTGCCCAAGTGCTCAACCGAAAGATTGTTGTCGCTAAGCCCCGGCGACCTGGCAGCCTTACTCAGCGACCGACAGGCCGTCGTTTCTGCGCCGACTGCCCAGGGCGCGCAAAGAGTGCGGAGTCGGCAACGTTCGTCAATTCTCGTCGGGCACGCGGCATCGGCTCTCGGCACGAGGGATGCACCGAATTCCGAGAGCGCTCCATGGATGCTCTACGACTTCGCGCTATCACATGCTGTGTAGTGCTCGCGCTCGTCGGAGTCTCGGCCTGCGGAACTAGCGAGCAGGTCGAGCCGCCTGCTGATCTGACTTACTCGACGAATCCAGCCGTCTACGTTGTTGGCACGACGATCACGCCTAACGTCCCGTCGAGTTCTGGGGGTGCAGTCAGCGGCTACAGCGTATCCCCACCGCTTCCGTCCGGGTTGAACCTGAGCCCGACGACCGGCGTCATCAATGGGACACCTACGACAGTGGCCGCGAGTACCGTCTACACGATCACGGCGACAAACTCCGCCGGTAGGACGACCGCAAATCTATCGATTGCGGTCAGTGCAATCGCCGTCGCCCCGCCGAGGGGGCTCGCATACTCGACGAACCCTGCCGTCTACACGAAGGGAACGCCCATCGCAGCCAACACTCCATCGAGTGTGGCCGGAAGGGTCGTTGTCTACAGCGTTCGACCTGCATTGCCGTCTGGCTTGAGCTTGGACTCGGCGACAGGCGTCATCACTGGGACGCCGACAGCGGTCGCCCCAAATTCGGTCTACACGGTTACAGCCGTCAACTCCGGCGGCAGCACAAGCGCGAATCTCTCCATCACCGTCAACGACATTCCGCCAACCGGGCTCGCCTATTCGATGAACCCTGCAGTTTACGTCGGCGGCACTCCGATCACGCCGAACACGCCAACGAGTGTGGGCGGAGCGGTTGTCGCCTACTCCGTCTCCCCGGCGTTGCCCGCTGGCTTGAGCCTTGACACGGGGACGGGCGTGATCACGGGGACGCCGGCAGAACTTGCAGACTCGACCTACATGGTGACAGCTACGAACTCTGGCGGAGCTACGTCAGTGGCGCTGAGCATTCGTGTGAACCCTCCCCCACCACCGACAGTCTCCATTGAGCCAACCAACCAGACTGGCTTCTTGGGCCTGACGGCCACGTTCAGAGTCACCGCGACAGGTTCGGGCGCACTTAGCTACCAGTGGCAGAGAAGCGGTATGCCAATCACTGGTGCAACATCCGCTTCCTACTCCACCCCCCCGCTTAGCTTCGCCGACGGCGGTGCCACCTTCAGCGTGGTTGTGAGCGATGCCTTTGGGGGCAGCATAGCGAGCAACACGGCAATGCTGACGGTACAGGGATTCATCATCACGGCGGCAATGGCCGTCCCGCGCCTCAATCACACCGCGACGCTACTGCCGAATGGCAAGGTGCTCATAGCCGGTGGCTCGTTCTATGGGCCCGCCTACGCTAGCGCTGAGTTGTATGACCCCGCCTCCGGGACTTTCACGGCTACGGGGTCGATGAACACAGGGCGCCAGAACCACAGAGCGACACTGCTACAGAACGGCAAGGTGCTCGTCACGGGTGGTGATGAACATCCCAGCGTCTACAGCCTGGCGTCGGCGGAACTTTATGACCCAGTCGCTGGGACGTTCACACTAACGGGACCCATGGGTACTGGGCGCGAGTACCATACGGCAACACTTCTGCAGGGCGGAACGGTGCTCGTCACGGGTGGCTATACCTCCGGTCCCGGTGCCACTCTCGCCAGCGCGGAGTTGTATGACCCGGCAAACGGAACTTTCACGGCAACGGGGTCCATGAGCACCGTGCGGTATCGGCACACGGCGACCCTGCTTCCCAACGGAAAAGTGCTCGTCGCGGGAGGCAGCAATTCTTCCTACATCGTCACCGCGAGCGCGGAACTCTTCGACCCGGCCAAGGGGACCTTCACGAGTTCCGGGGACATGGCCAGTCCACGCTGGTATTTCACGGCGACGCAACTGCCGAACGGCAAGGTGCTCGTCGCTGGTGGGGCTTCAGATTGGTATTCGCCCCTAAGCATCTTAGCGACGGCGGAGACGTATGACCCCGACGCGGGAACCTTCACCGCCACGGGCTCTATGACCTGGGCGCGCGGGGGGCACACCGCGACGCCCGTGATGAACGGCGATGTGCTCGTCGTTGGTGGTCAATCGGCTGGGGGCGGCTATCTCGGCACTGCCGAGCTCTTTGACTCCTCTCTTGGGGCCTTCGCGGCTACGGCGTTCATGCACTATGGGCGAATGGAACCCACAGCGACGCTGTTGCCGAACGGCGATGTGCTCGTCACGGGTGGCTATCTCGCCCCCGCGGAAGAACTGTGGAGGAGCGTCCCTGATTAACCCCGTTGACTTGGCTCAGTGCCGCCAACACCTCGCGCGGATCATGGAGCGGTGGTGTCACGAAGTCGCCGTCAGGGCACCTAGTCGCTTCCTCAGCGCTTGGTCAGTTACTCTCGACCGTCGTGGGGTAGTGGAGCAGGCGGCGGCAGCTAGGCAGCTCGCCCCCTGCGCCGTGCAGTTGTGATGCGCGTTGGGGCCGGTGCTCACGGCTGGCCAGCGTCGGCCTTGGCCTTGGCGTCGATGCGCGCAGCCTCGCCCTTGACGACGCGGGTGGCGCCGCGGAGGACCATGCGGATGATAATCACGACGAGGGCGATGCCGCAGAGGGGACCAATCAGGGCTTCCATGTGTGTGCTCCTAGGTGCTGCGGGTGTGCGCTGCGTTGGGAACTGGTGCTCCTCCGACGCTCATCGCGTGACCTCGGACTCCTCGGCTCGTCACTGCCAGACCAGAGCTACAACGTCGGCAACCTCGGGCTGGTTGCCGCCACCGGCAAGGTAGAAGGTCTTAGTGGTGTTGCCGGTAACCCCGGCGAGCGGGAACGGTGCCCAGGCCGTCTGGTAGGACGCGGTAGCGACGACCGCGATACCCCCAAGGATGGCCCCGCCTTCGTCGACCCAGCTGAAGGTGGCGTTGACGCCAAGCGCACCGACCGTTGCCGTTGCGTAGTAGGTCGAGTTAGGCGGAACGGTAAAGCTACGACATGACCCACCGCAAAAACCTGGACTGCCGGTGACCACCGCAATAGTGGGCTTGCCGGACGGACCAGCCGGACCCATCGGCCCAGCCGGGCCAGCCGCACCAGTCGGACCCTGGGTGCCCTGAGGACCGATAGCGCCAGCCGGACCCATCGGGCCCTTATCCGCACCCCTTTGAAGTCGGGCCACCCATAAGACCGGTATTATTCGGTCGCAGAGGTGGTCATGGCGAAGGACGAGAAGGACCCGAAGGCTGAGCCGGAGGAGGTTCAGCGGTGGACGGCCAAGCGACGGACAGCGCTCGTGGTGAGCATCATCAAGGGCGAGACGTCACCCCAGGAGGCGGCGCGAAAGCACGGCCTGACCGTCGCGGAAGTCGAGGAATGGAGAGAGCGTTTCCTCGCCGCAGCGGAGAATGCGCTCCGCTCCCGCCCCCGGGACGAGGAGGGTCAGAGGGAAGAGGCCATCAAGAAATTGAAGCAGAAGGTGGGGGAACTCGTCCTCGAGAACGACGTCCTCAAAGAGGCGGTGAAACCCTACCTCCCTTTCGGCCAGGGGACGTCCGAAGAGTGAGAGCGGCAATAGCTAGCCTCTCGGAGCGGACCGCATGCTCGCTTCTCGGCGTCCCGCGCTCGTCGATGCGTCCCGAAACTGAAGAAGTCCGGGTGTCCGCCATGGTGGACGAGCTCCTGGCGGAGCGAATTCGTCGGCTTATTGAGCTGTACCCGACCTACGGCTACCGATTGCTGTGGGCCATGCTGCGGAAGGAAGGCGTCCGGGTCAACCGGAAGGCCGTCTACCGAGTACTCAGACTCAAGCGCTGGCTTGTCCACCAACGACGGATGACGCCCCGTCCACGAGTGCAAGGGCGCCGGAGCCAGGCGGAAAAGAGCAATGCCCGCTGGGCGATGGACGTCACGCACATCCCGTGCGGCGAGGACGGCTGGGGCCACCTGGCCGCCATCATCGACTGCCACGACCGCGAACTCATCGGGTTTGAATTCGCGCTTCGCGGACGTGCCAAGGAGGCGGAGCGGGCACTGGAAGAGGCTTGCATCGCACGCTTCGGCACCCTTCGTCCGGACGGCGAAACGCCCGTCGTGCGAAGCGACAATGGACTCATCTTTCAGAGCCGCCGCTTTCGAGGCGCATGCCGCGACTACCGCCTTTCGCAGGAATTCATCACGCCCTACACCCCGCAACAAAACGGAATGATTGAACGCTTCTTCCGCACTCTGAAGGAAGAGTGCACTTGGCAGCACAACTTCGGTAGCTTCCTCGAGGCCAAAGCCACCATCAGCAGCTGGATCGGCTGGTACAACGCAGAGCGGCCTCACTCATCGCTGGGGTACCAAAGTCCGCAGCAATACAGGCAGCAGGAAGTCCCATCCGTGGCTTGATTTCAGGGTGTCACTACACCCTGAGCACCAGCCGGTCCTTGCGGGCCGACCGCCCCGCTGAGGCCATCGGCACCGCTCGGCCCTTGGGGACCAGCCGGGCCAGCAGGACCCTGGGGACCTACCGGGCCTTGTGTGCCTGTGCCCGCGCCGGGACCGACCGCGCCCGAACAGCCGAATGCGAACAGGACGACGAGGATGAGCGTGAAGGTGGTCTTCATCCCCTATGGTTGTTCAAGAGGGATGCCGTCGGTCCCAGCTACACATCTGTCGACCGATGTCGCCTCGATGACGCTCGCAACCAAAAGCAAACACTGGGGCCGTCACGTCGCCGCGATGTGGTCCGCTGTGGCTCCCCCGCCGTCGAACGAATTTCATCTGTTTCTGAACACGGGTACGAACCGACCTCGCGGTGGCAAACTACCCAGGGCCAGGGTCTCTACCGTAGTGACCCGATGGGCGGCGCAGGTGGTGGTGGCACAGGCGCCTAGAACGGGTCATCCGCGTGTAACAGACGGTATGGGACGGTGACCATGATCGGTAACTCGGTGCCCGCGTAGAACTTGCGGTTGCTGGCCTCTGAGTGACCGAGCTGGGCGGCGATGGTGGCCCGCGAGACGCCACCGTGGTTGACCGGCACCACCTCGTTGTCCGCGTGGGTGGCGTTGTACGCTTCAGCAGTGCCCAGGCCACCCCCCGAGCCGGTCCACTCCAGCGACCTGAGCGACCTGCTCCAGGGACCGCTGTTCTGGTTTCGTGACTGGCCGAATCGCGCGGTGCCCACCGTAGCGGCTGGCGTCTACACCATCTGGCGTGGGGAAGAGTTCATTTACGTCGGGATGTCTGGGCGAGGGCGCACCTCCGACGACCTCGAAAAGCGTCGCAGCGCGGGCGCCAGCGCCCACGGACTCTACACGCGCCTCGCGAGCCATGCCTCGGGAAGACGAAGCGGGGACCAGTTTTGCGTCTACGTCGCTGACCGACTCGTCTTGCCAACGCTCACCGCCGATGACATCCGTCTCATAGGCGCTGGCACACACTCAATGGATGCATTCGTCCGGCGATTCATTCACGCCGAGTTGAGCTACCGCTTTCTCTCTACGCGAGACGGGGCACGAGCGTTTGAGGTGGAGAAGCGCGCGCGAGGCGGAGCGCTTGGGGCGCTTCCGCTCCTGAACCCCTTTCGTAGCCGCACGAAGGTCAGGGTGGAGCCGAGGACACGCACGTAGGTCGGCGCACTCTCCCGTCAGACGTTCGTCCCTCATGGGATGAAGCTCCGGCTTCCCTCGGACCATCTCTTCCTCACGGCATCGAGCACCTTGTCGCGCGCCGCTGAGTCGATGCCCTCGGAAGCGAAGTCAGCCTGCTCCCAGAAGAGGAATCCGAGGAATACGGCGAGGTGGTTGGCCTCCAGTTCACAGGCGAAATCGAAGGCGCTGTGCGGCAGTGTTCTGGCAAGGGCGACGAACTGCTCCCGAGCGGTCTTGTCCTTCAAGCCGAAGGCGGTCGGCACAGTGCCATCGAAGGCCCCACCGAAGTAGGCGGCGATGGTTTCAACCTGCCCGACAATGTGGCCGTTGAACTCGACGATTTCCGCAGCGGGCACCCAAAGTTCCTCGTGTTCCCGGCCCCCGACCATGTGCCGCTCGAATCCGCCACCGTAGGTGTCATCGACGCAGAAGCGCGTGACGAAGCCAGCATAGCTCCCGCTTTCCGTATTCCAGTCCCTGGCGATTTGACTGGCGTACACCTCGTTGGTCACCGGATAGAAGATTGGCTGCCCGGGTAGTCGGGGCGGGAAGGCACGCATGTCCGCCTCGTAGATGAGGCGAAGCTCTTCAAGTCCGACTGGGCGGTACAGAACCATGGGCGCTCTCCCCTGCGCGCCCGTTCAAACCAGGCCAAGTACGTCCCGCGCAAGTCCGCGACGTTTCGCAGCAACGCAAGCGTTCTTGCCCTGGCTCGTACTTCTTCTTGAGCTACGCAGGGCACGCCGACTTGCTGGAGCTTAGGATGATCGATTCGCAGCGCTGGTTGAAGCGTACCCGCCAGACGTGGAAAGTCGCCGCGTTCTACGCTGGCATGTTGGGGTTCGGCACCGCGTCGTTGTATTTTCGGTACTTCGCTCCAGCCCCAGGTGCCTCCCTTGGATGGACTCTGGTGACAGTCGGAGGATTACTGCCTCTGCTCTGGCTCGCCGTGAGCGTTCGATGCCCAGAGTGCGGTGCCCTAGTCGCTTGGTTCCTCTTAAGAACGGCACCAGCGAGCCGATGGAGGGTGAGCTTGGAAAATCTGACGGCCTGTCCGCTGTGCGCGGGTGCTCGCAGCAACACGCTGTTTGCAGCCTACCGACGCGACAAGTAGGCGTCGCAGCCGCCAGCATCTCCCACCCTGCGCGCCCGTTCAAACCAGGCCAGGTAGGTGCCGTGCAAGTCCGCGATGCGCTCAAGGCGACCTGGGCAGCCGAGAGGGCTATGGAGGGCTGGCGGGAAACGGAGAGCACGCGCCGAAGCTGCAGCTTCCTCCGGGACATTGCGAATCGAAGGCGCATGACGGCTGAGCAGGTGGAAACGGGGCTTGGGCGGGAAACGGCGAGCAAGTGCCGAAGCTGCAGCTACCACCCGGGCACTCTGAGTCGAACGCGCACGGGGGCGGCAGCGGCGAACAGCTTCCGAAGCGACAGCTTCCTCCCGGACATTCCGCGTTCACATTGCAGGCATCCGCTTGAGCAACCCCGCCATGCCCCTGCCCGTTCCCACTGACGCCGACACATGCCCCCACGGCGATGGCGACAAAGGCGGCTAACGCAGAGCACACGCCCGATTGCATAGAACCTCCAGCCGCTTCGCTTCGCCCGAAGTCTAAACACTTGAGTACTGCTGCTGGATAAGCGTCGGGCTCCGAGCAAGGGCTGGTCCGCTTCCACTACGTCGGATCGTCGTCGTGGTGCAGTTTGAGCGGCAGCACCAGCAGAGGCGGCACTGGCAGGCTGTTGTAGTGCTTGCGGGTGGTCGCCGTTCCCTGATGGCCGGTGATCTGGGCGATGTCCTCCAGGGTGACGCCCTGGCCTTCCTTCCAGACCAGCGAGCCCAACTGACCAATGGTGACCAAGGAGTGCCTCAGACGCCCGGGGACGACCGCTGGCCTAATCCCCAGCCACTTGGATGCCTGCGCCAGTAACTCGCGGTAGCGGGTCTCGGAGGGGAGCCTGCCAGCGTCGTAAAGCCTCCTGGCAGCCGCGCATCCGTAAGCATCCAGAGAGACCCGATGCTCAAAGCCGCCCTTGTGGGGGAATGCCACGACTCCCTTGATAATGGGGTGGTCAACCTCTTCGACGGTCCCCTGGCGCTGGGCAAGGCGAGCAACCTCGGTGTAATGCATGCCAAGGTTGACCTGGAGCCGGAACACGTCCCGGGCTAGCTGGGCCAACTCGGGGGCGGCCTTGTGGTCCACGGTCTTGTCGGGCTCGATGCGAGCATAGATGCGCTCCAGGGTTGACCTGCTGTACCCCTTTTTCTTGCCGCCCTTGGGCTTGGGGACCTTTAGGAACCTGGCCGGGTTCTCCTCTGGCCTGAGTAAATTTGTTTCCACCAGATACTTCCCCAGGGTCTTGTAGGCGATGATTCGGTGCTTCCGGCCAGGCATCTTCCCCAAGGCGGTTGAGAGCCCATGGCCGTCACGGTCCAGGACGCCAGGGATGTTTGCCCACCAGGTCAGGTAACTCACGGTGTTCTTCCGGTGCTTCTTGGACCGACCCTCCTGCTCCAGCCACTCGTCCACAGCCGTGACCAGCGCCTTGTCGAGTCTGAGTCCGTGTTTGATCCCAGCACGCTTCTTGGCCGTCTTGGCGCTCTTATGAGCGGTGATGAAGCCCAGGGGGTTCTTCTTGAAGCCGTACAGGGCTCCGAGAGCCTCTTCCTCGTCACGCGCGTCCAGCGTTAGGCTGTACCGGCGACCCCCGATCATGCGCCTGAGCACGAACCGATTGCTGCCGTCCTTGAGTCGCTGGATTCGACCACCCTTCCAATTGCCTACCCAGGTGCTGCCTGCTGCTGAAGATGCATTCCCCATGACTCAGAACTGCTCCATTTGGGTATGTGGTGGGTATTTTCGCCATCTTACCCAACACCAAGATTCATTTCCAGTGCCATTGGCTGGATCTAAGCTGATGTATTAGTTAACGTTTTTCTGTTCCGGCCCCGTAGCTCAGTTGGATAGAGCGGCGGTTTCCTAAACCGCAGGTCGCGCGTTCGAATCGCGCCGGGGTCACTTCCTCCAAGTCGGCGGATTCGCGAGGCTTCTCCTTCCGCTCTCGTGTTGAACTCCCAGCCTGCGGTGCGGTTTCTGACCGGTCCGGTAAGAGCCGGGTAAGAAGCGGCTTGAAGTCGAGACGGCCGACCTCTCGCCGCAGCGTCTCGACATCCACCAACGTGTAGACCCGCTCTGTCAGCTCAGGGTCTGAGTGGCGCATCAGTTTCTGGGTCACCGCCGTTGAAACCCCGGCATGTGCAAGCAGGCTCGCGTGGCTCTGGCGAAGGTCATGGAGGCCAAGCGGCCTCACTTCCCGGGTGACAAGCATGTGCTCGAGACCATGTCGCTCGCACGACCGAGGCTTGTCATCCGCAACCTTCAAGGCGAACTTGCAATGCCATGCGCGGCAGTGGTGGACGAAGCCCGTGACGCCAACACCGGCATCGGCCATCGTTCGTCGAAGCCGGCCCTCGAGGTCGAAGTGCTCCGGCATCTGTGAACGCAATTTCACGTCCGCTGGGCACACGAATTCCGAGCCACTTGTGTCCATGGCGCTTTGTAGTTGTCTCGCGAGCTCTGGATGCACTGGAAGGACGACGTCGACGTTGCCCTTGGTCCGCTCCTGGCCGTGACTCCGACGCACGGTCAGTGTTCCTCCGACGAGGTCCACGTCGCACTTCTTCAAGCCCGCGACCTCCCCGCGCCGGAGTCCTGCGTAAAGCGCCAGCGCGAAGGCGCACGTGACCACGGGCCCATAGTTGGCCTGCGCTGTCTCCCGGACGGGCGCCGCCTCGTGCGGTCGCAAGAAGTCGTAGGCACGCCTTCGAACCCTGCGCTTGCGCGTCCTCCTTGGCCGGATTGGGTCCACGCCACCGGCCGGCTTCCTTCGCCCTGGTGAAAATCACCGAGACAAGCGCGCGGATGTTGTTCACCGTCTGGGGGGAGTACCCGTCCCGCTGCTTGCTCTGAAGAACCGACGCGAGGAACTCGGCCGTGACTTCCGACACCGAAAGGCCAGCCATCGGCGCAGCCCGCAGGTGCTTGGTCGACGTCGAGAGCCAGCGGCGGTAGTTCGGTTGCGTGGCGGCGTAGTTCTCGCCGTACCAAGCGACGAGCTCGACCCAGGCCCCTCCCCCATCTGGCACAGGAATTGGCTCAAGCCCGCTTCTCTGTCGCTCGGCCTTTGCTTCGAGGTCCAGAGCGAGCCTCTCGGCGGCGGACTTGGTCTTGGCGGTCGTCGCCTTCTGCCGCCAGTCGCCACGAGCGTCACGGAACCCTATGTACCAGCGGCCGGCGTCGTTCTTCCGGTAGACATATGCCATTAATCAGCTCCTATAAGCTTCGGAGGCCCGCACTCGGCGACCTGCACGAGAGCATCAATCATCTCCGCGCGGAGGCGGCCTGACAGTCCCGCTCCCTGTTCTCTCGAGGAGTTTGGGATTCTTACTGAACCTGGCATCACAGCATCCTCCGCCGTTCACAATGAGTCGACAACGCCTACCAGCTCCTTCTGTGACTCTTGGAACTGCAGTCGTGCAAAATCCGTGACGATGCGCTCTCGCACAGCTAGCCGCGCTGACGCTACTCATGGTTCAGCCCATGTTGCTCCTCCGAGAGGCTCGAGCGCCGGGAACTCGCGCGAAGCGAACCTCGGGTGGCTGACAGCACCGATGCCGCTTTTTCAGGGCTGACAGTCATTCCTGCCAGTCATTAATGACAGGACACCGGGGTCTCCGGGTGGTGCCCTATTCTATTGGACCAGTTCCTTCACCTGATCTCAGCTCCGAGGTCGTCACATCGAGCACTTGAGCAGCTGAGCGGAGTTGGTTCAACGCTTGGGCCTTGCTGGCGCACCTTAGCTGAGGCTGTCGCGGCCAATTGAGTGGCCGGAGCGCTGCGGAGAGCGACCACCCAGTCCAGCCCGGCTATGCGACGCCAGGTACCTCGGATCCCCCGGCGCCAAGTTGATGTTTCATGCCCGTTTTGGCATAGTCCCATCGGTGGAATCGACCCCACTCACAATCAAGCCGCTCGTTTGGGTTTCGAGCAGCCGGGAGGACCTCAAGAGGTTTCCGAGCGAAGTGCAACGAAGCATGGGATACGCCCTGTACCTGGCTCAGGCTGGCAAGAAGCACCCCGACGGGAAACCTCTGAAAGGGTTTGGCGGGGCGGGCGTCGTCGAGGTCGTGGAGGACTTCGACGGAAACGCCTACCGAGCGGTCTACACGGTAAAGCTGGCTGGCGTCGTCTACGCTCTCCACGCCTTCCAGAAGAAGTCGACGAAGGGAGCCAAGACCTCCCCAGCCGAAATCGCCAAAGTGAGGGCGAGGTTGAAGCTGGCTGTGGAGATTCACGCCCAGCGGCGCATCGAGGCAGAGCGCAAGGAGAAATCAGATGAAGCGCAGTAACTACGAAATCAGCAGTGGAAACGTCTTCGCCGATTTAGGGCTCGATGCCCCTGAAGAGGCCTTGGCCAAAGCGGAGCTGACCGCCAAAATCTCCGCAATAATCGAGGCCAAGGGACTGACCCAGGCGGCCGCCGCCAAGGTACTTGGCATTGACCAGCCCAAGGTATCGGCGCTCCTTCGTGGCAAGCTCTCCGGTTTCTCAACGGGCAGGTTGATTAGGTTTCTTAACGCTCTGGGACAGGACGTGGAGATCGTCGTCAAGGGGCGCCGACCACAAAGTCGTGGGCTTGGTCACCTTCAGGTCGTGGTGGTTTGAGATCAGAGCCGCCCCCTACTCTCGTGTCGCGCGGTATGCCGCGACGGATGCCTTCCAAGCCCTCCCTCCTGACGACCGCTCTCGCGCTACGCGTCCGGGAGCGCGCCCGAATAGCGCACGAACTGCTTGGTCGCCTGAAGAACGGCGCCGATGCCGGCGCCGCCGGCGCGTGGATCGCCGAGTTGGAGAAGCGGGCGCGCGAAGTCCGTTCCGGCGCGGTCTCCACGGAGGACTGGACAACCATCCGCGCTCGCCTGACTCAAGGTGGTGGCACCAGTTTCTCGTTTTCTTTTGAGAGGGAAAACTCGCGTTGACACATTTTGGAGCTCGTTGCTCTGAGGCTCTGGACCCATTCCTAAACCGCAGGTCGAGCGTTCGAATCGCGCCGGGGTCACTTCTCCTAAAGACTCGGAAGTTTTTGCGAATGCCTCACCGGCCTCGGTTGAATTCGAGACCTGCGGTCTAGATTGGCACACAGTTTGTGCCGTGTTTGTGCCAGCCATCCCGAAGCGCAGGCGGTTGACGCCCTCTGCAAGCATCGAGAGGTCCACCTGCGTGTAGACCGCTGCGCACCGCCCTGCCCTCCTCGCAGCGCCCGAAGAAGTCGCGCAGCGCGGCGCTGGCGTTCTGGTGGTCGCCAAGCGGGACCGGCTGGCGCGTGACTGTCATGGGAAACACTGCTCCCACCGCTCCAGGGGCTGCCGGAGCCCCCGATTCCCCTGGGCGGCGGCCAGGACGCAGGCCCGTAGCGCAGCTGCGCCGGCTCCCCTCCCCGTCCGCCGATCAGAACTGGATCGCCGGCCCGGTGGCGGTAAGACTGGTCATCTCTGCCCCCCCATGACCGATACGGTCGACATCCCCTCGAGTCCGATCGTCCGCGCCTGGAGCCAGGCGTGGACGGATCGACGCTTCCGCGCCGAGGCGATGCTCAGCGTGGCGGCGTTCGTGGGCATCCTGGTCGTGATGGCCCAGTTTCTGGCGTGGGTTGAGCTGAGGCCCGGGGTGGTGCTGCCCGATGCGGTGCTCGCGATCATCCCGCCAGGAGACACGACCTGGGTCACGTTCGCGCTGATTTATACTGGCATCCTCACCGCAGTGGTGGCCCTGTTCCCGTACCCCCGGCGCCTGATGCTGGGCTTGCAGTCCTACGTGGTGCTGGTGCTGCTCCGGATCGGCGTCATGTCGGTGACGCCGCTTGAGGCTCCGCCGGGGATGATTGTTCTTCGCGATCCTCTGGTGCAGGTCATGGCAACCGGCGAGCCCTTCACCAAAGACCTCTTCTTCTCCGGCCACACCTCCACCATGTTCCTCCTCTCGCTCCTGGCGCCGGGGCTGTTGACCCGAGGCTTCTTTCTGGTCTGCACGGTCGCAGTCGGCACATGCGTGCTGTGGCAGCACGTCCATTACACGGTCGACGTGCTCGCTGCGCCGCTCTTTGCCTATTCGAGCTACGCAGCAGTCTCGAGACTTCACGCTTGGCGCAGCCCGCCGGCTGATGGCTGAGCGCGGGTCCGGGCGTGTCCCGCCAACGGGTTGGGAAAGCTAGGGTCGGCGCTGCCGAGAAGGATTCCTCAGCGACTCCGACCCCTTCAACGAGTCGGGGAGACAGCGATTCGAACCCGCGACCCCTTGGTCCCGAACAGACGCCAGGTTCTTCCGTGGGGTCCGCGGGTGTCCAAACCTTCGCAAACATTGAGGCTGGCGAGTGGCCCGAGGACGGCCGCGCACCCGTTGGACGCTCCCGGACGCAGCCGCGTGTCCCCCCCGTGTCCCCCAATCTCTCGCCGTGCCGCCTCGAGGCGGTCGACCGTCATGGGCTGTTGCGCGTCTCGGAGGTGGCGCAGATGCTCCACGTGAGCACCGCCACGGTGTACGGGCTCTGCGACCGCGGCGAGCGAAAGGGCAGCGCGTCGGCACCGTGCCGCTTGGCAGCGCCCTCGCCGCCAACGGTACCCTGGTGCCGAATGAGCCGGAGCTTCGGGCTCGAGCCAGGGCCAGGGAGTTACGTGCAAAAGGGCTCACTCTGCGGGCCGTCTCGGCGGCGTTAGCTGAGGAGCGATTGCTCTCCCGAGGTGCCCGTCCATACGGGCCACAGTCCGTCGCGAACATGCTTGGGGGTCACTAGAACCTTAGGCTTTGGCCCTGGGCCTTAGATGCTGGATGGACGAACGGAGTGCGGCTGTAGATCGCTTCAGCCGTTGCGAGACCTGGCGGGAAGAACATCGGCCATCCTGGAGGTGTCACGAGGACAATCGGTCGGTTGCCTGTGACGAGTTCTTCTTCGTTCATCACCCAATGGAACCCGAGCTGCATTTCCGCCAAAACTCTGAAAGCCGTTTCCTGAGACTTCATCATCGTCTGAACCACGAAGCTGTTCGTAGATTTCCGGCTTCGATGTCAGGACTTCGAGGGTCATCCGCGCGACTTGCATCGTTGCATCTTCAATGTTGTCTCGCACGTCCTGGCCACGGACAAACTGGAGGGCGACGAAGGACACAATCGCGTCGACGCGTTCATCAGTCGGGATACAGAGCCGACTCCTTTCTATCTCCCAAGTCGCGCCAATCATCGCGCCTTCAGCCTTGGCGAGCGCGTCTTCGAAGGCGTGCGCAGGCTGTCCTGGGTCAAGCCGGTAGAGATCAGTCTCATACGCAACGCGCTCGGGCGTGGTGACCCAGTTCTTGGCCAGCTCCTTGTCGTAGACCTGAAGAGTGCCTGTCCGTCTGCCTCAGCCCAATTCCTAAACCGCAGGTCAGCAGTTCGAATCTGCTCGGGGTCACTCTCACGTCGGCGGCGCTTGCATCGGCTCGGCGGCGCTTGGGGTAGCTGACACCAACGCCGGCGGCATCTTCCAGCACGCCAAATCGGGGATGCGCCGCGCCAGCTCCGCGAATTCGTCCCCGATGGCTTGGTGGACGAGCTGAATGGCTCCCGCGAAGACTTCCGACGGCATCACCATCTGCCAGACGCGGGTCATGTTCTCTCGGTCTTGGTCGCCGAGCAGCGGGAACATCCACGTGATGAATTCCGGGTTGCGATCCGGGGGAATGCCGCCAGCCATGACGCCGACCGCCTTGCCCTGGTCGGGCAGGGAGACGCGCTCTTGGATCAGGCGGTAGACGTGAGCGTCTTCCTTTGCCAGATGCAGGTCGAGGTGGAACTTGAACGCCGCGGTGGCGCGAGCGGTTTCCAGGGGGTCGCGTGCAGAGACCGCGTCGTTCAGGGCGTCGAATGTGGCGTCCAGGCCTCGGTGGTCCTTCTCGTAAGCCTCGGCGACCAACGGCGCAACGTCCTCGAGGGCGGTGAAGATGGCCACCTCTTCCCCGTGGGCGTGCCACGCGAGCACCTCATTGAAGAATCGGAAGCGCTCGATCGTCGCTTCGAGTCCGGGCTTGCCACGCGCGGCGTCGAGCGCCGCCGCGTCGATGATGGCCATGTCTCGTCGGAAAGCATTGTGAATCGCCACTACCGCATCGATTGGAGTTGTCATGGTGATCTCCTTCAGTCAGTGAGTGTCGAACGGGAACTGTTTGTGGTCGTCCTCTCGATTACGCCGCCGCCGCCCCGCCGAAGGCATCCTTGGTGTCCGCCACGAACTCCCGGAGGCCGCGGGCAGGGCGGCCCAGGAGCTTCTGGATGTCGGCTGACGTCTTGTCACCCCAGTTGTCGGCGAAGCCCTCGAACAGCTCCATGTAGCCGTCGACCACCCAGGGATCCATGCCCATCCCCACCATGGAGTCGCGGGCGGCGCTGATGGGGACGTCTACGTAATTGACCGGCTTGCCGAGCGCGGCGCCCAGCGTGTTGGCGAACTCGGCGATGCTGAATGCTTCGGGCGTGGTGAGCGTGTAGGTCTTCCCCTCGTGCGCGCGGGTCCCCTCGGGCGACAGCAGGACGTGGGCCGCGACGTCGACGATGTCGCGGACGTCGGTCATCGCCATGCGACCCTGCTTCATCGGCAGGTAGATTGCGCCGTCGGACTGAACCGTCGGGATCGCCATCATGGTGTTTTGCAGGTAAAACGTGGGCCTCAGGATTGTCCACGGCAGGCCCGAGGCGCGCAGCGCGCTCTCGACCTCATTGATGTGTCGGATGATGCGGCTGCGATCCGAGCCGGACGCAGCGTGATGGACGATGTGGGGCCGACCCGCCCTGCGCGCAGCCGCGATCAGGTTACGGCCGTGGTTCGCCTGCTCGGGACCGTTGAAGAGGCACAGATAGATCCGGTCGACGCCCGCCACGGCGGCGTCCAGCGCCGCCGGGTCGCCCAGATCGGCGACGACGACTTCCGCGCCCAGCTTGCGCAGGCCCTCCGCCTTGCTCGCGGTGTGGACAAGCGCCCGTACGCGGGCGCCGGCGGCGAGCAGCGTGGGGACGAGGCCCGAGCCGGTGTTGCCGGTGGCGCCAGTGACGAGAATCAGTGGTTCGGTGGTCATGGTCTTTCTCCTCGCTGTCCGCGGTTTCGTTTCGCTCATCTCGGCCTCTCTGGCCTCGCTGCCCAACTAAGCAGCCCGGGCCCGGACCGGGGAGACGGCTTCTGTGCATGGCCCCCTTGCGCGAATCGATCCCCAGGCGGAACATCCCGAAAGGTGAGCCTTAATTGGGATGATCTGCGCTTCCTCCTGGCGCTTCGGCGGGCCGGATCGCTCTGCGCGGCGGCGCGCCTGCTGAAGGTAGAGCAGTCGACGGCCAGCCGACGTCTGAGCTCACTGGAGGCGGCATTCGGCGCCCGGCTCGTCGCGCGGACCCCAGAGGGCGTCGTGCTGAACGAAGCCGGTTTGCTCGTCGCCGGCGTCGCCGAAGGCTTCGACGCCGGCATCGAAGATCTCGCGCGGCGGATCGGCGGCGAGGATCGCCGTCCCGAAGGGACCGTCCGACTCGCGACCACCGAGTCCATGGCCACGTTTCTGATGGCGGGCCTGGTGCCCTTGCGAGAGGAGCACCCAAAGATCCACGTGCAGCTCGTGGTTGGTAGCGCGGCGCTCGATCTGATGCGACGAGAGGCGGATCTGGCCGTGCGGCTGTTCCGCGAGAAGAGCCCGGCGCTCGTTACGCGAAAGATCGGAGACATCGGCTGGTCGCTCTACGCCTCCCGGGCGTACGTCGAGCGCACGGGGGTCACGGTCGGCGCTGACCTCGAGAAGTGCACGCCCGCGGGCCAGCCGGTGATCGGCTACGCCGGCCCCGCCGCTCGGTCGCCAGGCGCTGTCTGGCTGGCCGAGCACAGCCGCCCCGAGGACGTCGTCCTCACCGGCGAGAGCATTCCCTCCGTGCTCAACGCGGTGAAGGCCGGCCTCGGCCTTTCGGCGCTGCCCTGCTTCGCGGCCCACGGTGATGCCTCGCTGGTCCGGCTGACGCGGTCCCTGGTCGCGCGGGGCGAGGCCTTCCTAGTGATCCCGCCGGACCACCGCGAGATCGTCCGCGTCCGCCTCGTGATGGACGCCCTAACGGCCCTTTTCGAACGCGAGCGAAAGACGCTGGAAGGGGCCGCCTGAGCGGCACGTGGCGGGCGGTGCGGCGTGCCACCGCGGATATCGACCCGTCGCGGCGCCAGACGCCGCCACGCATGTCTCGTTTGACTGCCCGGGTCACACCCTTTGTGTCGACGCTTGGGGACAGCGTTGGGACAGCATTCGAGGTCAAGCGGCGGAGTAGGCCAGGGGGATTGCGCGGCGGCAGTATCCTCCTAAGCCGCAGGTCGCGCGTTCGAATCGCGCATGCAGACAACGATTGCAGACGTTTTCTCCCGCTTCTGGTGGATGTTCTTGCTACGTGGCGCGATCGCCGTGCTCTTCGGCGTCGTGCTGTTCGCCTCGCCGGGAGTGTCGCTGGCGTCGCTGGTCATCCTCTTTGGCATCTTCGTCCTCGCCGACGGAATCGGGAACGTGGTGATGGCATTTGGGGGACGTCAGGAGGAGGACCATTGGTGGGTCCTACTGCTCGGTGCTTCTCCTTAATGACTGAAACGGCCATTGCCCGCGTCGCCCGGCACCGGGCGTGACCAAACATCGGTCATCGTCCGGTGCCGATGCGGGGACGTCTACTTCTTCAGCCCGGTCTGCTTCAGCGCGTCCTTGCAGGTCTGGCTAACGTTCTTGGCGTTCTGGTCGAGGCAGGCCAGCGCCCGACCTTGGCCCACCTTGACGTTGGCGCAGAACTTCTGGAGGTCGTCCTTGCATTGGGAGGCCGCGTACTTAATGGCTGCGACCGCCTGCTCGAGTTGGAGGGACGCGTCGTAAAGCGCATAGATGCACTTGTCCGAGACCTTGTCCTCAAAGGCGTAGAGACAGGCGAGGATGCGCCCCTCACCCTCCGGCACGCCCTTGCAGAACGTGGTGAGCTCTTTGTTGCAGGCCTTCTTCAGGCTATCGGCAAGCGTGTCAGCTGCCTGGGCCCTTCCCGCGATAAGCAGCGCCCCTACCAGCATCGATGCCGTTGCAATCTTCCGCATAGCTGCCTTCCTTTCGCTGTTTGCTGGCCTCTCGGTCATTCGAGAGGCACACCCGGATTCCGTGGGGTACTGCACAGTCCGTCGTCGTTCCGGTCGCCGACTCGCCCCACTGTTTTCGCCCGGCGACGCGTGTAGCGCAGGCCCCGGCCGAACAGAAGCGTTTTGGTGACACTGACGCCGAATGCAGACTTTGCGACTGCTCGTTCCCGCCGCAGGCGATGTCCGTAGGAGCAGCTGGCCGAACATGCGCTGATGGCAATGACGACGTCGGTCACCAGCCGGAGCGCGTTGGCACGGTCCGCGATAGCGCCGACGGAGGGAAGACGCCGCTTCACTTCGTCATGGAGGCGCTCGAGGCCACTGCCCATGCCGATTCCGGCGAGCCCGGCCAGAGGTAGGAGCCACCAATAGTTCCGCTACTGGCGTCCCCAAATTCCATCACGGTTCCTGAGTCCGTCAGCAAGCTGGCCAGGGCTCAGAGAAGAGGCGCGGTGAGCCGGGCCACAGAGACCGCGAGGCGTTTCGGGAACGACGCCCGGCGGAGCGAGGCTGGGTCGTAGGGCTCGGACTTCTCCAGGTCGTGGAGAAGCATGCTCTCCATCTGGCTCGCGAAAGGCTTGTCCAGCAGGAGCGCGTTCACCTCGAACTGCAGGCGGAACGACCGGTTGTCGAAGTTGGTGCTGCCGACGGTGGAGAGGTCATCGTCCACCAGGAAGACCTTCTGGTGCATGAACCCGGGCACGTGCCGGTAGAACTTGATTCCCACGCCGTCGAGCTGCTCCATGAACCAGAGCGTCGCCAGGTCCAGCACCCGATCGTCCGACTTGGCCGGGATGATCACCCGGACGTCGACTCCCCGCAGCGCCGCAAGACGGAGCGCCGCCATGACGGCCGTATCCGGGATGAAGTACGGGGTTGGCGATCCAGATGCGCTTCTTCGCCGCGTTCAGGGCTTGGACGAAGAAGAGCTGAGCACGCCTCGAGGTCGTCCACCGGCGAGAATGGGACCACCATCGCCTGGACGTCCCCGCCGCTCGGCGCCGCCCGCGGCTCCCAGCTCCACTCGGGAAGGGTGCGGGTGGCCCAGTACCAGTCGGCCAGGAACACGAGCTGCGCGAGCTGTGCCGCCGGCCCGGTGACGTGCACATGGGTGTCGCGCCAGGGTCCGATCTTGGGGTCGAGGCCCAGGTACTCGTTGCCCACGTTGTGGCCGCCGAGCCAGGTTTCCAGGCCGTCGATGACCACGCTCTTCCTGTGGTTCCTGAAGTTGAGCTGGTAACGGTTGCGCGCGTCCCTGGGTGGATTTGAACTTCGAGTGCTTCACCCCCGCCGCCCCGAGCTCGTCGAGGTAGGCACGCGGAAGGCCGGCGCTCCCGATCTCGTCGTAGAGGAAGAAGACGTCGACGCCTCTCTTCACGCAGTCGATCATCGCGGCCTTGAGGCGTCGGCCCAGATCGTCGTCGTGCACGATGTAGAACTGCACCAGCGCGTATCGCCTGGCGCGCGCCAGACCTGGGAGGATGCTGTCGAAGGTCGCCTTCCCGTCCACCAGGAGCTCGACGTCGTTGCCTCGCAGGAGCGACGTGTGGGCGAGCTTCTTCAGCGCCTGGTAGTTCGGCAACCGCTCGACCGCCGTGACCTCGAAGGGCTCGAGCGCCCGGTGCACTTGGGCGGTGAGCGCCTCGATTTCCCTCTGGTGACTCTTCCAGGACTCCCGGTAGCCCTTGAACTGGCCGCGCCCGAACACCCAGTAGAGCGGAACCGCGAGGTAAGGGAAGGTGTTGAGGCTCACCCCCCAGGCGATCGCCCCCTGGGCAGTGCGGTTTGTCATGACCGCGTGGCCGGAGCTGATGAGCCCAAGGAGGTGGAAGACGACGACGAGCAGGCTCAGCATGCGAGGTCTCCGGAAACGCCTGGCTTGCTTTTTCGCAACGACGTCCGCTTCCATGGGCCTTGTCCTCGAGGTCGGCCTCGAGAGGCGACGGACCCCGAGGGAGGCGCTCCTCCTGGCTCGAACGCCGGTCGTTCACCGTCGTCCATGACCGCAACTCATACCGAGCAGAGCCGGCAGGGCAAGCCCTTTCCGTAAGACGCCACGCCACCTGAAGAACGAGGGTGCCGAACGCCAGCCGCGCGAGCGGGGCTGACTACTCACGGACTCCGGCATGCTGGCTCTCCCTCGGAAAAGGTCCCATTGACTCTGCTAAACATCTGATACGAGGGCGGGTTTGATTTCGACGAGACCTGACGCCACTGAAGCTGAGAGGAATGGGCGACTCGTAGGCTGACTCGCCATGGGGCCCAGAGCATGACACCGCTTCAGGGGATCATCGCGGCGGTCGCGGCCATCATACTGTTCCTGCAGGCCCTGCAGGGCTACAGCCGCGAAGTGCAGGCCGTGGGCGGTGCGGCGCTGAAGTCGTGGCTGCCCAGGGTGACCGAGAGCCGCTGGCGCGGCTTCCTCATCGGCGCGGTCGCGACGGCCATCGTCCAGTCGAGCAGCGCGATCACGGCGCTCGCGGTGTCGCTGGTCGACGCGGGCGTCATCAGCTTCCGCGGTAGCCTTGGCATCGCGCTTGGCGCGAACGTCGGCACCACCACGACAGCGCTTCGTCTTTGAGGCCGTCCCATGCCACGAAGTCACCCGGCGGTAGCTGCCAGCCGAGTCCGAAGCGCGGTGACTAGCGGGTTAGCGCTGACGCCGTGGGCAAATACGCTGAGCAGCACGGTGCAGACCACCACTTCCATCAACGTGTCGTTGCCGGGGAGCTTCTCGTGCAAGACGATGATGCCGAACACGATGCTGGCAAGTCCGCGCGGGCCAAACCAGCCGATGAACAGTCTGCCGAGGGTGCCAACTCCTGCGCCCGCCAGGCACAGGTACACCGGAAGCATTCGGATCACCGTCAAGCTGAGCAGGGCATAGAGCAGCACCGGCCAGCTCAGCCGGTTCAGAAATGGCTCGATGGCTACAGCGCCGAACAGCCCCCAGGTAATCAACGCCAGGGTCTCGCCCGTGGCCTCCGCACCGTGCAGCAATTCATCCTTGCGTACCAGTCTCGTCCTGGCCACGAGCAACCCGCCCGTGAAGCAGGCGATGAACCCGCTCCCGCCAAGGGCCTGTGCGGTGGTGAAGCAGCCAACGGCCAACGCCACGGCGGGCAGCTCGGCCCATTCCGCGGCCATCCAGCCATGGCGTGCGGCCCGTCGCAAGATCAGCATAGCAACAGCGGTGAGCATGAGCCCGACGAGCAGCCCGATGCCGATCTCCTCGGCCACGACGGTGGCCGCATGGGAAACCGGGCGGAGCTCGAGCTGGGTCCCGACGGCGAGACCGAGCAGAATCACGATGATCGGCACACAAATCCCGTCGTTGAGCCCGCTCTCGAGGTTGAGCGCCTCCCGGAAGACGCCAGGCACGGCAGGGTTGGTAACCACCGGCTTGCCGAGCGCCGCATCGGTCGGGGCCAGCATCGTCGCCATGAGCGCCCATTCCAGCGCGCCGAGCTTCGGAAAAATCAGAGCCGCTACCAAAGCACCAAGAACAATGGTCAACGGCAGACCGATTAGCAGCAGCCGTTTCGGGAGCCGCAGGCTGCGTCTCAGGACGCTCAGATCCGTGTTGGCGGCATCGCAAAACAACACCATGGCCAGAGTCGCCTCTGCCAGCAACCGCACCGCGTCGGCGGAAACGCTCAAATGCAACAGGCCAAGCACCGCCGGGCCCAGGATAAACCCGGCCACGGTGAACACGATGGGACCGCTGAGCCAGGACCGCTCAACTTTCCCTGCTACGGCGCTGTAGACCAGCACGCAAGCGGCCAGCACAGCAGCATTTTCATACACTTGAATGTCCTCTCCGGCACAGTTCTGCCTCGCAACCGCAAACCCGTTCGTAGGGCGCGGTAGCCGAAGTTGTCAGCGAGGATGAAGACTACCTTGAGTCTCCTCTCCGCGTGGCAGCTACGATGCTGCCAAATCTTCACCCGACCCAGCGCCCAGGTCTTTACGGCTTTTGAGAATGGAGCCCCCGATAAGTTCCGAGAGCCAGAGCGCGACGATTGTGAGCGCGAGAACCAGCAATAGGTCGTGCATCAAATTGATCCTGCGCAACGACTTACACCGGTCAGGCTGTCACTGCAGCAGCGCTTTCGGGTCGGCGCGTCGCACCCGGATGGGGTCCGAAACCGTACTGAGGACATACCTTCCGCTCGATCAGTCTGTAGACGGTGGCCCGACAGAAGCGGAGCAACTCCGCAACCTCGCGGCTAGGAGCACCCAAAACCGTACCATCGATGTGAAGGACCCTCTACTGAGGCGCGGCAGGCATCGTCGGACGCGGCCGCAAAGCTCTCCATCGAGACCGGGCAACCCGTAACGGTGAGCTTCTAGCCGGAGCGGATGACCGTCGCGGCCAGCCTGACCAACTCCTCGACGTGCGCTGCGACGACCGACTGGGCGTCGGCCGCCAGCGTCCGATGGGCGGCTAGCAGCTCCGCATCTTCGGCGGCCCGGCAGCCGACGCGCGCCTTGACTCCTTGGTTCGGCGCCCCGTGCGTCAAGCGCTGGGAAGGAGTTACTGGCGGTCTCTTTCTACGCGTCGAAGAATCGGGCCAGCTTCCTTCCGTGTGCACAGAGGCTGCGCGTCACTCCTCGGCACCTGCAATGAACGCCTTGAGGTCCTCCGCACGTACGCGAATCTCGGCGCCAATGCGAACGACTCGGAGTGTCTTCTCGGAGACGAGCTCGTCCACGAGCGTCCTGTCCACGGCCAGGTAATTCGTGACTTCCTCGAGCGTGAGGAGGCGCCCGCCCGGTAAGAGCAGGGTAAGAAGCGGATGAGTTTCCGAGAAATCTGTGACACACGGTGACACATCCGCTTCTTCGGTTTGAGAGTGAAGAGCCCCGCTGACACATTTTGGAGCTCGCTGCTCTGAGGCTCTGGACCGTTTCCTAAACGGCAGGTCTCGCGTTCGAATCGCGCCGGGATCACTGCTCCTAAAGCCTCGGAAGTGTTTGCCAACGGCTTAACGGCCTCAGCCGAAGTGGAGGCCTGCGGTCTGGACTGACACACACTTTGTGCCGGGTTTGTTTGTGCCAGCCATCCGGAAGCGCAACCGGTTGACGCCCTCTGCCAGTGTCGAGAGCTCCACCTGCGTTTAGCCCGCTTCGGTGAGCTTGGGGTCCGCCTCCCGCATGAGCCGCTGAGTTATGGATGTGCTGGCGCCAGCGGCAGCCAGGAGGCTCGCATGACTCCTCCTGGCCAAGCCGGCGCACGGGGTTACCCGCATTCCTGCGGGTCAGTAACGGCGGGCAGAGCGCCTTTTCCGCCAGGGGCCTGGAATCTTCCTCTCTAGACGTGGCATACAGCTTGCCGCGGAGGTCGGTCAGTGGACGGCGGACCAGCGTTCGTTGGCCACTGCGCTTGAGTACGGCGATGGTCGAAGGACAGAGCTTTCACTGGCGGAGAAATACCCGTGCCGACGGAAACGTCGACCAGCCAGCTGACGGCAGGCTCAGCCGCCGCTCGGCGAGCGACAGTCCCAACGACAGTTGGCACGGCGCCCGAGCGCTATGTCGTGCGGGCCGGTTTATCTTCAACCAAAAACACCGCTCAGCGAGCGCTGTAGCTCAGTAGTAACAGCAAAGCCGAACCACAGGAGGAATTCGAAATGACAAGACACACCAAAACCATGACAGCAATGGCCGGAGCGCTGCTTCTGGCTGGCGCTGCGATGGCACAGGGACAACCGTCCGGCACCAGTACGAGCGGGACCACGACCACCACCACCACCGTGAAGAGTGGCGTCGTTGTCTACGCAGGGGGGAATACCCTCATCGTCAAGGAGTCGGACGGGGTGACCCGCGAGCACTTCGTCCCGGATGGCTTCAACTTCCAGATGGGAGGAAAGAATGTCACCCTCGCCGACCTCAAGGCCGGGGATCACATCACGGCCGTCATCACGGATGTGAAGCAAGTGACACCAGTGACCGTAACGAAGGTGTTGAAGGGGAAAGTTCTTGAGTCATCCATGGGCTCGATCCTCGTGCAACACCCCAATGGCGACCTGGTCAAGTACGCCAGTAAAGACGCGGATGGTCGAGACGTCATCATCATCATTGATGGGAAACCAGTTGCTTTCAGCGACTTGCACCCGGGCCAGCGGCTGACCGCGACCATCGTGACCAAGTACCCACCGGAGGTCTCGACGCTCCGGTCGGTTGACGCACACGTGACGCCGGCGCCCCGGGCTGCCGAGGCCGCACCACCAGCTCCGGAACCGGGAGCGGTGGCAGCCGCGCCCACCCCGAAGCCCAAGCTTCCGAAGACGGCAAGTCCGCTACCGTTGGTTGCTCTCACCGGGGGGTTGCTTGCTCTACTCGGCGCCGGCCTGACACTTCGCCGGCTGTCGCAGTAGCTCCCTTCCGTCGGCCGGAAGACTGCGGGCTCACTCTAAGCCAGAGGGTCTCGCGCATCGGAGCTCGGAGCAAGGACTGTTGTCGGGCCCGTGCCCATTCCTCAGGGTCGATTTGCATGGATCGCTGACCCCCGAGGGAATCGTCATAGGGTTGATGGAGCCGACTTAAGGGGCCGGCGGGCCTTCCTACACTGCAGGTCCCCGTCCGAATCGCGCCGGGGTCACTCCATCCAAGTCTTCGTACGCCCTAGCCCTTCGACTTCTTCTCCCGCCTCATCCAAAGCCTACGCGCTGCGATCCCCACCAGTACTACGGTGGAGAACCAGCCCGGCCAATCGCCTAGTCGGCCATAAAGGGTGACGCCTTCCAGCATCGGAACGGCTTCCAACGCAGTGTCTCGAACGTTCGCCGGTATGCGCTTGACCACCTGTCCCGTGGCGTCAATGAAGGCGCTCACCCCCGTGGAGGTAGCCCGCAGCAACCAGCGATGGTGTTCCGCGCTGCGCATCGCCGCCAGCTGCAGATGCTGCTCTTGCTCGTGACCCGCTCCGTACCACGAATCATTGGTCAGATTAACCATTGCGTGAGCAGGGCCCTCTCCATCATCCTCCATCGTCTTGCGGACCAGCCCGGGGAGGATGTCCTCGTAGCAAATAAACGTAGCGAAGCGCCAAGGCCGAAGCTGCAACGGCGCGGTGGTGGCGCCCTGCGAAAAGCGAGAAGACATCGGCGACCACCTATAGACAATCGGAAACCAGTCTCCGAACGGGATGTACTCGCCGAACGCAAGCAATTTGATCTTGTCGTAGTGATCACCGACGGTTCCATCCTTTGAAATTACAACCGCGCTGTTCCAGACATCCTTCTCGTGCACCCGGATTACTCCAGCAATTAACGGAACGGGCACCCCGGCCTGAATCACGCGGCCAATAGTCGGATCGCCCGTTCTCACCGCGCGCGTGTTGAAGCCTCCCTCGGGCCAGATCACCAAGTCAGCGCCATGCGTATACAGTGCCTCAGTCTGTTCCTGCAGCGTGCGAACCGAAGCCTGGGGATTTTGATGCAGTTCCACCTCCCCAACGTTGGGTTGGGCGATCCCGACCATCACGTGCGGCGCGGCCACCTGTAGCTTTTCAGTTTTAGAAATGCGCCACGTGCCATAGCCAAATGCGACAGCAAGCGCGAGCGCCGCTGAGGCAACGGATACCGCGGGGAAATTCCGCCGCGCCGCTCTCTGCGAGATGAGCACATCCGCAATCGCTCCGTTGACGAGTGCCACCAACATGCTCGGCAGTAACGGACCCCCGAGATCAGCCGTCTGGATGAGCCGTCGCAGGGGCATCAGCGCCGCGCCGGTGTAACTCTGAAAGAGCATCGGGTAAGCGAATTCGGTCGCACCGAGGGCAACCGGAAGCAGTAGCGCCAATCGCCATCCACTTCGGAGCCATGCGTAGCGCAGCAGGAAGGCGAAAACAGCAAAGAGAAATCCCTGTGCCACGCAGAGGACGAGATATCCCGTCACTGCAACGGGAATGGGCAGAAACGCAAACACCGTAAGCAAGTGGATGACCCAAGTATAGCCGCCGAGATGGGTGACGAACCCCATCCACGCGCCGAGCGCCACCGCCTGTTTAAGCGTAGCCTTGCGAAGCGCCCACACGAGCGGCACAAAGCAAACGAATGTCAAGGGCCAGATGCCAAAGCCGATCCAGGAAAGAAAATAGAGGACGCCGGAAAGCGTAGGTAAAAGGCCGGCACGCAACAGCTTAAGCATGTGGTCGGTTGGCTTAGCACGGAGCGGCCCGGATCGCTCGGCGCAGCGACGCGCCTGCTGAAGGTCGAGCAGTGGACAGCCGGCCGACCTCTGAGTCACTGGAGGCGGCGCTCCGCGCCCAGCTCGTCGCGCGGACCCCGGAGGGGGTCGCGCTGAACGAGCTCGGTCTGCTCGTCGCCGGCGTCGCCGAGTCGTTCGACACTGGCATCGAAGACCTCACGCGGGAGATCGGCGGCGCGGATCGACGTCCCGAAGCGACCGTCCGACTCGTGACCACCGAGTCCATAGCCACTTTTCCGGTTGCGGGCCTGGTGCCCCTAAGAGTGGAGCACCCGAAGATGGAAGTGCAGCTCTTGGTCGGTAGCGCGGCGCTCGATCTAATGCGACGAGGCGCATCTGGCCGTGGGCTATTCCGCGAGAAGTGCTTAGCGTCATGACGCGAAAGATCGGAGACATCGGCCGGTCGCTCTACGCCTCTCGGGCGTGCATCGAGCACACAGGGGTCACGTTCGGCGCTGACCTCGAGGAGTGCGCGCTCGCCGGGCCAGCCGGTCATCGGCTACGCCGGCCCTGCACTGGAGTTACGCTTGCCGCCCGGGCCCATCCCTTACGTCGAGGGGACAGCGTTGGGACAGCTTTCGGGGCTCCGGCTGGCGCTGTCGGCGAGGTGGGCCCGGGCGATTGCCTTTGCGGCAGTTCCTTCCTAAACCGCAGGTCGCGCGTTCGAATCGCGCCGGGGTCACTGCTCGCAGAGCCGAGGAACTGTTTGCAATGCTTCACCATAGGCATCAGCCTGTGCTGGTCTCCCAGCACGACGAGCGAACCTAGATGGGCACCACGTCTGTGCGTCCGGAGCCTCGGCACATCCTCGAGCCGGTGGAACGGCTGTCCGAGGTCATTTTCGGCCTCATTATGGCGCTCTCCGTCACCGGCTCCCTCAGCGTTGCCGAGAGTGGCAAGGCCGACGTGCGCACCATGGTCATCGGCGCCATCGGCTGCAACACTGCCTGGGGCATCGTCGACGCATTGATGTATCTCGTCGCGACTCTCACGGAGCGCTACCGCGCGCTGGCCTTGCTCCAAGCCCTGCGGGCCGAGCAGAACACCGAGCGCGCCCACCGGATGATAGCGGAACGCCTTCCTCCGATGATTGCAGCCTCCATCCGAGCGCCCGAACTCGAACACTTGCGTCTGCATCTCTCGGGTGCGACGCGACCACCGAGGGCGGGGGTGACCCGGCGCGACCTCCTCGGCGCGCTGGGCGTGTTCCTGCTCGTCTTTCTCTCCACCCTTCCCATCGTCCTACCGTTCCTGCTACCCCTCGAGCCACTGCACGCACTCCGCGTGTCCAACGGCGTGGCCGTAGCAATGCTCTTTGTGCTGGGGTACCGGCTGGGCAAGTACACCGTCCAGTCGCCGCTCGTCACAGGAGCGGCAGCAGTCGCAATCGGTGCTGCCCTCGTCGGGCTCACCATCGCACTGGGGGGGTAGGACGCGGGCCTGCCGCGCCCAGGGCGCGTAAGCGACCCGAATGCCCCCCCGACCGTGGCTCCCGCAAGGCGCCCATGGCGCCGTCAGCGAGGAGCGGAGCGGCTCATGCCGTTGGCCGCACGCCCCGCAACGTCGCTACCTGGCCCGCACAACCAGCTCATGCAAGGCTTCGTGAGGTTTGGCTGTTGGCAACTGGCGGATTGCTTGGGCTCGTTGCTGTTTATCTTATCTGGTTCTTCCGGAAAAAACCGCGCTTCGGGATAGGCATCGCAGGAGTTCTCATCGGGGTCCTGCTGGGAGGCTTCTTCATCGCCTCGGCAACAGCCTCTCTGTAAGGCGGGATTCTCGTCGATCCGGCGACAGCGGCGATGATGCCCAATCAAGACTTGATGATGGGCATCCCGTTAAACAGTGTTGTATTCGGGCTTGCATTTTTGCTCTTGTTGACTGGCTTTGCCCTCACCGAGGGTGCAAGCCCGAGCGCACCCGCGCAGATGCGGAGTCAGAGAGTCCTGCGGTTATGTCCGCCGGCGTCCGACCGATTCTTCCACACGGCAGCGGTCGGTCCATCGGTGGACAAATCCGGGACGACGGTGCCCATTCGCCATCCGGACACGAGTCGTCGGAAGGCTTCAGTTCCAATGGCCTGAACTCTTAGGGGTGCGGCTTAGAGTGCTCGAGCAAGCTGCACGCTGCCACCGTCTTCGCAGGGTCGACGGCATCCTGTCCCAGGTCGACGTGTTGAATGACCCCCTGCTTGTCGACGACGAACGTCGCACGTTGAGCCAACTCGTAACTCGTGCCACCGACCTGTTTGAGACGCACGGGCACACCATACTGTCGGAGCACCTTGAGACCGGTATCGCTCAAGAGGGGAAAGTGAACGTCGAGTTGTTTTGCGAAGGCCGCGTTCGCTGCGGGACTGTCACCACTAATGCCAAGAACCACCGTCTCACTCGCATTCAGCTTGGGCCCATCAGCCTGATAGGCTTTGAGTTCGCTGCTTCAAGTGTCGGTAAACGCAAGGACATAAAAAACGAGGACGACGTTCTTCTTACCTCGGAAATCGCTGAGCTTGACCTCCTTCCAGTCGTCGCTCAGCAGCGTGAAGTCTGGCGCTTTGTCACCGGGGCCCAGCACGCGTGTCGCTGGGACTTCGGCGAATGCCGCGGAAGCAATGGCCAAGGCCATCACTCCAACGAATGTCCGGAACTTGTCCACGGTGACCCCTTTCAAGAGATGGAACTAGGTTTTTGTTGGGAGCTGAACAGCACCGAGTGCTCTCGGTCAGCTCTCCGACGAAGGGCCCTCGACTACAACAACGAGGCCACCGGGTCCAGCACGGTTCCTTCCTCATGATGTTGAAGGCCAGGAGGGCGGTGCCGTGCTCCTCGGGGATTTGACGACGCCAAAATCGGGGCAGAACGCGGACGGTTCCGCGTCCGTCCATCGCCGCGTGCACGCGCACTGGTGGCGTTGAGCAACCCCAGCGCTTACCAGCTCGCAGTGACTGTCCAGTCGGCAGCGTCGCCTGGAAGCATGACGGTGAGGGAGTACGACGCCGGATTGTATTGCCAAGACGGTGTTATCCCGCCGGAGTCAACCGTGGCCGGGGTCCGCGGCACACCGTGCACTACCACTTGCGTCGAGTTCCACCAGGTCGCGAAGGCACCAGTCGAGGAGGACAAGACAGAGATGCCGCTGGCGCTCGCCACGCATGTGTAAGCGATTCGGCGGAGATCGCCGGTCTGGTATCCGTAGCCGTCGCCTGCGTCGAGGTAGAGCGAGCCGGAGCATTGGCCCCCGGGCCAGACGTCGAGCGTCAATGGGCCGGAGGGCGCGACGTCGGCCGACTGCGTAACGGGTTGCTGGGGAATGATTGCGCCGGCGCGCGCGAAAACCCGGACGCTCTCGTCCGTGGCCGGAGTCACCATCACCGCGCCACCACCCTGCAGGAGAAGACCAGTGGACGTGTCCCACCAGTCGGCCGAGGGCAACGTCACCTGCCATGGCATCGTCCCCGCCAGTAGCTTCGGCGAGACGAGAAGATCGCGACCCAGGAGGAACGCCCGGTCATTGGCGTAGGTGCTCGGGTCGGCAGGATACTCGAGCCAAAGCGCACGCATGACCGGGAGGCCCGTACGAGCCGTCTCCTCAAAGACGGTGTAGAGGTACGGCAACAGACGGTATCGGCGCTCGATGGCGACCCGGATGCGCCCCTCCTCCGCCGTCCCGTTCGCCCACGGCTCACGCCGGCAGGTGCCCCTCTCGGAGTGGTTTCGGAAGAATGGCTGATAGGCGCCCAACTCGGTCCACTCGGCGAGCAAGTCTGGATCAGGGCAGCCGCTGAAGCCGCCGACGTCTGCGCCGACGAAGGGATAGCCCGACACCCCCAGATTGACGAGCTGTGGAATGGTCACTGCCAAGTGACTGCGGGTCGCGGTGTTGTCGCCGGTCCAACTGGCTGCCCAGCGCTGCGCGCCAGCGTAGGCGGCCCGGGTCAGCACGAATGGACGGGCGGCAGGGCGAAGGGCTTTCACGCCCTCGTAGGTGGCCCGGGCGTTGAGCAGGCCGTAGGTGTTGTGCGCCGTCACCTCATCGAGGGTTGTGCCGTCGTCGAGCCGGTGCGGAGTGTCGTCCGGCATGGCATTGAGGAAGATGGTCGGCTCGTTCACGTCGTTCCAGAATCCGGCGACTCCCTGTCCGACGAAGGACTGGTAGAGTCCACCCCACCAGGCGCGAACACGTGTCAGCGAGAAGTCGGGGAAGACGCACGCGCCCGGCCAAACGACTCCGACGTACTCGGAGCCACCATCGGCTTTGACGAAGACGTCGGCAGCCTCGCCGCTGTCGTAGGGTGCGTAACCCGCCTGCTGCTTGATGCCGGGATCCGTGATGACGACCGTGTGCATGTTCTCCGCCAGCAGGTCGGGGATCATCGTTCCGAAATTCGCAAAGGTGGTCGAGTTGACGGTAAAGGACTCGTAGTCCTGCTGGAAGTCGATATCGAGCCAGATTGCGTCGGCGGGGACTTGGTCGGAGCGCAGCTGGCCGGCAACAGCGCGCGCCTCCGCCTCCGACATATAGCTCCAGCGGCTCTGGTGGTAGCCAAGTGCCCAGCGCGGCGGTAGCGGCATACGTCCGGTAATTCCGGTGTACGCGGTGAGCACATCCTTCGGGTCGGGACCGGCGAAAAAGTACAGGTCCCACACGGGCGCGCGATCCGCTTCGTAGAGCAGGATGCCACCGTCACTGGCGCCGACATCAACTGAGGCCCTGGCCGGGTTATCCACGAAGAGGCCGTGCGCACGCCCACCGTCGATTAGGAGCAGGAACGGGATACTCTTGTAGAGAGGGTCACTCGATTCGGGAACCCAGCCGTATGCGTTGGTGTTCCAAAACGTGTAGCGCTGCCCGCGCCGGTCGTAGGACTTCACCTTGTCACCGAGGCCATAGACGTGCGTGCTCGGCCCCAGCGTCCAGGTCACCGACGGCCGGGGACTGAAGGCAACGGGGCCGGGGATTCCGGCCACGACGCCGCCCGCCCCATCCAGCAAATCGACGCGGAATGGGGAATGCGAGACGCGTACCCCCATGGCAGTGGTGCGATAGGTCACCACGCCGCCGTCCTCCTCCATCGTGACGGGGACGGGTGTCGCCAGCGCGGACGGGTCGACCGCGAACGAGGTCACCGATGGAGGAGTCTGGCCAACCGGCGACAGCTGGATGCGCATGACGCCGGCGGCCGGCGCGGAGACCCGGACCATCGCGTCTGCCGCCGTCCCTCCGCCGCAACTGCCCACCCAGGCAGCCACCAACCCCCAAACCAACAGCCCCATCACGAAGCGCTGTGTCCCATTCATCTGCGCCTCCTCCGGGCCGGGACTTTGGGCTACATCATAGTGCCCCACCGCCGTGGGCGAGTGCACCCAACTGATTCGGCACCGCCCTTTCGCGAGTGTCCGAGACTGGCCTTGCCCGCATGGGCGAGCCAGACTAGGGGCCGACGCCGGCGGGAGGCGCTTCGCTCGGCATGCTGCTCCTTCTGAAAAAGAGACTGTAGAGCTTACCGGGCCCCATGACTCGTGCGATTTCCCGAAACGCAAACATTGGGACGAGGGCAACCAGCGTGACCTGGAGGCGCGCCAGGATTTCGTACAGGTGGTCGCCCGAAAGCTGCGAAAAAACGCTCGCAAGGCTTTTCCCTTCCACCCATGCACCAACGAATTTCTCGAGAACCGAGAAGAGAATGACCAGGATGCCGAAGACGAGTGTCTTCCAGAGGGTGGAGATAATCAGGCTCGCCTCGTGGAAACGCTCGCCCAGGTGGAAGGCCTCCCCAAGCAGGATGACCTTCGCGAGCACAAGAGACTCGACGATGGCAAACCCGTACTCGTAGTAGGCGATGTGGTACTCCGCCAACAGCAGCCTTCGGTACGTCGTCAACGACACGAAGAATGCCGCCAGGAAGGCGGCAATCCCCAGGAGTTCCCACGTCTCGTGCACGACGACTTCTCGAATATGCTTCCGCTTGTCCGCATGCTCCGCCATGGGCCTCGCCTCCGCTGAAACCACGTTAGCCGATATTGGCAGCCAGCGGGCGCGCGGCGCCTGACTCGGAGGGACCTCTACCTGCCCGACCCTAGCGGGTGGGCTCCCGAGTTCAGCAGTGGGCTCACAGACTGAGACGCCGTCCCCCGGAGCAGACCAGCTGCGGAGGCGCTTAGGAACGGTCCGGACTCGGACTGACGTCGGCGAGCGCCTGTTGCAGCGCAGAGATGATTCGCGACGCGACCAAGGGCCGCTCAATGACGGCGACCACGGGGTGACGAAATACGACTGGAACGCGCTGCGTTCCTGCGAGAACGACGGCACGGACGTCGTTTCGACGAAGGTCCGCGACCAGGCCGGCCTGACTCTCGTCGAGGAGAAGCACCATCGGCCCCGGCTTGACGCCAAGAACGGCGCCCAACCGTTCTGCCGTGGTGAAGGTCACGCGCTTAAATGCGCCCACGAGCATCCTCGGCAATTCCGCATCCACCGCCGTGACCAGCAGCGAAGCGGCCACGTCAGTGTGCCTGCCGTTCTGGCAGCGCTTGGCTGGCTCCCTCGGCCAGCGCACAGACACGCAGTGGGTTGCCCGGTTCGCCCGATGCTGTCCTCGCCATACGCAAACCCTGACACGCGGGGGCCGACCCGAGAAGACGTTGGCGCATGAATTGTTCGTCCGCTCACGTCTTCCCGCCAACCGAGGCTGCAAGACGACAACCGGCGTGGAGAGCCTCCATTGAGGCCAGCTCGTCCGCCTATTGGGTGAGCGGCGTCCGGGAGCAGTTATTGGTCAGCGGAATCCGGCCACTGGGCGCAGCGACCATCTCGAAGTCCGACACTTGCAGCGCCGCGAGGTCCTTCGGACCAATGTGCGCTGCAGCGCTCGCATCCATGGTCAGAGGGATGTTTCCGCCGTCATCCAGGAACATTCCGTACTTCTGTAAGGCCACCGCCACCGCCCGCGCCGCGGCATTCGGCAATAGGGTCAGGTCGAAGGTCGCCCTGAGACGAAAACGGGCGGTATACGGTGGGTACAGCTGCGAGCCCGAGGGAGTGCCGGCATGGGTGCCGGGATGCACGTAGACGCCTTTGGCAATCGAGGCGTTGGGCAGAATGAAACGCAAGGCGTGCGGGACCACCCCGGCTTGCAGTTCGGCTCCAGTCACTAGAAGGGGCGCGATGGGCATCCCTGCCGCGTCCGCACTGGTGCATTGGTCGCCCCGACTGAAAGGCGTGCCAGGCTGCCAGTAGTCCTGCGTCAGGTCCCAGACCACCTCGCACAGGGTCGTGAATGGGCTTCCCGTCGCCTGGCCTCCAGAGATGTTGGTGTTGTAGAGCTCGTAAAGTCGCGAGCCCTGGTAGATGAGTACGTGGCAGTCGCCCTGCCCTGCCGTCTGGTACGACGTGTCGCAGGCGTAGTCGCTGGAGCCCTCCGCGTTGCCGCCTGGCGGAATGGGCACCAGCGTCATATCGCAATCGGGCGTGTAGTAGCCACTGGCCGGCGTGAAGGCACGCGGCTGCACGGAGCCGTCCGCATGGAGAATGGTGAGGCTGAAGTCGATTTGCATTTGGCGGGACCCCCACCCTGCATCCGCCAGCTGGTTGACGATGGCCTGCGAGTTGGGGTCGAGCGGGACGGTGGAGATGTCCTCGTAGAAGATGGAAGTCGGAGGAAAGGCCTCGTAACCTCGCCCTGCATCGCCGCTGCCCGCATCAGCGTTTCCGCCCCCCGCGTCACTTGGGCCACCGTCTGGGGGCGTGCCGCTGTCGACTCGAGGCGCGCCACCGTCCGGGTCCTCTGCCCCACCGGCTGTGCTCGGGCCGAGGTAGCCGGTACATGCGGCCGTGGCAAAGAGCACGCCGAGCAGCGCTGGCCAACTGGCCGCCCATCGCCCCCGAGCTGACTCGGAAGCCGCATTGGCCCACTTGCCCGTGCCGTACTCGCTGCCCATCGGAGAGAAGCAAAACTCAAACGGCCCAGGACCTCGATGTAGTCAGCGAGCGGCCCGTGTGCGTTTTCGAACCTACTTGGAGGGAGTCGCTTCCGAGGTGCCCAAAGCCACCGGTGCGGTGCACTGTCGCTTGGCTCCCCTGAATTCGTCGAAGAGCCGGCGGTGGCGCTGCAGGGAGCAGCTATCTTCACGCGTGTAGTAGGCGCGTACCCACTCGAGGAGAAACGCGAGCATCTTGTTCTGCTCGTTCAGGCTCGTGTACTTGTGCGGCTCCCAGGGTCGTGCCCGGCAATGCGCCACGCACACCGCCTCCCCAGGGTTCAAGAACACAAGCTCTGTACACCACGTGCTCGCGACCTCAACCCATTCGCTGTAACACCCCTCGATGACCCAGCGCGTCTGCGTGTCCAGAAAGCGCTGTAAGTCTTTATGCACGGCGCCCGTCGCGCGGGGCACGGCCACCTTGCCCGGCTCCCAGACAATTGTGTCGAGGTCCAAGTGCACGAGACCCTCCTGCCGTGCGAGGTGGGCTGCATAGGTGCTCTTGCCGGAGCCGGCGTTGCCATAGACGATGACGCGGGGTCCGAACCCTGCCCGCACACGCGCTGAGACGTCTGCCTCCGTCTCCCCTCTCCCTTCGGAAAAGCCCGACTCTGGCTGGCCGGCTGTCTGGAGCTCAGTTTCGCTTACGTCAGAATTCATGAAACGCAAACGCCCCAGACGCTGCCGACCCGCGCGAGCCTGCATGGCGACACGGTCAATGTCGCCGACGCGTAGCTGTACACCATCCTCCGCCGGGCCCACGTCTTCAAGATGGACCTGACAACTGGCCCATGGCGCGAGCCTGCCCTCCGGGACGAGGGGTTGTCCTTAGAGCAGACGTACCATTGTGTGAACGTACGGGGCATCCGGGCGCGGCCCTACGTCATGCCATCCGCCACGGTGGTAGAAGCGCAGCGCGGGTGCGTTGGTCGGGCTCACGTTCAGCGTAGCAACTCGGTACCCCTGGTCTCTCAGCACGGTGACTGCGTAAGCATCCAGTTGCTGCGCTAGTCCGCGCCCCCGCCAGCTAGGCACAAGGTAGTAGAGATTCACGTGACCGGCGTTGGGCTGCGTGTCGGAGAAGCCGAGCACCACTTGGCCGACAATGCTTCCGCCGAGCCAGGCGTTGGCCGCGTTCCGCGGGTCGTCGTGCAGTTTCTCGCCTAGCTTCTCGACCCATTTTCCGCCGTCTCTGCCTGCTTCTGTCCAGAAGCGCTCCGCCGTTCCGAACGAGCAGACGAAGGCGTCCTCACTGAATTGGACAGCCAGGGGACCGTCAGCCGGGAGACGAAGCGGGTGAAAGACGAGCTTGTCCAGGGCCGCTGCCGAGCTCGAGTCTTCCGCCATGCGTCTGTGTACACGGGTTTCGCCCCTGCCGTTGACCCGGGGGGCCTGTGCCGCACGCCCTCAGGAATTGTCCGTTACCAAGGTCTGGCCGGAACGGTCCCTCGCACCCAGCGTCGCTGTTGCGGCTCCAGTTCAGCGGCTTGGCAAGCATCTCCGGTCGCCCTTACCTGAAGGCGCAATTCCCCTTCCTGGCGAGGAATGCACTCGGTGAGAGGGTGGCCTCCGGCCTTGGCCGTGGGAGCGGCTGGCGATGCGCCACCTCCCACCACGCCCGGCTCGGCCAGGATGCCAGCGTGGCCCAGGCTCCACCGCCAGCGCCTGGGGCGCCGCCGCAGCGTGCGGCACTTAGCCAACCTGAATCGCCAGCATCGAGATGGAGCCCCCGTCGACACCGGAAACAGGAAAACGGACCGCCTCTCCCTCTGCTTGCATTCCGAGGATGTAGAGAAGCGGTAAGTAGTGGTCCGGCGACGGCACGGACAACAGCGCGTCCGGACCGAGCTTTGCGTAGTGAACGAGCGGCTGGTGGTCACGGAGCAAGACGAGAGCTTTCACGCGCTCCTCGAATCTGACTGCCCAGTCGTAGGCGACCGCAGAGTGGTCGCCCCATGCATAGGCTTCCAGGTTGTGGACGAGGTTGCCGCTGCCAAGGACCAGAACGCCCTCGTTGCGAAGCGCATCAAGTCGAGCACCGAGCGCGAGGTGAAAGCCCGGCGGTTGTGTGCGGTCGATGCTCAGCTGAACGACTGGCACGTCAGCCTTGGGAAACATGCGCGCCAGAACAGACCAGGTCCCGTGGTCGAGGCCCCAGTCCTCGGCGGCCAGGACCAGCGTTGGCAGGAGCGCTTGCTGGAGTCGTTCGGCGAGAGCCGGGTCGCCGGGAGCCGGATACTGAACTGCGTAGAGTTCGGGAGGAAAGCCGCCAAAGTCGTGGATGGTCTTCGGACGCTCGTTGGCGGTGACCCGTGTCCCCCTTACGTACCAATGCGCCGACACCGCGAGGATGGCCTTCGGCCTCGGAATGGTTCGGCCAATGGATTCCCACGCCAACGTCCAGGGATTGGAACGAAGGGCATTCATCGGATTGCCGTGGCCGATAAACAGGGCGGGCATCTTTGGAGTTGCCATTGGTGTGGCCCTTCCGGTGGGGCGGACCTTGGCACGCGTCTCCTTCCGCAGAGCCACGCCGCCTCAGCAGGTTACCTTAGCGCTCGAGTCTCGGTCCGTTTTCCGGAGTCGCGCGTCGCTTCGTTCGCCGGGAGGCCGGAGGCACCCGCAAGGCCAGGTAGGCCCCCACTTCAAGAAATCGCGGCACCTCCGTCGGTCGCCTCCGCCACCAATTCATGACCACGGCCAGACGCAGCTCTCCCTTGCGGCGCACGGCCCCAGCGGAAACCTGATTCGCTGCGTCGAGGACGCCGTGTGTCAGACCACCGTTGAACCAGACGAGCCGGTTGGAACGTGGAGCAGCGAGGTCGGCGTCGAGGGGTAGCGGGGCACAGCAAGGGTTCTTGGGGTTAGGCGACTGCGCGGTCACGGCCAACGCGCCGCCCCGAACTTGGTTGAGGAAGAGGACCGACGAGAGGAGTGGGTGCCGAAGCACCCCGGCTCGGAGCGCGAGCTTCTCATCGCGATCCTGGTGGAAATCCACTCCCACCCGATTGGTCCTCATCCGCGACAGCCACCACTCCACGCCCTCAGCTCGCCCGCTTGGAAGGAAGCCCCTGAGGACAAGGATGGCCTGCTCCACCACCGAGGTGGGTGGCCCCAAATCGAACCAAAACGTGGTCTGGTACGTGCTCCGCATCCGCTCGCTGCCCAAAGCGAGCACTCTGGAGCGTATCCGGCGGAACAGCGGTCCGGGCACGGCGCCCTCGTGGAGATGGACGAGGCTCACCGGCGCCTGCATTCCGTGTAAGGTTTTCGCCGCGGACACGCTGCGGAGGTCTCCTTGGGCGACACGGCCACTGGTGCATCGAGGGCGCGAAGCGGTCGATGGCTGCAGCTTCTGCTTGGCGTTCTCTGCATGGTGATGATCGCGAACCTCCAGTACGGCTGGACGCTTTTCGTCGGCCCCATTGACGAGAAGTTCCACTGGGGAAAAACCGCCATTCAGGTCGCCTTTACCCTCTTCGTCGTTACGGAGACCTGGCTCGTCCCGGTGGAAGGCTACCTCATTGACCGCTTCGGCCCGCGACTGGTCGTCCTCTGCGGCGGCTTTCTCGTCGGAGCCGCCTGGGTGATGAATGCCTACGCCGATTCGCTGCCGATGCTGTATGGCGCAGCCGTCATCGGGGGCACGGGGGCCGGCGCCGTCTATGGCACTGCCGTCGGTAATTCGCTCAAATGGTTCACGGACCGCCGAGGACTGGCCGCTGGGCTCACTGCGGCCGGATTCGGCGCCGGGTCTGCGGCCACGGTGATTCCCATCGCCGCGGTCATCCAGTCGAGCGGCTACCAGGCGGCCTTTCTGCGCTTCGGCCTCCTCCAGGGTGTCTCGGTCATCCTCTTCGCGCTCTTCCTGAGGGCGCCCCATCCCGGCGACGTGCCGAGGCCGAGCATCCCACGCCGGACCCACCAGACGGCGCGCGAGTACCTGCCGGTGGAGGCGTTGAAGACAGGGATGTTCTGGACCATGTACGCCATGTTCGTGATGGTGGCCATCGGCGGCCTCATGGCGGTGGCGCAACTCGCGCCCATTGCAAAGGAGTTCAAGGTCGCCAAGGTGCCGGTGACCTTGGTCGGAATCACCCTACCCGCTTTGACTTTTGCGCTCTCCATCGACCGGGTAATGAACGGGGTCACCCGTCCATTTTTTGGCTGGGTCTCCGACCATCTCGGTCGGGAGCGGACCATGTTCGGCGCTTTCATCCTCGAGGGGCTGGGCATCCTGCTTTTGCTCCACTATGCGAGCGACCCCATCCTCTTCGTGGTGTTCTCCGGGTTCGTCTTCTTTGCCTGGGGAGAGATTTACAGCCTCTTCCCGGCGACATGCGCCGACATCTACGGCCGGAAGTACTGCACCACCATCTACGGGATGCTCTACACCGCCAAGGGAGCTGCTGCCCTGCTGGTGCCGCTATCCAGCTACATCAGCGAGCGGTCGGGCTGGTCTATGGTGTTTGTGGTGGCTTCTGGCTTGAATTTCGCTGCGGCCGGCCTCGCCCTGTTCGTTCTCCGCCCGGCCCGAGAGCGAGCGAGGAGCGCCGAGTTGATTCCAGATGCGATGGGCATCACCCGCGTTTAACCGGAGACATTCATGGCCCAGGTGAATTCCATCGCCGAGCTGCTCGCCAAGGGAGCCGGGGGCGCCAATGCCATTACCACTCCGGACCGAGCGCCTCCCCTTACCTACGGAAAGCTGCAAGCCCTCACAGCCAAGACCATGGGGGCGTTGAATTCGCTCGGAATCGGTCGGGACGACCGAGTCGCGATTGTGCTTCCAAATGGTCCGGAAATGGCCGCGGCTTTCATCTCTATCGCCGCCAGTGCCACGACGGCACCGTTGAATCCCAGCTACCGCGCCGAAGAATTCGAATTCTACCTATCGGACCTCAAGGCAAAGGCACTGGTTCTTGAATCTGGCTCTGACTCGCCGTCCCGCGCCGTGGCGCGCAGGCTTTCCATTCCCGTCCTCGAGCTCACGCCCGAGCGCGCCGTGGGGGCTGGCTACTTCTCCCTGAACCCGCTCGACTCCATGAGCGGCTCCCCAGCTCGCGCCGGCGCCGCGGGTGCCGAGGACACGGCTCTCGTCCTGCATACCTCCGGGACGACTTCTCGGCCGAAGATTGTGCCCCTGCTTCAGCGCAACGTCCTTGCCAGCGCTGCGCACATTGGCTCGACACTGTCTCTGAGTGCAGACGACGTCTGCCTGAACATCATGCCGCTGTTCCACATCCACGGCCTCATCGCCGCGACGCTTTCTTCCATCGCGGCACGGGCACAGGTGTGCTGCACGCCCGGCTTCAATGCGCTCAAGTTCTTCGCCTGGTTCAGCGAGGTGCGGCCCACCTGGTACACGGCCGTCCCCACCATGCACCAAGCCATCCTCGCGCGGGCTGAGCGCAATGCCGAGGCGCTGTCTGGTTCCAGGCTCCGCTTCATCCGGTCGTCATCCGCATCCCTACCCCCGCAGGTGATGGCGGAGTTGGAAAGGGTGTTCGGGGTCCCTGTCATCGAAAGCTACGGAATGACCGAGGCCGCCCACCAAATGGCGTCCAATCCGCTGCCACCCCGACCGCGCAAGGCCGGTTCGGTCGGGGTGGCTGCCGGCCCGGAAATCGCCATCCTCGACGAGCAGGGCCTTTGTCTGGCGCCCGGCGCCGTTGGCGAAGTCGCCATCCGTGGGCCCAACGTCACCCCCGGGTACGAGGCCAACCCCGACGCGAACGCCAAGGCATTCACCCACGGCTGGTTTCGGACCGGTGACCAAGGCCTTCTGGACGAGGAGGGGTACTTGCGCCTCACCGGAAGGCTCAAGGAACTCATCAACCGGGGCGGCGAGAAAGTCTCCCCGCTCGAGGTCGACGAGGTGCTGATGGACCACGCGGCGGTGGCTCAGGTCGTGACCTTCGGGATGCCCCACGACAAGTTGGGCGAGGAAGTGGCAGCGGCCGTCGTCCTCCGGGAGGGCAGGTCCGCCACGGAGCGCGAGCTCCGGGACTTTGCCGCAAGCCGGCTCGCCGATTTCAAGGTGCCGCGGAAGATTGTGATTCTCGCTGAGATTCCGAAGGGCGCGACTGGCAAGCTGCAACGCATCGGGCTTGCCGCCAAGCTCGGTCTGGCGCCTTGAGGACTGCCAAGCGATGAAAATCTGCGTCGTCGGCGCTGGGGCCATCGGTGGTTTGCTGGCAGTCCGGCTCGCCGCGCAAGGCGAGAGCGTCACCGTCATCGCACGCGGGCCGCACCTTGAAGCGATTCGAACCCGTGGCCTGAGACTCCTCAGCGCTGGGACTGAAACCGTCACCCAACTCACCGCCACGGACAAAATACGCGAGGCCGGCGTGCAGGACCTCGTCATCCTCGCGCTGAAGGCCCACCAAGTCGGTGCGGTGGCGCCAGACATTAAGTCCCTCTGCGATGCGCAGACGGTCATCGTCACCGCTCAGAATGGCATCCCCTGGTGGTACTTCTTCAGGTACCAGGGTCCCCATGCAGGAGCCGTTCTCCAGAGCGTTGACCCCGGGGGGACCATCGCGGCCAACCTTGACGTCGGGCAGGTCCTGGGCTCCATCATCTATCCGGCTGCCGACATCGTTTCGCCCGGTGTCATCCGACACGTCGAAGGAGACCGAATCTCCCTTGGGGAACTCGACGGCGAGGACACCGACCGGCTTCGGTCCGTGACGCAGCTGCTCCGGACGGCCGGCTTCAAGGTGCGTGTGTCCAAGGACCTTCGGTCGGAGATTTGGGTGAAGCTGTGGGGGAATTGCACCTTCAATCCCATCAGCGCGCTGACGCACGCAACGCTGGTCGACATCTGCCAGTTCCCAGCGACGCGTGCTCTGGCGGAACACGCCATGCGAGAAGCCCAGTCGATTGGAGAGAAGCTGGGCGTCCGGTTCGGTGTTTCGCTCGAGAGACGCCTCGCCGGTGCTGAGGCCGTCGGCGCACACAAGACCTCGATGCTACAGGACGTCGAAACCGGCCGACCACTGGAGCTGGAAGCCCTCGTCGGCTCAGTGCTCGAACTCGGTGCGCTTACAGGCGTGCCGACCCCAAGTCTCTCGGCAATCTACGCCTGCACCAGCCTCCTCGCGAAGGTCCTCCGCGATGCGCATGGGCGGCTCAGGGTCGAGACGCTCCCTTGAAGCTGGCCTCAGCGGTCCCGGGACCGGCCGTGCGACGGTTCCCGCGAGTCGACGTGATGCAAGAGCAAGTCAGCTCCCTTCTCGCTCCCCTCTATAGTCCCCACCTTGTCCGCGCCGTCGAGCCGGTGGAGGGAGGACTGACCAACACCATCCTCCGAATAACCCTCGCCGATGGGAGCGCCCTGCTCCTGCGTGTTTTCGCTGCCGGGCGCGCGAGCTGGGAGAGAGAGCGGGAGCTCCTCCGACGCGTTGGCAAGCTGCTGCCGGTGCCCGAGTTGCTGTTGGAGGACGACGGCAGCCGCAGCATTCCCTACCCAAGCCTGCTGTTTCGGTGGACGGAAGGGATGACGCTGAACGCATTCCGTCGGCTCTCTCACCCGTCCACTGTTCTTCTCCTCGCCGAGCCTTTGGGGAAGCTTCTCGCGGAGGTCTCCAGCATTCCTTTCCCGCCCGCGCTGGAACCGGATGTACCTGCTGGCGGTCGGGAGTCCCGCGTGGACGTGCTACTCGCGAGGGCCGAGGAGCGACTGCACCGTGGCAAGGCCCGCGCACGGCTGGGCACCGGATTGGCGGACGGGCTTTGGCATCAGCTGTCCCGCGAAAGGAGTGCATTCGAGCAGCTTGGCCCTAGTGGCCGCCTCGTGCATGGCGACCTCGGCGGAAGGAACGTCCTCGTAGCACAGGATGCCACAGGCGCATGGCGCATCGCTGCATTGCTCGACTGGGAGGACGCCTTCGCCGGCTGGCCGCTGTGGGACGTGGGGAGCCTGTTCCGCTACGCACGGCGCTACGGCGAAGCCTTCTGCGCATCCTTCGCCAACGGGTACCGCGGTGCTGGGGGTTTTCTTCCGGCGACCTGGTGGCGGACCTCGCGGCTCTTGGACGCGGCGCGGCAGATTGCAACCCTTTCCGAGGAGCGAGACCGACCGGAAGTCTTTGCGGACTGCCGCGAGCTGCTCGAGGCGCTGCTTCTGGACGACGGATGACGTCGTCAGTCCGTCGCCTCGGGTGCGGCCGCCGGCGACACGTTCCGCTCCCGTCGGTCCGCCAGAAGGTCGCGGATGACAATCTGCGCCAATGCCACCGCCGGCACCGCGAGGATGGCACCGACGATGCCCATCAACTCCGCCAGGAACAGAATCGAGAGCAGCGTCAGGAGGGGGTCGAGATGAACGGTTCGGCGAAAGACGAATGGGCCGAGCACGTTGCCCTCGAATTGCCCATACAGCATGAAGTAACCGACGAGAATGCCTGCTTTGACAACGCCACTCGTCAGCAGTGTGAGCACCGTCACCACCACCGCGACGGTGAGCGGTCCTGCGTAGGGGATGAGGCTTGAGAGTCCGCTGAGGATGCCGAGCGGAAGGAAGAACGGCAGTTGAAGGACGGCCAAGCAGATGGTGGTCACCGTCGCGTTCACGCTGCAGATGAGCAACAGACCACCCAGATACCCTCCAATGGAGGTGTAGGAGCGCGCCGTAATGCGTTCCCACCGACGGCGAACATCTGCGTCGAGTTGGTGGAGAAGGGTTTCCAGCAGGCCGGGACCAAAGACGAGCATGAAGACCACCAGTGCCGCCATGGTCAACGCGCCCGCCACCGCGGTGACGACCCCGCCGATGGCACCCAGCACTGGGCTTGCTCCGCGCTCAACGAAGACACCCCCGTTCGAGACGGAACTGCGCACGAGCTGTTCGACGCCAAAGTGCTCGTCCAACACTTGGAACACGCGCGACTGTCGAATGCCCTCGAGCAGCCGCGGGAGCTGCTGGACGAGCGCACGTCCCTGACCCAGGGCTGTGGGGATAATCACCACGAGAACACCGCCGACGAGCAGCAGGGAGCCCCCCATGACGACGGCGATGGCCCAGCCGCGCCTAAACCTGCGGCGCTGGAGGAGATGCACCAGATGATTCAGAGCAATGGCCACCATCGCAGCACACGCGCAGAGCGTCAGCGCGGCACGGGTTCTATAGATGAAGACGCCAAGCGCCGCAGTCGCCGCGACGGCGAAGCAGACGGTGAAAGCAGTCCTCAGCGTCACCTGCGACCGAAGATGCGCCATTCCCGGGAGGCTGGTGCTGCGCTGACCGAGAAGCAAGAGCTTCCCGTCCGCGACACCCCTCGCCTCCCTGACCGTCCCCACCGGAGACCCTCGCTGATCCGAGGGCGCAATCAGCCGGCGCAACTGGCGTACAGTTGAATGTGCCGTTCCGGAGGTGAACTGTGAGGCTTTCCACCAGCGACGTCTCCGACCTGTTCATGAGTGCCGGCGCATTCATGGTTGCAGCTTCGGTTCTCCTAGCCGTGCTCACCGCGGCTCTTCGCCTCGGCCTGAGACCCCTGCTTGAGGACTGGGTCAGGATACGCACCCAGGTCGGGAGCACGACCCTCGAGCGCCGAGTTGCGGAGATGGAGGAAGAACTCTGCCAACTCCAGCTGCACACTAGCCTGCAACTCCCAGCCGACTTGCGCTCGGGCCTCCGTCCCAGGACTTGAGGAGTTCGGCGCACTAACCAGCTGCACGCCCGAGTATGGGCGCACCAGGTTTCGAACCTGGAACCCCTGCCGTGTGAAGCTACGGTTTGCCCGTAGCGTAGGCCTTAAGGGCGAGGCGGGCCTCCTGTACTGCCCGGAGATGCGCCTCAGAGTAGAAGCCATCCGATTCGCTCTTGAAGCGCTCTTCGCGCCGTTCCAGGTGCTCGACAAGCTGCAAAGCCGCAAGCAAAGTTGCGGCGCTGTTGGCTGTGGGCATTGAAAACCACCTTAGAGAAGCCCCTCTCGGGAGCCTCTCAGAGGTAGCAGGCGCTACCGACACGGGGCGTCGGACCGTGAAACCGAGGTCGGGAGCCCCTCAATCTTGCCCCCGGAAGACCGAAGTAGACTTCGTAAGTTCTTGGGCGCAGGAGGTTTCGAACCTCCGACCCCTGCCGTGTGAAGGCAGTGCTCTACCGCTGAGCTATGCGCCCCCGCTGCGTAGGTGCAGGGGCGGCATGAGTGCCAAACCCATCTCCCCGTGTCAATCCCGTTTCGGTATGACCGCCGAGAGACGGTCGTCCAGCTCGCGTGCCCGGCGCTTGAGTCCCGAGAGGGCTTTCCCAAGGGCCTTGAAGTCGCTCTTGGATGCGACCTGCAAGGCGCGCATCACCTCCTCCTGACTCCGGTCGAGCGCGCGCTTCCCCCGCTGAACCGTCCCGAGCGCTCCGGCCACCGCTTGCGCGCGCCTCTCGTCAGCCTGGAGAAACTCCATCGTCCGACGAGACAAATCGAAAGCCTGTTTCTGAAGCTTCTTTCGAATCCCCATGGGCCATGTCCTCGGAATACCCTTGTAGCCCATCCGACTGCCCTCCGCGCACTGGAGCCTCTCCGCGAGCTCTCGCAGGCGTCCTCAGGCCGACCCGGGTCGGCGGGGGAGGCTAGGCCTCGTCGACGAAGCGCGTGTCGATGCGTTCGAGCACGCGCTCGGCGAGCCCCTTGTGCTGCATTCGCTCGACCAGCGGCTGGAGCTCTCCTTCAACTTGCACACGCCGCCTGAGCACCGCTTCGATGGGGTCAATCGTCCCCAGCAAGAAGCCCTTCCAGACGCTGTAGGGGGCCTGAATGCGGTAGGCCGGGTCGAACTCATCCAGGTCGTCCGGGTCGACCAGCACCTTCCAGGTCTCGATTTTTCCGTCCACCGGCTGGAGGTACACGACAAACGGCCGCTCCAGCTTCCCTGGCTCGGCCTGGACCACCACGCCGATGTCCGCGGTCCAGCCGACCCCGGCACGGACGGTCTCCGGGTCCGCTTCCAGAAGCCGGAGGGCCTCCTCACACCACTCGCGGGACGGAAAGTCAGGCATGCCGTCAGGGGAAAGGCTTCAGTTCCGCCCGAACATCCGTCGTAGCCCCGACATCAGCCCCGCCCGGGGTTCGTCGGCGGTCGCCGCAGCGACCGTCATTCGTCGTTGGCGTTCTTCGGCGAGGGCCCGCTTCAGGGTATCCGGGGTGTCGCGCGTGGCCAGGGCCACGTGGCGGGGACCTGCATCCAGGTCCACCACCACCTCCAGCAAACACTCCTCGTTGAGGCGAAAGTCAATGCGCCGACCTGCCGCCGACGCTGGCACCTTGACCGTCCCCAGGTACTCGTTGTCGACGATGAACTCACTGTCCCCCTGGAAGATGTCCAGCTCGATGGTGGGCGAGTGTTCCTTCGGTCCCGGTAAGCGAAAGCTGGTGGTCAGAGGAATGATGGAGTTCTTGTCGATGATTTTTCGAAAACGTCCATTCGGCAGCGCAAAGCCGATGGGCATCGAGAGCGCGTCGAGCAGGGTGACCGCGTCGATGGTCCCCAGCGAGTCACCCAGCAGCGCGGCGCCGAGCGCCACGCACTCGTCGGGGTGGACGCCCTTGCGGGCGGCTTGCCGAAGTGGCGCCCGAATCTCCTGCTGCACGAGCGGCATCCGGCTCTGGCCGCCGACCAGGATGACCTCATCGATGGTCGACCGCTCAGATTCCCTTCTCCTCGAGCACGCGGTCGCAGATGGCGAAGGTCCGGTCCACCAGGTCTCGTGTGAGCTCGTTGAGCTGCTCGCGCGAGAGCGGGATCCGCAGGTCCACGGGCTTCCCCTTGCGCTCTTCGATGTAGGGCAGCTCGATGACCACGTTGGGGATGAGGGTCAGGTCGATCTTCGCCGCCTCGGCCGCGTTCTTGATCCGCTGCATGGCGATGGGGCTTTGGCTGCAGGTCGACCTTGGTCTCGCGCTGGAAGGCGGTCGAGCACGTAGTCGATGATGCGGTTGTCGAAGTCGACGCCGCCGAGGAACGTGTCGCCGCCGGTGGCCAGGACCTCGAAGACGTTGCCGGTCACCTGCAGGACCGAGACGTCGAAGGTGCCACCGCCCAGGTCGTAGACGAGAATCTTCTGGTCGAGGCCGCGGTTGAAGCCGTAGGCCAGCGCGGCCGCGGTGGGCTCGTTGACGATGCGCTTGACGTCGAAGCCAGCCAGCAGCCCGGCCTCCTTCACGGCCTGCCGCTGGTTGTCGTTGTAGTAGGCCGGCACCGAGATGACCGCCTCGCTCCACAGCCCCTCCGAGGAACTGCTCGGCGATGCGCTTGGCATGGGCCAGGACGAAGCTGCTGACTTGCGGCAGGGGGTACGTCGTGCCGCCGAGGTTGACCGCGGCGTCGCCCTTGGGCCCTTCCACAATCTCGTAGGTGAAGTAGCCCTTAAGCTCCTGGACCATGCGGGAGTTGTACTGCCGGCCGATGAGCCGCTTGGCGCCGTAGATGGTGTTCGTGGGGTTGACCACCATCTGGTCCTTGGCCACGTCGCCCACCAGGAGGTCGCCTTTGGCCGAGAGCGCCACCACCGACGGCAGGATGAGGTTCCCCCGGTCGGTGGGCACCACCTTGGGGATGCGGTTGCGGACCGACGCCACGCAGGTATTCGTGGTGCCCAGGTCGATTCCGACGATGCGCGGTTTTTCGGCCATGAAGCGTGCGGCCAGTCTAAGCCCGGGGCGCCTCCCCCACCACTGGCAACGCGCTCGAGATTTTGACCCGCGACCCGGCTGGCTCGACCATGGGCCCGGTCCCAATGCGCCGCCTGCCCATCCCCGTGTTCCTGCTGCTCAGCGCATGGGGTTGTGCCACCGCACCGGTGCGCGAGCCACCTACCCCATCCCCCGCTCTCGCGACAGAAGGGGCCGTCACGCCCGACGCCCGCCAGCAAACCGTGGCTCTCGCCCGACGGCTGCTTGGCAAACGCACTGTCAGCTGGCCCGGGCAGAACTTTCCAGATGATTGTTCCGGGCTGGTCGAGGGCATCTACGCCTCAGTGGGCATGCCGCTTCGGGGCGCCGCGCAGCATGGGGACAACGGCGTGACAAGCCTGTACCGGTATGCCCAGGCGCGCGGGCGGATTTATTCGTCCGGTGCCCCGGCTCCAGGAGACTTGGTCTTCTTTCGGGATACCTACGACCAAAACCGTGACGGCGTGCTCGACGATGGGCTGACACATGTCGCACTGGTGGAGTCCGTGTCGGAGGATGGCACCGTTGCCATTATTCACCGGGTCCGCCGCGGCGTGATGCGCTACCGGATGAATCTCGGCCATCCGCAAGTGCACACCGACCCGCGCAGCGGCTCGGTCCTCAACGACTACCTCCGGGGTTCCACCGGGACTAGCCGGCCTGTCCTGACCGCGCAACTCTTCGTCGCATTTGCCTCGCTGCTGCCGGCGGACGTCCCGCCGGTCTCGCGTCCCGCGCTGCCGGTGCTCGCACCGCAGCCGCCGGGTGGCTCCATCTAGCAGTCGTCAGTGTGGCTCAGCCGCCCGAGCATCCTCGGCGAGGGCCTGGGCCAGGACATGGTTCGGGTTCAGGGCGAGCGTCGCGTCGAACTGCGCGGCCGCCAGGTCCAGGCGCTTGGTCTGAAGGGCGAGCCGCCCGCCCAGCACATACGCGCGCAGGAAGGTAGTGTCGCGCTTTTGCAGCGCGCGCATCTCATCGAGCGCCTGGGCGGCGGTTTCGGGCGTCACCCGAGTGTTGAGTGCATATTCGGCATTGGCGACGTCGGCCCAGCCGTCCTGCCCACCCATCTGACGGTACCGCTCGGCGAGCGCAATGGCCTGGTCGCGGCCGTCGATGGCGTTGAAGAGAGCCTCGGTTCGAGTCCGGGCCAGTTGCTCCGCAGGCTTGACGGCGTCCAGCTTCATCAGGGCGGCGTAGGCAGCGTTGGCCTGGGCCTGAACCCCCTTCGCGTCCTCGACGAGGGGGTCGGTCTTCACCTTCAGGGCAGCAATCTTGTCTACCAGCCGGTTGGCCTGGACACGCCAGTCCAGGCCGGGGCGTTCAGCCTCCAGACGGGCCTTCTGAAGGGTGAGCGCGTCTGCCTCATGCGTGTAGCGTTGAATGGCCGCCCGGCGGTCATCGAGGTCCAGGAGCAGAGCCAGCGCGAGAGCAGCGTGCGCCTCGACATAGCGCGGCTGCGAGGACACCAGAGCCTTGAGGCGGCCCTCGGCCTGTGCCCGAGAGGTTGGGTCGTCCTTCCTCAGCTGTGCGAAGGCAGCCTCCTCCTCCACCACCGCGGCGACGGGCGCGCTTTGCCAGTTGGGGAGGAAGACGCGCACAAAGGCCACTCCACCGGCGGCGATGGCCGCGAAAAGGACCAGCCACAGGGCGATTCGGTTGCGACGCTCGTAGCTTCGGCGCATCGCCAGTTCGGCCGAATCCGCCCGGGTGACAGTCGAATTTTCGAACCCAGGAAGCAGCGGTGCCGCACGGTCCGGCTCCTCCGGCGGCAGCATGAGGCCACCACTTCGGGCGCCTGGCGGCACCACCGGGGCGCCAAACTGCATGGTGCCAGGGTGCGCGCCGGCGGGACTGTGCGCTGGAGCATCCGGGGCGGTGTTGGGCATCGTGAAGGCCTCAGTCCGACTCGCCGTCCTCCCGTGAATGACGGTGGCGTCCTCCCCTCCGGCAATGGGCGGCTGAGGGTCCATCGGAACGGCTGCCCCTGGCCTTGCACCCATGAACGGCGTCCCCTGGAGAGGTGCCGGCGGTCGAAAACCCCCGGCAACGGGAACCTGGGGCGAGGACTTGGCTGCTGGGGACAGCGGTGAAGGCGCGGGCGGCCCAGGCTTCCCCGGTGAGAGGGGTGGCGTGGCACCGAAGACCTGCGTCCGTTCAGGGGCTTTAGGACTGGGGGGCACCGGTGCCGGCGCCGCCCCGAAAACCTGCGTGCGGCCGGCTCCAGCCGGAGGAGGTACGCCCGGCTGGCCGGCAGCCGCGCCACCGAGGACCTGCGTCCGGCCCCCCTCCGGAGGCGCTGGGACAGAAGGGTGGGGAGCGGCAGCCCCCCCGAAGACTTGCGTCCGGCCGGTCTCGGGAGGCGCCGGGACGGCAGAGTGCGGAGCAGCAGCGCCCCCAAACACCTGCGTCCGGCCAGCCCCGGGAGGCGCCGGGACGGCGGGATTCGCAGCCGCGGCTCCCCCCAAGCCTTGCGACCGACCGGCTGCAGGGTGGGCTGGCGCGGCCGCTGAAGGGGCCGGCGTCCCCCCGAAGACTTGGGTGCGGGCGCCGCCCGGCGGGGCGGGCACGGCTGCCCCCGGGACCGCCGCCCCACCGAAGACTTGTTTCCGTCCGGCCTCCGGGGGAGGCGGCGGCGCGGCTGTGCCCGGACTTATGCCCCCGAAGACTTGCGTCTGGTTGACGGGATTGGGGCCAGGCGGTGCGTTGGTGGTTCCAAAGGCCGGCGTGGGCGACACGGCTGGCGGGGTGTGCACCTGGGGCGTCCCCCCGAAGACTTGAGTGCGCGGAGCAGGGCCGGCTGCTGGCACACCCGGGGAAGGACTGTCGGGCCCGGGACCATCCCCTGGGCGGTAGGCGATGAAGACGTGGCCGCACCGGGTGCACTGAACCGGGGCGCCACCCGGGGGCACCAGCCGGTCATCGAGTGCGTAGTGCGTCTGGCACTGGGGGCAGCCGATTTGCACGACCCTGGGCCATATCACGCTTGAGGGACGGGGCAGCGCAGGTCGGCAGCAAGCCAGGAGGGGCACACCCACCCCGGAGGGGAAAGTGCCACTCGGCGCGGCGGTCGGTCCCCACCCTCAAGCGCGGACCCCCTCGCTGGCCGCCGCATCCAGGCCAAACTCGGTGTGGAGGCTCCGGACGGCCAGCTCCGTGTACTCCTCGTGAACCACGCAGCTCACCTTGATTTCCGATGTCGAAATCATCTGGATGTTGATGCCCTCCGTGGCGAGCACGCGGAACATCCGCGCCGCGACTCCGGCATGGTTGCGCATGCCCACGCCGACGATGGACACCTTGGCGATTTGGCCATCGCTCTCAACCGAAGTAATCCCCAGCTCCCCCACCAGGCTGGCCATGACCTCGCGGGCCGCGACGAGGTCCGGCTTGTTCACGGTGAAGCTCAGGTCGGCCCGGCCCTCCCGGGCAGCCGTCTGGACGATGATGTCCACCTCGATGTGACGGTCGCTGAGCACTCCGAAGATGCGGGAGGCGACACCGGGGTGGTCGGGGACGTCGCGCAGCGTGATGCGTGCTTGGCTCCGGTCGTGGGCAATGCCACTGACGACGACTTGCTCCATGGCCGCATCCTCCGCGCAAACCAACGTGCCCGGGTCCTCGCTGAAGGAGGACTTCACCCACAGCGGGACACGGTACTTCATGGCGAACTCCACCGAACGAATCTGCAGGACCTTGGCGCCAAGACTCGCGAGTTCCATCATCTCCTCGTAGGAGATTCGCGAGAGCTTCCGTGCCGACGGGCAGATGTTGGGATCGGCGGTGTAGACGCCCAGGACGTCGGTGTAGATTTCGCACGCTTCTGCGCCGAGGGCCGCGGCCAGAGCCACGGCCGTCGTGTCAGACCCCCCCCGCCCAAGGGTGGTGATGTTTCCCTCGTTGTCTGTTCCCTGGAACCCGGCAACCACCGCCACCCGTCCGGCGCGCAGCGTCTGCGCCAGGGCCCCGGCGTCGATGTGCTGAATGCGGGCCTTGCCATGCACGGCATCGGTGACAATCCTCACCTGGTGGGCAAGAAAGCTGGTCGCCTCCCCGCCTTCCGCCTGAATGGCGAGCGCGACCAAGCCCACTGCGACCTGCTCGCCAGTGGCCACCACCACATCCTGCTCGCGCTCGCTGGGCGTCGACGTGACGGCCCGTGCCAGTTCGAGTAGGCGGTTGGTCTCCCCGGCCATAGCCGAGACCACCAGCACCACATCATGGCCGGCGGCGCGGGCCTTGAGCGCACGCCGAGCGACGTTGCGAATGCGCTCGACATCCCCCACTGAGGTTCCGCCGTATTTCTGGACCAGGCAGCCCATGAGATAGCTCGTGCACCGAGCGACGGTCTCGTTTAGACGGGAGCCGACTGGTGCGCTACGGTGCCCGACCCTCCCTCCGGACGGCCGGCTTCTGACGCAGATGGCGACAACACGCAAGATCTTGCTGGACGGTGACTCTCTGAGCCTAGAGGCCATCGCCGAGGTCGGCCACGGCAGGGCGGAGGTCGAGCTGTCCCCCGAAGCGCGCCGCCGCGTCGAGCGAGCGCGTGCCCTGGTCGACCGGCTGGCGGAGGGTGACGAACCCGTCTACGGCATCAACACCGGCTTCGGCACGCTGGCCGAGGTCCGCATCGAGAAGAAGGACCTTCGCACGCTACAGCGCAACCTCCTGCTGTCGCATTCGGCTGGAGTCGGCGAGCCCCTGTCCTTGCCCGAGGCCCGCGCCCTCTTGCTGCTGCGGTGCAACGTGCTGGCCAAAGGCTACTCGGGAATCCGCCCGCGCACTCTCGACCTGGCGCTGGGGATGCTGAGGCGCGACGTCGTTCCGGTGGTCCCCGCGCGTGGCAGCGTCGGCGCCTCGGGGGACCTCGCTCCCCTGGCCCACCTGGCTCTCGTCCTTATCGGCGAGGGAGAGGCTTTCTACCGGGGGGAGCGACTGCCGGGAGGCGAGGCCCTGAAGCGGGCTGGACTGGAGCCTGTGGTGCTCGAGGCCAAGGAAGGCCTGGCACTGGTCAACGGGACCCAGGCGATGAGCGCGGTGGGCAGCCTGGCGCTACTGCGGGCCGAGGCGCTGAGCGAGATTTCGGACCTGGCGGGAGCAATGACATTGGAGGGACTGCTGGGAAGCCACCGTCCATTCCTGGCGCCCATTCACCACGTTCGACCGCACCCCGGCCAGGAGGCATGTGCCACCCATCTGCGCGCCCTGCTCGTCGGCAGCGAGATTGTTGAGAGCCATCGGGATTGCGCGAAGGTGCAGGACCCCTACTCGCTGCGCTGCATGCCGCAGGTGCACGGGGCGGCACGCGAGGGATTGAGATTCTGCCGTGGGATTCTCTCGGTGGAGGTGAACAGTGCCACCGACAACCCCCTCGTCTTTCCCGAGGAGCAGCTCGTCATCAGCGGTGGCAACTTCCACGGGCAGCCCGTCTCGCTCGCCCTGGACGTCCTGGCGATGGCCCTGACCCAGCTGTCAGCCGTCAGCGAGCGGCGGGTGGAGCAGTTGGTGAACCCATCGCTGAGCGGGCTCCCCCCTTTCCTGGCCCGCGACTCGGGGCTGAACTCCGGTTTCATGATTGCCCAAGTCACCTCGGCGGCGCTGGTCGCCGAGTCGCGCATCCTCTGCCACCCGGCGTCGGTCGACTCCATCCCCTCATCGGCCGGGCGCGAGGACCACGTGAGCATGGGGATGACCGCAGCGCTCAAGGCCGCCCAGGTGGCCGAGTTCACGCGGAGCTGCTTGGCCATTGAAATTCTCGTCGCGGCGCAAGCACTTGACCTTCGGGCCCCGCTTCGCCCGGGGAAAGGCGTCCATGCGGCACACCAGCTGGTGCGCCACCACGTGGCGACGCTGGACCAGGACCGCGAGGTCCATCGAGACGTGGCCAGGGTGAGTGCTCTCATCGACTCCGGGGAACTGGCCGCGGCCGTGCGCGCCGCCACAGCCTGAGTGACTGGCCTTGGGGCCAAAGCATCATGAGCGAAGACGTGCAGCCTCGCGGCCCTGATGAGACCCCGGGTGGGGCGGGGAACGCACTCGACGACGCCCGCGCCCGCATTGCCTCGCTCGAGAGGGAGGCCCGGGCCCTGGGGGACGGGCCGGAAGCGGCGCTGCTGTTTCACGAGATGGGCCTCCTCTGGGAAGACCCGCTGCACAACCCCCGCAACGCGGCGGCCGCCTTCCAGACGGCCTTTCGGCTCGCCCCACGCTTCGTGGAAAACCTCCGCGCCGCGCGGCGCATTTTCTCGGAAGTGGGCAACTGGCAGCTGGTGCTCCAGCTCCTCGACGCCGAGCTGGAGGCCACGCTGGCCGGAAAGTCCCGGGCGGGGCTGCTGTTCGAACGGGCGTTGGTGCTCGACGAGCGACTGGAGCGGCACGAGGAGGCGGCCGCCGCATTCCGCTTGGTCGTCGCCGCGCAGCCGGCAGACGTGGGGCTGCTCTCGCAGCTGTCCTCCATCTGGGCGGCCCGGGGGGACGCGCGAGCCCTGGCGGACACCCTCCAACTGCTGGCCCGGGCGGTGGATGACCCACGGGTGGCTGCCGAGGCATTGCTGTCGGCCGGCCTGCTGCTGGAGGAGCGGCTGCGAGACGAGCGGGGAGCGGCGGAGGCCTACCGCGCGGCTTTCACCCTGGACCGCAACGACCCGGTGCTCCTCGCTGCTCTGGCCCGGGTGGCTACGCGCGACCAGCGCGACGACGAGCTGTTGCGCGTGCTGGCTGCCGAGGCGGAAAACGTCGGCCCGCAGGGCAGTGTCGCCTTTCTGGAGCTGGCGCGCGTCTACGAGAGGCTTGGCCGCCCCGAGGACGCCCTGGCCGCCCTCCAGGCAGGCCGCCGGCTGCAGCCCAGGGACCCCCTGGTGCTGTCGGCCATGGCCGCCCTCCTCGGGGAGCAGCGGCGGTCCGAGGAGCTGGCCGAAGTCCTCGGCGCTTGGGCGGCCACTGTCCACGACGAAGCCGAGGCGGTGGCCCTCTACCTGCGGCTCGCGTCCCTGTACGAGGAGTCGCTGCATCGGGACGAGCAGGCCATCCAGAGCTACCGCGCCATCCTGTCGCGCGTCCCCGGGAACGCCTCAGCCCTGGCCGGCCTGGGGCGGCTGCACGCCCGCCGCCGGGACTGGCCCGGCCTGCTGGAGGTGTACGACGCGGAGCTCGCCGTCACCTCGGAGACGGCTGGCAAAGCCACCATCCACTACCGTGCCGGAGAAATCTGCGAGACGCGTCTCCGGGACCCGGAGGCGGCCATCAACCGCTACCAGCAGGCCCTGTTGCTTTCACCGGGCTACCTGCCCGCCCAACAGGCCCTGGAGCGCCTCTTTGAAAGGCTCGGCCGCTGGGTGGACCTGGCGGCGATGCTGGAACAGGACGTGCTGCAGGCTGCAGCTCCGGCGGATGCCGTGGCTCGACTCGGCACGCTGGCGACGCTGTATGAGACGCGCATCGGGGACGCGGAGCGAGCACTCGAGTGTCTGCACCGGGCCTTGGACTTGTCGCCCGAGCACCTTCCTTCGCTGAGGCAAGCGCAGCGTCTTGCCGAGAAGCTGGGCCGCTGGCGAGACCTCGTCGGCCTGCTGGAGCGCGAAGCGGCACAGGTGCGCGACCTGAAGCAGATTGTCGCGCTGAGGCACCGTGCGGCCGAGGTCCTCGACGAGCGCCTTTCCGACGCCTCCGCGGCGGTGGCTGCGTACGAGAAGCTGCTCGTGGTCTCCCCGGCCTACTTGCCTGCCCTCACCGCCCTCGGACGCCTGTACGCCGACAGCGGGCGGTGGGCGGACCTGGCGTCGCTGCACCGCACCGAAGCGGCCGTGGCGCCCCCCGAACGCGCAGCCCAGCTCCTTCTCAAGGTGGGCGAGCTTCAGGAACGACGCCTGAGCGATGTCGACGGTGCGCTGGCCACCTACGCACAGGTGCTGGAACGGACGCCGCGGGACCTGCAGGCGCTCGGAGCGCTGGGCCGTTTGCACCGAAGCCGCCGGGCCTGGGCGTCGCTGGTCGCGGTCCTGCTTCGGGAGGCCGCCCTGCGGACCGACCCGCGCGACCGCGCCAATGTGCTGTTCGAGGCCGCCGCGCTGCGCGAGTACCAACTCCAAGACATCGCCGCAGCGACGGAGACATACGAGGAGGTGCTGCGCCTGTCTCCGGCCCACGCCGGCGCCCTGCGCGCCCTGGAGCGCCTGGCGTCGGCGCGAGGCGACAACCAGGCCCTGCTTGCCGCCGTGGAACGGACGGCGCAGACGGCCCAGGCCCCGGAAGCGCGCGTGGCGGCGTACCTGAAGCTGACCCGGCTGTACCTGGACCGTCTGGACGAGCCGGCGCGCGCCGCTCAGCTAGCGGAAGAGGCCCTCGCCATTGACCCCCGGAACTTGCACGCCCTGCTGGTGCTGGACCGTGTTCGCTCCACAGACCCGGGGCGCCGGGGCGAGGTGAGAGCGCGGCTGGCCGAGCGGGTAACGGACGCCGGGCTGGCGTCCGCGCTGCGCCTGGTGGCGTCGCGCGACCGCGAAGAGACGGACCTGGACGTGCGGGCCCGCGAGCTGGGCTCGGCCTTCCTGGTTGACCCAGACGACCTCCAGGTGACGTTTGCTCTCGACCGCGCCCTGCGGCTGACGGGCAACGCCACAGCGCGCCTCGGCTTCTATGCCCGACGCCTGCAGCAGGCGCAGGAGGAGACGGAGCGGCTCTCCTTGAAGATGCGCCTGGCCGAGGCGGCGGAAGCGGGCGGCGCGGAACTCGCGACGGCACGCGACGCCTACCGGGAAGCGTTGTTGCTGCACCCGGGCTTTGTGCCAGCACTGCAGGGGTTGCGGCGGGTGACCGAGCGTCTCGGCGACTGGCCCGGGGCCCTGGCCGCCCGGGAGGCGGAGGCGGAGGCGTCGCATGACCTCCATGGTGCAGTCGATGCCTGGACAGCGGCGGGACGGCTGGCGCAGGAAAAGCTGGCCGACCCGGGGCGCGCTCTGCGGTGCTTCCAGCGGGCTTTGGAGCGAGATGCGCTCCATCGTGAGGCCTTCGCCGAGGCCGAGCGCGTTCTCACCAAGGCGGGGAACCCCCCGGACGTCGCCCGTCTGCACGAGCGTCAGGGCGAGGCGCGACTCGCGGCCGGCGACCGCCTCGGCGCTGCCGCCTCGTTCCATCGGGCCGCGGTGACGTGGCGTTCCACGGCGGGCGACCCCGCCCGGGCAATGGCCACGCTGGAGCGGGTGCTCGACGCGGACCCAGGGCATGCGGGCGCGCTGCTGGACAAGGCGGAGCTGGCCCTGGAACAGGGGCGCTGGGCGGATGCTGCCGAAGCCTTCACGGCGAGGGTGCGCCTCGGGGGGGAGCCCGACGTCCTCTCCTCTCTCCACCTGCGTCTTGGAACGCTGTTTCAGGAGAGGCTGGGCGACCCCACCCGGGCGGTGGCCCATTTCCAGGCCGCCCTCGCCGGACACCCCGGGCTGCCCGAGGCGCTCGAGCGGCTGGTGACGCTGTACGTCGCTTCGGAGAATTGGACCGGGGCTTCGGATTCGCTCAAGCGGCTACTGGAGCTGGATAGCGAACCGGCGGTCCGGGGCCGCTACCTGTTGCAGCTCGCCCGCATCGTCGACACCGGCTTCGGCGACACCCTCCGGGCGAGTGAGTCTTACCGCGCGGCCCTGGAGCTCTCCGCCGAAGATGGGGCGGCTCTCGACCGCTTGGCCGAGCTGTCCGAGCGCGACGGCGAGGTGGCGAGCTTCCTCCAGCTGCTGGAGGCCCAAGCGCTCGCCTCGAAACCGCCACGTGCTGCGCGGCTGCTCTTCAAGCTGGGCGAGCTCTGTGCCACCGTCATTGGCGACGAGACGCGGGCCATCCTCACCTTCCGCCGCGCCACCGAGCTGCAGCCGGGCTTTCTCGAGGCCCACGCTGCGCTCGCCAAGCTGCTGGAGAAGGACCCCGGGTCCGGGGAACAGGCCGTCCAGGCCCACCGGGCCGTCATCGGCATCGACCCCACCCACGCCGACAGCCTGCACGCCCTGTTCCGGCTTTGGGAGCAAGCCCACTTGCTCGACCGCGCCTTTTGCGCCGCCGCGGTGCTCGTCTTTCTGCAGAGCGGAAACGACCGTGAGACCAATTTCCACTTCGACTGGCGCGGACGCCTCCCGCCCGACGGCCGGGACCAGCTCTCCGCTGATGAGCTCGCCCTGCTGCAGGGCCCCTCGGCGAGCGCCCCCCTGGCGGACGTCCTACGCGCCGCTGGAGACGAGATGGGGCAGCAACTCAAACCGGCCTTCGACAGTCTGGGGGTGGACCCGCGCCTGGACCGGCTCCGCCCCGACCATCCCGTGCACCGTGCCATCCGCCTGGTGGCGGAGACACTAGGCCTCGACGATTTCGAGGTTTACCAGGCTCGTCGTGGCCTGGTGGTGCTGGAGCCGAGCCACCCTCAAGCACTGTGCGTCGGCCAGGATGTGGTGAAACGCTTCAACGCACGGGAACAAAAGTTCCTCTTTGGTCGTGCGGTGCTGGGGTTGCTCAACAACGCGGCCGTGCTGTCCGGATTGACCATGGAGGAGACCAGCCGCTTCTTCGGGGCGGCCATCCGGGTGGCGGTCCCAAGCTTTTCCGGCCTTGGACCCCCCGACGAGGAGCTGGTGCGCGCTCTCCGCCGCACCCTGTCCCGGCGCAAACTCCGCCAGCTCAGCCTGGCCTCTCGGGCGGTAGTCGCCTCCTCACGGGTGGACCTCTCGGCCACCCTCCGGGGGCTGTCGGCGGCGGCCAACCGCGCCGGCATGCTGATGGCCGGCGACCCGGTGGTGGCCCTGCAAATGGTGCTGCGCGAGGACCCCACCGTTTCAGCGCCCCGCCCGGAGGCCCCCGGGCCCGTCCTGCACGCCGTGCGAGAGCGCACGGACTTGCGTTCGCTCATCGTCTTCGCGCTCTCGGATGCCTTCTTCCACCTGCGGCAGAAGGTGGGCCTGGCGCTGCCCGAAACCGGTCCGTGAGCCTCGGGTTACTCCACGCGGAGGATGGCTCCCGCCGGGAGCTCTCGTTGCAGTCGCGCCACGGCGGCGTCGACCGGCCCCTGCTCCAGGCCCTCGACGGTGACCCGCACCCGGTGGTCTGCTCCCTCGGAGTACTGGGGGTAGCTGCCGATGCCGACGCCGGGCATCTGCAGGGCCACCCGGTCCAGCGCGCCGGCAATCTCCGCCTCGCCCCGCCCGAGGTAAAGCGCCCGCTGGAAGACGGTGCGGGTAGGCAGCGTCCGGAGCACCGTCTCCAGCTGCCGGCGGAAAAGGGGGGGGATGCCGGGCAAGAGAAAGGTTCCGTCGCAAGCCAGGACGGGGTACCAGGAGCCCTCCTGGTGCAATAGCTGCGTGCCCTCCGGGGCCTCGGTCAGCCGCAGGGCCTCCTTGTTGTGGACGTCCGGGTAGTGCGCCTGCAGCAGGGCCAGCATTTCCGGCAGCCGAACCACTCGCCGTCCGAGCGCGAGAGCCACCGCCCGGACGGTGACGTCGTCGTGGGTCGGCCCAATGCCCCCGCTGGTGAAGACCCACTGCGCGCGCCGGCGCGCGCGCGCCACAGCATCGACGATGGCCTCCACCTCGTCGGGCACGACACAGAGCGAACGTAGCGCGATTCCTCGCTCCCGCAGGCGTTGGATGAGGTGGCTGCCATTCTCGTCGACGACCTGGGCGTTGAGGACCTCGTTGCCAATCACCACCGCTGCAGCGTCGCTCGTTTCCATGGAGCCCTTCGCCAATCACCAGCCGGCAGCAGCCTAGCGCAAGCGCCGCGCTGGCCGGACAGGCCGGCGGGTGAGGAGTGCCTGCACCGCCGCCTGCACTCGGCTGGCCACCACCTCGACGCCCAGCTCGCCGTCCAAGCGCTGGATGTGGTGCGCCCGGGTATGCCGCCTCACCACGGCTTCATACGCGCGGGCCACCGCCCGCTGGGTGCGCGCATCTTCGAAGCGCTCGGCCCGCCCCCCGCGGAGGTAGCGCCGGGCTGCCGCTACCTTGGGGCGGACTTCCAGGAAGAGTGTCAAATCCGGGACCGGGGCCTGGCCGTTCAGCACCTCCACCCAATCGCGCTCCAAGACGCGGCCCTGGTAGGCGAAGGAACTCAGCACGTACCTGTCGGAGATGACGACGGCGCCCGCGGCCAGCCCGGGCTCCACCGTAGACGCAACGTGGTCGAGTCGGTCGGCGGCAAACAGCAGCGCCAGCGTCGCGTCGGACAGCGCCGCGTGGCCCGGCTGGCGCCCCCGGGAGCTCAGGGCCTGCCGCAGCAGGACGCCCACCGGGCCGGTGGACGGTTCCCGGGTGAGAACCACCCGGTGGCCAGCGCGGCGCAGCGCCCGCGCCAGGCGCGCCGCCTGGGTGGTGGTCCCCGCGCCGTCCAGCCCTTCCAGGACGACGAAGCGCCCTCGCCGCCTCATCTCGGAAGGAGCGACGCCGGGTCATCCAGGCGCAGCGAGTGCCGCACGCCCTTCAATGACTCGAAGAGAGCCAGCTCGCGGGCCAGCGCCCGCCGGCCACGGCGGTAGTGCACGGCGCCATAGACGACCAGGCCGACGGCCACCAGCGCGGCAACGAGGCCCCAGCCCGGAAAGCGGATGGAGTCCCAGAACAGCTTGGCGGCCGCGCCAGTGAAGATGAAGGCCGCCACCAGCGAGACGCCGGTGCGGGCGAAGTGAACGGTGCTCTGCCGGGACGCAAGCTGCGCACGCAGGCTCTCGAGCCGGACGCGCTCGGCGTCCCCTGCCTCGGCGGCTGGCGATGGTGAGTCAGGGTGGACCACGGGGGGCCGTACCCTATGCCAGGGCCAGGGGACGCAGACAAGCCCCCTCCGAGGCCTCAGGCTTCGGTGGCCAGGATTGCGCCGCAGCTTGCACACCGCTGCCGCGGGAAGGTGCGCTCGCCACACTGCTGGCAGCGCACCAGCGTCTCAGCCTCGACGCGGGCGGCGACGGCCGGTCTTGGACTCCACGGCAGCCGAAGCCCGCAGCGCTCGCACAGCAGGCCCGATGTCTGGACGTTGCGGCAGTACCGGCAGGTCACCGGGCCAGCGCTGCGCGGCGTGCGTTCGGGCGAAGGCGCCTCCCGGCCTCTGTCCAGGTCGGCCAGCCCACCGGCGGCGATGTCGGGCACCACGGCCGCCACCTGGCTCCGTTCCCACTCCACCTCCGACCAGTCTTCGGACACCGTGGCGGGGGCGAAGCGCGTCGGCTCGAGCTCGGGCAAGGGCACGACGGGGGTGGCCCCGTCCGAGGGGACGGCCACCTCGAGGTCCAAAAGCGCCGACACCGGCACCGCCGGGGCGCTGGCCCCCGGGAAGACGTGGCCGCACACCTCGCAGGGGCTGGCCACCACCGGGGTCTCGCACACCGGGCAGAGTTGCATCGTCGTCCGGTTAGCCTAGCAGCCGGGGCCCGCCTCGCCCCGCGTCATCGGAACGAAGCGAACGGCAAACAGCTTCTCGGTGTCAAAGGCTTCCTCGCCATGTCGGATGATGCGCACCAGCTCCTGCGCTCCGTGCGCCGGCCCCACCGGGGCCACCAGCCGCCCACCCAGGCGCAGCTGCTGGAGAAGCGTCTTGGGAACCTCGGCCGGTGCGGCGGTGAGGACGATGGAGTCAAAGGGCGCAGCCTCAGGCCACCCCTGCCACCCATCGCCCACCCGGGTGTGGAGGTGCTCGCCGAAGCGCTCGGCCAGTCGGGCGCGGGCGCGCCCGGCCAGCGTCGGGCGCACCTCCACTGTGTAGACCTCCGCGCCGAGAGCCAGCAGCACCGCCGCTTGGTAGCCAGAGCCGGTGCCCACCTCCAAGACGCGCTCTCCCGGACGAATGTCCAGCGCTTCCGTCATCCGCGCCACCACGTAGGGCTGGCTGATGGTCTGCCCCTCGCCGATGGGCAAGGCCTCGTCATGCCAGGCGCGGCCGCGCTGGCCGGCGTCGACGAAGTCCGCCCGACAAAGCGCCGCCATGGCGCCCAGGACGCGCTCGTCCCGGATGCCCTGGGCGCGCAACGCCTCGATGAGCCGCGGGTCTTCCATTGAGGGACGTCCCCTCCGGAAAGCAGCCTAGCTAGCCCACGCTGGCCAGGGCCAGGCGACCCTCCCAGCGCTCCTCGAGCGCCCGGACCAGTGGTGCGTGCTCCGGCCGGGCCAGCGTCGGGTCCGCCTCGGCGATGGACCGTGCTTCTTCCGCGGCGACGGCCGACAGCGCCTGGTCCCGGCCAAGATTGGCCACGGCCAACTCCGGCACGCCACTCTGGCGGGTGCCGAGAAACTCGCCCTGGCCGCGAATCTCGAGGTCCCGCTGCGCGACGACAAACCCGTCGCCTGTCTCCTCCAGGATGCGCAGCCGAGCCAGTGCCTCCAACCCCCCGGTGAAGCCGGACAGCAGAAAGCACTGTCCGGGCGCAGTGCCCCGCCCCACCCGCCCGCGCAGCTGGTGCAGCTGCGACAGGCCAAAGCGCTCGGCGGACTCCACCACCATGACGGTCGCATTCGCCACGTCGACCCCCACCTCCACCACCGTGGTGCACACCAGAATCTGCACCTCCCCTCGCCGGAAGGCCTCCATCGCTTCCTCCTTCTCGGTAGGCGCCATCTGGCCATGCAGAAGCTGCACGCGCGCCCCGGCAAAGGCGGCCTGCAACTCGGCGGCGCCGCGGGTGGCGTCCAACAGGTCGACCTTCTCCGAGGCCTCCACCAGCGGGTAGAGGACGTACCCTTGGTGTCCGCGGGCCAACTCCGCGGCAAGTGCTGACCAGACGCGGGGGCGGTCCTTGGCGGCAAGGACGCGGGTGGTGATGGGCGTCCGTCCCGGCGGCAACTCATCCAGCACGCTTAGGTCGAGGTCACCGTACAGCGTCATCGCCAGCGTGCGCGGAATGGGTGTCGCGGTCATCACCAGCACGTCCGGCCGGGGTCCCTTCCCGGCCAGAGCCTGGCGCTGGAGGACGCCGAAGCGGTGTTGCTCGTCGATGAGCACCAGCCCGAGGCGATGAAAGCTGGCCCCCTCCTGAATGAGTGCCTGTGTCCCGACGGCCACCGCTGCCCGGCCGGATGCGACGTGCGCCCGGGCACGGCGGCGCTCGGCGGTGGGCCCGGTGCCAGTGACGAGCGCCACCTCAAGGCCGAGCGGCTGGAGGAGTCTCGTCAGCGTGACGGAGTGCTGGGCGGCGAGGATTTCCGTCGGTGCCATCAACGCCACCTGCCACCCGTCCTGCGCCGCCAGAGCGGCGGCCATCGCCGCGACCGCCGTTTTTCCCGAGCCGACGTCCCCCTGAAGCAACCGGTACATGGGCTGCGGTCGGCCCATGTCCCGGGCAATTTCCGCGAAGGCCCGCTCCTGGGCGCGCGTCGGTTGGAAGGGAAGCAGGGCCCGGGCGCGCGACAGGCGCTCGCCATCCACCCGGAAGGTGATGCCCGGGCTGGTCTTCACGCCCTGCCGCCTCAGCGCCAAGCCCAAATGAAGGAAGAAGAGCTCGTCGAAGGCCAGTCGCCGGTGCGCCGGACCCTGGTGCGCATCGAGCGCGACCAGGTCGTCGTCGTCGAGCGGGCTGTGCAGGCGCGCCAGGGCTTCGGGGAGGGGAAGTAGCCCGAGGCGCCGGAGGACGGGAACTGGAACCGGGTCGGTCACGGCCGCGCTTGCGTCCCGGGCAATGCCGTGGGCGAGGGCCCGAATCTGCCGTTGCTCGTGCCTCTCAAAGCCCGGGTACAGCGGCACAATCCTCCCAAAGTGCACGCCCGGGGTTGGTGTCTCCTCCGCAGGCTCCACCTCCGGGTGCACCATCTCCCGGCCAGCCGGAGAGACACGCACTTCCCCGGAAACAATCAACCGCTGGCCAAGGGGGAAGCGTCCCTTCATCCACGGCCCCGTCTGGAAATAGGTAAGCGCCATGCTACCGGTGGAGTCCTGAAGGACGGCCCGGAACACCCGGCGGCCGGGGCGGAGCGTCACCTCTCCCGCGGCGCGCACCGTCCCCACCGTCACCCCCCGGACCCCCGGCACCAGTTCCCGCAGGGTGGAGAGCCGGCGCCGGTCCTCGTAGCCACGCGGCAAGAGGAAGAGGATGTCCCCCACCCGCGTCAGTCCCTTCTTCTCCAGCGCCACCAGGAGCCGCGGGTTGATGCGCATGCCCGAGCGCCGCAGTGGCACCGCCAGCGGGCCGGCGCGCGGTGCAATGCTGAGGGTGCGCGGCTCAGGCGCCGCTTCGGCTTCGGGGACGGCGGCCTTGCTGATGCGCGCCTTACGCGGACGGGCCACCCGCGGCGCGGCGGCTGCGCCGGCCGCCTGGCGTTGGGCCGGGGGCCGCGGGACTGCCTCCGCCGCCACCGCCACGCTCGCCGGGGCCGGCGCGGCCGGCGGACTTGCAGCGCCTTCCGCCGGACGCAGGCGGCAAGCCTGCGCAGCGCCATCGTCTGCGCCTCCAGCGAGGTCCCCCGGCTGGCCTCCAGGGCATCGGACAGAAGCCGCACTTCCCCGGCCGGAGCGCCGGCCGCCCGCGCTTCCTTCAAGGAGGCCTCGAGCAATCCCGTCAGCCCGCGCACCCGGCCCAGCGCGCGGAAGTCGCGCTGGGCGAGAAAGCGCAGCGGTGCGGCAAGACGGCTGAGGTGGCGGCGCATCATCAGGCTTCTGCCGCACTCTACCGGAGCCGTCCCACCAGCCTGTCCAGGCAGGGGGGTTACCCGGCGGTGCCTTCGTCGTCAGCGACTTCATCGAAGACAACCGCGGCGATTTCCACCTCGCGCGCGCCGCCCGGGCTTTGCACCGAAGCGGAATCTCCGACTTGTTTCCCGATGAGGGCCCGGGCCAGCGGCGAGGTCACCGAGATGTGGCGCTTTTTGATGTCTGCTTCAATCTCACCAACAATCCGGTAGCTGACCGACTTCTCCGTCTCCGAGTCCACCACCGTCACCGTGGCGCCAAAGACGACCCGGTCCCCGCTGAGCTTACGGACGTCGATGACCTCGGCGCGCGCAATCCAGTCGTTGAGGTCGAGGATGCGCCCCTCCACATGCGACTGCTTCTCCTTGGCCGCGTGGTACTCGGAATTCTCTCGCAAGTCGCCGTGCGCGCGGGCCACCTCAATCTCGCGCGAGATGCGCGGCCGCTCGACCGTTTGCAGGTGTTTCAACTCGGCCTTGAGCCGCCGCAGACCTGCCGCGGTGACGGGGATGGAGCTGCTGCTCATGTGCGTCGAATTCCCAAAGGTTGGCGAGCCGGTTAGACTAGGAGAGGAAGCTTCCCTCGGGCAATTTCCAAACGTCAGACGGGCCACGCTGCGCCCCCGTGCCTAGCCCTTCAGGTAGTCTTGCAGCGCGAGCACGGGGAGCCGGCCCCGGGCCAGGACCTCGAGGGCACCGACGCCCATCCGGGCCGCCTGCACGGTGGTGTAGTACGGCACGCCCTGCATCAGCGACTCGCGCCGAATGGAGAAGCTGTCGGCGATGTCCTGCTTGCCGAAGGTGGTATTCACGACCAGGGCCACTTTGCCGTCAACAATCTTATCGACGACGTGCGGCCGGCCCTCCTTCACCTTGCGCACCTCCTCGTTGGGGATGCCCTTGCCGGTGAGGTAGCGGTGGGTGCCGGCGGTGGCGCACAACGAGAAACCGAGAGCCCTGAGACGCTTGGCGAGGTCCACCACGGCCGGTTTGTCGTCGTCCTTGACCGAGATGAAGACGGTCCCTGAGGTGGGTAGCTTCACCCCCGCCGCGGCCTGCGTCTTGGCGAACGCGGTGGGGAAGTCCCGCGCCAGTCCCATCACCTCCCCGGTCGACTTCATCTCTGGTCCGAGGATGACGTCGACGTTGGAGAAGCGGGCGAAGGGAAAGACGGACTCCTTCACGCAGACGTGCTTGAGCTCCAGCTCTCGGGGTGGGTCGAGCTCGGCCAGTGTCTTGCCCACCATGCACAGCGCGGCCAGCTTCGCCAGCGGCACGCCGGTGGCCTTGGAAATGAAGGGCACCGTCCGCGAGGCGCGGGGGTTCACCTCCAGCACGTACAGGGACTTGCCCTGGATGGCGTACTGGACATTCATCAGCCCCACGACGCCCAGCTCCCGGGCCAGCGCCACCGCCCAGTCCTTCATCCGCTCGACCAGCTCTGGGGAGAGTGAGTGCGGTGGCAGCGTGCAGGCCGCGTCGCCCGAGTGAACGCCGGCTTCCTCGATGTGTTCCAGCACACCCCCCACCAGGACGTCGCCGGTCGAATCCGCGACCAGGTCGAGGTCCACCTCGATGGCATCCTTGAGGAACCGGTCGATGAGCACCGGGTGCCCGGGGCTGGCCGCCACCGCCTCCCGCATGTAGCGCTCGAGTGACGAGGCGTCGTACACCACTTCCATCGCCCGGCCACCCAGCACGTAGGACGGCCGCACCATCACCGGGTAGCCGATGCGCTCTGCGGTGCGGAAGGCCTCCTCGGCGCTGCGGGCCACGCCGTTCTCCGGCTGCCGGAGCCCCAGCTTCTCGATCAGCTGGGAGAAGCGCTCGCGGTCCTCGGCGCGGTCAATGGCGTCCGGGCTGGTGCCGAGGATGCGCAGCCCAGAACGCTCCAGCGGCACCGACAGACGCAACGGGGTCTGGCCCCCGAATTGGACGATGGCCCCCATCGGCTTCTCCCGGGCGGCGATCTCGACCACATCCTCCAGGGTGAGCGGCTCGAAGTAGAGGCGGTCTGAGGTGTCGTAGTCGGTGGAGACGGTCTCCGGGTTGCAGTTGACCATCACCGTCTCGTAGCCCGCGGCCCTGAGCGCGAAAGCGGCATGGACGCAGGCGTAGTCGAACTCGATTCCCTGTCCGATGCGGATGGGGCCCGAGCCGAGGATGAGCACCTTGGGCCGGTCGGTGGGAGGCGCCTCGTCCTCCTCGTCGTAGCTGCTGTAGAGGTAGGGCGTGTAGGCCTCGAACTCGGCCGCGCAGGTGTCCACCCGCTTGTAGACAGGCCGGATGCCACGCTCCCAGCGGTGCGCCCGCACCTCGCCCTCGGTGCTCCCGAGCAATTGTGCGAGCGACCGGTCGGACAGCCCGTCGGCCTTGCTGTGGCGCAGCAGCGCGTCGTCGAGTCGCGGCAGTCCGCCCACCTCGGCCACTGCGGCAGCCTCTTCCACCAGGTCCTTCAGTTGGCGGAGGAACCAGGGGTCGATGCGGGACAGGTTGTGGGCCTCCTCCACCGTCATCCCTTCCCGAAAGGCCTGGAAGAGCATGGCCGGACGTTCGGCGCGCGGGACACGCACCCCTTCGCGGAGCGCCGCGGCGCGCTCCGGCGGGTCGCTCGGAAGCTCTGGCGGCGTGAAGGTGAGCGGGTTGGTCTCCATGCTGCGCAGCGCCTTCATGTACGCTTCTTTGAAGGTCCGCCCGATGGCCATCACCTCGCCGACACTGCGCATGGTGGTGGTGAGCGTGCGGTTGGCGCTGGGGAATTTCTCGAAGTTGAAGCGCGGCACCTTCACCACCACGTAGTCCAGCGTTGGCTCGAAGGAGGCCGGCGTGTCGCGGGTGATGTCGTTCTGCAACTCGTCCAGCCGATAGCCAAGCGCGAGCTTGGCGGCGATTTTGGCGATGGGATAGCCGGTGGCCTTGCTGGCCAGGGCACTGGAACGGCTTACCCGGGGGTTCATCTCGATGACCACCATCCGTCCGTCCTCCGGGTTGACGCCGAACTGGATGTTGCTGCCCCCGGTGTCGACGCCGATTTCGCGGATGATGGCCAGAGCCGCCTGGCGGAGGCGTTGGTACTCCTTGTCCGTCAGCGTCTGGGCCGGCGCCACCGTGATGCTGTCGCCGGTGTGCACCCCCATCGGGTCGAAGTTCTCGATGGAGCAGATGACGATGACGTTGTCCGCGACGTCGCGGACGACTTCCAACTCATACTCCTTCCAGCCGAGGACGCTCTCCTCAATCAGGAGCGTCTGCACCGGGCTCGCCTTCAGCCCCTGAAGGCAGATGGTCTCGAACTCATCGGAGTTGAAGGCCACGCCGCCGCCCGTTCCGCCCAGCGTGAAGCTGGGGCGGATGATGGCGGGAAAGCCGATGTCCCGGACGACGGCCTTCGCCTCCTGCAGGGTGTGCGCGTAGCCACTCCGGGGCAGCGGGATGCCCACCTTCTGCATGGCCGCCTTGAAGAGCTGCCGGTCCTCCGCCTTGTTGATGGCATTGAGCGAGGCGCCGATGAGTCGGACACCGTACTTCTCCAGAATCCCCTGCTCCGCCAGGGCCTTGGCCAGGTTGAGCGCCGTCTGCCCACCCATGGTGGGAAGCAGCGCGTCCGGTCGCTCCCGGTCAATAATCTGCTCGGCGACGTCGACGGTGATGGGTTCGATGTAGGTCCGGTCGGCAAACTCCGGGTCGGTCATCACCGTCGCCGGGTTGCTGTTGAGCAGGACGACCTGCACGCCTTCCTCGCGCAGGGCCTTGATGGCCTGGGTGCCCGAATAATCGAACTCGCAGGCCTGGCCGATGATGATGGGCCCACTGCCGATGACCAGCACTTTGTGGATGTCGGTACGCTTGGGCATCGGGCCGGGGCGTGTACCACGAAGAGGCGACGGGCGGCCAAGCAGACCAGAGACCTTGCCGGTCGGAGGGGACGGTTGCCCCCCAGGGCGGCCCAGCGTCAGCCGGTGAGGCCGCCGACGAAGTCGCGCAACCGGGCCAGCCCCTTCTCGATGGTGGGGCGGGAGGTGGCGAAGCTGAGGCGCAGGTAGCCTTCCCCGCCGAAGGGCGTTCCGGGCACCGCCGCCAGCCGGTAGTCATCGAGGAGCACCTGGGAGATGTGCACCGAGCCCTCCAGCACCTTGCCCCGGTGCCGCTTGCCCAGCAGGCCCTGGACATTGGGAAAGACGTAGAACGCGCCGTCCGGCGGCCGGACGCGTACCCCGGGCAGCGCCTGCAGACCGGCCACGAAGAGGTCCCGGCGGGCGAGGAATTCCCGGGCCATCAGCGCCACCGTGTCCATCGGCCCGCGCAAGGCAGCCACCGCCGCTCGCTGGCCGATGCTGGAGGCGTTGGAGGTGGACTGGTCCTGAATCATCCCCATCGCGGCGATGAGGGGCTTCGGACCGGCCGCGTAGCCGAGACGCCACCCCGTCATGGCAAAGGCCTTGCTCAAGCCATTCACCACCAGCGTCCGGTCGGCCAGGTGCGGGGCGATGTTGAGCACCTGGACGAAGGGCCGGCCGGTGTAGAGCAGCTTTTCGTAGATGTCGTCCGTCACCACCAGGATGCCCGGGTGGCGTTCCAGCACCTTCACCAGGGCGGCCAGCGCCTCGGCCGACAGCACGCTGCCGGTGGGGTTGCTGGGGCTGTTGAACAGCACCGCACGGGTGCGGGGGGTGATGGCCCGTTCGAAGCGTTCCGGGTCCGGCACCCAGCCGTCCTCCTCGCGCGTCGGCACCAGCACCGGGCGGCCGGCGGCCAGCGCCACCATTTCTGGGTAGCTCATCCAGGCAGGATTGAAGATGACGACCTCATCGCCATCGTCGAGCACCGCCTGGAAGAAGTTGTACAGGCACTGCTTGGCGCCGTTGCTCACCACCACCTGCTCCGGCGCGTAAACCAGGCCGTTGTCCTTCTTGAACTTCTCGCAGATGGCGGCGCGCAGCTCTGGGGTGCCGGCGGTGGCGGTGTACTTGGTGAAGCCTTCGGCGAGCGCCTGGATGGCCGCCTGCTTGATGTGGTCTGGCGTGTCGAAATCCGGCTCGCCGGCGGCGAACCCGACGACGTCCTCCCCGGCGGCGGCGAGGGCCTTGGCGCGGGCATTCAGGGCCAACGTCGGAGAGGGCTGGATGGTGTCGAGGCGGCGAGCGAGCTTCATGGCGCCTTGGGGCTATACAAGGCCACACCGACGCCGGACAAGCGCCCGGGGCCGGCCTGGCCCGTAGCGCGGGCCGGGCCAGACTCATTTCCGCGGGAAGCGCTCGCGAAGCTTGCGAAAGACGGTGGGCGGGACCAGTCCCTCCACGTCCCCCCCCAGGGAGGCCACCTCCCGCACCAGCTGCGAGGAGATGTAGAAGCTGTCCTGTCCGGTCATCATAAAGACGGACTCGAACTCCGGGTCGAGCTTCCGGTTCATGTTGGCCAGCTGAAACTCGTACTCGAAATCCGACGCCGCCCGCAGTCCCCGCAGCACCAAGTGCACGCCCTTCCTTCGGGTGTAGTGCACCAGCAACCCCTGGAAGTCGTCCACCTCCACCCGCGGGTCCGGGCAAGTCTCTCGAATCAGGGCTCGGCGTTCGTCGACGGAAAACATCGGTGTCTTCTTCGGGTTGTTCAGCACGGCCACCACCAGGCGGTCGAACACCTTTAGGCCGCGATGGATGATGCTGAGGTGCCCGTTGGTCAACGGGTCGAAGGAGCCGGGGTAGATAGCGACGGCCATGGAATTCCTGGGAGTGTTTGCGGGGCTTCTGTCGACCGTCAAGGTTTGGGCGGCACGGCCCGGTAGAGGCTGAGCACGGTATCCCCGAAGCGGCGCTCGTCCACCCGAAAAAGGGACCCAGCCGTCTCCGGGAGCCCCTCGCGGCGGTCGTGCTCCACCACCAGTGTGCCGCCCTCGGTCAGCAGCGGGGCGACGGCGCCCACCACCCAGCCCCCGGCACGGGCCGCATAGGGGGGGTCGGCGAAGGCCAGGGTGAAGCGGCGGCCCTCGCGCAGAAGGCGCTCGACCGCCTTCTCGGCCCGCAGGCGCAGCACGTCCACCTGGCCTTCCAAGGCCAAGGCCGCCGCATTCCTCTGGCAGAGGTCCGCCGCCTCCGCGGCCGCATCCACCAGGACAGCCCGCTCGGCACCCCGCGACAGCGCCTCCAGGCCGAGCGCCCCTGTCCCGGCATAGAGGTCCAGGACGTCGCCACCGGCCAGCTGCTGGCCGAGGACATTGAAGAGTGTCTCCCGAACGCGGTCAGCCGTCGGGCGCGTCGCCGACGACCGCGGCGGCAGCAACCGCCGGCCCCGCCGGGTACCGCCGACGATGCGCATCCTCCCCTCCCCTGTCCCCGCTAGTGAACCTCGCCGGTGTGGGCGTATGTCTCGCTCTCGATTTGGATGGTGGTGTGGTCAATCCCGTACCGCCCAAGGAGCTCGTGCTTCACCGCCGAGAGAATCTGGTCGTTGTTGCACACCATTGGGTCGAGCACGACCAGGTGCGCGGAGAGCGCGTAGAGCCCGCTGGACAGCGTCCAGACATGCAGGTCATGCACTGCGACCACCCCTTCCGCGCCCTCCAAGAGGACCCGGACGGCGTCCAGGTCGACGTGGGACGGCACCGCCTCCAGCAGCACGTCCACCGCATCCCGAAGTAGCCGCCAGCTTCCCACCACAATGACGACGGAGATGGCCAGGGACAGCGCCGGGTCGACCCAGCGCCAGCCGGAGAGCGCCATCACGCCCGCGCCCAGAAGCACCCCCATGCTGGACAGGGTGTCGCCGAGGACATGGAGGAACGCGGCGCGCGCATTCATCGTATGGCTTCGGTGAAGGAAGCTGAGCGCTCCAAGGTTGGCGGTGAGGCCAATGGCGGCCACGATGGCCATCGGCAGCAGGCGAACCTCGGGCGGGTCCCGTAGCCGGATGATGGCCTCGACCACGATGAGCACGGTGATGCCCAAGAGCAGCACCCCGTTCAACAGTGCGCTGAGAATCTCTAGCCGCGCGTACCCGTAGGTCCGCCGCGGGTCGGCCGGGCGCCCGGCGAACCACAGCGCCAGCAGCGCAAGCAGCAGCGCCGAGACGTCCGTCAGCATGTGCCCCGCATCGCTCAGCAGGGCGAGGGAGTGCGTCAGCCACCCGCCGACAGCCTCCAGCACGGCGATGCCGACGGTGAGGATGAGGGCACCCACCATCCGGCGCCGGTCATCCTGCCGGTGGGCCGCCACCGTCTCCGCCGTCCGGCCGGAAGCCGCCGTTGGCCGGTGGCCTGGGCCAGGCTTCGCGTGGTCGTGGCTGTGGGGTGTGGACGACAGGTGGTGGACTCCCGTTGGGGAGCAACTCCCCTTGGGCGCGGCCGGCGGACTATAGCCAGCGGACGCCTGGCGGTGGGAGACAAGCGGGGTGGCACGCCTGGGTCCACCTGGCACAACGGGTGGGCGCGTGCGGGCGCACTCGGCTAAACACCCTCTCACCGCCCGTGTCTCAGCCCCTCCTCGACCGCCCAACGGCCAAGCCCGGTGCCCGCAAGGGCTCGCGCCTGTTCTGGACGGCCCAGGGCGAGGGGACTCCCCCTGTCCTTCTGTGTGACGGCTTGGGCTGCGATGGCTTCATCTGGCGCTACCTTCAGCCGGCCCTGGCCCGGCAGCACCGGGTGGTGCACTGGCACTACCCGGGGCATGGCCAGTCGCCCCCTCCGCGCGAGCCAGCTGGGTACAGGCTGTCCAGCCTGGCGGATGATGCGGTGACGGTGCTCGAGGCGGCCCGCGCCTCGCGCGGCGTCGTCATCGGCCATTCCATGGGCGTCCAGGTGGCGCTCGAGATGCACCGCCGGCACCCGGCCCAAGTGGCGGCGCTGGTGCTGGTGTGTGGCAGCCCCGGGCATCCCCTCGACACCTTCCATGACACCAGCGTCCTGCGGATGCTGTTGCCGATATTTCGCAGGACGGCGGAGGCCGCGCCGCAGGGGGTCTCCGTCTTGACACGGGCCTTGGTCCGCTCCGGCATTGCGCTGGAGCTCGCCCTCCTCTTCGAGGTCAACCCGGAGCTGGTCCGCCGCGAGGACCTCCGGCCCTATTTCGACCACTTCCTGTCGATGGACCCGCGCGTCTTCCTGCGCGCGATGCAGGCTGCCTCCGAGCACTCCGCGCAAGACCACCTGGTCGCGGTGGATGTCCCCACCCTCGTCATCGCGGGCGACCGGGACCGCTTCACCCCCGCCTGGCTGTCGCGGCGGATGGCGCTAGAGATTGCCGGGGCCGAGCTGATGATGGTGGCCGGTGGCAGCCACACCACGCCCCTGGAGGCCCCGGCCCGTGTCGAGCAGGCGGTGGCGGACTTTCTGCGCAGGCGTGTGCCCGGCTGCCACATGAAGACGCCGTTGGCTTGACCGACGCCTGGGCCCGGAGGACCATTCTTCTTAGGTCTCTGGCGGAACGCGAACGCCGCGCCTGAGCTTCATTCTCCCGGACGGATGAGCGTCGACCCGGCCACCGTGGTGCTGCCCCCGACTCCCCCGGTGCCCATGGACGCTGGGTGGCTGGTCGTGACGCGTTCCACCACGCCCGGGACACTTGGCCGCATCTTCAAGCTTGCCGGACCCGAGGCGCTGCTCGGCCGGGCGCAGGAAGCGGAGGTCCGTCTTGTCGACGACGGCATTTCCCGCCGGCATGCCCGGATTCTCCGGTCCGCCGACGGTGGCTTCGAGCTGCAGGACCTGGACTCCACCAACGGCACCTACCACAACGGCCTCCGGGTCCAGGGCACCGTCCGGCTGGACGAAGGCGACAAGGTCCAGCTCGGGGGACACTGCCGGCTCCGCTTTTCCTGGAAACAGACCGAGGAAGGCGACGAGGACCTGCGCGAAGCGCTCGCCGCCGCGCAGGTGGGCACCTTCGGCCTAGACGTCGGGTCCTCGCTGGTCACCTGGTCCGAGTCCGTCGAGCGCATTCTCGGCGCGCCGCCCGGGACACTCATCCGCTCGCCGCGGCCGCTGCAGGACGTGGTCCACAGCGAAGACCTGGCCCGGGTCACTGCGGCGCTCGCGTCGGCCATCTCCAGCCGTCAGCAGTTCGAGGCCGAGTTCCGCTTCATGCGTGGCCCGGAGGCGGCGACGTGGGTGGCCGTTCGTGGGGACGTGCTGCGCAACGCCGAGGACGTCGCCTCCCGCGTCGTGGGGACAGTGATGGATGTCAGCGCCCGCAAGCGAGCCGAGGACGAGCTGCGGCGGCAGGCCCTGCTCTTCGAGAACCTCAACGACGCCGTGGTGCTCATCGACTTGTCTGGCCTCGTCCTCGACTGGAACACCAGCGCGGAGCGGCTGTTTGGCTACTCCAAGTCCGAAGCCCAGGGGCAGAATTACCGGGAGCTCCTGTGCATCCAGGACCCGGAGGCCACGCCAGCCCTCATCCACGCCGCGCTCAAGCGCTATGGCCGCTGGAACCGGGAGCTCCTGGCGCTCCGCAAGGACGGCACGCAGTGCTTCTCGGAGGCGACGGTGGTGCAGCTGCGCGACTCCGAGGGACGCCACCTGGCGTCGCTGGCGGTCCACCGCGACATCGCCGAGCGCCGGGCGATGCAGGCCCAGTTGATGGTCGCCAGCCGCATGGCCTCGGTGGGCACTCTGGCCGCCGGGGTGGCCCACGAAATCAACAACCCCCTGGCCTACATCAACGCCAACCTCGTCTGGCTCAAGGATGAGCTCGAGACCCGGCGCGCCGCGCTCGGCGACGCGGGCTTCCAGGAACTCGCCGCCGTCGTCGGGGAGGCCCGCTCCGGCATCGAGCGCATCGGCACCATCGTCCGCGACCTCAAGGCCTTCAGCCGCGTCGAGACCGACGAAGCGGCCGCCCCCGTCGACGTGCGCAAGGTGCTCAGCTTCGCAGCGAAGATGGCCGACAAGGAGCTCCGCCAGCGCGCGCGGGTGGTGTCGGAGCTGGACGACGTCCCGGCTGTGCTCGGCAGCGAGGGTCGACTGGGCCAGGTATTCCTCAACCTGCTGCTGAATGCGGCCCAGGCCATCCCCGATGGAGCCGCCTCCGCCAACGAGATTCGCATCCGGTGTCGGCGGCGGGACCGCAGCGTCGTGGTGGAGGTCTCCGACACGGGGCGCGGCATCCCCCCCGAATTGCAGGCCCGCATCTTCGACCCCTTCTTCACCACCAAACCGGTCGGCGAGGGCACCGGGCTCGGCCTGGCCGTCTGCCACGGCATCGTCCGGGGCCTGGGCGGGGAAATCTCCGTGCAGTCGGAGGTGGGCCGCGGCTCCACCTTTTCCGTCCGCTTGCCCACCCAGCTTCCGGCGGGCGCTTCCCCGGGAGTCTTCAGCGAGGCCGAGGGGCGCCGGCTGGGGGTGCGGGTGCTGGTGGTGGACGATGAGCCCTTCATCTGCTCGGCCATCCAGCGTCTGCTGCGCCGGGAACACCGGGTGACCACCGTCACCTCGGCCCGGGAGGCGCTCAGCCTGGTGAGCGCGGGACAGCGCTTCGAGGTCATCCTGTCGGACTTGATGATGCCGGACATGTCCGGTGAAGACTTGGTGACGTCCCTCCGGGAGGTGGCACCGGAGCAAGCCGGGCGGGTGGTCATCATGACGGGCGGTGCCTTCACCCCCCGCAGCGAGGAATTCCTGCGCTCGCTGCACCTTCCACACCTCACCAAACCGCTCACCCTGGAAAGCCTCCGTGGGGCCATCCGAACCGCCCTAGAGGCGTCCAGCGCCGCGGCCTGACCGGCCCCCCGCTTGCTTCGCGGGTGTCCGGACGCTACAAGCCGCGCGGCTTTCATGTTTCCTCGCGCACAAATCCGCAACGTGGCCATCGTCGCCCACGTCGACCACGGCAAGACGACGCTGGTCGACCACATGCTCCGTCAGGCCGGCGTGTTCCGCGCCAACGAGGCGCTGGTCGAGCGCGTGATGGACTCCAATGCCCTGGAGCGAGAGAAGGGCATCACCATCCTCGCCAAGAACACCGCCGTCGAGTACCGCGGTCACCACATCAACATCGTCGACACGCCCGGGCACGCCGACTTTGGCGGCGAGGTCGAGCGCGCGCTGCGCCTGGTGGACGGTGTCTTGCTCCTCGTCGACGCCGCCGAAGGTCCGCTTCCCCAGACGCGCTTTGTCCTCACCAAGGCACTGGCCATGGGCCTGCGCACGGTGCTGGTCATCAACAAAATCGACCGCCAGGACGCCCGCCCACGCGAGGTCCTCGACCAGGTGTATTCGCTGTACATCGACCTCGGCGCCAACGACGAGCAACTCGACTTCCCGGTGCTGTATGCCGTCGCCCGCCAGGGTCAGGCCTCGCGCTCGCTGGCCGAGCCAGGGAAGAACCTGGAGCCGCTCTTCGACTCCATCCTCTCGCACATCCAGCCGCCTCCGGCCGGTCGAGGGCGACCACCTGCAGCTGCTGGTCGCCAACCTGGACTACGACGACTACGTCGGTCGCCTCGCCGTGGGCCGGGTGCACGCAGGCAAAATCTCATCCGGACAGCCCCTGGCCGTCGTCCGCGATGGCGGGCGGGTCGAGACGGGCAAGGTGGTCAAGCTGTACGGGTTTCAGGGCCTGAAGCGGGTGGAGATTTCCGACGCCGGACCGGGCGAGCTGGTCAGTGTGGCCGGCATCGAAGCGGTGTCCATCGGCGACACGCTGGCCGACGCGGAGTCCCCGGTGGCGCTGCCGCGCATCAGCGTGGATGAGCCGACCATGATGATGGTCTTCCGCGTCAACGACGGGCCGCTGGCCGGGCGCGAGGGCAAGTACGTCACCTCGCGCAACCTCCGCGAGCGCCTGTACCGCGAGGCCTACCGCAACGTGTCCATCCGGGTGGAAGACACCGACACTCCCGACGCTTTCCGGGTGGTGGGCCGCGGCGAATTGCAGCTGGCCGTCATCATCGAGAACATGCGTCGCGAGGGCTATGAGCTCACCGCCAGCAACCCCGAGCCGCTGGTGCGCGAGGTCAACGGCCAGGTGCACGAGCCGATGGAGCTGATGGTGTGCGACGTGCCGGAGACGGCGGTCGGCGCTGTCACCGAACGACTGGGCCCCCGCAAGGGCCGGATGGTGGACATGGGGCAGCTGGGCTCGGGGCGGACTCGCCTGCAGTTCCGCATCCCGGCGCGCGGGCTGGTGGGCTTTCGCAGCGAGTTCCTCACCATCACCCGGGGCGAGGGCATCCTCTCCAGTCAATTCGACGGCTATGAGCCGTGGTTCGGCCACATCCCGAAGCGCAGCAACGGCGCCATCGTCTCCGACCGCTCCGGCGACACGGTTCCCTACGCCCTCTTCTCCATCCAGGAGCGCGGCGCGCTCTTCGTCGGACCCGGCGTCCCGGTCTACGAGGGGATGATTATTGGCGAGCACGCCCACCCCTCGGACCTCAACGTCAACGCCTGCCGCGAGAAGAAGCTGACCAACGTGCGCGCCGCAGGCCGGGACGACAACGTCATCCTCACCCCACCCCGGGAGATGACGCTGGAGCGTTCGCTCGAGTGGATTGGACCGGATGAGTTGGTCGAGGTGACACCGAAGTCGGTGCGGCTGCGCAAGCGCCAGCTCACCTCCGGAGACCGCTACCGGGCCGAACGCGAGCGCAAGCGCGACACCGCCTCCGCCTAGCGCACCATGGGCCTGGGGCCCGAGGCAAACCACGCCCGGGGTCCGGTGTGGCTACCAGTGCGGACTACTTCTTCGTCCGCGACTTCACGTGGGCAGCGCGCAGCGCCACCTTCACTGCCGGGTGCACGAAGACCAGGCCGTCACCGTGGCCGGGGACGGCGCCCTTCACCAGCAGTAGCCCCTTCTCCACATCGACGTCCACCACGGTGAGATTCTGGGTGGTGACCTGCTCGACGCCGTAGTGTCCCGGCATCTTCTTGTTGGGGTACACGCGGCCCGGCGTCTTGCGCTGTCCGATGGCGCCCGGGTGGCGACGGTACTCGTGGGTGCCGTGCGTCTGGCCGTAGCCGCGGAAGTTCCACCGCTTCATCACGCCCTGGAAGCCCCGGCCCTTGGTGATGCCAGTGACGTCCACCAGCTCGCCCTTGGCGAAGAGGTCGACCTTCACCGGCTCACCCACGGTGAAGGCGGCAGCCTCCTCCGGGGAGAGGCGGAATTCCTTGAGGTGCCGGCGCGGCGCGGTGCCCGCCTTCTTGAAGGTGCCCAGCTCGGCCCGGCTGAGCCGCTTCTCCTTCACCTCGCCGAAGCCGAGTGTCACTGCGGAGTAGCGGTCCTTTTCCGGAGTCCGCTTGCCCACGACGGTGCACGAGGACGCGTCGATGACCGTCACTGGGACGAGCGAGCCGTCCTCAGTGAATACCTGGGTCATTCCCACCTTCTTGCCGATGAGTCCCTTCACGTCCTTCATCCCTCGTCTCTTGATTGGCCTGCAGCCGCCGGGCGCCACCCCCTGGGGGGGCCCGCGGGAAGCGGCGCAATATGACAGGGGAGGTCCATAAATCAAGGCCCTGGCCTCCCGGTCAGCTCCGGGCGGGGGCCCCCCGGCCGACGGCGCGATGGGGAGCACCTTTCCGGACCCGCCCCGGGCCGAAAAGACACCAGCGGGCCTGCGCCGACGGCCAGCAGAACGTTGTTAATGTACCGCCAGTCCGTGAACTCTCCCGTCGTCCCCCTTGCTCCGCCGCTCGCCACCACGGCGGCCCAGTCGGCGCTGATGCGCGTCGCCGACGCGCTCTCGGAGGTGGTGGCCGGCAAGCGGCAGCAGATTGAACTGGCCCTCACCTGTGTGGTGGCCGGCGGCCACCTGCTGTTGGAGGACATCCCGGGCGTCGGAAAGACGACGCTGGCCGACGCGCTCGCCCGGGCGCTGGGCCTCAGCTTCGCCCGCATCCAATTCACCGCAGACCTGATGCCCGCCGACGTCACCGGCGTGCAGGTGTTCTCGGCCGCCAGCACCGCCTTCCAGTTCCGCCCGGGTCCCCTCTTTCGCTCGCTCGTCCTGGCCGATGAACTCAACCGCGCGCCCCCCCGCACCCAGTCGGCGCTGCTCGAGGCGATGGGACACGGACACGTCACCGTCGATGGCGTCACCCACCCCCTGCCCCGCCCCTTCCTGGTGGTGGCCACCCAAAATCCCCTCGACCTCTCCGGCACCTACCCCTTGCCGGACGCGCAGCTGGACCGCTTCCTCCTGCGGCTCACCCTCGGCCACCCGCCCCCCGAGGTGGAGGCGGCGCTGCTCGCCTCGCGCGGCCTGCGCCACCCCTTGGAGTCGCTGCACCCGGTGCTCGACACCGAGCACGTGCTGCGGATTCAAGCCCGCGCCTCGGAAGTCCACGTGGACGCAGCGGTAGCGCGTTACGCGGTGGCCCTGGCCAGTGCCACCCGCCAGCACCCGCAGCTGGAGCGCGGCGCCTCCACCCGCGCCGCGCTGTCCTTGATGGCGGCGGCCAAGGCACACGCCCTGTGGGAGGGCCGCGACTTCGTCACTCCCGGCGACATCACCACCCTGGTGGTGCCGGCCTTGGCGCACCGGGTGGCGCTGCGCAGTGGCGCGCAGGGGGCGGCGGCCCGCGAGGAGGCGGCGGAGCTGCTCGCCGACGTCGTCCGGCGCACGCCCGCGCCGCGATGAGGCTGGCCGACGTGCTGGCGGAGGTGCGGCGGTGGCTGCGGCCCCCGCGCACGCTGCATGTGACGCGCGCCGGGCGTACCTACCTCATCCTCACCATCGGCATTGGGCTCGGCGCGCTCAACACCGGCAACAACCTTTTGTACCTGGTCCTGGGCGTGCAGCTGGCCACCATCGTCGCCTCGGGCATTCTCAGCGAGGCCTGCCTGCGGGGCCTGCACGTGCGTCGCCTGGGTGCCGAGGGCGCCTTCGCCGGAGAGCCGTTCGTCTACCGGTGGGCCGTCTGCCGCCAGCGCGGGACCGCCTTCGTCCTCACCCTGGCCGAAACGCACCCCGAGTTGCAGGGCTCGGCCACCCTGGCGCTGCTGCGGCCGGGCGAGGAAGTGGTGGTGCGTGGCCGACTGCTGGCGCCGCACCGTGGCCCGTACGCCCTGCGCGGCATCCAGGTGACCACCACCTTCCCCTTGGGCCTGTTCAGCAAAGGCCGCGTGCTGGAGGTGCCCGGGGAGCTTCTGGTGTACCCCCGCCGCATCCCGGCGCCGCGAGACGTCCCCTCAGCGGACGGGGGCCAGGGGCAAAAGACGGCGCGGCGCTTTCGCGCCGAGGGAGACGGTGACACGGCGGGCCTGCGCACGCTGCGCGACGGCGAGGATGCGCGACGCGTCCACTGGCTCAAGAGCGCGCTCGGCGGAAAGCTTCTCCGGGTGGAGCGCGACGCCGAGGAGACGCGCTCGGTGGTGCTGACGCTGGACGTCGCGGAGCGCGGGGCGGCCCTCGAGCGCAGCTGCGAGGAGGTGGCAGCGCGGGCACGGGCGCTGCTCGCGGATGGGGCCGCCGTGGGCCTGGAGGCAGGGCCGGACCGGCTGCGACCCGACCAGGGGCCGCGGCACGAACGGCTGCTGCTCGGTGCCCTGGCCCGGGCTGGCCTGCAGGAGGGCACCCCGCGATGACAGAGCGGCGCGGATTCCGGCTGCGCCTGGCCCTCCGGGACATGGGCGCCGCGTCCGCCTTCCTGGCGATGAGCCTCTCGGGACAGGTTCCTTCCTGGACGGCTGCCCTCTTCGTCGCCGCGCTGGGACTCGCCCTCCTGGACGTCCGTCCCTTTGCCCGGCACGTGCGCGAGAGTGCGCTGGTGCTGCTCGGCAGCGTCCTGGTGCTGTGGGCCATGGTGGCGAGCGGCCACATGAATTTGGTGGTGGCCGCCTGCGCCTGTGCCGCCCTTCTCACCGCGCAGCGCATGCTGTCCGGCCACGGGGCGACCGTGGACCAACAGGTGGCCCTGGCCGGGCTGCTCATGCTGTCCGGCGGCGCGGCCCTGTCGGCCGACCTCGGCTTTCTCCCCTGTCTGTGCGCGTACACCTTCTGCACCAGTCTCGCCCTGGTGTTGGGCGAGGTGGAGCGGGCGGCGCCGGCCGGCGCCGCGCTCCCCGCCGGGCCGTCCTTTCGGGCCGCCGCGGTGTTGACGGGGGTGGCCCTGGTGGGCGGCGTGCTGTTCTTCGTCGCCTTCCCCCGCCTGTCGTGGAACCTCGCCGCCCGCCGCGGCGGCCAATCCTTCGCCGGCGCCGTGGTGGGCCTGAGCGACCGCGTCCGTCTGGGCGGCACCGGGGAACTCAAATCCAACCCCCGCATCGTGCTGCGGGCCCAGCTGGACCCGGACCCCGGGGTGGACACGCTCGGGGCCTACTGGGTGGCCTACCGCTTCGACGCGTTTGACGGCATCGAATGGCGTGGGCAGGCCCGTGCCGGCAGACCGCTCCAGCGCCTCACCCTGGCCCAGGGCGGCGGCGCGGGCATCATCTCCCAACACATTGAGTTGCTTCCCGCCTATGGCAGCCGCACGGCGGTGGCCATCGACCATCCGGTGCAGTTTTCCATGGCGACCGCCCAGCTGCCCTCCTACAGCGCGCGGACCGCGCTGGTTCCGGTGGGCGACGAGTCAGTGCGCTTCGACGGCGTGGCCAGTGGCTTCAGCTACTACGCCTCCAGCGTCCTCCGGGGGGCGCCGACGGCCGCGGATGCGGCGACGCGCGGGCGTCGCCTCGCGCTCCCGCCACGGCTCGACCCGCGGGTGCCCGCCCTGGCCCGTGAGCTTGCCGGGAACGCCACGGACCCGGTGCAAATCGCCCGGCGACTCGAGCAGCGCCTCCAGCAGCGGTACCGCTACACCCTGGAGCTGCCGGGTTCGGTGGAGGACCCGCTGGCCGACTTCCTCTTCCAGCGCCGTGCCGGACACTGCGAGGATTTCGCCACCGCGCTCGCCATTCTCCTGCGCACGCTGGGCATTCCCACCCGGGTGGTGACCGGTTTCTACGGGGGCGAGCGGGCGGCTAGCGAGTACGTGGTGCGTGCCGGGGATGCGCACGCCTGGGTGGAGGCGGACGTCCCGGGCGGCGTGCTGCGGCTGGACGCGACGCCGGCCGAAAACCGCTCCGCGGCCAGCGCCACCCTGCTGGGCTGGCTTCTGCGCGCCTACGAAGCCCTGGAAGTCCGCTGGGTGCATGGCGTGGTCGACTACTCGTTTGCAGACCAGGTCAGCTTCCTCCGGGACGTGGGTGCCAACCCAACGCGGACCAGACTCCCGGCCGGGGGCCTGCCCTGGGCCTCGGCGGGCGGCGCCGGTGCGTTGGTGCTGTTGGGCCTGCTCCTGTTTCTCCTTGTGCGGGACGGGCCCGACGAGGCACGGAAGCTGGGCGACGGGTTGCACCGGCTGGCCTCGCGCGTCGGCCTGGTGGCGAAGGACCGCTGGCTCGAGGAGTTACCCCGGACGTCGCCCGAGCCCCTGCGCCAGGCGGTGGCGCGCTACCTGGAAGCGCGCTTCGGCGCGCGGCCCCTCGCCCCGGGGGAGCGTCGGGCGCTGCTCGCGGCGGCGCGTGATGCCTTGCGTCCGCCCCGCGCCGTGCAGCGCCCGTAGGGTGGCGATGACCCCCTCCGGACGGGCCGACCGGCTTGCCTGGGCCCGCCAGTTTGGGACGCTGCGGCTTCCCGACTAGAGTAGGCACTCTCGATGTCCGAAGCGACCCAAGCCGAGGCGCGGCCAGCCGAGCCCGCGGCGCCGCCGGTGGACCCTCTCGCCGACGAAGGCAACCGCCAGCGACTGGAGGTGGCCAAGGCCTTCGCCTTCCATCTGCTGAAGGGCATCAAGCAGATTGGGATGTACCGGCACAACGAAGCCAAATACGGCGAGTACCTGCAGAAGTCGCACGAGGCCGTCCGCTCCTATACCGACAGCTTTGGTCCGCTGACCTTCAAAGTGGAACAGCAGAACTTCCTGCTCTTCGACCGAGAGCTGTTCCCCGAGGAAACCAACCTTCCCTTCAAGTTCTGGCGGGACGGCATTCGCCAGTTCATTTTCCGCCAGGGGTTGCGCCTCGACGAGCTGGTCACCTTCACCCTGGTCGCGCTCTCCGACGTCGACAAGCAGGGTGAGGACACCGTCGCACAGCTGTGGCGCGCCCCGCTCGACCACCTCGAATACGTGGTGGTGGAGGGCTTTCACGTCGAGGGCTTCGACGACGAGACGGTCAAAATCGAAGTCGACAAAATCATCGACTTCCTCTACCAGCGGCTGCGCAGCCACTCCGACGACTTCATGCGCTTTGCCCGGGTCACCGCCTCGGACCTGGAAATCAAAATGGAGGGGGTGGAGCAGGTGCGCGGGGCAGTCATCACCGGCGAGACCGCCACCGACGACCTCAAGGCGAAGATGCAGCGCGAAATCGTCGAGGAAGAGAACAGCCGCCTCTTCCCTAAGCTGGTCGCGGGCATCTTTCAGGTGGCCGAGACCGGGGTCGATGACCCGGGGCTCCTCGAGGAGATGTTCCTGCAGCTACTGGACGCCCTGCTGCTGCAGGAGGACTTCGCCACCATCAACCAGATTGTCCTCAAGTTCGCAGCCATGGAGGACCGGCCGGCGATGGGCGCGATGCGGGAACTGAAGCAGACGTTCCTGTCCAAGATGGGGGAGGAGCAGCGGCTGACTCGCATCGGCGACGTGCTGCGCGCCGGCCGCCTGCGCTCGCCCCAGGACGTCAGCCGGTACCTGCTCGCCTTGCATCCCTCGGTGGTGCCGAGCCTGTTGAACGTGCTGGAGACGGTGGAGCAACCCGAGCACCGGGTCCTCCTCTGCGACGTGATTGCCGAGTTTGCCCGCAGCCGTCCCGGGGACGTGGTCGACAAGCTCTCCTCCGAGCGCCCGCAGACGGTGCGGGACATGGTGTACATCCTGGAGAAGGCCCAGGTGCCGGACCGGTTGAAGCTGTTCGCCCGGGTCCTGCGCCACAAGAACCTGGCCGTCCGCCTCGAGGTGATGAGCATCATCGCCCGGGGGCGCAGCAACGAGTCGCGGAAGCTCATCGCCCAGGCGCTCAAGGACGAAAACCTCCAGGTGCGGATGCTCGCCGCACGGCTCTTGCCGGAGTACGACCGCGACCAGGCCTACCTGGAGCTCCTCTTTCACATCCGCCAGCGCGACTTCCGCAAGCGCTCCAGCGACGAGCGGGCGGCCTTCTACACCGCGCTCGGTAGCACCGGCATACCGGCCGCGGTCTCGCTGATGCAGCAGATGCTGGCCGCGCCGGCGCGCCTGTGGAACCGGCGCCGGGTCATGGACGAGAAGCTGCTGGCCGTGCACGGCCTGGCCGGCGTCATGTCCATCCAGTCCTACAAGGCGCTGCAGCTGGTGGCCGACGACCCGTCGCAACCGCCCGAAGTGCACGTCGCGGCACGACGTGCTGTGGCCGAGACGCGACGCGCCCTGTTCGGCGACGCGCCCATGAAGACGGGCTAAGGACCACCGTGGCCGAGAACCTCAAAATCACCAATGCCCAGACCGACAACCTGGTCGACTTCGGCCGGGAGCACTCGGAAAAGCTGCAGAGCCTCTCGCGCTCGGTGCTGTCCACCCTCTACATGCTGGTGCGCAGCGCCAAGATGTACGACCCGGACAACGCGGTCTTCGACCGGCCGCTGATGACGCTGCAGGACTCCATCAACGCCATCATCCAGCGCGAAAACCACTTCGAGCTGATGGGCATCAAGAATTCCTTCTACGTCAACAACATGCTGGTGAAGGTGGAGTTCAACGCGGTCGACAACATGCGGTACCTGCTCGATGAATTGCGGGGCAAGGACGTCGGCGGCTTCGAGCTGCTGAAGCCGGTGCAGGTGCCCGAGCTCAAGAACTTCATCTGGATTTTCGCCCAGGAGGCGGCGGACCCCATCGACGAGGAGGGTCTCCACAACCGGAAGCTCTTCGCCATCCGCATCGCGCGCTGGTCCAAGCTGAAGGAGAAGCTGGACAAGGAAAAGCTGGAGGACGACCAGAAGGTCGACCGCAAGAAGTACGCCATCACCGTCTATGCCCGCGCCGTCTTCTTCATCGGCAAGTACATGGACTCGGTGCGCAAAGGCCACCCGCTCGCCACGCGCGTCGCGGTGCGGTTGGTCCAGGACTTCGTCGACATCTGCTACGAGCAGTCGGTCCACTTCCTCGGCCTCACCACCATGCGCCGGGAGGACGACTACCTGGTGTACCACCAGGTCAACACCTGCCTGTTGGCCATCATCTTCGGAGCCGAGCTGGGCCTCACCAAGTCTCAGCTGCGCGATCTCGGCTTCATCGCCCTCTTCCATGACGCGGGGATGGCCACCATTCCCGAGGGCCTGTCGGAAAAGACGGGCGGGCTCAACCCCGAGGAACGGGCGCTGGTGAACAAGGCACCGCTGGTGAGTGTCCGGATGATTCTCATGGAGAAGGGCTTCTCCCGCACCACGCTGCACCGGGTGGTGACGACCCTCGAATACAAGACCGACTTCGGGACGGCCGTCCGCGATGCGCGGGGCAACATCCAGATGATTATTCCCAAGTCCTCCCTGGGGCTGTACGCGAAGGTTATCGCCATCTGCGCCAGCTACGACGCGCTCACCAGCAAGCGCCCTTTCCGCGAGGCCTACGGACCCGAGGTCGCCCTCATGCTGATGTGGTCCGAGCTGCGCCACAAGTTCGACCCGGACCTCCTCAAAGTCTTCATGAAGGTGCTGGCCATCCAGCCCATCAAAATCCTCTCCCGCCGCCAGCAGGGCCCCCTGACGATGGGCGGGGTCTAAAGCGCGGGCGGAAGCCGGCCGCCGGCCCGTCCGCCCTGCCCGCACCGGCCCCGGGGTGGCAGCAGCTGACGCCGGACAGCCTTTAGGGCGAGCGCAGCGCTTCCAGGGCCGCCCGCAGGTCCGCCGGGACAGGCGCTTCGAAGCGACGCTGGGCGCCCGTCCTCGGGTGGGGGAAGGCCAGCCGCCAGGCATGCAGCGCTTGCCGACCCAGGGCCGCTTGCGTGGCCTTCACCCGCGCATCCCCCTTGCGCGTCCCCCCGTACAGCACGTCCCCCAGTAGCGGGTGACCTGCCTCGGCAAGGTGGACGCGAATCTGGTGCGTGCGGCCTGTCAGCAGGTCCACCTCGAGGAGCGCCGCGCCGTGCAGTCGCTCGAGGACGCGGAAGGCGGTGCGGGCCGGCTTGCCTTCCGTTAGCCGGCCGGTGAAGCGCTGGCGGTGTCTCGGGTGTCTTCCGTATGCCGTCTCCATGTGGCCCTCCCCGGGCGGATGGCCGTGGACGAGGGCCAGGTACGTCTTCTGCACCCGCCGCGTCTTGAAGGACGCCTGCAGGCCTCGCAGGGCGGCGTCATTCTTCGCCACCACCAGACACCCCGAGGTGTCCTTGTCCAGCCGGTGCACCAGCCCCGGGCGCAGCGTCCCGCCCACGCCCTGGAGGTCGCGCACGTGGTGCAGCAGCGCATTCACCAGCGTGCCCCTCCGGTGGCCGGCGGCAGGATGGACCACCATCCCCGGTGCCTTGTCCAGCACCAGCAGGTCGCGGTCCTGGAAGAGGACGCTGAGCGGGAGGTCCTCCGGCTCGGGCAGCGCCGGCTCGGCCGGCGGCACACTGAGCTGGATGTGCTCCCCTCCGGACATGCGGGCAGAGGGCTTGGTCGCCCGTCCGTCCACCCGGGCATGGCCGTCGCGGATGAGGGCCTGCACGCGCGCGCGGCTGAGCTCCGGGAAGGCCTCCACCAGCGCCTGGTCCAGTCGGAGCCCGCGTGCCGAGGGCCCCAGGGTGACGCCCTCGCTGTCCCTCCGGGCCGCGGAGGGGCGCGCGTGGCTGCCTTTGCCGCGGCGCCTGGGGACGGACCGCTACCAAATCTTGGACTTCACGTGCGCTTTGCCCCGCACGATGATGTCGACCACCGCCCGCTCGAAGAAGTTGGTGCCGGTGAAGACCTCCTGGCTCACCCGGCTCCGGTAGAGGTCACGGCCCTCGTCGAGCTCACCCTTCAGCACGTCGAAGAGGTTGTCCTGCTCGATGCCCTTCACAATCTTCTGCTCGTTGTACAGCGAGATGTCGGAGGCGATGGCGCGGGCGAGCCGCTGGGCCTTGGTGCGCTCTTCGTCAGTCATGGTTCCTCTTCCCTAGGGTTCTGGCCGCCCGGACCGGGCTGCCAGCAGCAGGTAACTCTTGCTCACCCGGGTCGCGTCGAGCTTCAGCTCGCGCGCCAGGTTCATCAGGATGCCCCGAAGGTACACCGAAGGTGGCAAGTCCGCGTAGCGGTCGGCCTCCACCCGCTCCAGGTGCGAGCGCCCGATGCGCGTCCGCTCGGCCAGCTGCTGCAGGGTGAGGCCCCGTGCCTCGCGTACCTGTCGCAACAGCTCCCCGTTGAATTCCACATCCGGGGGGAGGTCCGGCATGCGCGGTCGTTCCGCCGGCGGCGCCAGGGCTTCGTGGGCCGGTCCCCGCGACAGGGGTGCACCGGGTACTCCCTCCGGCGGAGGTCCGGAGGGGGGCGCCGGAAGGCCCGGCGGCCGCTGCAGCTGGGTCCGCCACGGAGCGCGCATGGGCCACCGAGGCGGTGGTGTGTCCAGCCCCAGGGAAGCCTGCGCCGTCCGCACCGGGGCGCGTGGCGCGGCGGACTCGAGCTGCGCGGGCTCCGTCCGTGGGTAGGGCCCCGGAGAGAGGTCCTCCGCGGGCACCTCGGCCTTCGCCGCACCGTCTTGCTCCCCCTCCTCCTCATCCTCGACCCAGAGGGCCGCCTCCGCGGTGGGGGGTTCGGCGTCGAGGCCCAGCATCCGGTCGTAGCCAGCCCGTGCCGCCGGGTCGAGGAGGACGCGTGCCGCCTCGTGGAGCCGCCGGCGCAGCGCGTCGGCCTGCTCCTCGTCCACCAGGGCATAGAGTGCCACCGAATCCGGCGCGCAGGCTTCCAGGGCCCGGGCCAGCGCCGAGCGCACCTCCTCGGCGGGCGCGGAGCGCTGGACCTCGAGAAGCTCATAGTAGGTCTGCTCGCGGAAGGACTTCATGGCGTGCCCGGCCCCGGGTCGAGCGCCGCCAGGCGCGCGGCCACCACGCTGAGCTGGCGGGCGGCCTCCGAGTCCGGCGTCTCCACCAGGAGCGCTCGCCGCTTGCGCACCGAACGCCACGCGGCGTCGTCGTACGGGATGCCCCCCAGGTAGTCCATGTCCAGCCCGAAGAATTTCTTCCAGGCTGAGGCCACTGCCGGGCCGACGGACTCGTCGGCCGGGGCGCGCACCTGGTTGACCACCAGCTTCACCCGGTAGGCCTGCAGTGCAGCGGCCAGCGCGTCCGCAGCACCGACGTCCGTGCGGCGCACGTGCGCCACCACGTCGGCCGGCGTGCGCATGGCGCTGTCTCGGCTGCCCAGGGCGCCCTCCGCCAGCTTCTCCACGCCCAGTTCGCGTGCCAGCTGCTGCAGCCGGCGGAAGAGCGAGGCCTTGAGAAACCGGTAAGTATTCTCGACGGAGGTGGGCTCGGGCAGCACCACCAGGACACCGTGGTCGGCCAACAGGAAGAAGTCCAGGGTGTGCACGCCGGTGCCCGCGCCAAGGTCGAGCAAGAGGTAGTCGACGTCCTGGGACTGGAACTCTTCCAGCAGCTTGGCCCGCACCTTGGCCCGGGGATTGGCGGCGTCGAGCGAGTCGAGCGCACCGGAGACGAGGGTGAGACGCTCGATGCCTGTCGGCACGGCGACCTTCTGCAGGGGAACGCCCCGCAGGATGAAGTCCGACAGGCTGGAGGACGGCTGCGGCACCCCGAGGCAGGTGTGCAGGTTGGCGCCCCCGAGGTCCGCGTCCACCAACAGCACGCGATGCCCGGCGCGGGAGAGCGCGATGCCGACGTTGGCGGCGACCAGACTCTTTCCGATGCCGCCCTTGCCGCCTCCAAAGGCAACGATGTGCCTTGCACGACGTCCAGTCGGTCCGGGGGGGACGGCCCCCGGGGCATCCACCCCGGCGCCGCCCCGGGTGCTGCGCCCACGCAAGTCGACGACGTTGTTCAGCCCGAAGCGTTTCACTGGTTGGCAACCGCGGAGTCTAGAGGACCCCGACCACGCGGCGCCAGGAAGTCATCCGTCGCGCAGCTCGACGTTCCAGTAGCTCGCATCGGACAGCGAGAGGAAGGGCTGCCACTCGCGGTAACTCACCCGGCGCACCGCCCCGCGAAAGAGCGGCGTCCAGCGCGGCCGGTGGGGCCGGCCCAGCAGCACCATGCCGGCCTGCTCTGGCGTGTGGCCCCCCTTGCGGAGGTTGCACGGGACACAGCTGCACACGACGTTTTCCCAGGTGGTGCGCCCGCCCTGGGCCCGCGGCACGACATGGTCCAGGTTCAGTTCGCTGCGGGGCAGCGTGCGGGCGCAGTACTGGCAGGTGTCTCTGTCCCGCGCGTAGATGTTCACCCGGCTGAAGCGCACCCGCCCCTTCGGCAGATGGTCATAGGCGGTGAGGACCACCACCCGCGGCACCCGCAGCGTCCGCGTGACGGTGGAGACACTGTCGTGACCAGCCGCGCTGAGCGCGGACCAGTCCGTGAAGTCGTACAGCTGAAACTGGCCGTCCAGCGCCTTGGCCACCCCCTGGTACAGAAGCGTGAAGGCGCGCCGCACCGACGTCACGTGGACGGGGCGGAAGCTGCGGTTGAGGACGAGCGCGTGCGTGTTGAGCATGGGCGTCAGCTGGGGCTGGCGGCGGCGGCCACCGCACGGGCAAGAATGTCCAACTCCGAGTCCTGAAGGCAGCGAACGTCGAGGAGGAGGCTCCCCTCCGCGATGCGTCCTAGCACCGCTGGGTCCCCCCGGCGCAGGGACGCGAGCAAGGCCTCCGCGTCGCCCGCCACCGCGCAGGCGAAGGAGGGAAGCCGCGCGAGCGGCAAGGTTCCGCCCCCGGCCTGCCCCTCCACGGCCACCACCTCGCAGGGCACGGCGTGGCCAGCCAAGGCCCCTTGCAGGCGGGCAGCCCGGAGGCGCAGCGTCGCCGGGGACTGCGAGAGCAACGCACGCGTCGGGACGGCCTCCCCCTGGCCGTCGCGGTACATCCCCAGCGTCGCTTCCAGCGCCGCCACGGTCAGCTTGTCCACCCGGAGTGCCCGGTGCAGGGGGTGGCTGCGCAGCCGGGCCACCAGGCCGGCGCGGCCGACCACAATCCCCGCCTGCGGGCCCCCGAGAAGCTTGTCGCCGGAGAAGGCCACCAGGTCCGCCCCAGCTTCCACGTGGTCACGCATGGTCGGCTCGACGCCCAGCCCGGCGACGTCGAGGGGGAGGAGGTGCCCGGAGCCGGCGTCCACGAAGAGGGGAATCCCCCGGGGGGCGCAGAGTGGAACCAGCTCGGCGACGGAGGCCTCCTCGGTGAAGCCCACCAGGGCGAAATTCGAGCGGTGCACCTTCGCCAACAGGGCGGTCTTGTCCCCCAAGGCCTTCTCATAGTCCGCGCGCCGAGTCCGGTTGGTCGTCCCCACCTCGACCAGGGTGGCGTGGGACTGGCGCATGACGTCCGGGATGCGGAAGCCTCCCCCAATCTCCACCAGCTCCCCCCGCGACACCACCACCTCACGGCCCTCGGCCAGTGCTGTCAGCACCAGCAGCGTCGCCGCGGCACAGTTGTTGACGACCAGTGCGTCCTCGGCACCGGTGAGGCGGCAGAGGGATTCCACCAAGGGGGCAAAGCGTGAACCGCGCTCGCCGGCCTCGAGGTCGAATTCCAGGTTGCAGTAACCTTCCGCCACCCGCGCCAGCTGGGCACGGGCCGCTGCCGACAGGGGTGCCCGGCCGAGGTTGGTGTGCAGCACCACGCCGGTGGCGTTGAGAACGGGGCGAAGCTTGGGCAGCGCCAGGCGCGCCAGGGCACGCAGCACGTCGGCCACCTCGAAGGGTCGGTCGTCCTTCTCCTGCAGCCGGGTGCGCGCCGCGGCAAGCGCGGCCCGCACCGCCTCCACCACCCGCGGCCGGGGGTGGGTCGCCAGGGCCTGTGCCACCTCCGGCCAGGCCAGCACCGCGTCCACACTCGGCAGCGCGCGCAGTCTCTGGTTGGCCGGAGGGCCGCTCGCGGAATCGGTGCTCACGTCGGCTGCGAACTTACGCGGCAGATGCACCCCTCGCCAACCGGCGGCGCCCTCACTGCGCGGGGGCGGGGGTGGCGCGCGCCTCCACGGCATGGGCCGGCCGTTCCTGGGGAAGGCTGGAGAGGAGCGGCTGGCCATTCAGCAGACGGTAGGTGTTGTAGCTGCGCAGCACGCGCTTGACGTACCCGCGCGTCTCCGCCAGTGGAATCTCCTCGACGAAGGCGTCCAGTTCCAGACCGCTCCGGCTCGCGCGCCAGCGGTCGACCGTGGAGGCGCCAGCGTTGTAGCCGGCCAGCGCGTACACTGGGTTTCCGGCAAAGCGCGCCAACAGGCGACCCAGGTAGGCCGCCCCCAGCTGAATGTTGAGGGCCGGGTCGAACAGGCCTTCCGAAGAGGGCTTGGACAGCCGCAGCTCGCGCGCCACGGCCTGCGCGGTGGGCAGCATCAACTGGGTGAGACCGAGCGCGCCGGCCCAGGAAAGCGCACGCGGGTCGAGGGCGCTCTCCTCCCGCATCAGCGCCTGCAGCAGGTCTGGGTCCACCCGAGGCGACCTGCAATAGCGCTCCACCAGGTCGCGGTAGGCCCTCGGGTAGGCGGCATCCCAGACGTCTCGGAGCTCGGCCGTTACCGGGCCGACCAGCGCCCAGGCGAGCTCCGTGCGGGCCACCGCCTGGGCGGCGCGGAGGTCTCCCGTGCGGGCCATTCCCTGCACCAGCACCCGCGTCACGTCCCGAGGCTGCTCGCTGCGGCGCACCGCCTGGAGCTCCTGGGCAGCCGCCTCCTGCAGGCCCAACCCGCTCAACTGCACCGCGGCCAGGTAGTGGGCGTTCTGCCGCAGGCTGCCAGCGTCCACCAGCGTCGGCTGCGTGCTGGGCGGAGGTGGCACCGCCCGCTGGGCCAGCTCGAGCGCGGCGGCCGGCTCGCGCTCGGCAAGCCGGGTGCGCGCCAGCAGCCCGTAGTACGTGCTGGGGTGCTCGCCCGCTAGGGCAGTCCACACCGTGACCGCCCCCCGCCTCTCTCCCTGGGCGTCCAGCACCCGGGCCCGCCAGTAGCGGGCACGGTCGACGTCGTAGGAATCGATGGCCCTGCCGAAAAGTTCCTCGATGCGGTCCAGGGCCAGAAGGCCTGCCCGGTCGTCGTCCAGCCGGTGGTGGAGCCAGAACGTCTTGAAGAGGGCCTCCCCGACGAAGTCCCCCCCGGGGTAGCGGGTGGCGACGGCCTCCAGCCCGGCCAGCGCCCCGGCGAGGTCACCGGCCGCGGCGCGCAGCTCGGCCGCTAGGTACAGCGCGTCGTCGGCGTAGGGGTGCTGGGGGTACTGCTGCGCCAGCATGTCATAGGTGGCCACCGCCGCGTCCGGGTGGATGACGGCCTGCGAGGCACCCAGCACGTACAGGGCACGCACCCGGACGTCCGGGTCCAGGCACCGGGCCACCACCGGCTGCAGCGCCCGCTCCACCTCGCCGTGGCGGCGCTCCTTGCGCAGCGCGCGGCCGCGGGCGAGCTGCACCCGGCAGCCGAGCGCGTCCGGTGGTGCCGCCCGCAGCGCTTCGAGCAGCCGCAGGGCCTCCAGGTTGCGGTGCACGTCCAGCAGGGTCTCGGCCCGCTCCACCTGCGCCGCGGCGGGGATGTGGCCCGACAGCCGCCGCTCCGCCTCCAGAGAAAAGGGGGACCGCGGATGGCGCGTCCACAGCACCAGTAGCTCGGCACGCTCTCCGGGTGCATCCTTCCGGGCCCGCGCCAGTTCCGCGCGCAGCAGCAGGGCCTCGGCGGCCATGTCCCGTCCGGCGGGTGGCGCGGGGCCGTTGGCCAGCGGTGCCAGGGCCGCAGCCGCCCCGGGCAGGTCGCCCATTCTGCGCAGGACGCGCGCCGTGCCGAGGCGCGCCTCCCCAAACACCAGCGAGTCCGCCCTGACACTGGCCAGAAGCCGCCGCGCTCCCGGGAGGTCTCCCAACTCCTCCCGCGCCAGCGCGGCCTGCAGCGCACAGCGGTCGGCCAGCGCGGGGAGCCTACCGGCCAGCATCTCCATGGTGGCGGCAAGCTGTAGCGAGGGGGCGAGGCGCAGCCCGGCCAGCGTCCGCAGGTACAGCACCCCTGGGTCCTCGGGCAGCCCGGAGAGCGTCCGCAGCGCCGCAGCGGGCTGGCCCGCCTCCAGGGCCGCCGCCGCCTCGTGCTGCGGGCCGGCGGGCGGCACCGGCAGCAGCTCCGCCAGCGGCGTGAGGTGGGGCCCGGAAGGCTGAAAAACAGGAAAAGCCGGATTGTCCAACTCCACCACGTCCGAGGCGAGCGACGCATCCATTGGCGCGGGCGCCGCCTGGGCGGGCTGCGCTGCCGCGCGCCCGGCGACGAGGAGGGCGAGGAACGGGGCGAGCTGCGCTGGACGGAAGTGCACGGGTGGCAGAACGGAAGCATGCAGGAGCCACCCGGCCTTGTCCAAGTCCACCCCGGGGGGGTGCCCTGCCCCCTTCCTGGGCCCGACGACGGCAGCAGACGGCGGAAGGCGGCGCTAGACTTGTCGTTTCAGGGGCCCACCGGCCCTCGCCATGGACGTCCGCACCCAGACCGCGCTGCTTGCCTCCATCGTCGCGACGGCTCTGGGCCTGTCCATGGTGCTGCGTCCGCACCATGCCCGAGTGGTGACGGCCTACTCTCTCTTCGCCTTCAGCGTGGCGGGCTTCTACCTCTTCACCTTCCTCGAGTCGGTGTGCCTGAGCAACGGGCTGTTGGGTTGGCCGGAGCGCATCAGCCTCGGTGCACGGCTGCTCTCGGGCGTGCTGGTGCCGAGTGCGGCGCTGGGCTTCTTCCTCGAGTTCCTCGGAGGCGGAAGTGCCGGACGACGCACCGCCCGCCGCGTGGCCACGGTGAGCGGCATCCTCGGCCTCGGCGTGGCGGCCAGTCCGCTCGCCCACACCTGGTGGGGCGGGGGCCTGGTGATGGTCTGGGGTGCCGGGGCGCTCATCGGCTGCGTCTCCCTGCTGGTATGGCGCATTCGCCAGAGCGACTCGCGCACCGAGCGGGCCCGGCTGGCGTACCTGGCCACCGGCGCCGCGGCGTCCCTGTTCTGCTCTGGGCTCGACCTGCTTCCGGTGCTGGGCATCCCCTTCCCCACCCTCGGGCCAGTGGTGACGACGCTGTACCTGTTCTTCCTTGCCCAGACGCTTCTGCGCCTGCGGCTGATGGACCTGCATGAATTGCTCGGCAAGGTCGCCAGCCAGAGCGTTCTGGCCGTCATGTTGGCGGCCGTTTTCCTCGTGCTGACGGCCTGGGTGAAGGAGCGCGAGTCGCTCTTCGTCTTCAACACCGTGCTGGCAGCGTTCGTCATTGGCATCCTTCTCGAGCCGCTGCGCGCCAAGGTGGACCAGCAGGTGGTGCACATCTTCTTCCGCGAACGCAGCGAGCTGCTGGCGAGCCTGTCCACCCTGCGGGCCCGGCTGGCCAACGTCATCGACGTGGCGGAGGGAGCCGCCGATGACGCTCGACGCGCTCAACGAGACGCGCCGGGTCACCCACGCCTCCATCTACCTGCTGGCCGAGGACCGCCCGGGCTACCGTCTGTTGGACCACCGCGGCCCGGCGCCGGCGGCGTTTCTGGACGCGGCCGGCGCGCGCGGACTGCTCGCCGCGGCCAGCAGTGGCGAGAAGGCGCTGCTCCTGGAAAACCTCGAACGGCGCATCGAGGAGATGCGCCAGCGCGTCCCGGAGGGCGCGCCGCGGTCGGGAGGAGCTGCGGAGGATGATGGACACCCGGACGGCCCTCGGCCTCATGAAGGCCGGCATCAGCGTGCCCCTGTCCGGCAACGACCGCGTCATCGGCTTCCTCAACCTCTTCGACGAGCGCGTGCCCGAGGCGTACGCCTCCGATGAGATTGGCATGGTGCTGGACGTCGCCGAGCGCCTGGCGACGGTGGTGGAAAACAGCAAGCTCTACGAGAGGATGCGCGAGCGCGACCGCCTGGCAGCGCTGGGCGAGATGGCCGCCGGCCTGGCGCACGAAATCCGCAACCCGCTGGGCGCCATCAAGGGCGCCGCGCAGTGCCTCAGCCCGCGCGAACGCACCGGCGAGGATGCGGAGTTCCTGCAGGTCATCGTCGAGGAGGTGAATCGCCTCAACGGCGTGGTGAGCGAGTTCCTCGACTACGCGCGGCCGATGAAGCAGAACTTCGGCCCCACCGACATCAACCAGGTCGTCGCCCGCACCATCAAGCTTCTGCAGAATGAAGTGCCACCCCACCTCACGCTCGACGTCCAGCTGGGCGAGGACTTGCCGCTGGTGGACGCCGATGCCGAGCAGCTGAAGCAAGTTCTGCTCAACCTCGTCCAGAACGCCATCCAGGCCATGGCCGACCGGCCCGGCCGCATCCAGGTGCACACCTCCGGGCCGGAACGCTTCCAGGACCTGCGCGGCGGTCAGGAATTCGTCGAGGTGGAGGTGGTCGACCAGGGCCCCGGCATTCCGAGCGACCAGCAGCCGCACATCTTCGTCCCCTTCTACACCACCAAGCAGACTGGCACCGGGCTCGGCCTGGCCATCTGCCAGCGCATTGTGAAGAGCCACGGAGGCACCATCTCGGTGCAAAGCCGTGCCGGCGAAGGCTCGGCCTTCCTCGTCCGCCTGCCGGGGCTGTCGCCAGAGCGCACCGTGGAACGACCGGCCGAGGCCACGCCCGCGCCGGGCGAGGTGCCGCCTCCCCCCGCGGCGCGCCCGCGGGCACGTCGGCGCAGCTCTGCCTAAACCCCCGGGGTCGGTCCGCACCCGAGTCGGTGGCGCGCTTGCAAACTTTGCGAGGCAAAGTTTTGCATCGCAACGAGAGTGACCCGCCCGCGGTGGTCTAAGCCCATGAAGTTCCTTGGAAATCTACGGGGGCCTGGTGGCGTGGCCCTTGCTCAAGTGCCTGCCCAGCCACCTATGCGTATGCGCAATCTTAAAGGCCCCCTCGCCGCTTCGGTTCAACTGCTCCTGGTCTTCGTCCTGGCCGCCGGGCCCCTTCCGCTTGGCATTCCCCGGGCGATGGCGGATGTGCTGCCCACGGACACCCCGGGCATCAAGTCCTTCTACCCGCCACGGCTGTTCATCGTCTTCGACACCTCGCAGTCCATGGGCTACTTCCCGGGCGACCTGAACGGCTACCCCGGGTACCTGGGGCAGGACTGGGACCCGACGTCGATGACGCCCATCCCGAACGACCCGAACTGCCAGAGCAAGTTCTGCCTGGGCAAGCGCGCGCTGTACGTGGCCCTTCCGCAGTACTCCTCGCGCATCGACATGGGGCTCGCCACCTACAACCAGTACTTCGAGACGGCTGCCAACGCGCCGAACTTCCGGACCATCTGCACCTACGACAAGATTGCCGTCGGTAGCGGCGCCTGGGGCGTGGCTGGCACCTTCTTCACCGCGGACCCAGCCACCATCGGCGACCCGGCCCCCAACAGCAGCACCATTCCGGGCAGCGCCTTCAGCTGCACGCCCACCAATGCGGTCCTGCCGCACAACTGCGAGCGGTGGGCGGTGGGCAACGCCAACGCCTACAGCGTCACCACCAACGTGCTGGGAAGCCCCACCCCCTACGGCGCGGGTTCCACCATGACGTCGGGCGGCTTGACCTACAAGTACTGGAAGAAGACGAACGCCGCGGTGAGTGCTCCAGCCAGCAGCTTCACGCCGCCAGGCGTCTGCCCCAGCAAGCTGACGGGCTACACCGGCCCGCTGTTTGGCTGCACCGCGGCCGCCCCGTGTGACCTCGACACCGGGACCTCGCAAGTCATCGTCACGCCGGTGGGGGCCGTGTACGGCACCAACAAGGGTGGAAGCGTCACCATCGGCGGCAACCTGTACAGCCTTAACGCCGGGCAGCCCACCACCCAGACATTCGCCACCAGCTGCGGCCTGCCGGCCAGCGGCTACACCGGCACCTATGCCGGCTGCAACGGCGTCACCGGCGGCTGCAACCTGGCGTCCAGCGCACCGGTCACCCTCACCAACATGGGCGGGGCGGTGACGTATTACAACGCCAACAACCCGGGCGCGGGCTGGGTTCAGACCGCCCAGACAGCCGCCCAGTACGAGTACCAGCTGACGCAGCTCGGTCAGACGTGCCCTGCCGTCGGCACGGTCATCACTTCCACCACCGGGCCCGCGGCCTGGCAGAAGATTGCCACGTCCAACAAGGCGTCCGACGCGGCCTGGCAGACCGACCCGACCTGTGACACCACCTTGCAGCACTCCTGCGTCTGGACGATGGCTCAGGACCTGGTGGTGAACCTCGAGAACCCCCAGCATTTCTGCGTCTTTCAGCGGACGCAGACGACCTGGGCGCCCACTTACCAACAGTGCACGTACACGACCAAGCAGTGGAACTATACGTACACCCCGCCCGGCGTCCTCACCTGCAGCCTGAAGAAGTACACGGTGTACTTCTCTCGCCCCAGCTACCAGTACACCTTCCAGCCCAACCAGGGCGACCTCATGGGCGCCACCAACTTCACCTGGAATGGCAACAACGACGCCGCGCCCGACGCCCACGGCCGTCACCTACAGCGGTGGCGCGTTCTCCAACGGCGACTGCCCCAACCTCATCACCAACAGCGCGACCTACCCTGCCTGCAGCAACGGCATCGAGTGCAAGCTGAGCTGGACGAGCAACACCACCATCGCTGGAGTGAACTACCCGCACGGCCGCTGGAGCAGCGCCGGCGCCGGCCCCTTCCCCTACGTCAGCCCGACCATCATCTACCCGACGGCGGACGCTGCCGGCACGCTGACCAATCCACTCTGGCCACCCAACCCAATGCTGTACGGCAGCAACTGGCTGTACGGCGACGGACACGGGCTCCTCTACAAGACCAACCTCTACGCCTCCGTCTACAACCCGGCCCTCACCAACCCGCCCCCCTCGCAGACTCTCTGCGCCACCTGCACCTTCACCTACTCCTACCTGCCGCCGCCCTACGTGCTGTCCGGGGACGCCGTCACGTCCGCCACCATCCCCTGGGTGGATGCGACCACGCTGGCGGGAAACCCCACCTCCACCGCGACCGCCATGCCGCCCTTCCGGACCATCGGCTGGAGCCGAGAACCGGACGGCACCCCGGCCGTCACCTGGACGGCCATCGCACCGGACAACGCCGCGCCGGGGGCCACGCCGGCCACCGACGGGCCGGTGCTGCGGATGCTCTCCAAGTACGACCCGGTGGCGAACCTCTTCGGCCTGCGTCGCCCGGCCTATGGCGACTACACGCCGCTCACCGGCACCATGCAGGACGTCAAGGCCTACATGCAGACGGTCATTAACGCCGACCCCTACGCCGCCTGCCGTGGCTACTACGTCATGCTGCTGACGGACGGCGAGGAGCAACCTGCCAACCTCGGCCTCAATCCGGTGGCCCCGGTGCAGGCGATGCGCAGCCCGGCCAACGGGGGCACCATGATGACGTCCTCCGGCGTTCCGGTGGACATCAAGACCTTCGTGATTGGTTTCGGCATCAGCTCGCCCCAGTTGGACGCGATGGCGCAAGCCGGCGGGACGTCGGTGGCGCCCAACGGCGTGACGTTTTCCGCCTCGGGCGGCGCCATGTCGGCCGTCGACTACAACACGCTGCTCGCCTCCCTCACCGCCGCCTTCGGCAACATCCTCTCCGGCTACTTCACCCGCTCGGCCCCGGTGGCCAACTCGGTGGGCGACGAGGTGTACATCGGCTACCTGAAGCTGCTGAACAACGGCCGCGAATGGCAGGGCTTCCTGGACGCGGTCAACCCGACTGTCCCCGGAGGCACCGGCACCTACCCCAACCCCGCCTCCGCGCTGTTCTGGCAGTACAGCACGTCCATCAACGCCCAACCGACGCGGACCGTCTACACCGTGCTCGGGAACGCCTCGGTGGCCGGTCCGCTGTCCTACTTCGACACGGGCAACTGGTACACCAACAGCTCCACCGACCAGACGACGCTCGACAACTTCATCGACCCCACCCCGACCACCGGCGTGCCCAACGCTCAGGCGACCATCAACCTCCTGCTCAACCCCGGCACCCCGTCCAACGTCTACCAGTACTACGTCAACACCACCGTCCCGAAGCTGAGCCGGGCCTCGGACATCTACCACTCCATTCCGGCCATCGTGGACACCGCCTCGCAGAGTCAAAACTGGCCGGACGCCACCGAGACCACCGCCTACAAGGCCTTCACCACCAACAACAAGTCACGGGCGCGCAACATCTTCATCGGCGCCAACGACGGCATGCTGCACGCCATTACCGATGCTCAGAACTCGACCGGTGGCCAGGAGCGCTGGGCGTATGTCCCCCAGGCCGTGCTCCCGCAGCTATCGGGCATGCGGAGTGGGCACGTCTTCGGCGTCGACGGAAGCATGGGCGTGGCCGATGTGTGCTTCGGCCTGGGCTGCACCGACGCGACCGGGAACGGCTGGACCACGCTGCTCATCGGCTCACTCCGCCAGGGTGGCAATGCGCTCTTCGCGCTGGACGTCACCAACCCGGCGACGCCCAAGCACCTGTGGCAAAGCGCGACGCCGGCCGACCCCGTCCTGTCCCTCGGGTACCTGCCCCGCCTCGGCCAAACCTGGAGTGCACCCGTCATCGGACGGACTACGGTCGCCACGCTGGGCCGAAAGTGGTCGGTCTTCGTCGGCGGTGGCGTCGCAACCGGCGCAGACAACCCGACTGACCCCTGGGGGAATGCCTTCTTCGTGCTGGACGCGCAGACCGGCCACGTCCTCAACGACGGCACCACCAATGCCCGGTTCTACGTCGCCGGATGACCCGCTCGACCCGGCCAAGAACAACGTGGCCGCGCGCCCCACCCTTTACCGTCCCAGCGACGGCGCGAGCGTGGACCGCGTCTTCTTCGACGACACCGAGGGTAAAATCTGGCGGATGAAGACCACCGGCACCGCCATCGCCACCTGGGCGCCGAGCGCGACACCCTTCTTCGACCCGGTGTCCGCCTCGCCCGCCTGCCAGCTGAACTCCCTCGGCACGGTGACGCCGATTCTCGACGCCGTCACCGGGCTTCCCGTGACGTCAGGCACCTTGACGCTGCCGCTCACCAGGCCGCGGCCCACCATCTACAACCGGCCGTCGCTGAGCCTCGACTCCTCGGGCAACGTCATCGTCTACGTGGGGACGGGCGACAGCAACAACCCCAACAACACGCCCACCCAGGACTACTTCTACGCGGTGAGCGACCTCGACAACGGCAGCTGCGGACAGCCTCTCTATATCCTCGGTTTCGCCCAGAACGAGAAGGTGCTCTCCACGCCGGCCTTCCTCGGCAACAATGTCATCATCACCACCTACGTGCCGCCGGGCAGCGGCCCCAACGTCTGCAACGACGCGGGCAAGGGCTACATCTATTCGTTCGATGCCTTGAGCGGCCTGCCGACCGCGACCTTGCTCGACCCCATCAGCAACACCTACGTTTCGCGCGTGCTGCTGCAGGTCAAGGACGCGAACGGGAACCTGCAATCCAACCTGGGTATCCCCACCTCCCCCATCGTCGTCACCAAGAACGGCGTCCAGTCCATCATCGTCGGCACCGAGGTCAGTGGAGGCAACGTGAACAAGTTCGCCACCAACATTCCTCCGATCCCCTTCAAGATGCAGGGCTGGCAGCGGACGCGATGAGCGGGCGTCGGCCAGACAGCGGCGGGCTTCACCCTCATCGAGCTGATGGTGGTGGTCGCCATCGTGGGCGTGCTCGCCGCACTGGCGAGCACCTCGCTCGCCGGCGTGCAGCGGCAGGCCCGGGCCAGTGGCGAGGCCCGCCTCATCGTCTACCGGCTGCAGTCGGCGCGGACGCTGTCCGTCTCGCAGGGATGGCCGCAGGGCTACTACTTCGGCGGACCGGGGGATGGCAACGCCGCACTGATGCCCCTGGCCTGGTGCCTGGCGGCCGGCTGCGGCTTCACCTTCGAGGCGACGGCGCCACCGCTCCACCCACCTACGCAGCGGGACTTGGTCAAGAGCAAGTTCCCGTTCGACGCGCTGCCCTATGTCGCGCAGGGCGCGCTCGGCTTCACTCAAATCCTGTCGGTCCAAGCCAAGGGTGTCGGTGCGGCCTCATTCACCGTCGGCTTCGACCTCAACGGACTCCCCCAAATCAACCCTCCGCCCATCCCGCTGGTCTTTCCCATCTGCCTGTCAGTCCAGGACATCCGCGACCCAGCGACGCTGCGCTGGGTGCTTGTCTTCTCTGACGGCACCACGCGCATTCAAAAAGTCGATGAAACCTACTGCTTCTGAGTCGGCATCCGCGTGGCTTCACGCTGCTCGAAGCCCTCATCGCCGGGGCCATCTTCTTCGTCGCCTTGGTCGGTACCACCCTGCTCGCCGTCAGTGCCGAGGCCAACGCCGGTCGAAGCATGGCCTTTGCGCAGGGAGCCCGCGTGGCGAGCCAGGAGATGGAGAAGTACTCCATGATCGGCTGGAACGGCCTCGGCGCTATTTCGACGGGGGCGTCACTCCGGTATCGCCCCCTACACCTCAACGAACAACCGACGCGGGCGGGCGCGCCTACACGGTGAACGTGCAGCTCATCAACAGCGCGGGTCCAGCCCTCCGGCTTCTTCGACAGCGGCATCCCCATCCCCGCCCTCGGCAGCGCCGGCGTCAACGTCCCTTCCTTCTTCGTCGTTGGTCTCCGTCAGCTGGAATCAGCCCAATGGCAACCAAGTCCAGACCATCAGCCAAGGCACCTATGTCAGCCCGCCCAATCAATAGGCCGCCGAGCGGTTTCACCCTCATCGAGTTGATGGTGGCGAGCGCCGTGGGTGGCGTCATCCTGCTCGCCGCCCTGGCCGCGTTCGACGTCCAGCGTCAGTTCTCGCGCAACACCGAGCAACTGCTCGGCGCGCAATCCACGGCCAACCTCGCCCTCACCATGATGCAGCGAGACCTGGAGAACGCCGGCTACCGCTTTCATGGTGGTCCCTCCGATGCCGGGGGCTACACCTGGGCGGCGGTGGTGCGGCCGTACGACAACCTCGGAACGAACATCCTCCTCCTGAAGAACGACCCCGCGGGGGTAACCACCATCACCTCCGCCGATGCCGGGCAGCGCGGGCTTTCTTCAGCAAACGGACGCCTTCGAGGTGCTGAGTGGCTCTGTCTCCAATACCCCCAGCCGAATCGGCTCCCAGGTCCAAGGCGTGGCCGGGGTGGGCAGCATCATCACCGTCAACATCTCTCCAGACCCCTTCAATCCAGCGGAAGTCATTGCCGCGGGGACTGCCGACGGGCCCATCGTGATGTTTTGGACGCCCGGGCGGCACTGCATCGGCCGCGTGACGAGCTACACTTCCCTCTCGCCGAACGTCGCCACCGTCACGGTGAGCACGCTCGACCAGGACCTGGCCAACGCCACCACGGCCTGGACGCCGGGGTGCCCGCTGCCAGCGCAGCGCGCGGAAGTCATGGCAGTCCGCCGACGCTACCTCGTCTACCAAAACGCAGTGTCGCCGGGCAGCCATCGCAGTTTGGCCTCTACCTCCAGACCAACAACTGTGACCCGTTCAACTACGACGCTGGCACGTCGTGCTCTGCCACGCTGGGCCAGCCGCGGATGGTGTCGGGCGGCGTCGACGACATGCAGATTGTCTGGCACGTGCCGGCAGGGATGGCTGACGGCGGAACATGGGACGGCTGGTGCCAGGCATCGCTTTCCTTGCCCAGCTGTGGGTTCGACCAGCCCGGCAGTCTCGAACACCCCCCTGGCGGCGAGCATCTACGGCGCCCAGATTTTCCTCGCCTCCGAAGGAAGCGAGCCCTACACCCGAGGCGGGGAGGGGAAGCCCCAGCTGGGCAACCGGCCTGCTGTCAACGGCGACAATATTGTCCGCACGGTGATGCAGACATCGGTGGAATTTCGCAACGAGGTGACGCCATGAGCTCGCCCAAGCCGAAACGCGGGTACGTCTTGCTGATCGTCCTTGCCGCCGTGGCCGTGCTGTCGGTCGTCGCGGCCTTCGTGCACTCGGCCAGACCGAAAGCCAGCTGGTGCTGACCTCGGCCCTGAAGGGCCAGTCCGTCGCCGCCGCTCGGGCGACGCTCGCCGCGCAGGCCTACCTGGCCCAGTACAAGGCGAACTACCCGTCCAGCACCATCAACCTGCTCCCCAGCTTCAGCTCCTACGCGACCGCCGTGGCTGCAGGCGCCGGCGCGATGCTTCCCGATGCGCTCACCGACTACTCGCCGACCTTTGGCAATCCGGCACTCGGCCTGGACCTGAGCGGCGGCGGTGGTGCCCAGTGGTGCGTCGACATCTGGCGCCTCGACCGCGGCCCCAACGTGGCCCCCTGGACCGTCATCGAGGCCTTCGGCTACTACGGCTTCCGCCAGAATGGCGCCCTCACCACCTGCTCCAGCCCTGGCCAACAGCGGCACGGTGGCGGTGTCCCAGCTCGAAGTCCAGCTCGAGCAGGCCCGACCGTCGAGGGGGAAGCGGCTCGAGTTGTCCGGCGTGCGGCTCGGGCGCCGCCGGCGGGTACTGAAACCTCCCCCAGGGCCGTGCTAGTCGTCCGTCGGCCATGGCCGAGACGCTGCCGGACGTTCGCCACCTTCCCAAGGCCGAGGCCTATGCCGCCCTGGACGCCCAGGCCCGGGCCGTCCTGGAAGGCGTGACGGACGCGGTGGCCGCCATGGCCACCTTCAGCGCCCTGCTTCACCAGGGCCTCGGGCACCTCTGGACCGGCTTCTACCGCGTCGTCGAGCCGGGCCGGACCCTCCGTGTCGGCCCCTACCAGGGGACGCTCGGCTGCCTCGAGATTGCGTTCGGCAAAGGCGTGTGCGGGACAGCAGCCGCCTCGGGCCGCACCGTGGTGGTGGCGGACGTGGAGAAGTTTCCGGGACACATCGCCTGCGACGGGCGCTCGCGCTCGGAGATTGTCATCCCCGTCTTTGACCAGCGCCACGCCCTGCTCGCCGTGCTGGACATCGACTCGGCGCACCTGTCGGCCTTCGACGCCGAGGATGCACGGGGGCTGGAGCGGATGATGGAGTGGTTCACTCGCGCGGAGTTTCAGCGCGGCTGAGCCATGCGGGCGCGGATGGTGGCCTCGAGGCCCCGCACCACGTCGGACAGGGGCAGCGCCGTCGAATCCACCCGCACCGCGTCGTCGGCCGCCTTGAGCGGGGCCACGGCGCGGCTCGCATCATCGTGGTCGCGCTTGGTCTGTTCGGTTCAGCACCTCGTCCAGCGTGCTCTCCGTTCCCCTCTGGAAGAGTTCCTCGAAGCGGCGACGCGCGCGTACCACCGGCGAGGCCTCCAGGAAGAACTTCGCGTCGGCGTCCGGGAAACACCACCGTGCCGATGTCCCGGCCCTCCAGGATGGCGCCCTTGGGGGGCCTCCAGCGCCAGGCGCCGCTGCAGCTGCAGCAGGCCGTCGCGCACCACCGGGCGGCTGCTGACGGCCGACGCGGCCATCGACAGCGCTGGGCTTGCGAATGTCCTCCGACACGTCCCGTCCGTCGAGAAAGACGTGGTTCTCGCCCTCCACCATCCGGAACGCAATGTGGAGACGGCCGAGGAGCGGTCCCAGGCGCGCGTCGTCGTCGAGGGCGATGCCCTCCGCCGTGGCCTGCAGCGCGACGCACCGGTAGATGGCCCCGGTGTCCACCAGCGCGAAGCCCAGCCGCCGTGCCAGAAGGCGCGAGACGGTGCTTTTGCCGGCGCCCGCCGGCCCGTCGATGGCGACGATGAAGGGCCGCCGGCTCACCCGCGCAGCACCCCGCGCAGGGCATGCAGCATGCGGTCGTTCCAGTCGGGAAGCCCGACCGAGATGCGCAGGGCGTGCGGGAAGCCGTAGCCAGGCACCGGCCGCACGATGACCCCCCGGGACAGAAGGCCCTCCGCCACCAGCGCAGCCGGCCGGCCGAGGTCGACGAAGAGGAAGTTGCCGTGACTCTCCGGCACACCGAGGCCGAGCGCGAGCAGCTCGGCCCGGACGCGGGGTAACTCCCTCAGGTTGAGCTCGCGCGTCCTGCGGACGTGCTCCACGTCCTCGAGGGCGGCCACGCCGGCCGCCTGCGCCAGGCTGCTCACGTTGAAGGGCATGCGGGTGCGGTGCAGGTACCCCACCAGCTCGGGGCGCATGACGCCGTAGCCGAGGCGCAGCCCGGCCAGGCCGTGGGCCTTGCTGAAGGTGCGCAGCACGACGAGGTTGGGCCAGCGCGGCAGCAGCGTCAGGCCGTTGGGGTACTCCGTCCAGTCGACGAATTCGAAGTACGCCTCGTCGAGCACCACCAGGCAGTCCTCGGGCACCCGCGGCAAGAAGGCCTCCAGCGCGGCGCGACCAAACGCGGTGCCGGTGGGGTTGTCCGGGTTGGCGAGGAACACCATGCGGGTGCTGGGCGAGAGCGCCTCGGCCATCGCCACCAAGTCGTAGCGGAAGCCGGGCGCCATCGGCACCTCGCGGAAGCGCCGGCCGTGGGCCTGCAGCGACACCTTGTACATGAGGAAGCTGCCCTGGCAGAGCAGGGCCTCGTCGTCATGGGCGGTGAAGGTGCGGATGAGCAGCTCGATGACTTCGTTGGAGCCGCTGCCGACGAAGACCTGGCCCGGCGGCACGCCGAGGAAGCGGGCGATGGCCTCCGTCAGCTCGCGGCTGCTGCCTTCGGGGTACAGGTGCGCCTCGGCCGTCGCGCGCCGCATGGCCTCCATCGCCTTCGGGCGAGGGGCCGAGGGCGTTTTCGTTGGAGGCCAGCTTCACCACGTCCGACAAGGCCCGTCTCTCGGCGGGCGTCCGCCGCCGGCTTGCCCGGGACGTACGGCTTGAGGCTCTCGATGTAGGGCGGGACGAGCGGTCGCATGCAGAGGGCTTGGGCAGGAAGGAGGCCGGGGGTGGGAAGGAAGAGGCGCTGGGGGCCCTTCAGCGCTTGCCAAAGACGCCCATGGCGCGGAATTTCTTGTAGCGGTCCTCGACCAGGGCCTGTGGGGACAGCGAGCGAAGCGCGGCCAGGTGCTTGCGCAGCACGCGGCCGAGGCTCTCCGCCGTCTCGTCCGGGTTGCGGTGGGCGCCGCCCGCGGGCTCCGGGACCAGTTCGTCGACGACTTTCATCTCGTAGAGGTCCCGCGCGGTGAGGCGCAGCGCGTCCGCGGCCTTCTCCGCCTTGCTGGTGTCCCGGTAGAGGATGGTGGAGCAGGACTCCGGGCTGATGACGCTGTAGATGCTGTTCTCCAGCATCAGCACGCGGTTGGCCACGGCGATGGCCAGGGCGCCCCCCGAACCACCCTCACCGATGACGGTGCTGATGACGGGGACGGTGAGGCCGGCCATGGCCTCCAGGTTGACGGCGATGGCCTCGGCCTGTCCTCGTCTCCTCGGCGCCGATGCCGGGGTAGGCCCCGGGCGTGTCGACGAAGGTGAGGATGGGCTTGCCGAAGCGCTCGGCGAGCCGCATCAGCCGTCAGGGCCTTGCGGTAGCCCTCGGGCCGGGGCATCCCGAAGTTGCGCAGCATGTTCTCCTTGGTGTTGCGCCCCTTCTGGTGCCCAAGGACGAGGACCGTCTCGCCGTCCAGCCGGGCCCAGCCGCCGACGATGCTGGCGTCCTCGGCGAAGCGCCGGTCGCCGGCCAGCTCGAAGAAGTCCGTGAAGAGCATCTCGACGTAGTCGAGGAAGTAGGGCCGGGCCGGGTGGCGGGACAGCTGGGTGACCTGCCAGCGGGACAGGTCCGAGAAAATCTCCGACTGCAGCCGCCGCGCCTTCTTCTCCAGGCGCGCAATCTCCTGCCCGAAGTCCGTCGCGCCGGAGCCGGAGAGCGTCTTCAGTTCCTCGATTTTCCGCTCCAGGTCGAGCAGCGGGCGCTCGAAGTCGAGCGCGAACGAGGGCAGCTGCGCCATCCTCAGGCAGCTCGGGGTTTCACCTGGGTGGCGGACAGCGCATACCAGGCGGTGCGGAAGGACTTGAGCTCTCGCAAGCCTGCGGGATGGCGGCCGAGGGCCGGGGCGACGGTGATGGGCAAGCCGATGGTCTTCTCGAGCGCCTTGGCCACGTCCAGCTCCAGCCGCCGGCGGTTCTCACAGATGGGACAGGTGGAGCGTGGCAGGACCCGGTTCACCAGCACCCGCTCCACCGCCAGCTTCCGCCCCTTGAGTTCCTCCACCAGGCGCTCGGTGCGCGCCGCGGCCAGTTCCTCGCCACGCGTCACCACCACGAAGCGGGCCTCGGCCGGGTTCACCAGCGCATCCTCGAAGCGCTTGACGTGCTTGAGCAGCGCCGCCATCTCGTCGGCCAGCTCGCCCAGGCCCTTGGCCCGGTACTTCACCAGCACCGCCAGCACGGCCGTGAGCCAGGGACGGGCCATGGCCGGCAAGTCCACCAGCCGAACCGCCACCGCGGCCGGCCCCGGGTCGACGACAATTCGCTTGAAGCGTTCCTGCACCAGCGCGTCGGTGAGGACGCTGAAGGCGGCCAGGTCCTCCAGGCCCGCGGGGGCCAGGTCCAGCAGGTTGCGCAGCACCTCGCGGTCGGGGGCGTCCTGCTTGCCGAACGCCTCGAACGCCCGCTCCGCGCGCTCGCGCCACCGCTTGCGCAGCCCGGTGAACCAGCCGGCGACGTCCAGTTCGCGGGCGTAGAGGCCCTTGGTGCCCTTCACCTGCGTCTCGGTGTCGGTCAGTCGGCTCTGCAGCACGTCGGAGAGGGAGTGCGCCGGGTCGACGCTGATGAGCAGCACCGGTCCTTCCTTCTCGGTGAGCGTCACGGCGGCGGCGGCGGCGCAGGAGGACTTGCCCACCCCGCCCTGGCCGACGAAGAAGATGAGTCGGGTGGGAGGCAGCGGCGGGGCGGCGATGGGCGGCATCGACGGCGCGCGCACCAGGGCCGGCGGTCCTTCCGCCGGGCTGAACTCCAGCGCCTTGGTCTCCTTGTGCGACGCCCACTCCTTGCCAAAGGCGCGCAGCTCATCCGGGTTCCGCGGGGGCTCTTCCCGCCGGGCGATGAGGTAGACGGGCAGATTCTTGTCCAGCGACTGGTACTTGCGGACGTGGGGCGCCTGCAGCCCACGGCGTCCCTGGCAGGCCGGGCAGCCGCCCTTCTGTTCGACGCCGTTGACGACAATCTCCGCGAGCGGCAGCCCACGTTCACGGACCTGGGTGAAGAAGAAGCGCGTCTGCGCCTCGACGACCGGCTCCGCCAGGGTCACCAGGTGCAGCGCGGTCCGGGTCGGGTCGCGCATCAGTGCGGTGAAGCGCTCGAGTTCCAGCACCAGCATGTCGAGTGGTCCTTCGGGGGGCGGCGCCGGCTCCTTCTTCACCGTGCGGGCGGCGGGCTTCTCCCCGCGCGCCAGCTGGATGGCGCGCCGGAGCACGGCGACGAGGTCGAAGACGCGCAGGAACATGCTGGTCGAGGCGCCGTCCACCACCACCCGGTCGACCCCGTGGGTCTCGAGGAGGGAGGCCAGCTGCAGCATGCCGAGCAGGGGCTCCAGCCCTGGGGTGACTTCGGCCACCACCCGGCCGACGTCCTCCTCGCTGAGGAGCAGGCCCTTGGGGGCCGCCCCGACCAACAGGGCACGAATCTCGGCCAGCCGGGGCTGCACCAGGGCCGGGTCGAAAACTTGGGCGGACAGCCCGGCCTCGCCCTTGGTGGTCACCACCCGGGTGGGTTTGCCCGTCAGCTTGCGCTTCCAGAGGTCCGACAGACCCATGGCTGGCCTCCATGGAGGCCAGCAACACGGACTCCTTGGGGGAATTCTCAGCTAGGTTGAGCGCGAACGCTGAGGCTAGGGTGCTTTTTCCAACCCCCCCTTTGCCTCCAAACAGGTGCAGCACGGGTCCTTCGCTCATGAAGTATCGACGCCCTTCCTGAAACCAGCTCTCGGCGCCTCGACGCTTGAGCCACACCGGGGCGTGCCGTCATCAACCGGCAACCTGCCAAACTGGCACCGTGGGGCTTACCCAAGCCGAAGCAGGACATTATTCTCCGCCAGGACCCAAAAAGTCAAGGCATGGCGGTACGTTGGAGGGGGGGCCCCGGCACCTAGCCCGACGTGACGACCGGGCCGGCCCCGGGCTGAGGCCCGGTCGCCTTCTCGAGGCTCACCAATTCGATGCCCAGCCGTGCCGCGACGTCGAAAATGCGCGGGTCCCGGTAAAATTCCCCGTATACAATTCTCAGAATCCCGGCGTTGGCCACCAGCTTGAAGCACGGCCAGCAGGGGCTGGCCGTGGTGTACAGGGCGCTGCCTTCGATGCGTACCCCGGTCCGCGCCGCCTGCAACACGGCGTTGGCCTCGGCATGCACGGTGGCCACGCAGTGGCCATTCTCCATTAGGTGGCCGACCTCGTCGCAGTGCGGCATGCCGCGGATGGAGCCGTTGTAGCCGGTGGAGAGAATAATCCGGTCGCGCACCAAGACCGCCCCCACGTGCTTGCGGTCACAGGTGGCGCGGCTGGCCACCTTCAGGGCGATTTCCATGAAGTACTCGTCCCAGGAGGTTCTCGGGCTCATGGTTCCTACATACCTGTCACGCCGGGCTGACGCCCGCTGGGGCGGGGGGCTACTGGGCGTAGCGCTTGCGGGTCAGGAAGAGGATGGCTTCCTTGGCGCACGCGTCGCAGTAGCCGAAGCGGTCCCGCATGGCCTGAAGCGTCGCATCCACCGCCTGCAGCTCCCTCGCTGAGAGTGCCGAGCGCTCGTCCGAGAGGGCCCGCAGCAGGTTTTCGCTGTTGCGCTTGAGGGCCTTCTTGCGCTCCTCGAAGAAGTAGGCCCGGAGGCGGCGGAAGAGGTCCGGGAAGATGCGCGGGTAGGCCATCGGCCCCTCCGGGTTCTCCAGCTTGTGGGCGCCCACTTGGGCGATGAGGCCGCGGCGGAAATCTCCCGAGTCGTCCCCTCGCGGCATGACGATGGACTCCATCTCCGCCATGCGCTTCTCGTCCGGCCGCTCCATGTCGCCGGTGATGCGGTTGCGCATCTTCTCGTTCTTCACCCAGTGGCTGACGTGCTGGATGTAGCGCTCGAAGAGGTCGATGTACTGCCCCTCGGAAATCAGACCCATCGACTCCCGGACTTCGGCGTCCACCGCCTCTAGGTACTCCAGCTCGACAGTGCGGACGAATTCCTCGTGGTCGTGGTAGCCCTCCACCACCTCCTCCTGGAGGAATTCATAGACGCTCTTGTCCTGGCAGAGGGCGGTGAGCTCATCCAGCACCGCCAGGGCGCTCAGGCACTTGTACTCGGTGTTCTGGGCCGCGTTGAAGAGCGCCGTCTTGATTTCGCGCGCGCTCGCGCCGGTGCGGCCCTCGTAGTGCGGGTAGGTCTCCGACTCCTCGTACAGGGCGGTCAGCTGCTGCCGCAGCTCCTTCGCCTGCGCCAGGCTCAGCCGGTCGGGCGGTGTCCCGTCCTGGTACAGGTGCATCTTCTCGACGGGCGTCAGCTGGTCAATCAGCTCCCGCACGCCCTCCGGGTAGTGCTCCACCACCGGCTTCTTCAGCCGGGTGAGCACCGCCCACATCGCCGCCACGGCCGTGGCATGTGGGGCGACGTGCTTGCCGACGGTGATGGGCGTCACCTGTGCGTCGTAGACCTCCTGCTCCACCTTCCACCGGCGCAAGTAGGGCACGCGAACCAACTCGATGCGGCCCTTGAAGGAGGCGAAGTCGGGCAGCTCCTTGAAGGCGGTGAGGTGCTTCTCGTTGCTCGAGGCGAGCAGCACTTCGTCCAGCTGCAGCACGAAGTGCTCCATCGGCACCTCGCCCGTCTCGCTGAAGCCGAGCAGGTACTTGAAGGCCTCCAGCGGGCGCTTCAGCAGGTCGGCGTACTCGATGAGGCCGCGGTTGGCATTCACCAGCGGTCCTTGCGGCTCGAAGAGAACGACGTTGTGGAGGGCCGCGGGCAGGTGCGTTTGGCTCCGGTCCGACGTCACCTGGTGGTAGCTCGCGTCGGCAGACAGCTGAGGCTCCACCGTCACCGCCCCCACCAGGTAGTGCCGCGACAGATAGAAGCGCTCCACCTGGACGTGGCGGAGGACCTTCAGGTAGTCGCCGCCGTTGGTGGCCAGCAGCGCGCCATACACCCGGCGGCACTTGTGGCAGAGCTCGCCTTCCAGCACGTACTCGGACAGCAGGAAGTCCCCCTGCCCGTCCGTGCGCGGACTGCATTGCCTGCTCCAGCAGCCGCCGGCGCTCGGGCCTGGGCAGCAGGAAGAGTGGGTGGTCGCGCAGCTCGCAGGCCATGCGGACGTCCACCAGTTCAGACTCCAGGTGGGCCCAGGAGGCGAGGCTGCTGCTGTCCCCCGTCCGCTCCCCGAAGCCGATGTTGCCCTTCACCAGCTTCTCGCTGGGAAACACCCACGCCAGCCGGTAGAGGGCCCCGTCCGGCTCGCGCGAGTAGCGCTCGAGACCCCGCTTGAGCGCCTCCACCAGGCTGGACTTGGCCGAGCCATTGGGCCCGTGCAAGCAGGATGAGCTTGTTGACGCGTCCGGTGCGCGCGAAGTTGCCCACCAGGCGGTAGATGGCATTCTGGACTTCCTCCTGGCCGGCCACCCGCCCCTGACGCTCTCCCTCGGTGAGGTCGAAAATCCGGAAGCGCCGGATGGTGCCGGTGGGGTGTGGCACCGAGACGGAGCCAAAGAAGTCCAGGGTGTCGCGCAGGTACTGTGCCGCGTTACGCGCCTGGGAGCGCGGGCGCTGCAGGAAGAGCTCGATGTACTCCTCGTAAGAGAGCAGCGTGCGGTTCTGCACGAAGTCGCGGCTGACCTCTCTCCCGACCGACTCCAGACTTTCCTTGGCGTTCACCCTGGTCCCCTGTCCTACTCGAGCCGACAGTCTCGCCTGGGCCGCCCCCCACCCGGAAGCCCCGGGCCCGTTTCTTTGAAGAGTCGGGTGTGAAACGGGCGAACCGCGCTTTTTCGGCTAACCTCTGGGGTTGAGATGGCTGGGCCACCGCTGGCCCCCAACGGAGACGCCGGTTCCCCTGATGCAGAAGGACCCCATCATCGGCATCGACCTCGGCACCACGAATTCCTGTGCCGCGATCGCCGAGACAGGACGGTTCGGTGAAGCTCATCCCCTACAAGGGAGGCGACTACACCGTCCCGTCCATCTTCGCGGTCGACGACAAGGGCAATGAACTGATCGGCCACGAGGCCAAGCGCCAGTGGCAGCTCAACCCCCGCAACACCGTCTATGGCGCCAAGCGACTGGTCGGCCGCAGCTACAAGAGCGACGTGGTGGAGACGATGCGCAAGGTGGTGGGCTACGCGGTGAAGCCCGGCGACCGCAACGACGTGGTCATCGACGTCGCCCACCGCGAATACAGCCTGCAGGAGGTGTCGGCGCGGATTCTGAACAAAATCCGCGACGTCGCCTCCAACCACCTGCGGACCCCGGTGCGGCGCGCGGTGGTCACCGTCCCGGCCTACTTCAACGACCGACAGCGCCAGACGGTGAAGGACGCCGGGAAGCTGATCGACCTCGAGGTGGTGCGCATCATCAATGAGCCGACCGCGGCCGCGCTGGCCTACGGCGTCGGGAAGAACCTGCGCGAGACGGTCGTCATCTACGACCTGGGCGGCGGCACCTTCGACGTGAGCATCATCGAGATTCGCGACCGCGTCTTCGAGGTGAAGGCCACCGGGGGCGACATCTTCCTCGGCGGCATCGACTTCGACAACGCCGTCATCCACTACGTCCTCGAGCGACTTCGCCGCCAAGACGGGCATCGACCTCTCCGGCGACCCAGTGGCCATGCAGCGCATCAAGGACCTGGCCGAGCGGACCAAGTGCGACCTCTCCACCCGCGAGGAGGCTCCGTTCAGCATTCCCTTCATCACCATGACGGCCCAGGGTCAGCCGCTCAACATCGAGCTCAAGTTCACCCGGGCAGCTCCTCGAGGAGCTGACCACCTCCCTGGTCGACCGCACCCTGCAGATTGTCGCCCGCGTGCTGGTGGACTCCGGCGTCTCCACCAAGGCGGTGGACGAGGTGATGCTGGTCGGCGGCCAGACGCGGATGCCGGTGGTGCAGCAGCGGCTCACCCGTTTCTTCGGCAAGGCCCCCTCCAAGGGCGTCCACCCCGACGAGGCGGTCGCCATCGGCGCGGCGCTGTACGCCCATTCGCTCGAGGACGACACCAACCTCAAGCTGCAGCTGCTGGACGTCATCCCCATGGCCATCGGCCTGGAGAAGGCCGGCGGGGCGTTCCACACCGTCTTCGCGCGCAACGCCGCCATCCCCAACGCCAAGCAGCTCCGGGCCACCACCAGCTTCGACCAGCAGACGGAGCTCGCCGTGCGCATCTTCCAGGGCGACCACGAGCACGTGGCGCACAATGAACTGCTGGGGGAGTTCACCTTCTCCGGCATCCGCCCGGCGCCGGCGGGTCAAGTGCAGGTCGAAATCACCTTCGACGTGAACATCGAAGGCATCCTGACCATGCGCGCCCACGACCCGGACACCGGGCGCGAGATGAAGACGACGGTCCGCGTCACCCAGTCGTAAGGGCCCTCGCCGGCGCGCCACGCTTCGCGTTCAAACCCCTGGAAGTCTCCCTGTCTTTTCAGGCGCTTGGACAAGGCGCTGCGCCCGCGGGCAGGGCCAGTGTCGATTTCGGCCACCTCCATTCGACGAGGGAGAAAAGACGCCCCCGAGGAAGTGTCCTCGGGGCCCTACCCCAAAGGGAGTTCCCCCATGCGCGTGATGGTGATTGTGAAGGCAAACCCAGAGTCGGAGTCCGGCGCCCTTCCCGACGAAAAGACACTGACGGAGATGGGGAAGTTCAACGAGCAGCTGGTGAAGGCCGGCGTGCTGCTGGCCGGCGAGGGCCTCAAGGCGAGTTCCAAGGGCAAGCGGGTGAAGTTCGAGGGCACGAAGCGAACGGTCATCGATGGCCCCTTCAGCGAGACCAAGGAACTGGTGGCTGGCTTCTGGCTCTGGCAGGTGAAATCGATGGAGGAGGCGGTCGAGTGGCTGAAGCGCAGCCCCTTCCAAAAGGACGAGGTCGAGATTCGGCCTGTCTTCGAGGCGGAGGACTTCGCCGCGAGCGACCCCTCCGGCCAGCTTCGCAAGAAGGAAGACGACCTCCGGAAGTCCACCGCCTCGCGGCCTTCCTAGCCAACCCCCCAGAAAGGAGAGAACACCATGCGATTCATGAGCCTGTGGCGCCCGGCGCAAACCAGCAACGCGGGGACCCAGCAGATGATGGCCGAGATGGGCAAGCTGATTGAGGACATGTCGAAGGCGGGCGTCCTGGTCCTGACCGGTGGATGGTCCCCGAACTCGCCCTGCACCCTTCTCACCAATTCGAAGGGGAAGGTGACCGTCACCGACGGCCCCTACACCGAAGCCAAGGAAGTCATCGCCGGCTTTGCCGTCTTCGACGTGAAATCAAAGACGGAAGCGATTGAGTGGGGCCAGCGGTTCCTGCGGATTGCGGGCGATGGAACGTCCGAGATGCGGGAGCTGGCCGGCCCCGCGAACTAGCCCCCTGGGACTGGCGTCCCCTGGTGGAGGCGGCCTTCGCGTCGCCTCCCCTTCGCAGCACGGCCCTGAGGTGCTCTTCTTCGGCGCCGTGGCCAGTCCCGGCGTGCCGAGTGCGATTGAGGCCGTCTGGCGCATCGAGTCGGCGAGAGTCATCGCCGCCCTGGCGCGCCTGGTCGGGGACGTCGGCCTGGCCGAGGAACTCGCGCAGGACGCATTGGTCGCTGCGCTCGAGCAGTGGCCCAAGTCCGGGGTCCCGGACAGGCCGGGGGCCTGGCTCATGGCGGCGGGCAAGTACCGCGCCATCGACGTGCTGCGGAGACGGAACCGCGCCGGGCGCAAGCAGGCGGAGCTGGCCGGGGATGTCCAGGACATGGGCCCCCAGGAAATGGACGCGGCACTGGATGACGAAGTGGGCGATGACCTGCTGCGCCTCCTCTTCATCGCCTGTCACCCCATCCTCTCGCCGGATGCGCGCGTCGCATTGACGCTCCGGCTGCTGGGCGGACTGGCCACCGACGAAATCGCTCGGGCCTTCCTCGTCAGCGAAGCCACCATTGCCCAGCGCATCGTCCGGGCGAAGCGCACCCTGTCGGAGAAGCGCGTCCCGTTCGAAGTCCCGCGCGGGCCAGAACTGGTGGAGCGCCTGGCTTCGGTGCTGGCGGTCATCTACCTAGTCTTCAACGAGGGCTACTCGGCCACCGCTGGCGAGGACTGGGTCCGACCGGCGTTGTGCGAGGATGCCCTCCGGCTCGGCCGGGTGGTCGCGGAGCTCGTTCCCCAGCAGGCGGAGGTCCATGGCCTGGTCGGGCTGATGGAGCTTCAGGCCTCGCGCCTGAAGGCCAGGACCGGCCCCTCGGGAGAACCCATCCTGCTGCTCGAACAGAACCGTGCCCGCTGGGACCAGCTCCTCATCCGCCGCGGCCTGGCGGCGCTCGAGCGTGCCGAAGCCCTGGGGGAGAGGCCCGGGCCGTACACGCTGCAGGCCACCATCGCCGCGACTCACGCCCGCGCACGCACGGCCCAGGAAACGGACTGGACGCGCATCGCGGCGCTCTACGCCCAGCTCGCCGCCATCGCCCCCTCTCCGGTGGTGGACCTCAACCGCGCCGTCGCCGTTTCGATGGCGTCCGGGCCGGCCGCCGGCCTGGCCCTGGTGGATTCCTTGCGTTCCGAGGCGTCCTTACAGGGCTACCACCTGTTGCCATCCGTTCGTGCCGACCTCCTCTTCAAGCTGGGGCGGCTGGAGGAGGCCCGCGCCGAGTTCGAGCGCGCCGCGTCCCTCACCCGCAACGCCCGGGAACGCACGCTGCTGCTTGCCCGGGCGGCGGCCTGTCCAGCGCCTGGCGCCGGCGGCGGGAGCTAGGCAGACAGGCGCCGTTTCCGTCCCGAGCTGGCGGTCCAGACGGCCGTCCTGCCGTGCGCTAGGCGGTCTTCTTTTCCTTCTCCAGCACCAGCTGCGGGGGCTCCCGCCGGGTGACCACCTCGGCGGTGATGCGGCACTCCCGGACGCCCTCCCGGTAGGGGACGTCGTACATGATGTCCAGCATCGCGTCCTCCATGATGGCGCGGAGGCCGCGGGCGCCGGAGTTGCGGCGCATCGCCTCGCGGGCGATGGCGCGCAGCGACTCCTTGGTGAAGCTCAGCTTCACCTTCTCCATCTCGAACATCTTCTGGTACTGCTTCACCAGCGCGTTCTTCGGCTGGGTGAGGATGGTGACCAGGTCGTCTTCGCGCAGGTCGTTGAGGGTGGCCACCACCGGGAGCCGCCCGACGAATTCGGGAATCATCCCGAATTTCATCAAATCCTCCGGTTCCACCAGGCGGAGCAATTCGCCAACGCTGCGGTCGTCCTTGTGGGCGATTTTGGCGCCGAAGCCCAGCCCCTTCTCCCCCACCCGCCGCCGGATGATGGCGTCGATGCCGTGGAACGCCCCGCCGCAAATGAAGAGGATGTTGGTGGTGTCGACCTGGACGTATTCCTGCTGGTTGTACTTCTTTCCGCCGCGAGGTGTGACGTTGGCCCGCGTGCCCTCGATGATTTTGAGCAGCGCCTGCTGGACGCCCTCCCCGCCCACGTCGCGGGTGACGGACGGGGTGTCGCCCTTGCGAGCGATTTTGTCGATTTCGTCGATGTAGACAATCCCGCGGGCCGCCTTCTCGACGTCGTAGTCGGCGTTGTGCAGGAGGTTCTGGATGATGTTCTCCACGTCCTCGCCGACGTACCCGGCCTCGGTCAGGCTGGTCGCATCCGCGATGGTGAAGGGGACGTTGAGGAAGCGGGCCAGGCTCTGGGCGAGCAGGGTCTTGCCGCTGCCGGTCGGGCCGACCAAGAGGATGTTGCTCTTGCTCAGCTCGACGTCCTCGTGGCCACTCTGCTTCATCCCGGGACGTGGGCGGGTGGGAGGCCGCTTCTGGTAGATGCGCTTGTAGTGGTTGTAGACGGCGACGGCGAGGACCTTCTTGGCGTGGTCCTGCCCCACCACGTAGTCGTCCAGGAACGACTTAATCTCGGTCGGCGTGGGGAGCGAGATCTGGGGCTTGCCCGCCTCCCGGTCGTTCTCCTCGGCGATGATGTCGTTGCAGAGCTTGATGCACTCGTCGCAGATGTAGACCGTCGGCCCGGCAATCAGCTTGCGGACCTCGCGCTGCGACTTGCCGCAGAACGAGCAGGACAGGTTGACTGTGTGCTCCTTCGCCTTCACCGACCGACCTCCAGGGGATGAGCTAACCGCGACTCTCCCCTTCCGACAACCCTAGTACAGCCCGGGCCGGTGTCAGCCCCGGGTCACCCCCGAATCCGACTATATGCGGCCTGTCCGGCGCGTCGACCCTTGGTGTAGGGGGACGGGCGTTCCCCCCCCAGGCGCTGCCCCGAAGCGAGCCCCGGGACGCAGGCCTCGCCGCAGCGCGGGCCTCAGCGCGCCTCCACCAGCGACTCGAGTTCGTCCGCCAGCGCCTCGGCCGTCCGTTTCGCGGCCGCCGGGACGCGGCTGCTCGCCCGCAGCTCCGTGGCCAGCCGGCGCGCCGTGCGCGCGAAGCGCAAGAGTTGCGACGAGGGCTCGACCGCGCGCTCGGGCACCGGGAAGCGCTCACTCAGCTCGCGGCGCAGCTCCGCGGGCGTGCGCCCCGGGTCCCAGATGGAATCCCGGACCCGCGCATAGTCCCGCTCGGTCAGCTGGCCTCGCTCCTCGGCATCGGCCAGCACGGTGACCACCTCGAAGGGTGGCGCCCGCTCGGCCGTCTCGGAGGTCTCTTCCCGGCCGCGCTCGTGACGGTGGAGGAAGCCGTAGCTGCGAAGCAGCTTCTCGGCGGTGGCGCGGCGGATGTGAAGCTCCCGCGTGCAGTAGGCGTCGAAGGAGTCGAAGCCCCACGGCTGCCAGGCGTCGGTGGCCCGCACCTGGACCAGCAGGCGCCCAAGCTCAAACCAGGAGGACTTGAAGCGCCGGGCGGCGGCGACGACGGTCGCACGCAAGCCGGCTGCGTCCGGGGACGCCGTAGCTGCACCGCTCATCCGGTTCGACCCACCGTGAAGGAGAGGCCAACGTTGGCCCGCTCCCCCTCGTAGGGGCGGAAGGGCCACTTCTGAAGCTCTCGCAAGAGACAGTCCGGCAGTGGCCCCTCCTGGTACTGGGCGTGGTCCACCCACACCTTGGTGACGTGGCCGTCGTTCCCGATGGTGAATTCGACCGGGATGCGGGCGTTCAACCCTGGCGCGCGTCGGGCTTCCTCGGCAAAGCACGGGTACAGCGCCCGCTGCTTCTGCGCCACCACCGCCATGATGGCCGCCCGGTCGAATTGCGGCGCGGTATTCAACCCGTCGGGGTCGGCCTCGCTGCTCTGGCCCGGGCCGTGGGCCACACTCCGGCCAGGGACGCCGGGGGCGGTACGGCCGGGACGGCCTGTCGCCGACGGCCGGTCGAGCGGGTAGGCCACCAGGTCCTCGTCCCGGCCCCGGGCCCGCGCCAGCGTGATGATGGGCGCCTCCACCGAGATGGTGGCCTCCCCGCTCTCGGTTCGCCAGGGGTTGTGCACGGCCAGGTAGCGCGCCCCGGCCCACGCCCCCGCGGCGCCCACCGCAGCCAGGCCCGCCACCACCGCCAGCCGCACGTTGCGCAGCTTGCGCGCCCGCTCGCGCACCTGGCGGTCCATGGCGTCCACCCGCCACTTCGCCTGGGCCTTGGCCAGCACCAGCCGCAGCGCTTCCGTGTCCGAGACGCGCCGGAAGTGATGGGCACCCACCAGCGTCACCTCGGTCTGCCCGTCGAGCGCACCCTCGAAGAGGCGCTTCACCAACTCCTGGCCGCTTACCGGACCGAGCACCAGGCCTTCCTGCCGGTACAGCCAGTCGCCGCTCAGCGGCGCGTCGACTTCCTTGGGAGGGGATTTCATGGCTCGAGCGGCGGTGCTTCGTTGCTATTGTAAGGCCCCTCGGCCGCAGGCGGGGAAGGAGTCTTTGCACTCCGCCCAGGTGCGGACGCCGGTTCTCGGTGCCCCTTGTCTTCACAGCGCGCGGTGCTCTGGGTGTGGTACCGCGGGACACACTTTCGCGGATGGCAGCGCCAGGCGCAGGGCAGAACTGTCCAGGAGACGCTCGAGACCCAGCTGCAGGAACGCGGCATCCCCTCGGGCCTGGCGGCCGCCGGGCGCACCGACCGCGGCGTCCACGCGCGGCAGCAGCTGGCAAGCCTGCGGGTGCCTCCGTCGACGGACCTCCAGGCGCTGGCCCACCGCCTGGGCGGTGCGGACTGGGGATGTGCCGGCGCGGCGCCCGCCCCGGAAGGCTTTCACGCGCAATGGACGCCAAGCAGCAAGGAATACCGCTACCGGCTGGGGCAGGGGCCGCTGCCACCTGGCTGGGACGGCTTTGCCTGGGACCTCGCCCGTGAGAGTCGGCTGGACGGCTCCCGCGTCGACCCCTCCGTCCTCGGCGCCGTGCTGGCCGAGGCCAGGGGGACTCGGGACTTCTCCGCATTCCACGCCGCCTCCAGCCTGCGCCGTCTCCGGACGCTCAGCCGCGTAGAGGTGAAGAAAGACGCCCCGGCACCAGGACTTTGGGAGCTGCGCGTGCATGGCACGGGCTTCGGCCGCTACCAGGTGCGTGCCCTGGTGGCCGCGGCCGCCCTAGTCGCTGCGCAAGGCGTTCCATGGGCCACCTGGACGGCGGCCCTGGAGACGGCGGTGCCCTTCCCGGGGCTGCTTGCGCCGCCCGAGGGCCTCGTCCTGTGGAGACTGCACTACGGCGGACGCGGGCCCTTCGACGACGAGAAGGCCAACACCCTCCGGCTGCCCGCGGGGCCGCCCTTCGACGACGGCGCCCCCGTGACGGGCGTCTAGAGGCCATGTCCTTGGAGGGGCGCTGCCGGGACTGGCGCGCCGTGCGACTTCACTGTACGGCGTCTTGAGCTAGTGGTGGTGGTCGCTCGGCGAGGGCAACTCCGCCGGCACGGCGTACTTGGTGAGGAGGTCCGCGATGGCCTCCCTTAGGTACTCGCTCTGCCGGATGCGAGAGGTGCGCGAGAGGGCCTTCAGCGCCTCGAGGCGGTCCTTCGTCAGCCGAAACACCACGGAAGTCAGTCGGGATTGTGTGGGCATGTGCGTTTTTCCCTACCTTCAACTACAAAATCGCACAAGAACGTCCACCGTCAATCTTTTCACTCGAGGATGTAGGTCCGGAACTGCAGTCCCCCCAGTGCCGAGACGCCGTAGCGAATCCCCTGCCCTGCCGTCACCTCCGCTGCGACCTGGATGAAGGCCCCGGCCACCTGGGAGAAGTCCCACTGCACCCCGAAGCCCAGCCGGGGGCCAATGGTGACCGCGGGCGTGACGTGCAGCGTGCCCTCGACGGTGACGAAGGTTTTCCAGGCTTCGTCGCCGAAGTACGCCCGCAGCCCCCCGGACAGGGCCACCGTCACCTTCGGCGTGCCGAAGGCCGTGCTGACCGACAGCGTCCACTCGTTGCCCTGGGCGCCCAAGGGGAATGTCATTTCCCCCAGCAGCACCGGCGCGGTGCCCTGTTCCGTGACGCCGGACTGAAGCACCGTCTCCTGCAGCGCGATGCCCGAGGCGAGGATGAAGCCGAGGGCGCCGCGGTGGTCGAGCCGGGGCGCATCCTCGGCAGCGGCCGGGGCGGCCAGGCTGGCGCACAGCGCTGCGAGGAGAGCCCCCAGGCCCCCGGGACTCAGGACGTGCCCGGCCGGACGCCCGCCGCCTCATTGAGTCGGCCGGAGCGGAACGGCTCGAGGTCCAGGGCGACGTACTGGAAGCCGCGGCGCCAGCAGCGCGGCGTTCACCCGCTCGCGGAACGCGGCGTCGGCAAAACGGCCCATCTCCTCGGCGGCGACTTCCAGCCGGGCCACCTCGCCGTGGTAGCGCACCCGGAAGATGCGCAAGCCGAGAGCGCGCAACTCGGACTCGGCCGAGCCCACCTGCACCAGGCGCGCCTCCGTCACCGACGTCCCGTAGGGGATGCGAGAGGCGAGGCAGGGCATGGCCGGCTTGTCCCACGTCGGGAGCCCGGCCGCCCGACTCAGGGCGCGAATCTCGTCCTTGGTGAGCCCGGCCTCGGCCAGCGGGGAATGCACCCGGGCTTCCTCGCGCGGCGCGTGGCCCGGGCGGTGGTCGAGCCGGTCGTCGGCGTTGAAGCCATCCACCACCGCCGCCAGGCCGAGCTCCACCCGCGTGCGCTCGCACAGCGTATACAGCTCGGACTTGCAGAAGTAGCAGCGGTCGGTGGGGTTGCGCTGGTAGCGCGGGGTTCTGCAGTTCCGCGGAGTCCACCAGGACGTGCCGCGCGCCCAGCAGCTCGGCCAGCCGCACCGCTTCCTCGCGCTCCTCCGGCGCCACGCTGGCGGAGATGGCCGTCAGCGCCACCGCCTTGCGGGCCGAGCACCTCCACGGGCCACCTGCAGGACGAAGGTGGAGTCCACGCCGCCAGAAAAGGCCACCAGCGCCGAGCCGAGCTCCTCCAGCGCCGAGCACATCCGCGCCAGCTTGGGCGCCGCCGCGGCGCCCAGGCCCTGCAACCGCTCGGGCGCGAGCACGCTGGACGATGCCATCCCTGCCCCGCCTAGCGCTTGCCCTTGCCGGACTTCTTGGTCGGCTTGGGCCGCTTCACCATCCGCGCGGCGCGCGCCGCCGGACGGCTGCGGGCACCCTTGTCATGGGCACGGGCCTTCTTGCCCCCAGGGCTACTCTTCGCCCGCTTGCCGGTGATGATTTTCATGTCCTCGGGGGTGAGGTGCCCGATGTCGAGCAGCGCCTGGAAAATGCGCTGCGCCCCGCCTTCCACCGAGTCCGAATCCGAGCGGATGGTGACTTCCGGCGAGACGGGCGGCTCATACGGCTCGGTAATCCCGATGAAGTTGGGAATCTCCCCGCCGAGGGCCTTCTTGTACTTGCCGGTGGTGTCGCGCGCGATGAGCTTCTCCGTCGGGCAGTCGACGTACACCTCCAGGTAGCGGCCGATGAGGCGGCGGTTTTCCTCCCGGCCGGCCTTGTAAGGACTGACCGAGGCGACCAGCGCCGCCACCTGGTTGCGCGACAGAAGCGAGGCGATGTACCCCATCCGCCGGACGGCCACGTTGCGTTCCTCCTTCACGTCGGAGGAACCGCCCCACAGGTCGTCGGCGATGTCATTCTCGTCGAGGACTTCCACGAGGCGGCCCACCTGCTTCAGGCGGGCAGCCACGTAGTCGGCAAGCGTCGTCTTCCCGGCTCCCGACATTCCGGTGAGCCACAGAGTGAAACCTTGATTGGGGGCCATGGAGAGGCAACTCCCTGGTCGAGCGGGAACCTGGGCCGTCCGGAGACCCCGGATTGGGTCTCTCAGCGGCACAAAGAGCGCGTTACCTACACGAATTTCCAGGGCTTGACAATCATAACGCAACGCGTTGTCAGAACGCCACGGAGCCCAAGGCCAGGGGCATCTGCGACGAAGCGCCCCGCCTGCCAGTGCACCCAGGTCGCCGCTCGCGCCCGTCCCTTTTGGACGGCCACCACCAGGTAGGCCACCCCGGGCAGCAGCGGCTCCCCGCGAAGGGGCGGCCTGGTCCCGGTCCTCGGCGGAGAAGGTGGCCGGGCCGTCCGGGTGCGCGTGCACCACGCACAGAAGCCGCTCGGCGCGGGCGTCCGCCTCCTTCAGCAGCGAGAGCCACTGCGCCGGGTCGAAGAGGAAGGCGCTCCGCGCATCGCGGGGAAAGCCGCCGGGGTCGCGCGCGGCCCACGCCCGCGTAGGCATTGGGGAGGGCCACCCAGCGCGCCCCGGCCGCACCCTGGAGCACCACGCCGCATCCCTCCTCGGGGTAGCAGGCCTCCAGGTGGCGCACCGCCTCCGCCAGCACCTCCGGGGGCAGTCTCCGTCCGGTGCCGGCAGTCGGAAACGGCCAGCGTCTGCATCTCCCCGCCCGGGCCCAAGAGGAGGCCCGACAGCGGCGGGGCCAGGCCCAGCACCAGGCGCTGAAACAACAGCGCCGCCAGCGCCCCCGCCTGGACAGCGTCCGGCCCGGCCACCGGCCGCCCATGTCCCCTGGCAGAGCTCGGCCAGACAGTCGCCACAGCCCTCTGCTGGCCCGCAGCCACAGCACCGTCTTGCCCCGGCGGCGACCAAGGGCCACCAGCGGACGTGGGCTTCGCCGACCTCCGGAAGCGCCACCAGGCTTCCGAAGGCCGCTGGCGTGGACCCCGCGTCCTCGTTGAGCGCAGCAGCGCGCGGCGCACCGTCGGCGCGGCCGGCTGGCCGAGGTCGCTTGCCTCGACGAGAAACCCCTCATCGCCCAGGCGCCAGCAGAGCCCCTGGCGGCCCCTCCACCGGCGTGTTCCCCGGCCCCCAAGTACGCCGCGGCCGTCAGCAGCGCCGGCCCGCCGGCCGAACAGCCGCGCCCCTGTCTGCAGCAGCGCCCTCTGGCCGGCGCCGCCGACGCCGCTGGAGCAGAATGGCCCGCGAGTACCGCTGCACTTGGTCCTCCCGCAGTCCACGTCCGCTACCCGCCCTTTCGAAGCAGCAACACGTAGGAGCCGTCCGCCTGCGGCACCAGGTCGAGGACCGCGTGGCCGTCGTCCTGCGCACTGGCCGGGACGTTGCGCCGCGGCTCCTCTCCGCGGAGGCGGACTTCCAGCACCTGGCCTGCCTGGAGAGCCTCGAGCGCAAGCTTGGTGCGCACGTACGTCATCGGGCAGACCTCCTGCCGGATGTCCACCACCGCGGCGGGCCGTCTCGGCGACTCACGCCGCGCTCCGCCCGGTGCCACAGCCCGGGCAACCGGGCACCCGCGGTACGGCTGAGCGTCCGCACCCGGAGCTCCCCGTGCGCGTCCACCACGTGCAGCCGGGCGCTGCCCGGAAGCGTCGTGCGGCTCGAGCGCCAGCCGGGCCTGCAGCGCACCGGCCACGCCGGCCAGCGCGCCGAGCACGCCAGCCCGGCTGCAGGTGGGCACCTCGTCCTCGCCCGGCGCCTCGCCGAAGAGACAGCGGAGGCACGGCCCCCCGGGGTCGATGCGGAAGGCGCGGGCTTCGAATTGCACCACCCCGCCGAAGACGAGCGGAACGCCCGTCTGCAGCCACCGAGTCGGACAGGAGGTACTTCGCCGCCACGCTGTCCGTGCCGTCGAGCGCGACGTCATGCCCGCGCACCAGCTCGGCCACCGTCGTCCGGCCGGGCATGCTCGGCCACCACCCGTACCGCCAGCCCGGCGAAGGCCTGCCGCAGCCGCTCGGCGGCCACCAGCGCCTTGGGACGGCCCACGTCCGCCGTCCCGTACCACGGCTGACGCGGGAGATTGGAGAGCTCCACCGGTCCCCGTCCACCAGTGTCAGCTGCCGCACACCGGCCTGCGCCAGCGTGAGCGCTGCCGGACAGCCTAGGCCTCCCAGGCCGATGAGGATGGCGTTGTTGGCCTCCACGGCAGAAGGCCTAACACGGCTGCCGCGCACGGCCGCCGTCGCCCGAGGCCACCGCCCCGCCGTCCCTCCGGCGCTACACTGCCTTGCACCCCGGTGCGCCCCCTCGTCCTCCCCGCCCTGCTGCTGCTCGCCGCCTGCCCGCAGGCCCGCGCGCCGTCCCCTCGCGCCCTCCCCCACGGCGCCCGTCCCGCCGCCGCCCGCGCCGCCGCGGGGTGGACGGCCGCGCAGCAGACCTGCGTGGACACGTTTCTCGCTGGCCACGGCCTGGACGCCTACGGCTCCCCCCACGGCACCATGTACCCGGGCGGCACGCCCCTCTTCGATGAGACGACGGGCCGGAGCGTGACCACGGCAGGACTACCTGCCCAGCACCACCCCGACGTCCTGCACAGCTGCGGCCTATAACCAGTCACGCCGGCACAGGCCCCACGTACAGCGCGTCGGGCCGGATGAGACGGCCCGTCCGGCGCTGCTCCTCGACGTGCGCGCACCAGCCCGCGACGCGGCCCACGGCGAAGACGGGGGTGAAGAGGGCGCGCGGGATGCCCACCGCGTCGAGGAGGACCGCGGTGTAGAACTCCACGTTCGCCTTCAACGGCCGGTCCGGATGTCGCTGCGCCAGCACGTCGGCCGGCGGTCGCGTTCCACGGCGCGGGCCAGCACCAGCCGCGGCGTGCGCATGCCGGCAGGATTCCAGGCGCTCCACCGCCGCTTCGAGAACCGCCGCCCGCGGGTCGCGCACGCGGTAGACGCGGTGTCCCATGCCCATGATGCGCCGGCCGGCGGACAGCTCCCCGGACAGCCACGCCTCGGCACGCTCCGGAGACCCCGACCGCGTCCAGCATGTCCAGCACCGGCCCGGGCGCGCCGCCGTGCAGCGGTCCCTTCAGCGCCCCGAGTGCACCCACCACCGCGGACACGAGGTCCGAGCCGGTGGAGGCGATGACGCGCGCGCGTGAAGGTGGAGGCGTTCAGGCCGTGGTCCACCACCGTCGACAGGTAAGTGTCCAGCCCGCGCACCAGCGCCGCGGGCGCCGGCTCGCCGCGCACCATCCGCAGCGTGTCCGCCGCATGGGGAAGCGCGGGCTGCGGCGCCACCGGCGACTGGCCCGTACGCCGGCGCTGCCAGGCGGCTGCAAAGACGGCCACCGCCGCCGTCACTTCCTCCGCACCGGCCGTGGACGGCAGGTGCGCCACGGCAGCCCGCAGCGCGTCCATCGGCTCGGCTGCCTCAAGCGCCGTCCCAAGGCTGGGCAGGCGCGCGAAGGCCTGCACCCGCGCTGGCCCGAGGTCGACGGACGGCCTCTCCCAGAGGCGCGCACAGACGGCCTCGAACGGCACGGCGCCGGCCAAGTCCTCCACCCGCCAACCGGCGATGACGAGCTGTCCGGCCTCGCCATCCACGCCACTCAGGCGCGTCCGCGTCACCACCACGCCCTCCAGCCCCTCGTGCACGACGGCCTCGGAAATGGGTGCCATGGCCCGGCTCCTCTTCGCGTTGCGAGACGGCCCTTCCCTAACGCGGTGCGCTGCGCTTCGCTGGTCGGGAAGCGGCCCGCTCCTCAGCTGGCCGCCTTCAAGGCCTGGGGAGTGCCCCGCCCGGCGCTGCGGGGGCCCCGACGCTGCAGGGCTGCCAGCACGTCGTCCAGGTGCCGGTAGACGCGTGTCTCGTGCTTGATGACGTCCTCCACCACCCTGGCCGGACTGATGATGAAGGTCACCCGCCGGTCAAAGCGCACCAGCGGCCACAGGACGCCATACAGGGCACTCAGCCGCCGGTCCGCGTCGCCCAGCAGCGGGAAGTCGACGTTTTGCTGCCTGGCGAAGGCACACTGCGTCTCGAAGTTGTCGACCGAGACGCCGACCAGTTCCGCCCCCAACTCGCGGATGCGGGCCTGGTTGTCACGGAAGTGCCGGATTTCTTCGGTGCAGCCGACGCTGAAGGCCTTCGGGAAGAAGAAGAGCACCACCCGCCGGCCGGCGAAGGCCCCCAGGCGGACCGGCCGGCCGCCACAGTCCAAGCTTTCGAAGTCGGGCGCCGGGTCTCCTGCGCTCAGCATTGCGTTTGCCCTCCCCTCACCCCCCCGGGGGCTGACGACAAAGGGGGCCGCCCATCCCTTCACGGGAGGGCCACACCCCGGAGAAGGGGCGAGCAGCCCCTGAATCACGCCATCCTCGCGGGGGACGTGGCGCTACGCCGCGCCGGGCGCGCGCGAGGCCGCTGTCGACGTCAGCTCGGGCGGCAGGAGGGCCCCCGCATCATCGTGGCTCGCCGCCAGGTCTGCGTCGAGGTGCGACACCTCGTCGGTCGGACTCTCCACCTCGAGGTCGAGGTGCTTGTACTGCGGCGAGACCGGTGCCGGCCGGGATGAGCCGGCCCATGATGACGTTCTCCTTGAGGCCGCGCAGGTAGTCGACCTTGCCGTTGATGGCGGCCTCGGTGAGCACCTTGGTGGTCTCCTGGAAGGAGGACGCCGAGATGAACGACTCGGTCGAGAGCGAGGCCTTGGTGATGCCGAGCAGCAGCGGCTCGCCGACGGCCGGCGTTGCCGCCCGCGGTCATCACCTTCTCGTTCTCTTCCTCGAACACCCACTTCTCCACCTGCTCGTCGACCAGGAACGCTGGTGTCGCCGACGTCGGTGACCCGCACCCGGCGCAGCATCTGCCGGACGATGGTCTCGATGTGCTTGTCGTTGATCTTCACGCCCTGCAGTCGGTAGACCTCCTGCACCTCGTCCACCAGGTAGCGGGCCAGCTCCTTCTCGCCCAGCACCTTGAGGATGTCGTGCGGGTTGGCCGCGCCGTCCATCATCGGCTCGCCGGCCCGCACCCGGTCTCCGGCGTGCACGCTGATGTGCTTGCCCTTGGAGATCAGGTACTCCTTGGCCAGGTCGGTGCGCAGCTCGCCGTTCACCTCGGGGGTGATGATCAGCTTGCGCTTGCCCTTGGTGTCCTTGCCGAAGGAGACCACGCCGTCGATCTCGGCGATGACCGCATGATCCTTGGGCTTGCGGGCCTCGAAGAGCTCGGCCACGCGGGGAAGACCGCCGGTGATGTCCTTGGTCTTGGTCGTCTCGCGCGGCGTCTTGGCGATGACCTCGCCGGCGGTGATCGCGTCGCCATCGTTGACGGTGATGATCGCGCCCTGCGGCAGGATAGTAGCTGGCCGGCTGCCCGCTCGGCAGCGTCAGCACCTCGCCCGCCTCGTCCCGCAGGGTGATGCGCGGGCGGGCGTCGGGGTCCTTCGACTCGATGATCGTCTTGCGCGACAGGCCGGTGACCTCGTCGAGGGTCTCGGACATGGTCACGCCTTCGATGATGTCGTCGAAGCTGCACCATACCGGCGACCTCGGTGAGCAGCGGCATCGCGAACGGGTCCCACTCGGCGAGCAGGGTCGGCCCGTCGAGCTTCTGGCCGTCCTTCACCATCAGCTTGGCGCCGTAGATGACCTGGTAGCGCTCGCGCTCGCGGCCCGAGTCGTCGACGATGAGGACCTCGCCGTTGCGGTTCATCGACCACCAGGGTGCCGTCCGCGCTTGCGGACGGTGGTCAGGTTGCCGAAGCTGCACGGTGCCCGCGTTGCGGTTCTCCGAGGGTGGACTGCTCGGCACGCCGCGTGGCGGCGCCACCGATGTGGAAGGTCCGCATGGTGAGCTGGGTGCCCGGCTCGCCGATGGACTGCGCGGCGATGACGCCCACCGCCTCGCCGATGGACACCTTGCGGCCGCGGGCGAGGTCGCGGCCGTAGCACTCCACGCAGATGCCGCGCCGGGCCTGGCAGGTGAGCACCGAGCGGATCTTCACCTGGTCCAGGCCGCGTGTTCTCGATCTTGCTGACCTTGGCCTCGTCGATCTCCTCGTTGGCCCGCACCAGCACCTCGCCGGTGACCGGATCGTGGATGTCGTCCAGGGCCACCCGGCCGAGGATGCGCTCGCCCAGCGCCTCGATGATCTCGCCGCCCTCGACCAGGGCGCCGATGAAGAGGCCGTCCATGGTGCCGCAGTCGTACTCGGTGATGATGGCGTCCTGGGCCACGTCCACCAGTCGGCGGGTGAGGTAGCCGGAGTTGGCGGTCTTGAGCGCCGTGTCCGCCAGGCCCTTGCGGGCGCCGTGGGTGGAGATGAAGTACTGCAGCACCGTGAGCCCCTCGCGGAAGTTGGCGGTGATGGGCGTCTCGATGATCTCGCCCGAGGGCTTGGCCATCAGGCCGCGCATGCCGGCCAGCTGCCGGATCTGCTGCGCGGAGCCGCGGGCTCCGGAGTCGGCCATGATGTAGATGGGGTTGAAGGAGGGCTGCTTGCGCGTCTCGCGCTTGCCGCGACGTTGTCGCCGCTGACTTCCTCCTGCGAGATCTGCTGCATCATCTCGCCGGCCACCTTCTCGGTGACCTCCGCCCAGATGTCGATGACCTTGTTGTAGCGCTCGCCGTCGGTGATGAGACCCTCCAGGTACTGGTTCTCGATTTCCGCCACTTCCTTCCGGGCGTAGTCGAGGAACTCCTGCTTCCGCGGCGGGATAATCATGTCCTTGAGCGCGATGGAGATGCCGGCCCTGGTGGCGTGGGTGTAGCCGAGCGACCGGATGCGGTCGGCCAGGAGCACCGTCTCCTTCTCGCCGGTGAGTCGGTAGCAGATGTCGATGAGGTCGCCCGAGCTGCTTCTTGTCGAGCACCTTGTTGATGGCGTCGAAGCCGACCTTGCGCGGGACGATGTCCCAGAGCAGCACGCGGCCCACGGTGGTCTGCTTGCGGACGCCCGTCGATGCGGCACACCGACCTTGGCCTGGAGCTCGACCTCGCCGTGGTCGTAGGCGGCGCGCACCTCCTCGGGGGAGGCGAAGACGCGGCCCTCGCCCTTGGCGAACTCCCGGGGCCGGGTCAGGTAGTAGATGCCGAGCACCATGTCCTGGGTGGGGACGATGATGGGCTTGCCGTTGGCCGGGCTGAGGATGTTGTTGGTCGACATCATCAGCACGCGCGCTTCCATCTGCGCCTCGACCGAGAGCGGCACGTGCACCGCCATCTGGTCACCGTCGAAGTCGGCGTTGAAGGCCGCGCAGACCAGCGGATGCAGCTGGATGGCCTTGCCCTCGATGAGGACCGGCTCGAAGGCCTGCATGCCGAGCCGGTGCAGGGTGGGGGCGCGGTTGAGCATCACCGGGTGCTCCCGGATGACCTCCTCGAGGATGTCCCACACCTCGGGGCGCTCGCGCTCCACCATCTTCTTCGCGCTCTTGATGGTGGTGACGTAACCCTTCTCTTCCAGCTTGTTGTAGATGAACGGCTTGAACAGCTCGAGGGCCATGATCTTCGGCAGGCCGCACTGGTGCAGCTTCAGCTCCGGGCCGACCACGATGACCGAGCGGCCCGAGTAGTCGACGCGCTTGCCGAGCAGGTTCTGGCGGAACCGGCCCTGCTTGCCCTTCAGCATGTCGGACAGCGACTTCAGCGGGCGCTTGTTCGGGCCGGTGATGGTCTTGCCGCGGCGGCCGTTGTCGAAGAGCGCGTCGACCGCCTCCTGCAGCATCCGCTTCTCGTTGCGGATGATGATGTCCGGGGCGTTGAGCTCCTGCAGCCGCTTCAGCCGGTTGTTGCGGTTGATGACCCGGCGGTAGAGGTCGTTCAGGTCACGAGGTGGCGAACCGGCCGCCGTCCAGGGGCACCAGCGGGCGCAGGTCCGGCGGAATCACCGGGATGACGTCCAGCATCATCCACTCCGGCTTGTTGCCGCTGATGCGGAACGCCTCGACCACCTTCAGGCGCTTGGCAATCTTCTTGCGCTTGGCCTCGCTGGTGGTCTCGCGCATGTCCGTGCGCAGCTCCTCGGAGAGCTTGTGGACGTCGATGCTGCGCAGCATCTCGCGCACCGCCTCGCCGCCCATGCCGGCGGTGAAGCTGTCCTCGCCGTACTCCTGGAAGTGCCGCTGCATCTTCTCCTCGGAGAGCAGCTCGCCCTTCAGCAGCGGCGTGCTCTTCGGGTCGATGACGATGTAGCTCTCGCAGTAGAGGACCTTCTCCAGGTCCTTCAGGGTGATGTCGAGCAGGTTGCCGATGCGGCTCGGCAAGCTCTTCAAGAACCAGATGTGCGCCACCGGCGTGGCCAGGGTGATGTGGCCCAGCCGCTCGCGGCGCACCTTGGACTGGATGACCTCCACGCCGCACTTCTCGCAGACCACGCCGCGGTGCTTCATGCGCTTGTACTTGCCGCAGTTGCACTCGTAGTCCTTCACCGGCCCGAAGATCCGGGCGCAGAACAGGCCGTCCCGCTCGGGCTTGAAGGTCCGGTAGTTGATGGTCTCCGGCTTCTTCACCTCGCCGTGCGACCACTGCCGAATCTTGTCCGGGCGACGCGATGCCCACCCGGATCGCCGAGAACGACAGCGGGTCCTTCGGCTTCTCGAAGAAGTTGAAGATGTCCTTCACGTTGCCTCCGAAGTCCTAACTAACTTTTCCGTCAGCGTGCCCTCGCACGGATTGCGCCGGGCACCGTCGAATTCCTCGGTCCTGGGAGCCCCAGGATCGCTCCACCCCGGGCCTCCGCCTCGCCCGCCTCCGACGCTCTCAGGCGTCGGAGCCGGTCTTCTTCAGCGCCCCGACCCGTCCGGCGGATTGCGCACGCGCTCGGGCGGTGCGGTCTCGAGCAGCTCGACGTCCATGCCAAGGCTCTGCAGCTCCTTGAGGAGCACGTTGAACGACTCGGGCAGCCCGGACTCGAGGACGTTGTCTCCCTTGACGATGGCCTCGTACATCCGGGTCCGGCCCACCACGTCGTCGGACTTCACGGTCAGGAACTCCTGCAGCGTGTAGGCCGCGCCGTAGGCCTCCATCGCCCAGACCTCCATCTCGCCGAGGCGCTGACCGCCGAACTGCGCCTTGCCGCCCAGCGGCTGCTGGGTGACCAGGCTGTAGGGACCGATGCTGCGGGCGTGGATCTTCTCGTCCACCAGGTGGTGCAGCTTGAGCATGTACATGACGCCCACCGTGACGTTCTGGTCGAACGGCTCGCCGGTGCGTCCGTCGAAGAGCACCATCTGGCCCGACCGCGGCAGCGCCGCCTCGTCCAGCAGCTGCGTGGATCTCCGTCTCGCGCGCCCCGTCGAACACCGGGGTCGCCACGTGGATGCCCGAGCGCAGCCGCTGGCAGAGCGTGACCACTTCCTTGTCCGACACGCCGTCGATGAAGTCGCCGAAGGCCTTGTCGTCGTAGATGCGCTTGAGCTGCTTGCGCAGCTCCTCGCCGCTCCACTTCTCCTCGATGTAGGTCTGCAGCCGCTCGCCCAGCCCGCGCGCCGCCCAGCCCGAGGTGGGTCTCGAGGATCTGGCCGATGTTCATGCGGCTCGGCACGCCGAGCGGGTTGAGGACGATGTCCACCGGGCGGCCGTCCTCGAGGTACGGCATGTCCTCCTCGGGAAGGATGCGCGAGACGACGCCCTTGTTGCCGTGGCGGCCGGCCATCTTGTCGCCGACCGCCAGCTTGCGCTTGATGGCCACGTACACCTTGACCATCTTGATGACGCCCGGCGGCAGCTCGTCGCCCTTCTTGATGCGGGCAATCTTCTCGCCGAAGACGAGCTTCACCGCCTCCTTCTGGTCCTCGAGGTTGCGCAGGATGTCGCGCAGCTTGGAGTCGGTCGGGTCGCCGACGGTGATCTCCGACCAGTAGCGGTAGGGCACCTCGGCGAGCAGCTCGTCGTTGAGGGCGTCGCCCTTCTTGAGCAGCGACCTTGCCCTTGTCGTCGACCAGCTTGCCCTCGACTTCCTTGCCGTCGAGCAGCTTGCGCAGCCGGGCCATCGCCGAGTCCTGGATGACCTTGATCTCGTCGTTCTGGTCCTTGAGGAGCTTCGCCTCCTCCATCGACTCGATCTGCTTGGCCCGCTCGTCCTTCTCCACGCCCTTGCGGCTGAAGACCTTGGCGCCGATCACCGTGCCGCTGACGCCCGGGGGGACGCGCAGCGAGCTGTCGCGGACGTCGCCGGCCTTCTCGCCGAAGATGGCCCGGAGCAGCTTCTCCTCGGGGCTGAGCTGGGTCTCGCCCTTGGGGGTGATCTTTCCCACCAGGACGTCGCCCGGCTTCACCTCGGCGCCGATGCGGATGATGCCCGACTCGTCGAGGTCCTTGAGGGCCTCCTCGCCGACGTTGGGGATGTCGCGGGTGATTTCTTCCTTGCCGAGCTTGGTGTCGCGGGCGATGCACTCGAACTCCTCGATGTGGATCGACGTGAACACGTCCTCCTTGAGCAGCCGCTCGCTGATGAGAATCGAGTCCTCGAAGTTGTAGCCCTGCCACGGCATGAACGCGACGACCACGTTCGGCGCCGAGCGCCAGCTCGCCGGTCTCGGTGGCCGGCCCGTCGGCGATGACGTCGCCCTTCTTCACCCGGTCGCCCTTGCGGATGATGGGCTTCTGGTTGAGGCAGGTGTTCTGGTTGCGACCGCTGGTACTTGATCAGGTTGTAGATGTCGACCTCGGACCCGACGTCGGCCATGCTGGCCGCGACGTCCGCCTTGACCACGATGCGGCTGGCGTCGACGGCCTCCACCACGCCGTCGCGCCGGGCGACGACGGTGACGCCGGAGTCGCGCGCCACCACCGCCTCGAGCCCGGTGCCCACCAGCGGCGACTGGGTGCGCAGCAGCGGCACCGCCTGGCGCTGCATGTTGCTGCCCATCAGCGCGCGGTTGGCGTCGTCGTTCTCGAGGAAGGGAATCAGCGACGCCGCCACGCTGACCAGCTGGTTCGGCGACACGTCCATCAGGTCGACCTCTTCCGGCCGGGCCTGGACGAATTCGCCGCCCCGCCGCGAGGAGACCAGCTCGCTCGTGAACTTGCCCTTCTTGTCGAACTCGGCGTTCGCCTGGGCGATGGTGTGCTTCTCCTCCTCCAGCGCCGAGTAGAAGGACGTCTCGGAGGTCACCGTGCCCGCCTCCACCTTGCGGTAGGGCGTCTCGACGAAGCCGAACTCGTTCACCCGGGCGAAGGTGGAGAGCGAGGCGATGAGGCCGATGTTCGGACCTTCCGGCGTCTCGATGGGGCAGATGCGGCCGTAGTGGGTGGGGTGCACGTCGCGCACCTCGAAGCCGGCGCGCTCGCGGGTCAGGCCGCCCGGCCCGAGGGCCGACAGGCGCCGCTTGTGGGTCACCTCGGAGAGCGGGTTGGTCTGGTCCATGAACTGCGACAGCTGGCTCGAGCCGAAGAACTCCTTGATCACCGCCGTCACCGGCTTGGCGTTGATCAGGTCGTGCGGCATGAGCGTCTCGATCTCCTGCAGGCTCATGCGCTCCTTGATGGCGCGCTCCATCCGCACCAGGCCGATGCGGTACTGGTTCTCCAGCAGCTCGCCCACCGCGCGGACCCGGCGGTTGCCGAGGTGGTCGATGTCGTCGATGGTCCCCTTGCCGTTCTTCAGGTCGATCAGGTAGCGGATGACCTCGAGGATGTCGCGCTTGGTCAGGATTTGACCGTCGAGCGGCTCCTCGACGCTGAACTTGAAGTTCAGCTTCAGCCGGCCGACCTTGGAGAGGTCGTACCGCTCCGGGTTGAAGAAGAGGTTGGTGAAGAGGTTGGTCGCCGTCTCCGGCGTGGGCGGATCCCCGGGGCGCAGCCGCCGGTAGATTTCCATGATCGCCTGCTCGGGCGAGTCGATCTTGTCGAGCATCAACGTCTCGCGGAGGTAGGGCCCGACGTTGAGGTTGTCGATGAAGAGGACCTTGAACTCCTTGATGCCCCGCTTGAGCAGCTCGTTCACCTTCTCCTGGCTGACCTCCTCGTTGCACTCGAGGATGACCTCGCCGGTGCCCTCGTCGACCACGTCGTAGGCGGCGACCTTGGTGAACAGTTCGTCCGCGTCGATGGGCAGCGTGCGCATCTTGGCCGCCTCGAGCTTCTTGATGGCGGCGCGGGTGAACTTCCGGTTCTTCTTGACGATGACCTCGCCGGACTTGGTCTTGATGTCCCGGGTGGCGCGCTGGCCGGGCAGCAGCTCCAGCTCCACCGACTTCTCGAACTCGCTCTCCGAGTGCAGATAGATGGTCTCGGTGGCGTAGTAGTAGTTGAGGATTTCCTCGGTGGTGCCCTTGAACTCGATGGGGTTCTTCTTGGCCGTGTCCGGCACCGCCGCCCAGCGCGCGGATGAGCACCGTGGCCGGCAGCTTCCGGCGTCGGTCGATGCGCACGTAGAGCAGGTCCTTGTGGTCGAACTCGAAGTCGATCCACGAGCCGCGGTAGGGGATGATGCGGGCGTTGTAGAGCAGCTTGCCCGAGCTGTGGCTCTTGCCCTTGTCGTGGTCGAAGAAGGCGCCCGGGGCTGCGGTGCAGCTGGCTGACCACCACGCGCTCGGTCCCGTTGATGATGAAGGTCCCGTTCTGGGTCATCAGCGGGATCTCGCCGAAGTAGACCTCCTGCTCCTTCACGTCGCGGATGGACTGGGCGCCGGTCTCCTCGTCCTTGTCCCACACCACCAGGCGCACCACGACCTTGATGGGCGCCGAGTAGGTCATGCCGCGCTGGTGGCACTCATCGACGTCGTACTTGGGCTTCTCCAGGTGGTAGCTGACGAACTCGAGCGAGCTGGTCTCGTTGAAGTCGCGGATGGGGAAGACGCTCTTGAAGACGCCCTGCAGGCCGACGTCCTCGCGCTTCTCCGGCGGTGATGTCAGCCTGGAGAAACTTCTCGTAACTCTGCTTCTGGATGTTGATGAGGTTGGGGATGTCGATAATCTTCTGAATCTTCGCGAAGCTCTTGCGGACGCGGAAATTGTTTTGGACGGTCGCAGGCATCTCATCTCCCGGTGGCGCAGGGCAGGGCGGAATTCAAGGTCCCGACGACGTCCCCGCCGATGGCGGGGAAGTCCTCGGGCGACGGAGCGGCAGTGACAAAGGCCAATGCCGGTACCCCCTGACAGGTTTCTTGGGGGGCACCGGGCACGGCGGTTGGGGCGCCGGAGCCACGGGCTTGGCTCCGGGCGGCGGGACTACTTGATCTCGACGGTGGCCCCCGCGGCGGTGAGTTGCTCCTTCATCTTCTGGGCGTCGGCCTTGTTGACGCCCTCCTTCACCGTCTTGGGAGCGCCCTCGACCAGGTCCTTGGCCTCCTTCAGGCCCAGTCCGGTGATGGCGCGGATCTCCTTGATTACGTTGATCTTATTGGCACCGGCATTGGCGAGGACGACGGTGAACTCCGTCTTCTCCTCGACCGCCGCAGCGGCGGGCCCGGCACCAGGCGCCGCCGCAACGGCAACGGCCGCTGCAGACACGCCCCACTTCTCCTCGAGCTTCTTCACCAGCTCCGCCGCCTCCATGACGGTGAGGGCGGACAGGCTGTCTACAATCTGATTCAGGTCGGCCATGGCTTGGAACTTGCCTCTTTAATGGTCCTTGACTCCGCGCAGCAGAGCCGGACGGGGTTGGGTTATCTGGTCTAACTTCTAGCGTCAATCAACTCTGCTTACCAAGGGCTTCGGCACGTGCCTGGACGAGGCGCGCCAGGCTGGACCCGGGGGCCCCCACCGTCCGCACCAGCTTGCTGGCGGGCTGCGTGAGCAATCCCAGAATCTTCGCCCGGAGCTCGCGCAGGCCCGGCAACTTCGCCAGGGCCACCACGCCGGCAGCGTCGGTCTTCTTCCCCTCCACCACCGCGCTGCGAATCTTGATGGTCTCCAGGTCCTTGAGGAACTCGGAGAGAATCTTCGCCGGCGTCACCACATCGTCGTAGCCGATGGCGATGGCCACCGGCCCGATGAAGTCATCGCTCACCAGCTCCACCGGGGTGCCCTTGGCGGCCCGGCGGGCAAGCGTGTTCTTCAGGACCTTGTAGTCCACCCCGCCCTCACGGAATTTCTTCCGCAGTCGGGTCACCGTCTCGACGTTGAGGCGCGAGAACTCCGCGACAATCGCCGTCTTGGCGCGCGCGAACTTCTCGTTCAGCTCCTTGATGAGTGCTTCCTTCTCGCTTCTTTCCACTCTGGTCTCACCTCCTCTTTCGTTCGGCCCATGCGGCAGTTGCCGGCACGGCCTGTCATGCCTGGACCAGAGGCAGAAGCGAGAGGCACCCAGGACAGCAGCACCACCCCCGACTCGGGAAGGCCGGGCGTGCTGCCGGCGCCCCTCCTCGGACCGCTCCCACTGTCTCGGCAGGGCTGGCGTTCGCTGCTCGCCGTTTCGACGGGCCGACGGTCCCGAGCCGACTGCTTCCTGCTCGAGGCGCCTCCCCGTCCCTGCTGTCTCGGACCCGGGTTGCTGGAGCACGTCGTCCCTCAACGGCAAGGGGGGCGGGCTCCAGCGGAACCGGCGCGTCTACCACCAGCGCGCCGGGGAAGTCAAAATCGCCCCTACCGGTAGCGGGCGTTGATGGCCTGGGTGTCGAGCTTGATGCCCGGACCCATGGTCGAGCTGATGGCGATGCCCTTGAGGTAGACGCCCTTGGCCGTCGCTGGCTTCAGCTTCATGACCAGCTCGATGAGCGCGTTGAAGTTCTCCGCCAGCTTCTCCGGGGCGAAGCTCGCCTTGCCCACCGGGGCGTGGACGATGCCGGCCTTCTCCGCGCGGAACTCCACCTTGCCGCCCTTGGCGTCGCGTACCGCCTTGGCCACATCGGCGGTGACGGTGCCGACCTTGGGGTTCGGCATCAGCCCGCGGGGGCCGAGCACCTTCCCGAGCCGGCCCACCACGCCCATCATGTCCGGCGTGGCGATGACCGTGTCGAAGTCCATGAAGCCCTCTTCGATGCGCTTGGCCAGGTCGGCCTCGCCCACCACGTCGGCGCCGGCGTCCTTCGCCTCCGACTGCTTCTCGCCCTTGGCGAACACCGCCACCCGCACCGTCTTGCCGATGCCGTGCGGCAGCACCACCGCGCCACGCACCATCTGGTCGGCGTGCTTGGGGTCGACGCCCAGGTTGATGGCGACGTCCACCGTCTGGTCGTACTTCGTCTGGCGCAGCTCGACGGTCTCCTTGAGGAGCTTGAAGGCCTCGTCGATGCCGTAGCGCTTGTTGCGGTCCACCTTGGCGGCGGCCGCGCGGAACTTCTTTCCTGAGGTTGTCATGTGAGGAGGTCTCTCGTGCGCGGGGTTAGCCGACGATCTCGATGCCCATGGAGCGCGCCGTGCCGGCGATGGTGTTCATCGCCGCCTCCAGGCTCCCCGCGGTGGTGTCGTTGATCTTCAGCTTGGCAATCTCCTCGAGCTGCTTGCGGGTCACCTGGCCCACCTTCTCCTTGCCAGGCTTGTGCGCACCGGAGCCCTTCTTCTTCTCCGTGTGCAGCCCGGCGGCCTTCTTGAGAAGCACTGCCGCCGGTGGCGTCTTGAGGACGAAGGTGAAGGAGCGGTCCTGATACACGGTGATGATCACCGGGATAATCAGACCTTCCTTCGCCTGCGCCTGCGTCGCCGCGTTGAACTGCTTGCAGAACTCCATGATGTTGACGCCCTGCTGCCCGAGCGCCGGTCCGATGGGAGGGGCCGGATTGGCCTTGCCCGCCGGAATCTGGAGCTTCACCTGTCCCGTGACTTTCTTCATCGCCGCGTCTGACCTCCCAGGTGGTTCCAGCGGGCGGCAGTTGGCCGCCCTCCCACCTGCTGTTAGCCACCCCTCGGGTTCATCCTCTGGGTGTGGGACCTGCCCTGCTCCAACTTAGGAGCCGGTCTTCTCCACCTGCATGAAATCCAGCTCCACCGGCGTGGCGCGACCGAAGATGGACACCAGCACCTTCACCCGGCCCTTGTCCGGGTTCACTTCCTCCACCGTCCCGTTGAAGTTGCTGAACGGGCCGTCGATGACGCGCACCGTGTCGCCGTCCTCGAACTGCACCTTGGGCTTGGGCTTGAGCGTCCCTTCGGAGATCTGCGTGGTGAGCCGCTCCATCTGGCTCTCCGGGATGGGCGGGGGCTGCTCGTTGTGCGCCGCGCCGATGAAGCCGGTGACCTTGGGCGTGTTCTTCACCAGGTGCCAGGTGCGGTCGTTCATCTCCATCTGCACCAGGATGTAGCCGGGGAGGAACTTGCGCTTGGAAGTCTTCTTCTCCCCCTTCACCATCTCCACCACCTGCTCGACCGGGATGAGGATTTCGCCGAAGTGCTCGGCCAGCCCCTCCAGCTTGATTTTCTCCTCGAGACTCTTCTTCGCCTTGTTCTCGAAGCCCGAGTAGGTGTGCACCGCGTACCACCGCTTGTCGCCCATCATAGTCTCCCCAACAGGGCGGGCAGCCATTGCACCATCAGCTTGTACGCCATCGTGTCGATGCCGAAGAGCAGCATGCCCGCCACCAGCGAGGCGATGACCACTGCCCAGGTCGACACCCAGGTCTCCGCCCGCGAGGGCCAGGTGACCTTCATCAGCTCGGTCGCGGTCTCCATCGCCAGGGTGCGCACCCGGGTGTTGAACCAGCAGCCGGCCAGGAGGGCGACGGTGACCACCAGCGCCACCAGCGAGGTGGTCTTCCACTCGGTCAGGCCCTCGAAGATGGGTCGGTCGGGCAGGCCGGCGGCCACCCAGATGGGGGCCAGCACGTGCTGCAGAAACAGCACCAGCGCGGCGGCGACGCAGAGTGTGAAGATGACCACCAGCCGCGTGGGGGACATCCCCGAGCGGTTGGCTTGATGCAGTGCTTCGTTGGAGGCCATGTCAGGCGGGTCCTTGTGTGGCAGCAGGCCAGGAGGGATTCGAACCCCCAACAGGCGGTTTTGGAGACCGCTGCTCTACCGTTGGAGCTACTGGCCTAGACCTTTCCTTCCTTGTGGTCGGTGTGCTTGCGGCACCACCGGCAGTACTTGCTCAGCTCGAGCTTGTCCTGGCTCTTCCGCTTGTTCTTGGTGGTCGAGTAGTTGCGGCGCTTACACACCGGACACTCGAGCGAGATGATGCTTCTGTTCCCCTTCGGCATGATTCAACTCTCCAAAAAGAAGGCGAGTGGAGGGAAGCCCCGGACGACCTTGGGCCTCCCCCCACGGGGCCACCACCCCGTCTCCCGGGGTGGCAGAGACCTACTCGATGACCTCGGCGACGACGCCGGCGCCCACCGTGCGCCCACCCTCGCGCACCGCGAAGCGCAACTCCTTCTCCATGGCGATGGGGGTAATCAACTCCACCTCAATCGCGATGTTGTCCCCCGGCATCACCATCTCCACGTTCTGCGGCAACGTCACCGTCCCCGTCACGTCCGTCGTCCGGAAGTAAAACTGCGGCCGGTACCCCTTGAAGAAGGGCGTGTGCCGTCCCCCCTCCTCCTTCGTCAGCACGTAGATCTGGGCTTTGAATTTCGTGTGCGGCGTAATGCTGCCCGGCTTGGCCAGCACCTGCCCGCGCTCCACGTCCTCGCGCTTCAGGCCACGCAGCAGCGCCCCAATGTTGTCCCCGGCCATCCCCTCGTCCAGCAGCTTCCGGAACATCTCCACCCCGGTCACCACCGTCTTCGTCGTCGGCCGCAGTCCCACAATCTCCACTTCCTCGCCCACCTTCACCTTGCCGCGCTCCACCCGTCCCGTCGCCACCGTGCCACGGCCGGCGATGCTGAAGACGTCTTCCACCGGCATCAGGAAGGGCTTGTCCGTCGCCCGCTCCGGCGTCGGGATGTAGCTGTCCAGCGCCTCCATCAGCTTGAGGATTGAGCCCTCCCCAATGTCCGAGGTGTCCCCTTCCAGCGCCTTCAGCGCGCTGCCGGCAATGATCGGGCACCTTGTCCCCGGGGAATTCGTACTTCTTGAGCAGGTCCCGGACTTCCATCTCCACCAGTTCGCGCAGCTCCGGGTCATCCAGCATGTCCACCTTGTTCAGGTAGACGACGATGTAGGGAACGCCCACCTGGCGGGCCAGAAGAATATGCTCGCGCGTCTGGGGCATCGGCCCGTCGGCCGCCGACACCACCAGGATGGCGCCGTCCATCTGCGCCGCGCCGGTAATCATGTTCTTCACGTAGTCGGCATGGCCCGGGCAGTCGACGTGCGCGTAGTGACGATTCTTCGTCGCGTACTCCACGTGCGCGGTGGCGATGGTGATGCCTCGCTCCCGCTCCTCCGGCGCCTTGTCAATCTGGTCGTAGGCCAGGTACGTCGCCCCGCCCGACTTCGCCAGCACCTTGGTGATGGCGGCGGTCAGCGTCGTCTTGCCGTGGTCCACATGCCCAATGGTCCCCACGTTCACGTGCGGCTTCGTCCTCTCGAACTTCTCCTTGCTCATGTCGCTCTCTTCCGTTCCGAAATGGAGCCCTGATCCAGGATTGAACTGGAGACCTCATCCTTACCAAGGATGCGCTCTACCAACTGAGCTATCAGGGCTTTCTGTTTAAGCTGCCGTCGCCTTCGTTCGCACAACGCGTACTTCGTATGGAGCGGGAAACGGGATTCGAACCCGCGACATTCAGCTTGGAAGGCTGACGCTCTACCATCTGAGCTATTCCCGCCTGGGGTCCCTTGGTTCCATGGAGGGGGTTGGATTCGAACCAACGAAGGCGTAGAGCCGGCAGATTTACAGTCTGCTCCCTTTGGCCACTTGGGTACCCCTCCGCACGCTCTCCTTCGCTCGTCTTCCGTTCGTCCGTTGTCTCTTGCAGCCTCCCGTGGCCGGCGGCGGGGGTCGAACCCGCGACCTACTGATTACAAATCAGTTGCTCTACCGCCTGAGCTACACCGGCACCGGCTGATTTCACTCAAGTTTCTTCTTCCTACGGCACTTCGACTGCAACCGGTGGGGCCCAAAAAAAACCGCCCCTGGACCGTACCCTACATGCACACCTATCCAGTGGGGGTCCACCCGGGGGTCGCGCGTCCTACCGCGAACCCCCGGACTTGTCCAGACCCGGCACCGGGCCACCCGAGAGGCCGCGACGGGTCGCTGAGGCGGCCCTCAGCGCGTGGTTGCGGCCTGCGCGAGGCCCGGGTTTCGCCCCGGCGGCCGCCCCTCAGGGTGCGGCCCGCGTCCAGCCTTCGCCAGGGTTGAAGGACGTGATGGACGTCTCGGCCTTCAACGTCTCGGGGCCCAGGTCCTTCTGGAAGACGACGCCCTGCTGGTTGACCATAAAGGTCATGACGCCGGAATTCTCGTAGGACGCTGGGTAGGCCAGCAGCGCAAAGCCCAAAGAGAGTTTCCCGTTCTCCACGTAGTTGAGGGCCCCGCCCTCTGCCGCGGGCCCCTGCTTGGTCAGCATCCGGTAGAAGTAGCCGTGGTAGGCGATGGGCTTTCCCGCCTCGGGTGCGTAGCCCTTCTGCTGGGCGCGACTCACCAGGGGCCCGAAGGGACTCTCGGCCTTGCCTGGTTCGGTGGGCCAGTACAAGCCGTCGTGCTTGCCCGGCGAGCTCATCAGCCGAGCCGCGTAGTGCGCCACGGCATCTGCGTCTGGATTGAGTTCACGGTACTCCCGCTGGGCATCCACGTAGTTGAGACACACCTGAATGACGTTCAGCTCGTTCTGGCCGATGCGCCGGGCAAGAATCTCCGCCTGCCCGGCCTTGGCGTCGAACGTCCAGCCGGCCTTGCCATGCACCAATGGAATGGCGAACGGCCATTCGTCCGTACCAAGCACGAGTATTTCCGCGCCATCCTCGCTCTTGGTGATTTGGTGGGCCTCGGTGTACTTGTCAGAAAAGTGCTTCAGCGCTGCCCTGTCCGCGACCGCGTCCCCGGAAACGAGCAGCGGGCGGGCGCCGGTGCCGAGGACGCGTAGGGCATCGTCCAGGCTGCCCAAGCGGGCAGCATCCGCCAGGGCCTGCGCTGCCTCCTCAGGCGTGGAGAAGGCCTCCGGCGGCTTGGCCAGGGCGCGCGTACCCCACAGGGTGAGGAGGAGGGGCACCAGGTAGCCGAAGCGCGATGTCTTCATGGGAGCCATTTGCTACCGCCGCCGACCGCCGCCACCGCCCCGACCGCCGCCACCACGGGAAGCACTTCCCATGCTGGCGTTTCCGCGCGAACTCGCCTGGCGAGTCTGTGCGCCGTTGTTCATCCCGCCAAAGGCCTGCCCGCCTGAGTGGGCTTGCCCCGTGGACGGGCTGGCGCCCCACCCTCTGTTGCCCCCGCCGCCGCCGGCGGGCTGTTGCCCCGCCGAAGGGGCTCCTCCCGCCGGACGCTGGGCGGGCTGTTGCCCCGCCGAAGGGGCTCCTCCCGCCGGACGCTGCGCGGGCTGTTGTCCTGCCGAAGGCCCTCCTCCCGCCGGACGCTGCGCCGGCTGTTGCCCCGCCGAAGGGGCTCCTCCCGCCGGGCGCTGGGCGGGCTGTTGCCCTGCCGAGGGTGCCCCTCCCGCCGGACGCTGCGCGGGCTGTTGCCCCGCCGAAGGGGCTCCTCCCGCCGGACGCTGCGCCGGCTGTTGGCCGGTTCCCCCATAAGGAGTGGCTCGAGGATAGCCCCCGGGAGGTGGCCGGTATCCCGGCGGGTATCCGCCGGGTGGCCGGTAGCCCGGGGGGGGGCGCGTACCGGGGTGGCGGGTAGCCTCGGTACGCCGGGTATGGTGGGTAACGCCAGTAGCTGTTGCGGATGGCGACGCCAACCGTGAAGGACACGACTGCCACGCCAGCCACGTAGCCCGGAGGGTAGACGGGCGGCGGCGGGTAGGCCGGGTACACCCATGTCCCGTACACCACCGTCGGGCTGTAGACGGGAACGTAGATGACCTCGCGGGTTGGCCGGCTCAATGCGGATGACGCTAGTGGCCGGCGCCTCCCCGGCGTCGGCGGGCGTCGCCGGGGCAGGCTCCACCTTGACGTTCTGCTGCTCGTTGGACTTGAGGTTTCCCGCCTCCATGGCGCGCGCGCGAAGCTGCTGCACTGCGAACAGAAGGTCGTCCTTCTGCCTCTGGTAGGCGGCCCCGAGGTCGCGCGTCCAGTCCGGATGCTCGCTCATCATCTTCAGCACGTCGGGGAAGGAGGCCAGCGCCTTGACGCTCGCGCTCCACTGGCTGACTCTGCAGTGCCGCGTCGAGGTCCTTTCCGGACACTCCCGGGTGGGCCTTGCTCCACTGGGCCGCGTCCATCACCTGCGAAGGCTGCCCGGCGGCCTCGAAAATCTGCCCCAGCAGTGGGTCGGGGTAGAGGGCCACCGGCGAGGCCAGCGCCTCCAGTTGCTCAGGCAGCAGTTCGCCGGCCTGAGCCGCCCCCGGCGGAGGCGGTGCGGTCTGGGCCACGGCCACGGTGCTGGCGCAGACGAGGAGAATGGCAATGGGGTGCTGAAACGCCATGCAACTCCACTCTCGCAGACTTTTCGCCGGCGTGGGTCGGGGAAATGGGTGGGACGGCGCCTGCTGGTTCTTCGCGGGACGGCGACAGGCTGCAGAATCGGCGAGGATGGCGCTTCTGAGACGGGTCGCCCACAAATTCGGAGGTTCCAGCCTCGCCGACGCGGCGCGGTTCCGAGCGGTGGCGGAACTGCTGCGCGCCCGTCCCGAACCCGAACAAATCGTCGTCGTCTCCGCCCTCCAGGGCGTCACCGATGCCCTGCTGCGGCTGGCGCAGCAAGCCGCAGCGAGCGGCACCGACTGGCAAGCCGGCTACGCGGCCTTGCGCGAGCTGCACCGGCGAGTGGCCGACGACTGCTCGGCAGCGCCGCGCCGGCCGTGCAGGACTGGCTCGATGCGCGCTTCGAGCGAATTGGCGGAACTGCTTCAGGGACTCTCGCTCTTGCGCATGCCCGCCCCGGAAACGGTGGACCGCATCCAGGGGCTGGGCGAAGTGTTCAGCGCCCAGCTGCTGGCGGCGCACTTCGCTGCGCTGGGCAGCCCAGCCGCGCTGCTGGATGCGCGGGACGTCCTAGTCGTCTCGAAAGGGGAACTCGGGGTGTCGGTGGACTGGCCGGACAGCGCGCGACGGCTGGCGGCCTGGCGGACGCACCACCCGGAGCCCCGGGTGGTGGTCACCGGCTTCGTGGCACGCGACGCCCGCGGCAGGCCTACCACCCTCGGCCGAAACGGAAGCGACTACTCCGGCTCCATCTTCGGTGCCCTCTTCGCCGCGGAGGAAATCCACATCTGGACCGACGTCGACGGCGTCCTGTCGGCCGACCCGCGCCTGGTGCCCGAGGCCGTCCTCATCCCCCACCTCTCCTACGACGAGGCCTGCGAGCTCGCCTACTTCGGCGCGACAGTCGTCCACCCACAGACCATGGCTCCGGCCATCGCCCGGGGCATCCCGCTGCACATCCGAAACACCTTCCGGCCGGAGAATCCCGGCACCCGCATCGACGGCGAAGTCGACCTGAGTCGCGCGGTGAAGGGCATCAGCACCATGCCCGGCCTGGCACTGCTGAACGTGGAGGGGGCCGGGATGATTGGCGTTCCGGGCACCGCCGAGCGCGTCTTCGGGGCGCTGCGGGCAGCCCGGGTCTCTGTGGTGATGATTTCGCAGGGGTCCTCGGAGCATTCCATCTGCTGCCTGGTGCGCGCCGTCGAGGCCGAGGCGGCCGAGACGGCACTCCGCGAGGCGTTCTCGCGCGAGCTGACACAAGGGTACATTGAACGCATCACAGTGCAGGCTGGCATCAGCGCGCTGGCCACGGTGGGGGACGGGATGGCGGGGACGCCCGGCATCGCCGCCCGCCTCTTTGTGTCCCTGGCCCGGCCCGGGGTGAACGTGCGCGCCATCGCGCAGGGGGCCTCGGAGCGAAACATCTCGGTGGCCATCGCCAGCGCCGACGCGGCACGCGCGCTGCGGGCGGCGCACGCGGGCTTCTACCTGTCCCCGCAAACCGTCTCCCTCGGCCTGGTCGGCCCGGGTCAGGTCGGCCGGGCCTTTCTGCGGCAGCTGGCGGGGGCAGCGCCGCGCTTGCGGAACGAGGCGCAGCTGGACCTCCGGGTGCGCGCGGTGGCGAACAGCCAAAGGATGGTGCTGGAGGAACTGGCGCTGGACCCGGCCGAGGCGCCAGGGCGCCTGGCGGCCGCGACGCTGCAGGCCGACCTCGACGCTCTGGCAGCGCACGTGCGGGCGAGCCATCTGCCCCACGCCGTCATCATCGACTGCAGCGCCAGCGGCGCGGTGGCGGATGCCTATGCCGGGTGGCTGGCCCAGGGCATCCACGTCATCACGCCCAACAAGCACGCCGGCAGCGGGCCGCTCGAGCGCTACCGCGCCCTGCGCCGCGCCTCGGCCCAGCACGGCGCCCGCTTCCGCTACGAGGCCACGGTGGGGGCCGGTCTGCCCATCATCACCACGCTGCGCGACCTGCTCGACACCGGCGACGAGGTGCTGTCCATCGAAGGCATCCTCTCCGGAACACTGGCCTACCTCTTCAACCGTTTCGACGGCAGGACGCCCTTCTCCACCCTAGTGCGGGAGGCGCGCGCCGCCGGCTACACCGAACCGGACCCCCGCGAGGACCTCAACGGCATGGACGTCGCGCGCAAGCTGGTCATCCTCGGCCGGGAGATGGACGGCGTCCTGGAACTGTCGTCGGTGGCGGTGGAGGGGCTGGTGCCGGCAGGCCTCCAAGCGCTCTCGCGCGAGGCGTTTCTTCTGCGTCTGCCCGAGATGGACCAGCCGCTGGCCGCCCGGGTGGCCGAGGCGCAGGCCCGGGGCAAGGTGCTGCGCTACGTTGCGCGCCTCGACCGCGCTGGCGCGGCCACGGTGGGGC
>CAVXCY010000006.1:0-122137 GCA_963760425.1 uncultured delta proteobacterium | reverse complement strand
TCCGGCAGCCAGAGTGCGACGGCCACCGGGACCTTCAACAAGGCGCAGACCGCGCAGACGCAGGCCGCGCCCTGCGCTTCTTCATCGTCGTCAACCAGCCGGCCCAGGACGCGGGCTGCATCGCGAGAGTGAACGAAACCATCACCCTCTCCATCTACGCCTCCCTGGACGGCGGGTGCCAGGGCGGTATCCCCGTCGGACCTGCTCCACGCAGGTGGGAGGGATTTGGGACACCCAAAGCAGCCCGGCCTGCGGGCTGTTGGTGGACGTGGTGGAGCCGGCCCAGGACGGAACTTGCTGTGCGGACCCGCTGCCGGACTCGGGCGTGTGCCGGGTCCCCCTCCTCCCGCCCACATGCGCCGTCAGCTTCAACCTCGTCGGCCAGGGCAGGTCCTCGCCGCCGTGAGGCGCGCGGTGGTGCTGCTGTCGGGCGGGCTGGACTCCGCCACCTGTCTTGCCCTGGCCCGGCCAAGGCTTCTCCCTGGTGTGCCTGCTGGCAAGGTACGGTACGGGCAGCGCCACGCCGTGGAATTGGTTGCCGCCCGCGCCGTGGCCGCTTCCTGGGCGCGCCGGACGTCCGGCGGAAGTGGCGGTGGACTCGCGCGCCATCGGCGGCTCGCCCTCACCGCACAGATGGAAGTGCACCAAGGACAGGACGGAGGCGGACCGGGCATCTGGCGTGCCCATCACCTACGTCCCGGCCCGCCAACACCGTCTTTCTCAGCCTGGCCCTCGGCTTGGCCGAGGTGGTGGGGGCACGGGACATCTTCATCGGCGTCAACGCAGTGGACTACAGCGGCTACCCGGACTGCCGGCCAGCCTTCATCGCCGCCTTTGAGTCCCTGGCCGCCCTGGCCACCCAGGCCGGGGTGCAGGGCGAACGCTTCCACATTCACGCGCCGCTGCTGCGGCTGTCAAGGCGGAGATTATTGCGACCGGGCTGCGCCTGGGGGTGGACTACGCCCTGACCAGCAGCTGCTACGCGCCGGACGCGGAGGGGCGTGCCTGTGGCCGCTGCGACAGCTGCGTCCTCCGGCGGCAGGGCTTCCTGGACGCGGGCGCCCCGGACGTCACGCGGTACGCGCCGCGGTGAGGGCGGCCCTTTGGCTGTGGGGCTTCCTCGCCAGCGCGCCGGCGCCGGATTTGGTGGACGCCGCCCGCGCCGTGCCAGGGTTGGTGGTGGACCTGCGCTACGCCCAGGCCGACAACGCCTTCCACCAGGCGTTTTACCCGGCCGGGGCCCGCTGCCTTCTGTTGCGTCCGGTGGCCGCGCGGCTGTTGCGCGCCGCGGAGGCGGTGGCCGCTCGCGGCTACCGTCTGAAGGTTTGGGACTGCTTACCGCCCCCATGCCGTGCAGTGGGCCATGTGGGCGGCCGTCCCGCGCCTCGGCTACGTGGCTGACCCGCACACGCGGAGCCACCACAACCGCGCGGCCGCGGTGGACGTGACGCTGGTGGCCCTGGACGGCACGGCGGTGCCCATGCCCACCCCCTTCGACACGTTTGGCCCCCAGGCCCGGCACGACGCCCCCCTGCCCGCGGACGTGGCGGCTCGACGGGCCCTGCTTTTGGCCGCCATGGAAGGGGCGGGCTTCAAGAAAAACCGCATGGAGTGGTGGCACTATGAAGCCCCCGAGGCACACGGGGCGCCGCTGTTGGACGTGCCACTGGACTAGGCCGTCCCCCCGGGCTTTCGCGCAAAACCCCCGGGCGGGGAAGGCCTACTTCTGCGCGGCGGCGAGGGCCGCTGACGCCGCCGCCGGGACCGCCCGCTGCGTGCGTCCTCCGCCAGGGCAACTGCGCCCAGCGCCACCACCGACAGCCAGACGACGTCGGCCAGCACCAGGTGCACCAGCTGCAGGGGCAGCGGCGCCAGCAGCACCAGGTTGACTAGGCCCAAAAGAAGCTGCGTCACGACGGCCAATCCCACCAACGCCGCCGCGCGGCGCACCCCGCGACCCGGCCGCAGAAACGCCGCCACCGCCGCCGTGGCCAGCAGCAGGCTGGAACCGGCAGCGGCCAAAAGCGGGTGCAGGATGCGCAGCCGCAAGAGGAAGTGCGCGGTGGGGGAGGCGTCCTGCAGCAATCCCTCATGCAGGCTGCGCGCCGGGAAAAGGGTGTCCCCCAGCGCAGCAATGGCGCCCGTCACACCCAGCACCAACAGCGCGCCCAGGCTGGCCAGAAGAAGCGCGCTGACTGGGCGCTGGCCGCCCCAGCGCGGGCGGGCCGTCCCGTGGGCCCACAGGCCAGCGAGGAGGAGGGCGGCCAGAAGGGCGAAGGTGGTGAGGAGGTGCAGGGCCATGCCCACCACCCGGGTGACGCTGCTGTCCGTGCCCACCAGGCGCAGCAGCACCAGGCCTGCGCCCAGCAGTGCCTCCACCACCATCAGCCCCAGCGTCACCAGGGCGGCGCGCCGCGCCCAGCTGCCGCGCGGAAAACGCTGCAGGGCCCAGCCCACCCAAGCCAGCACCAGCACCAGGCTGGTGCCACTCATCAGGCGGTGGGTGAATTCAATGCGCGTCTTCAACACGCCGGAGCGGAGGGAAACACCTCGCCGTTGCAGGTGGGCCAGTTGGCCCCGCAGCCGTCCCCGCTGTGCGAGGCGCGCACCAGGCCGCCCCAAGCCACCACCAACAAGGTGAAGGCCAGAAGCGCAAAGCTGGGCGGGCAAAGGCCCGGGAGGTGGCCATGGCGTCCTTCCTCACTTCACGAAGGCTGCAGGTGTCAAGGCCCGCGCGCCCTCCGGCCCCCCTCCTCACCGCGGGGCCCGGCCGTCCCGTAGCGCCTCGGCATCGCGCTCCCAGCTGGCAGCGTCCTCCTCCCCGGAAGCCGCCGCCGCCCGGGCCAATTCCAAGCCCCGCGTCGCCGCCGCCCGCGCACCCCCTTCGTCGCCGGCCGTCAGCAGCGCCTCGGAGAGGGCCAGCTGGTTGGGGGCGTAGTCCGGGAAAAGTGTCACCGCCTGCCGTGCGGACTTCAGCCCCGCGTCGGGGTCCCCCGGGCCCAGCGGCCAGCCGGGAGCGCGCACCAGCACCAGGGCCAGCACCCGCGCCGGGCCGGCCTTGTCCATTCGGGCCTCCCGGCTGTTGGCCTGCTGCAGCAGCTGCACCATGAGAGGCAGACCTTGCGTGGCCGTGCTGGGGTGCTCGCGGGCTTGGACGCCCAGGGCCAGCGCCAGCGCGTAGTCGCAGGCGGCGGAGGTGGGGGCCGCCTGCTGGCAGCGCTGGCCCGCTTCGACGGCCTCGTGCGCCAGGGCCGACCGGGCCTCCGCGGTGGGCGCCGTCTGCGCCTTCTTGGTGGCCGCGCGCGACTGCGCCTCCAGCGCGGCGGCGTCCTGCGGCCCGGCGCCGGCGGCCGGCGGCGGCAGTGTCTGCAGGGGCGCGGCACAGCCGGCCGCGCACAGCAGCAGGGGGTAGAAGTCGCGCCTCACTTGGGCGGCACCGCCAGGGCGCGCACCGCCTGCAGGGTGGCCTGGTCCGCCACCGTGAAGCCCACCATGCGGATTCCGTCCAGGGCCGAGGCGCCCTCGGGCTGGCCGGGCAGCGCCAGCAGCCCCTTTTCCAGGGCCATCCAGCGGCCGGCGGCAAGCCGGCTGCCCACCGTCGTCACCAGCGCAGCCGGAAGGGGCGCGGAGTGGGCCACCACCTCCAAGTCTGCGGCGAAGGGCAGGCTGGCCAGGGCCTTGCCTTGCGCGCCGTCCAGCAGCACCGCGACATCCTCGCCCTGGGCGGCCCGGCGCAGCGCGGACAGCACCTGGGCGGACTCCTTCACCAGCGTGCCCTCGGGCAGCCGCCACGCCGGGCCCAGCACAGCCCGGACGAAGGCCGGCGCGTAGCCGGCAATGGACAGCACCGTCAGGCCGGCCACGTCCGACGGCTTGGCCACCCGGCCCTTCTTCGCCACCAGCGTCCACGTCTCGCTGGGGCCCAGCCCCTTCTGCTCGACGACCAGGTGCGGCGTCAGGTGCAGGACTTGTGCGTGCTTGACGAAGAAGGGCAGGGGCACCAGGGCCACGGCCGCCTCGGCCAGGCGGGCCAGCCCTTCCTTCTCGGTAGGGGCGTACGCCGCCACCACTTGGCCCGCTGCCCAGCCGGTGGCCTTCGCCAGGGCGGCGGCGAAGGCGTCCATGGAAGGCTGGGCCTCGGCGGTGGTGCCCGGGTAGCCGGGGGCACAGGCGACGAAGGTGACGGGCGGCTCGGCCGCGGGCGCAGGGGCGGAAAGCAGCAGGGCGGCCAGGGCAAGTGCAAGGCGCATGGGGGGGAGTGTACAGCGTGCTACCCTGCCTCCAGGGTGACTTCCCGCTCCCGGCTCCAGCGCGTCTTCGCCCGCGTTGTCGCGCTGCGCCTCCCCATTTTAATTCTATACGCCCTGCTGGTCCCGGCCGCGGCGCTTTTGGCCACCCGCATCCCGTCCGAGTCCGCCATTTCCGGTCTCGTCATGCGGGATGACCCGGACTGGCTCGCCACCAAGGCCTTCCAGAAAGTCTTTCCCGAGGGGCAATTCATCCTTCTCCTCCTCGAGTCGCCGGACCCCTTCCAGCCGGAGGCGGTGGCCGACGTGGAAGCGCTGGCCACGGCCCTGGCCAAGCTGCCCGGGGTGACGGTGGTGTCCGCGGTGGACACCTGGCGCCGCGCCCACCCTGGCTTTCAGCCCACCCCGGACGGCCTGCAGGCGCTGCGCCGCTTCGCTAGCAACACCAGCCTGCTTCGCAAGCAGGGCCTGGTGGGCGAGCACTTCCTTGGCCTGGTGGTGGGCTTCCCCCAGGAAGGGGCCAAGGCGCGCGACGCGCGGCTGTCGGCCATTGACGCTTTGGTGGCCTCCACCGCACGCACGCGCGTCACCAACGTCCGCAAGGTGGGCGCCCCGTACGTGGAGTCCTGGATTGAGAAGGAGTCGGGCCAGGCCACCGTCCGGTGGTTCCCCGTCTTCGGCCTCCTGGTGGTGGGCCTCTGCCTCTTCCTCTACCGCAGCGTGCGTTCCATGCTGGCCATCCTTCTGGCGCTGGGCACTACCGTGGCCCTGGCGGTGGGCGCCGGGCAGCTCCTCGGTTTCTCCTTCACCGTCGTCTCGGCCGTGGTGCCACTCACCGTCATGGTGACGTCGCTGGCCTCGCTCGTCTACCTGCAGTCGCGCTTCGTCGACCAGCCGGAAGGCACCAGCGTGGATGCGCATCAGCTTCAGGCGCTACAGAACAAGTTTCTCCCGGTGACGGCGTCCAGCGTGGCGGCGGTGTTGGGCTTTGCCGCCCTCGTCGTCAGCCGCATCCGCCCCATTCGTCAGATGGGGCTGTGGACAGCCACCGGCCTAGCCATCGCCTGGGTGGTGGCCTTCACGCTTTTCCCGGCGCTGCAGAAGGTGCTGCGCACGCCCACCGGCCGCACCGTCCCCATCCGCACTGCGCTGTACGACAGGCTGGCCAGGGTGCTGCCCGGTTTCACCTTCCGCTGGCGCTGGCCCCTCGTGGTCGGCGCACTCGCCCTCTCGGCGTGCGGGCTGGTGGCCCTCTTCGGCCTGCCGGGGCGCATTTCCCCGATGAAGCTGGGCGTCGACTCCCTCGACTACGTTGACCCTGGCCTGGCCCTGCACCGCGACATGGTGTTCTTCCGCGAGCACGTCAGTGGCCTCAACGTGGTGCGGGTGTGGGTGAAGACGCCGCCCGGCGCGGCTGTCGAGCCGGAAGTGCTGCACGGCTTGGACCGCTTCACTACCCAGGTGGAGGCGCTGCCGACGGTGTCCTCGGTGGTGGGGCCCACCACCTTCCTGCGCATGCGGCGCGCGCTGGCCGGACAGAGTGAGGCCCTGCCCGAGGATTCGGCCGCCTTCGCCCAGCTGGCCTCTGACGTGGAGCAGCTGCTGCTCAGCCAGCCCGAGCTGCGCAGCTTCATCGACGTTGGGACCCTGTCCAACGTCCAGCTGACGGTGCTGCTGTCGCGCGGGGAGACGCAGAAGGACTACCAGGCGCTGTCGGAGCAATTGCAGAAGGCCTGGGACGCGACGCTGGCCGGCACCCCCGCCTTGCACGGCGCGAGCTTTCAGGTGGTGGGCGACTCCATCCTCCAGGCCAAGGTGGGGGCCAGCCTGGTGCCGACGCTGACCGAGAGTTTCAGCCTCACCGCGGCCCTGATTTTTGCCGCCTTCCTGGTGGTGTTCCGCAGTGCCTCGGCACGGCTGATGGCGATGATTCCCTCGGTCTTCGCCATCCTCGTCACCTTCCTCGGCATGCGGCTTCTGGGCGGCAGCCTGAATGTGGCCACCATCCTCATCGCCACCACCGTGCTCGGCACCACCGAGAACGACCAGATTCACTTCTTCCACCACCTACACGAGGGCGAGGGGCACGGGCTGGAGGCTGCCATGCGGCACTCGCTGCGGGTGTCCGGGCGGGCGATTGTCTTTGCCACCCTCATCAACGCCTCGGGCTTCCTCGGGCTGGCCTTCAGCCACTTCCCGCCCCTGCGTCAGTTTGGCCTGGTCACCTCGGCCGCCTTCCTGCTCGCCATGCTGGCCGACTTCACCGCGCTATTGGGGGCGCTGTGGCTGGTGCGGCGAGAGCGGCCGGCCCAGTAGCGCGCTCGGGCCGCGCCACCTGCAGGTAAATCTCCTCCATGCGCGCCACCGACGCCTCCAGCGTCAGCCGGGCGGCGAGGGCCAGGGCGGCCTTCTTGGCCTCGGCCAGCTGCTCCGGGTGCTCCACCAGCGTGTCGATGCGGCGTGCCAGTTCCTCGGTGTCGCCCGGGGGGAAGCGAAATGCGTCGCCGACGGCCAGGTGCCGCGCAGCGCTCAGTGGCGCGTCGGCCACCAGCGTGGGAAGCCCGGTGCCAAGGGCTTCCAGCACGCCCATCCCCTCCATTTCAATCTCCGAGGCATGCACCAAGAGGTCCGCCCCCCGCATCAGGGCAGGCATGTTCTCCTCCTGGACGACACGCATGTCGGCCGGCAGCGGCAGGGTGGACGCCAGCGCCCGCAGCTTTCCCTCCTCTGGCCCGTGCCCGCAGATGATGAGCTGGATGCGGCCAGCGTTCCGGCAGCGGCGCACCGCTTCGATGATGACGTCGATGCGCTTCTCGCGGGCCAGCCGGCTGACGGCCAGAATGACGAAGCGCCCCTGGTAGCGCGCCTCGCGCTCAGCCGCCCCGGGGTGGAACTGCGGCGGGATGCCGTTGGAAATGACGTCAGCTGGATTGCTGAGGCCGCGGTCGCGCAGTTCCTTCAGGCCGAAGGCGGTGGGGACCATCAGGAAGTCGGCCTTGCCGTACAGCGTCTTGATGAAGAAGCGCCACGTCTTGTCCACCAGCCACTCGGAGTGGAGGCCGATGTTGTGCCACATGTTCTCGGGCTGGATGTGCGAGGCGGCCACCACCGGCGTCCCCAGCTGACGCGCCAGCTGGCCCGCCCGGATGCCCAGGTAGAAGGGAAACTGGATGTGGACTACGTCCGCCCACCGCAGCACCGGCTCCAGCACGGACTTGGTTGGCCAGGCGAAGATGAAGCCCATCTCCCGCATCACGCGGCCGAAGGGCGGGATGGTGAAGCGCGGCAGCCCCACCCGCCCCTCGGAGGTCGGCCCGCCGGCGATGACAGTGACGTCGTGGCGCTGCCGCAGGGAGGCGATGAAGCGCTTGGCGGAGATGACGCCTCCGTTCTTGCCGTCGAAGTTGTCCACCACGTAGGCAATGTGCAGACGCCGGGGGGCGGGCATGGCGGCGCTCTACAACGAAGCGTGCGGTGCCACAACGCCCACCGCGCGACGCCCCAGTGGCGCGACCGTGCACTTCTTGCGCACTAGAAGCGCCCGCCCACGCACAGCGCCGCCCCGCCGCGCACGGGGGCGACGGCCACCGCCTGCACCCCGGTGGGGCTGGGCGCCGGCGGGCCCCAGCCGGCCGTCAACTCATAGCCCACCACTGCCCCCACCAGCATGAGGGGCGCGGCGATGTAGATGGCGTTCGTCGCGTTGCCCTGCGCCAGCCCGAGGCCGGCCCCCAGCCCGGCCGCCTCCCCCAGCCAGGACACCCACACCAGTCCGTCGCCGCCCAGGGCGTGGCCCGCCAGCGGCACCACGGCGGCGATGGTGAGGCCGTAGCTGGTCAATCCCACCGCGGCGACGGTGGCAGTCGAGCACTGTCCGTTGGGACTCTGCGAGGCCAGGCAACCAAAGTAGCCCCCCACCGCGCCGATGCCCACCCCGGCTGCTCCCGCCACCAGCACCTCGACGGCCACCCGCACCGCGCGGGGGGTGGGGGGCGGACTCGCCGCAGGAAGCGGCGCCACGGCGGTGGGTGGGACGACGGGCGCATCGGCCGGGGGCCCGACGTCGGGGGACACCGTCACAAGGAGCGCCACAGCAAGCAGGGGAGCGACCATTTGTCGGGAAGGGGCGACAGCCAGCGCTGCACGTCGGCGGCCCCGCGGGCCCCCGGGGGGGAGATGGGAGAATGAAAGACGCCGGCCCGGCTGCCCGCGCCCGCTCCTCGCGGGTGGACAGCCACTGGCCATACCAAGGAGGGCGCCCGGGGCGCCAGCGCCTCCTCTTACCCGGTGCGAGGGCCGTGCTAGAGACTTGGCCTTCTTTCCAAAACGGAAACCCTTTTCATGGACCCCCAGCCCCTCGTCCCCGCCTTGGTGGAGCTGCTTCGCCACACCTCCTGCGGCCTGGCCAAGGACGTGCTGGAGGCGCTGGCCGTGGCCCGCGACCGCGAGGAGGTAGGAAGCCGCGCCCACAACACCTTCTCCCTCATGTTGGAAAATGTGCGGCGCGCGCGCGAGGCCTCGGTGCCCATCTGCCAGGACACCGGCACCCTCATCTTCTACGTCGACTACGGGCCCGAGGTGTCGCCCTTCGACGTCGAGGACGCCATCCAGCAGGCGGTGCGGGAAGCCACTCGGCTCAGCTACCTGCGCCCCAACACCGTGGACAGCGTCAGTGGCAAAAGCCTCAGCGACAACGTCGGCCTCGGCTCACCCCACCTGCACCTTCACCCGCAGAGGAGGGCGGGTTTGCGCGTGCGGCTGATGATGAAGGGGGGTGGCTGCGAGAATGTCGGCGCCCAGTACGCCCTGCCGGACGGCCGGCTGGGGGCCGACCGGGACCTGGACGGCGTCCGGCGCTGCATCATCGACGCCGTGCAGAAGGCCCAAGGCTTCGGCTGCGCGCCGGGGACGGTGGGCGTGTGCATTGGAGGCGACCGGGTCATCGGCTACACCGAAAGCAAGGAGCAACTCTTCCGGCCGCTGCAGGACAGAAACCCGGACGCTGGCCTGGACGCGCTGGAACAGGAGCTCACCACCTCGCTGAATGGCCTGGGCATCGGGCCGATGGGGTGGGGCGGGAAGACCACCATCCTCGGCGTCAAGATTGGCCAGCGGGCGCGCCTGCCGGCCAGCTTCTTCGTCAGCATCAGCTACATGTGCTGGGCGTACCGGAAGGGAGAGTTGCGGCGGGAGGGCGACCGCTGGCTGCTCGACGGCGAGCCCCTGCAGCCCGCGCCGCCCCCGAGAACCACCGTGCCGCTGCGGGTGGCCAGCTAACCCCCCCCCAGGGCCCGGTCCGCACAGAGGAGACTGCACCCACATGCCCAAGAAACTGGAGTTGCCACTGTCCGAGGCCGCCGTCCGCGCGCTGCGCGTGGGGGACGAAGTGGAGGTGACGGGCACCCTGGTGACGGGCCGCGACGCCGCCCACAAGTACCTGCACTCCGTCGCGCACGACGTGCGCTTCGACGAGATGGTGCGCGGGCGGCTTTTGTACCACTGCGGTCCGGTGGTGAAGAAGGAAGCGGACGGCAGCTGGCGGGTCGTCGCCGCCGGACCCACCACCTCCATCCGCGAGGAGCCCTACGAAGCGGACACCATCGAGGCCTACGGCATCCGCGGCGTCATCGGCAAAGGCGGGATGGGCCCCAAGACGCTGGCCGCGCTGCAGAAACACGGCGCCGTCTACCTGCACGCCATTGGCGGGCTGGCGGCGGTGCTGGGCCAGTGCGTCACCCGGGTGCTGGGCGTCTACAAGCTGGAGGAGCTCGGCCCGCCAGAGGCCATGTGGCACCTGGAGGTGAAGGACTTTCCGTCTGTCGTCACCATGGACAGCCACGGCGGCTCTCTCCACGTGCAGATGGAGGCGGACAGCGCCGCGGCCGCGCGGCGGCTGATGGAGAACAACCCGCACCGCGCCTGACGGCCCCCCCGTGGGGCAGGCGGTGTCACGGCCGGGCGGGAGGCGCGGTCGGCCGGGCGGCCAGGTGCAGCACGCCCGTGTCCTCCGGAAGCCACAGCAGCAGCGTCTGCCCGTGCACGCTGCCGCGGGACACGCCCGCCAAAAGCTGGAGGAAGCGGCTGTCCAGAGAGCCCTCCGGACAGGCGGCCAGCGTGCTGGCCAGCACTTTCAGCGTCAGCTGCGCGCCCTTGGCCGTCCACGTCCCGGTGGCGCGGTTGCAGTCGGCGGAAATGGCCAGCGCGCCGTCTGGCAAAAACTCCACCCAGTAGTTTTCCGGGTGTGCCGGGACGAGGTCCGCTGCGCCCTTGGCCCTGAAGTGCACCCAGCCCCAGCGCGCGCCCGTCAGGCCCGCCGGCCCGGGCGTTCCTGCATCCCGAGCCCGCGCCATCAGGGGCACCAGGGCGAATCCCAGAAGAAGCAACCACGGCCGCGGAGTCGTCTTCATGGGTGTCTCACGGAAAGGGCAACGGCTGCACCGTGGCGGCGCCGGCGCCGGCGGCCAGCTGGAGCGCCGTCCCCGGCGCCTGCACGTCGCGGTGGACGTACCCCAGGGCCACCTGTTGCCCCAGCCGCGCGGAGGCCACCACGGTGGTGAGGAAGCCCACCTTGCGCTCGCCCTGGAATAATTCCGTGCGCGGGGCCGGCTGGCCCTGGCCGAGGAGGAGGCCCACCAGCCGTCGGTTGACGTGGCCCCGGAAGGTGGCCCGGGCGATGACTTCCTGCCCGATGTAGCACCCCTTCTGGTAGTGCAGCGCCCGCTCGAGGTTGGCCTCCAACGGCAGGGTGTGCACGTCCATGTCCGCACCGTAGCGCGGTACCCCGCGCTCCACCCGCAGCACTTCCAGGGCCTCCCAGCCCGCCGGCACCACGCCCTCCTCGCTGCCCGTGTCCAGAAGCGCGGTGAAGATGGCCGGCAGCCCTGCCGCGGGGACCAGGACGTCCACGCCCGGAAGCAGAAGCGCCGAGGGCAGCACCCACACGGCGTGCCCTTCCAGCCCGCCCTGCACCGCCTGCGCCGTCGGGGCCTGCCCGGGAAGGCCGAAGAGGCGCTGGGCCAGCGCCCAGCCGCGCGGGCCCACCAGCGAAAGCTGGCCAAACTCCAGGCTGGCGTCCGAGAGCTCCGCCTCCTCGCTGATGAGGTAGCGGTGCAGGTGGGCCAGCACCCCCTCGGCCAGCCCTGGCTCCAGAAGCAACAGCACGTCGTCCTCGCGCCGCAGCAGCTGCACGTCGGCCACCATGCCGCCCTTGGCGGTGAGAAGCGCCGCGTAGCGAACCCCGGAGAGCGCGAGGCCTTCCACGTCCTGCGTCAGCATGCCATGCAGGAAGGAGAGGCGGTCCGGCCCGGTGACGCGCACCACCTGGCGCGCCGAGAGGTCCACCACGGCCACCGCCGTCCGCATGGCCGTCTCTTCGGCGGCGGAGCGGACACTCTCGGCGGCACCATAGTCCAGCACCACCTCGCGGCCGCCGATGCTTCCAAAGCGGGCCTTCAGCCGGGCGTGGTGGGCATGTAGCGCGAGGGTTTCCATGGCCGTGCGGGCTATATAAGGGGGCAGAAGATGAACCTCCACCACCTCTCCCACTTCCGTGACTCCTCGGCAGAGAAGATGCGCAAGCACAGCGTCTTCTCCACCCCACGCTTCTTCCTCGACGTCTACTGCCTGCAGCCGGGCCAGGCGCAGACGCCCCACGCCCATCCGGACGCGGACAAGGTGTACGTCGGAGTCGAAGGCAGCCCACGCGTCCTGGTGGACGGCGAGGAGGCGGCGCTGCCGCCCGGGGCCGCAGTGCACTGCCCGGCGGGCAGCCGCCACGGCGTCCACAACCCCGGCCCGGGTGACGCCCGGGTCCTCGTCTTCATGACGCCCAACCCAGGGAAGCCATGACCAAGCCCCTCGCCAAGCACCACGGGCGGGCCGCCGCCGCCCTCCTTGTCCTCGGTCTCGCCACCGCGGGCCTCGCCATCTACCAGTGGTGGGAGTTGCACCTGGTGGAGTCCGGGGTGCGCGTGGCGTGCGCCCTGAGCGCCAGGGTGAATTGTGAGACGGTGTGGCAGAGTCCCTTCGCCCAAAGTCTCCACCAGGCCCTGGGCATGCCAGTGGCGGCCTTGGGCCTATTGTGGGGGCTGGTGGCGACGGCATGCGCCGGCTGGCTCCTCTTGCGCGCGCTGCGCGCGCAGCCCGTCCGGGACTTCGTCGGTGCCACGCGCGTCACCGCCGCGGTGGGCGTGGTGGCCACCGCTGCCTTCGTCGCGGCCAGCGTCAGCGCAGGGGCCCTCTGCCTCACCTGTCTTTTCACCTACCTGCTGGTGTCGGCCTACGCCGTGGTGGCGACGGTGGCCCTGCCCCGGCCCCTCGTCCCCCGGGCCGGGGAGTGGTGGACGGCCCTCGGCTTGCCCACGGCGGTGGCGCTGTTGGCCTACGCCGTGCTGCTCGTCCCCGGGCGCTCCGCCCCGCGGCCGTCGCCGCTGGCCCACGTCAGTGCCAAGCCGGGCGGCCTGGAGGCCTTCTTGGCCGAGACAGCCCCTGCCGAACGGCAGGCCCTGAGCGACAACCTGGCGCTGTGGCGTCTCAACACTGCGCCGTCCACGCTTCCCCCGGCGCGCAACCTTTTGGGCGAGGCCTCGGCCCCCGTCAAGCTGGTGGAGTGGACGGACATCCGCTGCGGGCACTGCCGGCACTTCAATGAGGTGGTCGAGGGCCTCCGGGCCGTCCTGCCCCCGGGAAGTCTCTCCGTGGAGGCGCGCAACCTTCCCCTGGACGGGCTGTGCAACCCCTTCATCCCCCAGACGGCCACCGGGGTGAGTTGCGATGGGGCCCTGGCCCTCATCTGCTTGGAGAAGGCGCCGGACTTCTGGCAGCTGCGGGACAAACTCTTTGCGGCGCAGAACACGCTCACCCGGGAAAAAATACTCGAAATCGCCACCTCCTCCCTCAGCATCTCCCGGCCGGCGCTGGAGAGCTGCATGGCCAGCGCGGACACCATGGCCCGGCTGCAGGAGGACATCCGCTACGTCATGGTGTACCGCCCCACCGGGACCCCCACCGTCACCGTCAACGGCAAGCTGGCCCCGGCCTCCGGCCCCTTCCTCTACGTGCTGGCCATGACGGCGGGAAACCCGGACGCGCCCGCGCTGGCCTCGCTGCCCCCGCCTGCCTCCCGCCGGTGAGCCGGAAGAAAGTCCCACCGGCCCCGCCCGTGGCCGGCTTCCACGCCCCCTTCTTGTCCCTGCAGGCCCTGCGCGAGGGGCTGCCCGCCGGACCATTGGCCCCGAAAGCCCCAGCCCAGCCTTCCCCCAAGCCGGCGCCTCCGCGGGCGGTGGTGCGGCTGGAGAAGAAGGGCCGCCGGGGCAAGGAAGTGACGGTGGTGGAACAGCTGGCCCTCTCCGCAGCGGAAAGGCAGGCCTGGCTGCAGGAGCTGCGGCGCACGCTGGGCTGCGGCGGGGCCGAGGAGGAGGGCGCGCTGGTGCTGCAGGGAGACCACCGCCAGCGGGTGGAGGCCTACCTGCGCGCCCGCGGCGTCGCCCGCATCTCCTTAGGCTAGAGGGCCGAGACGACGGCGTCGGTGAAGTCGCGGCAGCCGGCGGTTCCGCCCAGGTCCTGCGTCCGCACCTTCCCTTGGGCGAAGACGGTGGCCAGCGCGCGTTGCAGGCGCCCGGCGGCCTCGTGCAGCTGCAGGTGATGCAGCATCAGGGCGGCGGACATCAACAGCGCGGTGGGGTTGGCCAGCCCCTTGCCGGCGATGTCCGGGGCGGTGCCATGCACCGCCTCGAAGACGGCCACCCGCTCGCCGAAGTTGGCGCCGCCCACCACGCCCAGGCCCCCCACCAGCCCGGCACAGAGGTCCGAGAGGATGTCGCCGTACAGGTTTTCCATGAGCAGCACGTCGTAGCGCTCCGGGTTCCGGACCAGCTGCATGCACATGTTGTCGACGATGACTTCCTCGTAGCCCACCCCCGGAAAGTCCCGAGCCACCTTGCGGCAGCAGTCGAGGAACAGCCCGTCGGACAACTTCATGATGTTGGCCTTGTGGACGGCCGTCACCTTCTTCCGCCCGTGCGCCTTGGCGTACTCGAACGCGTAGCGGGCAATCCGGCTCGACGCCTTCTCGGTAATAATCTTCAGGCTCTCCACCACGCCCGGCACCACAATGTGCTCGAGGCCCGCGTAGAGGTCCTCGGTGTTTTCCCGCATGACGACGAGGTCGACATTCTCATAGCGCGTCTTCAGTCCCGGCACCGAGTGCACCGGGCGCACCGAGGCGAAGAGGTCGAGCGCCTTGCGGAGCGCGACGTTGGCCGAGGCCAGCCCGGTGCCGACCAGGGTGCCGGTCGGGCCTTTCAGCGCGACGCCGGAGCGCAGCACCGCGTCCACCGTCGACTGGGGCAGGTTGGTGCCGTACTTGTTCACCACCTCGGCGCCGGCGTCGGCCTGCTCAAAGGTGAGGGGCACCTTCAGCGCCTCCACGACGCGCACGGTGGCCTCCGCCACTTCAGGTCCAATCCCGTCTCCAGGGATGAGGGTGACGGTGCGCAGGGTGGGCTCGCTCATGGCGATGTGGGGTGTACAGCGCCGGGGGCCCCGGCCGGAAGCCGTTTTGCGTGGCCCCGCTGCTGGGTCCTTGGCTTCTGAGGGGGACGCACCTGGGGGCCCCATCAGCCCCCCTAGAGCGTTCCGGGCAGGGACGGGACGAAGTGCACGTCACGGAAGCCCAAGGACAGAAGCAACCCCCGCACTGCCCGCTCGGCTGAGGCCCGTGCCCGTGCCTGCAGGCCTGTGTCCGCGCGCGCCTCGGCCTCGAAGGCCACCCGCGCCAGCTCCAGCAGCTCGGCCGTCTGGGCAGAGTCCAGGTTGCTCTGGAGGATTTCCGTCTCGCCCGGGCGCACCTCGGCCCGCGTCTGCAGGGGCGGAAGCACCACTTCCACAGTGCCGCCGTGGATGGCGAGCGCGCGGGCGTCCAGCTGGGCGAGGTCCAGGCCCACATGCACCGTGCCAAACACAATGGCCCGTCCCCGACTCGGCCACAGCGCGGCCTTTGCCCACAAAAGGACGTCGTGCCACACGTCGCCGCTGGGCACGGCCTCCGGCGCATAGCCCACCTTCTTGTAGACGTTGACGTCGAGCGTCTCCAGCCGGGCCACCTCCCGCACCGCCTGCAGGATGGTGGGCGCGTCCGGCGTCCGGGTCCTGCTGCTGCTGGCGGTGAGGACCAGGACAAGGGCGCCCAGAAGCAGCGTCACCAGCGCGCCCATGGCGGCGACTAGCCAGAGGCGGCGACTGGCCCCGGGGGGGACTAAGCTGGGCGGGGAGGGCACTTCCATGGCGCGTCTCCTCTCCTTGCTACTCGGGCTTCTGGTGGTGGCGTATGTGGCGTACTACGTCCTGCAGCGGACGGCCGAGTCCGTTTCCTCCGCACACTCGGCACCGCGGCAGCAACTGGACTCCGTGCGGGAGAAGGCGAAGGACATCGAGAGGGACGCGCAGAAGCGCGCTGACGAGGTCCTCAAGAAGGGCGAGTAGCGGCGCGGCCGTCCGGGTAGCGCACCGTCACCATGGTGGCAATACCGCCGCGGACGAACCAGTCCCCCGTCACCACCAGCGAGCGGGGTTCCAGCGCCTTCAGCAGGTCGTCGGCGATGCGGTTGGTGACGGCCTCGTGGAAGGCCCCCTCGTTGCGGTAACTCCAGAAGTACAGCTTGAGACTCTTCAGCTCCACGCACTTCTTGTCCGGAACGTAGGTAATCTTGAAGCGCGCGAAGTCGGGCTGGCCGGTGAGCGGGCACAGGCAGGTGAACTCCGGAGCGTCGAACGCAATCTCATAGTCCCGCTCCGGGGACGGGTTGGGAAACGTCTCCAGGGTGCGCGGGGGGGTCGGGGCCATGGCCACGGCGCCGCTTTTGGCAGGACCCCCCCCGCCGCGCAACTCCCCCCGGTGGGCCGGCGCGCGGTCGTGGAAACACAGGGCCCACGGGTGGCAAACTACCGGCCCCGCACGGGGTCTCCAATGACGGTCCAACTCGTCCGCTGCAGCGCGCGCCGCCTGGCCGAACAGAAGCGGGCACTGGTGCAGCTGTTGGTGGACGTCGTCGCCGACGGCGCCTCGGTGGGCTTTCTGCTGCCGCTACCGCCGGCAGAGGCGGCCGGCTATTGGGCGGAGGTGGAGGCGGAGCTGGCCCACGGGCACCGCGAGCTGTTGCTGGCCGAAAAAGACGGCTTGGTGGTGGGCACCGTGCAGCTGGAGCTCGCCCGCAAGCCCAACGCCCGCCACCGGGCCGAAGTCACCAAGCTGCTGGTGCACCCCACGGCGCGCCGGCAGGGGGTGGGGCGGCTTTTGCTGCAGGAGGTGGAACAGCTGGCCCGAAGCCACGGGCGCACGCTGCTGCACCTGGACACGCGCGAGGGGGACGTGGCCGAGCAGCTGTACGTCCGCCACGGCTACCGGCGCGTCGGCCGCATTCCCGACTACGTCCGCGACGAGCACGGAAAACTGGAGGCCACCGTCGTCTACTACCGGGTGCTGGAGGCCGCGCCAGGCTGAGGCGACCCGAGGGCACGGAAGTCCACCAGCCGCACTTGGGCGCGCTCCAGCGCCGCGCGCGCTTCTGGCGCGGTGAAGGTGTCCAGTTCCACGCGCCGCTGGGCGGCGTAGCCTGACTGCACGTGGCTGGGCACCTCCCCCGGGTGGCACATGACTTCGGTGGTGCCTTCCCCCAGCGCCTGCACCACAGCCAGAAAGCGCGCCAGCGTCCAGTAGGCGTCCGTCCCCGCCTCCCCCAGGAAGGCGTCCGGCGTGGCCAGGCCGCGTGCATGCAGCACGGCCCGCATGGGCCCGTCCAGGGCGCGCACCGGAAGCCCCCAAGCCCCGGCCGCCGCCGCCAGGCCCTCCAGCACGGCGGCATGCCGGTGCAGGTGCTTGTGGACGTCCACGTGGGTGGGCCGCCGGCCCAGCAGCTGCTCGGCGCGGGCCAGCTGGGCGCGCGTCTCGGCCTCTACCACCCGGGCGGACAGGGTGCGGGCGCGGACCTCCGCGAAGGCGCCGTCCTGCAGCAACCGCAAGGGGAAGGCGGGACTCAGCGGCCGGCCGCGCGCCAGGTTGAGGTGAAGTCCCACTGCCAGCCCCCGCGCCGCCTCGGCGGCGGCCGCGCTGAAGGGGGTGTTCACCAGGAAAGTGGCGGACGTCACCACCCCCTCGCGCATGGCGCGCAATAGGCCCTGGTCCACTGCCGGGTCGTAGCCCAAGTCATCCGCGTTGATGATGAGGCGCCGCACGGGCCTTCACTCTAGCCCGCCACGCCCGGCGCGGACGCTGGGGCAGCCCAGGGTGCCCGGCGGCAGCGCCCTCAGCAACTCCCCATGTGTAGAATCGCCGCTCGCCATGCCCGCCTTGCAACCCCTGCCCAGCGCGGAAGAGATCTGGCGCCGGTACGACGCGATGGAGTCGCGGCTATCCGCGCCCCTGAGCGAGCGGATGCTGGATCTCCTCGGGCTTCAGCCAGGCATGCGCGTCCTGGATTTGGCCAGTGGACGCGGGGAACCGGCACTTCGCGCAGCACGCCGCGTTGGGCCGGCGGGCCTGGTTCTGGGCGTCGACGTGTCGGAGCCCCTGCTGAACCTCGCCCGAGCGAAGGCAGAGGTGGAAGGGTTGGGGAACGTCGACTTCCGCGCGGTCCCTGCGGAATCCCTGGACGGCGTTCCCCTCGCCCATTTCCACGCGACCACGGTGCGCTGGGGCCTCATGTACCTGGACGCGCCGGTGGTCGCGTTGGTGGCGGCCCGGCGCGCCCTGCTGCCCGGACATCCGCTGGTGGCCGGGCTGTGGGCCGAGCCGGAACGCGTTCCCTACTTCACGCTGCCGAGGCAGCTTCTGGAACGGTACCGGACGCTGCCGGCGCTGGACCCCGAGGTGCCCGGGACGTTTCGCTACGCGGACCTGTCGCGCATCGAAAGGGACTTTCACCAGGCAGGCTTCACCCTGGCGCACGTTGAGGAGATGGACGTCCCGGTGGTGGAGGCCGAAGACCCGATGGACGTCGTGGCGTGGGCCCGAGCGCTCGGACTCACCCGCCTTCTCAACGGACTGCCAGACGGCGTCCAGCGCGCGTGGGAGGAGGCGTTTGTGGCCGCGCTCGAGCGGGGACGCAGCGCCGGCCTGGTGCGCCTTGGCGGCGTAACGCGCATCGTCCTGGCGCGCTAGCGCGGCCAGTGCGCGCGTACCCTATGCGCTCAAAAGCTGGCGTCGAGCATCACCACGCTGTTGTGGTTGTAGAAGTTGGGCACCGGGGCGGAGAGGTTCCCGTGCAAGCACCAGAGGTCCATCGCCTGCCCACCGTCCGCTCCAAAGGACTGGTCGAAGCCGGTGATGGTGAGGCTCATCGGGCCCCCGTCCGGGTAGGCCGTGGCGAACGTCGTCATCAGCGGGTCGCTCAGAAACAGCAGGATGGAGTTGGGTTTGGAGGTTGGGGAGGCCGGAACCAGGTTTGCCGGCCCCATCTGCGGCGGGCCGGTGAAGGCGAGGGTGATGTTGATGGACGACACCCCGGCATCTGGATTGGTCGGGTTGGGGACGTGGCTGGCTCCAATCTGCACCAGCGACGTTGTGTTCGTGGTGCCGTCATATCGCGCAAACGCGCTCCGGCACTGGAAGTCTAAGTCCACCGCGCCGGTGAGTGAGATGTTGCAGGGCACCCCCTCGGAGGGCCCGGTGCTGAAGCAGGCGTTTCCCCCGTCCGGGCCGGCGCTGCTAGAGCCGCAGTCCCATCCACCGACCACCGTGGCGCACCCCACCAGGACTGCCAAAACCACCCAATGCTTTCCCATAGTCACCCCCAGAAACCCCGGTGCCGCGGACGCGCAGGGCGCCCGCCGGAGACAGCTCGTGTCGAGTCCAATGACGCCAGTGCCCCGGGGAATTGCTCACCCCGGCAACCTTGGACTGGGCGGTCGCCCTGGACTACGCCCACCAGACTCAGGCGGGACCTGGCGGCGTTTGCCCTGGCCGTGAAGCCGGGACAGGTGTCGGCAGTCCTCGAGGAGGTCCGTGTCGGCCAGCCTCAGCTGCGCCCCAGTTGCGCGGCCAGCCAGTCCGCGGCCAGATTGACCGCTGCGGCCTGACTCCGGCCGAAGCCGTGTCCGGCACCGGGAAACACCTGCAACTCCAGGCGTCCATTCCGCGCTGCCAGACGCTGGAAGGTGCGAATCGGCCCGAGCGGATCCGCAGCGCCCTGGACAATCAGTGTGGGGCAGCTGAGACATTCGAGTACTGCCTCGTCCTCGTGCCGCCGCTGTCCTTTCGCGGACCGGACCGGGAACCCGAGCAGCACCAGCCCCCGAGGGGGGGCCTGCAGGGCGAGCCGAGCCAGGACGCGACCCCCGAAGGAACGGCCCGCATAGGCGCAGATGTCCCCGTCCGAGCGAGCGAGCGTCCGGGTCACGTCGACCTCGCGCTCGAGTCGCGGCGAGGGCCGACCGCGCGGGAGCGCGGCGCGCAGGGCCGAAAGACCCCTCTCCCACAGCGCATCCTCGAGTTGCACCAGGATTGGCTGGTCGGCGCGCCCTCCGAAACCCGGCAGCATGAGAACTCGCGGCGCCACCCGGGCGACAGTCGCTGGCCCACTCTCGCCGGTCAAGGTGAGCGCGCAAGCCAGGGTCGAGCTGGGGCCGTCAACTCACGGGTGGCATTCGGCGATGAGGCGCGGGGCTTGCTCTGGGAAGCGGCTCGCCAGGTCCTTCTGAATGGCGTCGCGCTCGGCCGTTTTGCCGGCATGTGCCTGCGCAATGCACAGCGCGGCCAGCGGCCGGGCGTCGCTGGGGTCGAGGCGGTCCGCCTCGCGGTAGGCGTGCTCGGCCCCGGCCATGTCCCCGCCCTGGGCCAGGGTGGCCCCCAGGTAGTAGTAGGCCTTCGCCAGCTGGGGGTCCTTGCCCAGCGCCGCTTTCAACAGGCGCGAGGCTTCCTGCGGCTGGTTCTGCCGCAGGCGCACAAAGCCGAGCTCCGCCGCAGCGCCCGGGTGAAAGCGTTTCTTCAGCACGCCGTTCAGCACTTGCGCCGCCTCGTCCAGGCGGCCCATCTGGCTGAGAAGCTCCCCCCGGCGCAGCGCCACGTCCCGGTCCTGGGGCGCCTTGCGCGCGGCGGTGTTGAGCGCCTCGAGCGTGGCCAGCGCATCCCCTTGCAGCTGCCGGAGGTCGGCCCGCAGCAGGTCCGGGCGGGGGTCCTGCGGGGCCAGCTCGACGGCCTTGTCCAGCGAAGCATCCGCGCGCTTGCCCATCCGCAGGGCAATCAGGGCGCTGCCCTCCTGCAGGTAGGCCTCCTCAGTCGCCGGAAAGCGGCGGACGAAGGACTGCACCACCTCCAGCCCTGTCTCGTGGTCCGGAAGCGTGAGGGCGAGCTCACCGGCGCGTCGCAGCTGGTCCACCGTGGACTGCGGGTCCTGGGCAACCGCCACCAGCTCGCGCATCCGCGCCCCGGGGTCCCCCCGGGCCTCGGCGCGCTCCAGGCGCTCCGCCGGTGTCGTCTTCGGGCGCAGCACCCAGTAGCCGGCGGCGCCTAGCACCATCGCCGCCAGCACCAGTGGTCCGAGAACCTGGGGGCTGAAGATGGCGCGGAGCACGCGTCCCAGCGCGCGGCCGACGCGCGGTAGCAGCGGCGCGCTCGGTTTGGGGACCACCTTGCGCGGCGGCTGGCTGTCCTGCAGCGGCGGGAGCAGGTCGAGCGGGAGCTCGTCCTTGTGTCCCGGCGTGGAGGGGTCGGCCAGACGGGCCCGGCGCAGCGCGATGCGCTTGGGGTCCTGCTCCGCGGGGAAAATGGAGGTGACGTAGGCCGACACCTCCTCCGGGCTCGCCACCCGGGCCGGGCCCCCCACCGCCTCGATGGCGTGGATGAATTCCTGCAGGCTGGGAAAGCGCTGCGCCGGGTCCTTGGAGAGGGCCGTTAGGCACACCAGCTCGACCTGCGGCGGCACCGACGGGTCGAATTCGGTGGGGCGCTTCGGCTTGCCTTCGGTGATGCGGTTCAGCACCTCCTCGGTGTTCAGCCCAGTAAAGGGGCGCCGGCCGCACAGCTGTTCATAGAGCATGACGCCGGCGGCGAAGAGGTCCGCCCGGTGGTCCACCGGCTGGCCCGCGAGATCATCTCCGGGGACATGTAGAAGAATTTCCCCTTCAGCGTCCCGGGCTCGGTGCCCCCGCCGATGCGCGAGGACTTGGCGATGCCGAAGTCGATGACCTTCACCTCGCCGTTGACGCCGACGTGGATGTTGTCCGGGGTGAAGTCGCGGTGGACGATCCGCAGCTCCCGCCCCTTGGCGTCCACCGCGCGGTGGGCGGCGTCCAGGCCGTGACAGGCCTCGGTCAGGACCCGCAGCGTGATGCCCAGGGGCACCCGCAGGCCCGCGTGCGCGGCCGCCTGGCGCAACTCGGCGAAGCTGTGCCCCTCCAGCAGCTCCATGGCGATGAAGGGCTCGCCGCGCACCTGGCCGAGGTCCAGAATCCTCACCACGTTGGGGTGCTGGATTTGCCGGGTGATGTCCGCCTCGTTGAGGAACATCCGGACGATGGCGGGGTCCGCAATCAGGTGCGGCAGCAGCCGCTTCACCGCCATCGCCGGCCCGAAGCGGCCGTCCGGCAGAAGCATGCGCCCCAGGTACACCTCGGCCATCCCGCCGGTGGCAATCCGGGAGGTGAGCCGGTAGCGGCCGAACCAGGTGGACGTCTGGGAGACGCTCAAGCGCCGCCACAGTCTACACCCCAGAGGGCAGCCCAAGCCTTGGTACCCGGGCGCCAAAACTCCGGAATGCAAAGCCAAGCACGCCCCGGGGCCGTGTTTGTGCGCCAGACACCCACGCGCGTGGTGAGGCGCCAGGACCGCCCGGGCGGCTGTCAGCCCGCGCGCAACAGGGCGGTCAGCGCCACCGCCGCCATCGCCGCGCCGGCCACCAGGGCCAGCACCAGCTGCGCTCCGCCCAGCCACAGCGCGAGCCGAAGGAGGCGGCCCGCGCCGGCGGCACCTTCGCCCGGCGGGAGCTCCTCCAGCGCCCGCAGCGCCAGCAGCACCGCCAGCGCCGCGCCCAACAGCGGAAGCACAGTCCAGCCAAGGAGCGCAGCGGCGAGGCTGGCCCACGCCAGCGCCCCCGGCCGGGCCCGAAGGGACATCTCCCGGACTTCCGGGCCGGGCCAGGCCAGGGCCGTCACCCGGTCCGGCGGAAAGGCATGCCGGGGAAGGCGGCCCCCGCACACCACGCAGTACAAAAGCCCGGCCCGGTTGGCGGTGCGGCACTGGGCGCAGGGGACGTGGGTGGCCATGGGGGACAGGGGGCTTTCCGTTGTACCCAGGACAAAGCAAGCGGCGCGCCGGGGTCGCCGCCTCGCAAAATTGAGGGCTTGGGCCAGGGGGGGCTGGGTCTCCAGCGACGTCCCGGGTCAGTCCCTCCGGGGGGAAGTCACCGGTTGAACCAGGCGAACCCCACGCCGGCCACAATCAGCCCCACCACGAAGAGCACCGCCAGGGCCACCAGCGCCAGGTGGACCGCCCCCAACCACAGGCCGATGGTGGCCAGGTTCCATCCGCCGATGGTGCCGCGAGAGGCGCGAATCTCCTTCCGGGCGCTCACCCCCGTCACCACCGCCACCACCGCGCCGAGAATGGGAAGCATCAGCCAGCAGAGAATGCCGCTGGCCAGGCTCACCACCGCCAGGGGACTGTCCCTGGCCGGGACACCGGGCTGAAAGCTGTCCAGGGCGCTCGGGGCAGGGGGTTCCAACTCGGGCCACTTGGGCGCATCCATGGAAAGGCTCCTCGAAGTTGGTGGGGTGGGGGGACTGAAAACGTCTAGGTGGAAGTTATGCGAAGGGGCATCGGCGAGTCGTCTTCGACCTTCTTCACGATGGCGATAAGAATCTTCTGCCCTAGAAGGGCCTCCCCTGCGGTGACGACTTTCACCGCGGGGCTGGCAAAAAGGTGGTCTACCAGCCGCTCGCTGACCTTCCGAAGGTCTCTGCTGGCCACCTGAAATCCAAGAAACTCCGCGAGGAAGGCTGCCCTTCGGGCGTACGAATAACCGCGCCGCTCCATCGCCGCGCGGGTCGACTCGCTGGCTCGGGACTCGTGCCTGAGGAACTCCCGCATGGTGGCGGCGCACTCCATCTCCGCATCGCGAATGCGCGTTGGCTCGACCTCAACGTCGCCGTCACGCGTCAGGCGCTGGAGGATTTCACATGCGATGACAGGAATCTGTTGGGGATGGAGCCGCATCGACGGGCAGCATAGAGAAGTGGCGCCGCCGTGCGCCAGACGCGACAGGGGCGCTGACGGCAGACTGGGACGCCCCTGCCCGCCTTCGGGGAGGGCTCGCGCGAGTGCGCACGGTGTAGGAGTCGGCCGGCGCGGCCATCTCCACGGTTTGTGTGGCCGAAGCGCGCGGCCGGCGCTCAACGGCTGAGGGGCGAGGCGCGGGCCGTCACTGGTAGCCCTTCGCCTGCAAGGCGAAGAGGTGCGCGTAGCGGCCGCCCAGCGCCACCAGCTCGGCGTGCGTCCCCTGTTCCACCAGCTGGCCGTCTTCGATCACCACGATGCGGTCCGCCATGCGCACCGTGGGGAAGCGGTGCGAGATGAGGATCGTCGTGCGGCCCCGCGCCAGCTCGCGGAAGCGCTCGAAGACGGCGTGCTCCGCCTCGGCGTCGAGCGCGGCGGTCGGCTCGTCGAGCACCAGGATGTCGGCCTCCTCGCGCATGAAGGCGCGCGCCAGCGCGACCTTCTGCCACTGGCCGCCGGAGAGCTCCGTGCCGTCCTTGAACCAGCGGCCGAGCGGGCGTCTCGAGCCCCTCGGGAGCACTGGACAGCAACTCGGTGGCGCCGCCGCGCTCGACCGCGCGACCGATGCGCGCGCGGTCCTCCAGGTGCTCGACGCTGCCGAAGCCGACGTTCTCGCGGCAGCGTGAGCTGGTACTGGTTGAAGTCCTGGAAGATGACGCCGATGCGCCGGCGCAGGACGTCCTCGTCCCAGGCGTGCAGGTCGCGCCCGTCGAGCAGGATGCGGCCCTCGGTCGGCTCGTAGAGGCGCGTCAGCAGCTTGATGAACGTCGTCTTGCCCGCGCCGTTCTGGCCGACCAGCGCGAGGCTCTGCCCGCGCGGGATGAAGAGACTGACGTGCCGCAGCGCCCAGCCCTCCGGCGTCCGGGTAGCGGAAGCCGACGTCCTCGAAGCGGATGCCTTGCTCCGTGCCCGTGGCCGGTGCCGCCAGCGCGGGTGCCGCGACCGGGCGCCCGGTGGGGATGGCGAGGTACTCGAACAGGTTCGACATGTAGAGGTTGTCCTCGTACATGCCGCCGATTGCGGTGAGAATGCACTGGAAGGCCTGCTGCCCCTGGCGGAAGGCCACCACGTACAGCGTCATCGGCCCGAGCGTGAGCGCGCCGGTGGCCGCCGCCACCGCCATCACCGCGTAGCAGCCGTAGAACGTCAGCGTGCCGACCAGGCGAGGCCGTAGCTCCACGCCGCCCGGCGCAGCGACAGCTGGCGGTCCTCGCGGTAGAACGTTTCGCCGAGCGTGCGGTAGCGGTCGAGCAGCATCGGCCCCAGGCCGAAGAGCTTCACCTCCTTGGCGTGCTCGTCGTTGGCCAGCACGTACTCGAGGTAGAGCAGCCGGCGGCTCTCGGGCGAGCGCCAGTTGCGCAGCCGGAAGGCCTGCTGCGCGAAGCGCATCTCGGCGAGGGTGGCCGGCAACGCCGCCAGCAGCAGCCCGAGGACGGCCCACGCGGTGAAGCGACAACAGAAGCGCCGCGTAGCCGACCAGGGTGAGCACGTTCTGCACGAGCTGGAAGCTCTCGGTCACCACCGAGATCGGACGCGACGAGGCCTCGCGCCGGGCGCGCGTCAGCTGGTCGTAGAACTCGGGGTCCTCGAAGTGCCGCAGCTCGAGGCTGAGCGCCTTCTCGAGGATGCGGACGTTGATGTCGATGCCCAGCCGCGCGCCGAGCAGTCCGCGCACCAGGTCGAGGCCCCGCAGCACGGCGGCCTGTGCCACCACCAGGCCGAGCTCCACCGCCACCCAGCGCAGCGTCGCTCGCGCTGGTGCGGCGACGACGGCGTCGACGATGGCCTTGCCCACCCAGGCCACCGCCAGCGGGACGCCGGCGCCCGCCAGCGTCAACACCCCCAAAAGCACCGTCAGCCGGGGCGAGGACCGCCAGACGAGGCCCACCGTCGCCCGGGTGTGGCGGAAGCTGGCCTTCAGCGAGGCGAAACGGAAGCGCGGTGGGGCCGTTTCCAAGCCAGAGGGGCTAATGCACCTGCGCCCTCACCGCAATGTCCTCTCCTGGCCGGGGACGTGGGCCGGACCGGACCGGCCCCGCCTCGGTGGGGAGGCTAGTGGGGGGAGGAGGGACCGCCGTTCGCCACCGTCGCTGGCACGCGGGCGGTGCCCACGCCCACCACCCGGCGGCTCCCGCGCTCCTGGGCGAAGGCCACCACGCTGAGTGCCTCCCGCCGCCACGCCTGGGCGATGGGCAGGCGCACCGTCCCCGTCCACCCGCCGGCCGGGATGATGGCCACCTGCTCGAGGGAGCGCACCACCGGCGCGTGCACCAGCGTCCGCCCCCGGTTTTCCCCGCGCGTCACCCGCGAGGAGAGTCCGGACTCGGTGAGGACGAGCCACAGCGCCGCCGGCCGGTCCTCCCCTGGGCCGACGTGCACCTCGACGTCCACCCCGCCCGGGGCGGGTCGGAGGTCCGTCCGAAGGAGGCGCTTCTTCAGCGCCAGGGCCTGGGCCACCGCGGCCCGGGCGAGTTCCTCGCTGCCGACGAAGGAGCGCGTGCCGTCCACCACCATTTGCGGGGTGTACAGCTGTGAGGTGTACCCGGGCACTGCCGCGGCCGAGGCGTAGTGTTCCTGGCGGGCGGTGGCCTCGGGCAGGGAGAAGGGGTCCGCCCAGCCGAGGGAATTCCAGTAGTCGACGTGCAACTCGAGGGGCACAATCTCCGCCCCGGCGACATTCTGTTCACGCGCCAGCGCCGCCAGGGCCTCGTCCGCCGGCGGACAGCTGGAGCAGCCCTCGGAGGTGAAGAGCTCCACCAGCACTGGACTGCGCTCGGCGGCGGAGGCCGAGAGGGCACCCAGAAGCAACAGCGTCAGCGCGGCGCATCTCACGGGGCGTAGCTCCAGGTCGGCAACGCCCGCCGCACCAGCACGGCAACCGCCCCCAGCGCCGCCCACGGCAGCAGGTGAAACACCAGCAGGTGCCGGCTGGAACCGTCGTTGCAGGTGAGTTGCAGGACGAGCAACCCCACGCCGGCGCTGATGAGTCCCACCGCCACCGCGCGCGCTGGCGAGTAGGCCACCCGGGTGAGAAGCCAGGCCCCGCCGGAAAGCGGAAGCGCGGCCAGCGCCAGCACCGTCCACAGACACGACATCCCATCCAGGAAGTGCGGGGCGCCGGCGTGGCCGTCCCCGGCGAGCAGCACGGCCACCGGCGCCAGGGCAGCCAGCCCGAGTGCGCCGTCCAGCCAGAAGCGCCGGGGCGCCAGGGCGAGGAAGATGCCGCCCAGGGCCAGGGCCGCCAGCACCACCACCGCGGCCACCAACAGCCAGTGGGGCGAGGTCGAGGCTTTCCAGTTGGTGGGCACCAAGAGGACCGTCGTCGCCGCGGCCAGGGCGGCGTTGGCCGCGGCGAGGCCGGCGGCGAGCCCCCACCAGGGGCGCGCCGGCCGGGCCAGCTCCTGGTGGGCGGCGGCCAGCCACTCGGTGCGGGCCGGGGCGGCTCCGCTGGCCTGGCCGGCCAGCAGCGCGGCACAAGCCGGGCACCGGGCAGCGTGGGCGCGGTCCGCAGTGTCCAGCGCGCCCGCCGTCAGGTTCTCCAGCAGCCGCTCGTGGACCGTCATGGGCCCTCCCCCAGGTGGGCCAGCAGCGCGCGCAGCCGCACGTAGCCGCGGTGAGCCCGTACCTTCACCGCGGACTCGGAGAGGCCCAGCGTCTCGGCAATCTCGCCGAAGGAGAAGCCCTCGAAGCGGTGCAGCACGATGGCCTCGCGCTGCTGCTCCGGCAGCTGCGCCAGCGCTCCGTGGACAGCCTTCTCCAGCGCCGGGTCCGGAAGCAGGGTTTCCGTCACCTGTTCCGGTGTCTCCCCGTCGTCGCTGGGCTGTTCGAAGCGGGCCCTTCGCACGTGGTCTCTCGCCGCGTTGCTGGCGATGGCGTACAGCCACGGGCGAAACCGGGCCCCGCGCTGAAAGCGGCTCCGCGAGCGCACCACCGAGAGGAACGTCACCTGGGTGAGGTCATCCGCGGTGCTGGGGCCCACCATGCGCCGCAGGTAGGCGTGCACCCGCGCCGCATGGCGTGCGAAGAGCGCGTCAAATGCGGCGGGTTCTCCGCCGACAAAGCGCTCCATCAGCATCTCGTCCGGCTCCGGGGCATGGGCCTCGGTACCGGTACGCCGCAGGGGGGGCCCGGGTTTCACCAGAAGTCGCATGTAGCACGGGGGAAACGCGAAAAAACGGGCCGGGAAGTCACCGGTGACGCCCCAAGGCGGCCGGGCCATTTGGGTTGGCCCGGCCCCCGAAGCGGTCTGCAGTGCCAGGGGCCGCGGCCTCAGCGGCGAAGCACGGGCGCCGCCGAGGGACCCGACAGCTGGAGCTCCGAGGCCCGCTGCACCGCCCGCCGGGCGGCCTGCACCACCGCCCGCCGGCCTGTTCCGAAGAGCGCGGGCGTCCTGCGCAGCTCGGCCCGCTCCTCGTCCGTGTACTTGAGGTAGGCGTACTTGACGACGTGGGGCGGGGTGCGGAGGTCCGACACCAGCCCTACCCAGGACAGCACGCGCAGGATGTAGAAGCTCGGGTCGAACTCATACCAGAACCAGCCCTGGTTGGCGGTGTTCTGGTGGTAGTGGTGGTTGTTGTGCCACCCCTCCCCGCAGGTGATGAGGGCGAGCAGCCAGTTGTTCCGGCTGGTGTCCGTCGTCTTGAAGCGGCGACGGCCGAAGACGTGGCTCAGCGAGTTGATGGTGAAGGTACCGTGCCACAGCAAGGTGGTGCTGACGAAGAAGCCCCACACCAACAGCGGGAAGCCGCCGATGAAGAAGAGCGCCACCGCCAGCATCACCGGCGGGACGAGGTAGAAGCGGTTGAGCCACTGCAGCTCGGGGTAGCTGGCGAAGTCTTTGATGGCCTCGTAGCGCGTCTCCGTGTACCGGTCGCAGAGAATCCAGCCGACGTGGCTCCACCAGAAGCCGCGCTGCAAGGGCGAGTGAACGTCCTGCTCCTGGTCCGAGTACTTGTGGTGGTGCCGGTGGTGTGCCGCCCACCACAAGGGCCCCTTTTGCGTGCAGAGGCAAGCGCAGAAGGCGAGGACGAACTGGAAGGCGCGGCTGGTCTTGAAGCTGCGGTGGCTGAAGTAGCGGTGGTAGCCCGTGGTGAGCGCCCACATCCGGAAGTAGTACAGCCCGACGCACACCGCGACGTAGTGCCACTTGAAGGGCACGACGAAGGCGAACAGGGCCATCACGTGCACGCCGAAGAAGGGCAGCGACGTGACCCACTTGATGCGCTCGTTGTGGGGCACGGAAGGCAGGGTTTCGGTGGAGTTCATGGGCTGGGGGTCGAGGCCGGAAGGAGTCCGGGCACCCTTCCATCTATGGGCCCGCTGTCAGGCCACTGTCAGGCGGTAGCGGATTTACCCAGTGCCGCCAGCCATCGCTCGAAGCCGGGGTGGCCATGCAGTGCGCCCAGGTCGGCATCGGTGCGCGCATAGGCGACGTCGGAGAAGCCGAGGTCCCGCGCCCGCTCCAGCACGAGGACCGCCCGGTCCAGTTCGCCGGCCCGGGCCAGGGCGCAGGCCACGTCGTAGGCCCCTTCGGCCGAGGGGTGCCGGTCGAGCGCGGCCAGCCCCAGCTCGGCCGCGCGGGTGAAGTTTCCCCGGAGGAAGGCCACGCGCTCGGCGCAGGCGTAGGCCTTGCCGAGGTCCACGCCGGGCAGGCGCGCGGCCCGGTCCGTCTCCCCGGCGCGCAACAGCGCCCCGGCCCACTCGTGCAGGATGGTGGGGTCGTGTGAGGCCTCGTACGCCTGCTGCCACAGCGGCAACGCCCGCGCTTCGTCCCCCACCAGGCTGAAGGCGGCCGCCAACGCGTGCCCCTCCACCCCACGGCCCTGCACCTGGCTGAAGTGGTCCAGTGCCCGTCGGCCCTCCCCCTGCTTCAGCGCTATCCACCCAAGGAGGTGGTGGGCGCGCGAGCGCAGCGGGGGGGCCGGGTCTCCCGCCAGCAGTGCCTCGGCGCGCTCCCGCGCCTTCTGCAGCTCGCCGGCCCGGAAGAGAGTCTCCATCTCCTCCAGCTCCGGGGACTGCGCTTGTGGGACCTCGCCACGCCACAGCGTCGCTAGCACGCGCACCGCCTGCACGGCGAAGAGCGCGAAGAGAAGCATCGCGAGGAAGTTGCCTTGCAACCAGTAGATGCCAGCGGCGCACACCACGATGGCCAGCAGCTGTGCGGCGGCGAAGCCGGCCTTGCCAAACGCCCGCGTCAGCACCGCGGCGGCGATGCGTCCCCCGTCCAGCGGCATCACCGGCAAGAGGTTGAACGCTGCCCAGATGAAGTTCGCCTGCCAGGCAAGCGACAACACGTAGCCAGCCACGTCCGAGGCGCCAGCGGTTGCCTTCAAAGCCAGAAGGCACAGGGCCCCGAAGCCTGCGCCCGACAGGGGCCCGGCCACGGTGAGCAGGACCTCGCGGTTCCAGGGGATGGGACCGGGTGCATTCGGCTGGGTGAGGCCGCCGAGGGCCACCAGCTGGATGCTGGGCCGGTAGTGGAAGGCGAGCGACGCCAGGGCGTGCCCAAGCTCGTGCACCAGCACCGAGACGAAGATGATGGCCACCCAGAGGGCCACCACCGCGACCTGCGTGCCCGTATGGAGGAGGGCGTCCCCGCCCGCCAGGGCGCTTCCTGGCCAGTGGGTGGGGTCGTGGCCCGCCTGGCCGAGGTTGGCGAACCCCAAGGCTGCTGCAAACAGCAGGTGGCTCGGGTGCACCTCCACCGGAATCGGACCGAGCCGAAAGCGCAGCATGCGAGCACTCTACCTGGGGGCGCCTCCGCCGCCAGAGGGGGGCCGTGGTAGTTCCCCTTGCTGTCCATGTCCGTCGCCTACGGCCCCTACCGCTTGCCCCACCCTTACGTGCTGGCGCCCATGGCGGGGGTAAGCGAGAAGCCCTTTCGCGTGCTGGCCTTTCGGATGGGGGCGGCACTCTGCACGACTGAGCTGGTGAGCGCTCAGGGCCTCTTGCGCGCCAGCGCCCGCACCTTGCGCTACCTGCGCCATGACGCGGCGGTGGAGCACCCTTACTCGTTGCAAGTCTTTGGCGGAGAGCCGGAGGCGATGGCCCAGGCCGCGCTGGTGGGCAAGCAATGGGGCGCCGAGGCCATCGACGTCAACATGGGGTGCCCGGTGAAGAAGGTGACGCGCAATGGCGCAGGCTCGGCGTTGCTGTGCGACCCGCCGCGCGCCGCCGCCATCGTGCGCGCCATCCACGCCGCCACCGGACTGCCGGTAAGCGCCAAAATCCGCAGTGGCTGGGACGCGCACCACCGCAACTACCTGGAGATGGCCGAGTCCCTGGAGGACGCCGGGTGCATCGCGCTCGCCGTCCACCCGCGTACCCGGGCGCAAGGCTACGCCGGCCTCGCGGACTGGAGCGTCATCGCCGACCTCGTCCGGCACCGGCGACGGATGGCCATCGTCGGCAACGGGGACGTCAAGACGCCGGCCGCCGCGCGTCGGATGCTGGAGAGTACCGGCTGCGACTTGGTGATGATTGGGCGAGGCGCACTGGGGAACCCGTGGATTTTTCGCGAGCTCCTCGGTGGGCCCTCGCCCAGCCCAGCCGAACGACGGGATGTGGTGCTCGACCACCTCGCGGCGCACGTGGAATTCGTCGGCGAGCCGTTGGCGGCCGTGCGCAGCTTCCGCAAGCACCTGGGCTGGTATTCCCACGGCCTGCGTGGGGCGGCGGCCTTCCGTTCCGAGGTGAATCAGCTGGCCCCGTTGGCCGACGTCCAGCGCGCCGTTCAGCGCTTCTTTGAGGCAGCGGTGGGCGACGGGGCGGCCGACGACGAGCAGGAAGTCGACTACCGGTCGGCGCTCGGCTGAAGCGTGGCTAGAATTCGAGTGCCAGCGCGAGCGTCAGACAGCGGCCGCTGAAGAGAAGCGTCGGCGTGCCGAGGCTGCACCCCGGGTCGTTTCCCAGCGCCGCGCTCGCCCTCAGGCGGAGGCCGGTGGGGGACTTCTGCGGACGACCGTCCACACCGGTGGCGAGGACGTCGAAGTCCAGGGCCAGCACCAGCGTGGAGGACATCCGTGTTCGGCCCTGCCGGTCCGCCGCCTGGGGGCGAGTTTGCAGTCCGAGCTCCACCCAGGCTGTCCGCGGCAGCCCGAGTCGGTCTGCCAGGGCCTCCAGGCGGACGCCTCCGGCGAAGGTGAGGGCCACCTGGCTGTTGGGACCGCGGTCCAAGCGCCCACTCCAGAAGAGGGCCTGGGCCGCCGTGAGGTCGTTCGGCCCCAGGCCCCAGCGCGCCGACAGATGTTCGAGGCGCCCCGAATCCGTCAGGCGCAGGCCGAGCCGAAACTGCGAGGCGACGTCGACGACGGGAAGCACCGCACTGCCGTCCACCGCCCAGTCCCAGGCGCCGTTGGGCGCGCGCGACGTCCGCTGCTCGAGGCCGAGGTCCAGCCCCGGGTCCGCCGGGCTCACGCCCCCGTCGGCGGCCAGGGCCACCGACGGCCAGCTGGCCGCCAGCACCAAGCCCAGCAGCTGCGCCTTGGCCAAGGTGGTACCCCTCACAAAGGGAAGCTTGTAGCGTACCGGGGCCTGTCCGGGGAGGGGCCGCGGCACCTTGCCGCACCCTTGCCTGCCCGCCAGACGAGAGTGTGGGGGGCGTCGCACCCCTACGGCGTGCGGGCCACCGGGACGGCTGGCGCCCGTACCAGACGCGCCAGGTGCCGGCCACAGGCGCGATGGCTAGCCGGTGACCGTCCCCGGTGCCGGCTGGACTTCGCGCGGGAGGACCTCCGTCTGTACGCGCGGCCAGCTCGGCGGTGGCGGCCGCAGCACGCGGCTGAGCGCGGTGTCGCGAAAGTAAGCGCAGGCGGGGGTGGGCGTGCGTTCGAGCGTGTCGAAATCGACGTGGTACAGCCCAAAGCGAGGCCCCCAGCCCTCGAGCCATTCGAAGTTGTCGAGCAGCGACCAGTAGAGATAGCCGCGCACGTCCACGCCGGAGGCCATCGCCTCAAGGAGCGCCCGCCAGTGCGTGTAGAGGTAAGCACTCCGCCGATCGCCGCGGCGGTCGTCGATGCCGTTCTCCGTTACCCAGACCGGCAACCCATAGCGCCGCACCGCCTGGAGCGTCTGGGCGAAGCCCTCCGGGTACTCCTCCCAGCCGATGTCCGTCAGGCCGCGGTGAAGCGGGTCGCGGTAATGAAACTCGAAGAAGGGCTTGCGCGGCACGAAGCGCATGTGGGCCCGCGTATAGTAGTTGACGCCCACGAAATCGAGCGAGTCGCGCCCGTTGGCGATTTCCGTGTCGATGCGGAAGAGGCCCGGCATCCGCACCCGCAGCTTCCCGGTGCACAGCGCTTCCAAGAAGGCGTGGTTGTAGGCAGCGTCGGTGAGACGCACCAGCGCATGGTCGAGCGGGTGCCAACTGCGGTCGGCCGCGAAGGACAGCATGTTCTGACTGGTTCCCACCGGGACCGGGCCGATGGCCAGGTGGAGTTCCTCGCGCGCCGCGACGTGCGCCCGCGCCATGTTGGCCAACGCCGGCAGGGCCAAGGTCGCGTCGGCGATGCCCGGTGGGATGATGCCCCGGACGTAGCCGCCCAGCATCAGCACCACCGGCTCATTGAAAGTGAGCACCAGGGCGTCCAGCCCACGCAGCACAGACGTGCAGGCCCGGGCGTAGGCGCGGAATGCGGCGACGCTTTCCGGCGTGTGCCACGGCGTTTCGGTGTGAAACCACTTCGGGTGGGTGAAGTGGTGCAACGTCACCACCGGATTCAATCCGGCGGCACGCATCGCGAGCAGCCTTGTGCGGTACGCCGCGAGCGCTTCCCCATCGAAGCGCCCGCGCTCCGGCTCGATGCGCGCCCACTCCAGGCTGATGCGGAAGGCGCCGGCTCCGACGTCACGTGCAAGCTGGTAGTCGTCCTCGTAGCGGTTCCAGTGGTCGACGCCGGCACCGGCGATGTGGCGCAAACTGTGCGAGCGTTCCCACTGGCTCCAGTCGTTTTCGATGTTGCCTTCCACCTGGTAGGCGGCCGTGGCAACGCCAAACACGAAGTCGGGAGGAAAGATGAGCTTGCTGGCGTGCATTCTCGGGTTGGCAGGAGACCCTAGCGTGAACGCGCCGTTCGTTGACACGTCGTACGACCGTCACTAGCATCACAACTTGCAATTCAACCGGAGGGACGCGATGGCAGCGAAAAAGAGGAAGACCGCGAAGAAGAAGCCCGCCGCCAGAAAGACGAAGAGGAAGACGACGCGGAGGAAGAAGTAGTAGCGGTGCGCCTCCGTCTCGCTCGGGATGGATGAGACGGCCCGGGGCCCCCACCAAGGCCCGGGCCGTTTTTCTTTCCCTTCCCCTTCAGCCCCTCCTGTGTCGCTGCGCCCGGCCGAGCTCGCCATCGTCACCGCCGCGCTGCGCGGCGCGTTGTCGGGTGCAGTCGTCCAGAAGGTTGCTAGCCCCGCGCCCCTGCGGCTGGAACTCGAAGTTCGGCGTCCCGGGCGGACGTGCCGGCTGGTGGTATGCGCCGAGCCGGACGGGGCGCGTCTGTCGCTGGCCAGCGCCCACACTGCTGCCCGAGGCGTACCCTCCCCCTGGCTGTTGCGGTTGAGGAAGGAGCTGGTCGGCTCGCGGCTGAGCGCGCTCGAGCAAACCGGCGCCCGGGAGGTGGAGCTCCGGTTCGACCGGCAGGGCGCCCCCCGCACCCTGGTGCTGGAGGCTGGCCCCCCGGGCGCGCTGCTCCTTCTGGGCGAACAGCGACGGCCGCTCGCCGCCTCCGGTGAGAAGGCGCGAGTGCCCCGGCCCCCGACGCCCGTTCCGGAGCACGAGCCGCCCTCGCGCCTGCCCGCCCTTGCCGACCCGCTGGCCTTGGGGTTGGCCGTCGAGACCCTCTTCTCGGCGAAGGAGGCGGGCGCCCGTGCTACCGCGCTGCGCCGGCAGCGGGTGCAGCCCCTGCGGACACGGGTGGAGCGCCTCCGGCGGACACTGGCGAAGGTGCGGGCCGAGGCGAGCCGGACGGGGGCTGCCGAGGAGCATCGCCGCTTCGGCGAGTTGCTTCGCCAAAACGTCGGCGCAGTGCCCCGCGGCGCGCGCGAGGTGACACTCACCGAGTACCGCGCCGAGGGCACCCGCCCGGTGTCGGTGCCCCTCGAGCCGGGGCTGGACGCACGGGCGCAGGCCGAACGGCATTTCCAGCAGTACCGCCGGCTGAGCCGGGGCAGCGCCCGTGCCACCGCGCGACTGGCCGAGTTGCAGGAGGAGCTCACCGCAGCCGAGGCGGAACTAGCCGCGGCGCGGGCGGTGCCTGATGCGGAGCTCCTCGAAGAGGCGCCCGCGGTAGCGCCGCGCGGGGCGCGGCGTCACCCCCGCACCCATCAGCCCTACCGAGTCTTCCACGCGCGTTCCGGGGACCGCATCCTGGTCGGGCGCGCCGGGGCCGACAACGACGCGCTGACATTCGGCGTGGCGCGCCCCGATGACCTGTGGCTGCACGCCCGTGGCATTCCCGGGGCCCACGTCGTCGTGCCGCTGGCCCGTGGTGCCGAGGTGGCCCAGGAGACGCTGCTCGACGCTGCCCACCTGGCGCTGCACCACGCGCGTGGAGCCGGCGCGGACCGGGGCGAGGTGAGCTACACGCGGGCGAAATTTGTCCGGCGTGTCAAAGGCGCGGCCCCCGGGGCGGTCAGCTACGCGCGAGAGAAGACGTTCCTGGTCCGTGTCGAGCCAGGACGTCTGGAGCGCCTGCTGGCCTCGCGGGAGGAGCCGTGACGCCCTGCGCACGCTGCAGCGGCCACCTGGGCCGCTCCTGCTGCGAGGCGCGGGACGGTGAGCCGCTCGCCACCCTCACCCGCGCCGACGTGTCGCGCATCCAGCGCGCCACCTACCGAGCGAGCGACAGCTTCGTCGACCAGGAAGTCTTCGACGAAGACCAGGCCCGGGCCTATGAGCGGCTGCGCCCAGGCTGGCGCGGCTACTTTCGTCACGGGACGGTGCGGCTGACGCTTGCCCGCGCCGGCGGCGCCTGCGTCTTTTTTCGCCGCGAAAGCGGGTGCACCCTCTCCGCCGAGGTCCGACCCACCGCCTGCCTCCTCTACCCGTTCGAGCCTGGCGAGGAGGCTGGCTGGACGCTGGCGGTCGAGCGGGAGGGCAGCGTGGCGCGGGCGCTCGCCTCCGGCGAACCGCGTTGCCTGGCGGTGGAGGAGGCGGACGGCCGCGGGGCACTCCTGCGTGCGTTTGGCCTAACCCAGGAGTCTCTGCAGGACCTGGGAAGACGCCTGCGCGCCGAGGTGCTTGCCCACGGCGCCCCGGACGGCCGCCCTGGACGTCGCCTGGCTTGAGTCGAGCGGCGGCCGGGCTAGGATTTGTCCACAGAGTGGCCTCCCACACCTCCCCACGGCAGCTACAGCTGCTCGAGCTTGAGCCGACGGGCGCGCGCCGGTTGCCGGCCCGTGAAGTGCTGGTGGAGAAGGCCGCGGCCCTGGCCCGGTCGTTGTCGCATGAGCTGGGAGTGCCGGTCCGGCTCTCGGTGACCGACAACCGGAGCACCATGGTCAGCTTCCGCCGGGCACCGGCGGCACTTCGACTGCGGCTCCACCACATGTTTCTCGACGCCCCGGCTCCGGTGGTGCGTGCCGTCGCGGACTATGCCGGCCGGGGGCACCGCCGGGCCGGGCGCCTGCTCGACGACTTCGTCCGCCGAGAGCAGCCGCGCATCCGCCAGCACCGAGATGCGGGAGACGAGGTCCTCTCCCCCCGCGGCGAGACGTACGACTTGCGCGAGATTTTCGACCAACTCAACGAGGTGCACTTTCAGGGTGGGCTGCAGGCGAGCATCGGATGGGGACGCAGCCCTGGCCGCCGACGTCGCAAGTCCATCCGGCTCGGTGTGTACGACCACCAGACGCGAGAAATCCGGCTTCATCCGGCACTCGACCAGCCTGCGGTGCCCCGCTTCTTCGTCGAGTTCATCGTCTTTCACGAAATGCTCCACCAGGTCTTCCCCAGCTCGCACGGACCCGGCCGGCGGACACACCATCCCCGAGCCTTCCGCGACCGCGAGAAAGCGTTCCCGCAGTACGCCACGGCCCTGCGCTGGGAGCGCGAGAACCTGGGCGTCCTGCTCGCGCGCTGAGGGCCGTCCCTGCGCTCTTGCACGCTTGCCGCCCGCGCCGCACACTGCAGCGATGCGTCGCGCAAAAATCGTCTGTACGTTGGGCCCGGCCAGCCTCGACCCGACGGTGCTGGAGAAGCTCCTGGCGGGCGGCATGGACGTGGCACGTCTCAACTTCTCCCACGGCACCCATGAGCAGCACGCCAAAACCATCTCCATGCTCCGGGCCGCCTCCCTCAAGGTCCGCAAGGGCGTGGGCATCCTGGGCGACCTGCAGGGTCCGAAGATTCGCACCGGAAAGCTCCGCGACGGCAGCGTCGAATTGACGCCCGGAGCGACGCTGACCATCACCACCGACGAATCCGTCCTCGGGACGCAGGACCTGGTGTCCACCACCTACCCATACCTCGCCGCCGACGTGAACAACGGGGACCGCATCCTTGTCGACGATGGTCTGCTCGAGCTCATGGTGGTGGAGACCGACAAGAAGAGCCGGGTGGTGACCGAGGTCATTCACGGCGGAACCCTCACCAACAGCAAGGGCATCAACCTTCCGGGCGTCGCCCTGCGGGCTGAGGCGTTGACCGCCAAGGACCGCGAGGACTTGGTGTTCGGCCTCAAGGCCGGCATCGACTTCATTGGCCTGTCCTTCGTGCGACAGCCGAGCGACCTGGACCAGACGCGGGCGGCCATGGCCGAGGCGGGGCGCCAGGTCCCCATCGTCGCCAAGTTGGAGAAGCCAGAGGCCATCGCCCGGCTCGACGCCATTCTCGACCGCGCCAATGGCGTGATGGTGGCTCGTGGCGACCTCGGTGTGGAAATCCCGCCCGAGGAAGTGCCGGCTATCCAGAAGGACATCATCCGCCGGGCCAACACCCGGGGGCTGCCCGTCATCGTCGCCACCCAGATGCTGAACTCGATGATCGAGCACCCCCGCCCCACCCGCGCCGAGGCCTCGGACGTGGCTAACGCCATCTTCGACGGGGCCGATGCGCTCATGCTGTCGGGGGAGACGGCCTCGGGCGCTTACCCGGCGGAGTCGGTACAGATGATGGACCGCATCATTCTGGCCGCGGAAAGTGCGGCGCGGATGCAGGGCCGCGTTCCTCAGCGGCTGCCGCTGACGGCGCCCGCCTCCTTTCCCGACGTCACCGCTGCCATCGCCTGCGAGGCCGCCCGTCTTTCCAACGCGGTCGCCATCGCCGCCTTCACCCTCTCCGGGGTGACGGCCCGGCTGCTCAGCCACTACCGACCTCCCGTGCCGGTCGTCGCCTTCTCGCCGAACCAGGAGGTTCGGCGCACCCTGTCGCTGTTGTGGGGCGTGGTGCCGCGGGTGCTCGAGCCCCTGGACCGGGCGGACGACATGGTGCGCCGGGTGGAGGAGGAACTGGTCAGCCGGGGCTTCGCGCGCCCCGGCGATCGGGTGGTGGTGGTCTTCGGCTCCCCGGTGGGAAAGCCGGGAAACACCAACACCGTCCGCCTGCACACCGTCTCCTGACAACCCCCCGGGCGACAGACCACCCTGTTGTTGGTTCCTTGGCTAGGCTAGGGAGCCGTGGGCAGGCTGGCTCTCCTGGTAGCGCTGTCGCTGTCGGCGCAGGCCGAGAAGTTCGACGTCATCCTCGCCAACGGCCGCGTCGTGGACGGGACCGGGGCGCCCTGGTTCCGCGCCGATGTCGGCATCCGCGCTGACCGCATTGCGGCCGTGGGGGACTTGCACGGCGCGGTCGCCAAGGAGCGCATCGACGTAAAGCAGCACTTCATCGCCCCTGGCTTCATCGACATGTTGGGACAGTCGGCGCTTGGACTCCTGGTCGACCCGCGGGCCGAGTCGAAAATCCGCCAAGGCATCACGAGCGAGCTCACCGGGGAGGGTCGGAGCATTGCGCCCATGACGCCCGAGCTCGTTTCGCAATTCGCGGACATGCTCGCCGTCCACAACAATCTGCGCATCGACTGGACCGACCTGGCTGGGTACTGGAAACGGTTTCGGGCCGCCCGCCCCGCCCTCAACCTCGCGACCATCGTCGGGGCGGCCCAGGTCCGTGCCGCGGTGATGGGCTTGGGCCAAGGGGCGCCGACGCCGGAGCAGCTGCTCCGCATGCAGGTCGAAGTGCGCAAGCAGATGCGCCAGGGCGCCTTCGGATTGGGCTCCGCTCTCTCCTACGCGCCCGGGCGCTATGCGACGACGGATGAATTGGTGGCGCTCGCCCAGGCCGCTGCCAGCTGGGGCGGCTTCTATGCCACCCATATCCGCGACGAGGAGGATGGCGTGCTCGAGGCGCTGGAGGAGGCCATCGCCATTGGCAAGCGCGCGCGCATTCCAGTGAACGTCTGGCATCTCAAAGTGGCGGGCAAGCGCAACTGGGGACGGATGGCCGAGGTGGTTCAGCGAATTTCACAGGCCCGGTCCGAGGGCGTCGACATCGCCGCCAACGTCTACCCCTACCTCGCCGGGATGAACGACCTCACCGCAGACCTACCCGCCTGGGCGATGGCCGATGGGACGGCCGCCATGCTCGAGCGGCTGCGAGACCCTGCCCAGCGGCAGCGGGTGGAGCAGGAAGTGAGCGAACGCTGGAAGGACGCGGACACGCCCGAGCGCATTGTGGTGACGGCCTGCCTGCTTCCTGCCGCCAAGGCCGCGGAGGGTAAGACGCTGGCGCAACTGGCCACGGAGCGCAGCGTGACCGCCGCCGCAGCGCTGGTGGACCTGGTCCTTGCCGACCGGGGCAACACCTTCGTCGTCCGCTTCTTCGTGGACGAGCCAGACCTGCGCCTGGCGATGGCCCAGCCGTGGACCTCCTTCGGGACGGACGCCTCCGCCCTGGCCGTCGACGGCCCCCTCGCCTCCGAGGGCACCCACCCGCGCGCTTTTGGCACCATGCCTCGGGTGTTCTCGGCGTATGTGCGGGAGGCGAAGCTGTTTCCACTGGAGGAGGCGGTTCGGAAGATGACGTCCCTGCCTGCGGCTCGTCTCGGTCTCGGTGACCGAGGCTTGCTGCGGGTGGGCATGGCAGCGGACGTGGTGGTGTTCGACGGTGAAACCATCGCCGACACGGCCACCTACCCCAACCCCAAGCAATACCCGCTGGGCGTGGACCTGGTGCTGGTGAACGGCCAGGTGGTGCTGCGCGACGGCATCCGCGCCGATGCCCGACCGGGGCGCCCCCTGCTGCACCCCGCCCCGCCCGGATTGCAGTGACGCCCGCCGTCAGAACCGGCGGCTGCTTCCGAATCGGGTCTCGGACCGATTCGTCGTTGCGTCAGACACTGTGGCCCGGTCGCAGTGCCTTCCTCGGCACCTCGGCTTGGACGAAGACGCGGAACAATTCTCCGTCGAGCGCCCCCGCCTTGGACTCCTGCTCGAGGATGGACAGGGCCTGCACCGTCGGAACGGCCTTCTTGTAAGGCCGATCCGAGGCCGTCAGGGCGTCGTAGACGTCGGCGATGGCCATCATCTTCGACTGCACCGGAATGTCCTCGGCGGGGATGGAACGCGGGTAGCCCTTGCCATTCAGCCGCTCGTGGTGCGCGTAGGCGATGGAGGGCACGCGGCGCAGGGCCCGTGTCCAGGGAATCTGCGAGAGGAAGCGGAAGGTGTGGGTGACGTGGCTCTCAATCTCGGTGCGCTCCTCGGCGGAGAGCGAGCCCCGGGGGATGGACAGGCACTCCAGCTCTCGCGGGATGAGAAGGGGTCGCTCGCGGCCATACCCATCGTGAAAACTGAGACGAGCCACCTCCGCCAGGCGCTCGAAACCGTCCCGGGCCATGACCGTGGGCCTGTTGCAGGCAAGAACGAAGTCCCGCATCTCGTCGAGTTCAGCGAGTTCCCGGGCGAGCCGTCGCTCCTCCTCAGCCTCCACCTCCGGCAGCGCTTTGTCGCCCAGAAGCCCGACCGAGGCCAGGCGCCGCTGGTAGCTCTTGAGCGCCAGGTCCTTCCGGGCCACCTCGAAGCGGGCCTCGAGGACTGCCAGCTCGTGTGGGTACAGCTTCTCCGCCTTCACCAACACGGGCTCGCGCACGCCCACCTTCCCGAAGTCGTGAAGCAGGCTGGCGTAGCGAATCTCCTGCACGTCCTGCGTGCTGAAGCGCACCTGGGCGTAGGGACCTCGGTCGACTTGCTCGAGCGCTTGGGCCAGCCCGACGGTGAGGGCGGCCACCCGTCCCGAGTGGCCGGCGGTCGTCGGGTCGCGAGACTCGATGGCCACCACCGAGGCGGCCACGAAGCCTTCGAACAGGCGGCTGATTTCCTCGTGGAGGAGCGCGTTCTCGATGGCTCCGGCCGCTTGCCCTCCCAGCGCGAGAAGCAGCTCCGTGTCCTCCTCCCCGAAGGTGCCCTCGCGCTTGTTCAGCGCCTGCAGTACGCCGGTGACGTCCCCGTTGGCGTCGCGCATCGGAACGCACAGCACGGTGCGGGTGTGGTACCCGGTGGTCAGGTCGACGTCCCGGTTGAAGCGCGGGTCCTGGTAGGCGTCGGTGATGTTGATGGCCTGGCCGGTTTCGGCCACCGTCCCGGCGATGCCGCGTCCCAGCTTGACGCGAATTTCCTTGGCTGCCCCTTGGGCGATTTTGCTCCACAGCTCGCCGCGGTCCCGGTCCAGGATGAAGAGGGTGCAGCGGTCGGCGTCCACCACCTTGGCCGCCTCGTGGATGATGAGCGGCAACAGCAGGTCCAGGTTCCGGGCGGCGGCCATCGCCTTGGCCACGTCGAGGACCGAGGTGAGCTTGCTGGCTCGCCGGGCCAAGTCCTGGACGCTGTCGCCACCGGGGCTCATCGCCTCCCCCTTCTAACCCACGACCCCAGAAAGTCGCACGGCGCCTCCGGACCGCGGAGCGGTTCCGGGGCGCCTGTGCTGGCTCCGGTCGGGAGGGGGTCGCCCGGAGCCTTCAGCGGAAGGGTTAATTCTCGATGCCAGCGAGCCGGGCCACCTTGGACATGAAGCACGGGTCGAATGGCTTGACGTCGTAGTCGTCGGCACCCAGCTCGAGGCAGACGTGCCGGGTGAATTGGTCCTCAATCGCCGACAGCACCAGCACTTTGATGTGCTTCGTCCGGGGGTCCTTCTTGAGCATCGCCAGGAGGTCCCGACCATCCACGTGCTGCTTGAGGTCGAGGATGATGACGGCCGGCTGGTGCTTCAGGGCGAGCTCGTGCACCAGGTGCGAGCTGGTGTCGGTGATGTAGGAGAGGCCGGCGCGCCGGGCCTCCCGGGCCAGCGCGGCAACAACGCCGGGTTCGTCGTCTGCGATGAGGATGGTCGGCTTGTCAGCCATGGTCAGCTCGAAATGGGAAGTGTCTGTAGCCGGATGATCGCAAGAACGGTTCCAACCAGAACGGCCGCAAATTCGAGGTGTTGCGGGGTGTCTCCCTGGGTCAGGGGTAGGGCGGAGGTCGGGCGTCACCCCGGTGGGGGAACCCCCCAGGAACCCCGGGTCTCAACGGAGCGTCCACCGCGCGAAACGCCCCAAGGGACGGCGCCTATGCCCGGCGGGCGCTGCGACGACAGCGTCGGCACGGGCACCGGCGCGGGACCGGACCGCCCGGCTTGGGGACCCGCGGAGACACGTGGCGAGGACGCGCGCCTTTCCCCTCGCGCAGACGGGCCGCTTTCCGTCCCGACGTTGACGTGGCGTTCCAGCATCGGCTACGAGGTCCCCTCCCGCGGGCCGCCGGCGCAGCGTCGGCGGCTGGCTGGCAGTCCGTCGTCCGGGGAGTGGCTCAGCCTGGTAGAGCACTTGGTTCGGGACCAAGGGGTCGCAGGTTCGAATCCTGTCTCCCCGACACGTTGAAGGGGTCGGAGTCGCTGAGGAATCTGCTCGGCAGCTCCGACCCCTTTGGCCTTCGAAACCGAGTGGGGGACACCGGGGAGACACGGCCGGAAGCTGCAGCCCGAAAGCGCCGTACTGCCGGGTCCGGCAATCCCCTCCAGTTGCAGGGGATTTACCTCCGCCCAAGGGACGTCCGGTGCCAGATGGCCGTCGGTGGCCTGGTCGCGGTGCCGAGCACTTTCTGGACAATGACCAGTGGAACACGTGAGCGGAGGAGCAGCATCGCGGTCCTTGTAAAGGCGTAGCGACCGGACCCCGGGCTTCGGCCAGAGCTTCATCTGACAGCGCGGACCGGGAGGGACGGTGGCGTCCTGGGCAGCGTCCGCGGGCGCGTGCTGGGTGCATCACCCGGCGTGAAACGACCAGCCCCCCGCGGCGCCAGTGGCACCGTGCGGCCCTCGAGTCAGAGGAACAGCTTGTCCCTTCATCACCTAGACGCCGACCCGTGCCACGCAGTTGCGGATTCGGGAAAGGTTCCACTCCACTACTTCTCCGGGCGAGCTGCCCCATGTTCACCAACTCGAGAGGCCGGGACTCACCTCGTACGCCATGGGGCTTCATCCCCTGGGACGGGCGTGGTACCCCTACGGTTTGCAGGACAGTCGAGGACGGCGAGGGGGAGTCGGGGCGGCATTCCCCCGAGGCGTCGCTTGATGCTGCCGTCCGAGTCGCGAAAAGAACCCGCCCCAGGGGATGAAGCCTCTCTTCAGGAAGGCAGCAGGGGGAACCATGAAAAGGATTCTGCTAGGACGAGCCGGTGCGGCCCTGCTGGCCGTCGTCGCACTGGTGGGCTGTGCCGAGGACGTGGGGCCAGTCACTGCCAGCTGGGAGCAGCTGTCTGCCGCGATGGGGAAGACGGCAGACGGGCTCCGCAAGCAGTACAACGACACCGTCGGTGCGGTGAAGGCGCTCCCGGTCATCGCCCCGGGCGACACCGCCGGCCAGGCCCTGGGAGCAAAGCTCAACAGCGCCCTGGCTGTGGAGGGCAGCCAGCTCGACGAAGTCAGCGCCACCATCAAGACTGCCTCCGCGGCCGTGCGCGAGGCGATGGGCAGCCAGAAGGTGGCAAAAATCCAGGCCGCCATCGACGGGGCCAAGGCTGCCTTCGATGGGGCCGTCGCGAAGGTGACTGCCTCCTCGACGACAGTCGCGGGGCTGCTCAGCGCCCTCAAAGCCCACCAGGCCGAGCTGGCTTCCAGCATCCAAACCGCAGGGTCCAAGGAGGATTTTACCGACATCGACTTCAAAGCCGGCAAGGCCCAGTTCCTCTTCGACCGGCCCACTACCCAGGCGACCCTCGACAGGCTACTGGCCTACGTCAACAGTTGTCCGGCGTTGACGGTGGACATTATTGGCCACACGTCCAACGAGGGCACCGCCGCATTTAACAAAAAGCTCAGCGTGGAACGCGCGATAACCGTCAAGAAATGGCTTATCAGCAAAGGCGTCGCGGCGAAGAAAATCCACTCGGTGTCCGGCGTAGGTGCCACCTCCAACGTGGCGCCCGAGCCAGCTCCGAATTCCATCGACGCCAAGGCCATGCCGGACGCGCTCGAGGAACTGCGCCGCAAAAACCGTCGCATCACGGTCGAGGTCGTCACCCCGTGCCCCGCGCACTAGTGGGCTGACTTGTCCCCGGGGGAGGCGCCGCCGGGAGCCTCGCGGATTCCTCACGACGCAAGGTGACGCTGCAGTTCACGCCGCCCCATCGCGTTCAAGACGTTTGGAGCGAAGTCTCTCCGTTGCTTTTCGGGTGTGCCTTTCAGTAATGGTGGGAACCAGCACCGCGGCAGACGTCTCCGCGGCCAGGCCGAGAGCGCGTTGAGGGGCCACGCATGGAGAACGGGCAGAAACCCGGCCGGACACTTCGGCACGAGAATCCTTCGTCCGACAGCAGAGTATCTCTCTGGAACAAACGTGGCTTGCCAGAGGCCGGTGCAACCAAGTGAGGAGGAGGACACCATGGCGAAGACGGGTGCAAAGGACAATCGGCGGGACGGCGCCGTACGGAAGCGCTCCCAGGTGAAGAACCGGCGGACCGGCCTGTGGATCAAGCGAAGCACCAAGACCGGGCGCTTCCTCGACGTGAAGACGACCGGCGGGAAGTTCAAGGGCGTGCGGCGCGAAAAGAAGCGGTGAGGGGCAGCGCCCCTCTCCCTCGGAGGCTGCGTCCCCATCGAGCGATAGTGGCAGGTGGCCGTAGAGCGGTCGGTACCTCTTCGACGGGTGCCGGTCCAGCCTCCGGACTTCGCCGCCGTCGATGACGAAGTCGTGGCTTCCGCCTTCCCTTCAAGCTGACTGGAAGGCCTTCGCCCGCTGCCGCGTACGCATCGTCCGCCCCGGAACAAGGGCCGGTTGGAGCAATCCGGCCCGGGGCGCCTGGCTACTTGGGTGGGAAGGTCGACAGGATTCCGTTCACCGCGTCCTTCAGGTCGTTTGACGTAGCGCTGGTGTCGATGTTGCCCGACGCCGAGCCACGCCATACCGCCCTGCCGTCGTCCCTGCGGGCGGCGCGCAACTCGAGGTGGGCGAGCACCCAATAGCTGCCAGACTTATATTCATAGTTGTAATTGTCATTTATCGAGAAGAGCAGTTCCGGCTGGTCCGACACCTGCTTCCACCCTTTGGCCTCGAGGTCGCGATCCGCGTAGAAGCGGACGTTTGCTTCCAGCAGGCCGTCCGGCGACGAGCTGACTCGAACCGGCTGCGCCCATTGGTAGGTCTTCGCTCCCGAGAAGGTCACCGCTGGGTCGTAGGTGTACTTCAGCGACGAACTGCATGCGGTCAGCGTGGTGACGCCAGCCAGCGCGGCAAGGAGCCCGAGCCGAGCCGCCACAGCGAACTTCCGTCGAGCCATAAGTCCCCCTGGTTCGCAGATTCGCGACGCACTTAGCGTGCCACGGGGCATGGCTGCGCGGCACGCAGATTCGCCCATATTCCGCGATGGCCCGGGCGACTTCGGCAGCTTCTGCGCGGCAGCCCCGCTGAGGCTCAGCAGGGGTTTCAAAAAGTCACCAGCCCTGGACTGGCCGACGTGGCTCAGCTCACTTGCTACGGATTCTCGGCTCGAGGCCTACCGAGAAGTCCGCGAGCGTGTCCTGACAAACGCGCCGAGACCAGCGAGAACCCTGGTCGGAGTAAATGCGGTCGCGAGTGATGCTTCCTGCTCGAGGTGGGCATCCTCGCCGCACCGCGACAGTGAATGTCGCCAAGCAGTGCCTGCCGGTCGCCGGCCACCCCCCTGACGCCTATCCCTTCCCGGAAAGCACACGCCCCCCCACCCGCCGGCGCGGTACTGCGCGGTCGGGCTTCTCGCTCTCCGTTTCCCATGACCTCGACATCGGGCCTCCTGTAGCGTTCCCCGGGTCGAGGTCAGAGGAGCCACGCGGGTGAGCGACGGATGACACTGGCAGGCGCGGTGCGTCGGTACGCGGGGCGCACGGCCCTGGCTGCCTTGTGTCTTTGCCTTCCCGGGTGGGCGGCGGCACAGCAGCAGCAGTTGCTCTTGCCGCCGACGTTGCTGGTTCCGAACTACAACCGCGTGTTTCCGGGCCTCGACGAGTCGATCGAGGCGGGTGCGGCGATGGTGCGGGCCAGCACCCCGCCTGCCCTCTGGTACAACCCGGCCGGCCTCGTGCTTTCCACCCGCACGACGGTGAACGCGAGCGTCCAAGGCTACCAAATCAGCTTCGTCCAGGGTTCCAACGTGCTGAACGGCGGCACCCAGCAGTCCAATTTCAGCGCGGTACCGACGTTTTTCGGCATCGTCTTCGGCGAGGAAGCCATCCATCTGAAGGACGTCCGTTTCGGCTTCGGTGTCAGCAACCCCATCTCCTGGAGCCAGGGCGTCAACATCGGGGCACCGGTGGCGAACGGAGCCAACGTCCTCTACACGGTGGGCTCGTCGTTCACGCAGTACGAGCCGGCCGCCGCGGTGGCCTACGCGGTGAACGAGAAACTGAGGCTCGGCTTCGAGCTTGGATTCCCCTACACCCAGCTCAACAACAGCGGGCAGCTCAACGCATCCGTGTCCAACACCACCGCGCTGGCCGGCTCGGTTCACACCGTTGCCTTCTACGCCTACAACCTTCACTTCATCCCCCAGGTGAGCGTTCAGTGGGACGTTCTGCCCTGGCTGGGGCTGGGCGCGCTGGTTCAGCCCCCGGGGCTGCGCGTGCTCGCCGGCGGAAACCTGACCATCCAAAGTCTCGACTCGACCACAACGGCGTCGGCCGCCGCGACGCGCCAGCTGAGCTTTCGTGACACCAGTGCCTCCTTCCGGTACGAAATCCCAGCAGAATTCACCGGCGGGGTGGCCTTCCACTTCCAGCCGGTGGAGTTCGAGCTCGACGTGCACTGGTACATCGCCACCGGGCCCTACAACCTGGTGAGCTCGAACGCGACGGTGGGCACCATCATCTCCGTCAACGGACAGCCGGTGCAGAAGCTGGCCAGCCCCTTTCCGAGCCAGGTGTGGGGCACGAAGAATGTCTTTGACGTGAACCTGGGCGGCAGCGTGAGGCTCGGCAAACTCATCAAGCTGCTCGCCGGCTTCTATACGGACCAGGCGCCGGGCAACGTGACGTCCAACATCTTCCAACACATCACCCTGTACGGCGTCCGGGGCGGCATCGCCTTCAACACCCCGCACCTGTCCGGCTCGGTGGGCCTCGGGTATGAGCGCGGAAGCACCACGGTGCCACTGCAGGCGCAGCTGCCGGGGAATACGTCGCCCATCAACCTCAGCCAGCCGCTCACCATCCAGACGCTGAGCCTACTTTTCGCGCTGGCGTACGTCTTCTAGGACAGGAGCCCTAACAGGCCTCGGCCCTGCTACTTCAGGGTGAAGTAGACGTGAGCGCCCTTCTCTTTGCCGGCGCGCTCCCCGCCCTCGACGAGGAAGAGCCGGGCCGGCTCCACCTGCGCTGCTTGAAGGATGCGGTCGCGTGCCACCTCGGCGCGCCGCCGGCCCAGCGCCGGAAGTGCCTCGGGCCCGAGGTCCACCGTGGTCAGTAGGCGTGCCTCCATCTCGGTGGTGGTGGGAGGCGTCGCGGGCTTCGCATCCTTCGGAAAGGCGCGCCGGTATTCGGCTTCGATGAACTTGACGTACTCGTCCTCCAGGACTTCCACCTTGTCCAGCGATGAGGCGCTGCCGCGTCGGCCCTGCTGGGCCTTCCATTTCTCCTCGCGGGCGCGGCGGCGAAGCGCCTCGCGCCGCAGCACCGCGCCGTCGGCGGCGGCGTCCACCGTGCCCTGGATTTCCAGCTGCAGGGCGGGCCGGGAATAGAGCGCCTTAGCCAGGTTCTGTAGCGACTTCTCGCCCCGGACGTCCACGTCCGCGGTGCCGACGGCAAAGTCCACCAGGTCCAGCCGCTCGCTGCCGCCTCCGAAAAGCGCGCCCAGCGCGGCGAAAGGCGCAGTGACAATCTTCCCGAAGACGTTGCCCACGGCGTGCCAGATGAGTTTGCCCAGACGGAACTCCGGGTCATCCACGTTCCCTTCCACCGGGACGTCGAGCTCGATGATGCCGTCGCGGTCCTGCAGCACCGCCAGCCCCAGCTTCACCGGGAGCTTGGTGGCGTCCGGGCTGTGGGTTTCCTCACCCAGAGTGAGCTGGTCCACTCGCACCAGGTTCTGCGCATCGAGGTGGCGTTGGGACACCTTGTAGCCGAGGTCCAGGTCGAGCTTTCCCTTCTCCAGCGCGAAGCCGACGTACTTGCCGAAGTACGGTCCGAGGGGCGTGAGGTCGATTCCCTTCGAGGTGACTTTCAGGTCCGTCGCGTCATTCTTCATCCGCGGGCTCAGCGTGCCGCTCACCTTGAGGGGCCCACCTCCGACGTTGGCCTGGAGGTCCACCTGGGCACGCGCCGCCACGTCGTTGGAAAGGCCGCGCACGCGCAAGTCGAGGTCCGACACCCCGAAAAGCGCGACCGGCTGGACGGAGCGGTCCACCAGGCCAACGTTGCCCCGCACAATCTGAAACGTCGCGATGGAGACCGGCGTGGGCGCCGCGGTGGCCGGCGGTGCTGGCTTTGGGGGCGCCACTGGCGCAGCGCCCGGCGTCGGCGCGGTGGCCGTGCGCAGCAGGCGCCGGACGTTGGAGGAGCCATCCTCGGCGATTTGCACCTTCACCCGAGGCTCCATCCATCGCACCGAACGGACGGAAACGGCCTGCGGCGCTGAGGCCACGTGGATGCCGAGGACCTGCAAGGACTTCCAGCGGATGATTTCCTGACCGCGCTGGGTGTCGAGCAGCACCAAGGCCTCGATGGAGGCATCCCCGTCGAAACCGTAGACGTACGGCTCCGGCGCAAGGTCGAGGCGCACCCGTCCCTCCACGTTGAGACGGCCGTCGCCGAGCCGGGCGTCGAGACCCCCGTACAGCGGCAGGTAGGGGTCGACAGCTGGCAGCGTCAGCCCCTGCAGGTGCAGCGCAACCTCCGCCGCGGGCTTCCACAGGGAGAACGTCCCGTCGGCCTTCAGCTGTCCCGTGCCGTTCCAACCAGCGCTGAAGGCCAGCGTGGACACCGCGGTGTGGTCGCTGGCGAGATTGCCCACGGTGACGGCCACCGGAGCGAGCACGAGTTTGACGGGCCGCTCGGGCAGCGCGTCGGTGAAGCCCACCCGCCCCTCGCTCAGCTCCACCTTGTGCACGGCCCAGCGAAATGGCTTGGCGGCCTTGGCCAGCCTTTGCCCAGGCGTCGGCTCGGCCTTGTGCGGGGCGAGCCGGGTCAGGTCAACTTTTCCGTCCGCACCGCGCTCCCCGCGGACGCTCAGGCCTCGCACGGAAACGGACTCCACCGCCGCCACCTCCTCAAGCAAGTCGACCTGCACGCCCCGCACGTCCAGTTCGGGCAACTCGACAGAAGCTTCCGCTGCGCCGCGCAGTCGCAGGACCAGCTTGCGCAGCGCCAGGGTGCCGTCCGAGAGCCGGAGCAGGCGCTTCTTCTGCCCCCACTCCAGTTGGTAGCTGCCCTCGACCCGCACCGTCCCGTCCAGCAAGTCATAGTCAACGGTCTGCTCGTAGTACGGCGCGTACTTGGGGAGTCGAATCCCGTCCAGCGTCAGGGTGCCTTCCGAACGGATGGGGTCGATGTGCACGGAGCCGCTCCAGGAAAACGTCTCGCCGGCCTCGGTGGTCCCGCTGAAGGCGTACGGACTTTTCGCATCGGCGCGGGTGCGGAAGTCATCCAGGCGGATGGTGAAGGGTCCCACCGTCGTGTGAAAGGGGCGGGCGCGGGACACGTCCGTGAAGTCGAGCTGGGCGTCTTCCAGGGCTAGGTGGTCGACGCCGAAGACGAAGGGCCGGCGTTGAGGAGCGCTGGTGTCGGCGGGTGCCGGGGCCCCCTCCGGTGTCTGGTCGAGGAGGTCCGAGAAATTGAGGCTACCGTCCTTGGCCAGGTTCACCCGGGCCCGGAGTCGGACAAGCTGCAGCGTGTCCAAGTCCAGCTCGCGTTTGAGGATGGGGAGGAGCCGGCCATTCACGTAGAGGCGGTCCCAGGAGAGGAACGGGCTGCCGTCGCGGTCCTTCACCAGAAGCCCGTCGATGGTCACCGAGAGGGCGAACGGGTTGGCCCGGACGCGCTGGACAGTCACCTCGCGGTGGAGCGCCGCCCCGAGCCGTCGCTCGAGCTGGCGGCGCAGCACCCAGGGGAAGAGCAGGAACCCCGTCCCGGCGTACAGGACGAGGAGGAGGCCGGCTGCGATGAACCAGCGACGACGCCGAAGGAAGAAGTGCCGCGTGGACTGAAGCGCCGTTGTCACTGGGCAGTCTCCACCAGGCCCTCGTACTACAGGCCAGACAAGCTTTGGCGGCGGTAAGGCCGGAGCCGCCCATGCCCGCCTTTCGGAGAAATAAGAGGGAGTCCCGGGGACAGCCGTCAGGTAGCGTGGCCGGAGGTCGCTTTCGCAGCGGAGGGGCAATTGTCCGAAATACGTGCATCCCGGTGGTTTCTCGGCCTGGCCTGTCTGGCGGCGGTTTCGGCGTGCGCAACGACGCCCATCGGCACCAGCGTCCCTAGGCCCGGGCTTCGTCAGGAGCTGGATGAGGGCAACGCCGCTTGGTTCTTGAATGCGACCTCTGCGCTGACGCTGTCCTACGACCAGCAGGCCCTGCTGCTGAAGGTGGGTCAGACAGTGCGTGCCCAGTCGGAGCCGGTGCAGGTCGCACGCCGCCAGCTGCTCGGACTGCTCTTGGACGGCATCGCTTCAGGCACCTTCGACGATGCGCGCATCGCGGCGACAATCCAGCAGATTGTCTCCGCGGCGGAGGCACGCGGTCCGGCGGTGGTCCAGGCGCTCATGCAGCTGCACCAGGGCCTCAGCCCCGAGCAGCGCCAGACGGTGGCCAGCACCATTCTTCAGGCGGTGAATGGCCAGGCCGCCCAGCCCAAGAGCGAGCGGCAGCAGCTCCAGCAGCGGGTGGATTCGCTGACGGCAGGAGTGGGCCTGACGCAGGGGCAGAGCGACCAAATCCGGACCACCATCGTCGACAGCTTCCAGGCGTATGCGCCCGACCTGCGGGAGGAGGCCGAGCGGCGGCGCAAGCAACTGGGCGGCCTCGCCCAGGGCTTTCCGGCCCTCTACTTCGAGCCTTCGCCCGCCAACGTAACGTCGGCGTTGGACCTGGAGGCGAAGTCCAAGCGTCTGGTCGCCTTCGCCCATGCCCTGACGGCCATCCTCACCCCGGCCCAGCGGCAGCAAGTGGCGGCCCTCATCCGCCAGCGCAACAGCATCGACTGAAGGACACCCGCCAGCAGCCCTCCGGCGTCGCAGCAACCCTTCCGGCCCTGGGACATCCAAGGCGAGCGAGGGCCAGGGCAGCTGTGAACGACTCCATCGAATTTCTGCGCGAATACGGCACCACCGTGGTGTTTTTCGCCGTGCTCGCCGAGCAGATGGGGCTGCCCATCCCCTGCACCCCGTGGCTGCTCGCCGCCGGGGCCCTGGCCCGCTCCGGCCGGCCGTCGCTGCCGGCGGTCATCGCCCTGGCGGCCCTGGCGGCGGCGCTGGGCCATCTCTCCTGGTACCTGGCCGGGAGGCGCTGGGGCTACGGCGTGCTGCGGGTCCTCTGCCGCCTGAGCATCGAGCCGGACAGCTGCGTCCAAAAGACGCAGGCCACCTTCGACCGTTTCGGCTCCGGGGCGCTGGTGGCGGCTCCCTTCATCCCTGGCTTGACCAGCGTCGCCCCGCCCCTGGCTGGGTTGTCCCGGATGCCGCTGTGGCGCTACCTCTCCCTGGACACGCTCGGGAACCTCCTCTGGGCAGGCACCTTCGTCGGGCTGGGCTACGGCTTCGGAGACCAGGTCACCTGGGCTTTGCGAGGGGCGCTCCTGTACGGCTCGTCCATCCTCAGCGTCGCCGTGGTCGGCCTCTCACTGTGGTTGCTTCTGAAGCTGGCTCAGCGCGAGCGGGTCCGCCGGAAGCTGCACGTGGACCGCATCCGTCCGGCGCAGCTGAAGGTACTCTTGGGGGCAGCCAATCCCCCCTTGGTGCTGGACCTGCGGCACCGGCGAGAGCTCGTCGAGGACCCGCATACCCTGCCGGGGGCCCTGCACGTCTCTCCGAGCGAGCTGCCGCGACGGCATGGGGAAATCCCCAGGAACCGCGACCTAGTGCTGTACTGTAGTTGACCCAGCGAATGGACGAGCGCCCGGGTGGCGCTCCAGCTGAAGCGGCGCGGTATCCACCGGGTGCGGCCCCTGGAGGGCGGGTACGCGGGCTGGACGCAGTTGGGCTATGCGGTCGTGCCGTGGGAGAGTCCGGACCCGGAGGGGGAACAGGCCATCTCCGCGCTCGCTCCCCAGCTCACCGCGTAGTCCGCCTTCGCTGAGAGGTCGCATGGTCCACTGGCTGGCGGGCGCGCGAGCGCTCGCGGACAACTTCCGCCTGGCCCTGAGCACCTTTTGGGGTCACCGGCTACGTAGCGTGCTGACGCTGCTGGGCATCGTCATCGGGGTGGCCACCGTCATCTCGATGATGGCGTTGCTCGAAGGGCTGCGCCGGAGAGTCGATGCGGACCTGGCCGGGCTCGGGGCGAACGGCTTTCAGCTCCAGAAGTGGCCCCAGGGCTTTGGGCACTTCGACCAGGACCGCATCGCGCGTCGGCCCAACATCTCCTTCGAGGACTTTCTGGCCATTCAGAAGCATGTCCCCGACGTGGCCAAGGTGACGGCCGAGGCTTGGGAAGGAGGCAAGAAGCTGTCGACGGCATTGCGCGAGACGCAGCCCAACGTCCAGCTGGCCGGGGGCACGCTGAACTTCTTCGACACCAATGCCATGGAGGTGTCGAAGGGTCGTACCTTCGGCGAAGCGGAGATTCAATTGGGCGCTCAGGTCATGGTCATTGGCCCCGACCTGGCCGACTCGCTCTTCGCCGACCTGGAGCCACTCGGGCAGGAGGTCCGGCTGAAGGGACGGAGCTTCGAGGTGATTGGGGTGATGACCAGAAAGGGCGGCTTCGCTGGCGCGGGCTACGACAACACCGCCATCATCCCCGTGCCGGTCTTCTTCGAGCTGTTTGGGAAGCACCGCTCCTTGAACATCAGCATGCAGGCTTGGACGACGGCGGACCTGCAGCGCGCGCAGGACGGGGTGGAGCTGCTGATGCGGCACCGACACAACCTGCGCCCGGACGAGGAGAGCGACTTCACCATCTATTCGAACGAATCCGCCACCGCGACCTTCAACCAAATCTCCGCGGTCGTGACGGCTGCCAGCTTCGGCGTGTGCCTGCTGTCGTTGGTGGTCGGGGGCATCGGTATTCTCAACATCATGCTCGTCTCGGTGACGGAGAGGACGCACGAGATTGGCGTCCGCAAGGCGCTCGGGGCGCGGCGCGGACGCATCCTCACCCAGTTCGCCACCGAGGCGGTGATGCTCTCCCTGTTGGGCGGGCTGGCCGGCGTGGGCCTGGGCTTCTTCGTCGCCTTTCTCGGCCGCTGGGCGCTGGGCTTTCCCACCGCCGTTCCACCCTGGGCCGTTGCCCTGGCCCTGATGATGTCCTCCGGTGTGGGGCTCGTGTTTGGCATCTACCCGGCCTCACGGGCGGCAAACCTCGACCCGGTGGAGGCGATGCGCTCGGAGTAGCGCGCCCCGGGGCTGCGCGCGCTGCGCGCAATGGGCGGCCCCCCCCGAGCGTTGGGGAGGGGCGAACGGCGGTGGACTTTGCCCATGGGGTACCTTTCAGTGAAAGTCGTCAGCTTCGGCCTTGCCTGCGCCACCGTCCGGCCTTCCGCGTGACTCCGGGACTGCGCAAGGCGTACCTGCAGACGGCCTACCTGGTGCGTGCGCCGCAGGGCGTGCACGCGCTGCGCATCGGCGCGCTTCACCCAGCCTTTGACGCCGAAGTGGCGGCGACCGGCGCCCGGGCGTGGGCCTTTCTCACCGCCTGGAATCCGGGCTCCCTTCCGCGGAGCGCCGAGGAGAACGCCCGGGCGCAGGCCGAGTTGGTAAGGGTGCTGGGGGAGCTTGGGCTGGTGGCCTGGCCAGCCGAGGGAAAGGCCGACGGTGGTGGTTGGCGCGAGGAGAGTGTCTGCGTGCTGGGCATGGACAGCGCGGGGGCCGTGGCGCTCGGACGGCGATTCGGCCAGCTGGCGGTGGTGGTGGGCCAGGTGGGAGAGGCGGTGCGCCTCCTTGCCGTCGCCCAGGCGTAGTGTCGGCAGTCTCCGGGGACCGCTCAAGGAGGGTCTGCGCGGGCCAGCAGCTGGCGCAAGGACAAAAGGTGCAACAGGACCGTCAGCGGGACGATGAAGCCCGGCAGGTAGACGAAGGGAAAAACGGCAGGAATGCGGTTGGCGGGCTCCTCGAAGAGGAAGCGCTGCGGCCCAGGGGCTGAGGCCACCGCCCGAAGCAGCGTGTGGAGGATGTCGCCCAGGCCGAGGACGTTCCAGGCGAGCCCGAAGCCGCGCGAGGCGCGCGTCCCGTACGCCAGGGCCAGCGCCACGGCGGCAGCGGTGGCACCCACCAGCAGGTCCCCCACGCCCGCCGTGCGCGCCAGCCCCCACGGTGCCAGGCCGATGGCCCAGGCGGCAAAGAGGGACGCCCCACCCCCGAGGCGCAGCGTCTGCAGCGCCGGAATCCACCAAGTGGGCATGGCCTGGACGGTGGCGCGCAGCCAAGTTGCGCGGAACAGGACCACCACGGCAAGGAAGGCCGGAAGCACGTAGAGGAGAAAGCGGGGGCTGCGCGCGTCCAGGTAGACACCGCTGACCGTCGTCATCGCCAGGAAGAGAAACCAGGCCGCCAGACCGGCTCCCGCCAGGCGCCCAATGCGCAAGCGACGCGGCTCCGCGAGGCCGGCGCGTCGCAGCCCTGCCGAGAGTCCTCCCAGCGTGGCGCCCCCCACGGCCACCACGTAGGCAACGAACCCGAGGACAAGCGTCGCCGGGGCCACCACAACCGGCTCGACCCCCATGGCGTCCGCCCCCTTCCTGCTCAATCCTCTGCCTGCGCTCATTAGCGCAGGACGTATTCAGGTTCCCTACAAGAAGAATGTCACGGGTGCCTCTTGCATCCTGGCCGTTGGGTGTGGAGATTTCTGCCCACTTCGCCCTTGGGGGGGTACCTGTGACGAACCCGTCTCCGCTGAAGCGCCCGCAGCTGCTCCTGGTTGAGGACGACCGTGGGGTGCGGGACGCCATCGAGGACTACCTCGAGGACGAGGGCTACTCGGTGCTGTCTGCCAATGACGGAGAGCAGGCGCTGAGTCTCCTAGAGGGACTGAGTGACCCGTGCTTGGTGGTACTCGACGTGCGCATGCCCGTCATGGACGGCGTCGAGTTCATGCGACAGTTCCGCGCCCGCCCCTGGTTGAAGATGCACCGACTGGTGCTGATGTCGGCGAGCGAGCTCGGCCCGGAGCTCTGCGGCGCCCCGGGTGTGGTGGGGCTTCTGCAGAAGCCTTTCGAGCTGGAGCGCCTCCTCAGCCTGGTCCAGTCCGAGGTGGCTGCGTTGGGGCTTCCCCCGGCGCCCTAAAGGGCACGACGCGCCAGCGGTGCCACCGGCGTGCTGGTGCTTCAGCTTTAGCGGGGGCTAGTCTTCGCGCGCCCCGGGGCAAGCGTCCGGCTGCCGGGGCGCTCGGGGTGAAGCGATGAACGTCCATCTGGAATACGGCACTGAGGGCCTACAGCTACAGGTGCCCTCGTCTGACGTGGACGTCATCACCCCACGCTTCGTTCCCGGGCTTCCCGACGAGGCCGCCGCCTTCCGCGCCGCCGTCCGCGACCCCATCGGCGGCAAGCCGCTGCGCGAGGTGGTGCGGGCCGGAGAACGGGTGGCGGTGGTCATCGCCGACATCACCCGCCCCCTTCCCAGCGAGCGATTGCTGCCCTGGATTTTCGCCGAGCTGGCTCACGTGCCGGTGGAGCACATCACCATCGTCAATGGAACTGGCAGTCACCGGGTGCAGACCCCCGCCGAGCTGGCGCAGATGGTGGGCCCTGAGGTCGCCCGTCGCTACCGGGTGGTGAACCACGACGCCCACGATGCCTCCACGGTGGTGGAGGTGGGCAAGAGCCTGGACGGACCCCCGGTTCGCTTCGCCCGTGCCTACGTCGAGGCGGACCGGCGCATCGTCCTCGGCTTCATCGAGCCGCATTTCATGGCGGGATTCTCCGGCGGCTACAAGGGCGTCTTCCCGGCGGTGGCCGACATCGCCAGCATCATGCACTACCACCGCGCCGCGGTGATTGGGGACGCGCGCAGCACCTGGGGGAATCTCGACGCCAACCCGACGCAGGAGCAAATCCGACATGCCGGTGCGCTGCTCCCGGTGGACTTTCTGGTCAACCTCACGCTGAACCGCCAGCGGGAGATAACCGCCTTCTTCTGCGGCGAGGTCCTGGCGGCCCACGCGCGTGGGTGCGCCTTTGCGCGTGAGACGGCGATGGTGGCCTGCCAGCGCGCCTACCCGGTGGTGGTCACCACCAACGCCGGCTACCCGCTGGACCAAAACCTCTACCAGACGGTGAAGGGCATGTCCGCCGGGGCGCAGGTGGTGACAGACGGGGGCTTCATCCTCACCGCGGCGCGCTGCAACGACGGGTTCCCGACGCACGGCAACTACAAGAAGCTACTCTTCGAGCACGCTACGCCGCGCGCCCTCCTCGACACCATCCTCACCCCCGGGTTCTCGCTGTACGACCAGTGGGAGGCGCAGCTGCACGCCATCATCACCCTCAAGGCACGCGTCGGTCTGTACAGCGCGCTGGCACCGGGGGAAGTGCGCCGGGCCTTTCTGGAGCCGGTCGAGGACCCGAGCGCCCGACTGGCCGAGGAGCTGAAGCGTTTGGGGAAGGACGCGCCGGTGGCGGTGCTGCCAGAGGGGCCGATGACCATCCCTTACCTGGCTTAGGGCTGCGGCCGACGCTACCTCAGCGGACCGCCGAGCCGGTCGGCCGCACCAGCACCTTGTGCGCGAAGGCTTGGTCCACCTCGGAGAGGAACGCCCGGAAGGCCGGGTAGTCCTTCGCCGTCACCCGCGCCGTCGTCACCGCCACCTCACCGGTGCACTCCAGAGCCTCGGCCTCGGTGCGGCAGCCAAACTGGGCATGGCCGAATGGGGTCTGCGTCGTCACCGCATGCGGCAGCTCGTCCACCACGTAGCCGTGCGGGAGCTGGTAGAGGTAGTGGAAGCGATTGACGGTGGGCCCGTCCAGCACCAGGTCCCAGCTGCGCTCGGCCAGGGGCGCCAACCCCTGCAGGTACCCGCTCGCTCCGGGGAAGGGAAGGAAGCGCAGCCCGGCGGTGCTGACCTCGGCGTAGCGCGGGACATGCATCTGGAAATCCAAGGTGACGTCTCGGTCGAGCTGCGACAACCCATCCACCGTCACCTCGCCAACCGACAGTCCCGGGAAAGCGTGCGACCAGGCCCGCTCGAGGTTGGTTCGGCGAGTGGCGAGGGTCTGGTAGCTGCGCCGGTAGGCGGGGGCAGCCGTACCGCGGATGCGTGTCTCGGCCTTCACCTCGGCCGTGCCCGCTGCCCGCAGCGCCAGTTCCAGGTGCAGGTCCGTGATGTTGCCGTCAGCGGCGGCGGGCGGGGTGGTGGTGAAGCGGCTCGGTCCATCGGGCTCCACCACCAGGATGCTGGCCTGACGGTCGGCGCTGGGCAGCTCGCTTGCGCCGTGGAACTCCGCCGTCCCATCCAGGTACCAGTCGAGGGACGGGACGTAGAGGATGGCGTGGTTGAAGACGGCGAGGGAGGCAGGTTCCGAGGGCACCGCGCCGAGCGAGCGCATGCGCAACAGGACGATGCGACTGTCCACTCCGGCTGCCTCCAGCATGGCGTGCAGCAGGGCCGCCTTGTCCTTGCAGTCGCCGAAGCGCCGGGCCAGCACGCGGTCGACGCGGTAGGGCTGGTAGCCGTGGATGCCGAACTCCAGCGCGACGTAGCGAGTCCGGCTGACGACGTAACCGTACAGGGCCCGCACCACGGCGCGGCGGTCGGTGCGGTTCACTCCCTGCAGCGCCTCGTCGACGGCGGCGTGGATGGACGCGTCGGGGCGCAGCTGGTCTCGAATGAGACGCCAGTAGTAGCGCCCCACCTCGTCCCAGGTGCGGTAGGTGGAGACGCTCAGCGTGGCGGCCACCTCGGGCCAGCCGGGCATCGCCGGCTCGGCGGTGAGCCGGGGCACGCGGGAGACCGAGTAGCGGTGCACCGTGCGGCCATCGGCGCCCGGGGTGTGCGTCACCTTCACCCCGGCGCCGAGCGTCTTCTCATTCCAGTAGAGCGGCCGACCGGGCGGCATCTCCACTACGTATTGCCATCGCAGCTTCGGCGTGCCGCCCTCCACGGCCACCAGGTCGCCCCAGTAGTCGGAGAGCAAGTTCTCGGCGGCGACATCATCCACCTGGTACTGCACCTCTAGGACGTCCCCGGGGGCCAGCGTTGGGAATGTCAGCACTCGGGCGCGGACATCGTAAAACATGCCGGCCCAGGGCTCGTTGACGCTGACATCGGTGTCGCCGAAGGTGTCCACCACCGAGCCGTCGGGCCGGGTGATGCGGGCGCGGATGACGCGTACCTGCTGGGTGCTCGGGCTGTAGGTGGCCACCTGGAAGGTGCGGAAGGCGTCGACGCCGCGCGCCGTGTACACCTTTACCGCGCGCTGCTCGAAGCGCGTGGACTGCCCGCTTGGTTGCACCCGTACCAGCGTGTTGTCCACCAGCGTGACGGCGTCCTCGCTGTAGGAGTCCGCCTCGGCCAGCAGGGGGACCACTTCGAGGGCGAAGCCGTCCGGCAGCGCGCGAAGCTCGTCCCGCAGCGTCCGGAGCGCCTCCAGCAGGGCCGGGTTCTGCGGGCGCAGCGCCAGCGACCGTTCGAAGGCAGCGAGGGCCGGGTCCCGACGGCCGGCCTGCAGCAGGGCGCGTCCCAGTCGCTCGGGCACCTCGCCATCCGTCGGCGCCAGGGTCGCCGCCTCCTCGAATTGCTGCAGCCCACGTTCCAGGGCTCCGTTGGCGGCCAGCATCTCGGCCAGCCTCAAGCGCGTCCCGTTGTCGGCCGGCTCCACGGCCAGCACGCGTTCGAGGAGGGCCTCGGCTTCCTCCACCTGCCCGAGGTCCGCCCGGAGCGCTGACAGGGTAAGCAGCGTGGAAGTGTCGCCCGGGCGCCGCCGAAGCAGTCTCTCCATCCGCGCGGCTGCTTCATCGCTGCGTTCGAGCCGCCGAGCGGAACGTATCCCCTCGCGCGCCACGCCGAGGACGTCGGGCGTCCTCTGGTACAGCTGCTCCACCCGCAGGGTGGCGGACACCGGGTCGCCCGTCTCCTCCTCGACGCGAGCCATCAGAAGCTGCGCCGGCGCGAAGGACGGGGAGTCCCGCAGCCAGCGCTCCAGCAGCTCACGCGCGCGCTGCGGGTAGCCCGCATTCAGCTCGTGCTGGGCAAGGGAGAGAAAGGCCTCCGGGTCCTCCGGCTCGGCCGACACGGCCGCTTCCAGGTGACGACGCTGTGCGCTCGTGTCGTCGGTCCCTAGCCTCGCCGCCAAAAGCTCGAGCCGCGCGCTCGGCTTGCCCTGCTCGGCGGCGAGGGCCGCGGCCTTCTCGGCGAGGCCAGCGGCAACGTGTTGCAATTCGTCGAAGCCGCGGGCCGCGGCGAAGACCGCAGCAGCCTCGCCGAGCAGCTTGGCGTCGGCCGGGTGGGCGTCCACCAGCGCCTGTAGGCGCGAGGTGAGGGTGGGCAGGCGCACCGGCCTCGCCGCTGCGCCCGTGGGGAGCGGCGAAAGAAGTACCGGCTGGACGGCATGGGCGCGAGCTGCCTCGTCCCGGAGGAAGAAGCCGAGGGGCGCGGTGCCGTCCTGGCAGACCTTGAGGAGCACACGGTTGACGCCACGCCGCAGGTTCACCGCCAGACGCGTCTGGTCCACCCGGGCCGGGTGGTAGGCGTCATCGGCAGCCACTTTCTCGCCGTTGACCCAGAGGCGGAATGCACCGGAGGTCCCGAGGCCGAACGTCACGCGCCGCGCCGCCGGCTCGTCCAGCAGGGCGAGGGCGTAGGCCACCACCGAGCGGTTGGGGTGCAGCATGGCGGCGAGGTCCACCCCGCCATCCAGCGAGGTCACTTTCACAGGACGCCACCGGGCCCGCTCGCCCTTGGCCGGGTAGGCGGCCTTCAGGTCGAGGGCGGCTTCCGGCCCGAAGTCAGTGTCGCACCCGGACTTGCCCTCGTTGTCGAAGCTTCCAAGGACGTAGACGGACTGAAGGAAACCCAGAGCGGCGGCCTGTGCCCGGGCGGCCGCCAGCTCGGCTCGGTCCCGCGAGGCCTGCAGCAGCAGCAGTCGGGCACTGGTCCGGGTGAAGGCGTCCGTTCTGGGGTCGCGGGCCACACGCGCGTACGTCCGGTCGAGCTGGCTCGGGTCGGAGATGAATTCTCGCGTCTCGTCCAGCCGAAGCAGCGCCGCCGTTCCGGTGGGGGACGAGGCGCTGGTGAGCACCTGCGCCGTTCGGTCGGCGACTGTCCGGTCGATGGGGTCCGTGCTGGGCAGCGCCGCCGCGAGCACGGGCAGGAGCAAGGTGAGTGGGAGGACAGTCATCCGGGGAGGGGCGGCGCGGGCTTCGCCTTCTTTCATATCCAAGGACGGTGCCCGGCGCCCAACCAACGCTTCCGGGAGGCCACCTCTTCCCCGGGGTCCGCCCTACCTCAGGTGCGCACGGGGACCTCGCCAGGCCACCCCCGGGGCACCCCGCCCATGCAGGTAGTTCTCGGCGGTGCGGGCGCGGTCCGCCAAGCGCAGACGTCCTCCACGCGCCGCGCGGCGGCCGCGGGCGGTCTGAACGGGCACCGTCCAGCCAGGCACGTTGGCTCAAGGAAACAGCCCCCGCCGGTCCATTTCCTTCGGCTTTGGCAATCCCATCAGCCGCAGCAGGGTTGGCGCGACGTCCGCCAGCACGCCGGGGCGGAGGGTGGCCCCGCGAAAATCTGGATGGATGAGGTAGAAGGGAACGGGGTTCAAGGTGTGCGAGGTGTGGGGTTCCCCGGTCACCGGGTCGCGCATCTGCTCACAGTTGCCGTGGTCCGCGGTGATGAGCAAGACGTAGCCGCTGCGCGCGCAGGCATCCGCCAGGGCCCCGAGGCAGCCGTCCACCGTCTCCACCGCCCGCATGGCGGCGCTCAGCACGCCGGTGTGGCCGACCATGTCCGGGTTGGCATAATTGACCAGGAGGAAGTCGTAGACGCGCGCATCGACGCGCTTCACCAGCTCCTGGGTGACCGCCACCGCACTCATCTCCGGTTTCAAGTCGTAGGTCTTCACGTCTCTCGGTGAGGGGATGAGCGCTCGTTCCTCCCCTGGAAACACCACCTCTCGTCCCCCGTTGAAGAAGAAAGTGACGTGCGCGTACTTCTCGGTCTCGGCCGTGCGGAACTGGCGCAGTCCAGCGTCGGCGACCACCTCTGGGAAGATGTGGTGGGGCTGGTCGGGAGGAAACAGGACGGGCAGCCCGAACGTGGCGTCGTATTCGGTGAGACAGAGGTAGCGGCCGAGCCGTAGCCCGCCCCGGTCGAATTCCTTGAAGTCCGGGAAGGCCAGGGCGCGGGTCATCTCCCGTGCCCGGTCCGCGCGGAAGTTGAAGAAGAGCACGGTGTCCCCGTCGCGGATGCTGGCCACCGGCGCGCCGCCGGAGACCAGCACGGTGGGGTGGATGAATTCGTCCGTCACCTTCTCCGCATAGGCCGCTCGCACCGCCTGCACCGCGCTCGGCGCCCGCGGGCCCTCGGCACGAACCATGGCGTTGTAGGCGAGCGCTACCCGGTCCCAGCGCTGGTCCCGGTCCATCGCGTAGTACCGGCCGGACACGGTGGCGATGCGCCCGGTGCCGGTGTCGCGCAGGAAGCGTTCGAATGTCTCCAAGTCGCCGAGCGCGCTCTGCGGAGGCGTGTCTCGCCCGTCGAGGAAGGCATGGACGTACACCGAGCGCAGCCCTTGCGCCTTGGCCGCCTGCAGCAGGCACTCCAGCTGGCGTTGGGACGCGTGCACTCCACCGGGGCCGAGCAACCCGAGCAGGTGAAGCGCCTTTCCTTCGCGCTTGGTGGCCTCCAGCGCAGCGCGCAACGTCGGGTGGTTGGCCAATTCACCCGACTCGCAAGCGCGGTTGATGCGCACCAGGTCCTGATAGACGATGCGTCCGGCACCGATGTTGGTGTGGCCCACCTCCGAGTTGCCCATCTGCCCCTCGGGAAGTCCCACCGCCAGCCCGGAGGTTTCCAGCTGGGTGCGGGGCATCCCCTGGAGCATTCGGTCGAGCGCGGGCGTCCCTTGCAGCAGGATGGCGTTGTCTGCCCGCTCGGCGCGGATGCCCCAGCCGTCGAGGATGGCGAGAACGACGCGGTGGGCGGGAATCATGTGGCCCGGGACTCTAACCTCACCCCCCCGGCCGCTCACAGTCGAGAGGCGCGGGAACGCGGCGCACCCGCGAGGCCCTTTCGTCCGGAGGACCTCCCTGCTAGGCGAGTGCGATGGGCGTCACCGCTGGACGCATCAAGGCCTTCGACTGGCTCAGGGGATTGGCGGTCCTGGTGATGGTGGAGACGCACTCCCTGGTCTTTCTCAGGCCCGAGCTCCACCAGACGCGCGCCATGGCGCGCTTGAACTGGGTGAACGGGCTGGTGGCGCCGTCGTTCATCCTCGCTGCCGGTTTCTCGCTCGGGTTGCTTCAGGTACGGGCAGCCGCCGGGCGGGACGGCCGGTCCGCACGGCTGTGGCGGACACTCCGCCGCATCGGTGAGGTGCTGGCGGTGGCCACCTTGGTGAACGTCGTCTGGTTCCCCATCTCGGTCGAGCCGCGCTGGCTCACCCGCATCGACATCCTGCAATGCATCGGCCTGTCGCTGCTGCTGGCCCTACCACTGCTGGCTGCCCTGGCTGCTCGCCCCTCCCTGCTGGCCGGCGTCTCCCTCGGGGTGGCCGGCGCCATCTTTTTCCTCGCCCCGTATGCGGAGCGCGTGACAGGCGGCGTCGCCTCGCAACTCCTTAAGCGTGGCGGCCCGTGGTCCACCGTGTTCCCCCTCGTCCCCTGGTCGGGCTACGTCTTTCTGGGAGCGGCCCTCGGCGCCCTGCTGGCCTCTGGAAACATGTCACGCGTGCGCCGCTTGCTGCTGGTGCTGATTGCCGCGGGCGCGCTGATTGCTGTGCTGGGGCCAGTCTGGCTCACCCTCTACCCGCCGCATGAGTTCTGGGTGACTGACCCGGCCAACTCCGCGCAGCGCTGGGCGGTGGTGTCGGTGCTGCTGCTGGGGTTGATTTGGCTGGAGGCGCGCCTTCCGCAAGGTTGGCGCACCAGCGCCCCGGTGCGCTTCGTCGAGCTCTTCGGGACCTCGTCGCTCGCGGCGTACTTCTTCCACCTGATGCTGCTCTTCTACCAGGTGCGCGGCCGCTCCCTGGACGTTCTCTTCGGCAAGCGCTGCGGGTGGTGGGGGGACGCCGGGCTCACCCTGTGCGTCATCGCCGGCACCGCGGTGCTGACCGCGCTGACGGACCGGGTGTACCGGGCGCTCGACCGGCGGACACGCCCGGCTGTGCATCAGACCCTCCCGCCCCAGCCCGGCGGGTGACGCCGCCTGTCCCCGGCGGGGCGCTAGTGGGCGACGCACTGCAGTCGGCCCAGCGCCTGGGCCACGGCTTCCACCACGTCACGTGGCGTGGGGAGGCCACCTTGGCCCTTGGTCAGCACGCGGGCCCCGTCGACCTCCACCTCGAAGCGCCCGGAATGCCCACGCACCAGAATGGCATCGATGCCGAGCGCCTCGCGCAACGCGTCCGCCGCTCGCGTCGCGTGGGGAAGGTAGTTGCAGGTGACGCAATAGAAGATGGTGACCGCCATAGGCGCGCGCCCTGTAGCGCGTGCGCCGCGGTTACACAGGAGAGCGATTGAGTGGGGGTCGCCGCACCCCCTCCCTTCGGAGGAGGGGGTGTGCGCAGGCCGACAGTCTGCTCACCGGGGCCTTGGGGGCGTCAGCCTGGAGCAGCGCTCGAGCCAAGCGCCCGGGAGACGGCGTCCACCACCTCGGCCGGGGAGGGGAAGCCGGAGCGGCCCTTCGCGGCGACGACCTTACCGGAAACGGCGACTTCGAAGATGCCGGAGTGTCCCTTCACCAGCGTCGCTTCGACATCGAGTTCTTCCTTCAACGCGGCCGCCGCACGGGTGGCCTGGGGGAGGTAGCCTCAGGAGTTGCAGTAGGTAATGGTCACCATGGCCTTGGGTATTTAACCATTTCCTCCGCAGCTTGCAGCACGCCGCGCCCAGACGTGGGCGGAGGTCAGCGGTGGTAGGGCTCGCCCTTCAACAGCGTGAAGCCCCGGTACAGCTGCTCCACCAGCACCAGCCGCGCCAGCCGGTGCGGAAGCGTCAGCGGGGAAAGCGACAGCACCCGGGAGGCGGCGGCGCGCAGGCTGGTGTCCAGTCCGTCGTCGCCACCCACCACGAAAAGCAAATCCTGGCTACGGTTCTGGGCGTCGGCGAGCAGCCGCGCGAAGCCGGCCGTGTCTAGGCGCTCTCCGCGCTCGTCGAGTGCCAGCAGCATTTCCCCAGGACGTCGGGCAGCCAAGAGCCGCTTCGCTTCCGCGGCCCGGGACGCCTCCGCTGCACCCTTCCCGGCGGAGGCGGGAAGTTCGGTCAGCTCGAAGCGCGTGTAGTGCTTCAGCCGTTCGGCGTAACCCTGCACCGCAGGCTCGAACCACCCCGACCGGTCGCGCCCCACCGACAGCACGCGAACTTTCAGGCCACCTTCTCCTTGGGCGCATCCGCCCACAGGCCGTCCAAGTCGTAGAAGGCACGCACCTCGGTGCTGAAGAGGTGCACCACCACCTCACCGTAGTCCAACAGTACCCAGTGCCCAGTCTCGAAGCCCTCCGCGCCGATGGTGCGGAAGCCCTCCTCGCGAAGCCGCTCGCGGAGATGCTCGGCCATGGCGGTGACCTGGCGCTCCGACTCGCCTGAGCCGAGGACGAACCAGTCGGCGTAGGAGGTCATCCCCCGCACATCGAGCAGCACCACGTCCAGCGCCTTCCTGTCCACCATCAGCTCCGCCGCCCGGCGGGCCAGCGCGCGGGCCCGCGGGTCATCGATGGGGGGCAGGGGAGCCTCGACCGGCGCTGCCGAGCGACGCTTCCGGGCGACGGCACTTCGAGGTCTTCGGGGCGTGGGCAAAAAGGCCTGTCGTCGTGGGATGCTACTTGCCTACAAGCTATGACTGCCGAACGCGAGGCGCAATTCCGGAAATTGGTGGAGCAGTTCCCGGAATCGCCGATGGGCTACTTCTCCCTGGGCAAGCTACTCCTTGAGCAGCGCCGTTACCCGGAGGCCGTCGGCCAGCTGACGGTGGCCACCCGGCTCGACCCAGCCTACGCCGCGGCGCTCGTCACCCTGGGTGAAGCCCTGCGCAGCAACGGGCAGCTGCAGGAGGCGCGCGCCACCTGGGAGCGGGCGCGGGCCCGGGCGCTGGAACAGAACCACCCGTCCCTCGCCGAGGAAGTCGACGGGCTTTTGGCCGAGTTGGGCTAGCGGTCTACCCGCGGCATGGCCTGTCGGAACCAAGCGCGCAGTTGCTGCTCGAGCGGGACAATCCGCTTGAGCTCGCCGCGTACCAGCAGCACACCCGCGAGGTTGCGTTCCCGGTCCATCCACGCCGTGAAGCCGAACGTCCCCTGGCACACGGCCTCCACGCCGCCCCCCTGCCCGTCGGTGCGGTCCAGCCAGACGCCCAGGCCCGGCCGGCTGGCCTCGCGGCCGGGGAGGAGTGCGTAGGGCGAGTGCACGAGCGGAGCGCCGCCGCTCTGGTCCTGAAACATCGCGTCCACCGTGGCCGCAGAAAGGAGCCGCACCCCCTGCCGCGTGCCGCCCTGCAGGAGGAGTTCGAGCACGGCGCCGTACTCATCGGCGGTTGACTGGGCCCCGCCGGAAATGCGCGGGTTGGCAGTCCGCCCGAAGCCCGTGGCGCGCAGGCGCAAGGGTAGGGTGAGGCGCTGGCGGAAGAGGTCCCCCCAGCTTTTGCCACTCACCACTTCCGCCATTCTGCCGGCCACTTGAAAGCCGGTCGCGCCGTAGACGACGGCGGTCCCCGGGTCCTTCCGCAGCGGCGTCTCGGCGATTTGCTGGACGCAGGCTTCGAGGGTGCTGTCGCGGTTGTCCAGACACGGCACGGAGGGGGGCAGGCCAGAGGTCTGCGCCAGCAGCATGCGCAGCGTGATGGCGGCCTTGTCCTTCGGCCACGTCGTCAGCACCGAGGCCACCTTGGCATCCAGGTCGAGCTGGTGGGCGTCCACCAGGGAAAGCAGCACCACCGTACTCAGCAGCTGAGTTCCAGCGGCCAGGGGGATGGAGTCGTCAAGCCGGTAGCCGCCGTACGCCCGCTCGAAGAGGATGTGCCCTGGCTGAGCGACTCGAAGTACCCCGCCCCCCTCCTTGGGAAGGGCGGCGGATAGGAGCGCCTCGACGGGTGCCAGGCCCGCCTCCGAGGCCGGCTGCAGGGGCGTGTCCGGCGCCACCGGTAGGGCCAGCAACAGCAGGGCAAAGGGAAATGGTGCCACGGCCGCAGCAGGCTACCCGGGCTGGCACATCCCGCCAGGGGGCCTTGCCTTCTTCCTCTCCCCAAGGGTGTCCGGCGACCCGGCGGAGCCGGGAGCACCCCCGCGCCGCGCTCCATCCCGCTGAAACTCCGGGCGCTTTGGGTGGCCCGCCGTGTGCTTCCGGCTGGGGGCAGAAGATGGGGACTCCCGCTGACAGTGCCTCCGCCTCTGGCGAGGCGTGTGTCGAGACACTGGCGCCCGCGGCGCAAGGGCCGCGCCTGCCCGAGATGGGCCGGGACGGGCTGGACGTGCTGCGGCACGCGGCCCACGGTGCCAACGCCCGCCTGGAAGCGCTGCTGCACGGCGTCGCGGCCGGCGTCCTCTTCGTCGGTCGGGAGGGCCGGGTGGACCTCGTCAACAGAAGCTTCTGTCGGATGCTCGGCGTGGCTTCTGCCGGCGAGCTGCTAGGCCAGCCCGGCGCGGCCGTGGCCCACCGACTGAGCGACCGTTTTGCCGACCCGGCGGCCTTCACGCAGCAGGGCCTGGTCAGGGGCGGGGGCCGACTGGTGCTCGCCGACGGCAGAGTCCTCAGCCGGGAACTGCTCCCGGTGGGGGACGGAGAGGCGCACGGGGTGTTGGTCCTCCTCCGGGAGGTGGAGGCCTCGCCGGAGTCGGCGGTGGAGGACGAGCCGCTGCACACCGTCAGTCACGTGGATGAGCTCACCGGGCTCCTCAATCGCCGCGGCTTCCTCGCCCAGGCCAGCCGCCGGCTGCGTCGTGCCGGTCAGCAGCGGCGTTCGGCCAGCCTGCTGTGCGTGGACGTGGAGGGGACCCGCACCATCAACGCACGCCTTGGCCACACCGCGGGCGACCGGGCTCTGGAGGAGGTGGCCGGGTTGCTCCGGCTCGCTTTCGGCGAATCGGACTTGGTGGGCCGGCTAGGGGGAGACGAATTCGCCGTGCTGGCGCTGGACGTCACCGAGGCACGGCAGCCGGAGATGCTCGCCCGGCTGGCCCGGGAGGTCGCCCTGCTCAACGCTCGCCCGGCGCGCTCCTGGCGGTTGTCGCTGGGCGTCGGTGCGGCCTGCTTCGATGCCGTCCACCGGCCCCTGGTGGAGGACCTGCTGGCCGTGGCCGATGCGCGGCTTCACGCCTGGAAGCGCGCGCGGCCCGGGCGTGGGGGCTGACAAGCCCGGCAGCGCGACGCAGGCCGGGATGCGCGCAGCTCAGGGCTTCTTCGCCGGAAGCTCGTACTCCTCGCCCGACAGGTAGAGCCACCCGCTCGGCCCCTTCACCCAGACATCGTGCCAGCCGGAACGGCCAACGTGCTTCACAGGCTTGCCCTTGGACTCCGGGTCGGCCACCACTGTGGTAACCGTGAGAAGGGCGTCCACCTGCACCCGCTCCCCCTCGGGCGTCACGGAGCGAAGCGTGTACTTGGCCATGCTTCCCGGCCCGAGTGTCTTGAGGAAGTCTCGTACCGCGCCCTCCACGCCGGCGCGGTCCAGCGTCGAGCCGTCGACCAGCGTCCAGTGGACATCGGGGGCGAGCAGCGCCATCACGCCGGGGACGTCCTGGCGGACGCAGGCCGCCGCGTACGCGTCATAGCTTTTCTGCAGCTCGGCCCGCAGCGCCGGGGCTTCCGTGGGCGGCGCGGCAGTCATCAGCACGGCGCAGAGGATGGGGCGCATGGGGGCTTTCCTTCCTGGCAAACAGCCGTGTCCTAAGACTACACGGGACGGTGCGATGGACATCCCCCAACCGCTGTTGCAGTGGCTGGACGTGGTGGAGCCCGGCGACGACAAGGAGCGGGGTGACCTCGCCCTGTTGCGCCAGTACGCGGCGACGCTTCCGGAGCCCCTATCCAGTGCCCAGCCCGGCGCGCACTTCACCGGAAGCGCCCTGGTGACGGACGGCGCACGCGTGGCGCTCGTCTTTCACCGGAAGCTCGGGCGCTGGCTGCAGCCCGGAGGCCACGCGGAGACGTCCGACGGGGGGGACCTCGCGAAAACCGCGCTGCGCGAAGCCCGCGAGGAGACGGGGCTTCCGGTGCGGCTGCATCCGTCGGCTCCGCGGCCGCTGGACGTCGACGTCCACCAGATACCCGCCAGGCCGGGTGCGCCGGCCCACCTCCATCTGGATGTCCGATTTCTCGCCGTGGCCGACGCCTTGGCTCCCCTGGTGGGGCAGGCGGCGGAAGTGGCCGCGGTGCGCTGGTTCGGGCTGGAGGAGGCGCTGCAGCAGGCCGACGACGCCAGCCTGCGCCGGCTGCTGCACAAGGCCGCGGCCAGCCTGAAGCCTGCGGGCGGCGCCGTCTAGGCGAGGTCGAAGACCAGCACCTCGGCCGGCTCCACCGCCTCGAGCGCGAGTCGCGGTTCCGCGCTGACGGCCGCGCCGTCGCCGGCGCGCAGCGTCTCGCCATTCACCTTCACCGCCCCGCGGGCCACCTGCACCCAACCGTGGCGCCCCTGGGCGAGCGTGAGCTCGGCGCGCTGGCCCTTGTCGAGGAGGCCACCGTACAACCGGACGTCCTGGTGGATGGTCAGGCTACCGTCGGTCCCGGCCCGGGAGGCGAGCAGCTTCAGGCGGCCCTGCCGTTCGGGGGCCGCAAAGTGCTTCTGCTCATAGCCCGGGGCAAGGCCCGGACGCTCCGGAAGGAGCCAGATTTGCAGGAAGTGCACCGGCTCGCTGGGAGAGGCGTTGTACTCGCTGTGCGTCACGCCAGTCCCAGCGCTCATCCGCTGCACGTCGCCCGGGCGAATGGTGGAGCCCGTCCCCATCGAGTCCTTGTGGGCGAGGCCACCTTCCAGGACGTACGAGAGAATCTCCATGTCGCGGTGCGGGTGCGTCCCGAAGCCGGCTCCGGGCTGGACCCGGTCCTCGTTGATGACGCGTAGAGCACGGAAGCCCATCTGCGCCGGGTCGTAGTAGTCGGCAAAGGAGAAGGTGTGGCGGCTGTCCAACCAGCCATGCTGGGCATGGCCCCGGTCCTCTGCGCGGCGAAGTTTCATCATGGCGTTTGCAGTCCTCTGAAAGTGACTCACCCGCAAAGATGCGCCGGGGCCCGGGTGTGTTTCTCTTCAGCCAGGGTGGTGCTGTGCGGCTTCTGGCGCGCCGGGCCGCGGAGCACGGGGTTGCCCCCACGCACGTCCAGGAGTGTTGCTCTAGGAGCGACAATCGGCCCCCCGGGCGTTCGCTCCGGAGGGGCGTCCTTTTCAGCCCCGGCCGGTCGCCGCCACGCGGGCCACCGGCCCGGCGCCGAAGAGTGCCTCCAGGGCCTCACCCAGCGTCTCCACGCCCACCACTTCCAGGCGCCGCGTCTCCAGGCGACGGGCGGTGGCGGCCGGAAGCACCACCCGGGTGAAGCCCCGCTTGGCCGCTTCGGCCAGCCGCGGCTCGGGCTGGGCCACCGCCCGTACCTCCCCCGCGAGGCCCACCTCTCCCAGCACCAGGGTGTGCGAGTCGAGGGGGAGGTTTCTGAGCGAGGAGACGAGGGAGGCGCACACCGCTAGGTCCGAGGCGGGCTCGGACAGCGTCAGCCCGCCGGCCACGTTAACGAAGAGGTCGCACCCGGTCAGTTGCACGTCCTCCTTCTTTTCCAGCACTGCCGCGAGGAGGGCCACCCGGTTGGTGTCGACGCCGATGGCGGTGCGGCGCGCGGTGCCATAGCCGGTGGGCGCCACCAGGGCTTGTACCTCCACCAGCAGCGGGCGGGTCCCGGAGAGCGTGGCCGTCACGGTGGAGCCAGCTTGGCCGGCGGGCCGCTCCGCGAGGAAGAGGGCCGAGGGGTCCGCCACTTCCGTGAGGCCCGTGCCCTTCATCTCAAAGACGCCAATCTCGTCGGTGCTGCCGAAGCGATTCTTGTGTGCCCGGAGGATGCGGAAGGCGTGGCCGCGCTCGCCCTCGAAGTACAGGACGGTGTCCACCATGTGCTCGAGCACCCGCGGTCCGGCGATGCTTCCGTCCTTGGTGACGTGCCCGATGAGGAAGGTGGGCACGCCGGAGCGCTTGGCGTAGGCCATCAGCCGGCCCGCCACCTCGCGCACCTGGCTCAGCGTGCCCGGCGCACTGCCCAGCTCCGCCAGGTACATGGTCTGGATGGAATCCACCACCAGGGCCAGAGGCTTGAGGGCCTCGGCACTGGCGAGCACCTTGTCCGCATCCGTCTCGGCGAAGAGGTGGACGGCCGGGGCCTGCACGCCCAGCCGTTCGGCCCGCAGCTTCGTCTGCCGAAGGGACTCCTCGCCGGAGACGTAGAGGACGGGCCCGCTGGCGGCCAGCTGCTCCACCGCCTGCAGCAGCAGTGTCGACTTGCCGATGCCCGGGTCGCCGCCGAGCAGCACCAGCGAGCCCGGCACCACCCCGCCGCCCAGGACGCGGTCCAGCTCACCGAGACCGGTGCGGCGCCGTGGCTCCGCCTCGGACTCCACGTCCACCAGCCGGACTGGCCGGGCGGCGCCGCCCGCCGCCCCCCAGGCCGCCCGTCGCTGTTCGGTGGGGGCCGCCTCCTCGACCAGCGTGTTCCACCCTCCGCAGTCGGTACAGCGGCCCAGCCACTTCGGCGTCTGAAAGCCGCAGGCCTGACACGAGAAGTGGGTCCGTGGCTTGGCCATTCCCCTCTCCTACCGGGCGGCCCTGACGGCAGTCGGCGCCATGGGCGCTCCCGCCCCGCTGCCGCGTCAAAACGCCGACGCGCTCAGCGAGACGTCGGCATGCTTCCAGGCCTCGCTGAAGTCCCGCCGCGCGGCCGATGCCTGCGCCGTCTTTCCCTGGGCCTCGAGGCTCTGTGCCAGCCCGTACAGGGCCCAGCCGTTGTGCGGGTGGCGCTGCAAGTCGGCCCGGTACACCGCCTCCGCCTGCTGGGCCCGGCCCGCCGTCAGCAGTGCCGCCCCCAGCTGGTGACGCACCGGGTAGGGCCAGTCGGGTGGCTCGTCGTACCGCAGCGCGTCCTCGGCGGCGACGGCTCGTTGGAAGCGTGCCAGGGCCGCCGGGAGGTCGCCCTGGGCGCGGGCCAGCTCGGCAGCCAGGACGTCCCGGGCGATGCCCAGGATGTCGCGCGCGGAGTTCATCACCACCTTGGCGTCGCCGGGCAGCTGGGCACGCAGAGCGTCCAGCTGGGCCAGCTCCGCGGTGGCGCCGGTGAGGTCCGCGGTGCGCACCAGGGCCAGCCCGCGCTCGGCATGGAAGAGGGCCAGGGGAATGGGAAAGTCCGCGGCCGGCAGGGGCTCGGCGAGGACGTCCTTCCAGCGCCCGAAGCGCGCCAGGCCCAGCACCGGGTAGGCCAGCAGGTAGCTCATCTCCTGCATCCCCTTCAGCATCTCCAGGGGAAGGCGCGCCAGCATGTCCCGCGCCGCCTGAAGCGACTCCGCGCTGCGCCCCTCCATCAACGTCGACGCCCAGAGGAACTGGAAGTTGTGCGCGACGTAGGTGGCGTAGATGGGATGGTCGTTTGCCACAGCTGCGTCCGCGGCGATGGCCCGCCGGTTGGCCTCCGAGGATTCCGCGTAGCGCCCGGTGCGGATGTAGACGTGGCTGGGCATGTGGACGAGGTGCCCGGCCCCGGGCTCTAGCGTCTTCAGCCGCTCGGCCGCGGCGAGGCCCCGCTCCGGGTGGGGCGAGGCCTCCACGGCGTGGATGAGGTAATGGTTTGCACCCGGGTGCTGCGGGTGGGCTGCGAGCACGCCCTCCAGCACGGAGATGAGCTCTAGCGTTCCCGGCTCCGGCTTGCCGTCCAGCGTCCACAGCTGCCAGGGCCGAAGGTCCATCATCGCCTCGGCGAACAGCGTGGCCACGTCCGGGTCCGTGGGGAACTGGCGGGCCGCCGTGCGCATGGCGTTGGCGTACGCGGTGTCGAGCGCCCGCTGGGCTTGCGCATCGCGCGGCGGCGGATGGGCGTAGCGGCGTGCCAGGGCACCCACCAGCGCCCGTTCCACCGGACTAGCGCCCGTCGCCAGCTCCTGCGCCTTCTTCACGAATTGCCAGGCGGCTTCCGCGCGCTCGGGAAGGGCGGGAAGGTTGATGTTGGGCCCGAGGCTGAGCGCTGCGCCCCAGAAGCAGATGGCGCAGGTGGGGTCGCGCCGCGCGGCCTCCTCGAAGGCGGCCTGGGCCTCCTCGTGGTTGAAGGCGTACAGCAGCCGCAAACCCTGGTCGAAGTACGCCTGCGCCTCGGGCGAGTGCGAGGAAATGGGCCGGTGGTAACTGCCGAGGGTGTCGAGCAGGGCAGGCGGGGGCACCCCTCGGGCGGGCGCCTGGCCCAGGAGCAGCACGGACGTCCAACAGGCAAGGCCGAGCAACGACATGCCAGTCTCCTCATCTGGGGACGCGAGCCTTCAGAATCTTAGCCGAGGCGCCCGTTGGGCGCGGGTGGGGCCGTCCCCCCCAAATCTCAGCTAGCCTCGGATTTGACGTGACTTTCTCCCTTCGCCTCCAACGGGTGGCGCTGCTGCTGTCGTTCCTCGCCTGCTGCCGCCGCGGCCCCGAGCTCTGCTACTTCGACGGGACAAGCATTGGGGTGCCGCCCATGCCCATGGTGGCCCTGCACGCGGACGGGACGTTGGACCCGGAGAGTCGCTACAGCTGGCAGGAATTCCCCTGGCCGACGAATCCCCAAGTCGACACCGTCCAGCACGTCGCCCCGGCGTGGGTGTTTCGTGGAACCACCGGCGGGGTCGCATGGAGCTTTGCCGGCACCTTTTCCGGCCCGGCCGGCGCCTTTGTCCGCACCGCCCAGGCGGGGAGTCCGCCGGCCATGGACGTGCAGGGCGTGCAGGGTCGGCCGGTGCTGTTGCGCTACCGCGTGAAGCCCTGCCGGCAATTCGAGGGGAGCAAGACGGGCGCCCGCACGTGCCTCAACTGGGGCCGGGAACTCAACGCCCAGACCAAGCTGCACTGCGATTGAAGGAGCGCCGGTGTGGCCCGGTTTTGCACGCTTGCCCCGGCTTGGCAGGCGCAGGGCGGGCCCCCTACAGTGGTAGGCCGTTCGGGGTTGGAAATGGTTCCGCTCACACACCTCAGGGCTTGGACCGCGGGGGTCTTGCTGCTGGCTGGGTGTGTGACGCAAACAGCGACAACAGCCGCGCACCCGGAGGCCATCGCCCCAAGCCACCTCTACGCCCACCCACTCGACGACGTCCTTCAGCAAGCACAGGCACTCCTCGTCGAAAAGGGGTGGAAGGTGCAGCGGTCCGGAGACGAGCTGGCGACGAATTGGGTTCACGTGGAGACACCGGCTCCGCGGTCGGAGGATGGCCCGCTGGCCCCGATTGCGACCAGCGCCCCCAAGCCAGCCGACGTCATCGGCTACCGCGTCTACGGCGAACGCATCGACGACGGCTACTGCAGCATCCGCATCGTGCGACTCGTGGCGACCTCTTCCAACCTGTACTTCGGGGAAAAGAAGGGCGGTCACGTCGTCACCTTCACCTCGGGTGGACCGAATCCAACGGCGGTCCATCACGGCTCCTCGTACGCCTTCGAGAATTCGGACGCGTTTCTCAATGAAAATTTCCAGGACGTGTCCGCCGAATCGGCCGTCCGCGAGGACGCACCCTCGGGCTTGGTGGTGAATTACTACCAGCGCGACGTGCCCCTCGAGCTGGCGATTCAAGACCGGATTGACCCGCCATTCCTCGCATTGGCCACGCCCGCACCTGCAGTCGCTCGCCCCACGGGCGCGCCGGCGGACGCCGGAGTCGCTGCCATCCCCCAGGCTAGGCCCGTTGCCAGCGGCCATCCCACCGCCCTGGGCGGCATTTGGGACGGCGTCTTCACCTTCAACGGCTTCGTCAGTGGCTCATATTCCGGGGAAATCGCCATCGCCGTGGATGGAGACTCTGCCGAGGTGGGGGACTTCTGCCCGGAGGGCGGCGGCACGCTGTCCGCATCCGGCTCTGGCAACTCGGCCTCTTGGCAGGGCGAGCTCCGCTGCCCGTCCATCGCCGTGCAGGGCTGCCGGTCAGCCGTCCTCACCTACAGCCTGGTCACGGCCACCCTGGATGGCAGCACGCTGACGGTGGCGGCCGCTGGAACCGTGGCCGTGCCGGCCAACTGCGGCGACACCAGCGGCCCCCTTCCCCTCACCGTGACCTTTGTCGCCCACAAGGCGGACTACCTCCACCTGGCGATTTACCGGACGAGCAACCGGGCGGCGTGCGTCTGGCCGCGCGACTGGGAGGACCTCTCCTCGCCCGGGTCGATGGCCATGCCTGAGCCGCCGGCGGACGCCGCGGCCTACCTCGGCGTCATCCGGGCGCGGGGGGAGCGCCGGACGGACATCCAGCGGCTTTTGCGGCACTGTCGCCACCTGGTTCTGCTGCGGGGGCAGCCTGTCTTGATGAAGGTGGCGGGCAACACCCCCGGCCCGAAGTAGGGCGCCCGGGGAGTGGAGGGGGACGGCGGCCCTTCAATTGAGGGCGCCGGCCAGGGCCCGGGGTTGCCTAAGAGACGCCCGGCCGTCAGGTTCAACGCTCGAAGGGGTGTTGGAGCGGCGGACCCACGGCCAGGTCGGCCAGGGTCTCGAGGAGAATTCGGGTTCCTGTCTGCAAGTCGACCAGCGACACGTGCTCATCCGCCGCGTGCCCCGGGTAAGGCTTGGTCCGAAACCACATGCCAAAGGCGATGGAGCGCGGGAAGCGCTTGGCGTACGTGCCCCCGGCCGACGTCACCGGCTCGGCCCGGACGCCCGTGGCCCGGGCATAGGCGGCCAGCAGCCTTCGCACCAGGCGGCCTTCTGGGTCGAGGACGAGCGGCACGTCCTCGTAGTAGCCGCCCGTGAGGGAGAGGCGCGCGCCCGTGCGCTCGTCGAAGGCGCGCACCTGCGCCTCAAGGTGGTTGCGCAGCGCCTGGCCGTAGAGGGCCGGTGGAGCGCGGACGTTGAGGGCCAGCGTCCAGCCGCCGCCCTCAACGGCCTTCACCGTCGCCACGTTGACGTCGAAACCGTTCCACGGCGGCGGTACCCGGGGGAGTCCGAGGCCGGTGCCGGAGAGGTCCTGCCCCGCCTGCACACAGAAGGACAGCAGGTCCGCGGCTGGAGAGGCCGGGAGCAGCCCGTCCACCAGGCGCGCCAGCGACACCAGGGCGTTGCGTCCCTGGGCCAGTGCGACACCCGCGTGGGCGGACTTGCCGAGGACGGTGAGGGTGCGTTCGGCGCCGGTGCCAGTCACCTCGAGGTGCGTGCCCTCGCTCGGCGTGCGGGCGGCAAGCTTGGCCAGCCAGGCCTCCCACTGGGGCGGCCCCTGCACCCAGCGCAGCCGCAGCGTGGCGCGGTCCGGGACGATGGCGGTGCCTAGGCCGGCCTCGAAGCCCGTGACCTCGAAGGGTGCCTCGCCCGTCGGCCCGGGGCGGGCCGGCGCGCTCACCAGCACGGCAGTCCAGGCCTTCTCGCCCACCACCACCGGGAAGTCGCTGTCCAGCACCAGGCTGAAGTCCGGTGGCTGGTGCGTTTTGAGGTATTCGGTCACGTCGTTGGCACCCGACTCTTCGGTGCTTCCCACCAGAAGTCGCACGGTGACGGTGCGCTGGAGGGCCGAGCCGCGAAGGGTGGCCATGGCCAGAAGTGCCTGCACCAGCGGCCCTTTGTCGTCGGCGGCTCCGCGGCCCCACACCTCGCCGTCGCGGACTTCCCCGGCGAAGGGGGGCACCTTCCACTCGCGGGCGTCCGCCGGCTGGACATCCCCGTGCACCACCAGCCCCACCACTGGCGCCCCGGGCGGCCCGGGAAGCTCCACCTCGGTGAAGGTGCCCGCATCCCGGACGACCAGCCCTAGCGCCCCGCCGGCGCCGCTTAGCCAGGCCCGCTGGGCGGCGAAGGCGGCCTCGTCGCCGGCCACCGTCGGAAAGCGCACCACCGACGACAGCAGAGGGGCGAGGAGGTCCGCGTAGCGCGCCTCGTAGACGGTGCGCAGCTGGGCTCCGGGGTTGGTCGCAAGCGCCGTGGCAAGGACGGTGGTGGCGAGCGTCATGGGCAACCCTTCCCACGTCCCTCCCACGGCGGGCATAAGTCGTCAACCAGTCGGCGAAGAGAGGTTGACAATGGGAGGTGGGCTGGTCGAGCGTCGTGGTTTCCCCCAGCAAGACAAGAAAGGCAGACGCCCCGCCGTGTCCCTTCCCGCGCATGCTGAGGCACCAGCCTTCCTCTCGCCAGGCGTGGCCCTCCGCCATGACTGGACGGCCGCGGAAGTCCGGGCGCTGCATGACCTTCCGCTGTTGGAGCTGCTGTACCGCGCGCAGACAGTGCACCGCGCGAGCTTCGGAGAGCACCGCGTGCAGCTCTGCTCGCTACTCTCCATCAAGACGGGCGGCTGCCCGGAGGACTGTGCCTACTGTCCGCAGGCGGCTCGCCACCACACCGGCGTTCCGGCCGACAAGCTGCTGTCTGAGACGGACGTCCTCGAAGCGGCGGCCCGGGCACGCGCCGCCGGGGCGACGCGCTTCTGCATGGGCGCTGCCTGGCGCGAGGTGAAGGACGGCCCGCAGTTCGAGCAGGTGCTGGACATGGTGCGGGGCGTCCGAGCCCTCGGGATGGAGGCCTGTTGCACGCTGGGGATGCTCACCGCGTCCCAGGCGGAGCGCCTCGCCGAGGCCGGGCTCACCGCCTACAACCACAACCTCGACACCTCGGCCGAGTTCTACGGGGAAATCATCTCCACCCGGACGTACGAGGACCGCCTGCGGACGCTCCAGCATGTGCGCGCCGCCGGCATCAACGTCTGCTCCGGCGGCATCCTCGGCATGGGCGAGTCGGTGGACGACCGCTGCGGCATGCTACTCACCCTCGCCAACCAGCCCACCCATCCCGAGTCGGTGCCCATCAACGCGCTGGTGGCCGTGCCCGGCACGCCGCTCGAGCACCAGCGGCCGGTCGAGCCGGTGGAGATGGTGCGCGTCATCGCCACCGCGCGTCTGCTGATGCCGCTGGCCATGGTGCGGCTGTCGGCTGGCCGGCTGTCGATGACCCGGGAGGCGCAGCTGTTGTGCATGATGGCCGGCGCCAACTCGCTCTTCTTCGGCGAGAAGCTGCTCACCACCGACAACCCGGAATACGCCGACGACATGGCCCTGCTCGCCTCGGCCGGCGTGAAGCCGCTCGAACCGTACGCCGGGCGATGAGCGGGGTGGCCAGCCGCTGGGCAGAAGAGGACCTCGCCGCGCTGGCGTCCCGCGGGCTGCTGCGCACGCTCGAGCCCCTCGCCTCGCCCCAGGGGCCGATGGTCCGACTGGGCAGCGAGTCGGTGCTGAACTTCTCCTCCAACGACTACCTCGGACTCGCCGCGCACCCCAGGGTGGTGGCGGCGGCCCGCTCCGCCCTGGAGCGCTGGGGGATGGGGACCGGCGCCTCGCGGCTGGTGGTGGGCGACACCCTGGCGCACCGGACGCTGGAGGCGCGGCTGCGGCGCTTCGAGGACGCCGAGGCGGTGCTCCTCTTCAACAGCGGCTACGCCGCCAACCTCGGACTGGTCCCCGCCTTGGTGGGCCCGCCGGACGCCGTCTTCTCCGACGCGCTCAACCACGCGAGCCTGGTGGACGGCTGTCGTCTGTCCCGGGCCAACATCCAGGTGTACCCGCACCGCGACGTCGCCGCGCTGGCCGCCCTTCTGAAAGGCACGCCGGGGCGCCGTAAGCTGGTGGTGACGGACAGCGTCTTCTCCATGGACGGCGATGTCGCGCCGCTGGCCGAGATGGTGGAGGTCTGCCGCCGGGCCGGCGCGGCAGTGCTGGTGGACGAGGCGCACGCCACCGGTGTCCACGGCGAGCGCGGGGCGGGCGTGTGCGAGGCCCTGGGCCTCACCGGCGCGGTCGACGTGCGGATGGGGACGCTGGGAAAGGCACTCGGCGCCTTCGGCGCCTATGCTGCCACCAGCGCGCCGGTGGCCGACCTGCTCGTCAACCGGGCCCGCTCGCTCGTCTTCTCGACGGCCCTGCCGGCGTCCACCTGCGCGGCGGCTGAGGCCGCGGTGGACTTGGTCGAGTATGACGGCGAGCTGCGCGCGCGGCTGTGGCGCAACATCCACGCCTTCGCCGGTGGCCTGCGGGCGCTGGGCCACCCCGCGCAAGCCACCTCCGCCATTTTCGCGGTGCGGCTTGGCTCGCCGCAACGGGCCGTTGCCGCGGCGGCATTCCTCCGGGCGCGGGGGCTGTTGGTGAAGCCCATCCGTCCACCGACGGTGCCGGCGGGCACCAGCCGGCTCCGCTTCGCCCTGTCCGCCGCGCACACACCGGCCCATCTGCAGCAGGCGCTCGATGGGCTCCAGGACTTGAAGGCCCATGGACTCCTCGTCGCGGCATGAACGGCTGCTCCGGCTCGACCGGACGCACCTCTGGCACCCCTTCACGCAGATGCAGGAGTGGCCCGCCGACGAGCCACTGGTCATCGAGCGCGCCGAGGGCAACTACCTCATCGACGACTTCGGTCGCCGCTACCTCGACGGCGTCTCCTCCCTGTGGTGCAACGTCCACGGCCACCGGAAGAAGGAGCTCGACGACGCCCTCCGGGAGCAGCTGGACCGGGTCGCTCACACCACGCTGCTCGGGCTGGCCTCGGTGCCCTCCATCGAGCTGGCCGTGGAGCTGGTGCGCCTGGCGCCGGCCGGGCTGACGCGCGTCTTCTTCTCGGACTCCGGCAGCACCGCGGTGGAGGTCGCGCTGAAGATGGCCTACCAGTGCTGGCGCCAGCGTGGCCGGCCGGAGAAGGCCCGCTTCGTGGCGCTGCAGGAGGCCTACCACGGCGACACGGTGGGGAGCGTCTCGGTGGGCGGGATGGAACTCTTCCATGGCACCTTCCGCGGCTTGCTGTTTGCAGCCGAGCGCATCCCCACGCCCTACGCCTACCGCTGGACGGGGCCGGGAGACTGCGGCGCGGCCTGTCTCGCCGCCGCCGAGCAACTCTTCATCGAGAAGGGGCACCAGCTGGCGGCCCTGGTGGTGGAGCCGCTGGTGCAGGGCGCCGCAGGGATGCTCACCCAGCCCCCGGGCTTCCTCCGCCGGCTGGCGGAGCTGTGCCGGCAGCACGAAGTGCTGCTCATCTGCGACGAGGTGGCCACCGGCTTCGGCCGCACCGGGACGCTGTTTGCCGTGGAGCAGGAGCGGGTGCGGCCGGACTTTCTCTGCTTGGCCAAGGGGTTGAGCGGCGGCTACCTGCCGCTCGCCGCGACGCTCACCACCGAGTGGGTGCACCAGGCCTTCCTGGGGGACGTCGCCAGCCAGCGCACTTTCTTCCACGGGCACACCTTCAGCGGAAACCCCCTCGCCTGCGCCGTCGCCCTGGCCAGCTTGCGTCTGTTCGAGACGGAGCAGGTGCTGGAGCGCCTGCAGCGGACGCTGGCTGCGCTCGCGCCGAAGCTGGCCCGGGTGGCCGAGCTGCCCCACGTAGGAGAGGTGCGGCAGCGAGGCGCCATGGTGGGCATTGAGTTGGTGCAGGACCGGCGCACCAAGGCCAGTTACCCGGTGGCCGAGCGCATCGGCCACCGGGTCTGCCTCGCTGCGCGCCGGCACGGCGTGCTGCTGCGGCCGCTCGGTCCGGTGGTGGTGCTCATGCCACCCCTTTCCCTCACCGAAGAGGAGGCGGCCCTTCTCGGTGACGCCGTCTACGCGGCTATTTCCGAGGTGACGGGCCGGTGAGGGACCTCCCGCGCTATTTCGTCACCGGGACGGACACCGGCGTCGGGAAGACGGAAGTCGCTGCGGCGCTGCTGTCGCTGATGGCCGATGCGGGCCTCGCCCCGGGAGTCCTCAAGCCCTACGAAAGCGGGTGCACCGACGTGGAGCGCCCGGCGGACGCCCTCGCCCTGCGCGCTGCCGCCCGGAGCGAGGACGCGCTGGACAAAATCTCGTTGCACCGCTTTCGCGCATCCCTTGCGCCGGGCATCGCCGCAGAACGACTCGGTCTCAACCCCTCCTGGGCAGAGACGCTGAAGGCGTTCCGGGCGTTCCAGGGGCGGGCCCTGGTGGTGGAGGGGGCCGGGGGCCTCCTCGTGCCCCTGGACCGGCACCACCAGGTGATTGACCTCATCGCGGCGATGCGCCTGCCGGTGGTGCTGGTGGCCCGCGCCGGCCTCGGCACGCTGAACCACACCGGGCTGTCCCTCCTCGCGCTGCGCGCCCGGCACCTCCGCGTCCGGGCGGTGGTGCTGGTGCGCACGTCGGCAGCGCGGGACACGAGCGTCGCCGACAACCGCCGCTGGCTGGAGCGCCGGGAGGCGGTAGAGGTACTGGGCCCGGTCCCCTTCATCCCGGACGCTGGCGGACGTCGGACAGCCTTCCGCCAGCAGCTTCGCTCCCTGGTGGGATGAGGCCCACCCCCCACGGGTGACCCTCCAGCCGGCGCGGGCGCAACTATTCTTCAGCGCGAAATCACCGCCGCTATGTGGGTGTAGCGCGGGCGCGCCGCGTACCCTCGAGCGGGAATTGGACGCCCTCGGCGATCCACGCGATGAACATTCGTACATGGCAGACGTCATCGACCTCACGCTCGTCGCCGACGCCAGGCGGTTCTTCTTCAAGCTGCTCGACGCCCGCGGGCTCTCCTACTTCCTCCGGAAGGACGGACAGCGGCTCTTCCACATCGAGCAATCCAAGGTGGAGATGGTGGTGCGCACCGCCGCCCGGAGTCGGCCCAAGCACCTGCCCAAACCACCGCTGCCAGCGGTGGACTACTGCCGCAAGGAAATCCGCCGCGAGCTCATCCGCCGCGTCGTCCAGACCATGCTGCAGACCGGCTTCTGACCTAATAGCCACCCTGACGGTCGCTGTGCCGGAAGCAGTGCACCAGGTGGTCATCCACCATCCCCGTGGCCTGCATGAAGGCGTAGCAGATGGTCGGCCCGACGAAGGTGAAGCCCTCCTGGCGCAGGGCCGAGGACATGGCGCGGCTCTCCGCCGTCTCCGCGGGGAGCTGGCGGACCGACCGGCGGTGGTTCACCTTCGGCTCGCCCCCGACGAAGCCCCACAGGAAGCGGGCGAAGCTGCCATGCCGCTCCTGCAGCGCCAGGTAGCCGCGGGCATTCCGGATGCTGCCCTCAAGCTTGGCGCGGTTGCGGACGATGCCCGGATTGGCCATCAGCGCCCGCAGCCGCGCCGGCCGCCAACGGGCGATGTCTTCGGGGTGAAAGCCCTCGAAGGCCTTCCGGAAATTCTGGCGCTTGCGCAGGATGGTGAGCCACGACAGGCCCGCCTGGAAGCCGTCGAGCACTAGCTTCTCGAAGAGGGCGCGGTCGTCCCACTCGGGGACCCCCCACTCGCTGTCATGGTAGGCCAGGTACAGCGGGTCGTCTCCCGGCCAGGGGCAGCGGCGTAGCGTTTTCTCCACCACCCCCCAAGCGTTGCACAACCGCACGGCCGCCGGGGGCGCTAGCCTGGGGGCCAGGAATGTTTTCCGCGCGCACCGCCTGGAACCGGACGCCCAACCTTCTCGCCCTGCGCCGCGAGACGCTGCGCGCCCGCGGTGTGGACGTGGTCGACCTCACCGTGTCCAACCCCACCGAGGTGGGGCTGGCCCAGCCGGAGCGCGAGGTGCAGGAGGCACTCGCCGCCCCGGGGGTGACGGGTTATGCGCCCCAGCCCTTCGGGCTGCTCTCCGCCCGCGAGGCGGTGGTTGCCGAGTTGGCCGCCCGCGGCGCCCACCTTTCGGCCACCCAGGTGCTGCTCACGGCCAGCACCAGCGAGGCCTACGCCTTCCTTCTGGCTCTCCTCTGTGACCCGGGTGACAACCTGCTCATCCCCATGCCGGGCTACCCCCTGCTGTCCTACCTGGCGGATGCGGCGTCGGTGGAGCTGCGCGCCTACCCGCTGGAACTGGAGGAGGGCTTCGGCTTCGACACCGAGGCGCTCGAGGCCCTGGCCGACGAGAACACCCGCGGGGTGCTGGTGGTGAGCCCGGCCAACCCCACCGGCCAGGTGCTCGCCCCGGACGCCCAGGTGGCGCTGGATGCGCTGTGCGCTTCGAGCGACTGGGCGTTGGTGGTGGATGAGGTGTTTGGCCACTTCCTCCGTGGTGGGCGCACCGCCTCGACGGCCGCCGCGCTGGAGGGGGAGGCACTCACCTTCACGCTGGAGGGGCTGTCCAAGTCGGTGGGACTCCCGCAGCTGAAGTGCGCCTGGACGGCCGTCACTGGGGCGGCGCCACTGCGGGACGAGGCGCTGGCCCGCTTGGAAGTCCTTGCCGACAGCTTCCTCAGCGCGGCCGAGCCGACGCAGCGCGCCCTCCCGCGGCTTCTGGCGCTCGGCCCCCCGTGGCGGCGCCGGGTGGGCGTCCGCGTCGAGGACAACCGCCAGACGCTGATGGCGGCCCGACCGCCGGAGGCGCCCTGGAGTGTCCTGCCGTCGGACGGCGGCTGGTTCGCCGTGGTCCGCCTGCCGCAGTCCACCGATGAGACCGCCCTTGCCCTAGAGCTGCTGGAGGCGGGCGTGCACGTCCAGCCGGGGCATTTCTACGACTTCCCTCGGGGGCGCTTCCTCGTGCTGTCGCTGCTGGCGGAGCCCGCCCGGTTTGCCACCGGCGTGCAGCGGCTGGCCGGCACGCTGGCGCGGGTGCTGCGGGTGCCGGAGCGCTCGAGCTGGTAGCCCCCCGTCGACGCTAAGGGGTGATGGTGCTTTCGAAGATTTTCCAGTCCGTCCCGCCGCGGCTATCGCGGAGGATGACGTAGAAGGTGACGGGGCCGGCGTCGGTGCCGTTGAATTGGCTGGGGGGTGTCTCCGTCGTGTCCGCCGGCGTCGGCTCGCGCGAGAAGAAGTAGCTGACGGAGGGCGCCGTCGCGTACCAGCTGTAGATGAGATTTTCGTACAGGGTGCCCCCGTCCAGGCTGGGGTACGTCTCGATGCCGCCGTCGAGGCCGACGCTGGGCCAGCTGGGGTCCGGGCCGTCGGTGGGGATGGTCGGGGTGAGGGTGACGTTCTTGCCCGCCGGGAGAGTGGCTCCTTCCAGCGGGCCGCCGTCTGGGACACGGACTGACAGAAGCTGGGGGTTGTGGTTGGGGCGGCCCGAGAAGCGCACGCTGAGCCGGTAGACGCCCCGCTCGCTGTCCCCGGGAAGCGTCCCTCCCGAAGTGGCGAAGTAGCCGATGGCCACCTGCAGCACCCCCGGCTCCGTCGATGGCAGCCCGCTGTCCGGGAGCCCTCCGTCCAGCGTGGCGAGGAGGGCCAGCACCTCCGGGTTGGCGACGTCCAGGGTGTCGTCGGGCAGGGTGATGCCGTCCGCGCCGGGGCACTGGACGCTGGCCGAATAGGGGTTTCCGCCGGTGCACAGGGCCAGCGTCACCGAGGGCGTTCCCCCATCCGGCTCGAAGGTCAGCAGTGTGAAGTGGACGGGCGGGGGGAGCCCCCCGTCCGGGGGTACCACCAGCTCCGGCGGGTCCGCCCGGATGGCCAGGACGCGGGTGGTGAGCAGCTGGCTCTGGTCCACCACCGAGGGCTCACAGGCCGTGGCACCGAGCAGCAACAGCAGGACGAGAGCCGCGGTGCCTCGCATTTAGAAAACCGCCTTGACGCCGAGGACGGGGATGATGGGCAGGCCGACGAAGTACACCCGCTGGGCGTAGTTGAAGCTGTAGGTGAGGCCCTCGACCGCCCGGCTGTCGGTGGCGTTCTCCACGTCCAAGTACACGTCCAGTGACCAAGTGTTGAAGACCCACGTCTTGTCCACCCGGACGTCCAGCTGCAGGAAGTTGGGGAGGCGGCCAGAGCCGGGGGCCCCGTAGATGGGAACGAAGGTATCCGTGTTGTCGTCCTTCACTGCGCCGACGACGGGGGTGTAGGGGTTTCCGGAGGCGAAGCGCAACCGGCCGCCCAACTCCCAGCCGGCGCCCAGCTTGTAGCTGAGGATGGCGGTGAGGACGTGCGTCTGGTCGTACTCGAAGGGCCGCCACTGGTCTCCCGGGGCGTCCAGCCGCTGACTCTTGGTGAAGCTGTAGCTCAGCCACCCGAACAGGCGGTTGGTGAGTGCCTGCCGGAGAAAAATCTCGAAGCCCCAGATGCGGCCGATGCCGGTGTTGGCCAACTTCACCGGGGGCGGCGCGGGGGCCACCACGTCCGACAGCCGGTTGTAGAAGGTCTCGACGGTGAAGAGCAGCCCCGGCCGGATGGTCCACTCCACGCCCAGGCTGGACTGCACGCTGCGCTGGCTGATGAGGTCCGGGTTGCCGAACACCGGGTCGGTGTCCCCCCCGGCGATGCTGGGCGCCTGGTGGTAGATGCCGATGGCCGCCTTCAGCACCAAAGGCGGCGCCAGCGTCCAGCGCACCGCCAGCCGCGGGTCCGCCGTCCAGCTCGGCTTGGGCTGCAGCTTGAAGAGGCTCTGGTCCACCCGCAGGCCGGCGAGCACCAGCCAGTTGGTGAAGGGGCGCCAGCGGGCCTCCACCCACAGGCCGAGGTCGCTGGCCCAGGTGTGCGTCGACTCGTAGAGGATGGGATGGAGCGGCCCCCCGGGCAGCGGCTGGCCCTCCTGCGGCGGTTCCGGGAAGGCCACCGTCACGTCGGCCGGCTGGTACACTGCGTCCAGGACGCCGGCCAGGGTGAGACTGGGTGACAGGGCCACCTCCAGCGTGCTCCTCAGCCCGTAGGGGTTGGAGTTGGCCTGGAGCCCCTGGGTGGTGCCGACCTCGAGGTTGATGTGCGTCTCGCCGAAGAGGGCGATGGTGTCCCAGCGCACCGGCCCGTCTACGTAGGCGTACCGAAGGCGAAGCTGGTTGAAACCTGTCTGGTCGATGAAGGTCCGGCCAAGGTTTGGGTTTCGCGACGGCGTGCTGCCGATGACCAGGTTGAAGGCGTCCTGGCTGTGCAGCCCCACCAGGCTGAGGGTGTTCTTTGCGTCGGGCTTCCACACCAACTTCAGCTGTGCGTCGTCGAAGACGGGCGCGACGTTGTAGCTGGTGGTGCCGCCGGAGGTGAAGAGGGGCAAGAAGGCGTCGATGTAGGAACGGCGCCCTGCGACGGCGAAGCTGAAGTGGTCTCCGATGGGCGCCTCCAGGACCGCATCGGCGTCGATGACGTTGACCTCCACGACGCCGTGGAACCCATCCGTCTTCGGGTCGCGGCTCTTCACGTCCACCACGCCCCCGAGGAGGTCCCCGTAGTAGGGAGGGAAATTCCCCGGTAGGTAATCCACCGACTGCAGGAGCTCGCTGTTGTAGACGGCCGTCAGCCCGCCGAAGTGAAAGAGGATGGGCAGCCGCTCGCCATCGAGGAAGATGCCCGAGTCCTCCGGACTGGTCCCGCGGATGGCGATGAGGCCGCCGTTGAAGGGTGCCCGGGCCACGCCGGGGAGGTTCTGCACCACCTTCAGCGCATCGCCATAGGTGCCCGGAATGCGCTGGACTTCCTGCAGCGTCAGCGAGTACTGGGTCACCTCCTTCTTGTCGCGGTCCGCCCGCACCACCGTCTCGTAGGGCGTGAAGAAGGACTGCAGCAGGTAGTAGGTGACGCGCGTCACCTTGGCCGGGACAAGCGTCTCGGCCGTCTCGAACCTGTCGTAGCCGTTGGCTGCCACCACCACTTTCTGCTTCCCGTCGGGCACGTCGCGGAAGGCGAAGGCGCCCTTGGCGTCGGTCAGGGTGGAGCGGCCGAGGTCCGGCAGGACCACCTCGGCCCCCGCCACCGGCCGACGCGTCCCCCGCTCGAGCAACGTGCCCTCCAGGTTGACCGGCCCCTGCTGGGGCAGCTGCTGGGCGGGGGCCGCCAGCACGAAGTTGTAGGTGTAGTGGATGCGCACCGCCGCCGGCTTGCCATCCACCTCTGCCGGCGTGAAACGGAATTGCCGCACCGCCGCAAGCGCGGCCTCGTCGAAGCCATGACCGACCGGGGTGAGGACGACGGCGCGGGTCACCTCGCCCTTGGCGGAGAGGTCCACCTCGAGGAGGACGCGCGCCTCGAGGCCGCTGGCCCGCGCCTCGTCCGGGTAGGCGGCCTCGGTGGAACTCTCCAGGACGGGCGGCTTGGTGAGTTTGCCTTGGGCGGGCGGGGCTGCCGGCGCCACCACGTCCTGCGCCAGCAGCGGGGGTGGCAGCAGCAGCGCTCCCGCCATCAGCGCGTAGGCGCGCCACCGCCCCCCGCACGGGGCCCGCCTCCAGGACTGAAGCACAGCCCCCTTTTGGGGCGCCCGCGCCGCCCGCGCAACCCCTTCGAAGCGCCCGTCGGCCTGTGCCGGCGGACTTTTCAAGCAGCGCCGGCTGGTCGGCCCCCCTCAGTGCGGTCCGGCGTCCGTGTCCGACGCGGGCGGCGTCACGCGCTTGTAGCTGAGGGTGTAGTCGACGTCGTGGGGCAGGTGCTTGCTGCTGATGGTGACGTGGACGGCGAGATTCACGCCGTCGGGCGCCAGCGTCCACACCACCCGGCGCGCGCCCTCCTCCCCGCGAAAGTATTGCACCAGCGTGCCCTCGACGAAGCGCTGGCTGAGCTTGCTGGTGTCCCCGGACTTGGTGCGGTGGTCCACCTCGCCCCCGTCCGCCGGGCTGACGTCGGACAGCTGGCAGGGCCCGCCTACCGTGACCTGGGCGTCGGTGAAGCTCAGGCGGTAGCTGCTGCAGATTTCGCAGACGCGCAGCAACCGGTCGTAGGCGATGCCGCGGGAAATGAAGAACATCCCGTCCACACTGCGTTCCACCGCCGCAGGGATGCTTTCGCGCTCTTTCGTCCCACCGACGAAGCGGTACTCCCCGGCGTAGCGTTGGGGAAGTTCCCCGCCGTCCAGGGGGCTGGCCCCGACCGGCGCCGCGGCGAGGAGGGCGCCGCCGCAGAGAAGTCCATGGACACTCGACAGGAAGGACCTGTTCATTTGCGCCTGTAGGTGAGGGTGAAGTCGACCGGCGCTGAGAGCTGCGTGCTCTGCATCACCCGGTGAACGAGGAGGGTGGCGTCGTCGTCCGCCAGCCGGAAATCCGTCTCTCCGCCGCCGTCGTCGCTGCGGCCTTTCTGCACCAGCACACCTTCGACGAAGCGCCAGGTCACCTGACTTTTGTCGCCGTACTTGTTTTCCTGCGCCACCGGCCGCCCGTCGAGTGGGCCGGCTTCCACCGGGAAGCCCGGGCTGGAGATGGTGACGTTGCCCAGGCCGTCGAAGGCCAAGCGGTAGGCGTCGCGGACCTCAGCCCGCTGCTTCAGGCTGGACCGCGCGATGGGCTTGGCCAGGAAGGACAGGCCGGCGATGGCGTGCTCCACCGCGGCCGAGGCCGCCCGGCGTTCCGCGTCGCCGCCCGCATAGACGTAGGCCCCGCCGTAGCGCCGCTGCAGTTCGGCCTCGGGCCCCGAGACGCGCACCGGCGGCGGGGCGGGGGGCGGCGGCGCGGGGTGGGCGCAGCCCCAGGCCAGCGCGAGCAGAGCGCTTCGACCGAGGGAGTGGGACACAGAAAACCTGGCCGCAGAGGAGGAAGGACAACGGCGCGACGTCAGGACAGCCGCGCCAGCAGCAGCTTGCGCTGCAGCTGCAGGGCCTCGGGCGCATGCTTGCCCAGCAATTCGAAGAACTCGCCTTGGCTCTGCAGCTCCTCTTTCCACTCCTGGGTGCTGATGGTGGTCGCCTCGTCCACCAACTCCGAGGGGATGTCCAGCCCGGAGAGGTCCAGGTCCCCGGCCTTGGGCACCCAGCCGAGCAGCGTTTCCTGACCGCCCACGCGGACGTGGGAGCGGTCCACAATCCACTTCAGGACGCGCATGTTCTCGCCGAAGCCCGGCCAGAGGAACTTGCCGTCCTTGTTCTTGCGGAACCAGTTGACCTGAAAAATCTTCGGCGGGTAGGGAATTTTCGTCTGCATCTGCAGCCAGTGCTGCAGGTACTGGCCCATGTTGTAGCCGCAGAAGGGAAGCATGGCCATCGGGTCCCGCCGCACCACGCCCACCTTGCCGGTGGCGGCGGCCGTCGTCTCCGAGCCGAGCGTCGCGCCCAGAAAGACACCGTGTCCCCAGTTGAAGCTCTGCAGCACCAGCGGGACGGTGGTGGCCCGCCGGCCGCCGAAGATGATGGCCGAGATGGGAACGCCGTCCGGGTCGTTCACCGCCCGGGACAGCACCGGGTTGTTCGTCATCGGCGCCGTGAAGCGGCTGTTGGGGTGGGCGGCCTTCTCCGGGCTCCCCTTCTTCCAGGGGCGGCCCTGCCAGTCGATGAGCTCCTCGGGGACCGGTCCGTCCATGCCTTCCCACCACACGTCGCCGTCCTTCGTCAGGGCCACGTTGGTGAAGATGGTGTCCTTGGCGATGGTGGTCATGGCGTTGGGGTTGCTGGCGAAGTTGGTGCCCGGCGCCACGCCGAAGTAGCCGTTCTCCGGGTTGACCGCCCACAGCCGGCCGTCCCTGCCCACCCGCATCCAGGCGATGTCGTCGCCTACCGTCCACACCTTCCAGCCGGCGAAGCGCTTGGGCGGGATGAGCATGGCGAAGTTGGTCTTCCCGCACGCGGAGGGGAAGGCACCGGCCACGTAGGTGGTCTGCCCGTCGGGACTCTCCACCCCGAGGATGAGCATGTGCTCGGCCAGCCAGCCTTCCGTCCGGCCCAGGTAGCTGCCGATGCGCAGCGCCAGGCATTTCTTGCCCAGCAATGCGTTGCCGCCGTAGCCCGACCCGTAACTCCAAATGGTGTTGTCCTGCGGGAAGTGGCAGATGTAGCGACGGTCGGGATTGACGTCGCCGGTGCAGTGCAGGCCCCGGTTGAAGTCCGAGTGGTTGCCGAGCAGCTCGAGGGCCTGCTTCCCCATGCGCGTCATGATGCGCATGTTGAGCGCCACGTAGACGCTGTCGGTCAGTTCAATGCCCACCTTGGCCAGCGGCGAGCCGACCGGCCCCATCACGTAGGGCACCACGTACAGGGTGCGGTCCTTCATCGAACCGTCAAACAGCTTGGTCAGCTTGCTGTACGCCTCGCCCGGCTCCATCCAGTTGTTGGTGGGGCCGGCCTCGTCCTTGCTGGGCGTGCAGATGAAGGTCAGGTGCTCGACCCGCGCCACGTCGTTGGGATTGCTGCGGTGCAGGTAGCAGCCGGGGCGCTTCTTCTGGTTGAGCGGGATGAGCACGCCCGTCTCCACCGCGTACTCGGTGAGCCGGACGCGCTCCTCCTCGGAGCCGTCGCACCACACCACGCGGTCCGGCTTGCACAGCGCTGCCATGTCTCGCACCCAGCTGAGCAGGGCTGGATTGCGGGTGGGTGCCGTTGCTTCGGCCGTCTCTTGCTTTGCCATTTCTTGCCTCGTGTCCGCTTTCACGAGCACCGCCATAGCCGTCTGCGCGACGTGCGACAACCCGTTCTGAGCGCGTGACTTTGAGCGCTCATCCCACCCATCAGCAAGCGTTGAGAGTGACGCGCCGCATCGAGCGACGCGGGGGTTACTCGAGGTCGAACACCTGGTAACGGCCGCGCGCGTCGAGGAGGGTGCCCCAGACCCGGTGACTGCCCTGGTGCTCGGACGGACCGAAGGACAGCTTGCCGCCGGTGCCGAGGTCCAGGTCCCGGATGGATTCCAGGGCGTCCACCAGCTTCTCGGCGTCCAGCTCGCGGCCGGCCCGCTGCAGGCCCTCCACCAGAAGACGGCCGACGAGGTACCCCTCGAAGGAGACGGCATCCGGGCGCTCGTCAGGAGCCGTCTTCTCCAGCTGCTTCTTGTAGCCCAGCACCGCGCTCGCCCCAGAATCCACCGGCGGGACCACCTGGGTGACGATGACCCCCTCCCCTTGGGCGGGGGACAGCTGCTGCAGCTCCTCGGCCAGCGCGGTGGCGCCGACACTGGAGACGGAGGCGAGGCTGATGCTGGGGGAGAACGTCCGCATCCGGGCGATGAAGCGGGCCGCGGCCCGGTAGCTGGCCACCATCACCACGGCACGGATTTGGGGCACGTGCAGCCGAATGCGTTGGACGGCGTCCTCGATGTCGAGGGTGTTTCGCGGGTAGCCCACGCGGAAGAGGGCCGGCAACTTGTAGTCCCGGCGCAGCAGCTTCAGCACGCCCTGGTAGGCGGCCTCGCTGGCGGGCCCCTCCTCTCCGAAGAGGGCCAGTTGCTCGGGGCGGATGCCGCGGCGGATGAGGAAGCGCACCACCGCCACCGCCTCCTCGGCATCGCTGGCGCGCAGGTTGAAGACGTAGCGGTCCGGCGGGTCGCGCCGCAGCACCTGCGCGCCGCTGAAGGCGCCGAGCAGCACGGTCCGACGTTCGAGCACGAAGGGCACCGAGGCCATGGCATTGGCTGCGCCGACGTTGCCCACCAGGGCAAAGACCTTGCGCTTTTCCCAGAGGGCGCGCAGCGCCGAGGGCGTCCGCGCCGGGTCGAGGCCATCGTCCTCCGGCACCACCGACAGCTTCCGGCCGTGGACGCCGCCCGCGTCGTTGGCCTGGCCGAAGGCGGCCTCGAGGCCAACGCGCATCTGCCGGCCGAGCTCCTTGGAGGGGCCGCTGAAGGGGGCGGCCAGCCCGAAGACGACGCTGTCCGCCGTCACTCCCTGGACGGATGACAGCACCGGGGTGGGCGCTGGCACCGGCGCCGGCGCGGCGGCGGTCGTCGGCGCGGCCACCGGGGCTTCGGGGACGTTCGGCGCGGTGTCCTTGGGCTTGAGGAGGAAGAGGAGGACGAGGGCGGCGATGCCGATGAGAGGGATTCCGCCGAGAATGGCCAGTCCGGTGAGCTTGCGCTTGGAGTCGGCGGTGGCCTCGGCCTCGGCTTCCTCGAGCGGGGTGAGGAGGGGCTCGCGGGCCGGCGCCCCAACCGAGGCGGTGTGCCCCGGCTGGGTGGCCGGCTCCGGGCAGAAGGCGTCCTCGGTGTGCCAGGTGCCGCAGTCCGGGCAGAGCCGAGCCGATGGGGCCTGCACCGGCAGCACCTCGTCCCGCCCGACGCTGGCCCGGGCGGCGATGCCGGCGCCCCCCTCGTCCAGGGCCTGCATGCCCTGTAGCAGCACCTCATTCAGGGGAACGTGGATACGGCGCATGGGAGGCCGCACATCGACTTCCACCTCGAAGGAGCCGCGGCGGATGTGGAGCGCCCGGTAGAGGGCCTCCACGCCTACCCGCTCGCCGAAACGCGCGTCCAACAGCTCCCCGTCGGCCACGAAGAATTCCCCGCGCCCCTCGGGAAGGTCCGGGGTGGACACGCGGATGGCCACCGTCTTCTTGCTCATGCAGTAGAACTGGATGAGGTCCGGGAAGGAGACGTCGGGAAAATTTCCGACCATGTCAGGCTCTCCCCAGCGGGGATGGACGGCACCCCGAGTGTCCCGGGGGGCGGGCATGTCAGTCAATTGGAGCTCCTCGGGGCGACAGCATGGGCTGCGGCCCTGACGGCGGAGGGTTGGCGTAGCATGCCGGGCTGATGGCCATCCCGACTCCCGTGCCGGCTGCCGCCACCATTCCCTACACGCGAAACAGGAGCGAACGGAACGCCCTCATCTTCGCAGTCGTCACCGGGACCACCATCGAGTGGTACGACTTCTACCTCTACAGCTCGCTCGGGCTGGTGCTGAAGGACCAATTCTTTGCCAAGGGCCTTGGCGCCGACCCCATGCTGCAGATGCTGGCGGTCTACTTCACCGGCTTCGCCGCCCGGCCGCTGGGCGCCCTCTTCTTCGGGCGACTCGGCGACCTCTATGGGCGAAAGCGCGCCTTCTTCTCCACCCTCCTCTTGATGGGCGGGGCCACCGTCGGCATCGGCTTTCTGCCCACCTACGACCAGATTGGCGTCGCGGCGCCCATGCTGCTGGTCTTCTTCCGGGTGCTGCAGGGTTTTGCCCTGGGCGGGGAGTACGGCGGCGCGGCCACCTTTGTCGCCGAAAACGTCCCGGACGCCGAGCGCGGCTTCTACACCAGCTTTGTCCAGCTGACCGCCACCTTGGGCTTCTTTCTCACCCTGGTCGTCCTGCTCGGCATCAAGAGCGGGATGGGGGAGGCCGCCTACAAGGCCTGGGGCTGGCGGTTTGCCTGGGTGGCCTCGCTGTTCCTGCTCGGCGTCTCCCTGTACGTGCGGCTGCGCCTGAAGGAGTCACCGCTTTGGGAGCGGCTGAAGGCCGAGCGGCGGCTATCGCGCGACCCGGTGATGGAGAGCCTCAACCGCCCCAATGGCCGTGCCATGCTGGTGGCCCTCTTCGGCGCCACCGCCGGGCAGGGGGTGGTCTGGTACACGGCCCAGTTCTACACCTTCTTCTGGATGCAGGACCGGCTCCACGTCCCGTCCACCATCGCCAGCGAGGTGGTGGCCATCGCGCTTCTGTGCGCGATGCCCTTCTTCATCATCTCCGGGCAGCTGTCCGACCTCATCGGGCGCAAGAAGCTGATTGTGGGAGGAAACCTCCTCGCCGCCTGCCTCTTCCTGCCCCTCTACAAGGCGATGGCGGTGGCGGCCAACCCGCTCAACGTGGTGCTGCTGTGCTTCCTGGTGTTTTTGCAAGTCCTCCTCGTCACCCTCGTCTACGGCCCGATGGCCGCCTTCCTGGTAGAACAGTTCCCGGGCCGCGTGCGCTACACGGCCGCATCGCTGCCCTACCACGTGGGCAACGGCTGGTTCGGCGGTGGCGTCACCTTCTTCGCCGGGCTTTTGGTGAAGAGTACCGGCAACATGTACGCCGGCCTCTGGTTCCCCATCGCCGTGGCCGCCACCTCCGGCCTCATCGGCCTGGTGTGGCTAAAGGAGACGCGGGAGACGCGCATCTGGGCAGAGGTGATGCCGCAGCGGCGAACGCCCACCGGCTCCACCCCCCGCGTGTAGAGAAGGCCCGACGGCCCGTGCAACCCCAAGCGTTTTCCGTGGTGTGGGACGTGGGGGCCCTGGATGTGCCCTGGGTGGTGGGCCCGGGACTCGCCGCCCTGGCCGTCGCCGCCGTGCTGGTGTGGGCACGCCGGCGGCTGACGGCCGCGCGCCACCGTGCCCGTGCGCGGCTATTGGCCGCGGCGGTGGCACTGTTTCTGGCGGCGGTGTGGTGGACGGCCGGAGGACTGGGGGCCTGGCGGGCCGGCGTCGAGCGCCTGCGCAACGGGACGGCCGACTTCATCGAGGGCACGTTGGTGGTGCCCACCGCCTCGGACGCGGTCTTCCGCGTCGGGCCGCTGTCCCTTCAGCGGGCCCGCGACGCCTTCCTGCCCGCCCGGCACGCCTGCCGCTGGCCGGCCGTCCGGCGCTTCAGCGGCAGCCGCGCGCGCCTGTGGTTTTTCCAAGGGGACGTGCTTCGCCTCGAGGTGGACACCGGCGACTGACGTTTCGCTGGGGGAAGCCGAGGGCGCCGTCCTAGTGGATGGCCGCGCGCACCGGCAGTCGGCGCAGCAACGCGGCCTCCGCCTGCAGCAGTCCCTCCAGACGCTGGTGGGCGGCCGGCCCGTGCACGCGCTCGGCCAGCCGGAGAAACAGGCGCTGGTGCCCGTCTTCGCTCTGGGCCAGCCGGGCGTAAAACGCCTGGAGCTCGCCGGCAGGAAGGCCGGAGGCCAACAGGCCCAGGCGCTCGCAGCTGCGCGCCTCGATGAGCGCGGCCACCAGCAGGCGGTCCAGTTGCCGCTCCTTGGACGACGTCCGCACCAGCGCTTGCAGCCCTTGGGCGTACGGGTCGCCCGGGTCCCGTCCCAGCGCCAGCCCCCGGCGCTCCAGCCACTGCAGCACCTGGGCCAGGTGCGCAGCCTCCTCGCGCGCCAGGCGGGCCATCTGCGCGGGCAGCCCGGGCACCTCCGGGTAGGCCTGCAGCAAGGAGAGGGCATTCGCGGCGGCCTTCTTCTCGCAGTGCGCGTGGTCCACCAGCACCGCATCCAAGGCGGCCAGGGCACCAGGAAGCCAGTCGGCGGAGGTGGCGACGCGCAGCACGAGACCCGCCACCGCGGGCCTCCGCAAAAGGCGGGAGGTGGACATGTCCGAGGGCAGAGCTCTAGCCCGGGGCCCGGCACGCCGCCAGCGGATGGCGGGCAACGGGGCTTCCTAAACTCCAGGGGCCTACCGCAGCCGCTCCAGCGTGGTGCGCACCTGCCTGCCGTCCACCCGCAACGGGGAGCGGCCGAGTCGGGCCAGCGAAAAATGCGCTACCAGCGCCGCCGCCGGCAGGGGCCGCCCGTCAGACAGTCCGGCCCAACCGCCCAGCAGTCCCACCAGGCGCTCCGGCGGCAGACGCGCCTCGCGCATTTCGGTCAGGGTGGGCGGTCCAGCGCGCTTGGCCAGCCGCTTGCCGTCCGGCCCCAGAAGCAGGGGCACATGGGCGTACGTCGGCAGGGGGAAGCCGAGGGCCCGCTGCAGCTGGATTTGGCGGGGTGCCGAGCCGAGCAAGTCATCGCCCCGCAGCACGTGGGTGACGCCGAGGGCAGCGTCATCCACGACGACGGCCAGCTGGTAGCTGGGGACGCCGTCGTTGCGGCGGACGACGAAGTCGCCCACCGTCGCCTCGACGTCCTGCACGATGGGGCCGTGCACGGCGTCGACGAAGCGCACCGTGCCCGGGGCGACGCGAAAGCGGAGCGCCGGCGTCCTGGTGCGGCTGCGGAGACGGACGTCGGCGGCCTCCAGGCCAGAACAGGTGCGTGGGTACACCGGCCCGTCGTCCGCCGCGCCGTGCGGCGCGGTGGCTGCCCGGGCCACCTCGGCCCGGGTGCAGAAGCAGGCGTAGACGCGTCCCTGCGAGGCCAGTTGCTCGAGGGCCTGTTGGTAGGCCTCGCCCCGCTGGCTTTGGAAGACGACGGGGCCGTCGAAGCTGAGGCCAAGCCAGTCCAGGTCCCGGCGCAGCAAGTCCACCCACGCCGCACGGCACCGCGCGGCGTCCAGGTCCTCAATCCGCAAGGCAAACTGGCCGCCTTCGCTTCTGGCCCACAGCCAGCCCAGCAGCGCCGCCCAGGCATTGCCGAGGTGCAAGGGTCCGGTGGGGCTGGGGGCGAAGCGGCCGGTGTGGGGGGAGCGCATGGGCGAACGGGGTGGGCAAGAGTACTGCTCGCCGGTGCCGGTCCGAGGAGGTTAAAGGGAAGCCCCATGCGGTACCTCCACTGCTCCGACGTCCACGTCACCGACGATTACGCCCGTCGGCAGCTGCTTCGGCTGGGCTGGCGGCGGTGGATTGCCATGGCCGAGCTGCAGCTGGGGGGCCGGGCGCGGCGCTTCGCGCATGCCGAGGAGACGCTGCGGCGCATGGCCCGGGATGCCGAGGGACTGGGCGTGGACCACCTCATCGTCTCCGGGGACCTCACCGCCTACTCCATGCCGGAGGAATTCACCCGCGCCCGGGCGGCCCTCGCCCCGTGGGTGGAAAGCCCTGCCCGGGCCACCGTCATCCCCGGAAACCACGACCGCTACACCCCCGGGGCGCTGGCCAGCCGGCGCTTCGAGCGCAGCTTCGGCCAGCTTCTGTCCTCGGACATTCCGGAGCTGGCCGTGGAGGACGGCTTTCCGGTGGTGCGGCTACTCGGCGAGCGGGACGCGGTGGTGGGGCTGTGCTCGGCGCGCGTGCCCCGCTTTCCGGGCATGTCCTTCGGCGTCATCGGCCCGGCGCAGCTGCAGGCGCTGCAGCAGCTTTTGGCACACCCGCGTCTGGCTGGCCGGGCGGTGCTGGTGGCCGTGCACCATGCACCCTTCAAGGCCAACGGACAGCCGGACCGGCTGTCGCACGGGCTGGTGGACGCCGAGCAGCTGCTGGCGCTCCTGCCCGGCCCGCGCTTCGCGGTGCTGCACGGGCACATCCACCACCGTTTCCACCACCCGGCGACGGCCAGCCGCCCGCACATTTTCGGCGCCGGCTCCTCCACCGAGGCTGGCGACGAAGGCTACTGGGTGCTGGAGACGGCCGACGGCCAGCTGTCGGGCGCACGGGCGCTGCGGCCGCAGCTCCTTATGCCCGCAGCAGTGGCCGGTACGGCCTGACGAAGTGGACCCAGCCGCGGGCGTCCACCTCCACCTGCCAGCGTGCCGACAGCAGCAGTGGTCGAGAGCCGTCCAGGAAGGCCGCCAGCAGGGCCGCTGCGCCCATCGGGTCGAGCGACGGGCCCCGGAAGGCCACGTGCAGCAGAAGGCCGAGGCGCTCGCTCACGTCCACCGAGGCCACCACCCGGGTGGCGCCGACGCGCCGCTGCAGGTTGACGGGCCGCGCCGAGAGCGCCTCGCCGGGAGAGACGCCCACCCAGTTGGTGGGGTCGAGTGCCTCGGCGACGAGCTCGCGGCCGGCCTCCTTCCAGCTGGTATGTGCCGAGACTGGCTCCATTGCTAGCTCCGCCATGCCTCAGTCCACCGGTGGGACGCAAGGCCGGGACGGCCCTGTAGCAGCCTTGTGCCGCGTGCCGCCTTGACTTCGGCCCGCCTCACGGGGCGCTGCCGCCCAGCATCTGCCGCCCCAGTTCCCCGGCCGAGCGCACGCAGTCGGCCAACCCGGCCCCCCGGTAGGCGTTGCCGCCCAGCCACAACCCGGGCCAGCGGCTGGCCTGGGCGAAAATACTCGCCACCCGTTGGGCATGGCCGACGTTGTACTGGGGAATGGCCCGCGGCCAGCGGATGACCTGCGTCAGGGTGGGCGCTCTTGTGATGCTCAGCAGCGCCGACAGCTCCCCGCGGGCGGTTTGCACCAGCCCCTCGTCGTCGCGCGCCAGAAGCTCCGGCCGGTGGGCCCCGCCCAGCAGGACGGTAAGCAGCGTGCCCCCCCCGGGGGCGCGGAAGGGAAAGGCCGAGGAGACGTAGAGCGCGCCGAGGATGTCGCGCCTCTCCCGGGGCGGGACGAGGAAGCCGAAGCCCACCGGTTCCGGCTCCAGCGCCGGGCGGTACCCCAGGTGCACCACGGCCACCGGCACCGTCGGGATGGCGGCCAGTGCCTCCGCCAGCGCGGCGTCCAGGGGGCCCAACAGGCCAGCCGCCTCGGTGGGCGGCAGTGTCAGCACCACCCGTGGTGCCTCGACCGTCCCCGACGGAGTCACCACGGACCAGCCGTCCCCCCGCCGCTCGAGCGCCAGGGCAGGCGAGTTGAGACGGACGCGGCTGCCCAGGGCGGTGGCGGCCGCCTTGGAGAGGGCGCCCAGGCCGCCTTCCATGGAGGACAGCTGCACCCGGCCCATCCCCGCCCCCACCCCGCGGCGGCTGCGGATGGCCCCCAGCACCAGGCTCCGGTAGCCCCGCTCCAGCGCCACCAGCCGGGGAAAGGCCGACGCGGCGCTGAGGCGTTCCATGTCCCCGGCCCAGATGCCCGTCTGCAGCGCGTCCACCATGGTGGCGGCGAGGGTGCGGCCGATGTGCCGGCGGGCGAAGCTGCCGAGCGACTCGTCGACATCCGCCGGGCCGCGCCGGCTGAAGGGTTCCAGCAGCAGCCGCAGCTTGGCGCCCCAGGGAAGCACGTCCGAGGTGAACATGGCCGCCGGCGCCGTCGGCAGCTCGCGAAGCCGGCCCCCCAGCACGAGGGAACGTCGGCTGGCGCTGGCAGCCGCCGGCCGCAGCGCAATGCCCAAGGAAGTGGCCAGGGCCGCCACCGCCCCGTCCCGGTCGAGCAGGCTATTGGGGCCCGTCTCGAGGAGGAAGCCGTCGCGCTCCAGTGTCCGGGCGCTCCCCCCGGGGGTACCAGCTGCCTCGAGCAGCGTCACCGGCACCTCGGCGCGGTGGAGAAAGAGCGCCAGCGACAGGCCGGAGATGCCTCCGCCCACCACCACCGTCGGCTGCTGCTGCGCCATGGGCTGTCTTGCCTCGTCAGGGGTACAGCTGTTGAAGCGTCCAGGGGGCGTCGGGCCCCTTTCGGCTGAAGAGGTCTCGCTCGTGTAGGCGGTTGTCGCGCCCGACCCAGAATTCCATGTGGTCCGGGACGAGGCGGTAGCCCCCCCAATGGGGCGGGCGGGGGATGGGCTGTCCCTGGTACCGCGCCTCCACCTCGGCCACCCGGGCCTCCAGCGTGGCGCGGCTGGGCAAGGGCGCGCTCTGCGAGGAGGCCCACGCCCCCACCTGGCTGCCCCGCGGGCGCGTGGCGAAGTAGCTGTCCGCCTCCTCTGCCGACACCTGGTGCGCCAGGCCCTCCACGCGCACCTGGCGGCCCAAGGGGCTGAAGTGGAAGGTGAGCGCGGCCGCCGGTTGCGCGGCCAGCTCGTGGCCTTTGCGGGAGTCGAGGTTGGTGTAGAAGACGAAGCCCTGCGCGTCGAAGCCCTTCAGCAGCACCACCCGGGCGCTGGGACGGCCGTCTCGGCCCACCGTGGACAGCACCATGGCGTTGGGGTCCACGGCGATGGCCTTCACCGCTTCGTCATACCAGGCGGCGAAGCGGGCAAATGGGTCGTTCATGGCGGCGGCAACCATAGCGTCAGCGGCCTTCAGGATGCGCCGCCCAGCCGGGGGATGTTCCACCCTCGCCACACGGACACCAGGCGCAGCCCAGTGGCGGCGGTGAAGCCCATGGCGCCGGCCACCTCCGGCCCCACGCCCACCCGGCCTAGGCCGACGTACAGGACGCTGCCCAACAGGGCGGCCGTGGCGTAGACCTCGCGCTGAAAGATGACCGGCGCATCCCCGGCGAGGACGTCCCGGAGGATGCCGCCGCCCACCGCCGTGATGACGCCCACCAGCACCGTGGGGAGGGGGCTGAGGCCGGCCTGGGAGGCCCGGATGCAGCCGATGACGGCGTACAGGCCGAGGCCCGCGGCGTCTACCACCACCAAGGCTGGAAGCACCCGTCGCACGTGCCGCTCGAAGAAGTAGCCGATGACGGCCGCGGCGATGACGATGAGCAGGTAGCTGGGGTTGGCCAGCGCCACCGGCAGCCCCCGCTGCAAGAGCACGTCGCGCAAGAGGCCCCCGCCGAGGCCCGCCACCAGGGTGAGGAAGGCGAGGCCCCCGACATCAAAGCGCTTCTGGCTGGCCAAGAGGGCGCCGCTCAGGCCGGAGGCAAGGACGGCGGACAGGTCGATGACTTCGGTGATGGAGGCGCTCATCTGCACGTTGGGCCCCGCACCTTAGACGAAGAGGGGTTGACGCCGGGCCTCCGCTCGGGCGACTTCCACACCTCTCGTGCGCATCCTCTTCCTGGCCTCCGAGGTGGCGCCCTTCAGCAAGACGGGTGGACTGGGCGACGTGGCCAAGTCGCTGCCGGCCGCGCTGGTGCGCGACGGACACGAGGTGCGCGTCGTCACGCCCCTCTACGCCTCGGTGCGCGGAGACCTCGCCCCGACGGATGTGACGCTGCGGCTCCGCTTTCCCTTCGGCGTCGAGACCGCGCGCCTGGCGGTGGCGCGGGCCGGCCCGCGCCACGAGGTGTGGTTCATCGACCACCCCGGCTACTACCGGCGACCGACCCTGTACGGGACCGCCTGGGACGAGCATCGGCGCTTCGGCTTCTTCTCGGTGGCCGCGCTGCAGGCGGCCCAAGCGATGGGCTTCGCCCCGGACATCATCCACCTCAACGACTGGCAATGCGGGCTGGCCGCGCTGGCCCTGCAGGGCCGCTTCGCCACCACGGCGCTGGGGTCTGCCCCGTCCGTCTTCACCATTCACAACCTGGCCTACCAGGGCAACTTCCCGAAGTCGGTGATGGACGACCTCGGGTTGCCCTGGGGCGCCTTCCACGCCGACGGTGTCGAGTTCTACGACACCGTCAACTTCATGAAGGCCGGCATCACCAGCGCCGATGCCATCACCACGGTCAGCCCCCGCTACGCCCAGGAGATTCAGACGCAGGAGTACGGCTGCATGCTGGAGGGCGTCTTGCAGGCCCGCGCCGACCGCCTCACCGGCATCCTCAACGGCATCGACGAGGAGGAGTGGGACCCGGCCCGGGACCCGCTGCTGCCCGCCCGCTACGACGCCTTCGACTTCTCTGGCAAGGCCGTCTGCAAAGCCGCCCTGCGGCGTCGCTTCGGACTCCCCGAGCCGGACCGGCTCTCTGGGCGGCCGCTCTTCACGATGGTGAGCCGGCTGACGACGCAGAAGGGCATCGACCTCATTCTCGCCGCGGTGCCGTGGCTGGTCTCCACGACGGAGGCGGAGGTGGCGCTGCTCGGCAACGGGGACGAGCACTACGAGAGCGGCCTGCGCGCCCTGGCCGCACGGTTCCCGGGACGGGTGGCGGTGCACATCGGCTTCGACAACGCGCTGTCCCACCTGGTGGAGGCAGGCGGCGACTTCTTCCTCATGCCGTCGCGGTATGAGCCGTGCGGTCTCAACCAGATGTACTCGCTCCGCTACGGGACGGTGCCCATCGTCCGTGCCACCGGTGGGCTGGACGACACGGTGACGGACGCGTCGCTTGCAGGCGGAGACGGCTTCAAGTTCGAGCACCTCCAGCCCGACGCGCTCGCCTGGGCCATGGGGCGCGCCGTGGAGGTGTGGCGCCGGCCCGACCTCCTCGACGCCCTGAGGCGGCGCGGCATGGCGAAGGACTTCTCCTGGCCCGCCTCGGCGGCTCGCTATGAGCAGCTCTACGCCTCGCTCCTGGAGTGAGGGGAGCCGCCCGCTCCGCCGGACTGCGGCCCACGGGTGCTGTCCGTGGCACTTATACAAGTCCGCCCCATAAGCACTTACAGATGTCCGCTTCTGGTTAAGCTGCAGCTACGGTGGGACTGCGAAGCGGGAGCAGGTCTCCGGCTCGGTTAAAGCGAGCGATGAGACGCCCCTGGTAGCTCACCCCAAGGGTGTCGTTGAGGAATTCATGGACGAGCACGGGGCAGCGGATAAAGCGCTGCCGGTGGGTGCTGGCCGGAAGCTGCAGGAGCAGCTTCTCGAACACGACGATGCTGTCCGGGCGGACGACGCGCTCGTGCTGGACGGATAGGAGAAGCTCGAGGTCCGAGCGGGCGACTTTCACGAAAGCGCTCCCTCGTTCGGCCGGTACGACGGTGAAACGCCGGTTGAAGTCGGGGACGAATGTCGTGTCCAGATAGAGGTTGGCATCCGCGTAGGTCCTTAGGCCGTGGAGGCGGAGTTCCTGGGGGAGCCGCCCCTGAATGGTGCCGAAAGCCCGCTCGCTCCTGCCGCGGGCCTCGGGCGAACGGGCCAGAATGTGACGGATGCCCACCGCACGCAGCACACGCTGGACCTGTCCTTCTGGGCGTAGCTCTCCGCTGCGACATTTGGCCGTAGGGGCGAAGTGGCTCCCACGGTCCGTGTAGAGCTCGGAGAAGCGTCCATGGCGCTCCAGCACGTCCGAGAGGGCAGCGAGCGAGGACAGGGTGTCCTCCTGCTCGACGAAGCGTGCATGGAGGATGCGCCCGTCGGCGTCGTCGAGCATCACCATCAAGTCCTGCATCGGCAGCTCTGGAAGCCAGGCGTGGGTAGAGGCGTCGAGGTGGAGCAGCCGCCGTAGCCGGAAAAGTTCCTGCACCACCTCCAGCGCCACCCGGCGCCGCCGCGGCTTTCCCCCTCGGTTGTCCACGACGGCTTTCACGCCGAAGTTCCGGTACTTCCAGTGGAGCCGCCGCACATGGCGCGGCGTGATGCCCAGAATGTCGGCTGCCTGAAGCCAACTCAGCCGACCTGCCACTGCCTTCATCACCACCTCTTGACGCGTCATCGCCCTGGACTCCCGGGCTACCCGCCGCTCCCAAGGCCTCATGGCCGGGGAGCTTGGGCACCCCTTCGGGCGGACATCTCCAGTGCTAGCTACACTGCGGCCCACGGGTGCTGGCGGCGACGTCGGGGCGAGCGCTAGTGTGAGTTGCAAGCGGCAGCGGCCCGCCTGGATTCGGGATGAGCGCATGGTCTGGTGGCTGTGGGTCCTTCTCGGGCTCGGGCTGTTGAGCTTCGAGGTCCTGACGCCGGGAGGCTTCTTCGCGGTCTTCTTCGGGCTGGCGGCACTCCTGGTGGGGGCGCTCACCGGTCTTGAGTGGTCCGGCCCGCCCTGGCTGCAGTGGCTGCTCTTCTCCGGGATTTCGGTCTCGCTGGTGCTCCTGCTGCGGCGTCCGCTGCTGGCGCGGGTGAAGCCGGCGGCCAAGCCGCTGCCCCCCATCGACTCGCTGGTCGGGGAGGTGGCCATCCTGCTCGAGGACCTGCCACCGGGGGCAGTGGGGAGGGCTGAATTGCGCGGCAGCGGCTGGACGGCGCGAAGCGCGGAGCCCAAGACGCTGGCCAAGGGCGCGCGCTGCCGCGTCGAGCGGGTGGAGGGATTCACGCTCTGGCTTCGGCCAGAGACCTTGAAGGAGTGGGGACGATGACCGGACTGCTGGTGGTGGCTGCGCTCGCGTTTGTGGTGTTGCTCGTCGTCGCCAAGACGGCGGTGGTGGTGCCGCAGCAGCAGGCCTTCGTCGTCGAGCGGCTGGGCAAGTACCACACCACCCTCAGCGCCGGCTTCCACGTGCTGCTGCCCTTCGTCGATGCCATCCGCTATCGGCACTCGCTGAAGGAGACGGCGGTCGACATCCCGGAGCAAATCTGCATCACCCGAGACAACGTCCAGGTCGCCGTCGACGGTGTCCTGTACCTCAAGGTCATGGATGCCGAGCGGGCCAGCTACGGCGTGGCGCAGTACCTGTTCGCCATCAGCCAGCTCGCGCAGACCAATCTGCGCAGCGAGGTGGGCAAAATCGAGCTCGACCGCACGTTCGAGGAGCGCACCCACATCAACATGATGGTGGTGAGCGAGCTGGACAAGGCCTCGGAGCCCTGGGGCGTGAAGGTGCTGCGCTACGAGATTAAGAACATCACCCCGCCGCGCGACGTCCTGGCCGCGATGGAGAAGCAGATGCGCGCCGAACGGGAGAAGCGCGCCGTCATCCTCACCTCCGAAGGCGCCCGGGACGCGGCCATCAACAACGCCGAGGGCGAGAAGCAGCAGACCATCAAAGCTTCGGAGGCCAAGAAGCAGCAATCCATCAACGAGGCCGAGGGCGCTGCGCGCGCCATCCTGTCCATCGCCGAGGCGACGGCGGAGGGCATTCGCAAGGTGGCCGATGCCATCACCGTCCCGGGGGGCTTCGAGGCGGTCCGGCTGCGCGTCGCCGAGCAGTACGTGACCAAGTTTGGCGAGCTGGCCAAGGCCAGCAACACCCTGGTGCTGCCGGCCAACGCCGCCGATGTTGGCTCGATGATTGCCCTCGCCATGAACGTGCTGAAGACGGGCGGCGGGGGGGGCGGCCGGGAGTCCTGACGGAGGGCCCCCGGCCCGGCGCTAAGCGCCGCCAATTGAGGGCGAGAGACGGCCGGTCGAGATAGTCTCTTGCTCCGTGCCGCTGGAACGCGAGCTCGGGGGGTACGAGATTGTCGGCCGCCTCGCCGTGGGGGGCATGGCCGAGGTCTACCAGGCGCGTGCCCTGGCGGGCACCCAGCGCAGCGAGGGGGAGCCCGATGAGGTAGTCCTCAAGCGGCTGCTGCCGAGCTACCGCAACGACGGCGGCTACGTGAAGCACTTCATCGACGAGGCGAAGCTGGCTGTGCGGCTGCAGCACCCGCACCTGGTGCGCACCTACCGCTGCTTCAAGGCGGGCCAGGACTACCTCATGGTGCAGGAGCTGGTCCCTGGCCGCAGCCTGGCCTACTTCCTCCAGCTGCTGATTGACGCGGGCACGCCGATGCCCGTGCCGGCGGCTTGCTACGTGGTGTGGTGCGTGCTGGACGCGCTCGACTACCTGCACCGGGGGGCGGAAGCCACCCCGCCCGTGCCGGTCCTGCACCGGGACGTCAACCCGGCCAACGTGCTGCTCAGCGTGAGCGGCGACGTCAAGCTGACGGACTTCGGGGTCGCCGAGCTGGAGGGCCAGCCGCGCGGCGAGACCGGCGCGCTGCGGGGCACCATCGCCTACATGAGTCCGGAGCAGGTGCTGGGGGAGGCGCCCGACCCGCGCAGCGACCTCTACTCCGCCGGCATTCTCCTCTGGGAGTTGCTGGCCAACCGGAGGCTCTTCTCCGGGAAAAGCGATGTGGAGCTGCTGCACCGGGTGCGCGATGCGCGCGTTCCGGTGCTGGACACGGTGCGCACCGGGCTTCCGGACTACCTCGTCCGGGTGGTTCGCCAGGCGCTCTTCGCGGACCGGGCCCGTCGCTTCCAGAGCGCGGTGGACTTCCTGCGAGCGCTGCAGGTGGCCGCACAGCGCAACGGCTGGCCCCTCTCGGTCGAGTCCCTCAACCCCCTGCTGGGGCGGTAGGGCGCGGGAGAGGCTGGCCGTCTCCCGCCGGCTCGGGTGGTCCCAAACCGGAGGTCCGGCCGCGCCTCGGCCGGTGTCCCTCTCGCCTAGCCCTGGCCTTTGGCCTCGCCGACGCTGGCCGGTGCCGCCAGGGTGCCGACCGGGGCCTTGGGACGGGCGACCCGGACCCGGTCCAGTCGCTGGCCCTTCTTGGAGGCCACGGTGAATTGCAGCCCGTCCAGGTTGAAGCGGTCGCCAACCTCCGGAATGGCGCCCGCCACCGAGCTCAGGTACCCACCCAGGGTCCCATACTCCCCCTCCGGCAACGGCGTTCCGAAAGCCTGGGCGAAGGCCTCGACGTCCATGCCCGCATCGACCAGGCACGAGCCGTCGGGCTGCCTCTCCAGCTGCGTCTCCTGCACTTCGAACTCGTCGCCGATGTCCCCGACAATTTCCCGGAGGATGTCCTCCAGGGTGACGATGCCCATGAAGCCCCCGTACTCATCCACCACCATGGCCATGTGGATGCGGCGGCCCTGCATCTCCCGCAGCAGGTCGCCCACCGGCTTCAGCCACGGCACGAAGACGGCGGGGCGGATGATGTCCGAGAGCACGATGAGCTCCGGGTGCTGCAGCAGCGGCACCAGGTCCCGGGAGTGAAGGACGCCCACCACGTGGTCGATGTCGTCCTTGAAGACGGGGAGCCGGCTGTGGTTCTCCTCGGCCAGGATGCGCAGCACCTCCAGGGGCGGCGTCGTCAGCGGCACCGCCACGACGTCGGTGCGAGGCACCATGACGTCGCGGCAGACCTTGTCCGACAGCTCAAAAATACTCCGGATGAGGCGAGGGGCGCTGGCGTCCACCTCGTGTTGCTCGGCCTGCACGGTGAGCATCCGCTCCAGTTCCTCCAGAGGCGGGGGCGGCCGCTCGAATCGCACCACCACTCCAAACGGCGCCGCCAGCAGGTTGACCAGCACCAGCATCCCTCTGCCGATGGGCCCCAGCACGGCGGCGAAGGCGCTGGTGAAGGCCGACAGCCGCATCGCCCACACCTCCGGAGCACTGGTCGCCATGGCCCGGGCGGTGACTTCCACCATGGTGGCCAATAGCCCCACCAACAGCACGCCCAGCAGCGGCGCGCCGAGGCTCAGCCAGGCGGATTCGCCGAACCGCTCGAGGTGCACCATCGATGGCGGGGCCAGCGCACCCACGCCGGCGGCGAGGAAGCCACTGAGCACCATCCCCATCCTCACCGCCGCCGCGGTGGCCTCGCGGTTGGTCTTGAGCCGGAGCACCCGGGCGCCCCGCCGGCCGGCCTCCGTGGCCAGCTCGCGCGCACGCAAGTCCGAGACACCCGACAGCGCCGCCTCGGCGCCACCAAGCAGCGCTCGCACAAAGAGGAGCCCGAAGCAGCCGAGCCACAGCGCCCAGGACGTCATCCCCCTCTGTCTACCGCGTGCCGCCCCCTACGCGCTCTCGGCCCTCCTAAGCCATTGAAGTCACAAGGAGTCGGAGGCGGTACTGCACGCCAGGGGGACACCCTGCAGCACCCGCCTCGGACCCTGCCGCGGCCCGCCCATTGCGCCCCCGGGGAGTCGTGTACCCCAACGGACGTCCCACGGCCGTCCTGGGCGCCCCGGCGCGTGACGCGGGGCGGGAGCCCGCGGCGGCAACTTCCCCGCACGTTGCGCGGAGGCTTTGCGCGCGTGGGCCAAGGGTGGACGGTCCGCTCCGTGCTTGATAGAGGCCAAGCATGGTGGCTCGGGTGTACATCACGCTGAAACCGGGCGTCCTCGACCCTGCGGGGAAAGCCGTGCAGACGTCGCTGCACACCTTGGGCTTTCCGGAAGTTCGCTCGGTCCGGCTGGGCAAGTATGTCGAAGTGCAGCTTCCGGACGGGGACCCGGCCGCCGCGCGCGCCCAGGTCGAGGACATGTGTAAGAAGCTGCTCGCCAACACCGTGGTGGAGAACTACCGCGTGGAGTTCGCGGGCTAGCGCATGAAGGTCGGCGTCGTCGTCTTTCCCGGCAGCAACTGTGACGAGGACGCCCTGCACGTGGTGCGGGACGTCTTGGGACACCCGGCGCGGCTTCTCTGGCACAAGGACCGGGACCTGCACGGTAGCGATTACGTCATCCTCCCGGGCGGCTTCAGCTACGGGGACTACCTGCGCTGCGGGGCCATCGCCCGCTTCTCCCCGGTAATGGAGGACGTGGCCGCCTTCGCCAAGCGGGGCGGGCCGGTCCTGGGCATCTGCAACGGCTTTCAAATTCTCACCGAGGCAGGGCTGCTGCCCGGAGCCCTTTTGCAGAACGCCGGTCAGCACTTCCTTGGCCGCGACGTCCTGGTCCGCGCCGAGGGGCACGCCAACCGCTTCACCACCGGACTGTCTCGCACCGCGAGCTTCCGGCTTCCCATCGCCCACATGGACGGCCGCTACTTCATCGACGAGGAGGGCCGAAAGCGCCTGGAGGATGCCGGGCAGGTGGCCTTTCGCTACGTCGACGACAACCCGAATGGTTCCCTGGCCGCCATCGCGGGCGTGGTGAACGCGGCAGGCAACGTGCTCGGGCTGATGCCCCACCCCGAGCGCAATTCCGAGTCGCTGCTGGGGAACCTCGATGGCCGCATCGTCTTCGCCGCGCTGCTGGGAGCCGCGTAGCCATGGCGCATTCTCCCGACGTCATCGCGCAGCACGGGCTGACCGACGGCGAGTACGCCCGCATCTGCCAGCACCTGGGCCGCGAGCCGAACCTGCTCGAGCTGGGCATCTTCTCGCGTGATGTGGAGCGAGCACTGCTCCTACAAGTCCTCGCGCCGCTACCTGAAGGGCTTCCCCACCAAGGGCCCCGCGTGCTGCTCAGGGCCCGGGCGAGAACGCCGGCGTCGTCGACATCGGCGACGGGCTTGGCGGCGGCCTTCAAGATGGAGTCGCACAACCACCCCAGCTACATCGAGCCCTACCAGGGCGCGGCGACCGGCGTGGGCGGCATCCTCCGCGACGTCTTCACCATGGGCGCGCGCCCCATCGCCAGCCTCAACTCGCTGCGCTTCGGCGACCCGCTCGCATCCCGAAGACGCCTGGCTCGCTGAGCGGCGTGGTGGCGCGGCATCGGCGGCTACGGCAACTGCATCGGCGTGCCCACCGTGGGCGGCGAGGTCTCTTCGACGCGTGCTACGACGGCAACTCCTGGTGAACGCCTTCACCGTGCGGCGTGCTGCCCGACGGACAAGATCTTCAACGGGACGCGCCAGCGGCGTCGGGCAACCCCATCCTCTACGTCGGCGCCAAGACCGGCCGCGACGGCATCCACGGCGCGACCATGGCCTCCGCAGAGTTCGGCGAGGAGCGCCGAGCAGCAAGCGGCCCACCGTCCAGGTGGGCGACCCCTTCACGGAGAAGCTCCTCCTCGAGGCCTGCCTCGAGATCTTCGCAGACGGACGCGCTGGTCGGCATCCAGGACATGGGCGCGGCGGGGCTCACCTCCTCCTCCGTCGAGATGGCCGGCCGCGCGGGCAGCGGGATCGAGCTCGACGTGGCGCGGTCCCGCGCCGCGAGGAGGGGATGACGCCCTACGAGGTGATGCTCTCGCGAGAGCCAGGAGCGGATGCTCCTCGTCGCCAAGGCGGGCCGCGAGCCGGAGGTCCTCGACATCTTCCGCAAGTGGGACCTCGACGCCGCCGTCATCGGCCAGGTGACGGACGATGGGCGGGTGCGCATTCTCGAGGGTGGGGTGGAGGTGGCCGACCTTCCGGTGAAGCCGCTCACCGACGAGGCGCCGCAGTACGAGCGGCCCACCCGCGGCCCCCGAGTGGCTCCCCGCGCTGCAGGGCTTCGACCCCCTGTCGCTCCCCCCGCCCAAGGACCTCGGCGAGGCGCTGCTGATCCTTTTCGGCCCGGCCCACCATCGCCAGCAAGGAGTGGGTGTTCGGCCAGTACGACCACACCGTCCGCCTGGGCGCGGCGGTCCTCCCCGGAAAGGGAGACGCGGCGGTGGTGCGGGTGGAACGCTCGGAGAAGGGTCTTGCGCTGAGCGTCGACTGCAACGCGCGCTTCGTCTTTCTGGACCCCTATGAGGGCGCCCGCCTGGCGGTGGCCGAGTGCACGCGGAATGTCGCCTGCGGCGGCGGAGAGCCGCTCGGCCTGACCGACTGTCTCAATTTCGGCAACCCGGAGCGGCCCGACATCATGTGGCAATTTGCCGAGGCCACCCGCGGCCTGGCCGCCGCCTGCCGTGAGCTGGGCGTCCCGGTGGTAAGCGGCAACGTCAGCCTCTACAACGAGACGGACGGCGAGGCGATTCTCCCCACCCCCACCGTGGCGGTGGTGGGCCTCCTGCGTGACGTCACCAAGACGGTGGGCCTCGCCTTCCGCCGCCCGGGCGACCTCGTCGCCGTCCTGGGCGAGACGCGCGGGGAACTGGGTGGCAGCGAATGGCTGCTGGCCTTCCACCACAAGCTCGCCGGTCGCCCTCCGCGGCTGGACGTGGCAGGGGAGAAGCGCCTGCAGCAGGTGGTGCGCCAGCTCATCCAGTCGGGCGCCCTGGCCAGCGCGCATGACACCAGTGAGGGCGGCCTGGCGGTGGCGCTGGCCGAGTGCTGCATGGCGGACCCGGACGTCGCCCTCGGCGCGACGCTGCAGGTGTCGCCGGGCACCGTGGCACCGCACGCTTACTTATTCGGCGAGGATGCGAGCCGGGTGGTGGTGTCGTTCTCTCCCCTGTTCCAGGCGGAGGTGGCCGCCGCCTGCGCCGCCGCCGCTGTGCCCTGTGGCGTGCTGGGGGTGGTGGGTGGCGACCGGTTGACTCTGCCTGGGCTGCTCGACGTCCCGGTGGGTCAGCTTAGCCGGGCCTGGCGCAGCGGGATTCCAGCGCTCATGAAACAGCCCGGGCTGTGAGGGAAGACGCGCGCTCGCCCGGCATGACTGCGCCCGCCACCCTCACCCACCTGTCCGTCTACCCGGTGAAGTCCTGCCGCGGCATCTCGCTCGGCGCGGCCACCCTGGACCGGTGGGGTCTGCAGCACGACCGCAACTGGATGGTGGTCGACGCTGACGGCCGCTTCATCTCCCAAAGAACGCAGCCTCGCCTGGCCCTGGTCGAACCGGCGCTCGGCCGGGAGCGGATGACACTGCGCGCCCCGGCCATGCCGGCGCTCGAGCTCCCCGCCACCGGCCGGGCAGGCCCGGAGCGGATGGTCGGCATCTGGGAGGACAGCTGCCGCGCCCTGGACCAAGGTGAAGCGGCGGCGGAGTGGTTCTCGCGCTACCTGGGCCACCCGGCGCGGCTGGTGCGCATTGGCACCGGGTTCGCGCGTGCAGTGTCCGAGGCCCGTTACCCGGCCGGGGCCGAAGTCTCCTTCGCCGATGCCTTTCCGCTGCTGCTGTTGTCGGTCGCCTCGCTGGGTGCCCTCAACGCCCGACTGGCCACGCCCGTGTCGATGAACCGCTTTCGCCCCAACCTCGTCGTCGACGGCTGCCCGGCATTTACCGAGGACGGCTGGCAGCACCTGCGGATTGGAGGGGTGCGGTTTCAGGTGATGAGCGCGTGCAAGCGCTGCGTCATCACCACGGTCGACCAGGCGACGGGCGCCACGGGGACGGAGCCCCTAGCCACGCTGGCCACGTTCCGGAGGGAACCCGACGGCGGTGTCGTCTTCGGCCGCAACGTCATCCACCAGGGCGTCGGCACCCTCCGGGTGGGAGACGTGGTGGAAGTGCTGGCCTGAAGCGCCGGGGCCCGCCCGCGTTTCTCCGCGGACGCAGGCCCCGGGCAGCGCTCTCAGTGCCAAATGTTCTTCCACCAGGCCGGGTCGCTCGGCGGTGGCGCGTCGGGACCCATCTGCTGGCGGATGTCCGCCAGTGACCAGCCGGTGAGGTCGGCCAGCGTCTGCGCCTCCCGGGTGTGCCGTTCCACGAGGCTCCTCCGGTACTCGTCCGCGGCCGAGCAGTTCAGGGCGCCCTTGAAGGCGTGCTGCAGGATGTAGCGGGCCTGGAAGTTACCCCGGTCGGCCGTCTCCTGGAAGACGAGGTCCTCCGGAAAATGGGAAGCGTCGTAGCGCACGTGCAGCCGGGTGAGCTGGACATTCACTGCGCCACCCATGCGGCGCATGTAGCCGGGTGGCACCGGCTTGCTGGCATCGTCGAGCCAGAAGACGCCCAGCTGCTGGAGTTCCTCCCGCGACAGCGGCTGTGCGGCGCACGGGTCACACCAGCCCATGTTCCAGCTGTACTCGGTGAAGAGCGCCCGGCCACCTTCCTTGCTGAGCGCCTGGGCAAAGGCGGCCTTGTAGAACTTGCCGAATTCGTCTTTCACGTACTCGGGCAGGTTGACGTCCGAGGGGACGCGGGTGGTGCGGTAATTGACCGACTCCACGCGGCCCTGGCGGCTCAGGGCGTACACCACCATGTCCTGGGGCCCGCGGGCGTTGGCCATGCCCAGGCGGATGGGCAGCATGAACTTCCTCGACTCGTAGGCAATCTGCAGCGGCCGCAAGTACTGCACGCCGGTGGCGGCCTGCTCCTTGAGATTCACCTTGGCCACGAAGAACTTCATGTCCTGGCGGATGTAGGGCTGGAGCGCGGCGGAAGCCCGTTCCGGGATGCGGTAGCCGTTCTGCTTGAGCCAGGTCTCGAGGCCGGAGGACTCCTTGGCCGAGAGAATGAGGATGTCGTACTCGCCCACCGTGTACCGGGCCTCGATGGTGACGCCGAGTGCCGCGTCGCTAGAAGGCGCCCGCGCCTCGGCCGCCTTGCCGCTGACGCTGCCGCCCCGAGAGGCCATGGCCATCGGCATGGGCGGGTTGCAGGGGTCCGGGTCGAAGTACTCCACCAGCCGCGGGGCAGAGTAGGCATCCAGGTGCTCGAGCAGCTTCCGGTCACCGATGTGGATTTGCTCCTTCTGGAGCACGCTCGGGACGGGCACCACCAGGGCGAACTCGCTGAGCGGCCCCTGGTAGTCGTTGCTCATGGTGAGCACCGTGCGGTCCCCATCGCGGACGAGCGCCACCTGCGAGGCGTCGTTGAAGAGCTGGGTGTCCGCCTTCCCCACGTAGAAGCCACAGAAGGCGTGTGCGGGCAGGGCGGTGAGTGCGACGAGGGCCAGGAGGCCTGGGAGGATGGGGCGGACGAAACGCACGGTGCGGCCTTGGGTGAGGGGCCCGGTGGGCCATTGAAAGCGAGAGGCTGGCCAGAGCCGGTCGAGAAGCGGGACCAGCGGGGACAGCAACAGGAGCGCCCAGATGGGCGAATTCATCACCCACAGCTGGTGCTGCAGGAAGAAGGCGAGGCCGGCCACCGCCAGGCCGAGGCCCACCCGCGCTCCGCGGCGGTCGGGCGTCGTCTTCGGGTCGGAAATCATGAAAAAAGTGAAGAGGATGAGGCTGCCCACCGAGAGCTGGTGCAGCAGCACCGCCGCCGGCTGCCCGAGGAAGAGCACCCGGGCGGCTTTCAGCAGGACCCAGGAGCCGAGAAAGGCGAGGCTCACATCCGTGCGGAAGGAACGATGCGCCACGGCCAGCCCGAACGCGAAGAGCCAGGCGAGCAGGATGCCCCACTCGCCCCATTGCGCTGGAGAGCACCAGGCATGGCCGGTCGAGAGGATGGCCACGGTGAGGCCCAGGTTGGCGGGATTGAAGACGTGCTTGCCGCGGAACCGGAGGAGGAACTTCGAGGAGATGGCCACCACCGCCGCCAGAGGCGCCACCCACCAGGTGTCGGTGCGAAGCAGAAGCGACAACCCCAGGGCGGTGATGAGCGGCGAGAGGTAGCCGCTGCCGGGCCGGCGTAGCAGGCGCTCACACAGCCACTGGGTCGCGCAGGTGGTGGCGAGCAAAAGGGGCGGCATCCAGGCTTCCACCTGGAAACCCAGGGAACAGAAGCCCAGCACGAGGAACGTGCCGAGGAACGCCACTTGAAGGACGCGGGGGTCCGTTGGGACGAGGCGGGCGAGGGCGCGCATGCTGTTTCTTTCAACGCACCCGCCCGGGAAAGGATCTGGTACCGTCCGCAGCCGTCATGGCGACCCTCAGGGTGACCGACGTCCGCTTCGGCGACCAGGTGTTTCTCGAGGAGGGAGGCACCACCTTCGGGGCGGTGCGGGACATCCGCACCAGCCCTCACCCCACGCTGGTGGTGAATGTGGAGGGGACGGGGGACATGACCATCCCCTTTCATGCTGTCCGCGCCGTCCACGACGGGAAGGTCATCGTCGATGCGAGCCGCATCGACGACACGCTGCGGCGAGCCATCCGCCACGCACACGACCGGGAAGAGCCGGGCCTGTAGGCCCCACTCCCCGGCTTCAGCGCGGGGCCCCGGCGTCGCGGGCCGTGCCCTGTGCCCGCGACGCGGCTTGTAACTCTTCCAGGCGGGGTCGCAGGGCAGCAAGGTAGGGGCGGCGCCGGAGCTGGTCCTCGAGCCAGTCGGCGACTTGCGCCACGTCACGCGTCTTCAGCAATTCATCCACGTGTCGCTTGGCCGCCTGCACGGCGACATTGCGCAGGTGCGGGTCGTCCGGGTCGCGGGACAGGCGCGTATCCGCTTCCTCCAGGGCCTCGAAGGGCTTGCCCGCCTGCAGCAGTGCCAGCGCGCGGCTCTGCGTCACGCGCGCCGAGAGGAGCCCGCGGACACCGAAGGCGAGCAGGGTGGCCAGCGCCACGGCAGCCACCACCACCCAGCGGGCCCCCGGACTCTCGCGGCGGGGGGAAGGCGCGAAGCTCGTCACGGTGCCTGGGTGTCTAACGCGCCGCCGGGCGGCGCGTCAGCCCGCCTGCAGCGTCTGAAAGACGGGCTCGAGGGAGGGCCCCTCCACGGCGCTGGCCAGCTCCCGCAGGAAGCGGCGACGTGGCCACGACTCGGCGCCGAAGCGCGCCAGGTGCTCGGTCTCCACCTGGCAGTCGATGAGGCGGCAGCCCGCGGCGAAGAGGGCGCTGGCCAACGTCACGAAGGCCACCTTGGAAGCGTCCGGTGCATGGCTGAACATGCTCTCCCCGAAGAAAACCCTGCCCAGGGCGACGCCGTACAGCCCTCCCACCAGCTCGGGTCCCTGCCAGGCCTCGACCGAATGGGCGATGCCGAGACGGTGGAGCGTTTCATAGGCGGCGGCCATTTCAGGGGTAATCCACGTCCCGTCCTGTCCCGGGCGCGGGGTATCGGCACACGCCTGGAGGACGCGTCCGAAGGCGCTGTCTGCCCGGACCAGGAACGTCTGCCGGCGAAGCGTCTTGCGCAGACTTCGCGGCAGGTGCAGCTTGCCCGCCGGCAGCACGAAGCGGGGGTCGGGCGAATGCCAGAGGACGGGCTGCCCCGGGGCGTACCAGGGGAAAATCCCGCGGCGGTAGGCCGCCACCAGGCGTCGGGGCGTCAGCGTTCCGCCCACCGCGAGCAGACCGCTTCTGTCCGCCGCCTCCGGGGGCGGAAACGCCTCCTCGTTATCGCCGAGCAGGAAGACGGTCACCGCAGCGAACTGCTACCATGGTTTGGAGGCCAAGCCGGTGCCCAGAGCCCCACTCGACCTCAACCGCGCCATCCGCGAACTCCTGACCGACGTCTCCGTCCGGATGCACGAGTTCTCCCACGTCCAGCCACAGCGCATCCTGGTCGTCGCCGGGGAAGCCCGGCGCGCCTCCCGGGGAAGCGTCAAACCCCTGGCTTTCGCCGGCGGGAAGAGCCGAGACACCACGGGCTTGCGCAAGCCCGTGGTGCGCTTGCACGGTCGGCGCATGCTGTACTGCATCACGCTGCGGCCGCTCTTCTTCCGGGCCTCCACGCCGGAGGCCCGCATCGAGACGCTGCTGCATGAGTTGTTTCACGTTAGCCCGGCCTTCGACGGGACGCTGGACCCGTCCCGGCGCCACGCCTGCATCGGCGGCGCCTTCCGGAAGCGGTTTCGGCCCCTGGTCCGCCGCTACCTTCGGCGGTGCCCACCTGAGGTGCGGGCGGCCTTCGCCCACCGGGGCCCGGTGCGGGTCCTCCAGTGGCTTGAGCGGCCGCCCGCCTTCCACGTCCCGCGCCCAAGCAAGACCCGCCGCCGGTACACCGAAGAGCAGCTTTTCGTGTCAACCATGGAATTCATTACAAAGCGGCGCAAGCGACGTCCGGCGGTGCATTGACGCGGGCTCCCTCCCGGGGGGGTGGACGGCCACCCCACGGGCCAAAAAGCAGGCGCGACCCGGGGCTGGCCTCGGGGTAGTCTCCTCGCCGTGTCGTTGACTCCTGGGACCCCGGTCGGGCGCTACGTCGTGCGGCGGAAGCTTGCCGAAGGCGGGATGGCGGAGATTTTTCTCGCCGCGTCCCGCGGTCCCGAGGGGTTCGAGAAGGAAGTGGTCATCAAGCGCATCCGCTCGGCGCTGGCCGATGACCCGAGCTTCGTGCAGATGTTCATCGCCGAGGCGCGGGTAGCCAGCAAGCTCAACCACCCCAACATCGTCCACATCTTCGACTTCGACCAGCACAGCGACAGCTACTACCTCGCGATGGAGTACGTGCGGGGCAAGTCCCTGGCCGAGGTGCAGCGCCGCACCCGCGAACGCCAGTCTCACTTCCCCACCGTCCTGGCAGCGCAGGTCGCGCTGGAGGTGGCCCGGGGACTGGCCTACGCGCACAAGATGACCGACCACGGTCAGCCGCTGAATCTGGTGCACCGGGACGTCACCCCTCACAACATCCTTATCTCTTACGACGGTTCGGTGAAGCTGACGGACTTCGGCATCGCCAAGGCCGGCAACCGTGCCACCACGGCCGGGATGCTGAAGGGCAAGTTCGCCTACATGTCGCCCGAACAGTCCCGCGGCGAGCCGGTGGACGCGCGCACGGACATTTTTGCTCTGGGCATCACCCTGTGGGAGCTGCTGACGCAAGGCAAGCTCTTCGACGGGGACAGCGACGTGGCCGTGCTCCGCGCCGTGCAGGAGCGCCCCATCGAGAGTCCCGCCCACCTTAACCCGAGCGTAGACCCGGAGCTCGACGCCATCGTCCTGCGGGCGCTGCTGCGAGACCCGGCCGCCCGCTACCAGAACGCGCACGAATTCGAACGCGCCCTGCAGCAGTACGTCATCCACCACACCCGTTCGCCGGAAGATGCGGACGTCGGGGCGTACCTTCGCGAGATATTCGCGGAGGAGTTTCAGGCGGACCAGACCGAGCCCGAGGTTCCCCTGCAGCTGCTCACGCCGCCCCCTGGCAGAAGCAGCGCGGAGGGGCTCGCCGCGCGCGGGGGGACGCCCTCGCTCGGGATGGCGCCGGTGGGCATGGACACCGCCGCCTACGCCTTCACCGCCCGGCAGAGCGGGAAGCAGGCTCCGGCCGGCACGCCCACCGGCGGGCGCGTCCCCTCGGTGGTGACGCAGCGCTCCCCGGCCGGAACCAGCGGTGTCGCGGCGGCGGCAGGCCTGGGCGGGGCCCGCCGCTTCCTGGCCCCCAGCCTGGTCGCCTGCGGCCTCTTCGCCGCCCTCTGCGCGGTCTTCCTGTTGGGCCGCGGCACGTCGTCGGTGGCGCCGGCCGCGGTTCCGGCTCCGGTGCAGGCCCGCGTGCCCGAGGCGCCCAACGCGCCGGTGCCGGCAGCGTCGTTGCCGCCCGCCACCCAGCCGCCCCTCGCCGTCCCCACTGCGCCGTCGCCGCCCGCCCCGGTGGGGCCCCCCGGCTTCCTGACGGTGGAAGCGACGCCCTGGGGAAAGCTCATCATCGACGGCAAGTCGTACGGAGACATCGAGGGTGTCAGCAAGCGCATCTCGCTGTCTCCCGGGTCGCACGAGGTTCGACTGGTCAACCGAAAGACGAAGAGCTGGCCGGTGACCATCGAATCCGGGAAGACGCGGCAGCTGAAGTACAACTTCATCACCGACTAAAGCGCTCGCCACCGGTGGGGGCAGGTGGACGGGGGCGACGGCAGGGAGGGTGGGCGATGCGAGGACGCTGGACCTGGAGTTGGGCGGCGCTGGCGCTGGGGCTGGCGGCACGACCTGTCGTCGCGCAAAACGCGCCGCAGAGCGCGGTCGTCGCGGTGGGGCAGTGCAGCGTCGCGGGAAGCGCCATCGCCGCACGCAGCTTCCGGACCGCGCTCACGCAGAAGCTCGGGGCCTCGGTGCAGCCGGAAGTGCAGACGGCCGCGCCGCTGGGCGGCCTGGCGGAGCGGACGCTGCCCGAGCTGCAAGCCGCCCTCACCGCGGCCCGAAATGACTTCTACTCGGAGAAGACGGACGTCGCCCTGTCCTCGGTGAAGGGCGCCCTGGACGACGTCGTCCGGCTCATCCCCTCGGATGCGCGCTGGGCCGTCGAGAGCGACATGCTCACCTTTCAGGCGCAGGTGGAGCTCAAGGCGGACCGAGCCGCCGCCGAGGCCACGCTGAGCCGGGTCTTCCGGGTCGAGCCGGACTACAAGCCGGATACGTCGGTGTACCCTCCCTCCTTCCAGCGCTTCGCCGATGACGTGCGCAAGGCAGCGAAGAAGCTGCCCACCAACCGGCTGGACATTTCCGTCTCGCCTCCCGGGAAACCCGTCTTCGTCGGGGGCAAGCGTGGCGGCGACGCCCCCATCTCGCTCCGGGTCCCGCCCGGCGAGTACCGGGTGGAGGTGGACTGGGGGTACCGCGGGGTGGCGCGCAACGTCACCATCCTAGCGCCGCCGGCGCCGCCCCAATCGGTCGAGTTTGCGGCGGCGGTGGAAGGCGCCTTCGCGCCGGACGTCGGGCCCTGCGTCGAGCCGCTGCCGGACATGGGTACGGCACTTGGCCACCTGCTCCCGCTGTTGAACGTGAGCAAGGTGTACGCCGTCCGCACCCTGACGTGGGGGGGAGACCGCTACGCCAGCGTCACGGAGGTGAGCAACGCTGGCAAGCAGCTACGCACCGTCCGGGTGAAGCTCCAGCCCGGCGCACCGCAGAGCGAGTCCCTGGCCTTGATGGCCAGCTATTTCGACACCGGGCGGGCCAGTCCGCAGCTGGAGGTCCTCCCCGATGGGATGACCGACCTGCCACCCCCGGTGGTCGTCGCGCCCGGGGCGCCCACCAAGCCTCCTCCCCCCACCGGCACCAAGGCCAACCCCGGCCTGCAGATTGGGGGCTGGGTCAGCGTCGGCGTCGGCGTTCTCGGCCTTGGCGTCGGGGTGGCCGCCTTCATCTCGGCCAACAACGCGAAGAATTCCCTCAGCGCGAAGCAGGTGAACGGGGCGTTTCCGCCCAACTACCAGAGCGAGTTTCAGTCCGCCAACAGCACCATCCAGTCCAGACAGACGCTGGCCGTCGTCGCCGGCAGCATCGGCGTCGCCGCGCTGGTCACCGGGGTGGTGTTGATCGTCGTCGGCGGCCCTCACGGTGCGCCGGGCGTCTCTGTCGCGCCCAGCCTGATTCCAGGCGGCGGCGGGGCCCTTGTCGCGGGGAGCTTCTGACCATGAACTCGACCAGGGAGCTTCGAAGCCTGTTCATCGTCTGCGCTGTTGCCGTGGCTGCCGTGGCTGCCCTCGCTGCCCAAGGCTGCAACGGTTTCGGGACGACGTGCTCCACCACGGCGGACTGCCAGGCCAAAAACCCGGGGGCCACCTGCGACCCGACCCTCAAGGTGTGCTTCCTCTACCCGGGGCCGTACGTGCAGAGCATCGACCCGGCCAACCAGCAGGTGAACGTCGCCGCGGCGAACGGCCGGGTGGTCGTCACCTTCTCCGAGCTGGTCGCGGACGCGTCGGTGAAGGACCCGGCGTTCACCGTCTACGGACAGGGCTTCAAGACGCCGGGGAACTACCTGCTGACCGTGGACGCCGCCGACGCGTCCGTTGCGACGTTCAAGCCCTACGCAGATGGGCTCGCGCTGGGAACGGACTACACGGTCACCTTGACGTCAGCCATCAAGGACTTGTCGGGCAACACGCTGCTGCCATTCACCAGCGGCTTTACGACCAAGGATGGCGCCTTCATCGCGGGCAACAGCATTCGTTACGCCACCCAGACCGGACAGTTCGCCGCCGCCTCGAACTACTACGGGCAAGTCGTGACGGCCATCAGCTACCTGCTTTCCTATAATTCGGTGGACCCGTCGCGAAGCGACTTTGGCATGAATGCCGGCGTCTCGGCCCCGGGGGGCAGTCCCACGACGGCGACCAACCCCCTCCAGAATACGACTGGTATCCAGGTCAACTACCCCACTGCCGGCATCGCCGCCGACGGGACCGCGTTCGCCGCCTGGACCAACTCGCCGACCTCGGGGGCCATTACCTACGACGCCGAGGTCGCCCTCTGGGACCCGAGCGTCCAGGCCTGGCGGTACATCCAGCAGCTCGCCGGGCCAGACACCAAGGCGCAATTCCCCCAGGTCGTCGGATTCAACAACGGCAATGGACTCGCCGTGTGGCTTCAGACGCTGGCGGGGAAACAGGTCGTCTTTGGAAGCTTCTTCTTGCCGGACGCGGGCTGGCTCGGCGCGGGCACCATCCAGACCGACCAGACCCTGGGGGCCAACCCTTCGGGGCAGCCGCGTCAACTGACGTTGGCAGGCGACATTCCCGGGGACTCGCTGGTGGCATGGCAGTCTGAGCAGGCCACCTCGGACGCTGGCCCTCCACGAATCCTCGCGGCGTACTTCCGGCCGGCGGGGGGCTCGGCCCGCCGGTGTTTCTCTCGGCGCAGGCCGAGGCGTCACAACAGCCACAGGCCGCGCTCGGCATCTACGGGTTCGGAGCGGTCGTCTGGGAAACGCAGACCGGGTCCACGGGCCATGTGTTTGGCTCGACGTTGGACGCCGCCCGCCCCACCCCCTTTAGCGCGGCGGTGCACCTGGACACCTCATCTCGGCCTTCAATCCACAGGTGGGCGTCGCGGCGAACGGCAATGCCGTCGCGGTGTGGCAGGAGGACAGCCAAGCCGGAACCAATGCCGTCGTGTCGAGCATCTTCACCCGGGGGGCCGACGGCGGCTGGTCTGCGCCGGTCACCCTGGATTCGGACGCGACCGCCTTTGTGTTTGCACCAGTCATCGCCGTCGACCCTGGCGGGAACGCCATCGCCGCGTGGCTGAAGGGGACGGACGCCGGCTATGTCGTGAGAGCGGGCCGCTACACCGTCGATGCGGGGTGGCACGACGTCTCGCAGGTGGGGGCGAGTGTGGACCCGGTGTTCCGGTACCCCGTGGAAATCGTGGTGGACGGACTGGGTCGCGGCTTCGTGCTGGACCCCGCAACCCAGGCAACTCGCTGTACGTGGAATACATCCCCTTTCAGTAGGCGGTCCGCGCCGGCTGCAGGCACCTGTGTCGCCGTGCGCTTAGACGGGCACGGCCGCGACGCGCCCCGTGGGCGCGTCGCGTTCCTACCGTCGCTGCCGCACCGGGACCCCTTCTCCATCCGCCAGGCCCGGCATGAACATTCAGGCGCTGCCGCACGTCGGATGTGCTGTAAACGTGCGGGCCGGCAGCTTACCGCCACCGGCAGTGCCAGGAAGGCGGCAGGGAAACGATGGGCATCAAGAGACAACTCGCTGGATTTATTGGCGTTTTTGCCATGAGCGGGAGTCTCTTCCAGCCCCGGCGTCAGCCCAGGACTGGACTGCGCCTCCGCCCCCGGACGGCGAGGTGCAGGCCAGTTTCGACGACACCCTCGCGCCCTATGGGGAGTGGGTGGACGTGGACGGCACACGCGTCTGGCGGCCTTCTGCCACCGTCGTCGGCGAGGACTTTCAGCCCTACGCGACCAACGGTCAGTGGGTGTCGTCGGACTACGGCTGGTACTTCCAGAGTGGACTACAGCTGGGGCTGGGCCCCCTTTCACTACGGCCGTTGGGCGATGGACCCGAATTACGGCTGGATTTGGGTTCCCGGGACGGTGTGGGCGCCGGCCTGGGTCGACTGGCGCAGTGGCGGTGGCTACATCGGCTGGGCGCCGCTGCCGCCCATCGGCTGGTCGGTGGTGGTGCAACCATGGCGGCCCTACTGGTGCCTCGTCCCGACTGCGCACTTTTCGGGAAATTTCTGGGCCACCGGCTTCCGGTGGAACACATCCACTACGCCTACGCCGCCACTGCCCCGGTCCACCAAGCCGTCGCCTACGGTGGGGCTCGCTGGTACGCCGGTCCGGCGGTGTCCCAGGTGGAGCGCGCGAGTGCCCAGCCATCGAGCGGGTGGCCGGCACCTTTACCCCACCAGCGCCCGGGCGCATTCAGCCCACAGCTTCAACCGCCGCGGGGGTACATGGGGAACCCCGGGGCGGTGCGCCCGGCTGCCGTTCGGCAAAGTGTTCCACCGCCCAGCCGTCCACCACCGGGCTCCTCCCAGCCGCCCCGCACCGGCGCCGCCCTCCACCGGGCATTCCGCGCCGCACGGCGAGTACAGCCCGCAGTCCCCGGCGTCCCCAGCCTCGGAAGGGACACGCGTCGCGGCCCAGGGCGGCTGGAGTGGCACGGCCAGCGGCGGTTGGAGCGGAACCGTCTCCCACGGCGCCATGGCGCCTGAGCGGCCCCCGGCGTCCATGCCGCATTCGCCAGGGGCTGCGCCCAGTCACAGCCACGCAGCGCCCGCCGGCCACAGCCTGGGCGGGCGCCACTGACTCGCGCGGCCCCGGCACACTTCCGTTCCACGCCGACGCGCCCGTTGCTTCGCCTACTGCCGCGGAGCCTCCGCCATCATCATCCCGGGTGGCGCTCGGTCTTACTGACTGGGGGTCTGTGCGGCGATGCGCTTGGCGGCGTCGGCGGCGTAGGGGTGGTCCCTCTGTAGGCTGGCGGCGCGCTGGTACTCGGCGAGGGCTTCCTTCTTCTTCTCGCCCGTGCCTCGTAGAGTTGGCCCAGGGCGTAGTGGGGCTCCGCCGCGCCCGGGTCCGCCTGGGCAGCGGCCTTGAAGGACTCCTCGGCCTTGCCGGGCTGGCGCTGCTCGTACAGGACATGGCCGAGGTAGAGCAGCCCGTACGGCTGTCGCGGGTCCGCGGCGAGCACCGCGCGCAGGACCTTAGCCGCCGCCTCCGGGTTCCTCCGCCTCGGAAACAGGAAGCCCAGCTCGGCCTTGGCCTCCAGTTGCGTCGGGTCGCGGCGCACCAGGGCCTCGAGTTCCGGAAGCGCCAGGTCCGGGCGCCCTTTCCGGGCGTGAAGGATTCCCAGGCGGGAGAGGATGGAGGTGTCGTCGGCGCGCTGCTTTGGCTGCCGAGAGGAGCGACTCGGCGGCCTGCCAGTTGCCCATGGCTAGGTAGAGGTCGGCCAGCCCGACGGTGGCGGCCAGGTTGTCCGGTGCCTCCGCCAGTACGCCCTTGTAGAGGGGCTCGGCCTTGGCCGCGACGCGCTTCTTGGCGTAGAGGGCGGCCAGGTCGAGCCGCGCGTCGACGGTGGGAGAGAGCGCGACGCGCTTCTCGGCTTCGACGATGGCACGGTCGAGGTCCCCCAGCGCTAGGTAGGCGTCGGCCAGCGCTGCCCGGGCACTCGCGTCATCCGGGAATTCGTGCACCGCCCGCTGCAGGGTCTCGATGGCGTCGACGAACTTGCCCTGGCCCACGTAGGCCATGGCCAGCCCCTTGTACGCCTCGGCGCTGTGCGAGGCCTTTGGGTCGTCGGCGCGCAGCGCGATGGCCTTCTGGAAGGCCTCCACCGCCTCCTTGCGCTTTCCCATCTTGAGGTACAGCTGGCCGAGCTGGGTGTACGGTCCGCTGGCCTTGGGCTGAAGCGACAGCGCGCGCTCGAAGGACTTGGTCGCCCGGGCCGTGTCGCCGGCCCGGAACTGAGCGAGGCCGAGGTTGAACCAGGCATCGGCGTAGCCTGGGTCCCCTTGCGTCGCCGCCTGGAAGTGCCGGGTCGCCCGGGCCACGTCGTCCTTGCCGTCCATCAGGGCGACGCCCAGGTTGTTGTGGGCCTGGACATAGCTGGGGTTAAGGG
>CAVXCY010000005.1:0-6852 GCA_963760425.1 uncultured delta proteobacterium | reverse complement strand
GACGAATTGCTGGTGAATCCGCCGGAGGCCTCCGACGGGGGGACCGCGCTGGCGTGGGGATGGTCCGAAGACCCACTTCGTCCGCTACGACCGGCTGGTGGTGACGGCCCGGGGGGAAACCACCGAGCTCGGGCGCTTGCCCGACGCCGCGTGGGTCATCAGCCGTCCCTTCCGTGCCCGGGCCGATGTGCACGCGGCCGAGGACATCATCTCCACCCTGCAGGCGCTGCGCCTCAACCGAATCATCGACGAGCGGCCCAAGGACGAGGACCTGGCGAGCTACGGGCTAAAGCCGCCCCGCTTCTCCGTCACTGCCACCGCCGAGGGCGCACCCTCCGTCACCCTGGTGGGCGGAGTGGAGAACTCCTTCGACGGCTCCGTCTACGTCCAGCGGGCGGGCGATGCGCGCGTGTATGCGGTGGACGGGGCCACCCGCATCTCCCTGGACAAACCCACCGAGCAGCTAAGGGCCCGGGACGTTCTGGCGCCACGGGACCTCGGGCTGCTGGGCATCCAGCTGAAAAGCGCCCGGCATGACTGGACGCTGGCGCGCGAGGCGGAGCACCCCTGGGCCTTCCAGTCGCCGGCCGGCGTGCCGGCCGACGGGGCGGCCGTCTCCGGCTGGGTGGCCAGCCTGGCCAAGCAGCGGGCGGTGAAATTCCTGGTCGACTCGCCGGCCGAGCGCAAGCGCACCGGCGTGGAGAGGCCGGCCGTCGACGCCACCTTCCGCCGCCAGGATGAGACGGTGCGGGTGCGGGTGGCCGCCGGACCTTCCGAGAACGATGCGGCCTTCGTGCTGCGCGAGGACAGCTTCGGCACGACGCTGGCAGAGCTGCCCCACACGGCGCTGGCCACCCTGGACGTGCCGGCGGCGGAGCTCCGCGACCGGCGCGTCCTCGTCTTCCAGCCTTCGGACGTGGAAACCATCCGCTTTCTGCCGGAGGGGGGCGGCCTGGCCCTGGTGCTGCGGCGAGAGGCCGCCGACGCAGGCACCACGCCGCGGTGGCTGGTGGCCACGCGCACGCCCCAGCTGGCCTCCGCGGCCAAGGTAGGCACGCTGCTGTACGCCCTGGCCAGCCTGAAGTGGTTGCCGGTGGAGGAGGCCGCGCCGAAGGACCCGGGCCTCGGCGCGAATGCGCACACCGTCGTCCTGGAGGACGGCGCGGGCAAGGTGCTGGCCACGCTGGTGCTGGGAAAGACGGCGTCGCGCAAGGGGCCGACGGTGTGGACCCGCTCGGCCGCCGGCGACCTGGTGCAGGTGGATTTGAGTCGGCTTCCGGCCTTGCCCAGCCACCCGGAGGACATCCTGGACAACTCCCCCGTCGCGCCCCCGCCCGACGCCGCCCAGTAAGGGTCGAGCGGCCCCAAACGGGCGGACATCTGTAAGTGCGGCGCTTTCACTCGAACGACGCAACACCTCGGCGATCATCGCGCAATGGGCGCCGAGGAGACCGGATGAGTGGCTGGCATACATGGCGGCTGAGCAGCGCGGACCACGTGGAGATTCAGCGACGGCTTACAGAGGGCGAAACCTTCGCCAGCGCGGCAGCAGCGGTCGGGTGTTCGACGAAGTCGATCCAGAGGTTCATGGCCCGTACCGGAGGCTTGAAGGCGAAGGCGCTGAACCGCTCGCCAAGGCACCTTTCTCCTGCTGACCGAGAAGAGCTCTCGAGGGGGCTCCTCTTGGGGCATTCCCTTCGGCGGATAGCGGTTCGCCTGAAAAGAGCTGCCTCGACGATCTCGCGAGAGGTCGCTTGGAACGGCCATCGAGACCTCTATCGCGCCTGGCGGGCCGAAGGGAGCGCCGCTAGGCGAGCTCGCCGACCCAAACCCTCAAAGCTAGCCGAGCACCCGCGATTGCGCCGAGAGGTGGAACGCCGACTGCTGCAACATTGGTCGCCGCAGCAGATCGCGGCACGGCTCGTTCACGACTACCCTGACGACCTGGAGATGCGCGTGTCGCACGAGACGATCTACCGGTCTCTTTTCGTTCAGGCCCGCGGCGCATTGCGCAAGGAGCTGACTGCTTGCCTGCGCAGCGGGCGCACTCAGCGGTGCTCGCACAAGCGCACGGAACACGCAGGAATCGGCCAGCTACGCGGAATGGTCATGATTAGCGACAGGCCTGCAGAGGCGTCGGACCGTGCCATCCCGGGCCACTGGGAAGGGGACCTGATAGTAGGCAAGGGTAACCGCTCTGCCATCGGGACATTGGTCGAGCGGTCGAGCCGCTACGTCGTACTTCTTCACCTCCCGCACGGCCGAACCGCCGAGCAAGTGCGCCTGGCGCTCACTCGTGAGCTGTCCAGGATGCCGGCAGAGCTGCGCCGCACGCTGACGTGGGACCAGGGCAAGGAGATGGCCGAGCACGTGAAGTTCACCGTCGACACCAATATCGACGTCTTCTTTTGTGACCCACATAGTCCCTGGCAGCGAGGCAGCAATGAGAACTCCAACGGCCTGCTCCGTCAGTACTTCCCCAAGAATGCCGACCTGAGCTCCTTCACGCGAGCCGACCTAGCTTCGGTCGCACGGGAGCTCAATTCTCGCCCTCGACAGACCCTCAAATGGCTGAAACCATGCGAAGTCTTTCGCCGGGGTGTTGCGTCAATCGCTTGAGCCCCCCTGCTTATGGAGCGGACATTTCCAGGGCCAGCGACAGCCCCGCGGTCGAATCTTGACATCCGCGGTCCCCAGCCGTTATTCGCCCGCCTTTCCCGTGGTTTGCTGTCCTGGGAGGAAGTTCATGGCCCGCGTCACCGTCGAGGACTGTCTGCCTCTGGTGGACAACCGCTTCGCCCTGGTGCTGCTCGGCGCCCGCCGGGCACGTCAGCTCATGGCGGGCGCCCGTCCGGTGCTCGACATCTCGAAGAACAAGCCGCCGGTCCTGGCCCTGCGCGAGGTGGCCACCGGCAAGGTGAAGTTTGACCGGGACGTCCGCGAGACGCTGTCCGGGAAGTACGACCCGCCCAAGCCGGCCGCCCTGTAGTCCCCCCCAGTAGGGGCCCTGGAAACGCTTTCGCCGTCAGGAGGGGCAGCTGACGCCTCTCCGCCGTTTTTCCGCTTCTGTCCTTCGCCCCACTGCTGGCCCTGGGGTGGGCGGTGGGCCGCCGGGGGGCCAGCGCCAGTGCCGCAAGCCCCTGTCAGGCCGCGGCGGAGGCGGCGCCCAGGGAGACGACGCCGCGCCGGACGAGGTCCCGCAGCGTCTCCTCCACCTCGATGGGGGACTCGTCCACCCGGCTCAACACCTCGCGGGGACTGAGCTTCTCCTCGCACAGCAGGCGGGCCGTCTCGAGCCAATTCTTGGGGCCGTTCTGCGCATACACCCGGTAGAGGTCCACGTTGACGTGGATGGAACCCGGGTTGACGAGGGCTCCGTCCCGCAGCTTCTCGGCATTCTCGTTCAGCAGGGTGGCCGCCCGGTCCAGCAGCTGCGCCACCGGCAGCATCAGCGTCTGCCGCGGGGCGGCGTCCCCGGCAGTCCAGGTGGCCTCGGCGCAGCGGCTGGCGACGAAGGCATTCAGGGCGCGTTCCCCCACCGCCTGGTGGCCGCCGGTCTGCGCCTGGGCGTGCACCCCGGCGCCGCGGCGGAAGTGCACTTCATAGGTGGCAAAGCTGTCGCGGCCGCGCAGCCGGCCGGTCATGCCATGCGCCGCCAGGGCGCGCAGTACCCACCCCAGGCCCAGTGTCCCCACCGGTAGGGTGGACAGCTTGCCGGAGGCCATCGCCGCAGTCGCCTGGGCGCGCGGCGTCAGCAGCTGCTTCACCGACTCGGCCAGCGCGTCCAGCCGCAGCGTCTTCGGGAAGTAGGCCTGGGCGCCCGCGTCCAGGGCCTTCAGCTGCTCGCGGTAGTCGTCCTGGCAGCTGAGCAAGGCAAACGGGACCTCGCGCGTGCGGTGGTCCTCGCGCAGCGCGGTGAGCAGCCCCCAGCCGTCCAGCTTGGGCATGTTGAGGTCGGCGATGATGAGGGCGAAGTCCCCGGCCAGCGCCGCCTCGAAGCCGGCCACGCCATCGGCGGCGGTGGTGACGGTGTAGCCGAGACGCCGGAAGAACTGGGCAAACATCCGGCACAGCTCCGCGTCGTCGTCCACCAGCAGCAGGGAACCCGGGCCGCAGGCCACCGGCTGCTTCACCTCCGGCGGACGGGAACTGGCCACGGCCGGGGCCGGGGCCGCGGCCGGCGGGACCGCCGCGCGCCGGCTCAGAACGCTCCTCACCGGCGGGGCACGGGGGGTGAGTGCCTCCGGCTCGACGAAGAGTTCCTCGCCCTCCAGCGCCTCGTCATCGGCCGCTTCCTCCTCGGCCTGCAGGCTGGCCGGCGTGGAAGCGGGCTGGCGCGTCGCCTCGTCGACGAGGACGCCGGCCGTCAGGGGCGCCTCCTCCGTGGAGAAGCCGTCCAGCTCCACGTCGATGGCGAGGTCCACCTCGGCGGAGGCCTCTGCGGCGCCCTGGGGCGGCGCGTCAGGCAATTCGATGACGAAGCCGGCGCCGTCTCCCTGCTGGCCACCCAGCTCGACAAAGGCCCAAGGGGTACGCGGCAGGGCGAGCATGGCCCCCAGCGCCGTCATCCCGGTGGCGGACTGGTGCCGGGCCCAGCGCAGCACGCCGTTGGCGAAGAAGGCCTGGCTTTCATGCGGGTGACCGGGATTCACCTTCAGGGCGCCGGAGCGCAGCGTCTGCTGGATGTGGTCCACCATCCGCGCCGCCTCGAAGCCCACCACGGTGCCCGAGCGCTCGGGAAGCTGCGCCAGCAACGCGCGCACGGCGGCCGGGTGCTCGAAGCCGGAGAAAGGCTCATGCAGTAGCCCCACCACACCGCTGCGGGCCTGGGCCACCAGCGGCTCATCCACCGTGTTGAGGCAGAGGGCGAAGACCGGGAGGCGGGCCTGGGCCGGGTCGCGCAAAAGCGACTGCAGCACATCCACCAGCGGGCCACTTCCCAGCTCCGCGTGCACCAGCACGGCCTGCGGACGGTGCGTCTTCAGGGCGCCCAACAGGCGCCGCGCGTCCGGCACGGCGCGGAAGCGGAAGTCCGCCCGGCGAAACGCCTCGGCCATCTCCCGGGCCAGCTTCGGCTCCGGTTCCACGGCGAGGATGTCCAGGACGTCGGCCACTGCGCTGCCTCCGGGGGCGCTGCTGCCCCTTTGCAGGGGATGCAAAGCAACCGCCGTGCCGGGCGCTTCTCGACGGGAGAAGGCACCGGGTGCGGAGTGCGCCGCGACCCGGTCCAAGGGCGCAGACACGCCGGCGCCGGCCAAAGGCGAGGGACTCCACAGGGGCGGCACGCTGCGCAGGGCCGAAGTTGAGGGTGGGTGAGGTGTCACCCTGCGCGCTCAACCGCACCCCCCTTCGCACCCACCCCCCCTGGCGGCCACCCGCGGGGGGGGGAGGGCCCACCCCGCCTTGGACGGCCGGGGCGCCCCTTTGTCAGCTGCCGGCGAAGTGCTCGAGCTTGGCCACCGCGCCCAGGCGGTAGGCGTAGCGCAGCACCTGCAACAGCTGCTCGAGGCGGCGCGCCGCAATGAGGGGCAACAGGCGCGCGCAGAAGGCACGGGCCAGCCGGTTGGCCTCGCCGTAGCGGCGCTCCTCCAGCGCGGAGAGGCCAGGGCGCAGGGACGTCTCCTCGAAAAGTCGCCGGTGCAGCACCGCCGCCCAGCCCCCCCGCCCGCCGCTCCAGGCCCGCAGCAGCAGCAGGGCAAACTTGTCCACCTCGGCCTGGGCTTCCAGCTCCAGAAGCGACACCGGACGCGCCAGCTCCGCGGAACGCGCCAGGTAGAGGAAGTGACTCACCCCTTCGGCCAGCTGGCAGAAGGGGCCGAGCGCGCCGCTGGGGCACCCGGCCAGGACGTCCGGGGCAAGGTAGAGGCCCAATTCCAGGCTTCCGTCGGCTTCATGCACGAGGAGCGCCTCGGCCAAGCAGGTGTCCGCCCCCAGGGCCTGCGCTTGCTCGGCGTCGACGAGGAAGCCCGCCGCCCGGTGCGTGCAGCGCACGGCGTAGATGGCTTCCAGGTGGTCCTGGACGGCGTCGACCCAGGCCGGAGCCCCACCACTCAGTTCGGGAGCCCCCGCCGCCGCGGCAGGAGGCCCGCGTCGGCCAGCACGCCCTCCAGGGCATCCCCGCCGCGCTCCGTCCACGCCTCGTACACCTTCAACATTCCGGAGGGAGAGCCCCGGGCCAGCCCGCGGGCGGCAATGGCCTCCAGCACCGCCGCCAGCGCGCGGAACTTCCGGCCCAACTCTCCGTACACCTCTCCAAAGCCGCCGCGGGCGAGGTCCGCCACCTGGCCGTACGCCGCTCCGCCCATGTGGATGTAGTAGTCCGGCCCCACCGCTGTCCGGTGCAGCGCGCCGGCGAAGAAGCCCGCCTTGTAGAGAGAGACGTCCCCCATGCGGCGCAGCGTGCGGATGCGCGCCACTCCCTCCTCCTGCATGGCACGGCAGTACAGGACGGCCAGCGGCTCCTCGCCCCCCTCGTCCTTGGCGAAGAGGCGGTCGGCCGCGGTGAATTCCACGAGGAGATTGGCGAGGTACAGCTCGGTCAGCTCCGCCACGTCCACCCGGGCCTGCGCCAGCGCCTCATCGAGGAGGCCGCGGAAAAAGTCCGTCAGCGACGTGGCAGGGACGAGCTGTGACATCTGCTTCTGGACACAAGGCTACCAGGCCAGACGCCCCCACCCAAGCAACGGCCCTAGGGATTTCGGGCGGTTGGACTGGCACTCGGCGGGGACGTTCGCCAGCCAACGCGCTGGCACTCCCCAGGCACGACCGCTGGAGGGAAGGCTATGGACGTCCAAAACCAAAGATGTTCCGGGCGGTTGTAGATGGGCCCAGTCGGCTTGACGCCCCGGGGTC
>CAVXCY010000004.1:0-85570 GCA_963760425.1 uncultured delta proteobacterium | reverse complement strand
CCACGTATTGCTGCTTCGAGAAGTGGTGCGGAACGTCCAGGCCTCCGCCAATCTCTCAGACCTCTGGAATTCGATTCGACCCGTTGCCGAAGAACTCGGCGTTGCACGCCTTGAGCTCCGCATTCATGAGGCGGCGGGGGCACGTCGCGAGGGAGCTCTGTTCGAGACCGAGCGCGATGCGGGCACTAGTTTCCCCGTCGAGGCCCGGGTTGAGCTCTCTCTCGGGGAGCGGACCATGGGCTACCTCGCCGCAACCTGGCGGGACGGTCGCGTCGAGGTCGACCGGGACGAGGAGCTCGGTCTGGAACTCATCGCCGACGCGGTGGCCGCCATGGTCGCGCGCTTGACGTTCCCGCCCATTCCAGCGGCCGACAACGTCGTCCCGATCCGCAAGTAGCGTCTCAGGAAGCTGCGGGCTTAAGCGTCTCGAGCTCGAAGTAAAGAAACCACGCGGGAAACACCCACGCCCAGCGTTCCTCGTAGGCGACGACGAATCGATTCGCGAGCCGGCGTACAACCTTGTTCATCAACGAGCTGCTGGAAGACAATTTGCGCCTGTCGCTGCCGGAAGCGCGCCGAGGAGTAAAACCCAAGCTCGTGCTCATCGGTGAAGTAGAGCATGCTGCGCGCGCTAAAGTGGTGACGGTGCGTCGGGTCCGTGAAGGAGTTGGCCGAAGAGAAGTGAGGCACGGTGATGTACACGCGAGCGCCCGGAGCACAGACCCGATGGATTTCCTCCATCGTTCGCACCACGTCTTGCAGATGCTCGACGACGTCGTAAGCGTGCACCTCGGTGAAGTGACTGTCCGGCAGCGGCCAGGGCGTCACGTCCAAGTCGTGAACTAGGTCCGGTCGCGTTCGGTCCGTGACGTCGACGTTCACGGCGCCCGGTCGCGGCTTCTGCCCGACCCAAGGTTGAGCACTGTCGAGGAGAGGTCTCCATTCGTGGAGGAGGTTGCCAGGCTTGGCTGCAACTCGTCCAGCCCAAGAAGCGTACAGGCCAAAAACCGCAGTATCGGGGAAACTCCCAGGATGCAGCAGACGCTCTCTGTGCCACGAAGAGCCGCTCCTGCTCTCGATGACGGGGTAGCCACATAGCCCGTGTTCGTCGTGAGGTCGGCGAGTTCGAAGATGGGTCAATCGCCAATTGCCGTATGCTTGGTCAGTGATCGAACCAAGAACAACAGGCCGGGTCGTGGACTCGATCGAGTTCGTGGCTTGGCAATCATCATGGTTTTGGTAGCTCACCTTGATTTGCCGCCATCGGCGCTCACCTGGGCGCCGCGCTTGCTTGTCCGTTCTCTCGGCCAAGGCGGGTTGGGGGTTACGCTCTTTTTTTGTCCTAAGTGGCTTTGTCATCACGCGGTCGCTGATGAAAGAGGCCGATCGCTGGGGTTCTTTCAGTCTTCGAGCTTTTTACATTCGGCGGGTTCTTCGAATCATGACTCCGCTCGGTGTTTTCCTGATCGTTGTCGTGATTTTGGCGAAATCAATTCCACTGACGCTGACTGAACGTGAGATCGGTCGCACCCTGACCTTTGTTGCCAACTACTGGTTCCTATTCCCGCCGGTGACTTCCGACTATCCATTGATTCAGCATCTCTGGACCCTCGCAATCGAGGAACAATTTTATTTCTTTTGGCCGGCAATATTGCTGCTTGGCTGGAGGGCTGGTCGGTTTGTAGCAATAGCAACGATTCTGCTGTCGCCGGTCTTGCGCGTTGGCAGTTTCTAATCTGATGCCATGGGCACGTCCCGGTCTCGTTTCCCTTACACACCTAAGGGCCGATGCATTGATGTTCGGGTGCTTGGCCGCTCTGGTAATGGAGTGGCCTAGTTGGGACCGGCTTTTCTCGAGGCGCTTGGGGCAGGTCGCCGGCTGGGTTGTTCTAGTTTTCGCACTCGCCTGCAATCCGATGCTGGAGTCCATCTATTACGCCAAGTATGAATTGCCAATCGGCCTGACAGTTCAGTGTGCAGGATTTGCAGTACTTATTCTTCAAATTTGCCATGCGCCTGGCAGTACGTGTTCCGCAGTATCGCTACTCCAGCGCTAATTGGGATTGGGCGAATCAGTTATAGTCTTTATTTATGGCAGCAACTGTTCCTGGTTCCAACTCCGTTGCATGGACGTCTTGTTAGTCCCTTCGCCGGGTTGTGCGCTGCCGTAGGTGTGGGTGCCATAAGTCATTCCGGTGTGGAGCGACCAGCTATGATCCTCGGGAGATGGCTTGGCGAGCGTTGGACGCATCCGCGGCGAAGTTCGGAGTAGGCGAGCGCAGGGAGGATATGTCTAAGTGTTCTATGAGAAAAGAACGACCTACCTGTGCGAAGTGTGCTCCGCTATAGCTGGGTCGGCGGTTAAGTCGTGACTTAAGAATTATGTCTATGATGCCCGTCGAAATCTTCCGTAGGCTCGCGTCCTTCTCGCCTGGGGCCCAGTCGCTCGCAGGCGCGCCGTGGGAGACGTACGTCGACTGGGCCATCGCCAACGGCCTCGCGGCGCTCGCGGCCTACAACCTCGAGTACCGGCTCGCTGGTGGAGACGCGCCCGAATGGGCCCGGGACCGGCTGCTGTCCGTGTACCAGGGCACGGCCAACGACAACGTGATGAAGCTGGTCAACTTCAAGCGCGTCGTCGACGACCTCGAGGGCCGCAAGGTTGTCGTCCTCGGTGGCGCGTCCTTCGCCGAAGCGCTCTACCCGCACATTGCGTTCCGTCCTGTCATCGACATTTCGCTGCTGCTCCCCGCAGCCGACCTCGACGGCTTCACGGGGTTCCTCGCGCAGGGGCAGTTCAAGCCCGCGGCTGAGAATGTGCGACCTCCCGGTGCCGCCCGTTCCCTCACGGACGGGCGCACCCCCATTCACCTCTTCACGGGGCTCTTCGGCCCGGGCTTCGAGGCCGAGGACCGCGCGCTTCTCGACCGGGCGCTTCCGCTTGCGGGTCTATGGCCCTTCGTTCTTCCGGCTGACGGCCGAGGATGCAGTCCTCGCGCTGTGCCTCGAGCACGCGCGCGCTGGTTATGACGTCCCGTACATTTCCTTCGTGGACCTTCGGGAGTTGCTCCTCGGGGCCCCCGCCCTCGGTGGCCCCTATTCCAAGCCGCTCGACGTGACGGCAGTCCGCGAGCGGGCGCACCGGCTCAAGCTCGACCGAGCGCTGTACGCCTCCTGCGGCATCGTCTCGGAGCTCTTCCCCGAGGCCGCCGCGGTTGCCGCCGCGCTCCAGCCTCCGCTGCCGCGACTTCAGCGCCAGGTGCTGGACGGTGTCCTCGTTCACCCCCTGGGACAACTCGGAAGGATGCGGGAATTGCGCGGTGCAGACCGTCTGCGCAGGTTTCTCACCCGTCGCCACATCGCCACAGTGTGAGTTGGACGTTGCCTCCGACCCCCGCTTCGAGCGAAATCCCTCCCCACACATGAAACTCACCATCATTGGCACCGGCTACGTGGGCCTGGTCGCCGGCACCTGCTTCGCCGACTCGGGCAACGACGTCATCTGCGTGGACATCGACGAGCGCAAAATCGCCAGCCTCCGCGCCGGTGAAGTCCCCATCTATGAGCCTGGCCTCAATGAACTCATCGAGAAGAACGTCCGCGAGCAGCGGCTGTCCTTCAGCACGGACCTCGCAGCCTCGGTGGGGCAGTCCGAGGTCGTCTTCATCGCCGTCGGGACGCCCGAGGGGGAGTCCGGCGACGCGGACCTGCAGCACGTCCTCGCGGCTGCGGTCGAGGTGGGGCGCGCGCTGAAGCGCTACACCGTCGTCGTCGACAAGAGCACCGTCCCGGTGGGCACTGCCGACAAGGTGAAGGACGCCATTGCCCGCGTCACCAGCCAGCCCTTCGACGTGGTGAGCAACCCCGAGTTCCTCAAGGAAGGCGCTGCCATCGACGACTTCTTCAAGCCGGACCGCGTCGTGATTGGGGCCTCGTCCCAGCGGGCCCGCGACGTCATGGCCGAGCTCTACGCACCCTTCGTGCGGACCCAGAACCCCATCCTCTTCATGGACACGCGCTCGGCGGAGCTCACCAAGTATGCCGCCAATGCCATGCTGGCGACGCGCATCTCCTTCATGAACGACGTCGCACTCCTCTGCGAGAAGGTGGGCGCGGACGTCGACGCCGTCCGCAAGGGCATGGGCGCGGACCAGCGCATTGGGTACCCCTTCCTCTTCCCGGGCGTCGGCTACGGAGGCAGCTGTTTCCCGAAGGACGTCAAGGCCCTGGTCTCCACGGCGCGAGAGCACGCCATCGAGTTCGACTTGCTGCGTGCCGTGGAGCGCACCAACGACCGGCAGAAGCGCATCCTGTTGCAGAAGGCCCAGAAGCACTACGGGGACTTGTCCGGGCGCACCTTCGCCATCTGGGGCCTGGCCTTCAAGCCCCGCACGGACGACATGCGCGAGGCGCCGGCCCTCGTCATGGTGGAGGGCCTTCTCGGCAAGGGCGCGAAGCTGGCCGTCCATGACCCGGTGGCCATGGAGGTGGCGCGGCGCCACTTCGGGACGCGCGTGCGGTACGCCGCGTCGCCCTACGAGGCGCTGGAGGGCGCGGACGGCCTCTTCATCCTCACCGAGTGGAATGACTTCCGGCACCCGGACTTTGAACGCATGAAGTCGCTCCTGAAAGAACCGGTCGTCTTCGACGGGCGGAACGTCTTCGACCCGGCGAAAATGCGGGAGCGCGGCTTCGCCTACCACGGCATCGGCCGGCCTTGAGCTGGCAGCCACCAGCGGCCGTCCGGGCCCTGCGTCCACGCCAGTGGACCAAAAACCTCGCCGTCTACGCGCCGCTTCTCTTCGCCCGCGCCGTCACCGTCCCCGGGGCAGCCTGGCACGCGACGCTGGCCTTTCTGGCCTTCTGTGCGCTGGCCAGCGGGCTGTACGTCGTCAATGACTGGGTCGACCAGGCCCAGGACCGGCTTCACCCGGAGAAGAAGAAGCGCCCCATTGCCGCCGGGGAGATTGGGGCAGCTGGTGCAGCGGCGCTGGTGGTGGGGTGCTGGGCCGTGGGCGGCGCGCTGGCCTGGCTGGCGGGCCCGAATGCGGCGCCGATTGCGCTGGCGTACGTCCTGGTGGAGCTGGCCTACAGCTTCTGGCTCAAGCGCTACGTCATTGTGGACGTGCTGGTCATCGCGACAGGCTTCGTCCTGCGCGTCTTCGGCGGCGCCGCCGCCATCAACGTCCCGGTCTCCAACTGGCTGTTCCTCTGCGCGCTGCTGCTGGCGCTCTTCCTGGCGCTGGGCAAGCGCCGCGCGGAACTTGTCGCCCTGGAGACGCCCCAGGCGCACGGGCACCGGGCGACGCTGGCCGACTACTCCGTGCCGCTGCTCGACCAGATGCTGACGCTGGTGGCCTCGGCGTGCCTGGTGGCCTACGCGCTGTACACGGTGGCGCCGGACACGCTGGAGAAGGTGGGCAGCGACCGGATGAAATTCACCGTCCCCTTCGTCGTGTACGGCATCCTCCGCTACCTGTACCTGCTTCAGCGGAAGGGGGCCGGCGGAGCTCCGGAGCGGGTGCTGCTGTCCGACGGCCCGACGCTGCTCAACCTCGCCCTGTACCTGGGCACGGTGGGCTGGGTCCTGTTCGGGCGGCGGGGCTGACGGAAAGGCCCGAAACGGGCCCTACGGGATGGGGAGCCGTGCCAGGCCGCAGGCGTACTTGCCGGCGACGGTATTCACGGTGTGGCAGTCACACAGCGGTTGGAGCTCTCCACAGTACGTATTCTGGTCCGAGGAGACGCTGGTGTTGGAGGCGCGCGTCGAGACGCCCTGCAGGCAGGTGTTCTTGTCGTTGATGTTGGCGGCGCACTGACAGAGCTGCTCCGCCAGGTTCCGGCAGTTGTCCTTGCAGCCGCCGAGGAGGGCGAGGGCAAGCAAGGGGGCGAGTAAGCGGGGGCGCATTCGAAAGGCGGGGGAACCTGCCACAGCCCTCTCTCCTCGCCAAGCCCTGCGTAAGACAGCCCCAGGTCGGCAGAGGGGCGGGCTACAGTCCCGTGCCCTGGTCCCGCCCACGCGCACGCCCCGTCCCCCGAGGTCGCCGCTGCACCTGGCGGCGGAGCTGTGCCTGCTTCTCGCGGTGGCGCTGTCGGTGGCCTTCCTGGGAGGCGCCCTGCCGGGCGCCGTGGTGGCCGCCTCCCTCCTCGGGTGTGCTGCCCTGGTGCTGGTGGTGGTGGAGCGCGGCGGCACGCTGTGCCTGCCGCCGCTGGCCCTGGTGCCCCTGGCAGCAGCAGGGGTGTGCCTTCTGCAGCTGCTTCCACTGCCGGCGGGGCTACTGGCCCACCTCGGCCCGGCCTCGGCCGACATCCGCGACTTCGCCCTTCTGCCCTTGGGCCTGGTGCGCGCCCGGCCCGTCACGCTGGACGCCCCGGCCACCTGGGTGGAGGTGGCGCGGGCGCTGGGGCTGGCTGCCACCCTGACGGCGGCCGCGGAGCTTGCACGCAGTCGCCGGAGCCGCCGGAGGCTGGCCGCGGGCATCGGCCTTCTGGGCGTCGCCGTGGCGCTGGTGGGCTACGGCCATGCGCTGGCCAACGCCCATTCCCTCTTCGGGCTGCACACCTTCGAGAACGCCCAGCTTGCGTTCCTCACCCCGTTTGGAAACCCCAACCACCTGGCCGGGTTTCTCACCCTGTCCACGGTGCTGCTTCTCGGCCTTGCGGCCGAGGCGCCGGAACGCCCACGCGCCGCCCTGTGGCTGGCCTTCGCGGTGTGCAGCGGCGCGGCGGCCTTCCTCTCCCTGTCGCGCGGCGGCATCTTCTTCTTCGTCGCGGGGCAGCTGGCCTTCGTCCTGACGCTGGTGCTGGGGCGCGTGCCGCTGGGAAGCCGGGAGTCCTACCGTCCGGGCGCGGCGCCGGGCAACGGCCGCGAGCGCCTCTTCCTCGTCACGGCGGGCGTTGCCGGGGTGCTGGCGCTGGCGGGCTTCCTCGCCATGGACAGAATCTCCGCCCGCCTCTCCACGTTGGACAGCCTGGAGAAGCTGCGGCAGTCGAAGGTCGAACTCTGGCCCATGTTTGCGAGAGCTGCGCTGCACGTCTGGCCGCTTGGGCCTCGGCCGTGGCGCCTTTTCCTTGGGCTTCCCGCGCTGGCAGACGGAAGGCGCGTACTACACCTTCACGCATACGGAAAACTGGCCGCTGCAGTGGGCGGCGGACTTCGGCCTGCCCGCCACCGTCGGGCTTCTGGCCCTTGCCGTCTGGGCGACGGTGCGGACGCTGCGCCGGGATGCCTCGGCGCTGGAGCGCGCCGCGGCCTGCGGGGTGGCTGCCCTGGTGCTGCACGACGTCTTCGACTTCGCGCTGGAGCTCCAGGCGTGTGCCACGGCGGCCGCCGTGGCCGTCGGCATCCTGTCCAACCGGGCGCTGTCCCAGGGGCGGGGCCTTCGCCTTGAACGGCGTGGGGCCTTCTTCCTCACCTCCGCTCTGGTGTTCCTGGTGGCGGTAGGCCTTTTCCGGGGCCGCGAGACAGCCGAGGACGCGGCCCTGGCGCTCAACCGGGCTGCGGCGGCTGGCGCTCGACGGCCAAGCCCTGCGGGCGCAGGCGCTGGCCGCCATCGACGCGCACCCGGCGGAAGCAGCCCTTTACCGGACGGTGGGCCTGGCCGAGGCCCGGCAGAGGCCGCGGGAAGCACTGGCCTTCCTCAACCGCTCCTTATGGCTTCGGCCCCTGGACTCGGACACGCACCGGGTGACGGCGCGCGTCCTCGTCCGGCTGGGCAGCCCAGACCAAGCCATGGGCGAGTGGCGTCTCGCCCGGGAAACCACGCCGGACGTGGGGGCCGTGCTGGCCGAGGCGCTGCCCTACGCCCGGACGCCGGAGTTACTCGCTAGCCTGGTGGGCCCGGACCTCTCCGTCACCTCCGACGTCGTGGCGCTGCTGTGGGCCGCCGGGCGCCACGCGGACGCCGAGGCCCTTCTCGCCTGGGCGCGCGGCCAGGCCGAGGGCCAGCCCGGCTTTGCCACGCTGTGGACGACTGCTGCTTCCCTGCGACTGCAGGCGGGGGAGCCGGCAGAGGCGCTGCCGCTATTGGACGAAGCCGAGAAGCGCGGGGAAGACGTCACCGTGCTGCGTGCCCAGGCGCTTTCGGCCCTGGGGAAGCCGCGGGAGGCGCTGCAGACGCTGGAAGCCGGCGTCGTCCGCCATCCCCAGGACGCGGAATTAGGCTTCGCGCTGGCGGGGCAATGGCTGGCTGTGGGCCGGCCCGCGCTGGCCCGCCAGGCCCTGGACAGGCTGCAGCCCTTTCTGGCCGGGGGCCAGGCGCGGGTGCGCCTCCTCACCACCGAGGCGGAGACGTACCGCGTGGAGGGCCGCTACGGGCGCGCCCTCGAATCGCTGGACACGGCGCGGCGGTTGGCACCTGAGTCCCCGGGGCTGCAGTACCAGGCGGCGCAGCTGTACGAAGACTTGGGCCGCTACGACTCCGCCGCACAGGCAGTGCGCGCCGGCGCGCGTGCCGAAGGCCCGGCCGGCGCCGCGCGCGCGCAGGCCTGGCTGGAACGGCTGGACAAGGCCGCCGAGGCGCAGCAGATGAAGGCGCTGGAGAAGACGTCGCCCCTGCAGCGGATGCTGGACGAGGAGGACGCCGCAGCGGACGCCGGGCGGCCGGCCAGGGCGCGTTCGCGCTAGGCGGGGCCCGGGCCGCGTGTGGGTGCTTTAGTGCCCGCGGCCGGCGACGACGGTGGGCACCGTCTTCAAAAGAAGACTCAAATCCTGGCCGAAGCTCCAGTGGTCGATGTACCGGAGGTCCAGGTACATCCAGTCCTTGAAGGCGATTTCATTCCGGCCGCTCACCTGCCAGATGCAGGTGAGTCCCGGCACCACGGAGAGTCGACGCAGCTGCCACGGCTCATACTGGGCGACTTCCCTGGGCACCGGGGGGCGCGGGCCCACCAGCGTCATGTCGCCGCGCAGCACGTTCACCAGCTGCGGCAGCTCATCAATGCTGAACTTCCGCAGGAGGCGGCCGAGCGGGGTAATCCGCGGGTCATTCTTAATTTTAAAGACGGGGCCGCTCTGCTCATTGTGCTCCTCGAGGGCCTTCTGAAGACCTTCGGCCCCCGTCACCATCGAGCGGAACTTGAGGATGTGGAAGAGGCGGCCGTGCTGGCCGACGCGCAGCTGCCGGAAGAAGGCCGGCCCGGGCGACGTCAGCTTCACCAGCACCGTCACCACGCTGAGCAGGGGCGCCAGCACCCACAGGGCCGACGCCGAGGCGACGACGTCGAGCATGCGCTTCAGCACCCGGGCACTGGGCTGGGACTTCACGCTGGTGAAATGCAGGTAGCCGTCGGAGACGGTGCGCCTGTCGACGGGCTGGGCGCGGTGCAGGTTGACCGAGTAGGCCGGCAGCGCGAAGGGGATGCCAAACGTCTCGCACACCTTGGTGGCGGCCTGCATCGCCTCGCCCTGCAGCAGGGCGTTGCCGGCGATGTACACCTCATTGACGTGCAGCATGCGCAGACACATTTCCAGGTCCGCGACGCTGCCCAAGAGGAGCGGCTTGAGGCTGTTGGGAACCGGGTCCCCAGCGAAGCTGAGGTAGCCGTGGACGCGCTGCCGCTGCTTGCGGCGGTGGGCGATGTCCTCTCCGGTGAGACGGCCCAGCGGGCCGGTGCCGATGACGAGGACGCGGTCCGGCTCCCGCTCGCGCGACTGCAGCGGCGCAAACACGACGAGGCGCAGGAGGAGGACCACCGGCAAGGCGAAGCTCGACGAAGCGCAGAGGCAGCGGGACGGCGACGTGCAGGACGTGCCACCGCTAAAGGGAAGGAGAACGCTCGCCACAGCAAGAATAAGAAGCGCGCCGAGGACGGCATCTTCCGGCGCCGAGCGCTCGGCATGCGGGTGGTAGTGACGGATGGTGGAACTGGTGACAACCCAGACACCGAGGCACATGAGCACGGCCAAGGCCGTAATCCACGCCGTGTGCCACGACAGCTTCGGCGTCGCCCAGACAAGGAGCGCGCCCACCACCGTGAGGTCCGAAGCGAGGCTGAGCCTCGCTGCCCTTCCTGGAACAAATCTCCGCAACCAATTCATGAGTGCCGTCCTGGGAAGCAATCCCCCCTAAAACCGCCCGACAGATGCACAACCAGCCTGTAGCGCGGTGCGAAGCAAACAGACTCTCGCCGAGCACCTACACGTATACAAGACGGGTAGGCAATGACCCCACACGCACCAAAAATGACCCAGTTCCCAAGGACTTGGCGTGAATGGTTGAAGACATTTTCATTTCAGTCGCTTGTGAGTTCTTGGTAAGTTGTTACTAACTTTTACTTGAGATTCTGAAACTGACGGCTTTTGCCGGTGTTCCAGAGACGGGGCGACGCAGCGTCCCGGGACCTCACAAGCGTTCAAAAGACGACTTCAGCCCGCGCCGTTTCCGCCCCGGGCGGTTGTCCCCGTCCCCTGGTGCGGCTTCCTTGGCTGCTTGCCACCGGGCGCCTCGCGCAGCTTTTCGACTCCACGTCGCCTGGGTCCCATGCGTCCCAGGCCGTGGACGTCTGGCCTTGCCTCTCGTAGTGCGTTCTTCTGCGCCCCGCGCTTGCCTTGGGGGGAGCGCTGGGCGGTGCAGCCTGTTTCTTCGGTGTCGTTGCAGGCGCAGGACGACTCGCCGACGCGCAAAAAGGGCGCTGGGTGGGTCGTGTTTGGCCCGCGTTGCCGCTTGTGAGCACGGTGTGTTAGCCAAGCCGTCCCCGTATGTGTTTGGGGGGGCATGGGAGCGGGTCCATTCGAATGGTGCGTCAGGTCCGTCCGAGGTCAGTCGCACGCCCGTTGCGTGTCGCTCTCTTGGTGCTGGCTGCCTGCGCCACCACGGGCGACTTCACCTGGGTGAATGACTATCCCGAGCCGCCGCAAGTCCCGGACAAGGGGATTGTGCTGGTGCCCGGCGACGTCATCACCATCCGCGTCTATGGACAGCCGGACATGTCCACCAAGACGCGCGTCCGCAATGACGGGAAGGTGACGTTGCCGTTCCTCAACGACGTCGAGGCGGCCGGCCAGACGCCGGTGTCCTTGGCTGCGTCCCTGCAGAAGCGGCTGAAGGAATACCTGAGCGCGCCGAACGTCACTGTCTCGCTGGATGAGCCGCGACCCAACACCATTCCCGTCACCGGCGAGGTCAACAAGCCGGGAATTATTCCGCTCGAGCCGGGGGCTGGCCTTTTGGCAGCCATTGCCGCCGCTGGCGGCCTCAGCCCCTTCGCCAGCACGGACCGGATTTTCGTCATCCGCCAGCTGCCGGCGCCGGCGCGCATCCGCTTCAGCTACAAGGAATTACAAAACGGTGACCGCAAGGCGGTCAGTTTCCAGCTGCGCCAAGGCGATGCAGTCGTCGTCGAGTAGCCGGCATGGGGGCGCTTGGCCTGTGCCTGGTCCTCCTCACCGCGGGCGCGGACCCGGGCGCCGGCCCGAAACCTGGCGCCACGGAGGAGGAAACCGGAGCGCCGAAGGCGCCGACCGAGGAACGCTACACCTTCAACCTGGGCGCGAAGCTGGAGAGCCTGGTGGGGACGGAACTCCAGGGCTCCTTCAACCAAACCGAGGTGACCTCCAACTTCATTTTGGAGCCGGGGGTGCTCTTCCGGGAGCGCTCGGGCACGGGCCAGGTGACGCTGAGCTACGTGCCGTGGCTGCTGTACACGCCGGCCGACCCGGGCCAGACGCTGTTTTTCAATCGCCTTTTGGTGGACGTCCAGCAGCGGCTGAGTCGGACCACCGGCCTGTCCCTGGTGTGGCGCTTCTGGCTGGGGACCCAGTCGTTCTCGCCCGTCGTCAACCTCGGCACGGCCCCGGGACCCGGCACCGGTACCGGCCAGCCCCCCGGCACCACCATTCCCCAGGTGCCGCAGGTGGCCACCCTCCCGCTGCTCGACACGTCGGTTCGCCTCGGCTTCTACGTCCTCACCAGTGCCAGCCTTCGCCTCGACTTCGATGCGGGCTTCATCTGGAGCGAGGGGACCACCGACGTCGCGCGGCTGTCGCTGCCGCTGCAGCGCGGGCCCTTCGTCGACGCCATCGGCACCTGGAAGCTGGCAAATCACGACGCCATCATCGGCACGTTCCGGTCGGGGCTGCTCGCCTATGGACCGGTGTACCGCCCCGGCGGCTCTAACAACGAGAACGGAAGCACAGTGCTCCTGCCCCACTTCAACACCGGCCTCAGCATCCTCGGCAGCGAGCTGGGCGTGAAATGGCAGCATGCGCTGAGCACGAATCTCAGCACCGAACTCGGCGGCGGGCTTGGCGTCGTCTGGCAGAGCTCCTCGTATGACATTCCCAGCCTGACGGATGAGGACTTGCTGTGGCTGCACCGCACCCCGGTGCCAGCCAGCACCACCGCATACCCGCTCCTCGGTGCCAGCATCCGGGACCAGGTGCCCCTCAGTGCGGGCCAGACGCTGCTCATCAGCGGGACGCTGGCCCTGCTGCCCATCGTCAACCAGTTCTCCGGGACAGTCATTGAACGGCTGGACATCTCGGCCTCCGCGGTCTGGGTGGTGGGTCGCCAATGGCAATTCGTCGCGTCCGCCGGCGCGGCGGCGTCCCAGAACCCCCGGGAGGTTGACGTCCGTGCCGAGCTGCGCGCGGTGGCCCAGTCGACCGACCACCTGGTCTTCGCGGGCGGCATCCGTCTGGCGTACTTGAATTACGCCGTCCCGGGCGCACTCAATGGGACGTCCTGGGTCCTCTTCATCGACATCACGGGCGCGGCGGGGAAGCTTGGCACGGCGGCTGGTGCCTCCAGCAGCAGCGGCGGCCAAGGGTGGCTCCAATGAAAGTCCCCGCCTCCGGCTAATTCCTTGCGACAGCCCGGCAACTTCCGTCGTGGAAGGCGTCGTCCTGTCGCCATCCGTTTGTGTAGAAGGTAGGAGTTTCCTCCAGAAGGGCGAGAACCCGTGGCACGAGCTCAAGAAGAAGTCTTCCGAAAACTCCGCACCGCGCTGGTGGTGGAGGATGACCCGGACCTCCGGGGCATGGTGCGCCGCCACCTCGAGGCGATGGGCATGCAAGTCACCGAGGTGGCCGAGGGGCGGGCCGCCATCCTCCACGTCGCCGTGCACCGGCCGGACCTCGTCTGTCTGGACCTCATGCTGCCGGAGCTGTCGGGCTATGAGGTGTGCCAGTTCATGCGGAGCGACGCGCGCCTTGTGGGTGTCCCCATCCTCATCATGAGCGCGCGGGGCCTTCCCCAGGACCGCGCCTACGCCGAGCAGGTGGGCGCGAGCACCTACCTCGTCAAGCCGTTCAAGCGGCAGGCCTTCACCGCGGCCGTCCGGGACCTGGTCGGCAGCCTCTCCGGGGAGACACGGACGTGACGGCGGGCGGACAGAGCGAGCCTTCCAGTGGGCAGCCGCCCGAGTCGCTCGAGCTGGTCGACGTCAAGAAGCTGCGCGACTACCTCTTCTTCATCCTGCACTCGGTGCGGCGGCACCGGCAGGTGGCGGCTTTAACCTTCGCCGCGGTGGTGTGCCTCACCGTGCTCGGCCTCATCATCTTCCCGAAGGACTACCACGTCGAGACGGAACTCCTGGCCCAGCGCAACCTCCTCATGCCGGCCCTGGGAAACCCCAGCCGCAACGTCCCCACCGACGCGGATGCCCCCACCCGGGCCGCCCCGGAGACGGTGCGCCGGCGGGACAACCTGGTCTCGCTCATCAAGCAGACCAACCTGCAAGAGCGCTGGGACAAGACGAAGGCGCCCATCATCCGCCTGTACGACTCCCTCATCCGGATTGTCGCCCCGCCCACCGAGGAGGAGCGGCAGGAGGACCTCATCGAGATGCTGGAGAAGCGTCTCTACGTCGTTGCCGGCGACGGCACCGTCACCATCGGCATCGACTGGCCCGATGCACAGCTGGCCTTCCAGCTGGTGGAGACGGCGCAGCAAAACTTCCTCGACGCTCGGCACGCGGCCGAGGTGTCTTCCATCGCCGAGGCCATCTCCATCCTGGAGAGGCACGCGGCCGAGGTGCAGAACTCCATCGACGGGGCGATGGATGAGATTAAGCGCCTGGAACCCTCCCATACGGTGCGGGCCGTTCCCTTGGGAAGTAGCGCCCCCAAGCCCAAGCCCAAGGACACCGCGGGGCCGTCGGAGCTCTCCCAGCTGAAGACGCTGCTCGACGGCAAGCGCCGGGCCATTCGCGACCTCGAGGCCTACCGCAGCAAGCACCTTCTCGAGCTCAAGGATGACCTCGAGAAGCAGCGGCAGGTCTTTGCCGACGCGCACCCCAACGTGGTGCGCATCAAGGAAAGCATCGCCGCCATGACGGCGGACTCCCCGCAGCTGGCAGAATTGCGGCGGGAGGAGCACGACCTGGCCGCCGAGTACGCCCAGCTGGGAGGCGACAAGCCTCCCGAACGCGAAACCACGAGCGAGGTGCGCATGGCGGCGCCCCAGCTGAACGAGGCGCGCCGGTTTCTGTCCTCGGGGTCCGACGCCTCGGCCGAACAGTACGCCTACGCCAAGGCCCGGCTGCGCTTCGCGATGAACAACTACGACAGCCTCATCGAAAGACTGGACGCCGCCCGCATTGAATTGGACACCGCCCGGGCTGCCTTCAAGTACCGCTACAGCACCATCCGCCCGGCGGAGCTGCCGAAGCGGGTGGCCAAGCCCAAAATCCCGGTGGTGGTGGCGGCCGGCATCCTGGCCGGCCTCCTCATCGCCGCGGTCATGGCGGCGCTGGTGGACCTGCGCAGCCGGCGCCTCGTCGAGCGCTGGCAGGTGGAGCGCACGCTGGGCCTCCCCGTGCTGGGAGAGCTGCCACGGACATGACGACACTCTCCCGAAGCACAAGGGAGGCAGCCTCTGCGGATGCCGGTGGGACGGCTGTCGCGGCCCGGGGGCCGCAGACGGGCACGGAGGTGGTGGAGTTTCTCCCCGGAGAGGGCCGCGTCCTCGTCCTCTCCATGCGCAAGGTGTCCAACGTCGTCGGCTACTGCGCCCTGTACGAATTCGAAGACCTCATCTGTGAATTGCTGGAGGCCGACCGCGCCGCGCCCCTGACCGAGGAGGGGCTGGAGCTCTCGCGCCGGCTGTACAAGCTGACGCGCCGCCTCACCACCTCGCCGCGGGTGGCCAGCGCGGTGACGCCGCGCTTCGGGGCGCTCAAGCTGGAGCGCGAGTACGACGTCTTCCTCCCCGTCTTCAACCACCCGCACGAGCTCTTCAACCTCAACGCGGTGCAGGGCTGGCGGGAGAAGTCTCGCTTCGCCGCCGCCTACATCGACGAGGCGTGGGAGGCGCGCCTCCCGGACTACCTTTTGGAATTGCTGCAGCCCTTCGACCACATTTTCCTGGGCGTCCAGGGTGCGTGCGAGGCGGTGGCCCGTCTCACCGGGCGGCCCTGCACCTACCTGCCGATGGGCGTGGACGCGCTGCGCTTCGCCCCGTCGCCGGTGGCCGGCCCGCGCCTCATCGACGTCTGCGGCATTGGCCGACGCAGCGACGTCACCCACGCTGCGCTGTTGGACTTTGCCAAGCGCGAGGGCCGCTTCTACTACTACGACACCATCCGCCGTGCGGGGGGCCCGCGGTCCGGCGGCGCGGCGGTGACGTTCGGCGTCATCGACTCGCGCGAGCACCGGCTGTTGTATTCCAACCTCCTCAAGCGCAGCCGCTACTTCATCGCCAACCGGGCCTGGGCGGACACGCCTGGCCTCACCCGGGGTAAAGACGAAATTGCCTGCCGCTTCTATGAAGGCGCCGCCGCGGGCGCCGTCATGCTGGGAGAGCCGCCGGACACGGACGACTTCCGCAGCCAATTCGACTGGCCCGACGCGGTGGTGCGCACGCCCTTCCACGCGCCGGACATTGCCGACACCATCCGCGAATTGGACCGCGACCCGGCCCGTACCGAACGCATCCGCACCCAAAGCGTCTACCACGCGCTGTTGCGTCACGACTGGAGCCAGCGGCTTGGGGAAGTCCTGAAGGTGGCGGGCTTTCCCGAGACGGCTGCCTTCCGGGCCCGTCGGCAGGAACTGGAGGCCGCGGCCGCAGCCTTCCGCGCCAGCGCCGCGGCCTGACGGCGGGCGGGCCGCCGTCTCACGGCGCGGGCTTGGGCCCGAACACGCTGTCGTACTGCGTCTGTAGCGCCTGTCGGTACTCGCCCGCCTTATTCGCCACCTGGGGCATGAGGCGGCCGGCTTCCGCGCACAGTGCCTTTAGCTGCGCCAGGGTGGCCTCCACGTCGAAGGCGTCCAGGTGACTGGCGTAGGCGCCCAGTCCCATGTCCTGCAGCAGGGCGTCGTTTTTCACGTTGTAGGAAAGGGACACCACGGGCTTTCCCACAAAAAGCGCCAGCAGCACGTTGTGGAAGCGGCTGGCGATGACGACGTCCACCCCGCGCAGCTGTTCCAGCACTTCCTGGTAGCTGCCGGCGGGACTGTCCTGCAGCCCCTCGGCCCCGCTTTCCATGCCACGCGCCCGCAGCCCCGCGCGCACGTCCTCCAGCACCGGTTCGTCATAGGTGTTGTCGCCAATGACGAGGCGCACGGCGTCGCCGCCCCGGTGCAGCGTCTGGACTAGCTGGCACACCTTGTCGACGTAAGCCGCGTACGCCGCTGCGTCCTGTGGGCCATGGGCCCCTCTGTCGCGGTAGGCGTACAGGCCCACGGCCACCCGGCGGGGCGCCCCGGGAGCGGCCTGTGGGCGCGTGGCCTGTGCCGTGGGCAGGCTGAAGGCGAGGTCCGGGTAGACGGTGTCGCCTTCGGAAAAGAAGCCCGCCTCCTGCAGGCGGTGTCGGGACTGGACGTCGCGGTAGCTGCGGAAGCTGGCCAGGCGAAGTGCCGTCCGGATGAAGGCCCGGGTGACTACGTGGTGCAGCCCTTCCACGCCCACGCTGAGGAAGGCCAGCCGACAACCCGACAGGCGTGCCGCCACGGCCCAGCGAAACATGTCGTAGGGCAGGCCGAAGGGGCCCTCGCCTTCGTCCGTCAGCATGCCGGTGCCCGTCATCACCAGCAATTCCAGCCCCCGCGTGGCCCGAAGGGCCTCCGCCCAGCCGCGGACTTCCGCCCGCAGGCGGCGGCCAATGCGCGGCAGCAGCGGGGGAGGGGGCCCGGGGCCGCGCCGCCGGGCGGTGTTGAGGGGGTAGCAGGGCAGGCCGTGCCGGCTTTGGGCATCCTCGGGCGCGGTGCAGAAGCAGACGAAGGTGGCCTCCGGCCGGCGCAAGCGCGCGTTGGCCAGCGCCGCGCCCAGGGTGCACTCGTTGCCCAGGTTTCGGGTGCCGAAGTTTCCCCAGAAGGCAATGTGCCCGGCCCGCGTCACGGCCCCCCGCCGTCCTTGGCCGGTGTCGGCGTTGCCGCTTCCAGCGGCCGGGTAAGGACAAGCACCCAGTCGTCATACCCGGAGCCATTGTCCCCCGGGGTGGTGAACCACGCAGGCGCCGTGTTGGACACCCGTCCCACCGGGAGGAAGGCCCCCGTCCAGGGGTTGTACCAGCGCGCGGCGGCAGGCCCGCTGAGGGCGCGCACGTCCACCACCACGTTGCGCTGGCCAAACCCGTTGCCCGGGGGGACGTAGACGACTAGGGCCCGCCCGTCCGGCGTGGCCGCGGCCACTACTTCGTCCTCGCCCCCGGGGTACCGCCCCCGGCCGTCACAAGTTGGCGCATGCCCGAAAGGCCCTGCGGGACAAGGGCCTCCCACGGCAGCCCCCGGAAAAGGGCGGCCATGCGGGAAACGTCCTCGGCACCGGGCGAGTCCAGCGCGGACTGCCAGCCCTCGCCGAAGCGCCACATGGGAAGGTTGCCGGAAAACACGCCGGCGGTGCAGGTGAGGGCCGCCCAGTAGAGGGACTTGCGACTGGGGGGCGTGCTTCCTTGGATGGATTCATTTTCATACCCGGATTCGATGAGAAAGGTCGGCCGGGGCGGGGTGCGTGCGGTGGCCCGCCGGCAGGCCGGCGCCGGCGTCCGGTACTGGTAGACGGCGTCCAGCTGCAGGGACGGGGCGAAGGCGACTTCCTCCAGCGCGGTGGTACCGGGACTAAAGTGCCCCGTCTGCAGCTGGGTGGCGCCGCCCTGGCGCAGGCCCTCCAAGACTTGCAGCGCGCAGGCTTCCTGCGGCCCGCCGGGCGTGGGCATGCAGTCGCCGCCCTGCACCCAGACGACATTGTCGAAGTCGCGGAAGCGGCTTCCGACGAAGCGTCCGTAGGCGAGGCAGGCGGCCTTGGGCAGCACTTCCATCTCCGCACTCCACCCTTCGTTGTCCGGACTGGGGCGGCTGGGGCAGCCTCCGCCCAGGTAGGCCGGGGCAAGCAGGACGAGGAAGCCCTGGGCGCGCGCCTTCTCCAGCATTTCTGCGGCGGTGCGGAAGTAGGCTTCCTGGGGCGTGGCGAAGTCCCCCGGCGTCCGGAAAGGGGCTTCCCCGGCGCGGTTGTTGGGGGCCAAGGCCGCGAAGCGGTGTTCCACAAGGTTCACCAGAAGGGCGTTGAAGCCCTTCTCCCGCCTGTCCTGCAGGTACCTGTCCAATTCCTTAGGCGTCAGGTTGGCCAGAAGGGACCAGGCCCCCTCGCCCTGCAGGCGAAACGGGACGCCGTGGGCGTCCACCAGAAAGCGTCCGGTGGGCGAGACGGACAGCGGGAAGGCGGCCGGTGCCGCTGCGGCAGAAGCGACGTGCACCCGGGCCTGCGCGGAAATGGCACCCCAGCTGGCCGTCACCACGGTGTCCCCCGGCCCCGTCGCCTGAAGGAAGCCCGGCGGCCCGCCGTCCGTGAAGGCGGCGACGTCCGGGCGCGAGGACACCCAAGTCGCGTCCCAGGTGGTGTCGCGGGCCCCCCCGTCGGCGTCCAGGAAGGCTGCCTGTAGCGCCACGGCGCCGCCCGACGGCAGGCTGGCCAGCCCGGGCGTCACCGCCAGCGCCCTCGGCAGGGGCGCGGCTTCGTCCACCACCAGCACTACCCGTGACGGACGCGTCCTGGAAGGTGGCTTCCACCGCCACCGGCCCGGGCGTGCGCGCGGTGGCGCGGCCGTCGCCGGACAGGACAATGCCAGCGTCGGCTGGCGCCTCCCAACGTGCGGACGCCGTCACGTCCCGTCGGGAGTCGTCCGCGTATTCGGCCGTGGCCCGAAGCTGCAGCAGCTGCCCGGGGGAAAGGTGCGCGCCTTCAGGCGACACCGCCAGGCTGCGGAGTGCCGGCAGCGCGGGGCCGCGCGGGGGACAGGCAGCGAGGGGGACGGCCAGGAGGAGGCAGCTGGCGAGTCGCGCCAAGGCGTCAGGCGCGCTTGCGGAAGACGGGTTGGACGGGCCGGCCCACCAGGTACTTCTCCACGCCCTCCGCCAGGGCCTGCTTGTAGACGACAAGGGCTTCCCCCACTGCTTCCACCGTGCGCCGGACTTCCTCATCCTTGTGGGAGAAATTCACCACCAGGGAGGGCATGAGAAGGCCACGGCGGATGGTTTCCTGCAGAAACAGGGTGCGGAAGGGCTGGGACGGGTGACCGGCCGCGTCCCGCGTCGCGTACACGAGATTCGCCGGGTGGCCCAGCACTTCAAAGTGCTTGGCGATGCCCAGGCCTTGCGCCTTCTGGTTGATGCCCGTGCGCAGCGCCTCGCCCACCCGCGCCATGTGCGCCACCACGCCGTGCTGCTGGTAGGCGGCCAGCGTGGCCAGGCCGGCGGCCAGGGCGTGGGTTTCCGCCCCGTGGGTGGTGGAGAGGAGGAAGACGCGGTCGCGGTCGGTGCGCAGGCCGCCCAGTTCCATAATCTCCCGTCGCCCGACCAGCGCGGACAGGGCGAAGCCGTTGGCAATGCCCTTGCCGAAGGTGGAGAGGTCCGGGCGGACGCCGTACAGCGACTGCGCGCCCCCGCGGTTCCAGCGGAAGCCGGTAATCATCTCGTCGAGGATGAAGACGGCGCCTTCCTTGTGGCAAAGCGCCAAGGTTTTCTGCAGGAAGTCGTCCTTGGGTTCTACGGCGGTGGCCGCCTCCAGAACCAGGGCTGCGATGCGGCCCGGGTACTGGGCAAACAGCTGTTCCACGCTGCCCACGTCGTTGTAGTGAAACTTCAGCGTCTGCTCGACGACGCTTTTGGGAATACCAGCGTCCATGGGCGTGGTGCCGATGAACCAGTCGTCGGTGGAGAAGAAGGGATGTTCTGCGCAGACGGCCACCAAGTCCCGTCCGGTGTAGGCGCGGGCCAGCTTCACCGCGGCCGTCGTCACGTCGGAACCGTTCTTGGCAAACTTCACCATGTCCGCGCCCGGGACGGCTTCCAGGAAGCGCTCCGCCATCTCGACTTCAATGGGGGCGGGGCGGACGAAGTTGCTGCCGTGGCGCATGGCCGCCAGGGCCGCCTCCACCACGGCCGGGTAGGCGTGACCCAGCGTGACGCTGCGCAGGCCGGAGCCGTATTCAATGAATTCGTTTCCATCCACGTCCCAGACGTGGCTGCCAAGGCCCCGGGCGATGAAGCCGGGCGCGTCCAGAGGGTACTGGTCATCCCCCTTGGCGTAGGTATGTGCACCGCCCGGGATGACGGCGTGCGCCCGCTCGCGCAGCCGCTTGGACTCATCGAAACGCAAAAAGGACGACACAACGCCTCGCAGTCCGGTGGTTAGTCCCGGCGATGAATTGACTTCGGCCGCCGCGCCGACGACGGAAAGCCCGAGCGAACGTAGAAGCCAAAGCACACGGCTGTTCAGCCGTGGTGGTGTGGCGGGGGCTTTCTTCTCCGGGTCCATCACAGCACCAGCTTTCGGCCGTAGAAGGCCTCGGCATAGCCACTTTCGGCGCCCGCTTCGATGCCCCGCAGCCGCAACAGGGCGCGGAAGGCCTCCTCGCTGAACCAGCGCCGGTCGCGCTGGCTGCCAAACGACGCCTCCAGCAAGGCCACCTTCCGCCGGACGGTGGCGGCCGACAGCGGCACGTAGGTGTTGGGCCGGCCGAGGTCCCCGTCCACCTTGAAGATTTCGTACTCCAGCACCAGGTGGTTCCGGAAGGTGTTGTACGTCAGTTCCGAAACCAGGCGGTGGTCCTGGTGCCTGTCCTCCCGGTAGTGGGTGAAGACGACGTCCGGAGCCACCTTCTGCTTCAGCGTCTCGAAGAAGTCCTTCACCTGCGCGCCCAGGTACGGGAAGAAGCCGTCGCGAAACGTCTGCTGCACCACCCGCACCCCGGGGCGACGGCCGAGCACCCGGCGCGCCCCGGCCCGGGCCTCGCGCGCGCGGGCTGGGTTTCCGGACAGGACGACCCAGGTGACGCGGGCCACGCGCAGTTCCGACAAAAGCCGCAGCACGGTGCCGCTGCAGCCGATTTCCAAATCATCGCTGTGGGCGCCGAGACAGAGAATTTCATAGCCGCCGCGGCGCGGCGGGCCCAGCGTCAGCGGAAGCATTACCGCGCGCCACCGGGCGGGACGGCCGGCGGCTTCCACAGCTCCCAGGGGGCGCGTCCGGAGTTGGCCAGGTCGGTCAGCTCCTGCTGCTCCTTGAAGGTGTCCATGCACCAGAAGCGTTCGCAGCGGTAGGCGAGCAGCTTGCGCTCCTCAATCAGACGGGCGAAGGGCTTCAGCACCAATTCGTCGCCCGGCCGCATGTAGTCGAAGATGGACTGCCGGAGGACGAAGAAGCCGCTGTTGATGAGGGTGTCCGTGTCACGGACGGACTTGATGGACAGGACGTGCCCGTCCGGTTCCATCTTCACCATGTGGAAACTCTGTGACGGCGGCGCGGCGAGGAAGGAGGCCACGTTGTCGGTGGTGCGAAACGACTCCACCATCTTCGTCAAGTCGTTGTCGGTGAGGCCGTCCGAGTAGTTGGCAAGAAACATCTCCTCGTCGTGGACGTAGCGCCGCACCGCCATCAACCGCTGGCCGATGTTGGCGTGGAGGCCTGTGTCCACAAACGTAATGTTCCAGTCGGCGATGTCATGCCGCTCGAGCTTCAATTCCTTGCCCCCCTGGGACATGGCGAAGTCGTTGGAGAGCCACTCCTCGTAGTTGAGAAAGTAACGCTTGATGACCTCGGCCTTGTAGCCAAGGCAGAGGATGAAGTCCTTGTGACCGAAGTGGGCGTAGTACTTCATCAGGTGCCAGAGAATGGGGCGGTCCCCAATCCGCACCATCGGCTTCGGAATCTCCCCGGTGAATTCTCGGAGGCGGGTTCCCAGCCCCCGCAGAACAGCACGACTTTCACGGCTCCCCCGATGCTCGAGTTCTTGCTGTCCGTCTACGACGCACGCACGGCTGAGCACAACTAGGTCCCTGGAAACCCCTCCCCGGCCCCTTGGGTTCTCACCCCGGCGCTGTGCTACGGAAGGGCCCTGCATGAAGGTGACGACGCACGAGCATTCGGCGGTGGCCAAGGACAGCTCGACCAGCGTCCACATCGCTCGCAACGCCATGCACCTGGTGCTGGGGCAGGCCGTCACCATGGTGCTGGGCATCCTGTTCAGCTCGATGGTGGGCCACAAGCTCGGTTCGGTGGGCTTTGGCCTCTACTTCCTCATCACGTCCTTCTCCACCTTCGCCCTGGTGCTGGTGGACTGGGGCCAGCAGTACTTCGGCATCCGCGAGGTGGCGCGCAACCCGGAGCGCGGCGGGGACCTGCTCGGTACAGGCCTGGTGCTGCGCGTGCTGGGGACAGCGGTGGTGTGCGTTCCGGCGGGGCTGGCGGCCTGGGCCCTGGGCTATGACAGACGCACCATCTGGTTCTCGGTGGGGATGATTGTCTTCAACCTGCCCTTCTTCCTGGCACAAAACTTTGGAATTGTGTTTCGCGGTCAGGACCGGATGGGCCTGGACGCCACCGTCTCCGTCGTCAACCGGGGGGTGGGCCTGGCCGTCGCCTTCGCCGCCGTCAGCCTGGGGTTTGGCCTTGCCGGCGTGGTGGTGGCGCAGGGGCTGGCCGGCGCGGCGGCCCTGGCCGTCGCTTTTCAGCTGTACAAGCGGGTGAAGACGGGCCCGCTGCGCCCCTCGCGTGCCACGGCCAGGGAAATTCTCGGTGGCGGGACGGCGATTGTGGCCATCAGCATCGCCGTCTACGTGCAGCCGTACATCGACGCCGTGCTGCTTTCCAAAATGGTGACCACCGACGTGCTGGGGTGGTACGGCGCGGCGAAAAACATCTTCGGAACGCTGTTGGCCCCGGCCCTCATCCTCGGTTCTGCTTCCTTTCCCCGCCTGTCGCGCGCCACGAAGCACCCGGCCACCTTCGCCAGGGAATTCGCCACGGCCCAGCGGCCCATGCTGTGGCTGGGTGGCCTGGCGGCCGTCGGCACGTGGGTTTTTGCGGACCTGGCCATCACCGTCATCTACCCGAAGGCTGTCTTCGGCCCGGCCAGCGACGTGCTGAGAGTGTTTGGTTTAGGACTGTTCCTCATCTTTGAAGACGTCCTCATCGGCACTGGGCTGACGGCCCTGGGCAAGGCGACGCAGTTCGCCGTCGTCAAAATTGCCAGCGTCATTCTAGGCATCGGGCTGGAATTGCTTCTCATCCCCTACTGGCAGCAGCGGACGGGCAACGGCGGTGTCGGCGTCAGCCTCTCCTTCGTGCTGAGTGAAGTCGTCATGTTTACCGGTGGCGTCCTCCTCATGCCCAAGGGGACGCTGGGGACGTCGCTGGTGCGGGACGGGGGCCGGGCGCTGGGGTGCGCGCTGCTGACGGCGGGCTTCTTCTACGCCATTCCGCACCAGCGTCCCTGGGTGGGGGTTCCGCTGTGCATTCTCGTCTTCACCGGCCTGTCCCTGGCCTGTGGCCTCATCCGCAAGGAAGACGTCCAGGTGGTGAAGGGGCTGTTGCGCCGGCAGGCTGCGGTGCCGGCCGTCGTCCCGGAGTTTGCCGAGACGCAGGGCGCGGCGCCCGAATAAGCGGGGCGGGAAGGACCCACGGTTTGCGCGGGGGGAAGGTTTGCTAAGAGACGCAGCCCGGGGGAATCAAAATGAGAATTCTGCTCACGGGAAGTCGCGGCTACATCGGCACCGTCATGGGGCCGTTTCTGCAAGCCGCGGGACATGACGTCGTCGGGCTGGACACGGACCTCTACCGGCGCAGCACCTTCGGGACGTGGAAGGAGTCCGTCCCCACCACCGTCAAGGACTTGCGAGAGTTGCAAGTCAGGGACCTCCACGGCTTCGACGCCGTCATCCACCTGGCGGCCCTGTCCAATGACCCCTTAGGCGACCTCAACCCGCAGCTGACGTACGACATCAACCACCTGGCCTCGGTGCGCCTGGCGGTGCTGGCCAAGGAAGCCGGCGTGCCGCGCTTCGCCTTCGCCTCCTCCTGCAGCAATTACGGCGCCGCCGGCGAGGCCCCGGTGACGGAGGAGTCGGAACTCCACCCGGTGACGCCCTACGGCGAGTCCAAGGTGCGGGTGGAACATGACGTGGTGAAGCTGGCCGACGACGACTTCTCCCCGACGTTTCTGCGCTGCGCGACGGCGTACGGCGTCAGCCCGCGCCTGCGCTTCGACATTGTGCTGAACAACCTGGTGGCCTGGGCCTTCACCTCGGGGAAAGTCTTCCTGAAGAGTGACGGCAGCCCCTGGCGTCCGATTGTCCACATCGAGGACATCTCCAGGGCGTTCCTCGCCGTCCTCAGCGTGCCGAGGGAACGGGTGCACGCCCAGGCCTTCAACATTGGCCGGAACGACCAGAATTACCGCATCCGGGAGATTGCCGAGATTGTGAAGGACACCGTCCCGGGCTGCGAGATTGCCTTTGCCAAGGACGCCGGTCCGGACTTGCGCAACTACCGCGCTGACTTCTCCAAGGTGGCGCGCCAGCTGCCGGAGTTCCAGCCGCAGTGGGACGCGCGCAAGGGCGCCACGCAGCTTTTGGCGGCCTACCAGGCCGTGGGACTGAAGCTGGACGACTTCGAGGGGCCCCGCTTCCGGCGGATTGACCAGGTGAAGTCCCTCATCGCCTCCGGCGCCCTGGGCCCGGACCTCCGGTGGAAGCACGCGCCAGCCTGAGGCCCGCCCCGCGAAATCCCCAATCGCCCGCCATCCCCCCTTTTTCGGGGAACATGACAGGCGGCCCATAGAAGGCGTCTTCTCCCCCCCAACAAGGGGAACCACACCCTCCCCAGCAAGGAAGAGCGAAACCCCGTATGCCTGACACCCCCCCTGCCCCCCGCCACGGCTGCATGTGCTGCGGGACGCCGCTCCGGCACACCTTCGTGGACCTGGGCAACTCGCCCCTTTGCGAGAGTTACCTCACCGCGGAGCAGTGCAACCAGATGGAGCCCTTCTACCCGCTCCACGTCTACGTCTGCGAGAAGTGCTTCCTCGTGCAGCTGGAGGAATTCGTCAGCCCCAAGGACATCTTCACCGAGTACGCCTACTTCTCCAGCTACGCCGACAGCTGGATAGAACACATGCGGCGCTATGCCGACGCCATCACCGACCGGCTGTCCTTAGGCAAGCACAGCTTCGTGGTGGAGGTGGCCAGCAACGACGGCTACCTGCTGCAGCACTTCGTGAAGAAGGGCATCCCGGTGCTGGGCATCGAACCGGCCGCCAACGTGGCCAAGGTGGCGGTGGAGAAGGGCGTCCCGACGCTGGTGAAATTCTTCGGCGAGCAGACGGCGAGAGAGCTGGCCGCGGAAGGCAAGCAGGCGGACCTCATCTGCGGCGCTAATGTACTGGCCCAGGTGCCGCGGCCGAATGACTTCGTCCGGGGCCTCAAGTTGCTGCTGAAGCCGGGCGGCGTCATCACCATCGAGTTCCCGCACCTGATGCGGCTGATGGCGGAGAACCAGTTCGACACCATCTACCATGAACACTTCACCTACCTGTCCTTCCTCAGCGCCGAGACGCTGTTTGCCGCCCAGGGGCTGACGCTGTTCGACGTGGAGGAATTGCCCACCCACGGCGGGTCTCTGCGGATTTACGCCCGGCACGCCGAGGACAAGAGCAAGCCGATGACGGAACGGGCGGCGGCCTTACGCAAGCGGGAAGTCGACGCGGGGCTACTGCGGCTGGAGACGTACGACGGCTTCTCGGAACAGGTGAAGGAGACGAAGCGCAAGCTTTTGGAGTTCCTCATCACCGCCAAGCGCGCCGGGAAGAAGGTGGTGGGCTATGGCGCGCCGGGGAAGGGCAACACGCTTCTCAACTACTGCGGCATCCGCACCGACTTCATCGACTTCACCGTCGACCGAAGCCCCTACAAGCAGGGGAAGTTTCTCCCCGGCTCGCACATTCCCATTCACGCGCCGGACAGGCTGCGCGAGGCGCGCCCCGACTACGTCCTCATCCTCCCCTGGAATTTCAAGGACGAGATTGTCCAGCAGCTGGCCGACGTCCGGGCCAAGGGCACGCGCCTGGTGGTGCCCATCCCGGAAACGCGCGTCCTGGACTGACATGCGCTTCGTCCCCACGGCCGTTCCCGGGGTGGTTGTCCTGGAACAGGAGCGACATGCCGACGCCCGCGGCTACTTCGCGCGCACCTGGTGCACGAAGGAATTGCAGGCCGAAGGGCTTCTGGGGGAAGTTTCCCAGTGCAGCGTTTCCTTCAACCACAAGAAGCGCACGCTGCGGGGGCTGCACTACCAGGCGCCGCCGTACGCGGAGGTTAAGGTGGTCCGCTGCGCCCGGGGCGCCCTGTACGACGTGGCGGTGGACATCCGCCCGGACTCCCCCAGCTTCTGCCAGTGGGTGGGCGTGGAGTTGACGGCCGACAACGGCCGGGCGCTGTACATTCCCAAGGGCTTCGCGCACGGCTTCTACACGCTGCAGGACGCCACCGAGGTGGAGTACTTCATCTCCACCGAGTACCGCCCGGAGGCCGCCCGGGGGCTGCGCTACGACGACAAGCTGTTTGCCGTGGCCTGGCCGGGGCCGGTGGACGTCATTGCTGAACGGGACAAGCAGTACCCGGACGCGACACCGGCCGCGCTGGAGGAGATGCGCGGGCGGCTGCCGGTATGAATGCCGCGGCACCTTCCGCCCCTGAGGGCGCGGCGGAGGCGCTGCGCACGCTTCTGGAAGGGCTGGAGGCGGGCCCCCTGGGCGAACAGCTTCAGGCCACCATTGCAGAGTTGTACCCCCTCTGCCGCTCCATCACCGGGGACGGGCTTCGGGCGTCGCTGAAAATTCTGCAGCGCACGGCGCCGCTTGTCCTTCATGAAGTCCCCAGCGGCACGCCGGTGCTGGACTGGGTGGTGCCCCGCGAGTGGAACCTGCGCCGGGCGCGTCTGTGGGCCCCGGACGGCACGGTGCTGGCAGACACCGACGTGTCCAACCTGCACCTCCTCAACTACAGCGTGCCCTTTACGGGCGACGTCACCCTGGAGGAGTTGCAGCCGCACCTGCACTCGCTGCCGGAGGCGCCGGAGTTAATTCCCTACCGGACCAGCTACTACAAGGACGCCTGGGGCTTCTGCCTACCGCACGCCGTGCGGCTGAAGCTTCGCCCGGGGACGTACCGCGTGGAGATTGACACCACGCTACAGGACGGCGCCCTCAGCTACGGGGAAGTGCTGGTGCGCGGGCAGGAAACGGCGGAGGTGCTGGTGTCCACCCACTGCTGCCACCCTTCCTTGGCCAACGACAACTGCGCCGGCATGGCCATGTGCGCGCTTTTGGCCCGCACGCTGCTGGGCCTGCGTCCACGCTACAGCTACCGCTTCCTCTTCGTCCCCGGCACCATCGGCGCCATCACCTGGCTTGCCCGCAATGAAGGCACCGCGCAGCGCATTGCCCACGGGCTGGTGGCAGCCTGCGTCGGGGACAAGGGTCGGCTCACTTACAAGCGCAGCCGCCGCGGCACCGCCGAGGTGGACCGGGCTTGTGTCCACGTGCTGCAGCACACCGGCGCGGACTACGAAGTGCGGGACTTCACCCCCTACGGCTACGACGAGCGCCAGTACTGCAGCCCGGGCTTCAACCTGGCGGTTGGTTCCCTCACCCGAACGCCCTACGGCGAGTACCCGGAGTACCACACGTCGGCGGACAACCTGGCGCTGGTGCGGCCGGACAAAGTCGTCGACACGCTGCGGCGGTACCTGGAAGTCTTTGAAGTGCTGGAAGGCAACCGCACCTACCGAAACCTCTCGCCCAAGGGCGAGCCGCAGTTGGGCAAGCGCGGCCTGTACGGGGCCTTGGGCGGGCAGAGTCACGCCCAGGCCCGGCAGATGGCCATGCTGTGGGTCCTCAACCAGAGTGACGGGACGGCGTCGCTGTTGGACATTGCCGAACGCGCCAAGCTGCCCTTCCACCAGGTGCGGTGGGCAGCCCAGGCCCTGGAGGCGGCCGGGCTGCTGGCGCCCGCGGCAACGCCGGTCCGCGCTTAGCCCCGCCTTTCTGCCGGCGCTAACGGGGTTGCGGTGTCCGTCGGCCGCGGCCGCGCTGGCCTGGCGAGCAGGCGGGCGTCGTGAGGAATTTCCTGCCGCCGTGCGTCGGACTTCGGTGTGTAATTTGTAAAAGCGCGACGCCGGACTGGCACACGCGTGCGGCGCACGACTCGCCGTGCCTTGAATCTTCCGGCGCCGACGCATATCCGCGCCCTCGCAGCACGCACCCCCTTTTCCGTTCCTGCTTCGTCCCAAACACGGGATGCCTCCGGCATCCAAGGGAGTACTCGCTCATGCGGACTCACTCGGTTGTGGTCGTCTCTCTGCTGGCGCTCACGCTTTTCAGTCCCCCCGCGGTGGCCTGGGACAGGGACAAGGACGCCGGGAAGGGAGACCCGGCCACCATCGCCGCCCGGCAGAAGGTTTTCGGAATTGAAAACGTCGGCCCGAGGAGCGGTCGCGTCCGGGACGACAAAGTCATCTTCAGCTGGATTACCAATGCCTCCTTCGCCGTCTCGGTGAAGGGGCGCGTCATCCTCTTGGACAGCTTCGTCACGCGCCTGGAAGTGACGCCCGGCCGGACGCCGCTCGTCATCCAGGACCTGGTGGACTTGAAGCCAGAGGCCATCTTCCTGGGCCACGGGCACTTCGACCATGCCGACAACGCGGCCTACATCTCGACGAAGACCGGCGCGACCATCTACGCGACGCCGGAGACGTGTGACAACATGCAACTGGACGCGGCCAAGGAATTTGGTGCCGGCGCCACCGTCAACTGCATCGACGTGACGTCGCGCGGTTCCCTTCCGGGCAGTGAGATTGTGACGTTGCGCCAGCTGGAACCGGTGGCCTCCATCAAGGCCTTCAAGCACCTGCACTCCACCAACACCGCGCCCCAGGACACCAGCTTCCCGCCCGTGGTCATCAACAGCCCGGTGGCGGGTGTCTGCACGCCGCCCTGCAACCTGCAGGACCCGCGTGACCCCAGTCTCTATCCCCACGGGACCGCCCTCTCGACCGTGCTGAACATTTCCACCTCGCGCACGGGGCAGGGCGGCCCCATCGCCCTGTACTTCCAATTCAAAGTGCACGGCGACAACCACTTCACCTTCGCCTGGCACAACAGCAGCGGGGCCTTGCGGGAAGGCTGCGCGCTGCCGAACAACATCCAGGGCAGCAATCCACCGGTGCCCAGCCAGCCCGGGCAGGACGTCAAGGGGTGCTTTGGCCCTGCGACTGGGGCGAAGCTGGCCGAAATCATGGAGGACTTCCGGCCGACGGACGTGCAGCTGGGTTCCGTCGTGAGCTTGGGCTTCGGCATCAACGGCGAGCGGGACATTGTGGACTACAACACGCACGTTGCCCCGAAAGTCTTCATCCCCATCCACACCACCGCGGTGGCCGCGGAGGGCTCCTCGCTGGAGTGGCTATACGGCTACCGGGCGCAGCAGAACGCCATGGCCATCCCCGCCGTGCAGCGGCCCGAAATCATGTGGCTGGTGGACCCGCAGGATTACCTGCGTCCGCTTGTTTTTGACCCGGCCGACCGCCGCTGGGCCAAGGACGGCGACGCCGACTGAAAAGGGGGCCCGCTGCCAAGCGCGTTGTCCTCCGGCGGTGCCCAAGGTGCCTTTCTTGGCCTTGGGGCACCGCTGGCAGCGGCCTTCTAGGGCCTCCCGCTGCCTAGCGGATGGGTTTTTCTGCTGTCAGGCCCAGCACCGTCTGCGCCAGCGCCAGCGCGGCGGTCAGGCCCGGGGACTCAATCCCGTACAGGTTGACGAGGCCCGCCACGCCGTGCGCGTCCGGCCCCTGGACGACGAAGTCCGCCGCCGGCTGCCCGTCGGCGGACAGCTTGGGGCGGATGCCGGTGTAGCCCGGTTCCAGCTGCCCGTCCTTCAGCCCGGGCCAGTAGCGGCGGATGGAGGCGTAGAAGGACTCCGCCCGACTTTCGTCGAAGGCGTAGTCCACGCCGTCCACCCAGGCGACGTCCGGGCCGAATTTGGCCCGGCCGGCCATGTCCAGCGTCACGTGGGTGCCAAGCCCGCCTGGCACGGGCGCCGGGTACACCAGACGGCGAAAGGGGGACTTGCCGGAGAGGGTGAAGTAGTGGCCCTTGGCGAAGTGCTGGGGCGGGATGGAGTCCGCCTTCAGGCCCTCCAGCTTGCGAGCGACGGACTGGGCCCAGGGCCCCGCCGCATTCACCACCGTGCGGAAGTGCACCGGCGCCGGTTCCTCCCCGCCCAAGTCCAGTTCCAGCCCGCCGGGCAGCACGCGCCCGGACAGCACTGGCGTGGCCAGTAGAAGGTGCGCGCCGGCTTGTTCCGCGTCCGCGCGCAGCGCGGCCATGAAGGCATGGCTGTCGACAATGCCGGTGCTAGGGGACAACAGGCCCCGCACGCAGCGGAGTTCCGGTTCCAGTTCGGCCACTTCCCCGGCCGTCAGCCAGCGCAAGTCCTCCACGCCGTTGGCCACGGCGGTGCGGGCGATGCGTTCCAGGGCCGGCACTTCCTCGGCCGCGGTGGCCACCAGCACCTTGCCCAGCCGGGCGTGGGGCACGCCCTTGGCCTGGCAGTAGGCGTACAGGGCGCGCCGTCCTTCCACGCACAGGCGGGCCTTGAGAGAACCGGGCGGGTAGTACAGCCCGGCGTGGACGACTTCGGAATTGCGGCTACTGGTGTGGAAGCCGACGAAGCGCTCCGACTCCAGCAGGAAGACTTCGCGCCCGGCCTGCGCCAGCGCGCGCGCCACCGCCAGCCCCACCACCCCTGCGCCGATGACTGCGACGTCCGCCTCTGTGGCCATGTCCCGTGCCCCAGGCGGTGTGTCCCTTCGTGCGTCCACCCGGGGTGTTGGACTATGGAGGAAAGCCCATGCGGCCATCCACCCTTGTCGCGGTGACGTTGCTGGTGGCGGCAACGGCCGTCGGGACGGCCAGGCGGGTACGGGCCAACGCCAGGCGTGCCTTGCCGCCGCCCGCGCCAGCGGCCGCGGCGTCGGAGAAGGTGGCCGCGGCCAAGGGCCCCATTCCGGCGGACCGCCTGACGACGTGGAATCCCGGCCTCAACGCCGTCGGCGGCATTCCCCGTCGCACCACCGTCTTCAAGACGCTGCTTCCCAGCGGGGGGGACGACACCGCCCTCATCCAGGCCGCCCTCGACGCCTGCCCGGCCAACCAGGTGGTGCAGCTGGGGCCTGGCACCTTCGTCATTTCCGGGGAAGGCCTCTCCATCAATCGCTCCAACGTCGTGCTGCGGGGAAGCGGACCGGACAAGACGCGCCTGGTGAAGCGGGGCAAGGACTGGCCCGTCATCATCCTCGGGCTGCGCTGGTACAAGTACACCTCCCCCGTCGCCCTGGCGGAGAGCGCCCCCAAGGGGGCCACCAGCGTCAAGCTGGAAAGCAACCCCGGCTACCAGGTGGGGGAACTGGTGGTCCTCAACCAGCTGTCGGACGACAAGCGTTCTGACTTCATCCCCCCGGTGCGCAAAGTCTACTGGGGCACGCACGCCCCGGCTGGCAGCGAGGTGCGCGGCTGGTTTGGAGAAGAAAATCGCCCCATCGGCCAGACGCTGGAGATTGCCTCGGTGCGGGGCAACACCCTCACCTTCACCACGCCCTTGCACCTGGGCTTCGAGAAGGAATTGCAGGCGCACGTCCTCCGCATCTCGGACGCGCCTGACGCTGACCCGGTCCCGTCGGTGAAGTACTCGGGCATCGAGGACCTGGCAGTGGCCAACGGGGACGGCGGGGACGGGGGAGGCAACATCCACCTCTTCGGCGCCGCCTACAGCTGGGTGAAGAATGTGGAGAGTTCCGACAGCATCGGCCACAGCTGCAACCTGGAAGGCACCTTCCGGTGCGAAGTGCGGGATTCCTACTTCCACACCACGCGCGACCCCAACCCCGGCGGGGCCGGGTACGGCATCGGCGTCAACCGCTACGCCAGCGACAACCTGTACGAAAATAACGTCGTCTGGGCCTTCAACAAGCTCACCATTGCCCGTGCCTCCGGGGGCGGCAACGTCTTCGGCTACAACTACCTGCAGGACGGCTACGGGGCCAGTTACCCGGACTTCGTCGAGGTTGGGGCGGGCCCCAACCACTACGCCGGCGCGCACATGGAACTCTTTGAGGGAAACGAAGGCTTCAACTTCGACACCGAGTCCCACTGGGGCAACTCCACCTACGGCATGGTGTTTCGCAACCACTGGACGGGGCTGCGCCGCTCGGCGGCGCCGCTGAAGCTGGCCGACACCTCCAACCGCCGCGCGGTGGGCGTGCAGACGGGCGGCTGGTGGTTTTCCTTCGTCGGCAACGTGCTGGGCTTCCCGGGCATGCCCCTTGTCGGGGGGCAGCGAAGCTTCCTCTACCAGGCGGACGTGAAGCACCTGAATGCCGACGGCACCGTCCCCATGTGGAAGCTTGGCTATGACACGGACAGCTGGCCCGAGGAGGCAGACCCCATAGTGCTGGGCCGCACCTACCGCCACGGCAACTACGACTACGTCAGTAACAGCGTGCTGTGGGACGCCAACAATGCCGACCACAAGCTGCCGCCCTCCCTCTACCTGAAGGGGAAGCCGGCCTTCTTCGGCACCAACGCGTGGCCGTGGGTGGAACCCATGGGCCGCACGGACGCCGAACGGCTGGGCGTGCTTCCGGCCAAGGTGCGCTTCGACGCCGTGCACGGCGCAGGGCCGTGACGGTTGCCGGCCAAGCGGCCCGTGCGTCGGAAAATACCCAGGTGCAGTTTTCCCGCGCAGCTTCACCCGGCAGCGACTTCCGCAGGTTGGCTGTGTCGCCCATTCGGCGCCGTCGTGACGTGCGCTTGAATTGACCCAGTGGCGCGGGGTACCTGTTGCCGCCTGTAGGCACTACACGTTGGTGTGTGGGCATTTGCCCCGGCGACGTGTCGGCACCGTCCACGACTTGGAGAACGATGCAGAAGCCCCTCACAGTGTTGTGCGCAGTCCTGTCCCTTGCCTTGGGCTTGGGTTGCACGGCCAGCATTGGCGGGGGAGGAAACCCGGACGGTGGCCCGGGGGGCGGTTCCGGCGTGACGGTGTCGCCGGCGGCGGCCTACCTCGTCTACAACGGCAGCGTCAGCTTCTCCGCCGTCGTCGCCGGGACGCCGTCGAGCGCGGTGAATTGGCGAGTGCTGGAGTCCGGCGGCGGGACGGTGGATGCAAGCGGCCACTACCAGGCGCCCGCCACGGCCGGCATCTACCACGTGGTGGCCACCGCCGCGGCGGACGCGACGAAGCAGGGCAGCGCCGTCGTCACCGTCGGCAGTAACCCCGTCATCGCCCCGGACCGCCTCACCATCTGGAATCCCGGCCTCAACGCCGTCGGCGGCATTCCCAGCCTCACCACCGTCTGCAAGACGCTGTCGCCCAGTGGCGGGGACGACACCGCCGCCATCCAGTCGGCGCTGGACAGTTGCCCGGCCAGCCAGGTGGTGCAGCTGAATGGGGGCACCTTCAACATCACCGGCCAGGGGCTGCAGATGACGAAGTCCAACGTCGTGCTGCGGGGCAACGGCCCGACGTCCACGCTTCTCGTCGAAGAAGCCCGGCACCAACTTCCCCGTCGTCAGCATGGGAATCCAGTACTACAAGTACATCTCGCCGGTGGCCCTCACCGTCGACGCGGCCAAGGGCGCCACCACCCTCACCCTGGCCAGTAACCCCGGCTACAAGGTGGGCGAGATTGTCGTCATCGACCAGGTGTCGGATGAGAACCGGAGCGACACCGTCCCGCCCTTGCGCACCGTCTACTGGGGCGTGAATGCCCCGCCCGGTGACGTCTCGCGCAGCTGGTTCTGCGAGGACAACCGCCCGGTGGGCCAGGTGGTGGAGGTTGCCTCCATCAGTGGCAACACCCTCACCCTCAGCACGCCCTTGCACGCCAACTTCGAAGTGGCGCTGCAGGCGCACGTCGTACGGCTGACCGACAACACCGACAGGCAGGTAGACGCGGTCAAGTACACAGGCGTGGAAAACCTCGCCGTGTCCGGAGGCGAGGGCGGGGATGCCGGCGGCAACATTCACCTCTTCGCCTCGGCCTACGCCTGGGTGAAGAATGTCGAGAGCTCCAACAGCAGCGGGCACAGCGTCAACCTGGACGGCACCTTCCGCTGCGAGGTGCGGGACAGCTACATCCACACCACGGTGGACCCCAACCCGGGCGGCGCTGGCTATGGCATCGGCGTCAACCAGTACGCGGCCGACAACCTGTACGAGAACAACGTCATCTGGAACTTCAACAAGGTGACGGTGGGCCGCGCCTCGGGCGGCGGCAACGTCTTCGGCTACAACTACCTCACCGACGGCTACGGGGCCGGCTACACCACCTACGTGGAGGATGGCCTTTCCGCGAGCCACTACACCGGCGCGCACATGGAACTGTTTGAGGGCAACGAGGCCTTCAACTTCGACAATGAAGTTTACTGGGGCAACGCCACCTACGGGATGGTGTTCCGCAACCACTTCACCGGGCTGCGCCGCTCGGCCGCCCCGCTGTCGCTGGTGGACACCGACAACCGCCGCGCGGTGGGCCTGCAGACGGGCGCCTGGTGGTTCACCTTCGTCGGCAACGTGCTGGGCTTCCCGGCCATGCCCCTCATGGCCGGCCAGTCGCAATTCGTCGCCAACGCAGACCCCAACAACCTGAACGGGGACGGCACATCCGTCTTCATGTGGCAGATTGGGTACGAGGAAGGCACCTTCCCCAACAAGGCGGACCCGCTGGTGGTGGCGCGCACCTACCGCGACGGCAACTATGACTACGTCTCCAACGCCGTCACTTGGGACCCGAGCGACCCCAACAAGACCATCCCGCCGTCGCTCTACCTGAGCAGCAAGCCCGCCTTCTTCGGCAGTAACCCCTGGCCGTGGGTGGAGCCGACCGGGACGACGGACGCGGCGCGGCTGGGCGTGCTACCGGCCCGGGTGCGCTTCGACGCGGACCACACGTCGAAGTACCCCTAGGTGCCTCCTGGGGACGGCCCGGAGGGCTTGCGGGTCCTCTGCACAGGACGCACGCCGTGCAAGTGGCAGCCGTTTCAGCGAGCACGGCGCCCGTGTTTCCTCACGCGAGGAATCAGAAAGACCTCCCGGTATTCGCTGGTCCCTGCGGGGAAGATGGTTACGTTTGGTGGTGCGGTGGAGCGTACCGGTCTCGCCGCTCGAGTCATCTGGACTACGTCAGACGTGCTCGATTCGTACATACGCAGTGAATCAGAGGTTTCGCCATGTTTGCTCGCAATGTGCATATTCAACTCAAGCCCAACACCGCCGCGCTGTTCACCACGACGCTGGAGAAGGAAGTGATTCCCCTTCTGCGCAGGCAGCCTGGGTTTCAGGAGGAAGTCGCCTTCATCGGCCCCAGTGGCAACGACGTCTATGCGATTAGTTTCTGGGAGTCGAAGGAGAAGGCCGAGCAGTATGTCCGTGCCGGCTACCCGGAAGTGATGAAGGTGCTGGCCAAGGTCGTCCAGGGCACGCCGGAGCTTCTGACGTACGAGGTGTGCAGCTCGACCATTCCGAAAATCACCCCGCGCGCCTAAGCGCCCCTGGGTTGAATTTCGTGCAAAGGGGCGGCGTCAGCCGCCCCTTTTTTTTCGGGCCCCGGCGCGAGCAGCAGAACCGAGGTTCCGCGTCCGCGCCAGGCGTTGGCCTCGGCCGAGCAGAGCCGAGGTTCCGCGTCCGCGCCAGGCGTTGGCCTCCCGCACGCAGAAGACGTCCCAACGTCCCCGGTGGGGGTGCCGGCGAAGGCCCGCAGAGTTTTCGGTCCTCCGTGAAGGACGGACGGTGTGGAAGCGGCCGCCGTTGCAGGAAGCGCGAGGGCCGTTCTTCCTCACGCGAGGAATCAGAAAGAGTTCCCGGTATTCGCTGGTTCCTTCGGGGAAGGTGGTTACGTTTGTGTTGCGTGCGAGCGTACCGGCTCGCCGCTCGGGTCATCTGCACTAGGTCAGACGTGCTCGATTCGTAAACGCGTAGTCCTACAGAATCAGAGGTTCTACATGTTTGCTCGCAACGTGCATTTGCAGCTCAAGCCCAACAGTGCCACGCAGTTCACCACCACCCTGGAGAAGGAAGTCCTTCCCCTTCTGCGCAAGCAGCCAGGCTTTCGTGAGGAAGTGGCCTTCATCGGTCCCAACGGGAACGAGGCGTACGCCATCAGCTTCTGGGAGTCGAAGGAGAAGGCCGAGCAGTACGGACGCGCGGCGTACCCGGAAGTGCTGAAGACGCTGGCCAATGTGGTCCAGGGCACGCCGGAGATGCTGAGCTATGAGGTGTGCAGCTCGACCATCCCCAAAATCACCGCCCACGCCTAACGGGCAGGGTTGAGAATTGGGTGAGAAGGGCGGCGCGAGCCGCCCTTTTAGTTTGTCGGCCGGGCGACGAATTTCCCCTGGCCTGGTGCTTCGGTCACTCGGAGAGGGCCGGTGCCAGCAGCAGGACGCCCCCGCTGGGCGTGCGCGCCAGGCCCTCGGTGGTCCCCTGGGCCGCGCCCTGGAAGGCGCCCCTGAAGCAAGTCGATGACGGTGTGGCGCTTGCGCGGCATGGGCTGCACCCGCGGCTCACCGCTCTGGCCGGCCAGCGTCCACGCCGCGGCGATGGCGTCCTGCAGCCCGCCCAGCTCATCCACCAGGCCCAATTCCTTGGCGCGCTTGCCGGTGTAGATGCGGCCCTCGGCAATCCTCAAGACGTCCTCGTCCTTCATGCCGCGTCCCTCGGCCACCGCGTGCACGAATTGGCCGTAGATGTCGTCGGAGATGCCCTGAATCTCCTCGCGGTCCGTGTCGCCCAGCGGCCCGGAAGGGGGAGAGGGTGTCCTTGTACTTGCCACTCTTCAGCGTCGTCTCCTCGACGTGCGCCACGCCGAGCAGGCCCTTCACATTGAAGTGCATGAAGATGACGCCGATGCTGCCGGTGAGCGTCCCCGGCTGGGCGAAGATCCTGTCCGCCGGCGCGGAGATGTAGTACCCGCCCGAGGCCGCCAGGATGCCCATCGAGACCACCACCTTCTTCTTGGCCTTCATCCTCTTGATTTGCTCGTACACGTCCTGGGAGGGCGCCACCGCGCCGCCCGGCGAGTCGACCCGAAGGACCACCGCCTTGACGCCGTCGTCCTTTTCGTATTTGCGCAACAGCTTCACCACCGCGTCGCCGTCCACGCCGTTCTCGTTGTCGCCAATGGCGCCCTTGGCCTCGACGATGGCGACGCGCGCGCCCGTCGTCGCCCACTCGTCGTCCTCCCCCGCCCCTTTCATCACCGAGTAGACGACGAAGAGGAAACCGAGGAAGGCGAGGAAGCTTCCGCCGAGACACCACGCCAAGAATCCAACCTGTCCGCTTGTCCACGAAAGCCTCCGGAAGAAGGCGGCTGCTAGCACCGGCCTGCTTCGGCCGACAAGCGACGCGCAGTCGCTGCCGGCTAGGGGCGGGTCGGGTCCCAGAGCGGCGCCTGGCGGGCATTCAGTTCCGCCGTGGCGCGGCGCTTTCCCTTGAGCAGGCACTCCCGCTGGTAGTCGCGGAGGAAGCTGCGAAAGTCCGCATCGCCGTAGCGCGGGCGTCCCTGCAGCATGCTCTTGAAGTAGCCCTGGGCCATGGCCAGGCCGCCCACCACCAGCGGGGGGCGCGTCATGCGGAAGAAGGCCGAGGCCAGCATGTACGTCGGGGCGGTGCCCATGAAGTACTGGCCGAAGCCGTGCCGGGCGCGGCCCGTCCACCAATTCTTGTGGCTTGTGCCCATCGCCCGCAGGTGGACGAAGCGCAACTCGGGCGCGTCCCAGGAGACGGCAATCCACCCCAGCTGCCGGCAGCGGTGCCCGTCGATGCCGTCCCACATGACTTCCCGGACGAAGCCGCCAATCTGCCGGAAGCAGGCGGTGCGGTAGAACTTCGTCATCCCGACCGAGTTCTCGTCCCCCGTCACCTCCGGAAACCAGGCGCGAGGTGTCGGTGAGGGGAAACTGGACGCTGTCGTCCTTCGTGCCGGGCGCGAAGAAGTAGGGCTTGCCGGAAGCGGTGCCGATGCGCGGCTCCGCCTCCATCCGGTCCATCAGCCCGGCGAAGTAGCCCTTGGGCAAGTCGAGGTCCAGGTCCAGCTTGCAGACGTAGTCGAAGTCCTCCGGCCGCAGCGTCTCGTAGCCCGCGTAGAAGGCGTCGATGACGCCGCCGCCCACCTTCCGGTCTCCTCGGTCCGGCCGGCGCACCACCCGCAGGAACGGCGTCCTGGCCGCATAGGTGGCGAGAATGGCCGGCGTCTCATCCTTGCTGCCGTCGTCCACCACCACCCACAGCGCGGGCGGTTCCGTCTGCTGCAGCACCGCGTCCAGGGTACGCCGGGCGTAGCGCGCCTCATCCCGGGCCGGCGTCACCAGGGCGTAGCGGCGGCCACTCACGCCCGCACCCCGTGCCGCTGGCACCAGCGCACCAGCACGTAAAGGGCCCAGACGCGCGACCAGTACAGCCCGGGCGCCCCGGCCATGAAGGCCTTCCACAGCCGGGCCACCGCCTCCGGGGCCAGGCCGGCGGCCCGGACAGCGTCCGCGTCCTGCAGCGTCGCTGTCCACGGCGCGGTGCAGCCCCTGGCGAATCCAGCGTTCGAAGGGCAGGACGAAGCCCTGCTTTTCCCTTTCGAAGAGGGCGGGTCCAGTCCCGCGCAGCCCGGTGCGTCGCAGCGCTGCCTTGCGGCGGATGGGCTGGAAGCGCCGGCCGTCGGGCAGCCGCACCACCGCCGCCAGCAGCGTCTGGTCCACCAGCGGCAGCCGCTGTTCAATGGACGCGGCCATGCTGGCCGCGTCGTTGTCGCGCAGCAGGCGCTCGGCCAGAAAGACGCGTTGTTCCAACAGACTCAAGTCGGCCAAGTCCGAGCGTCCGGCCATTTCGGCCAAAAGCCGCGCGCGCGTCTCCTCGGGAAGGCCGTCCCCGAGGGCGGGGGCACGCCGCCGAGCAGCTGTTCTTGGAAGTCCGGGAGGAAGAGGGCGTAGGCCAGCTGGTACAGCGCAAGCAGGCTGTCCGCGCCGCGCACCATGTCCGGCAGCTTGGCCCAGCGGGTCTGGCGCGGGAAGGCGCCCTGCGCCGGCTGCAGCCGGTCGACGGCCAGCTGGGCGGCGCGGGCCAGGGCCGCCCGCGGACAGCCCCGGCAACCAGCCGCACAGCCGGTGCAGCGCCGGCAAGTCCCGGAAGCTGGTGTAGCCGCCGAACAACTCATCGCCCGCCCGTCCCCACCAGGGCCACCTTGAAGCCGGCCTGACGGACGGCGTGGGACATGTAGAAGCTGTTCAGGCCGTCGAAGGTGGGCTGGTCCAGGCTGTCCAGCGCCTCCTCCAGGCGCCCGACGAAGTCCTTCTCCTGCAAGCAGCACCTCCTGGTGCTGCGTGCCGATGGCGTCGGCAATTTGGCGGGCCAGCGGGCCCTCGTTGTAGGCGCTCTCCTCGAAGGCCAGGGTGAAGGTGTGGACCCGGCCCTTGCCCGCGCGGTGGGCCAGGTTGGCCACCGCCGAGGAGTCGATGCCGCTGGAGAGGAAGACGGCCAGCGGCACGTCGGAAATCAGGTGCAGCCGGACCGACTCCTCCAGTTCCGCGGCCAGCGTCTCCTCGTCCAGTGGCCCACCTTCGGCCCGCGGGTAGGGGGCGAAGTCCTCCCGCAGCGTCTCCTTCCCGGTGTCCTCGTACAGGCGCAGCTGGCCTGCGCCAAGGGACTCCACGCCCTGCACCGCGGTGCGCGGTCCGACGATGAAGCCATTCCACACCAGGGAGGCGGCAGCGGAGGCGTCCAGCTTCGGCGGGCCGAGGAGTCCCGAGGCCAGCAGCGCCCGGACTTCCGAGGCGAAGGCCAGCGTCCAGCCGCCGGAGGCGTCCTTGGCCCGGGCCAGGTACAGCGGCTTGATGCCGAGCGGCGTCCCGGGCCAGCAGCAGGGTGCGGGCCTTGGGGTCCCACTGGGCGAAGGCAAACATGCCCCGCAAGTTCGGAGACGGCGCCGGGGCCTTCGTGGCCACCGCCCGCAGGAGGACGGTGGAGTCTCCGGAGGAGACGAAGGTGTGGCCGGCGGCCAACAGGCGCTGGCGAAGCGTCTGGAAGTTGTAGACCTCGCCGTTGAAGAGAGGACCTGGCCCGTGACGGCGTCCACCATGGGCTGGTTGCCCGCTGGCGACAGGTCGATGATGGCGAGGCGGCGGTGGGCGAGCAGCGCGCCCTTCCCGTCTGGCCCCGGCGGGGACTCCCAGTCGCCCGCGGCGTCTGGCCCGCGGTGCGCGATGGCGTCACTCATGCGCGCAGCGCCGCGCGGTTTCTGTCGTCAATGCGTCCGAGGATGCCAGCAATGCCGCACATGGGGTGCCAAGCGTGCCATAAGGCCCTCCCGGCACGGGACACCATGAATGCCGGGCGCCTTCAGCTACTCTACTTGTCACAGTTCCCGCCGAGTCCGCCCACCTATGGGGCCCAGCGGCGCATCCAAGGCCTCCTCACCGCACTCGGGCGTCACCACGACGTCACCGCGGTGGCCCTCATCTCCCCGGACCTCGACGCGCAAGCGGCCGAGCGCAGCATGCGCGACTACTGCCAGCAGGTGGTGCTGGTGCCCTCCCGACCCTGGGCCGGGCCCACCAAGCGGCTGTTGCAGCTGCGCTCCCTCTTCTGCCGCAAAAGCTATGAGCACCACTTCTTCAACCTCCCCGCGCTGCCGCCGCTGCTTCAGCGCCTGTTGAGCGCGCGGGCCTTCGACGTCGTCAACGTCGAACACCCCTTCCTCGCCCACCTGGCCCTGGCCACGGCGCCGCCGCGGCGCGCCGCCTCCAGTGCGGGTGCTGGATGAACACAACATTGAGTTCGACCTGGCCCGGCAGCAGGCCGGGGAAGAACATGGGCTGACCCGCCGCATCCACAACGCCGCCAACTGGCCGAAAATACAGGGCCGAGGAGGTGGAGGCCTTCCGGACGTTTGACGGCGTCACCTTCTGCAGTGAGGCCGACGAGGCGCGGGCCCGTGCCCTGGTGCCCACCGTGCGCGCCGCGGTGGTGCCCAACGCGGTGGACGTGCGGGAATTTCAGCCCTCGGCCAGCCTTCCCGCCTCCGACGGACACACCGTCATGTTCTTCGGGGCCATCAACTACTTCCCCAACGTGGACGGCCTTTTGTACCTGCTGCGGGAAGTGTGGCCACTCTTGGAGAAGCGTCACCCGGAGGCGCGGCTAAAAATAGTCGGCCAGCACCCGACGCCGGAGATTCTGGCCTTCCGGGGGCCGAAGGTGGAGGTGACGGGGAAGGTGGAGGACGTGCGGGTGCACCTGTCGGCCGCCGCCGTCACCGTCGTCCCGCTGCGGGTGGGCGGCGGCACGCGCTTCAAAATATTGGAAGCCATGGCCATGGGCCGCCCCGTCGTCTCCACGTCCCTGGGGGCGGAGGGCATTGCGGCCCAGCCGGGGCGGGACATCCTCATCGCCGACGACGCGGCGGGCCTGGCGGAGGCCCTGGGCCGCGTGCTGTCCAACCCCGGCCTTGGGCGGCCAGCTGGGGGCGGCGGGCCGGGCGCTGGTGGAACAGCACTATTCCTGGGACGCGGCCGCCGGGCGGCTTCAAGGCTTCTTTCAGCAGCTGCTGGCGGCGCGCGGCCAGCTAGCGGCCCTAGCGCTGCACGCGCTCGGCGCGGGGCCGGCGCAGCGAGCGGGCGAGGATGGCCAGGAAGGCCACGTCGTCCACCAGGTAGCGCTTGGCCAGCCGCCGCGGTTCCTGCACCAGCCGGTACAGCCATTCCAGGCCCGTCCGCTGCATCCACACCGGGGCGCGGCGCACCCGGCCGACGTAGAAGTCCAAGGACGCCCCCAGGCTGACGCCCACCGCCGGGGCCACCCGGTCCCGAATCCTGTCCAGAAACACCTCCGCCTTGGGTGCGCCCAGAAACACCATCAGCAGGTCCGGCCGCGCCGCCTGCACCCTTTGGCCACGACGGCGTCCTCGTCGGCTTCGGCGATCAGGCTCACCCGGGGCGCGTCGGTACCGCACACCGTGAGGCCCATTTCCTCCTGCAGCTTCTGGGCGGCTTCCACGGCCACGCCGGGGGCGGCCCCCAACAGGTACACGCGCCACTTCCTTCGGGCGGCCAGGGTGAGGAGAGGCAAGCAGGACGTCAGAACCAGACACCTTCTCCGGCAGCTTCAGCCCCAGAAGGCCCGACGTCCACACCAGGGGCTGCCCGTCTGGAAGCGACAGCTCGCAGCGGGCGTAGGCGGTGCGCAGCCGTGGCTCGCGTTCCGCCACCACCACGTGGTCCACGTTGGGCGTGAAGACGACGCCCCCGGCCCGGGCGTCCACCAGCGCTTCCATGCGCGCCAGCGCCTCGTCGAAGCGCACCGCGTCCACCAGCAATGTTCCAAACCGCACTCTCAAGGTGTGCCGCCGGCCTCCGCCCTTTGCTGCCGGCGCACCCTAGCCGTCGGGCCCGGGTGAAAAACAGCAGGGGCCGCCCTGACCCGCCGCCCAAACAGGCGCGGAATAGTACGGTGTGGCCATGGTGGAGGCGGCAGAAGGGGAGGCAGCGCGCGCTGCCCCGCACAGGCCGGTGCTGCGCGGGCACATCCCGGTGTTGGACGGGGTGCGGGGCCTCGCCATCCTCATGGTGCTGGTGCTGCACTTCATTGGCGACACCGTCCCCACCAACCGGATGGAGCGGGCCGTCCTCGCGGTGGCCGGGTGGGGCCAGTACGGCGTGGACCTCTTCTTCGTCCTCTCCGGCTTTCTCATCACCGGCATCCTCGTCGAGGCGCGCGAGCGGCCCGACTACTTCCGCAACTTCTACGTCCGGCGCGTGCTGCGCATTTTTCCCCTCTACTACGGCGTGCTGGCTGTCCTGTTCTTCGTCCTGCCGCTGCTGCCACCGCTACAGGGGGCGACGCTACAGACGCTGCGGACGCACCAGGGGTGGGCGTGGCTGTACGGGGTGAATGTGTTTTCCGCCCTGCGCGGGGACTGGGCGCTACCCTTCATCGACCACTTCTGGTCGCTGGCGGTGGAAGAACATTTCTACCTGGTGTGGCCCTTCGTCGTCTGGGCCCTGGCCGGCCGTCCGCGGCTGCTTTTGTGGACGAGTCTGGGCGTGGCCGTGGCGGCCTTGCTGGCCCGCATGGGGTGCGCGGCCCTGGGCGTGAATGAACATGCCCTCTACGTGCTGACGCCCTTCCGGCTGGACGGCCTGGCGACAGGCAGCTTCCTCGCGGTGCTGGCGCGGCGGCCGGGCGGCGTGCAGGCCCTGCAGCGCTGGCTGCCGCGCGTGGCGGCTGCTGGCGGTGGGGCTGTTCCTGCTGCGCCTCCTCTGGAGTCGCACCGTGGGCACCGCCGGCCCGGTGCTGCTGCAGGTGCGGGAAAGCCTGTTGGTGGTGCTGTTGGCCTGCCTTCTCGTCTGGGCCCTCACCGCCCGCCCGCGTGCGCTGGTGGCGCGCCTCTTCACCAGCAGCGTCTTCGTCTTTCTCGGCACCTACAGCTACGGGCTGTACGTCTACCACCACTTCTTCTCCTACTACTTCAGTAGCCGGCACACGGAATTTGCGCTGGCCGCCAGGCTTGGCCTCCCGCACACGGCCGCGGTTGTCGTGCAAGCCACACTGGGCATGGGCGCCTCGGTGGCGCTCGCCTACGCCAGCTACCACCTCTACGAGAAGCGCTTCCTCGCCCTGAAAGACAAATTCTCCAGTGGCCGGCCGGCGCCGGCCGCACCGCGGCCGCCCGAGGGTGCCGTCGGGACCGCCCGTCCCTAGTGTCCGCCCTCACCCCGGCGGGAAAGGCGTGGACGAAGGCGAATGCGCTGCGTGCCAGCGGGCGAAGTGCAAAAGGTACACCGCCTCTGCCTGCCATTCGACGGAGACTTCATTCGTGCTCCAGCTGTCATTGTCCGTGTAGCGGCCGTCCAGGGGCGTGCTGCTGTCCCGCGGAAAGGCGGGGTCTCCAAAGTAACCCCACGCCGGGACTGGCCGTCCCTGCGGCGTGGAGACGTCCGTCGCTTCGGGGCGTTGGTTGGGGCCACCGGCCACGCATGCCGGGAAAGTCCCGCGGCGCTGGCGCGCAGCGCCGCCAGCCACTGGTGAAAGCCCCACTGCATGCCGTGGGACGTCCCCGGCAGGCCGGTGACGTAGCAAAACTGTTTCAGGTTTCTGCCAAAGGCGTAGTGCAGGCTGGCCAGCGCCTGCTCGCAGTGCGCGCTGGCCGCCACCGGGCTTTGCAGGCACAGGGGGACACTGTGGAGGGCGGCGCGGAGGAAGCCCGCGCCGAGGGAACCCCAGTGGTAGCGGCCGGCCCAGCCAAAGGGGTGACGCGCCCCTTCGGCCAGGGCGACGTCGGCGTTGGCGCGCAGGGCCGCCCACAGGGCCTGCTTGCGGCCCGCCGTGCCGGCCGGGGCGCGCAGGTACAGAAGCGCCGCCGGGCCGGACAGGTGCAGGAAGGGGACGTCGTAGCTGGGCGCGGCGGCCGTCTCCTCGAAGGTGCGGACAAAGCGCGCCTCCCCGGTGGCCAGCAGCATGCCGGCGGCGGCGAAGCTGCGCGCGCGCTGGGCCACCTGGACGTTGCCGTCAGCCCGGAAGGAGGAACAGCTGGGGCCGTCGGTGGCCTCCCCGGCGTGGGCGTCCAGGTAGTCCACGCCCCGGCGCGCTGCCGCCAGGCACCTGCTGGCGAAGGCTGCGTCCAGCGGGCGAAAAACGGCGGCGGCGAAGGCCAGGTTGCCCACCGCCCGCGCGGTGGCCAGCGTGCCCACTTCCCCGGCGGTGTAGGGCGGCACGCTGTTGGGGGTGTTGGTGCCGTAGGGGCCGTAGCCGTCCTGGCAGGTGGTGTTGCGGAAGCCGCCGGAGGCGTCCTGCACCGACAGCAGCCACAGAAGGCCCCAGCGCGCCTCGTCCAGCACGTCCGGCAGGCCGTTGCCGGACTCCGGCAGGTGCAAGTCGTCGTCCGTCGGGGAGAAGTCCGCGTAGCTGAGGAGAAGCCAGAAGAGGGCGTGGTTGAGGGAGGCGCTGTACAGGCAGAAGTCCCCGGCGTCGTGCCAGCCGCCCTGCACGCCGGGCGGCGCCTTGGTCCGCGTCCGAGGGGTGCGTCCAGGGCCCTTCGGCGTACGGGGCCGCCACCGCGGAGAAGGCGCGCTGGTAATAAAACCACCGCTGCACGGCGCGCAGCGCGCCGTCGAAGACGTCCCGGCCCACCGAGAAGGGGAAGCTTTCCAGTCCATTGTCCGCGCGCAGGCGGTAACGCCCCGGCGCCGGACAGGGCGGAGAAGTCCCCGGTGTAGACAGTGGTGAAGGGCCCCAGCACGTCCGTCTGCAGCTGCTGCACGGGCCCTGCACCACGGAAGGCCACCGCCCCGCTCGTCTCCTCCACCACGACGAAGGAGGTGAAGGGGCGCGGGGAGGTGAAGTGCTTGCGCGCGCCAGGCGCATACCCCACCTGGGAGGCGGCCAGGTGGGAGAAGGGGGCCCCTTCCTTCGGCAGACAGGCCCCGGGCCAGAAGACGGGCCTTGCCTCGCAGTTGCGCGGCCACCCGCCGTCCGGCCTGGCGCAGCGGTGGCGGGCCGGCCAACAGCAGAAGTGCCGGGGCGGCCAGCAGCAACAGCAGCAGAAGAAGGGCTGCCCGGGGCCGGCCACGCACGGGCTGTTGCCTGCCCTTTCAGCCTTCGAGGAGGACGGCCCCCAACACCTTGTCCTGCCCCAGAAGCCCCAAGTGGCCTCAGTGTCCGGCAGGTCTGCTGCGGCCCTGCTGCAGCAGCAGCACGGCGGCGTCACAGACTTTGAGGATGCTGAGGGCGGCGGGATTCTTCGCCGGGCTGGCCGTCGCCACCACGAAGCGCATCCGTTCGCCCGCTCGCTGAAGTTGCCGGCGGCCAGCGCCTGGGAGACGGTGCCGGCGCGGGTCAGCGTCAGGTCCAGGAAGCTGACCGCCTTCAGGACGGGCCGCTGGTGTTCTCCGGCGGCGGCGACGAGAAGCTGCGCCAGCCGGTAGGCGGTGGCCCCGTCGTCCGGAGACACCACGGCCAGCGTCGTCCACCCACGCCCCATCAGGCTGCGCCACAGCGCGGCGACGGCCGCTGAGGGACAGCGGCCACCGCCTTGCCTTCCGGCGGCCGTAGCTCGGCCGGTGGCGGCGGCCCGTCTGGTGGCGGGGCCGGGGTTGGCAGTTCCGGCCGGGGACAGTACGGCCCAAAAGTGCCAGGCCGAGGGGCGTCTCCAGCTGCCAGGTTCCACCAGATTCTGACTGGAGAGGTCGACGTAGCTGACGCCGAAGAAGGCCAGGAGGAGGCCGGCCAGCATGCTGGCGAAGAAGATCTTGCACCGGCTTTGGCCGGTAGGGCCCGAGCGGCTTCTGGGGCGGCCAGAGGACGACGTAGCGGTACTTGAAGGCAGCGCCGGCGCGGTCCTGTTCCAGGCGCACGGCAGGCCGTCCTGTCCAGCATGTCGTTGTAGTGCGCGACGGCGTGGCGCACCTGGGACTTGGCGAAGTCGATGTCCGGGTCCTGGTCCTCCAGCGGGTCCTCCGACTCCAGCGTCTTCCGCAGGGCCAGCTCGCGGGTGGTGCCGGTGTTGAGCGCCGCGGTGGCGTCGAAGCCGCGCTGCTTGAGCTCCGCCTCGAGCGGCGCGAGCTCCCGGCGCAAGGCCGCCACCTGGGGGGACTCCGCCGGGCCGCCTGGAGCGTCTCCTCGACGGAGACCACCGCCGGGTGCGTGTCGGAGTAGGTGACGCGCAGCTGCTGCAGCCGGGATTCGAGTTCGGCAAGGTGCCGGCGCTGGAAGTCTTCCAGGTCGGCAATGGCCAGCCGCTTGCTCTTCACCTGCACCAACAGCTGTTCCGTCTCCGGGTCCGGCAGGCTGGCGACCGCCGGGACGACGACGTGGCGGACGTCGTGTCCCAGCCGCTTGGCGCGCGCGGTGCGCAGCTTCTGGAGGTCGCGCAGACTGCTGTCGAGGGCCTCGTGCGCCGCCGAGGTGCGCGTCTCGAGGATGAAGATGACTTCGCCGATGCTGGCGACTTCCGTGGTGCGCCGGGCGTCGAGGAAATTCTCCAGCGCCCGTCTGCACCAGGGCGAGGGCCAGCTGCGGGTCGGACAGGTGAACGCCGATGGTGACGGTTCCGGTGCCCTCGCCGGGGGTGACCCACAGCTGCTTCTCCAAAAGCCCGACGAAGCCATCCACCTTCTCCTGCCTCGGTGGGCGTCCGGAAGAGGCGGGCCCAGAGGAAATCCTTCACCCGCAGAAGGGGGGCCCGGTGCAGCGGCCAGTTGGTGAGGAAGTCCGTCTGCTGGATGAGGGCGAGGAGGTTGTCGCGGCGCAGGACCACCTGGACGGCCTGCTTCGTCTGGGTGTCCACGTCGGAGCTGCCGGTGGACAGCCCCGGGGGCCGCTGGATGAGGAAGGTGGTTTGCACCTCGTACGTCTTGGGAAACAGCGCCGCGAGCGCGAGCGAGGTGAGGATGACGCCCAGCCACAGGGCGAGGAAAAGGCGCAGGTGGCGGCGGGCCGCGTGGACCAGGAGCAGGGCGTACCAGCCGACGATGGCCCAGTCGAAGCGGGTGTCGGCGGGGGGGGCCGCCTGGGCGCGCGCGGACGGGCCCGCCACGCGGGGGGCCTCCCGTCTGCCAAGCGCACTGGCGCCAACACTGGGTCTCATCGGCCCCTTTCTAGGCTTGCGCCGAAGGCGCGCCGGCCAGGCTATCATCAGCGCCCCCGTGCTGAAGCTGCTGCTGTTCTCCATCCTGCTCGCCACCTTCCTGCTCCCGGTCCATGCCGCGCGGCTGCGGGACCCGCGCCGCGCGCTGGTCTCTCTCTTTGGTGTCCATGGCGGTGGCGGAGCTCGGCTACGCCTTCTTGCTGTATTTCATCTACCCCCGGCTGGTCTGACGCTTCATGCAAAACGGCAAGGCAGCGCTGTCCGCCAATCTCGGCCCGGGCCCCCGGCAGGCCGGGTCGCGTGCCACTCACCTGCTTTTGCTGTCGCTGGCCATGGCCACGGTGGTGGCGGTGCTGGTGGGCGGTGGCAACCTGGCCCTGGCGGTCGCCCCGGTGCTGGTGGCCGGGGTGCTTTTCGCGCTGTGGCTTACCCCGCTGCGCTACAGCTTGGCCGCGCTGCTCGCGCTCTCCTGGGCGGTGGAGGCCCCCTCCGACGTCTTCGCCGACGGGCGCATCCACACGCCCTGGGAAATGCTGGGCCGGCTTCTGTGGGGCAAGCTCAACCTGGTCATCCCGTTCTCGCCCCTGGTGGTGACCGGGTTTGACCTACTCGCCCTCTTCCTCTTCGTCGTCGTCGTCCACCGCCACGTGCAGAAGTCCACCGTGGACCGGGTGGGGTGGGTGGACACGCCGCGCCCCTTAAGCACCTTCGCGCTGCTGTCGGTGGCGGCGGTGGTGTGGATGAGTCTGTACGGCCTCGCCCGGGGAGGCAGCTTCCGCTTCGTCCTCTGGCAAAGCGTCCGCTGGCTGTACCTCCCCATTGTCTATGCCTTCATGCGCCAAGGGCTGCGGGGCGCCCAGGACGCACGGATGGTGGGGAAGGTGGTGCTGGGGGTGGGGCTGTTCCGCGCGGCCGAGGCCATCGCGCTGCGCTTCAAGTTCCCCTCCGTGCAGCTGATGACCCATGCCACCAGCCACCACGACTCGGTGCTGTTCGCCGCGTGCGTGGCCATCCTCGCCGCGCTGGTGCTGGAGTCGCCATCGCGGCGGACGCTGCGCCTCTTCGTCGGCCTGGTGCCCATCTACCTCTGGGCCATGGTGGCCAACAACCGCCGGGTGGTGTGGATGGAGCTCGCTCTGGTGGCGTTGGTTTTCTGGCTGGTGACACCCTGGCGGCCCTTGAAAATCCGGCTGGCCCGCCTGGCCGTCTGGTCGGTGGTGCCGCTGCTCCTCTACGGCCGGGTGGGATGGAATTCGCAGGCTGGGGTTTTTTCCCCAGTGCAGAAGGTCCGTTCCATGGTGGACAGCAAGCGCGACGCCTCCACCCTGTGGCGGGACCTGGAGAACTTCAATCTGGTGTTCACCTACGTCGACAACCCGCTGCTTGGCTCGGGCTTCGGCCACCCCTTCGTCGAGAAGGTGAAGCTGCCGGACGTCACCACCGCCTATGAATTGGAGCCGTACATCCCCCACAACAGCGTGCTTGGCCTGTGGGCCTTCGGTGGGCTGTTGGGCTTCTCCCTGTTGTGGGCCCTCTTCCCGGTGGGCATCTTCTTCGCGGTGCGGGCCTACCGCTGGGCCCGGACGCCCGAACAACGGGTGGTGGCCCTGAGCGCGCTGGCGGTGCAGATTTGCTACATCATGCAGGGCTACACCGACCTCGGCTTCGGGGCGTGGGGCCCCGTCTTCACCGTGGCGGCAAGCTATGCGCTGGTGGGCAAACTGTGCGTCGCCAACGGGGCGTGGGGACGCGCCGGCGTTTGGGGCGCACTGCCGCACGCCGTCCCGGTCGCTGCACAGCCGGCCCTTCCCCCGGCACTAGAAGGCACGGCTGAGTCTGCTGAGCAGGATGTGGCAGAAACGTGGGTCCGGCCGCACTCCTTGAATTGCAGAACGCAGCCTTCTATGTGAGACACTGTCCCTCTGCCTCCCCGGGGGGGGAAGCCCGGCCAGCTTGGGTCCACACACGGAAGGCCCGCATGAGCAGCGCGCAGTCCCAAGTCTCCAACGAAGACACGCAGCCTCTCGCCGTGCTGCCGTTTACACCTGCACCCGGGACGGCAGCGCATTCCCTGTGGTTCGCCGTCCAGACGCGCCCCTGGGAGTCCCTGGCCGTGCTGCCGGCCGGCCCGGGCGAGTCCGCCAAGGACGTGGCCAACGCCCTGTTTGACGTCGGCGCGCTCGCCTCCGGCGGCCCGATGCGGCTGCTCGACGCCCGCGACGTCACCCTCACCAGCAGCGCCAGCGTCATCGTCAACATGAGTTCGCTGGTGGCCGCGTCGGGCGAGCGGCGTGCCGGCGGCACCCAGCGGGTGGTGGTGGTGCTGGCCAGTGTCATCGACGTCATGGCCGGAATTCCCATTGCCATGGCCGCTGACGCGGTGGTGCTGACCGTGACGCTGGGCAAGACGCGCCTGGATGATGCGCGACGTACCCTGGAGCTGGTGGGCGCACACCGCGTCCTCGGCACCATCCTCGTGCCCGCCTGAAGGGCGGCCCCTTTTCGGGCGCTCGCCCTGCGACGCACTATTTGCAGGGAGGTGGGGCCCGTCGGGGTATTCTCGGCCGCGGCCGCCCCCCACGGCGTCCACCATGTCTCTTGCGCCCTCCCTTTTGCGGCCTGGCCTCGTGCACCTCTTCCTCGCCCGGCCCGAGGCGTTGCTGGAAGCAGCCCCGCAGCATGCGGCCTGGCTTTCCAGCGAGGAGCGCGCGCGGGCGCAGGCATTCCGTCAGCCGGGCGATGGGGCGCGCTACCGCGCCACCCGGGCCCTGGTGCGCGGGGTGCTGGCCGGCGTCACCGGCCAGCCGGCAGCGCAGCTGGCCTTCGTCCAGCATTCCCACGGCCGCCCGGCGCTGCACGCGGGGCCCGAAGGCCTGGACTTCAACGCCTCGCGCTCGCCTGGCCTTTTGGCGCTGGTGGTGACGTCCTTCGCGTCCTGCGGCGTGGACGTGGAGGACGTCACCCGGAAGGCGGACGTCCTCGGTGTCGCCCGGGCCTTCGCGCCGGAGGAGCAGGCGTGGCTTGTGGGCCAGTCCGCCGAGGAGGCGCGCCGGCGCTTCTTTCTTCTGTGGACGTTGAAGGAGGCGACGCTGAAGGCCCTGGGGACGGGGCTGACGCTTTCCTTGGGGGCGTGCGCCTTCCAGCTGGCCACGGGCGAGCCGCCCCGCGTCCGCTTCCGGCCCCCTGTCCGCGAAGCGGCGTCGGACTGGGCCTTCACCCAGCTTTCACCGGACAGCGGCCACCTGGTGGCGGTGGCGGTGCGGCGGGCGGGGCCCGTCGACTTCGCCGTGCACGGTGACGCGGAGACATGCGCCGCGGTGGCGGAGGCGGCGTGAAGGCACCCCGCGGCGGCATGCCGCAGACGACGGCGGGCGTGACGGAAGGTGTGGCGTCCGGACAACACACACAGCTGGTGCACCGCCCGGGGACCGGGTCCGCGCCACACCCACTTGTGCGTACAGCGACGTGGCTCCAGAAGGACGGCAAGGGACCCGTCGCTCCGCAGTGCGGGGCGGCACGCCTCCCGTCGTGTGCCCGGCGGGGGCGGAGTCTCTGGGTGCTTCTGGCCGGCCTTCTGGCCCTTCAGGCAATGCCAGCGGCTGCCAAGCCCAGCATCGCCATCATCCCCTTCGGCCGCTACCCGGTGGAACGTCAGCTGACGCAGTCGCTGTGCGCCGAGGTGACGTGCATCCCAAACAGTCAGGTGATGCGCCAGGGCCGCGTGGACTGGGACCGCGTGGCGGCCGCGCACGTCACCGGCATCGTCACCGGCAAAATCGGTCGGGACAGCCGGGGCAAGCGCTTCGTCGACATCCAGCTTTTGGCCCCGGGCCGCATCGTCCTCGTCCGGAAGAAGGCCCCGCTGTCCAACATGGCACTTTCCTCCGAAGGCCTGCGCATCATGACGTCGGACTTGGTGGGCGTCCTCAACCGCGCCCACGGGCCAGGGCGCCCCGTCCCTCCGCCCGCTGCCCCACCGCCCGGCACGCCGCCCGGGGGAAACCACCCCCGTCCCGGCGGTGGTGGCGCCCGGCAAGCCGGCCCCGGCTGCGCCGACGTCGCCTGCGCCCACCACCATCCAGGCCGTCGGGGAGGAAGTGCCGGCCGAAGCTGAAGGCGCCGGCGGGGAGAAGAAGGACGTGGCGCTTTTGGAAGTGCAGGTGACGTTTGCCTTCCTCAACCGCGAATACAGCTACAGCAACAGCGGCACCGGCACGCCCGTCCTGCGCAACACCTACGTGCCGCTGGCCGCGGAGCCGACGCTTTTGGTGGGGTTTTTCCCGGTGCGCTCCAGCACCGGCGTCTTCGAATCCCTCGGCCTGGAAGCCGGCGCCGGCGTCAGCGTGGGCATGCAGCTGCAGCGGGAGAATGACACGTCGGGGACGACGTTTCCGGCCGTGGCGGTGGTGGCCAACGCCTCGCTTTTGACACGGCTGCGCCTGGGCAAGACGGTGCGGCTGGCCCCGGTGGTGGGCTGGCAGATGATGAACTTCGAGGTGGCCAAGGCCTCCAACGGGACAGTGCTGACGGGCCAGCCCGCCGTCGGCTGGCGCGCCCTGCGCGCCGGACTCAAGCTGGACGTGGACTTCAGCAGCTGGTGCGCGCTGTACCTGGAGTTGAGTTACCTCTACATCTACTCGGCCGGGCCCCTCATCAACTCGCCCTACTTCACCTCCGCCTCCGCTGCGCCCAGCTTCGACACGGCCCTCGGCCTCTCCTTCCGGGTGGCGGCGCCCCTGGAGGTACGTGCCGGAGTCGTCTTCACCCGCTACGCCCTCAACTTCGCTGGCGGCACGTCGGGCATCACCGGCGTCAGCGACCAGCTCATCGGCTTCACGCTGGGCTTTCGCTACAGCTACTAGCCTGCCTGCCCTCCACGCTGGTGCGGACAGTCCCCACCCTTCTTGTTCGCGTGAGTGTGGACTTTGGCCGTCATGGCTGAAGGCGCACCAATTTTTCGCCGGCCCCGGTGACGGGTGGCGCGCGGTGGGCGCAACAAGGGGCGCTAGGTCGCCCTTGCTGCACCCATGTCTTCATTTCCCGGGGAAGCCGAAATGCCCAACCAACGCCGACGTCCTGAAGCTGCCCCCGGGGCCGCCCTGCTTCTCTGCGTGCTGGTCTGCGCCGTGCTGTCCTTGGCCCCAGGCTGTCTCGGTCAGGCCGGCCTCAGCGCCCTGGACGCCGTCGATGGTGGCGGTGGCGGAGGCGGCGGGGGAGGCGGCGGAGGCGGCGGAGGCCTCGTCGGCGGCACCAGCGATGGCGGCGTTATTGTGTACTCGACCGACTTGCCCTGCGACGTCTATGCGGTGCTGTCGAGTTCCTGCTGGGCCTGCCACGGAAACGTGCCGGCCAATGGCGCGCCGCAGTCGCTGGTGACGCCGGCGGAGCTGCAAGTCATGTCGCCCACCTACCCCGGGCAGACGTACGGCCAGCGGGCGGTGGTGCGCATGGCACTGACGGCGGCGCCCATGCCGCCCACCGGGTCCGGCTGGCCGGTGCCCACCGCCACGCAGCAGGCCGCCTTTTCGGCCTACGTCAACGCGGGCGAGCCCGCCGGTCAGTGCATTGTCGACGCCGGGACCACGGTAGTGCCGGACGCCGGCAGCGGCGGTGGCCATGACGCGGGGACCGGTACCGACGCCGGCAGCGACGCGGGCAGCGGTGGCGGCGGTGACGGCGGCGTCACCGTCGACATCCCCTGCGACATCTCCTCCATTGTCTCCACCTACTGCTGGACGTGCCACGGGCCGACGCCGGGCGGAGGCGCGTCCTTCTCCCTGGTGACGGACGCGGAATTCAACACCACCTCGCCGCTGTACCCCGGGCAGACCTACGGACAGCGGGCGGTGGTGCGCATGGCGGACACCGCCGCGCCCATGCCGCCGCTCCCCAACGCCTCGGTGCCGTCGGCCGACCAGACCACCTTCTCGGCCTGGGTGAGTTCGGGCATGCCCTCCGGCAGCTGCACCACCGACGCCGGCTTCCCCGACGCTGGCCCGCCCGACCCCCTGAATGACCCGCCCCAGTGCAGCAGCGGGCAGAGCTACACCGGCTCCGAGGGCTCCACCATGCGGCCCGGCGAGGCCTGCATCGCCTGCCACAAGGCGCAGGGCGGCCCGGGCTTCAACATCGGCGGCACGGTGTACCCCACCGGGCATGAACCCAATGACTGCGTGGCCTCCGCCTCGGCCGGCGCGGTGGTGACGGTGACGGGTAGCACCGGGACTTCGGCGTCCTTCACCGCCAACAGCAACGGCAACTTCTCCGGCAACGCCAACGTCACCTTCCCCATCACCGCGGTGGTGACCTTCAACGGCAAGACGCGGGCGATGACGACGGCGGTGGCCTCCGGCGACTGCAACAGCTGCCACACGCAGACGGGCACCAGCGGTGCGCCCGGCCGCGTGACGCTGCCCCCGTAATGCTGCGGTAGGGCCAGACGGCCCGGGGCGCATGTCCTCCGGTGTGCGAGGGCCCCTTTTTGTGGGCCTCTGTTGCCTTGGTGACGGAGGCGCCCGGGTGCCGACAATGTTGGGTTGAGGAGGAATTCATGCAGTCTTCATTCGTCATCCGCGCACCCCTACCCACCACGCGAGAGCGGTAACTTCTCCGCCCTCCGACAGCCCGCACTCTTCCCTCATGCGCTCGCCCTGGTTCGCCCTCGTCGTCCTCACCGTTGCCCTCTGCGTGCTGTGCGCGGGCTGCACCGGGCAGTCCACCGCCTTGCCGGGCGACGGCACCCAGCCGTCCGGGACGACGGGTGGAAGCGGCGGGACGGGTGGCGGGGCTGGTTCAGCCTCCTCGCTGGACATGCCCTGCGCCGCCGCCGACGTGCTGGCCGCCAGCTGCCTCGGCTGCCACGGCAGTCCGCCCGCCAACGGAGCGCCCCAGGCCCTCAACACCCTGGCCGCGCTGCAGGCGGCCTCGCCCGGCTACCCCAGCCAAACCAACGGCGCCCGCGCCGTGGCGCGCATGGCCAACACCGCCGCCCCCATGCCCCCCGCCCCCAACCCGGCCGTGTCGGCCGCGGAACAGTCTGCGTTTTCCGCCTGGGTGACGGCGGGCATGCCGGCGGGCACCTGCAGCAGCGTGCCGGACGCCGGCACGGTGGTGGTGGACCCGGCCTTCGCCGGGCCGCCCGTCTGCACCAGCGGCCAGACGTACACGGGTTCCGAAGGTTCCACCATGCGTCCCGGCGAGGCCTGCGTCGCCTGCCACCAGGCGCAAGGTGGCCCCGGCTTCCCCATCGGCGGCACGGTGTACCCCACCGGGCATGAACCCAATGACTGCGTGGGCTCCGGTGCGGCCGGCGCGGTGGTGACGGTGACGGGCAGCACCGGCACCACGGCGTCCTTCACCGCCAACAGCACCGGTAACTTCTCCGGCAGTGGCAACATCACCTTCCCCATCACCGCGGTGGTGACGTTCAACGGGAAAAGTCGGGCCATGACGACGGCCGTCCCTTCCGGTGACTGCAACAGCTGTCACACCGAGACCGGCGCCAACGGCGCCCCCGGGCGCATCGCTTTGCCCTGAGTGGTGTCCTTGTCCGGTGAATGGGACAGCCACCCTGGGAGCGCCACCGAGCGGCCAATCACGTAGCACGCAACTTCACGCTGTCTTTTCTAGGAGGTCGGTTTCATGCGTCTGAGTCGTCTTTCGTGGAGTGTGGTGGCGCTGGGTTGCGCCGTGCCGGGCCTGGTCTTCGCCGCCCTGTCGGCCAGCCAGGCCAAAGTGACGTTTTCCTGCAGCGGCCCGGGTGGGCTGAAATTCGAAGGGACGAGCAACGAGATTCAAGCCGCGGACAAGGGCGGTGCCCTGGTGGTCACCGTCCCGGTGGAGAAGTTCTCCACCGGCATCGGCATCCGCGACACCCACATGAAGGAGAAGTACCTCGAGGCGGGCAAGTACCCAACTGCCGAGCTGGTGGTGCCGCGCTCGGGCCTGAAGTTCCCGAGCGACGGGGCGAGCGTGGATGCCACGGCCCCGGGCACCATGACCATCCACGGCACGTCCAAGCCGGTGACGTTCCACTACAAGGCCGTCCGCAAGGGCAACGCCTACGACGTCCAGGGCGACGCCCACGTCAACATGAACGACTACGGCATCGCGACGCCCACCTACCTGGGCATCACCGTCAAGCCGCCGGTCGACATCAGTGTCACCTTCCGGCTCGTGGAGTCGTAAGCTACCAACTGGTGAGGACCAAGCGAGGGGGTCATACCAACGCCAGCAGGGCCTGGGCCTGGCTGCTCGCTGGCGCCCTCGTGCTTTGCTTGGTGCCGACGTCCGCGGAGGCCTACCCGTGGATGATTCGGCACGACTACACCGGCTGTGCGGTGTGCCACGTCGACCCGTCCGGAGCAGGCCTGCTGACGGACTACGGCCGGGCCCAGTCGGTGCTCCTCATGCAGATGAATTACGGCTCGCCCTACAAGGGCGATGAGGCGCCCAGCTACGCCAACTTCGCCTTCGGCGTCCCGTTGCCGGACTGGCTGTTGGCCCAAATTACCTTCCGGGGGGCCGAGTTCTGGGTGACGGAGACGACGGCGGCCACGCCCACCACCGCCGCCATCACCGCCAGCGACCAGCGCTTCCTGATGATGCTTCTGGACGCCCGGGCCGAGCTGAAATTCGGAATCTTCCGTGCCGCCGGTTCCATCGGCTGGGGCAACACCCCCTTCACCTTTCCAGCGGCGGTGTGGACCAACCAGGCCGGCACCAGCATGCTGATTGCCCGGGACTACTGGGTGGGGCTGCAACTCGACGACAGCCTTTTGGTGGGAATTGGCCGCATCAACCTCCCCTACGGCCTGCGCAACGTGGAACACACCGCCTGGGTGCGCAACAACACGGACACCAACATCAACTACTCGCAGCAGTCTGGCCTCTTCGTCTCCTTCGACAACGGCAAGGTGCGGACCGAGGTGGAACTCATCCTCGGCAACCTCAACGTCAGCCCGGACGGCTACCGGCAGCGCGGCTTCTCGGGGCTGGTGGAGGTGCCGGTGGCCGAGCGGGCCAGCGTGGGCTTCTCGGCGCTGGTGACGCGGGCCAACCTCAGCACCTCCTCGCCCAGTCCGGTGCTGCGCCAAGTCTACGGGGCCTTCTCCCGCTGGGCCCCCATTGAACCGGTGGTCATCATGGTGGAGGCGGACGTCTTCATCAACAACACGCTGGGCAGCGGCGTCCTCCAGCCCAACGGCGTCAGCTGGCTGCAGGTGGACTGGGAACCCATCCAGGGGCTGCATTTCGCGCCGGCCATTGAAACGCTCACCCCCTACGGGGTGAATGGAACGGGCGTCGGGACGTGGATGACCATCGACTGGTTCTGTCTGCCCCACACCGAGTTGCGTCTGGACGGCCTTTACCGCTACCAACCCACCCCCACCAGTTCCACCAACACCTTTTCCTTCCTCATCCAGCTGCACGTGTACCTATGAGACGCGCTCTCTTCCTCTTCGCCCTGGCGGGCGCCCTGCTGCTTCCCGGGCCTGCCCGGGCCTCCTCCACCTACCCGGCGGAAATCCAGAAGCAGCTCGGCCTGTCGTATGTGCCCCAGTGCGCCATCTGTCACGCCAATGGCGTCACCGGCTACGGCACGGTGACGACGCCCTTCGGCAGCACCATGCGCAGCCGGGGCTTGGTCTGCTGCAGCCTCACCTCGCTGGACACGGCCCTGGCCGCCCTGGAAGGGGAAAACAGCCCGTACATCACCTACCTGAAGGAAGGGAAGGACCCCAACAACCCCGGGGCCGGCACCGTCACCCCGCCGTCCTACGGCTGCTTCAGCGTCACCGGCCAGGGGCCGAGTTCCGGCGCCGGCGCTGCCGTCGCGCTGCTGCTTCTGGCCGTGGCCGTCCTGCGCCGGCGCACCGCCCGGCCGTAAAGGCCCCCAGGCACAACCCCCGGTCGGCTTCTTTGGCCGGGGGCACCGCTGCATGGCACGCTGGGCGCCTGGGGGGAGAGGGCTGCCGCAGACTCCCGCTGAAGGCAGTTGTTGAGTTTGCCGCGTCCTTTGCCGAGAGTTCCGCCCCGCGCCGGGTCTCCGGCTCTCGGAGCAGGGGATGGGTCGAGGATGACGCATAGGCCGGGCTGCGCGCGTCTTGCGCTGGTGGGGCTGCTGTTGCCGGCCCTCGCCGCGGCTGCGCCGACGGCCCACCACAGCCATGCCTCCCTGGACGTCACCCGGCGCGCCAGCGCCACCCGCTGCCCTTCCGAGAAGGACGTCCGCCGGGACGTCACGTCCATCCTCGGCTACGGGCCCTTTGACAAGAATGCCCGCCGCCGCGTCTCCGCCGTCCTGTGGGAGACGGGCGGGGTGTACCACGCCCGCATCCAGCTGAAGGACGCCCGCACCCGCAAGAGTCTGGGCGTCCGGGAATTGTCCGCCCCCGGGCCCACCTGCGAGGAGTTGCGGCAGGCCATGGCGCTGGCCATTGCCCTGGCCATTGACCCACTGGCGCAGCCGCCCCCGCCGCCCCCGCCGCGCGTGGCCGCCGTCCTCCCGTCTGCGGACGCGGCAGCGGCTGGCGCTGCGGCCACTGTGGGCGCCGCGGCCGCTGGCGCGCCCGCTGCCGGGCGGCATTTCTTCGACCGCGGGGGCCAGCGCCTCTCCCCGCCCAGCGCCGGCGCGGCCGGCAGCGCGTGACAAGCCGCCGCCCCCCGCACCGAAAGTCGCCGCGGCGACGCTGGTGGACGCGGGGGCGGAGCCCCCCCCACCCGCGCCGCCGGATGGCGGGTCCACCGCCCCGGACGCCGGCGCCCTGGCCGCGCTGCCCCCGGACGCCGGGCCGGACGCCGGCGCCCTGGCCGAAGTGCCCCCAGACGCCGGGCCGGTGGCCGTGGCACCCCTGCCGGCGGTGGACGCGGGCTCCGGCTGAGCCGCCGCCCACCCCGGTGGTGTCCGCCGCGGAAGTTGTCCCCGCGCCGCCGCCCCCTCCGCCGCCGGAGACGCGCGACTGGCACGGCATCGCCGGCGCGGGGGCGGAGTGGACGGTGGGCCTCGTCCCGCAGCGCGCCTTTGGCGCCTTCGTCCACGGCGGCGTGGCCCTGCAGCACTTCACCGGGGAAGTGGAACTGGGCTGGCTTCCGTCCACCTCCTTCGCCTTTCCGCCAGGCCACATTTCCACCGCGCTGTGGACGGGGGCCCTGGTGGCCTGCGGCACCTGGGCAGGCTTCGGCGCCTGCGGCGTGGTGCAAACCGGGCCCCTTACCTCCACGGGCACGGGGTACCAGACGAATTCCAGCACCAGCACCTGGCTTTTGGCCTTCGGCGTTAGAGGACAATGGGACTGGGTATTCGCACACCCGGTTGGACTGCGACTCCAGGCGGCCGGCCTTTACAATGCCGTGCAAACACGGCTTCTGGTGGGCACGGGGGGCAGCAGTGGGTCGACTTTGACGGCATGGACGGCCCCGGTGTTTGCGCTGAGTCTCGGTGCGGGCCTTTTTCTTGTTTTCTAGTTTTTCAACCGGGTGACGGAAGTGCCGGACAGCAGACAAAAGAATGATGGAGTGTCTGCTGCCCATGCGCTGGCCGAGACGGCCGAAGTGCTGCCACCTGCCCCAGACTTTGCTTCGGCGTACGACGCCGAGTTTGAAGGCGTTTGGCTTTACTTGCGGCGGCTGGGCGTGCCGGCGGCAGACGTGGAAGATGCAGTGCACGACGTGTTTGTGGTGGCCCACCGGCGCTATGCGACTTACGACAGCTCTCGCCCCCTTCGCCCCTGGCTCCTGGGAATTGCCTTCCGGGTGGCCGCGCAGTGGCGGCGCCAGCGCCGGCATGAGGTGGACCTCGATGAGCCGGCCCGGGAGATGCCTGACGGCGCGCCGGGCCCAGAGGCTGCCTTCGAGTCGCGCGAAGTCAGTAGCCAGCTGCATGCGGCCCTCAGCCAACTCGACCTTCATCAACGGGCGGTGGTGGTGATGCACGACCTCCACGGCATTGCCGTTCCGCAAATTGCAGACGAGCTCAACGTCCCGTTGAATACCGTCTACTCCCGGCTCCGGCTGGGCCGCGCCAAGGTGGCGGCAGTCCTCCGAGGCAATTCATGAGTGGCTTCGCCGACGACTCCCTCCCGGAGGGGTGGGACGCCCTGAGCCGCGAGGACGCGGAGGCCCTTGGTCCGCCCGAGGGCGCCAAGGAACGCGTGCGGTTGCACCTGGCCGCCACGCTGGGCCTGGCCGCGGGATTTGGGGCCGCCGGCGCCGTCGTCGGCGCGGCCAGCGCCGCCGCCACCGCCAGCCCAGTCCCCGCCGAGGGCTTCCTGGGCGCCCTGACCAAGCTCCTCCTCGTCAAGAAGGCCGTGGTGCTGGGCGTGGTGGCAGCCACCGCCGTCACCAGCGTTGGCACCGTCGCCTACGTGGAAGTCCGCGAGCGGAAGGTGGCCGCCGAGCAGGCCCTGGCCCACAAGCAGCGGGCGGTGCCCGCCGCCCCGCGTCGCCCCGGCGCTGCCGGCCCCGGTGGCCGCGCCAGCGCCAGTGGTGGTGGCCGAGGCCGCACCCGACACGCTGGGCGAGGAACGCACGCTTTTGGACGCCGCCCGCGCCGCCATTGCCCATGGACGGCTGGGAGAGGCCCAGGTGCTGCTTTCCCGCCACGCCCAGGCGTTTCCCGCGGGCCGCCTGGTGGAGGAGCGCGAGGCGCTCACCATCCGCCTGCTGGTGCGACAGGGGCACCGGGCCGAAGCCAGTCGCCGGGCGGCGCGCTTCCGGCAGGAACACCCGCACAGCATCCAGCAGCCCAACATCGACGCGGCGCTGCGGAGGTAAGTGGCCGCCGTGCGCGTCTCTGCAGTGTTGCTTCTCGCCGGCTTCCTCCTGTTTGTGGGGGCGGTCCCCGCCTGCACGGTGAACCAGGTGGTGGGCAGCGACTTGGCGCTGCTGACGGACGGGGGCGAGGAAAACGATGACGGCGGGGTGGACGGCGACGACGACGGCGGCGTGGAGGGCGAGGATGCCGGCCCCCGCGACGGCGGCGACAACCTGACGGGGTTCCCCTACCGTTCGCAGTAAGAGGACGCGTCGGTACGCCCCAGCGAGACGTCCTGGAGGTCGGCCTCAGGGTTGCCTCGCTGAGGAGCTACGCAGGTGCGTCGGGATTAGGTGGGCGATCGCCAGTCCCACGCAACCACCACCCAGGATTCGGCTCCGTCCTCATACCGGTGTATGTCCCGAAACCCCATCCGTGCATGAGCCTTCATGGAGCGAACGTTGCGCACCGAGATTTCGGTTATCAGCAACTCGAACTTCGACGCGTAGGCGTTGCGATGGGCAGCGTAAAGCGCCTCCAAGACCCCTCGGCCCCGGTGCGCCTTGGCTACACAAACCTGCCCCATCACGTAGTAGGGGCGATTCGCCAAAGGGCGCCGGTCGACGGTCAGCCAGTCCAGCACCTGAAACATCGGCTCCAGGACCGGAATGAGCGGGCGGCACTCCCGAGCCATGGAGAGCGCGTAGCCCACCAGGTGCCTCTCCTCCATCGCGACGACGCTGGGCAAGACGTCGTGCATCGTCCGGAGCACGTCCAAGGTGTGCTTCACCGTGACGAAACCCTGTTCGCGCGCCTCCGCAACGCTCAACTGCGCGGCAAGATTCTCTTGCTGAAGCTTGAGAATCTCCTCCAGCGTCGCGACGCTTTGAACCAGGCCAGCTGAAACCACGCTTCCCCTCAGTCTACGTCTTCGTACGGCGCTGGGCTTCCGTCACCAAGCCCGGAGACAGGCTCCACCCTCCATTGACATCCGGATGTCATCGGGGGGGCAACCGCTTTGTGGCTGACGACACTGCCTGTCGCGAGTCTTGCGCCTTAGGCCGACCCCCAAGGTGCCGATGGGGTTGAGAGCCCCTCGAGAGGTGTTCTCGCGTGTGAAGGAGACGCTTCCGCCCGCCCCGGAGGGGAGTAGCGCACAGCGCGGTCAACAGCGCGAAACGCTCAGCCGCTTCGGTCATCCCGAGCCAGTGACCGGGCCAAGCCGTGCCGGCGTCAGGCCTTCTGGAAGTCGTAGACGCTGCCCAGCCGCAACAGGCGCGTCAACTCATCCAGGGCGGCCATGCTTTCGCGGGCCAGGGCCGGGTCCCGGAGGTCCTCCGGGACGAGGCGGTCCCGGTAGTGGCGGCGCACCCAGCTACTCAAGTCCACGTCCAGGGCTTCGTCGTAAAACACGCGCGCCGGCACCGCGTCGGCCTCGGCGTCCGTCAGCCGGATGCGCTGGCGCAGGCAGGCCGGGCCGCCGCCGTTGTGCATGGACTCCCGGACGTCCAGGTAGTGCACCGCCTGCACTGGGTTGTCCTCGGCCACCACCCGCTGCAGGAAGGCCCGCGCGGCGGGACTGTCCTCGCTTTCCTTGGGCGCCACAATGGCCATGCCGCCGTCCGGCAGCGTCACCAGCTGGCTGTTGAAGGGGTAGGCGGCCACCGCCTCGGCCACCGGCAATTCTGCTTCTGTGGCCACCACGGCACGGAAGCTAGGCCCCAGCTTCTCCCCTAGCTGCTGCAGTAGCCCCGGCACGTCCACGAAGGCCAAGGCATGCAGCAGCAGCACATTCTCGTTGCCCACCACCAGGACGTCCGAATGGAAGGCCCCGGCGTCGATGCCGGCCGGGGCCTGCTGGGGAAACAGGCAGGCCACTGGGGACAGCTGGTGCAGGCGGGCCAGCGTCTCGCTGGCCTCCCGCGTCTGGCGGGCCGGGAAGCGCTGGGGCAGCGGGCTGGGGCGGTAGCTGCTTCGGCCCCAGCCAAACAGGTGCACCGCCGGGCGCCCTGCCACCTGAAGGCGGCTGTGGTTGGCGGCGCCCTCGTCGGCGAAGTGCGCCCCCCCGGGCAGCGGGGCATGGACGGTGAAGTGGCGCACGTCGGAGAATATTTTGGCCAGCACGGCGTGGGTGGTGTCCGCCTCAATGCTGCGGTGAAACATGGCGGTGAGGTTGGCCGGCGTGAAGTGCACCCGGCCGTCGGCCGTGTCCTCGGACGGCGCGGTGGTGCAGGCGTTGGCCGTCCACATGGCCGCCGCGCTGGAGCAGGCGCGCAAGAGAGGCTCGGCTTCCTTCGCCGCGCGCGTCACCACCGCCTCGTCCGTGCCGGTGAAGCCCAGCGCCCGCAGCGTGCGCAAGGACGGCCGGGGCTGCGGCGGAAGCACTGCCTGCGGCACGCCCAAGGAAGCCAGAAAGCGCATCTTGGCCAGGCCCTGCAGGGCGGCCTGTCGCGGGCTAGACACCTCGCCCTCGTGCGCCTGGGAGGCGAGGTTGCCCGGGGCCATGCCCGCGTGGTTGTGCGTCGGCCCGACGACTCCGTCGAAGTTGTACTCGCGCTGTGCCATAGAGGGTTTGCCCCGTGGACGCGCCGAGTGTTTCCCACGTGAAGCCCCCCTTGGCAAAGCGCTTCAAGCGTACGGTGCGCTTCGCCCTCGTCCGCGCCGCGCTGGCCCTGGCCAGCCTGCTGCCGCTACCCCTGGCGCAGCGCTGCGGCGACGTCCTGGGCAGCCTCGCCTTCCGCCTGTTGAGGAAGGAACGCCACAAAGCCCTCGCCTCGCTGCAACGGGCCTTTCCGGAGAAGCCCGAGCCGGAGCGCTGGGCGCTGGCACGGGCCTGCTTTCGCCACCTGGGCCGCTGCGCCTTGGAGGCGGCGGTGGCCCGGCGTCTGAGCGCGGCGCAGCTGGACGCGCTGGTGGAGGTGCCCCTGGCGGTGCGGACGCTGCTGTTGGGCGCCGTCGCCCGCGGGCGCGGCGTGGTGGCCGTCAGCGGGCACGTCGGGCACTGGGAATTGTTCGGCTGGGTGCTGGTGCGCCTGGGCGTTCCTCTGCACGTGGTGGCACGGCCCGGGGTGGACGCACGGCTGGGGACGCTGGCCGAGGACTTCCGGGCGCAGGGGGGCGTGCGCACTATTCTGCGCGGCAGCCCCGGTTCCGCCCGGGGCATGCTGTCCGGCCCTGCGCCACGGCGACATGCTGGGCTTTCTCGTCGACCAGGACACCGCCGTGCAGTCGGTGGGCGTCCCCTTCTTCGGCGGCCGGGCCGCCACCCCGCGCGCCCCGGCGGAACTGGCGCTTGCGCACCGGGGCGTCCAGCGTGGTGGGCTTTCTGCAGCGCGGTCCGGACGGGCGCTACCGCCTGAGTGCCGCCCTGGTGGACGTCCCCCGCAGCGGGGACGTCGAGGCGGACGTGGTGGAACTGACCGCCCGCTACTCGGCCGCCATCGAGGCGGCCGTGCGCCGGGCGCCCGAGCAGTGGGTGTGGATGCACCAGCGGTGGAAGACAGTGTGTTAGGGAGGGCCTTCTGTTGCGTCGCCTGCTCGCCCTCGCCGCGCTCGTCACCGGCTGTGCCGTGAAGCCCTCGCCCACCCAAATGGCGCCCGAGGTGACGCTGCACCAGGTGCGCCTGCGCAACTTCCACAACTCGACGCTGAGCGCGGTGGGCACCAGCAGCCTCATCGAGTACCACCGGGCGAGCGCGGACGTGGACTTCCAGGACTTGAAGCTGGACGTCTTCCGGACGGAGCCACCCTCCCCGCCCGGCGTGCTGCCCCCGGCCACCCACCTGGAGGCCCCGCGGGCGGTGGGTAACCTGCTGTCCCGCGTGGTGGAAGTGACGGACGGCGTCACCGTCCGGCTGCCGACGGGCGTCGTCGCCCGCACGTCGGCTGGCCTCCTTCAACTCGGCCGAGCAGCGGGCCAGCGGCTCCTCCCAGGCTGGCGGTGGTGGGGCCGGACGGCTTCTGGCTGCGCGCCGACGGCTTCGACTTGCACCTGCGCACGGACGTCTATGACTTCGTCAGGCCGGAGACGCGGACGCGCGGACCGTGATTGCGCTCCTCTGCGTTCTGGCCGGCTTGGATGGCGGCGCGGCGCCCGCGGCGGCACGGACGGAGGCTTCCGCAACCCGGTGGACGTCAAGTGCGACTTCGCGCGGATGGAGGGCCCGCTGCAGCAGCTGGTGTGCACCGGCCACGTGCTGGTGAAGCGGCGCACCACGGACATCACCTGCGACAAGCTGGTGGCGCACTACACCAACCGCGACGTCAACGACATGACGCACTTCGAGTGCCTCGGCAACGTGGTGGCGGTGGACGGCGACCGCTGGGCCAGCGGGGACTTTGCCGACTACGACAACCAGAGCGAAGTCCTGGTGATGACTGGCCAGCCCCGGGGCCGGCAGGGAAGTTAAGCCAGCTGCAGGGGACGAAAATTACCTTCCACGTCAGCAGCGACGAGATGGACGTGGACAATGTCACCGCCGTCCTGGAAAGCCAGGGACAGGAGGACCGGCGCGCGGCGAAGAAGAAGAAGGGCGCCGCCGGCCCCGAGCCGACGCCGGGCCTGTGGAGGGGGGCTTCACCAACCCCGTCCACATTCAATGCGACAGCGGGCGGATGGAAGGTGCCAAGCAGCAACTTCTGTGCGTGGGCCACGTCCGGGTGAAGCGGCACAACACCGACATGACGTGCGAGCGCGCGGTGGCGACGTACGTCAACCGCGACGTCAACGAAGTGAAGCGGATTGAATGCGTGGGCAACGTGCAGGCCGTCGACGGCAACCGCTGGGCCCACGGAGACTTCGCCGACTTCGACACCACCCGGGAAGTCCTGGTCATGACCGGCCACCCGCAGGGCCGCCAGGGCACCAACGAGATGGCGGGCAGCAAAATTACCTTCTACGTCGACTCCGACTTGATGGACGTCGACAACGCGGTGGGCGTGCTCGAAAGCAAGGGCCAGGACGAGCGGCGGAAGGCCAACATGAAGAAGGCGGCCCCCAAGTGACCGGAGCAGCTGGTGGCCCGCGGCCTGGTGAAAAGCTACCGGGGCCGTCGGGTGGTGGACGACGTCCACCTGGAGGTGTCCCTGGGGGAGGTGGTCGGGCTGCTCGGTCCCAACGGCGCCGGCAAAACCACCACCTTCAACATGGTGGTGGGCCTGGTCCCGGCCGAGGCGGGCAGCGTCAGCCTGGCCGGCCTGGACTTGACGCCCCTGCCCATCCACCTGCGCGCCCGCGCCGGCCTGGGCTACCTGCCCCAGGAGGCCAGTCATTTTCCGCCGCCTCACCCTGCGACAGAACTTCCTCGCCGTGCTGGAGCTGGACAAGCACGACCAGCCGGGACCAGCGCGAGGCGGCCGCCCAGGCCCTGCTGGAGGAATTCCACCTGACCGAGGTGGCCGAGTCCCTGGGGGAACAGCTCTCCGGCGGGGAGCGCCGGCGGGCGGAGATTGCCCGAAGCCTCATCCGCCGCCCCCGCTTCATGCTCTTCGATGAGCCGTTCGCCGGGGTGGACCCCATCAACGTGAGCGACATCCAGAAGCAGATTGCCGCCCTGCGCGCCCGGGGGCTGGGCGTGCTGATTACCGACCACAACGTGCGGGACACCCTGCGCATCTGCGACCGCGCCTACCTGTTGGCCCACGGCAAGGTGCTGCTGCACGGCACGCCCCGGGAACTGGCCGACTCCGCCGACGCCCGGGCCGTCTACCTGGGCGAACGCTTCGTCCTGGATGAACACACCTGACAGGCCCCCAAACCGAAGGGGTGCGCGGCCACCCCCGCCCTCGCCCAGGGCCCTGGCCTAACGTCTGGCAGCAGTGTTGGTAACCGTGCGTCAGGACTCAGCTTTCCACACCTTGTAGGCCGGGTGGAGGCCTGGTTTGCCTGGACGGCCCGGAGAGGCCCTGGTAGCTTGGCACGGTCTTTGATGGGGCGCGCGAGCCCCGGAGACCCCAGACCGCGCGATGGCCATGGAACTCAAGCAGAGTCTGAGGCTGTCGCAGCAGCTGGTGATGACGCCCCAGCTGCAGCAGGCCATCAAGCTGCTTCAGCTCTCGCACATGGAGCTGGTGGCCCAGGTGCAGCAGGAGATGGAGCAAAACCCGCTCCTCGAGCAGCCGGACGAGACGGTGGAAGGAGACCTCGCGGAGAAGGCCCCCGGCGAGGCCTCGCTCGAGGCGGCCAATGCCGAGGTCTCCCCCGAGGAATTGGCGGCCAAGACGCCCGAGCGCGATGGAGGAGGTGAAGGGCGAGGACGGGCCCAATGAGATCGACTGGGAGGCCTACCTCAACAGCTACCAATTCAATGAGCCGAGCACCGCCAGCAACAAGGGCAACGTCGCCAGCGACGACTTGCCGTCCTTCGAGGCCAACCTGGTGGACAAGGAGGACCTGCCCGCCCACCTGGCCGCGCAGCTGGCGCTGCTGAAGCTGAACGAAGCCGAGAAGCGGATTGCCCACTCCATCCTCTTCAACCTCGACGACGACGGCTACCTGCGGCTACCCGACGTGGAGGGCGACCCCCTCATCCGGATGGCCAGCGAGGCGGACGTGGACGTGTGCCTGGCCGAACGTACCCTGCGCAAAATCCAGCACCTGGACCCCAAGGGCTGCGGGGCGCGGGACCTGCAGGAGTGCCTGCTCATTCAGGTGGCGGGCCTGAACGACCCGCGCGCCGCGCTGCTCGGCACCATGGTGAAGCGCCACATGAAGGCGCTGGAGAGCAAGAACTACCCGGCCATCGCCCGGGACCTGAAGGTCAGCCTGGACGAGGTCATCGAGGCCTCGCGGCTTCTGGCCAAGCTCGACCCCAAGCCGGGCCGCAACTTCACCGCCGAGGACGCGCACTACATCACCCCGGACGTCTTCATCTACAAGATGGGGGACGGCTACACCGTCGTCCTCAACGACGACGGCCTCAGCAAGCTGCGGATTTCCGGGGCCTACCGCCAGGCGCTGCGCAAGGGCGTGATGGAGCCCGGCAAGGCCAAGGAATTCATCCAGGACAAGCTGCGCTCGGCGATGTGGCTCATCCGCAGCATCCACCAGCGCCAGCGCACCATCTACAAGGTCACCGAATCCATCGTGAAGTTCCAGCGCGACTTCCTCGACAAGGGCATCGCCCACCTGAAGCCCCTCATCCTCCGGGACGTGGCCGAGGACATCGGCATGCACGAGTCCACCGTCAGCCGCGTCACCACCAACAAGTACGTCCACACCCCGCAGGGCATCTACGAGCTGAAGTACTTCTTCAACTCCAGCATCGCCCGGGTGGCCGGCGAGGACATCGCAGTCGGAGGCCGTCAAGAATCACATCAAGCTGATTGTCGGCGAGGAGGACAGCAGCAACCCCTACTCCGACCAGAAGATCGTGGAGCTGCTCCGCGCCCGCGGCATCGACATCGCCCGCCGCACGGTGGCCAAGTACCGCGAGGTGCTGGGCGTGCTGCCCTCCAGCAAGCGCAAGAGTTACTTCTAAAAGCCGGGCCGGACCCCGAAAAGGGCGGTCCAGGCCGATGGACGCCGTGGCGCCGAGAATTACCCAGGCCGACGCAGAGCGCGTCCTTCAGGCCACCGGCTTCGGCCCGTGGTGGGGCTTCCAGGTGGAGTCGCTGGGCCCAGGCACGGCGGCGCTGCGGCTTCCCCACCGGGTGGAACTGGAGCGCCCGGGGGGCCTGTCTGCAAGGGGCCGCCGTCATGGCGCTCTCGGACACCGCCTTCTGGCTCGCGCTGATGACGCTGGTGGGCGAGGAGTTGATGGCCGTCACCTTGGAGATGAAGACGAACTTCCTCAAAGGCGCCAAGGGCGCGCTGCGCTGCGAGGCCCGGGTGCTGCAGTCCGGCCGGCGCGTCGTGTACGGCGAGGCCTCCTGCTTCGACGCCTCCGGCCGCCGTGTCTCCCACCACACGCTCACCTACCTGTTGCCCTGAACGGCAGGGCCAGGGGAAGGCCGCTTTGGCCCTCCGAGACGCCCCACGCCCCAAGGCCTGTGTGGTATGCGACATCCCGTGCGCGCACACCTCCCTGCCCCCTTCCTCGCGGCGGCGTTGCTGCTGGTCCCGCCGGCGCTTGCTGAAACGCAAACCGTCACCGTCCTGGTCACCTCGGACGAGAACGGCGCGCTGCTCCCCAGCACGCAATCCACCGCCGGGGACTTGGTGGCCTTCGGCGGCGACGTCCAGCGGGGCGGCGCGGCGCAGATGCTGGGCCGCTGGGTGGCAGAGGACAAGCACTGCCCCGGCCCGGCCAAGCGCGACGGCAGTCCGGCCTGCCCGGGCGGCCTCACCCTGGCGCTGTCCACCGGCGACCACTGGAATGGGTCTTCGCTGTCCACCTTCTTCCAGGGCGAACCGGTGGCCCAGGCCATGGCCCGCATGGGCTACGCCGCCAGCGGCTTCGGCAACCACGAGCTGGACTACGGCCGCGAGCAGTTCGTCGCGCTGCGCGAGGTGGGCGGCTTCCCTTTCCTCGCTGCCAACCTGAAAGTCACCAACGCGCTGGCCAAGACGGTGGAGCTGCCGCCCTGGCGGATTTTCACCCGCGGGGACGTCCGGGTGGGCGTGGTGGGCCTCAGCTACGTGCAAGCGGTGGCTCACCGCCATGGCCGACCGCTTCTACGGCCTGAAGGTGCTGCCCTACGAAGCCTCGCTGGGCCAGGCCGTGAAGGACTTGCGCAAGGCCGGCGTGGACGCGGTGGTGGTGCTGGTGGACGACTGCCCCACCGCGCTCGAGCCGGTGGTGAAGAAGCATCCGGAGTGGAGCCTCAGCCTCCTCGTCGGCGGCCACTGCAAGAAGCCGATGGAGGCCACGGTGGGCACCACCCCCCTCATCAACCCGGGCCGCCGCTTCGAAGGCTACGCCCGCGCCCACCTCGCCTTCGACACGGCCAAGCCCGCCGGCCAGCGCCTCACCAACGTGGAGGCCAAGGTGGTGCAGGTGGTGGGGGGCCCGACGGCCCCGCCGCCGGACGTCGTCCTCGTGGAATTGCTGAAGCCCTGGGTCACCAAGCACGAGGCGGCCTTCGGGGAGAAGATTGGCTACACCCGCTCTGGCCTGGACGCCGGGTCCGACGCGCTGCACACCTGGGTGACGCGTTCCATTCGCGAAATCCTCAAGACGGACGTGGCCATCGTCAACACCGGCGGCTTCCGCGCCGGGCTGCCGGCCGGCCCCATCTCCCGCGGCGCCGTCTACAGCGTGCTGCCCTTCGACAACTCCCTGCTCACCTTCAAGCTGAAGGGCGATGCGCTGCTGCGCGCCCTGTCCAACCCGAAGGCCGTCTTCGCCGGCGTCACCAAGGGGGCCAAGGGCTACCAGGACTCCCAGGGCCGGGACATTGTCCCCACCGGCATCTACTCGGTGGCCTCGGTGGAGTACCTGTACTTCGGCGGGGACGGCTTCGACTTCGAAAAGCAGGACCCCCTGCCGGGTGAGACGGGGATGATGTGGCAGACGCCCGTCGTCGACTGGACGAAGCGCCTCAACACCAGCATGGGCCGGCCGCTGGAGAGCTACCTCAAGCACTGACGCCTCGGGCCGGGCCCGCCCCGCCCTTTCCGGCCCTCCCCCGGGCTTGCCTCTGTCCCCCCCAAGGGGGCCCGCGAGGCCTCCTCTGGCAAAGCCCGGCGGTGGCCCCCGGTTGCCCCTCCGCCGTCCGTGCGGTTGGCGCGCGTTTTCGCTGAACTTGCGCTCAGGTACGGGCGGACCTGGGCTACTTCGGCCCATGGGCCGGGCTGTGCAGGACCCAGTTGCGCCCGGGGGCCCCGGCGAGGCTGAATTCGGGCATGGCGATGTGACTCCACCCCGCGCACCCCCCAAGGAGGGGCCTATGCAGCTGACCATCACGTTCCGCAACCTGGAGGCGTCGGAAACCCTCAAGGAGCACGCCAAGGAACGGGTGGAACGGGTGACTCGCCATCTCGACGTCGCGGGCATGGCACACGTCGTCTTCTCGCTGGAGCGGCACCTGCACCGCGCCGACGTCACGGTGGCCGCCGGGCCACTTCTGCTGCGGGCCGGGCATGCCACCCCGGACCTGGTGGTGTCCTTGGACCTCGCCTGCGACCGCCTGGAAGAGCAGCTGCGGCGGGAGAAGGACCGCCACAAGCACCACCACGCCCGCGACTGGGTGCACCACCAGGCCGGTGCCTTCGAGTTCGAGTCGGTGGGCTGACCACACCCTTAGAACGGGGGGCACACGCGACCCGCGGGGCCGGCCGGCACCGGGAGCGTCCCCCAGGGGGCGACGGCGGCCGTCCAGGTTGCCGTCTTGCGCTGGTGTGGCGTGCGGGGTAATTGCCCAAGGCGCGAGCTCCCCCTTTTCCCTTCCGCAGGGTTTTCGGGTCGAGGCGTCCGACGGCATGAAGGTCACCGAGTTTCTCAGCCCGAATGCCGTGGTGGCCGAGCTTGCACGGCACCACCAAGGCAGAGGTGCTGCGCGAGCTGTCTGAACACCTCGCGTCGGCCTACGGGGGCGCGCTGCGCGCCGACCGCGTGCTGGAGGTGCTGGGCGAGCGCGAGAAGCTGGCCTCCACCGGCATCGGCGACGGCGTGGCCATCCCCCACGGGAAGATGCCGGGGCTGGACCGCCTGTATGCCGCCTTCGGCGTCTCCCACGCCGGCATCGACTTCGCCTCCATCGACAAGCGTCCCACCCAACTCTTCTTCGCCCTGGTGGCGCCGGAGAATTCGGCCGGCATCCACCTGAAGGCGCTGGCGCGCGTCTCGCGCCTCTTCCGCAACCCCGACTTGCGCGCCGCCATCCTCGCCGCCTGGACCGACGCCGACATCTACCGTCTCATCTCGGAGGAGGACGGCCGCGCCTGACAGGGGCTGCCCCCCCCCCCCCCAGCGTCGCCCGGACGCCTTCCGCCTCCGTGAACGTCATCCTCCGCCCCGTCAACGACCGCTTCCTCGAGGAGGTGGCGTTCCCGGCCTTCACCTTGGGCGTGGTGGACGCCGGCGCTGGGCCTGGCCCGGCTTCTGCAGGGCATGGCGGACTCGCGCACGGTGTGGCTGGTGGAGCGCGTCCTGGACCGCACCGTGGGCGGCAGCTTCTTCGGCCTGGACGACGACGACTGGCTGGAGGCCCTGCACCGCGTCCTCTTCGCCGAGTGGCGCAACCAGGGGGAGGGCTGGACGGTGGTGGCGGAACACCCCGGCTACGCCGGCCGGTATGAGCATGCCCTGCACGCGGCCCTCATGCTGCAGGAGCCGGCCTATCCCTACTGGGACCCGGGCGCCGCCGAGGCCTTCCAGTCCGACTGGCTGGGCCGCGTCATCCGCAGCGGGCTGGTGGCCCTGGTGGCTGGCATCTGGGACCCCTTCCCGGCCTTCCCCCCGGACCAGGTGCTGGTCACGCTGGGGCGCTCGCTGTACCGGCCGGCGGACAATGCCGCAGTGGCTGACTGGAGTTTCCGCAGCAGCTACGCCGTGAAGGCCTGGGGGCGCCGCCTGCAGCAGCAGGTGCAGCGCCTGGTGGACCGCGAGCGCCGGCGACTGGGCAAGGTGGAACTGCCCGAGGCGCAGGAACTGCAAGCCTACTGGCTCGGCACGCTGCCCGTCCCCGCCAACGCTGACGGTGGCCTTCAGCGGCCTCGGCGCCGACGCGCAGGCCTGGGTGCGCGAGGTGGGGCAGCTGGCCCAGCAGCTGCGGGAAGCTGCCGCCCAGGACTTCGGCCTCACCTCCATGGTGACGCGCGAGAGCGGCACGCTGGCGCCGCTCGACTGACGCCGTCGACTGCCGCCTCCGCCACTCCCGGGCGGCCAGCGCCCCCCCCAGGGTGTGCTTTTGCTTCAAGGGCGCGGCTGCCCGGCGTTCAGGTGCCCTGCCCGCGGCCAAGTCCTCCGTTCTCGGGCTGACAGTTGAATTCAGCACCCGGACCCACGTGACGGCAGCAGTCCCCGCCAACGTTGCCGCTGGGGGGTGGTGCTGGGCAAGCTAGCGTTCCGGTTCCCGCATCCTGGTGTGGTGACGCTGACCAGGGCAGAGCATCTCCAGCATTCATTTCTTGGAGGAAGAACCCTATGGACGAAGCATCCTTCGCAGGCGCTGGCGGTCTGAAGATTTTCACGCGCACCTGGCGTCCGACGGCGGGAAAGCCGCGCGCCGTCGTGGTGGTGGTCCACGGATTCAATTCCCACAGCGGCCGCTACAGCTGGGTGGCTGAGCACCTCGTCGCCTCTGGCCTCGCTGTCTACGCCCTGGACTTGCGCGGCCGCGGCAAGTCAGAGGGGGAACGCTTCTACGTGGAGAGTTTCGACGACTATGCCGCCGACGTGGCCACCCTGGTCGCGATGGCCAAGTCCAAGGAGCCCGGACTGCCCATCTTCCTCCTCGGGCACAGCGCGGGAGGCGTCACCGCTTGCCTCTATACGCTTGAGCATCAGGCCGACCTCGCCGGGCTGATTTGTGAGAGCTTCGCGCACGAGTTGCCGGCCCCGGATTTCGCCCTCGAGCTCCTCAAGGGGTTGAGCCACCTCGCGCCGCACGCTCACGTCCTCAAGCTCAAGAACCAGGACTTCTCTCGAGACCCAGCGGTCGTGGAATCCATGAATCAGGACCCCCTCATCGCCAATGAGGTCCAGCCGACGCAGACCGTGGCGGCACTGGCCCGCGCCGACGAGCGGTTGAAGAAAGCCTTCAGCCGCATCACGCTGCCCGTGCTCATCCTTCACGGCACCGCCGACAAGGCCGCGAAACCGAGCGGAAGCCAGCACTTCTACGACTCGGCCGGCTCCACCGACAAGACGCTCAAACTGTATGAGGGCTACTTCCACGACCCGCTCAGCGATGTGGGAAAGGAAGTCGTGCTCGCGGACATTCAGCGGTGGATGGACGAACGACTGCGGCCGCAGCTGGGGAGAGCCAACGTGGCCGTGAAGCCCGACCAGCGGGCGTGACGCGGAGAGGCTACCAAGGGCCGAGCGACAAACGCGGGGCCGCCTTGGAGAGACGGCTCGCTGACGGGCCGTGCGAACAACACCAGTCCAGCCGGAGGAGGGGTGTCATGAAGCTTCTGCGCCAGCTGTTCGCCGCCTTCGCCAGCGTCAGTCTTTGTGTTGCCGCGAGTTCCAGCTGGGCGGCGGAGACCATCGCCTCCCGCACCCTGGAGGTGGAAGCCGTCCAGTTTCACTACCTGACGGCCGGTCATGGCCCGGCGGTGCTTCTTCTGCACGGCTACGCCGAGACGTCGCGGATGTGGCGCCCCATCATGCCGAGGCTGGCGAGCAAATTCACGGTGATTGCCCCCGACCTTCCCGGCATCGGTGACTCCTCGATTCCGGCCAGTGGCCTGGACATGAAGACAGCGGCCATCCGCATCCACGCGCTGGTCAAGGCCCTGGGCCTGGACCGGGCGGTGGTGGTCGGACACGACATTGGGCTGATGGTTGCCTATGCCTACGCGGCACAATTCCCCGCGGACACCGAGAAGTTGGTCCTGATGGATGCGTTTCTCCCTGGCGTTGCCGGATGGGAAGCCGTCTACAACAACCCTGGCATTTGGCATTTCCGCTTCAACGGCCCCACGCCCGAAGCGCTTGTCCACGGGCGGGAGCGAATCTACTTCGAGCACTTCTGGAACGATTTCGCTTTTGACAAGGCGCGGTCCGTGCCGGAAGCGGACCGGGCCGCCTACACGGCGGCCTACGCCCGGCCCGGTCGCATGCGCGCCGGCTGGGCGTACTTCGTTTCGTTTCAGCAGGCGGCCAAGGACTTCGCGCAGCTCTCGCAGACCAAGCTGTCCATGCCGGTGCTGGCGATTGGCGGCGAGAAGGCGAACGGCCAGGTGCTTGGAGAGCAAGTGCCGCGGGTGGCCACCCACAGCAGGCTGGTGGTCCTCAAGAACTGTGGCCACTGGGTGATGGAAGAGCAGCCGGCGGAAGCGACCGACGCGCTCCTCCAATTCCTTCAGGCCCCTTCAGACGGGAAGTAGCCCAAGGAAGCAGTCAGCGGCCCTCCGTTTCGAGTTGCAGCGTCACCGGCCCGTCGTTGACGAGGGACACCTGCATGTCCGCGGCGAAGACGCCGCTCTCGACCCGGACCCCCAGCCGTTGCAGCACGGCGCAGAAGTGGCCGTACAGCTGGTTGGCCACCTGCGGCGCCGCAGCCTGGGTGAAGCTCGGCCGCCGGCCCTTCCTGGTGTCCGCGTACAGGGTGAACTGGCTGACCACCAGGGCCGCGCGGTGCGTCTCCAACAGCGACAAGTTCATCTTCCCCTCCGCGTCCGGGAAGACGCGCAGGCCTGCTACCCGGTCGGCCAGCCAGGCTGCTTCGGCCTCAGTGTCCCCGCAGCCAACGCCCAGCAGCACCAGCAGCCCCGGGCCAATGGCGCCCACCGTCGCGCCGTCGACGCGCACCTGCGCTTCCTTCACCCGCTGTAGCAACGCGCGCATGGCCCTCGGGCGTGACCTCCTCAAGCAGGGCGTGGCACCTCCGGCCCCGGGGTGACAACGCAGCTTGTCATGACTGCCCGCCTCCGGGCAGCTTGCTCGGGAAGGGTTTCCCGCCCGGGGGCGTTGCTTGCGAGCGCAACGGTTACCACCTTTGCGTCGCCACGCTCTCTCTGCCACCCCCCCTGGAGGACACGTCATGCCCCGCGCTCCCATCCGTCTGTCCGTTGTCGCCTTCGCCTTCGCCGTCGTCTCCGCCCTGGGCTGTGCCCACGAAACGCCGGTGGTGCAGACGCCCGCGGCGCCTCCGCCCCCCGTCGTCGCCAAGGCGGAGCCGCCGCCCGCCGACGCCTCCTCGGCGCAGAAGGAAGACGCCGCGGCCCTGGCCCGCCTGTTGACCGGGCCGGTCGCCTACTTCGACTTCGACAAGGCCGACTTGACGGCCGAGGACCAGCAAAAGCTGACGGTGCTGGCCCAGGAACTCATGGGCCACCCCACCGCGCACATCGTCATTGCCGGCAACACCGACGAGGTGGGCACCGAGGAGTACAATCTCCATCTCGGTCAGCGCCGGGCAGAGGTGGCACGCGCCTACCTCGTCGCCCTCGGCATCTCCGCGCAGCGCTTGGACACCGTCAGTTACGGCGAGGACCGGCCGGCGGACCCCGGCCATGACGCGGCGGCGTGCGCGAAAAACCGCCGCGACGAAGTCTCCTCGCGCTGAAAGTTGCTGGACGGCCGTCGGGGGGCCGGCATACACCCCGGGGGGCTTCGCACCGGCCCCATGGCTGCCCCTCGCTCGCCGCCCCGCGTCTTCCAAGTCCTGGTGGCCCCGCTGCAGGCCTTCCTGCGCACCGAGGCCAAGGGGGGCATTCTCCTGCTGCTGGCCGCCCTGGCGGCCTTTGCCCTCGCCAACTCCCCCTGGCGCGAGGGCTGGCACCACCTGTGGGAATTGCCGCTCAGCCTGGCCGTGGGCGGCGTCGCCCTCGCAGGGAAGCCTGCACTTCGTCGTCGACGACGTGCTGATGGCCATCTTCTTCTTCGTCGTCGGCATGGAGATTAAGCGTGAGCTCGTCCGCGGTGAGCTACGGACGCCCGCCCAGGCCCTGCTACCGGCCGTCGCTGCGATGGGCGGAATGGTGGTTCCCGCCCTCGTCTTCGTCGCCTTTCAGCGCGGACGGCGAAGGCCTGCGCGGCTGGGCCATCCCCATGGCCACCGACATCGCCTTCTCCATCGGCTGCCTGGCCCTGCTCGGCCCGCGGGTACCACACAGCCTGAAGGTGTTTCTCACCGCCCTGGCCATCTTCGACGACATTGGCGGCATCCTCGTCATCGCCCTCTTTTACGGGACGGGCATCCAGCCGTCCGGCCTTCTGTGGACGGTGGTGGCCACCGCGGCCGCCTTCGGCCTCAACCGCCTCCGGGTGCAGGGCCTCTTTCCCTACCTGTTGGTGGGCGGGGCCCTGTGGTGGGCCTTTCACGAGGCGGGGCTGCACCCCACCCTGGCCGGCGTGGTGCTGGGGCTCCTCATTCCCGCCGAGACACTCGCCACGCGCCGACGGACGTGATGGCCGACCTGCAGCGGCGCATCCACGAACGGGTGGCCACCGGGGTGGCCGTCAGCGCCGATGAGATTGCCTGGGCCGGCCAGGCCCTGGCCGAGATGGTCTCGCCCCTGGACCGTTTCGAGTACGCCATCCACCCCCTGGTGGCCTACGTCATCATGCCCCTGTTCGCCCTGGCCAACTCCGGCGTGGACGTCGGGGGGCTGCAGCCGAGGGACTTCCTGTCGCCCGTCTTTCTCGGGACGGTGGCCGGGCTGGTCCTCGGAAAGATGGTGGGGATTTTTGCCTTCACTGCCACGGCGGTGAAGGCGGGGCTGGCGCGGCTGCCATCCGGCGCCTCCTGGGGACAGCTTCTGGGCGTGGGCACGTTGGCCGGCATTGGCTTCACCGTCGCCCTCTTCATCGCCAACCTCGCCTTCGGGGCGGGCCACCACCTACTGGACGAGGCGCGCCTGGGGATTCTGGTGGGTTCGGCCCTCTCCGGCACCTTTGGCATGCTGCTGTTGCGCACGCTGCCCGCCCGGGCCGTGCCGGCGCCCGCCGCCTAGGGCCACCCTGACCCCACCCGCGCCCTGCCAGGGGTGGGCCTTGCGGCCCGTATGTCCGGCGCGCCAACATACCGGGCTGTCCCCGTGCAGCGCCGTGCCTCCACGCTTCTCGTCGCCCTTCTTCGTCGCGGGCGTTAGCGTCGACCGGCACAGGGCGCGGGCACCAAGGAAAGGGACCGCGCCGCGCTGCGCGACGTGCTGGAGGACTTGGCGGGCCGCGGGCCGCTCGGCGCGGCACGGGTGGGAATCGCCGTCTACAGCCTGCAGGACGGCAGCCGTCGTCTTTGCGCGCAACCCGGACGCACTCCTCAACCCCGCCTCCAACGTGAAGCTGGTGACGGCGGCCGCCTCCCTCTCTCGGCTGGGACCGGACTTCCGCTTCGAGACGGAGTTCTCGCTGGATGGTGCCCTCAGCGAACGGCCGCGTCTGTACGTGCGGGGCAAGGGCGACCCTTCCATGACCACGGAGCGCCTGTACCAGGTGGCGGGCGAGCTGAAGCACCTCGGGCTGCGCGAAGTGTCGGACATCGTCCTGGACGACAGCTACTTCGACGCCGAACGCGTGGCGCCCGGCTTCGAGCAGGAAACCACTGACCGGCCCTACACCGCGCCCACCGGAGCGCTCAGCCTCAACGCCAACGCGGTCGGCGTCTACGTGCGCTCGGCCGGTGCCGGCGCGCGACCGGTGGTGGAGGTGGACCCGGCCAGTGACTACTTCACCGTGGTGAATTCCGCGGTGGGGACGTCCAGTCGCGCCCGCCGTGCCTCTGTCTCCTCGGAAGTCGGACGGCGAGCGCCAGCGGATTGTGGTTCGGGGCACGGTGCCGGCCACCGGCGAATTCGTCTCGTGGAAGCGCATCGACCAGCCGCCCCTGTACTACGGCCAGACGCTGAAGATGCTGCTCGAGCAGCGCGGCGTGCACGTGCGGGGCAAGGTGAAGCTGGGCCTCGTCCCGGACCGGGCCAAGCCGCTCTACGTCGCCCAGAGCGACACCTTCGACCTGGTCCTGAAGCGGATGAACAAGACGTCCAACAACTTCGTCGCCGAGCAGCTGATGAAGACGCTGGGGGCCGAGGTGAAGGGCGCCCCGGGCACCACCGCCAAGGGCGTCCAGGCCACCGAGGAATTCCTTGAGAAGGAAGTGGGCATCCAGCGCGGCAGCTACGTGCTGAAGAACGGCTCCGGGATGAATGACACCAACCGCTTCACGCCGGCCCAGCTGGCGAAGCTGTTGAAAACCATGGCCGAGCGCTTTCCCGTTCGCCGCCGAGTACCTCTCGAGCGTGCCCATTGGCGGACGCGACGGGACGCTGCAATGGCGCTTCGAGGGCAATGACATTGCCGGCAAGCTGCGCGCCAAGACGGGCACGCTGGAAAACGTCTGCGCCTTGAGCGGCGTGGTGCAGACGGCCGGCGGCGAGACGCTGGCCTTCAGCATCCTGGTGAATGACTTTCCCCGGGCGCACCGGCCCGGTGGTGCAAACCATCGACGCGGTGGGCACGGCCCTGGTGGCGGCCGGCACGGCCGCCGGCCCGGGCGCCGCCGTGGCGGCCCTCACCGCCCCGGCCACCCAAGCCTCGCCGGTCGAGGAAGCCCGCGCGCGGCTGAAGACGTACCTGCAGCTGGCTGCCCAGGCAGACCGCCGCAACGTGGCCTTCCTCCGCACGGCCTGGCGCAACGAGAAGGACCCGGCCGTGCGCGCCGCGGTGGCGGACGCCGTCTACCAGTCCAACCCGTCGGACTACCTGGGCACGCGCGCGCTGCTGGACAGCTTCACCGCCTCCGACGACGTCTACCTGCGCCTGCGGCTGCTGGCCCGCACGCTGGGCGTCGAGACGCCCTGCGTCTCCTCGCTGGTGACGCTGGCGGCCGAAGGAAATGCCGAGGCGCTATCGCGTCTGGTGGAGCTGGCGCGCGCCTCCGGGCAGGACGAGCACGCCAAGAGTGACCTAGCGGTCGCCCTCGCCGAGGTGGCCCGCACCGCGCCGGAGGAATTGGTACACGCGCTGCAGACCGCCGTCCCGACGGACCGCGACGCGGCGCTGCCCCTTCTGGCGAAGGGACTGGAGCGCGAGGCGGACCCGGACCATCCCTTCTGGCCCGCGGTGCGCGGCCTCATGGGTTCCACGGACGCCGCGCGGGCCAGCTTCGCCAGCCAGCTGGAGACGGAACTGAGCCAGCGCATCGCCCTGGACAAGGCGGCCACCCTGCCGCCCACCGCCCCCTCGCCCGCCGGCGGCCCGGAGCACCCCGCTGGTGCCCCCGGCCGAAAAGCCGGGCGGTTAGCGAAGGGCCTGTCCAGCCGCGCCGGGCCCTGCGGCAAGCCGGCCCTGTCCCGCCGTCCCCCCGAAAAGCCAGGAGCCAGCTGTCAGCGTCCTCTGCTACGAGCGTTTCTGCCACCGGGCCGCAACGGGCCGGTGCTCGAAAGGACGGTAAAGCGACATGGCTGGAGGCGTGAACAAAGTCATTCTGGTGGGCAACCTGGGTGCGGACCCCGAGGTGCGCTTCACTCCCAGTGGGCAGGCGGTTGCCAACTTCCGCATCGCCACCAGTGAAAACTGGACGGACAAGGCGGGGCAGAAGCAGGAACGCACCGAGTGGCACCGCATCGTCGTGTGGGGCAAGCTCGGCGAGCTCTGCGGCGAGTACCTGGCCAAGGGCCGGCAATGCTTCGTCGAGGGCCGGCTGCAGACGCGCGAGTGGACGGACAAGGAAAACAAGAAGAACTACACCACCGAGGTGGTGGCCTCGAACGTGGTGTTCCTCGGCGGCCCCCGCGGCGAGGCCGGTGCGGCCAGCGGCCGACCCCGAACGCGCAACGGCGAGGAGTACGCCGCCACCGGCGCGCCCGAGGAAATGGCGCACACCGCCAACGGCGCTGGCGCCGAAGACGACATTCCCTTCTAGGGAAGCCTGAGTGGACGGCCGGCTGCCCCTCGCTCCGCACGGAGCGAGGGGTGGGCTTGCCCATGAGTCCCATCCGCACTGACTGGCTCGAGCGACTGCTCACCCAGCTGGCTGCGGCCCTGGCGCGCGCCCTCGGCTACCGGGCGCGGGGCGAGGAGGAGCAGGCCCTCGAGGAGATTCACCGCGCCACCCTGGAGCTCTTCGGCATTCCTCGAAGCATGCTGCTGTCGCTGGACGCGCGCGCGGCCCTGGAAGTGCTGGCCACCCCGCGTCTTCGGGCAGCGGCGCTTCGGCTGTTGGACACCGAGGAGTCCATTCTTCGCTCGGTGGGAAAGGTGCGTGACGCGGATGCCCTGGCGGCATGGCTGGCGCGGACACGCGCCGCCGCCGACGTGGGCAACAGCCCAGAGTGAAGTGCGTTGGCCACCGCGGCGCGTCCGTCCGACGCATGGCGCCCGTTCGTGACGGACATAGGGAATCAGGCCAATCATAAGAAGGGGCGGTCGCCCCACACTTTTCGCGCGCCTCAAGGACGGACCATGCGGGTTGGACGAATGGCCCTGGTCGGCTCGCTACTCTGGGCAGCCGGCGGTGCAGCCCACACCAAGCTCACCGCGCCGCCCGACTGGCTGGTGACCGACTCGGTTGGAGACCCACAGAAGGAGGCGCCCTGTGGTTCGACCGCGGGAACGCCGAGCAACCTGGTGACGACGGTCCAAGCTGGCTCGAAGCTCACCGTGGTGTGGACGGAGACGGTCTTTCACCCCGGGCACTGGCGCATCGCCATTGCCACGGACCGCTCCCAACTCGTGACTCCAATCCCCGTGGTGGATGCGAACAACTGTGTCAGCGCCCCAATCGAAGCGAACCCGAGCGCTCCCGTCATTCTCGACAACGTCTTTCCGCACACGTCTTCCAGTGCTGCCGACTACCAGCAGGACATCACCGTGCCCGACATCCAATGCGATGCCTGCACGCTGCAGCTCGTGCAATTCATGGCCAGCCACACCCCCCCGTGCTTCTATTTCCATTGCGCCACGCTGCGCATTGTGAAGGCCAGCGCGGTCGGTGGAACGGGCGGGCAGGACGCCGGAGCGGGTAGCGGTGGTTCCAGCACTCCTGTCACGAGCGGCTGCGGAACGGGTGCCGGGGGACGCTCGGCACCTGCCCTCCTGGCCTTCGCCCTGCTCTGGGTGTGGCGCAGGGCTTGACCCTGACGCGGTGGGGCTGCGATGGCGGGTACCATCGGCACGGGTGCCTGCGTGCTGGCGCTCAGCCAAGAGTGATGTGTGTCGGCCAGGGAGGCGTTCATGAAGAAAGGGCCGCCTGGCCCTCGAGGACGTCCGGGTCCTACCGCCGACGGCGCGCAGGCCGTCGTCTCTCTGGCGGTGGGCATTGCATTCCTCGCGCTCTGGTTCTGGTTACTGCCGTCGTGGCTGGGTTTTCACGTGGTCGGCGCAGGTTCGGCTCCCGGGCGCTGGCTTGCGGTCGTACCTGCTGTGTTTGGTTTCGGCGTTGCCTTGCGGTGCGTGTGGGACTTCGGATGGAAGGGACATGGAACGCCGGCGCCAGTTGCGCCGCCCAAGACGCTGGTTGTCGTTGGGTTCTATCGGTACGTACGAAACCCCATGTACTTGGGTTTCTTTGTGGGCTGGGCTGCGCTGTGGGTTGTCTTCGGACGAGCGAACCTGGGCGCGATTCTCGTGGCATCTCTGGTGGTCCTAGGCACAGGGTTGTTTGTTCGGCTTTACGAGGAGCCCACGCTGCGCAAGATGTTTGGTTCGGAGTACGAGGAATACTGCGACAATGTCCGGCGATGGGTCCCGCGGATGAAGGCGTGGGAAAGATGAGATGGTTGACCGAGTCTTAAAGAACTAGCCGCACTCGCCACCTGCAACAACCCACGCCTTGCGGAAGCCGGCGAACCAGTGGCCGGAGGATGCATCGGGAAGTCCGCTGCATCCGCTGGCGTCCAAGCACTCGACAAAGACTGGGGACGGTCGAGGAGCTCGGCAGACCTCCTGTGACACAGCTTCCACCCGCCGGGTAGGGTGCAGCTGCAGTGGCGGCTTTTCGCGGACCTGATGTACGTCGCCAATTCACGGTCCGTTCACTCTGGGAGTGTCATGACGCCCGGTGTCCTCCTTGTCATCGCCTGGGTGGTCTGGCTGGCTTTAACGCCATTCCTCGCCCGCTATCTGGGGCACCTCATGGACTGGTTGGTCGCCCCGAAAATCATCTGGCCGAACGACCCGGAGGGGGGCCCTCTCGACAACTTGCCGCGGCAGACGCACCTGCGTGGGTTCGTGACCGTCTTGGTTACGGTCATGCTCCTCCTCGTGGTTCCGGCGTTCGCAACCTACGCGCTATCCCACTCCCAGCACTTCCTAGGCGCCGGCGCCGGTGGTCCCGTCGGCGACGCGGGGTTCTGAAAACGAGTAGGACCGGGCCGTCCTCGACCTCCACGCCAAGGCTGCGGGCGCGAGGTGGTGGTGGATGACCTGCCTCCGCCCTCGCGGTGCTTGCCCAGGGACAGGTGGCTCGTGCATTCGGTCTGGAACGTCCGTAGCGGCCAAACCTGGGGCCTGTCCCATCCCGAACGCCCTGCAGGGACTCCTCAAACAGAGGTGGTCCGAGGGTCTTCTGGGGGAGCCGCCGGCGCAGGCCAGAACGCGGCCACCAAGAGGGTTACGCTGGCGAGGCAAACAATGACCGCGGCGACGAGGAAGGGGATGGCCGCGAAATAGCGGGTTCCCATCAGGGCGAGCAGCGTGGGCGGTAGCGTGACGACCGCCAGAGCAATGGTTCGGCTGACAGTGAGCGCCCAGGCCACGCCGTCAGCCGCCGGCCGCGCGCTGAAGAAAGTGAGAATCCCGAGCGGGAGCAGAAGGATGCCGAGCACCACTTGGTTGAGCAGCATCGGCGGCATCAGCCAATTCACCGCATCGGGGGCCGCGCTGCTGCGGATGAATTGGGCGACCAAGGGCGTGACGGCAAGATGCAGCGCCCCGAGGCCGACCAGCAGGATTCCGCTAAGACGGAGAATGACGAAGCGGGTGCGCGGCGTCATCGCCAATCGTCTCACCCGATGCAGCACCCGCGCAAGGCGTCGGGTGCCCAGCGCGCGAGGGCAGTGCCAGCGCGGTTGCCAAGAAGACGGCTGACGCCGCAGAGCGACAAACCTGGAAGCCACTTGCCAGCCGATGGGACGGGCAGGTGGCGCCGACAGCTGGCGAGACGTCTGCCGCCGACCAGGCTGAGGCCATGTCGCAGAGAGCGCTTACGGCACCTGGCGCTGCCCCCCCTTTGCAAGAAAACTCGGGCCAAAACCCTGGGCCCGGCCCATTGGCTTTCACCATCTGCGTGCGGTACCGCATAAAACCGTACGGCGCTCCTCGTTTAGTTAGATGCTTGACAGAGGATGACCCGGGTGGCTTCTTGCCCGCGTTCCTCTGGGGGTTCCCCGATGCTGCGTCTCAGCGCTGTCGCTACCGTGGTCCTACTTTGCGCCTGCAGCTCGTCCCCCCCGCCGTCGGCGGCGCGCAAGCTGACTCTGCTGCACACCAACGACGAGCACTCGCACCTGCTTGGCCTTGGACCCGAGGTGGACGACTTCCCGGCGCCCACCGTCGCCGGGACCGGCACCATCCAGGGCGGCGCGTCCCGGCGTTCCGTCTTGCTGACCGCACAACGTGCCCTCGCGGCCGACGCGGGCTTCGCAACCCTGACAGTTTCGGCCGGAGACAACATGGTGGGTGCGCTGACGCAAGTCGCCGACACGTACCCCAGCGCCGCCTCCGGAACCGGCGACTACCGGGTGCTTTCGATGCTCAAGTACGACGTCACCACGCTCGGCAACCACGAGTTCGACTACGGGCCCCACGAGCTCGCCAACATCATTGCCGCGGCCAAAGGAAGCGCCGAAGGCATCCCCGCCATCGTCTCCAGCAACATTCACTTTAGTGGCACCGCCGGTGACGCGGACCTCGCGGCTCTCTACGACGACGCTGGGACCGACCCGAGCAAACCCGTCCACCGCTGGCTGGTGGTGACGGCCTCCAACGGCCTGCGCGTCGGTTTCGTGGGAATCATGGGAGCAAACGCGGCCTCGGTCGCCCCGTTGAAGGCGCCGGTCAAGTTCTCGCTTCCCCCGGGCGGCGATGAGTCCGACACCGCGGGGGTGCTGGCGGCCATCTACAGCGACTTGCAGCCGGTGGTGGACACCGTGCGGAGCGTCGGCAAGGCCGACGTGGTGGTTGCGCTCAGCCACAGCAACCTCATGCCAGGCGCCCTCGCCTCAAGCGAGGACTACCTCATCGCGCAAAATGTCACCGGACTCGACGTCATTGTCAGCGGCCACACTCACTCGGAGGTACCGGCCATCCTGGTCGCCAACCTGACCAGCGGGAAGAACGTCATGGTGCAGCAGGCGGGCCGTTATGGCGACCACATCGGCCGAATCTCGCTGAGCGTGGAAGCCGATGGCACTGTCGTCTTCGACACGGAAAACTCCAAGCTGATTCCGGTCGATGACACCACCATCCCCACCAACACCGAAATCAACACGTTTGTCGCCTCTGTCATCTCCTCAGTGGAGCAGACGCCGGTGGCAGGGGGACTCTCGTTCCTTCAAATCGCACTGGCGGAGGTCTTCGGCGCGCCGCAGGCGCTCCCCGCGCAGCCGGGCGGTCTGGCCTTCAAGTCGGTGGCCGGCCTCGATTTCGACATCGACAACAGCAAGACGGTGGCGGAGACGGAACTGGCTGACTTGGTTGCGGACTCTCTGCTGGCGGCGGCAGAGTCCGTCGCGCCCACGGACCTCGCAGTCGAGGCTGAAGGCGTCCTCCGGGTCCCCACCCTTGGGCAGGGGAAGACTCATCAACTCTCGTTCGACGACCTCTTCAGCGCCGTTCCATTGGGTTCATCGGTCAACGGAACACTCGGCTATCCGCTCTGCCGGTTTGGCATTTTCTTGGCGGAGGTGAAGGCCGCCTTCGAGGTGACCCTGCGCCTTGCCTACGCCGGCGATTCCGACCTCTACCTCGTGCCCGCTGGCTTCAAGTTCGAATACGACCTCTCGCGTCCGGCCAACGACCGAGTTTTTAGAATTTACCAGACATCGACGCATGCCGGGAACACGTACGACACCTACGACGCCACCTCGCTCGTCTATGACCGCTCGACCTCCACCTCGCCCGGCTGGCTGGTGTCGTCCTCGACGTTGGTACGTGCCACCTCGAATCTCTACGTGGCCACCTTCGCTTCGCTGGTGGGAGTCACGCTCAAGGATGCAGACACGGGCCAACCGATTCCGCAAAACGACCCGACGGCAACCATCCTGCACCGCGCTGCCAACGGGAGTGAGATTAAGGAGTGGGAGGCGCTGGGTGCCTACGTCTACGCCCAGGCCAACCTGCCAGCAAACTCGGGCGTCGTCCCCCAACGCTACTCTCCGACGGGCACGCTCCCGCGGCGGGCAATTTGCCTCCAGAGCGGCGTTCCGTGC
>CAVXCY010000003.1:0-121044 GCA_963760425.1 uncultured delta proteobacterium | reverse complement strand
GCCAGCAGCTGATGGAGCGACTCACGCGCTCAGTGAAGGTCTGCATTCATAGCCATACCTTCATGCCCCTGCCAGGAACGCCGATGCAATTCATGCCTCCTGGCTCGGTGGAAAACGACCCGCGAACCTTCCAAACACTCTCGAAACGTGGTCAGGAGTGGGGGATCGCGCTGGAACAGGAAGAGATCGCTCACGATCACGACCTTCCGCCGTGAACTGCGCGGTGAAACTCCTTCCGGGCAGAAACGCGGCGTCTGATGAACACACACGAAGCCATCGCCATCGCTCTCGAGGACGCGTATGAGCACCAAATCGAGTTCCTACAGCGGCTCGTGCGGGCCAGGAGCAGCAATCCATTTCTTCCAGAGTCATCTCCTCCCGATGCTCCGGTGGAAGAGGAAGTCGCCGCACTCATCCAGCAGGAGTTGCATCGTCTGTGTTTACCGGCAGAACGAGTGGGCATCTCATCCCAGCGCCCCAATGTCGTCTGCCATATTCCTGGATCAAGGAACAGAGAGAAAACGCTGATCCACACACCACAATTGATACGGAGATCCGTGGCAACCGTGCAACTACACCCGCGATCCCTGGGGAGCACACATTGAGGAGGGACGGTTGTATGGCGTGGGATCGGCAGACGCCAAAGCGCAAATTGCGGCTTTTGTGTATGCAGTATATGCACTGCGTCAAGCGGGTATCAGGTCGGCTGGGCGGAGTAACCCTCGCCTTTGTCGTCGATGAAGAACCCGGAGCACGCTCACCGATGACGCGCTACCTGCTTGAGCAGGGGCTGTTGGCAGGTGCCGCTGCCATCATTGAACTGGAAACCAGAAGATCGCCATAGGGCATCGGCTGCATACCGTTTGCGTGCAGATTAACGGTGAAGCAACGCATACCGGTGTCAAAGCATGGGAGCAGAGAAGGCGAGGACGCAATGCCATCCTCGACATGGCGCGTCTCGCCCTGGCTCTTGCAGACAAGCGCGCCCTGCCGCAGACGCCCATCAGCAGCATTCCCCAACCGTACGTCGCGTGAGCACGTTTCCCACCCTCATTCAGGGGGGAAGTGGCATCAATGTGGTTCCAGGCTCATGTGTAGCCTATGGCGATGCGCGCTTACTTCCCGGTCTGACCGCAGAAGAGGTCACGATCAATAGAGCAACTCGCACGACTGGCTATTACGACGTACCAGCTCGAAGATGTGCTGTTCGTCCCGGCAGCAGAGATGACGCCACACCAAATTGTGCAGACGCTTGCGACTGCCGTGGAAACGATCACTGGTGTACGACCACGATTAGAAGGGAGCGGGCCTGCGTGCGATGGATGGATGTTTCTAAGCAGAGGGATACCAACGGTGTGCGGCTATGGTGTCGCATGTGGGGGAGTGCATGGCGCTGATGAATGGTCAGATCTCGCCAGTGTACGCACGGTCACAGAAGTGTATGCTCACACCATGTTGAGCTTCTGTGGGGATGCACGTGTGTTGTAAAAACCATGCGGAAACCGGTTCAAAGGCAACACGCTAAACATGCAACCTGCAAAGCATCCTACAAAAATGAATTCTTATGGAGGTCTAAAAGGTTATCTAATGTCATACCGCTTTGGGTCAAAGAATGAGAGCGCGGCACAATCGGCGATGAAGATGAAGAGCGGAATATCAGCACGATTGGTAATCAACCCATCAGTATCGACGAAGCGTTCGTGCTTTTTCCGCAACATTCAATCCTCGAGAACTGCTCATTACCACTTCAATATGTGTTCCCTTGTTTTTTGCAAGTGAAACTTTTCACTTGCAAAAAAGCCACTAATGCTACTGTATTAGCTTCAGAAAATAGATACCACCCTTTCCGCCTGCAACAAGGTGTATGCCATCCGGACAGAATGCACACGATTGTAGCAATCCACCTGTACGTAGTGTCATGAGGCAACTCAAAGAGCGTACTTCCCATAACTTAAGGGTTTTATCGAAAAAGAAGCTGAAACAATCCGGCTTCCATCAGGACTAACTGCACAGCCATAGACCCAATCTGTACTGCAAAAAAAAAAAAAAAAAAAAAAAAAAAAAAAAAAAAAAAAAAAAAAAAAAAAAAAAAAAAAAAAAAAAAAAAAAAAAAAAAAAAAAAAAAAAAAAAAAAAAAAAAAAAAAAAAAAAAAAAAAAAAAAAAAAAAAAAAAAAAAAAAAAAAAAAAAAAAAAAAAAAAAAAAAAAAAAAAAAAAAAAAAAAAAAAAAAAAAAAAAAAAAAAAAAAAAAAAAAAAAAAAAAAAAAAAAAAAAAAAAAAAAAAAAAACCCCCCCCCCCCCCCCCCCCCCCCCCCCCCCCCCCCCCCCCCCCCCCTGGCCCATGGCCCTGGCCATGGCGCCCATGGCCGCCCTGGGCAGCGCTGCACCGCTGCTTTGGGCCACCGGGGACTCCGGGCCGGAGCCGCGGCCGGGCCTCCCAAGCCGCCTATGCCATCGACGCCCGGGCCATCCCCTTTGTGCGCGAGGAGGAGTCGCGGACCGCCCTGGCCGCCGGCGGCGAGCGGCGGGGGTGGCCCTGGCGGCCGTCACCGTGGACCGGCTGGCCGCCTGGGCGGTGGCGCTCCGGGACGCGGCCCCGCGGGTGGAGATGCTGCTGGGCCGCAGCCGGGGAGAGGACGCCCTCGGCGCGGTCGGGGTGTCGAGCCCGGCCGGGCCAGGGGGAAGCGTTGCGGACGGCGCCCCAATCCACGGTCAGTACTTCGCCCTGTGGCTGCCGAGCGCGCCGGGCCGGCGCCTGGGAGGTGCGCGGGTGGACCTGGCCTCCGCCTCCGACGCCGGGCGCGCGCTGCGCGAGGGTCGGGCCGATGCGGTGGTGGGCTTGGCAGCGGACGTGGAGGCGGCCGCCGGGGAGCGAGGCGGCACGGTGCTGGCCACCACCGTGGATGCTCCCCACCTGGTGGCCACCATCCTCGTGGCGCGCGGGGAGCTTGCCGCCCGCTACCCGGACGCCGTCCGGCGCATCGTCCGGGGGCTTCTGGACGCGGACGCCGCCCAGCTGAAGACCCGTCCCCGGGAGCCTGCCTGCTAGGCGACGTGGCCCCGCAGCTGGGAGACCCCTCGGAGGCGGTGCGGAGCAGCGCTCCGCGACGCTGAAGGACAACCTGGCCTTCTTCGGACTGGCGGGCAGGGCCGCAGTCACGTACGAGGAGCTGAACCAGACGCGGCCGTAGCGGCCGAGCGGCGCGTCGGACGCAGCCGCCGTGTGTGGCCGGAGATACCCTGCACCTCTCGGCGCTGCGCGGCCTGGCGGAGGCACGCGGACCTTGAACGACACAGCCCCTTCTTCTCGCGCCGGCTGAAGACGGCGCTTTTGGCGCCGCCAACCTCATCGGCCTTTCCGGTGCCGTGGGGGCGACCCGGCGACAGGCCAGACGCTTCCGGTGGCGGTGGCTGCTGCCCTGGAGGCCTTCTACCTCTTGGTGGTGGGCATCGACCCGCGCTACCGCCGGGCGGCGCGGGCCAAGGCCGGTCCGGCCGGCGGCGAGGCGGAGGTGGAGAGCCTGCTGGCCGAGCTCGCCCCCGCCAGCGCGAGCACTACCACCGGCTGCGCGACCTGAAGGAGAAAATCGAGGCCAACTACCGCCGGCTGCCCGGCGGCCGCGTGCTGGCAGCCTCCAGTGAGAGTCGGGTCGATGCGCTGCTCACCTCCTTCCTGCGGCTGCTCAGCACCCTGAATGGCTACCGGCGCTACCTCAGCGTGGCCGACCGGCAGGCGCTGGAGGCGGAGCTGAAGGAGCTCCGAACCGATGCTGGCGCCGAGCCCAGTGCACGCCTCCGCGAGGTGAAGCAGAAGCGGGTGGAGATTCTCAGCAAGCGCCTGCAGCGCTTCACCCAGGCCGAGGAAAGCCGCGCGGTGGTGAGCCACCAGCTGGCCAGCATCGAGGACCTCCTGCGGCTGACGCACGAGCAGTCCATCGCCATCCGCGACCCGGAGCACATTACCCGCCAGCTCGACGCGCTCTCGGTCGAGGTGCAAGCCACCGAGGACACCGTGCGCGAGATGGAAAAATTCATGGATTTCGCCGACGAGACGGCCGCGCCGCTGCCGCACGGGGTCCGGGTGCGCTAAGGGCCGGCGGCGGCCCCCCCCGGGGGCGAATGAAGTGTCGAGATGCCTTGCGCCCCTTCGCCCAGCCCATCCAAACTACCGCCCCCTATGGGTTCCCCTGAAGTCCTCGTCCGCGACGAAGCCGCCATCCGCTGGATTACGCTGAACCGCCCGGAGACCAAGAACGCGCTCACCGTCCCCGTCAACCAGGCCGTGCGAGACGCCGTGCACGCCGCCCCCGCGGCGGGGGTCCGGGTGGTGGCGCTCGGCGGCTCGGGCGGGGCCTTCTGCTCCGGTCTCGACCTCAAGTGGGCCGCCGCCGAGGGTCTCGACGCCAGTACCCTCGAGGGCCGGATGCGGACCCATTTTCACGGACTCATCCGCGCCCTGCGCGACTGCCCGCTGCCCACGGTGGCGGTGGTAGACGGGGTCGCCGCCGGCTTCGGGTGCGACCTGGCCCTCGCCTGCGACCTCCGTCTCTGCTCGGACCGGGCGCGCTTTGGCGAAATCTTCGTCAAGCGGGGGCTGATGCCGGATGGGGCGGGAGCTGGACGCTTCCGCGGCTGGTGGGCCTGGGGCGGGCGCTGGAGTTGATGTTCACCGGGGACATGGTGGACGCGGCCGAGGCGAAGTCCATCGGCCTGGCCAACCGGGTATTTCCGGCAGGGCAGCTGGAGGCCGGGGCGACGGATTTTCTCCGCGGGCTGGCGGCCGGGCCGCCGCTGGTACATCAGGCTGTGAAGAAGAGCGTCTACGGCGCGCTCGCCAGCTCCTTCGACGCCGCGCTCGAGGCCGAGGTGCATGGGCAGCTCAAGTTGCTCGGCTCCAAGGACTTCCTGGAAGGGGTAGCCGCCTTCCTGGAAAAGCGCCCCCCGCGCTTCACGGGAGAGTAGGATGTGCACCGCCATCGCGCGTTGACCGGGTTGGCGGCGCGTCGCTACCATTGCGAGTCTTCTGCCCACTCCCAGCTCTCCTGCGTTGACCGCCCCGGCTCCGAAGAAGCAGCCGATTCCTTTCGGGCGCTACCTGCTGCTCGACCGCATCAACATCGGCGGTATGGCCGAGGTGTGGCGCGGCAAGGCCTTCGGCGCGGGGGGCTTTGAACGGCTGGTGGCCATCAAGCGCATCCTGCCCAACATCGCCGAGGACGACGAGTTCATCGCGATGTTCCAGGACGAGGCGAAAATCTCGGTCCAACTCACCCATGCCAACATCTGCCAGATTTATGAGCTGAACCGCATCGGGCAGAGCCTGTACATCGCGATGGAGTACGTCCCCGGCAAGGACCTGCGCTCCATCTTCGACCGGGCCCGCAAGAAGGGGGAACCGCCGCCGGTTCCGCTGGTCTGCTACGTCGTCTCCAAGCTGTGCGAGGGGCTCGACTACGCCCACCGCAAGAACGACAGCTACGGCCGAGACCTGGACATTGTCCACCGCGACGTCTCGCCCCAGAACGTGCTCATCTCCTTCGAGGGCGAGGTGAAGGTCATCGACTTCGGCATCGCCAAGGCGGCCGGCAAGGTGACCAAGACGCAGGCCGGCATCCTCAAGGGCAAGTTTGGCTACATGAGCCCGGAGCAGATTCGGGGGCTGCCCCTGGACCGGCGCAGCGACGTGTTCGCCATTGGGGTGTGCCTTTATGAATTACTGACCGGCGAGCGACTCTTCGTCGGGGACTCGGACTTCGCAGTGCTGGAAAAGGTTCGCAAGGCCGAGGTGCTGCCCCCATCCACCTACAACCGTCGCATTCCCGAGGCGCTGGAGAAGATTGCCCTGCGCGCGCTGGCCAAGGACGTCAACGCCCGCTACCAGTACGCGAGCGAGCTGGCGGATGACTTGCAGCGCTTCCTCATCACCTCGGACAGCATCTTCAGCCGCAAGGACTTGATGCAGTACATGAAGTCCACCTTTGCCGAGGAGGTGGACCGCGAGAAGGCGCGCCTGGCCGAGTACGCGGACGTGAAGGCGCCGGAAAGCCTGCGGCAGGCCATGGATGCCCACCACGGCACCGTGCCAGCCCCCCTCCCCCAGCCTGTGGGCAACGGCGCCGTCGGCTCCGGAGGGGCGGTGGTGGTGCGGCCGGCCGCCGCGCCCCTGCCCAAGCTGACGGCCACCGCGCCCCAGCAGGAAGTGCACGCCCAGGACGGGGCCACCTTGCTGGTGGACGGCAGCGAGTACCTGCACGGGGGGCCGCCGGTGCACCAAAGCGCAGCGCCAGCGCGGGTACTGGCGGAACCCGTCACCGACCCGGCGCTGGACGCGCCCCCACCGAGGCTGACCGCCACCCCACCCGAGCCAGCCCCCAATCCCAGCTCGGCCGAAACCTTCATTTCCCCCCGGCCCGGGCCGGCCGGAGCGGACGCCGCCCCGCCTGCCTTGGAGTCCGGAGCGGAGGTGCCGGCCCCTGCGCCGCCGACGGTCGAGCGGCCGCCTCCGTCCGAGGTGCTCCCCGCCCTCTTCGGGACCGGCCGGCATCCGTCCCGCCTGGGCGGCTGGCGGTGGGGGCTGCCGCTGGTGGTCGCCGCTGCCCTGGGCGCCTTCTTCGCCCTGCGCGAGCCGCAAGGCGTGCTGCTGCTGGAACTCTCCCCGCCCGAGGTACGCGCCCATGCGCGGGTGAATGTGAATGGGCGCGAACTCGGCACCCCGCAGACCTGGCCCGTGTTGCAACGGGTCCCGGCCGGGCCGGTGGCGGTGATGGTGACCGCCGAGGGCTTCAAGCCCTCGCTGGGGACGGTGACGGTCGCCCGAGGCACCGAACCCACGCCCTTCTCCGTCGTGCTGCAGCGCACCGCCGGGACGGCCCGGCTGGTGGTGTTGCCAGACCCGGACGACGCTGAGGTTCGCCTCAACGGGACGCCGGTGAAGCGCGCCGGGGTGCATGGCTTCTGGGCTGGTGAGGTGCCGGTGGGGACGGACCAGCAGGTCGAGGTGCGGCGCGGCGGCTTCCGGCCCTACGCCTCCTCGGTGCTGGCCCACACCACCGAGGACGCCCTGCAAGTGCGGGCCGTCCTCGAGCCGATGGAGTTCGCCGTCCGCGTCACGTCCCAGCCGCCCGGGGCGGCCGTCTTCAGCGGGGAACGCCAGCTGGGCGTCACCCCCGTCCTCGGCCACGTCCTGGCCACCGCCTCGGCCCTCACCCTGCGCAAGCGCTGCTTCGAGACGGCGCAGGTCCCGCTCAAGCTGCCGGAAACGCCCGGCCAGGCCACGCCGGTGCGGGTTGTGCTGCGCCGCGCGCCCAACTGTCGCTAAGTCTTACCCCCCGCGCCCCGGGGACGGGGACACCCCGCCCGCTGCCGGGTAGAAGGAGAGGCCACGTGGCCCGGACACGGAAGTCGGAGTCTGCGGACCCGCTGCAGGGCCTGCCGGCATGGGCCCGCAAGCTGGCGCAGGCCTACTACACCAAGACCGTCAGTACCTTCCTGCTCCACGGCAGCGTGCGGGACCTCCAACCGCTGCAGGACGCGCAAGGGGCCCGCACCTTCGGGCCGCTGAAAACCTTCCTCGCCGAGGAGTTGTTTGGCGGTCGGGACCACGTCCTCTTCTATGACCGCTCGAGTGGCATCCGGGCCGCCTCGCCCGATACCCAGAAGGACCTGGCGCGGGCGATGGCCGCCTACGACACGATGTACGGCACCGACTATGCCAAGGTGATGCCCAGGGACCCAGGGCGGGCGCTGCAGATTGCCGAGAACTACCTGCGCATGCGCCTGGCCGACGGTCAGTCCCTGGCGCTCGTCATCGACTTCGCCGAGACGCTGGCCCCCGGGGCGGACATCGGTGCGCTCTCCAGCGAAGACCGCTTCTGCCTGGCCACGCTGGTGAAGTGGGCGAGCGACCCCCAATTTCTGGCCGGGGACCTCTCGGTGGTGCTGCTGGTGGAGAACCTGGCGGAAATCTCCCCCCGGCTGGCGCGCAACCCCTACGTGGCGAGCATCGAATTGCCGCTGCCCACCGAGGAAGAGCGGCTGGATTTCGTGCAGACCAAGCTGGACGGGCGGAAGCTGGCCTCGGTGTCCGACGTCGGGCTGGCCGCCCTGGCAAAAACCACGGCCGGACTGTCCCGCATCAACCTCGACCGCGTCCTCACCGAGGCCACCGAGCGACAAATCCGCATCACCGCGGAGCTGCTGAAGGACAAGAAGAAGGAGATTATTCAGGCGGAGTGCCACGGCCTCCTCGAATTCATCGAGCCGGCGCACGCGCTGGACGCGGTGGCCGGACACGCGCGGGCCAAGCAGATGCTGCGCCAGGCGGCCAGCGCCCTGAAGAAGGGCCGGCTGGAGGTGCTCCCCATGGGCTACCTGGTAGCCGGTCCGGTCGGCACCGGGAAGACGTTTCTCGCCACCTGCTTCGCCGGGGAGATTGGCATCCCGTGTGTGAAGTTCCTCAACTTCCGAAGCCAGTGGCAAGGCGTTACCGAGGCCAACCTCGAAAAAATCTTCAACCTCCTGAAGGCCCTCTGGCCGGTGGCGGTGATGATTGACGAGGCCGACGCCTTCCTCGGCAACCGCGACGCCTCGGGGGACTCCGGTACCTCGTCCCGCGTGTTTGCCTCCATCGCCTCCTTCATGGGCAACACCGAGTACCGGGGGAAGATTGTCTGGTTCCTGCTCACCTGCCGTCCGGACCTGCTTCCCATCGACCTGAAGCGCCAGGGACGGGCCGAGGAGCATGTGGCTCTGTTCTACCCACAGTCGGACGCCGAGCGGGATGAGCTGTACAAGGTGGTGGCCAAGAAGCTGAAGATGAATCTCGACGTCCCGTCCTTCGCCGCGGTGCTGCCCAAGGGAGCGCAGCTGTCGGGGGCGGACATCGAGGCCATCCTGGTGCGGAGCAAATTCGCCGCCCTCAACGAGGGCCGCGAGCAACCCACCGAGGCCGATGTCCGAGCGGTGGTGAGCGATTTCGTCCCGCCCTCCTACCCGCTGGAACTGGAGTTACAGAACCTGGCCGCGGTGCAGGAGTGCACCAGCCGGGAGCTGCTCCCGGAGTCCTACCGCTCCATGGAACGAGACGTCATCACCCGGCGCATCCGCGAGCTGAAACTGCTGCTCGAGGAAGCCTGAGGCCCCCCCAACGCTGCGGGTCTAGCGCGGCTGGTGCTGAAGGTAGGCGCTGATGCTCGGCACCTGCACCGCGCGGTCGGCCATGCACAGGTCCACCATCTCCAGCGTCTGGGCCAGCTCGCGCTTTCCGCCCAGCACCTTCTCGGCGCGCGGGGCGAAGGCCGCCTCGACCTCCGCCCGGTGCTGGCTGTCGCAGAAGGACGCCCCCAGGTAGAAGAGCAGCCCGGCGCTGCGCTCGGGAAGCCGGGAGGCGAACAGCTCGAAGTGCGTGCTCACCGCCTGAAAGACGAGGTCGCGGCTACTGGGCCAGGCCAGGCCGTCGTAGAGGAGACGGGTGAGCTCGCGGGCATCGATGGGAGCGGCCTCCACCAGCTGCAGGTTGGCCTTCACCAGCTCCGGGTCCCGGAAGGCGGCCAGGGCCAGCACCAGGTGGGCACGGGTGGCCCGGTCCGGGCTGCTCTTCAGCCGCTCCACCAGCGTCGCGTGCAGCTTGGCGTCCCCGAACGTTCCGGCGATGGCGAGGGCGGTGTCCACCACTTCGGCGTCGACGGAGGTGGGGTCCTTGAGCCACTGCGCGGTCATGCTACGCGCGGCCTGGATGAGAGCCGGGTCCTCGCCCTGCTGTGCGACGAAGCGCACCAACAGCGGCCGCAGAAGCCGCGTCTCCTCGTCCTCGCCCGGGTGCGGCTGGAGCCCGAGGGCCCGCGCCCGCGGGCCAAAGTGACGGCGGACCCATGCCGGGTAGGCCTGGGCCGCGGGTCCCTCCAGGAAGTCCCGCCGGACGAGCGCCAGCTTCTGGGCCTCCTCCACCACCTGCCGCCGTTTGGCAGCCGCAAAGTGGGTGGACAGCTCCATCCCTTCCCCTGCCGGGTACCGCCCCGCCAGCACCAGCGCGGCGACGTCGCCGAGCAGGCCCACCGTCTCGGCCTCGCTCAGCGCTGAGGCGCCGCGCGTCACCAGCTGCCGCAGCAGAGTGCCCTTCAGGTTAAGGCGGTAGTAGCCGGCGTACCCGGCGTTGGGCAGCACCCAGCTGGGGCAGGGCCCGCCGGGCAGCGGCAGACTGGCGGTGGCGGACGTCATCAGCGTGCACGTCTGGTGCGTCTTCCCGCCGCTCGACCAGCGGGCGCAGACGGGCACCTGCCAGCGCCGCTCCCCGCTGGCGGCGGTGCCCACCGGGAGCAGCCGCTCTTGGGCCAGCTCCAGCCGGGGTGTCTTGCCGGCGGGGCAGGACAGCTGGACGGTCAGCTGCGGGACGCCGGACTGGTCGAGGAACGACTCGAAGGGCCCTGCCACCTCCTGCCCGGTGGCCTCGGAGATGGCCCGGAGAAAGTCCGTGGCGGTGGCGTTGCCGTTGGCGTGCGCCAAGAGGTAGCGGTGCACGCCCTGCTGAAATTTCTCCGGGCCGAGGTAGGTCTCGAACATCCGGATGACGGCCGCGCCCTTCTGGTAGGTAATCCCGTCGAAGGCGTTGTTGATGTCATCGTAGCTTTCGATGGGCTGGCGGATGCTGCGGGCGCTGGCCAGCGTGTCCTGGGTGGCCGCGGTGCTCCGGTCGGTGACCTCCACCACCTGCATGCCCCAGGACGGCGCCCAGGTGTCCACCGCCTTGTTTTCCATCCAGGTGGCGAAGGCCTCGTTGAGCCAGATGTCGTTCCACCAGGCCATCGTCACCAGGTCGCCAAACCACTGGTGCGCGAATTCGTGCGCCGCGTAGACGGCCCAGGTCCGCTCGAACTCGAGGGACTCGTTCTCCTTGCGCGCCAGCAGCCGGCGGGCGGCCACCGTCACCAGCCCGGCGTTCTCCATGGCACCGAAGTGCACGGTGAGGGGGATGACCACCAGGTCCAGCTTCTCGTAGGGGAAGGGGATGCCGAAATACGCCTCCAAAATCTCCAGCAGCTCCGGTGACGTGCGCACCGCATAGGCCGCCTCGGCCGCGCGGCCCCGGGGAACGTAGACGCGCATCGGCACCTGGTTTCGACCCGCCGGCCGGGCATCCACCCCGTCATAGGGACCGACGGCAAAGGCCACCAGGTACGAGGGCAGCGGCCGCGTGCGCGCAAAGTGCACGCGCTTCATCCCCTCGCCTGCCGGCTCCTCGGAGCGATGGGGGTGTTGGAGACGGCGGTCAGCGCTTTCGGGACGCGCAGCGTGAGCTGCCAGGGGATTTTCGCAGTCGGCTCGTCGACGCAAGGAAAGGCGCGTCGCGCGTCCGTCTCCTCGAACTGCGTCATCGCATACCAGTCGCCGCCCTCCTGCTGGTGGAAGACGCCGGAGTCCTCAGTGCTGGAGATGACGCCGGAGAAGGCCAGGCGCAGCACCACCCGGCCGGCAGGCAGTGCGCGGGGGAAGCGCAGCGCCACGCGTTCCGGGGAAAGGTACCCCTGTGCCACCACCTCCACCGCGCCCAGCTGTACCGAAGCGCGCTTCACGCTCAGTTGGCGGGCGTTGAGCCAGACGACGTCCGTCGGCGCGGCGAGCTCCATCTCCAGTTCCGCCGTACCTTCGAAGCTGGGCGCCGCTGGGTCGATGGTGAGCTCCACCCGCTGGGCCAGTGCCTTCTGGGTGGTGGGCAAGCGCATGCCCTGCGGAGGCTCGGGCGCCAGGCCCTGGGGGGCGACGACAACCCCCGGCGGCGGCGCCGCCGCGGGGGGGGTGGGCGGGGTGGAACAGCCCACCAGGAGCGGCAACAGCACGGCAGGGCAGCGCGGGAAGGTCATGGGCGGGGGGGAGAGGGAAACCTGGCGGCAAGACGCTCGGGCGTCCGTCCAATTTCATCAACCGGAAGAGGGGCCTACGGGCCCACCAGGCTGAGCTGCGTGCCGGCCCGGACGCTGCGCGCGTGGGTGATGCGGTTCCAACGCTTCAAATCCTCCACCGTCACCCCGTAGCGCTGGGCCACGCTCCACAGCGTCTCGCCAGCCGCCAGCTGGTGGCTGGTGGGGCGCGGCCCGGCCGCGGCCACCGCTGGCGCCGCGGCGGCGGCCGGCACCGGGGCGGCCGGCGTGGCCAGGGCGGGGCTGCCGGCGAGGGCCACCGCCGGGCCGGGGGCAGTCGCAGCCGGCTGGCTGGCGGCGGTCGGCGCGGGAACGGCCACGCCCGGCGCTGGCCACACCTCCATGAGGGTCCCAATCTGCAGGCCGCGCGAGCGGCGGCCGAGGGAGCCGAAGTGGTTCCAGCGTTTCAAGTCCTCCACCGAGACGCCGAAGTGCGAGGCGATGGTCCACAGGGAGTCCCCGGCCTGCACGCCGTAGCTGACGCGCGTCTTGCCGTCCACGGTTTCGGTGCGCACCACGCCCGCCGACAGGGACCGGCGTGTCTGCGTCCCGGCCGGCACCTCCTCCTCTGGCTTGGCCACCGTCACCCCGCGGGCCCGGGCCCGGGCCACCTGCCGCTCGAGGGCCTCGGCAGCGGCGTCGGTGGCCTGCCCGCCGGTGGCCAAGGCAGCGTCTTTGGCGGCTCCAGTGCGCACCGCCGGCACCGGAATGGCCAACTCGGTGTTGACGCGCAGCGCACGGACGTTCTTCAGGTGGTTGAAGAGGGCGATGGCCTCCGGGGCAGAGTGGTAGCTGGCGGCGATGCGGCTCAGCGTATCGCCGCGCACCACCCGGTGGATGCGGAAGGTGAGGCGGTCCCGCGGCGACACCTTGCCGATGTTGGCGAGGAAGGTGTCGCCTGTCCCGGAGGGCACGCGGAGCTGGTAGGGCTGGTCTTTGCTGGCAGGCGGCGTGCACCAGCGCCGGAGCTCGGGGTTGAGGGCGCGAATCTCCTCCACGTTCACCCCGGCGGCGCGCGCCAGCACCTCGAGGTCGGTGGGGTCCACCACCGGCACTTCGTCGTAAGCCAGCGGCTGCTGCCAGGAGAACTCTTCGTCGCTGAAGCCGAAGGCCTTGGGGTGCTTGGCCACCAGCGCGCAGGCGATGAGCTTCGGCACGTAGTGCTTCGTCTCCTTGGCCAGCCCCCGGCCCTCGGAGAGCTCCCAGAAGTCGTCCGTGCCGCGCCGCTCCACCAGCCGGCGCAGCTTCTCACCACCGGCGTTGTAGCCGGCCCAGGCCAGGTACCAGGTGCCGAGCGCGTCGTGCAGCTCGCGCAGGTAACGGCTGGCAGCACGGGTGGCCTTCACGGGGTCCCGCCGCTCGTCCACCCAGAAGTCCTGGCGCAGGCCGAAGCGCTTGCCCGTGCTGCTGATGAATTGCCAGGGGCCCGCGGCGCGCGCCCAGGAGTAGGCCTCCGGGGAGAAGCCGCTCTCAATCATCGCCAGGTAGACGGTGTCGCGTGGCAGCCCAGAGGCCTCCAACACCGGTGCCATCAAGGGGATGTAGCGCGAGCTGCGCGACATCCACACCCGGAACCATTTGCGGCCGGGGCCCTGGAAGAAACGGATGTACTGGGCCACCAGCGGCTGCATCTCCACCGGGATGTCGTAGCTGCCGGTGAGCAGCGTCATGTCCAACGCCGCGACGTCCGTCACCAGGCTCAGCTCGGGGCCGGCCACCGCGTCCACACCCCAGCCGTCCCCGCCGTCATCGATGCGCGCGCGCAAGGGACTGGAGGCCCCCAGCCGGAGCACGGACTGCAGCCCGGACGGGGCGGGATGCGCCGGCTCAATGGTGGCGTCCTCCAGCGCCCGCATTTCCTCCAGCTCGGGGCTGGCCTTCTCTGCCTCGTCGCCTTCCTCGCCCTCCGCCGGCACCGCCGGGCGCATGTCCTCGGCCGGGCTGCTCGCCTCGGGGGGGTTGGGCCTTGGGGCGGCGACGGCCGGCGGCGTCTCTGGCGCCGGGGACGCGACGCTGGTGGCCAGGGTCAGGCTGAGGCTGAGGAGGGTGGGGAGCGGCGTCATTCAGGCGTCAGGCCCGTGGGTGTCGCGCGACGGGCGACGGCGGGAGAGCTGCACAGCCCACCAGCGTATGAGGCGGATGACGGGAGCGTCAACGCTTCGCATCATGCCCGGGCCCCAGCACCCGGGGCAGGTACACGGCGTAGTCGAAGTGGGGGGAGTTTTCTGGGGTGTGACAGCCGAGGCACACCGTCGGCGTCGGGGCGCGGCGGGGCATTGCCTTCACGTTGGGCAGCTCGGCATGCAGGGAGCCGGGTCCGTGGCAATTCTCGCACCCCACGGCGTCCCGCCCGGCGACGCGGTCCACCCGGCACACCCCGCCCGGTTGCTGGATGCCCACCACGTGGCAGGCCACGCACTCCAGCCGGTACTGCTTGTGGACGTGTTCCAGCTCCTGGTAGGCGCGGGCATGCCCCGTCTTCCGGTACACCTCGAAGGCGGGGGCGTGGCACGTCTCGCAGACGGCGTTGCCGACGTAGGCCGCCTCGCCCGGCTGCGGGGCGGCACACTCCCGTCCGTGCGCCCTCGCCCAGGCCAGGTTGAGCTTGGAGACGTCGGCGTCGAATTTTTCCACGACTGCGTCGACGGCCGCGTCGCTGGGCAGCGTTGCTTCCAGCGGGATGAAGCGCACGGTGAAGCCGTTGGCGCCGGACGTACTGGGTGGTGGTGCCAACGCCGCCCGCTTGTCGACGAGCGTCGCCAGCCGCTCGGTGAGGAGGCGCTTGCGCTCCGCACTCTGTCCGGGCAGCGCCAGCTCCTTCTTCAACAGGGCAATCCGCTCGTCCTGCGTCGCCGCCTCGCGCTCCACGTCCTGAGAGGAGCTGAGGAAGACGAAGCGGCCCTTGCCGTCGAAAAGCAAGTCCACCCGCAGCAGCGCCCGGCCCCGGCTCTGCACGCGCGCCACCGGGGGGCTGCCCTTCACCAGCCGGCTGTCGTCATCCACCGTGACGACGGCGGCCTCCTGCGCTGTCACCACCAAGTCGACACCTTCGACGCCGCGCACCGCGGCCAACGCGGAGTCGAGCGAGCTGCCATACAGGGCGACGACGAAGTCTGCCCCCGCGGCCCGCACCTGGGTGGCCCCCTCGCCGAGGCCCTTCGCCGAGCGCGCGGCCACCACCCCCAGGCGGTGGCCGCCCACGGCCAGCACTCGGCCGGTGCCGTCGGGCACTTCGGGCAGAGCGAGCGAGGCCCGGAAGGCTGCGCCCAGCACGTCGTCCAGCGGGCCGGTGGCGCGCGCTGCAAGGCCCATAGCGCGCATGGCCTCGGCCACCGCCCGGGCCTTGCGTTCCTCCTCCACCGCCTCGTCGGGCTGCAACCCCGCCCGGGCAAACAGCGCATCGCCCGCGTCCAGGTACACCACGGACAGTCCCTCGGCCCGGGCCCGGGCCAGCTGTGCCGCGGCCCGGCCCAGGCCTCCGCGCATGCCCTCGCTGCAGCCGCAGGGCAGCAGCTGGCCCTGGAGGTCCGCGGTGACAAAGAGGGCCAGGTGCGTGGTGTTGCCGGCGTCCTTTGCCCGGACCTCCGGGCTCAGGGCGAGGACGCTGCGGACGCACCAGAAAAACAGCAGGACCGCGACGAGGCCTGGAGCGAGCCAGCGGCGGGGCGGAAACTTCCGCCGAACGTGCGTCACCTCCACTCCGGGACGTCTACCACAGGGCCCGGGCCTGCGCGCCGTCGTTGACCTGCGCCCCTCGAGAGTGCTGTAAGCGACGGCCCTTCGTCGTCTCCACCGTGGGGCGCTCGTGGCTGCAGACCCACTGAAATTGCCGCTGGAAGAGTTGGTGTACCTTCGCCTGGGCCACTTCCTCGACCAGCTTCATGGCCGGAAGGTGCCGGAGCTGTACCGCACCTTGCTCGACCAGGTGGACCGCGCCGTCCTCCGCCAGGCGCTCGAGCGCAACGAGGGACAGCTCTCGACGGCGGCGGCCTTCCTCAGCGTCGACCGCAACACCCTGGCCCGCAAGGTGAAGCGGCTGAAGGTGCGCGGTAAAGCGGGCGGCACCAGCCGCTAGTTTTCCCCCGTGCGCCTCTCTGTGAAAGTCGGCGCCGTGCGCTTGCAGAAGGCCGGATGGCTGTGCCTCGGGCTGCTCCTGGCCGGACCCTCCTGGGCACTCAACCAGGGGCTGGGCGAGCCGCCCAGGGAACTCGACCGCTCGAGCCCCTACGCCACCGTGCACGGCTTTCTGGCCGAGGCGCGCCAGGGACGCTTCGGCGTGGCGGCGCAGGACTTGTGGCTCGATGACGTCCCCCCGGACAAGCAGGCCGTGGAGGGAGCGCGGCTTGCCCGGCAGCTGCGTTTCGTCCTGGACCGACAGCCCCTGGACCTGGCCGCCCTCTCCAAGGAAGGCGAGGGGGGGCCGTCCTCGGTGGTGCTGACGACACTCGAGCTGGACGGGCGGCCGACGCCGGTGCGCCTGGTTCGGGTGCGGACGCCCGAGGCGCCGGTGTGGCTCTTCAGCCGCGACACGGTGCGTGCAGTCGATGCCCTATACGAGGCCTATGGCCCCCCCTTGGGCGAGCGGATGCCAGAGTTTCTTTTGACCACCCGCTTCGGGATGGAGCTGTGGCAGTGGCTGGGGCTGCTGGTGGCCCTTCTCTTGGCGCTGGTGGTGGCCTGGCTCGGCGAAAAGCTGCTGCTGGCGCTTCTCGGGCGCCTGGCCGGCCTGACCCCGCTGTCCTGGGACTCGGAGTTGGTGCAAAGCGCGCGCGGCCCGCTCGGGCTGCTCCTGGCCATTGGCGCCTTTCGCGCCGTCGAGGCCCAGCTGTTTCTCAGCCCGGCCTGGCAGCGCGGGGTGGGCTTCATCTGCCAGTCGCTGGGCATCGTCGCCGGCACTTGGTTTGTCGTCCGCGCCCTGGACGTGGGGAGCGCGGCGATGGAGCGCACGCTGGTGGCCCGCGGCGGCGGCACGGCCGCCGGGGCGCGCACGCAGGTGGCCCTGCTGTGGCGCGTCCTCATCATCGTCGCCTACGTCCTCGGCCTGGCCGCGTTTCTCATGCAGTTTGAGGTGGTGCGGACGGTGGGCGTGTCGCTGCTCGCCTCCGCCGGCGTATTGGGCGTGGTGGTGGGCCTGGCCGCGCAGAAGTCCATCAGTGCGCTGTTTTCGGGCATTCAGCTGTCGCTGGCCCAGCCCATTCGCATCGGCGACAAGGTGGTGGTGGAGGGCGAGAGCGGGACGGTGGTGGATATTTCGCTCAGCTACGTGATGCTGAGGCTGTTCGACAACCGCCACCTGGTGCTGCCGGTCAGCTACTTCCTCGAGAAGCCCTTCCAGAACTGGAGCCGAGGCACTCTGGACATGCTGGCCGTGGTGCTGCTGCAGCTGGACTACCGGGTGGACATGGCCCAGGTGCGGGCGGAGTTCGAGCGCATTCTCTCGGGCCCGGGCAAGCCCCTGTGGACTGGAAGCGTGGCGAAGGCCCAGGTCGTCGACTCGAGCGAGCAGACGGCCACCGTCCGACTGCTGGCAAGCGCCGCCACGTCCGACGAGGCCTTCGAATTGCGCTGCCTCGTCCGCGAGGAATTCCTCGTCTTCCTGCGCACCCATCCGGACTGGCTGCCCACACAGCGGCTGGAGCACCGGCCACAGCCCTAAGCAAGTGGCGCGGTGACACCAAGGCCCCGCCCTTCAGCCCAGGCCGCCCGGGGGCCGGGTTTCGCCATCTTGCTCTGCGGCGTCGAGGGTCGCCGCCACCCTGCCCGGGGTCCTCGGAGAGGTGAGGCGCTAGGGCCGGGCCGCGTGGGCCACCGCGTGCCCGGCCGCTGTGCCGTCCCCGGCTTCCACCCGGAAGCGGAAGGGCTCGCCATCGGCCAGCGGGTCCGGGGCCCAGCCGCCCACCAACAGGTAGGGGTGCCCGTCGCCCCCACTGAAGCGTAGCCGGAGGGTAATGCGCCCGCTGTCCCAGTCCACGTGGCGCTCTCCCTGCACGTCCGCCCGGGCCACCAGGCCGCCCAGGAGCAGCGTCCCAATCGAGCGCATCTCGCCGCTGTCGAGCAGCGCTTGGGCGCTCGGGGCGGTGCTGTCCAATTCTAGCTCCATCGGCGCGTCGGCCTCGGTCCCGTCCGGCCGCCAGCTGCCGTGCAGCGACTCGTGGAAGGAGACCTCCACTTGGCGCGTAATCCGTCGGGCCCACTCCGGCAGGCCCAGGTACGCCTCGGCACGCGAGGAGGTCATCATAAAAGGCGCCTCAGTCTGGCCAACTCTCTGTCGGGCGCGGGGTGCCGTCCAAAGGGGGAGGGCCCGCTCGCGCCGGCCCCGGCCGAAGCAGACGCCGCCCCGGCGGGTGCTGTCAAACGCGTCTCCTCGCCCGTCCCCGCACAGGCGCGGAATTCCTCGGTGTCCTCTCTTGTTGTTCAAATTCGGCCAGAGCACCTACAGTCCGCCGCCCGTTGTGACAGGAGGGTTACCCTGAGTTTCGACATCCGAGCCCTGACCGAGCGCGTACGTGAAGAGAGCAGCTTCGTCGACGACCTGCTGAAGGAAACCGGGCGCGTCATCGTCGGCCAGCACCAGATGTTGGAGCGGGTCCTCATCGGACTGCTCAGCAACGGACACGTCCTGCTGGAGGGCGTCCCCGGGCTCGCCAAGACGCTCACCGTACGCACCTTCGCCGACGGCATCTCCGCCCGCTTCCAGCGCATCCAGTTCACCCCGGACCTGCTTCCGGCGGACCTGGTCGGGACGATGATTTTCAACCAGCAGGCCTCCAGCTTCACCGTCCGCCACGGACCGATTTTTGCCAACGTCATCCTCGCCGACGAAATCAACCGCGCCCCGGCCAAGGTGCAGTCCGCCCTGCTGGAGGCGATGCAGGAGCGCCAGGTCACCATCGGCGACAAGACCTACCCGCTGCCGGACCCCTTCATCGTGCTGGCCACCCAGAACCCCATCGAGCAGGAGGGCACCTACCCGCTCCCCGAGGCCCAGGTGGACCGCTTCATGCTCAAGGTCAAGGTGGGCTACCCGAGCCGGGCCGAGGAGCGGGTCATCATGGAGAGGATGGGAGGCGAGCAGTTGCCCCGGGCGAGCCCGGTGGTGTCCACCGAGCAGATTGCGCGGGCCCGGGCCGTCGTCCACGAGATTTATGTCGACGACAAGGTGAAGGACTACATCCTGGACGTGGTGTTCGCCACGCGGGACCCGGCTGCCCACGGGATGAAGGAATTGGCCGGTTCCATCGAGTACGGCGCCAGCCCGCGTGCCACCCTCTTCCTGCACCTGGCGGCGCGCGCGCACGCCTTCCTGCGCCACCGCGGCTTCGTCACCCCGGAGGACGTGAAGGCGGTGGGGATGGACGTGCTTCGTCACCGGGTGAGCCTCACCTACGAGGCGGAGGCCGAGGAGCTCACCCCGGAGTCCATCGTGCAGCGGGTCTTCGACCGCGTCCCCGTGCCCTGACACGGGCTTCTACCGCCAAGGCGTCCGCCCCGTGCTGCCCAGGGAACTCATTCGACGCATCCGCCGGCTGGAGATTGCCACCCGCCGGGTGGTGTCCAGCCTGCTCGCCGGCCAGTACCACTCCGTCTTCAAGGGCCGGGGCATGGCCTTCTCCGAGGTGCGTCCCTACCAGCCGGGCGACGAAATTCGCTCCATCGACTGGAACGTCACCGCGCGGATGAACGATGCGCACGTCAAGGTCTTTACCGAGGAGCGCGAGCTGACGGTGATGCTGCTGGTGGACATCTCCGGCTCGCAGGGCTTCGGTTCCCAAGGGAAGACCAAGGGGGAGATGGCAGCCGAGGTCGCGGCGCAGATTGCCTTCTCCGCCATCGCCAACAACGACCGGGTGGGCCTGGTGCTCTTCAGTGACCAGGTGGAGCTGGTCATCCCGCCCAAGAAGGGCCGAAAGCACGTGCTGCGGGTGGTGACCGAAATACTCGAGCACCGCGCCATTGGGCGCGGGACGGACCTCGCCGCCGGCCTCACCTGGCTGCTCCGCGTCGCCAAGCGGCGCGCCGTCACCTTCGTCATCAGCGACTTCCTGGTCCGGGACTACGAGACGCCCCTGCGGGCCGCCGCCCGCACCCACGACGTCATCCCAGTGGTGGTGCGCGACCCGTTCGAGGACGCCTTCCCCAAGCTGGGGCTGGTGGAGCTGGAGGACCCGGAGAGCGGCCAGCGCACGCTGGTCGACACGTCGAGTGCCACCGCCGCCACCGCCTTCGGCTTGGCCATGCAGGCGCGGCGAGCCGAGCGCACCCGGGTGTTCCGCCGCCTCGAGCTGGACGCAGTCGAGCTGCGGGCCGGGGAGGACCACGGCGAGGCGCTGGTGCGCTTCTTCCGACTCCGGGCACGCAGGCTGGCAGCATGAGTTTCCCCCCCGTCTCGCTGGCCCTGCTTCTGCTTTGGGCTCCGGCGTCGCCGGACGCCGGCGCCGTGCCCCCGCGCATCTCCCCGGAGGTGTCCGCCGAGAAGGTCCGGCTGGGCGAGCCCTTTACCTACACGGTGAAAGTGGCGCACTCCCCGGACGAGCGCTGGGAGCTGCGCACCCCGACCGACCTCGGTGCCTTCGGCCTTCGGGCCAGTGCGCGGCAGCGCGCCGACGGCCCGGGCCAGAGCACCACCACCTTCCGGCTGGAATTGGCACTCTTCGAGCTCGGCCAGCACGTCATTCCCACCCTCGTCTTCGACGTGGTGGGAGGCGGGACGGCGCGCACCGCCTCGGTGGCCGGGACCTCCGTGGAAGGGCTGTCCAGCCTGCCGCCGGATGCCGCCAAGAATGGCGCCGAGCTGATGGACATCAAGCCCAACGCCGACGTGCCGGTGCGCAGCTGGCGGCTGCTCTGGCTGCTGCTCGGGCTTGCCGCACTGGTGGCCGGCGGCCTGTTCCTAAGGCGCGCCCTGGCCCAACGGCGTACGCGACTCCCCGTCCTTCCTCCGCGTCCTTTGCCGGAGCGCACCCGGGAGGCACTGGAGGCCCTCCGCGCCGAGGACCTGCTCGGCCAGGGGCTGGTGCGCGAGTACCACTTCCGGCTGTCGGAGATTGTCCGCGGCTACCTCGGCGAGCGCTTTGGTTTCGAGGCGCTGGAGTGCACCAGCGGCGAGCTGGTCCGCGAGGTGGAGCGCCTCGACCCGCCGGGCGTCGCCCCGGCAGACCTCCACCGCTTCGTCGACCAGTGCGACGTGGCGAAATTCGCCCGGGCCGACATTTCCAGGTCGGCCTGCGACTGGGCGCTGGCGTACGCCTTTCTGCTGGTGGAGGCCACCACCCCCCGGCCGCCCCCGCCCACCCTGCCGCCGTCCGTGGTGACTGCCGATGTCGTCTGACCTGCTCTGGCACGACGGCCGCCTGTTGTGGCTGTTGGTTCTGGTTCCCCTCGTCGGGGTGCTGGGCTTTGCCGAGCAGCGCCGTCGCGCCGCCTTGCGTTTCTCGGCCACCCACTTGCTCGCCCTCGGCCCCAAGGGCTGGCGCGCGCGCGCGGCCGGGCTGCTCCCGCTGCTCAGCATGGCCGCGCTGGCCCTGGCCATCATTGCCCTGGCCCGTCCCCAGACGTCCGGAGCGAGGACGCGTGACCTCTCGGTGGAGGGCATCGACATCATCATCGCCCTGGACCTCAGCACCTCCATGGAAGCCGGCGACTTCCGCTCGCTCGGCGGCGGGGGCAACCGCATCAGCGTGGCCAAGGAGACGCTCAGCGACTTCATCTCCTCGCGGGTGAACGACCGCATCGGGCTGGTGGTGTTCGCCGGCGCGGCCTACACCCAGGCCCCACTCACCCTCGACTACGGCGTCCTCAAGGAGGTGGTGAAGCAGCTGCGCACGCGCGTCATCGAGGACGGCACCGCCATCGGCGACGCCATCGCCGTCTCCCTCAACCGGCTCCGGGACTCGGATGCGAAGAGCAAGGTGGTGGTGCTCATCACCGACGGCGACAACAATGCCGGCAAAATCTCCCCGCTGGACGCAGCGGGCATGGCCAAGTCGCTGCACATCCCCATCTTCACCATCCTCGTGGGCAAGGGAGGACGGGTCCCCTTCCCGGACGGGACGGACCTTTTCGGAAACCCCACCTACCGGGAGATGGACATCGCCATCAACCCGGAGCTGCTGAAGGCCATCTCCGCCGAGACGGGCGGCACTTACTACCGCGCCACCGACCGAGAATCGCTGCAGACCGGCCTGCGCTCGGTGCTCGACCGGCTGGACAAAAGCAAGCTGCTCGAAGGCGGGGCGATGTCCAACATGCGCGAGGAGTACCCGCCCTTCCTGTTGGCCGCGTTTCTGCTCGCCGCACTCGAACTGCTACTTCGCTTCACGTTCTTGCGGGTGTTTCCGTGAGCGAGAACCCCCTCCGCTTTGGCTTCCTCGGCTACCCGCTGGGGCTCGCCCACCCGGGCTACCTCCTGCTTTTCCTTCTGGCGGTGCTCCTCGGCCTTCTCGCCCTTTTGGTAGCGCTGCGCCGGGGCGCCCGGGTGCAGGCCCTCCTCGGCAGCCGGCTGGGGCAAGCGCTGACCCCCGGGGTGAGCACCCTGTTGGGGGCGCTGCAGGCGGTGCTGCGAGCCGCCGCGCTCGCCCTCTTCGCCGTCGCCCTGGCCCAGCCCCAGTGCGGCAGCCGCACCGAGCTGGCCCGCCGCCGCGGGATTGACCTGGTGGTGGCGCTGGATGCGAGCAAGTCGATGCTCGCTCGGGACGTGGCGCCCGACCGTCTGGACCGCGCGAAGCTGGAGCTCAACACCCTGCTCGACTCCCTCAAGGGAGACCGGGTGGGGATTGTCGCCTTTGCCGGAGACGCCTACATCCAGTCCCCCCTCACCAGCGACTACGCCGCGGCGAAGCTTTTCCTGCGCGCGGTGGACCCCGAACAGATGCAGCAGGGCGGCACCAACATCGGCGCCGCGCTGCTCCTCGCCCAAAACATGCTGGAGGGCGTCGACCGGGGCGCCAAGGACCGCGTGGTGGTGCTGCTGTCCGACGGCGAGGACCTGTCGGGGGAGGAGATGGAGGCGGCCGAGTCGCTGCGCGCCGCCGGCATCAAGGTGTACGCCGTCGGCATCGGCAGCGAGGCGGGCGAGCCCATCCCCGAGTTCGGCAAGTCCGGCGAGGTGGTCGGGCTACAAGAAGGACGCTTCGGGAAACACCGTCCTCACCCGGTTGGACCGGGCCGGGCTGGAGGCGGTGGCGCAGCTGACGGACGGCGAATTCTTCTACCAGCCCCACGGGGTGGCGGTGCCGGAGGTGGCCGCGCGCATCGACCGGCTGCAGAAAAGTGAAATCGAAAGCCGCCTCACCGTCCGCTGGGACGAGCGCTTCCAGTCCTTCCTCGCCCCGGGGCTGCTCCTGCTGGTGGCCGGCCTGCTTCTCCCCGGCCGCCGCCGAGGTGCGGCATGAGGCGCTCGGCCCTGCGCGCCCTGGCCGGTGGCCTTTTTCTGGGGAGCTGCCTGCTCGGCGGCCCGGAGGCCTTTGCCCTGGGGCCCTTGGAGCGCAATCCGGCCAGGGTGGCCGAGGGGCTGAAGGCGTACGACGAGGGGCGCTACGAGGACGCGCTGCAGGACTTTGCGGCCGCGCAGAAGCAGCTGCCGGACAGCGCAGCGCTCGAGTACGACCGGGGCAATGCGCTGTACCGATTGCACCGGCACGATGAAGCGCGCCAGGCCTACCAGCGCGCCGCGGAGATGAAGCCGGGCGAGCTGAGTGAGCACGACCTCTACAACCTGGGCAACGCCCTGGCGGAACTGGGCCGGACCCAGGAGGCCATCTCGGTGTACCGCCGCGCCCTGCTGCTGGAGCCAAACGACGAGGCGGCCCGGCACAACCTGGAGGTGCTGCTGCGGCGGCTTCCACCGCCCAAGTCCGGCGCCGACGGCGGGACGCCTGACGGTGGGCAAGACGCCGGGTCGCCCGACGCCGGACGCCCCGACGGTGGGCAGGACGGCGGCCACGGCGACGGCGGCAGCGGGGACGCGGGGCAGGGGGACGGCGGGACGGGTGATGCGGGGACCGGCCGCGGCCGGGGAGGCTCCGACGCCGGGCAGAGCCAGAAGCAGCGCGGGGCGGAGGCCGGCGAGTCCGGCAACGAAGGGCCGGACGGCGGCCCGGCGGCCCGCGACGCGGACGCTGGCCCCGAGTTGCCGGAGCCGCTGCGGGACGCCGGGCTGGGGGAGGCGGGGCAGCTCGACCGCCGGGACACCGAGCGGCTACTCGATGCGATGCGACAGAGCGAAAAGAATCTACAATTGTGGCGCTTTCAGCAGAAGAAGCCGCCGAGGAAGCCGAATGAGAAGGACTGGTAGCGCCTGGGGCGCACTGTTGGGCGTGCTCGCCGCGACGGTGGCCTGGGCCAGTGTGGAAGTCCAGGCCGAGGTCGATCGCAACGAGGTCGGCCTGTCGGACACCTTCGTCCTCACCCTGCGCGCCACCAACGCCCCGCGCGGCGCCGACCTGCAGCTGCCCGCCTTCGACGGCGTCGAGGTCCTGAGTACGCAGCGCGGGATGTCCAGCACCATCCAGCTCGGGTCGGGCGGTCCCGTCATCCGTCAGGAGCTCACCGTCACTGCCATCCTCCGTCCGACGCGCGTTGGGAAGCTGACGCTGCCTCCGGCGGAGCTGCGAACGCCCGACGGCGTCGTCCGCAGCAACCCCGTTACCCTCATGGTGCGAAAGACGCACGTGCCCGGCCCCCCGCCCTCGGCCGCCCAGCGCCCCAACATGATGCCGGGCTTTCCCTCGCCCTTCGGGGACAGCGAAGACCCCTTCGCCGCGCTGCGGGAACGCGAGCGCGAGGCGTCGCGGCCCCATGCCGAGAGCGACCTGTTTCTGCGCAGTGAAGTGGACCGCCGGGAGGTCTACATCGGCGAGCAGGTGACGCTGTCCTTCTGGATTTACAGCCGGGTGGACCTGTCCCGGGTGGACAACGTCACCTACCCCAAGCTGGACGGCTTCTGGACCGAGGACATCGACAGCCCCACCAACCTCTCCTTCGAGCCGCGCACCGTGGACGGGGTGCCATACCGGGCCTACCTGTTGCGGCGCGAGGCCCTGTTTCCGGTGAAGGCGGGGACGCGGGAGCTGGGCCCGGTGGAGGCCGACGCCACCACCGGATTTCTCTTCGCCGGCCACCGCGACCACCGCGTGGGCAATGCCCTCACCCTCAAGGTGAAGCCCCTGCCGGCCGGCGCCCCGCCCGGGTTCCAGCCCGCCAACGTGGGCAACTTCCAGCTGTCGGCCGAGCTCTCGGCGGCCAGCGCCGAGCTGGGCTCGCCCGTCACCCTGCGCGTCACCTTGGAGGGCCAAGGCAACCTCAAGGAGGTGCAGCTGCCCCGGGCCACCGCGCCGGCCGCGCTCAAGCTGTATGAACCGACCTCCCAGGAGCGCATCTCCGCCGTGCGCGAACGCATCCAGGGCAAGCGCAGCCAGGAGTACCTGGTGATGGCGCAGCAGACGGGCAGCTTCCAGATTCCGCCCGTCACCTTCTCCTACTTCGACCCGGAGACCCGCCGCTACGAGACGCTGCGCACCCAACCCCTCACCCTCACCGTGAGGCCCGGCGAGGCCGGCGCTCTGCGCGCTGCCGGCCCGGCGGCAGCCGTCCCGGACGCGGTCCGCAACGTGCTGCCGGCGGGCGGCTTGCGTCCGCTGCGCCTGGAGGCGCGCTTCGAGGCGCCCACCCCGGCCTGGCGACGACCCCTCTTCCTGGCTGCGGCCGCCGTGCCGCCGGCGGCGTGGGTGCTGCTGTCGCTGGTGGGCCTGGTGCAGACGCGCCGCGGACGCCGGGACCCGGCGATGGAGCAGCGACGCGGGACGCGCGCCGCCCGCGGACGCCTGGCCGCGGCCTCGCGGCTTCTGGCCTCCGGCACCGATGGGGCCTTCTCCGAGGAGGTGGAGCGGGCGGTGATGGCCTTCTTGGAAGCGCGACTGGGCGTGGGCCTGTCCGGGCTGACGCGTCAGGCCCTGGGGCAGAGGCTGGGTGAGGCGGGCGCCCCGGAGGCGGTGGTGCAGGATGCCGTCCATGTCCTCGACACCTGCGATGCGGTGCGCTTTGCCCCGGGTGCGGTGCGCGTCGCCCGCGGCGCTCTGCTCAGCGAGGCCGAGCGCGTGCTGGAGGGCTGGCCATGAATGCCCTTCTCCTCTCGCTGCTTTTGGCCCAAGTCAGCTACTCGCCGTCCGAGGCCCGCGGCATTTTCGCCGAGGGGGTGGAAGCCTACGGGCGCGACGACGCGGCCGCGGCGGAAGTCTCCTTCCGCAAGCTTCTCGACCACGGCATGGGCGGCCCGGACGTTGAATACAACCTGGGCACCACCGAGCTCGCCCAGGGCAAGGTCGGGGAGGCCGTCCTCTTCCTGGAACGGGCGCGCCGCCAGGGCGGCGGCGCGGACGTCGACGCCAACCTCACCCTGGCCCGCGGCCGGGTGGTGGACCAGGTGGTGGGCGCCACGGCCGAGGAAGGCATGCTTTCGCGCCTGGTGGCCGCCACCAGCTCCACCGCCGCGGCACTGGCCTTCGTCCTTCCCTGGGCCCTCGGCTTCGCCGTCCTTCTTCTCCAGCGCTTCCGTCCCGGCCGGGCCACCCTCGCCGTGGCCGTGGGCCTGCTGCTTGGGTCCCTTCCCGGCGCCGGCCTCCTTCTGGCGCACGTCGTGGTTGCCGAGACGGTGCACGAGGCGGTGGTGCTGGCCAAGACCCTGCCCGTCCGGGAAACCCCGGACGCCTCCAGCAAGGTGGCGTTTGAACTGCACGCCGGCAGCAGCGTGCGCCTGCTCGCCGCCTCCGGGTCCTTCGCCCGCCTGCGCCTGCCCAATGGCCTGGAAGGCTGGGCCGAGCAGAGGGAGTTGGCCCGCGTCGATGACTCGGCGATGCCCTGACTGGCTGCGGCCCTGGAGGTCCGCGTCGCCCCAGGGCCCGGAAACCGCGCGCTGTGGGCCGCGGGCAGAAGGACGGCTTCCGAGTCGCTGGCGGGGCGGGGGCCGCCCGGGCTAGACGGGAGGCAGACGAATGAGCGAACCCGCGCCGTTCCGGATTCTCGTGGTGGAGGACGAGCCCGTCATCCGTGAGTTGGTGCGGAGCATGCTGCACGACGGGCCGGTAGAGGTGGAGACGGCCGCCAACGGCGTCGACGGGCTGAAGCGTGCCCGCACCCAGACGTTTCACCTCATCCTGTTGGATGTGGTGCTGCCCCTCATGGACGGCGTCACGGTGTGCCGCATGTTGAAGGCGGACCCGGCCACGGCCGGCATCCCCCTCTACATGCTGACCGCCAAGGTGAAGAAGGCGGACATGGAGGCGGCCCTAGCGGCCGGGGCCAACGGCTACATCCACAAGCCCTTCCGCGCCGCGGAGCTGATGGAGTTGGTGGACGAGCACCGCGAGCGCCGCGGCTGACGCCCCCCCCCGGGGACGGCCTTCAGGGCAGCCGGGGGTGGAGAAAGCGGGCCAGGGCGAACAGGTCGTCCCAGTCCAGGCGCTCGAATTCGACGGCCACCCCCTCGCTGTGGACGCGCGTCACGCGTCCCCGGAAGGCGCGCAAGTGGTCCGACGGCAGCGCGATGGACAGCTGCAGGACTTCGCCCGTCTCGGCGGCAAACCCCACCAGCAACAGCCCGGCCATGGAGAGGTCGCGGGCCTGCGCCACCCAGGCGCCCTCCTGGGTGCGGACCTCCACCGGGAAGCCGGCCGGGACGCGCGGGTGGGTGCGCTGCGGGACCTCAGGGACTTGAATGGACGGAACGCGCATTCATGGACTCTCGGGCGAAGCAGTGTCGGTCCGCTCGGCCGGGCGAGCAATTTTTCCCCGCGGGGCGGGACGACCCTGGCCGACAAGGCGCCCCAGGCGGGCCTGCTACCACAGGGCGACCGTCCGGGTCGCCTGCCGGCGGAAGCGGCCGGCGGTCGGCCGGGACCCCGGCACCCAAGTCCCCGCGCGGGCTTAGGCGGCGCTACTCGTCCCGCCGCCTTCGGAGGGCGAGGGGTTGCTGCCGGGGGCGCGGTTCACCCGGTCGCGCAACTCCTTGCCGGTCCGGAAGAGGAGGCCGCGCTTGGGCTTCACCGGGATGACTTGTCCCGTCTTCGGGTTACGGCCCTGGTAGCCGTCGTAGTTCTTGACGTGAAAGGCGCCAAGCCCGCGAATCTCGATGTTTTCCCCGCGGCAGAGCGCCTCCTTCATCGCCTCGAAGATGGTCTCCACGGTCGCCTCGGCCTGCTTCTGGGTGATGCCGCGCTTGGCCACCAGGATGTTGATTAGGTCGCTCTTGAGCATGGCGAACTCCCCAGTTCGAGGGCCGCAGGGGCGCCCTGCGACGGACGCGTGGGCGAGCAGGACCTTCAAAGCCTAGCATGCTGGACTTGGGTTGCAAGCGGGCCCGGGACACAAGCCTCTGCAACTGCTCAGGAATTTGGTGGTGGGCCGGCAGGCGGCTTGGCGGGGCCCGGACGGTCCTGGTTCGGCCCCCGGCCACCCTGCGGCGGGCCGCCCTCGCGCCCGCGCTTTCGGTCCCTTCTGCGCCCCCGGCCGCCCCCGCCGCCGCCCCCGCCGCCCCCGCCCTCGCGCGGGCCCGGCTCGCTGCGCTCGGGGGGGGCGCCCAGGCCCTCCTGCTGGCGCAGGGCGGTCTTGGAGGTGGCGATGCGATGGTCCTCCCCGCTCGCCGTGCGGGCGTACAGGTCGAACTGCTCGCGATGGTAGTTGTTCTGCGGGCGCACCTGGATGGACTTGTTGAAGCGGTCCATCAGATGGCGAAGCTCCTCGCGTTCCTCGCCCTGGAGCACCCGGGCCACCTCGACGTTGCAATTCACCACCAGCGTCGGGTCGCGGAGGTTGGGCGCCTCCCGGCGGAGCTCCTGGAAGATGTCGTAGACGACGGTGGTGACCGTCTTCACGATGCCCTCGCCGGCGCAGTAGCTGCAGTCCTCGTGGAGGATGCGCCCGAGCGACTCGCGGACCCGCTTGCGTGTCATTTCCACTAGGCCGAGCTCGCTGATGCGCAGCACGTTGGTCTTCGCCTTGTCGCGGCCGAGGGCCTCCTGCAGCGTCTTGAAGACCTTGTCGCGATTCTGCGGCTTCTCCATGTCGATGAAGTCGCAGATGATGATGCCGCCGATGTTGCGCAGCCGGAGCTGGTAGACAATCTCCTTGGCCGCCTCGACGTTGATTTTGGTGATGGTCTCCTCGAGGCTCTTCTTGCCCACGTAGCGCCCGGAGTTGACGTCGATGGCGGTGAGGGCCTCGGCCTGGTCGAAGACCAGGTAGCCGCCGCTCTTCAGCCACACCTTGCGCTGGGCGGCCCGCTGCAGCTCCTGCTCGATGCCGTAGGCGTCGAAAATGGGCTCCTCGCTGTCGTGCAGCACCACCCGACTGGCCAGGGCCGGGTCCTGGGCGGTGACGAAGGAGAGGATGCGCTGGTACTCCTCCCGGTCGTCCACCACCAGTTGCTCGACGTCGTTGGCGAAGAGGTCCCGGGTCGCACGGAGGATGAGGTCCAGGTCCGGGTGCATCAGCCCGGGGCCGCCGCGCCGTTCATTGCGGCGCACCACCTGGTTCCAGATTTCAATCAAGAAGCGGATGTCGCTCTCGAGCTTCGCCTGGGGGACGTTCTCCGCCACCGTGCGGACGATGAAGCCGGTGCCCGGCGGGCGCAGCCGGTCCACTGTCTCGCGCAGCCGCCGGCGCTCCTTCTCGTTGGAGATGCGCCGGCTGATGCCGACGTGGTCAACGGTGGGCATGAACACCAGGTGCCGGCCTGGGATGCTGATGTGAGAGGTGAGTCGTGCCCCCTTGGTCCCAATCGGGTCCTTGGACACCTGCACCACCACCTCCTGGCCGACCTTGAGGAGGTCCTCGATGCGGGAGGACTTGCGCGCTCGGGCCTTGTCGTCGTCGCGTGACCGCTCCTCCCGGTGCCGCCCGCCGCCGCGCTCGCCGCGGTGGCGTCCGCGCTCCTCGCGTGGGGCGCGGCGCTCCCCGCTGGCGACGTGCGCCACCGCCGGGGCCGGGCTGGCCGGTGCGCGACCGCCTTCGGGCGTTAGGGCAGTCTGGCCGGGCGCCGGCGGCTCCTCGGGGGGCAACTCAGCCGGGTCGGCCAGGCGGTCGTGGCCCTCGGCCGGCGCTGGGCGGTCCACGGCCAGCGCGGCCGCCTCGCCGTGCGCCTCCTCGGCTGGGGCGTCCTGGGCGTCGTCGTGCTGGGCGTCCTCGGCTTGGGCGTCGTGCTGGGCGTCCTCGGCGTGGACGTAGTGCTGGGTGTCCTCGGCGTGGACGTCGTGCTGGGCATTCTCGGTGGGGGCTTCCCCGGCGAGTCGCCCGTTGCCTCCGGCGCGGTGTCCTCGGGCCCGTCGTCCTCCTCGTGGGGGGCGGCGCTGACACTGCCGTCGGTGGGCGGGCCGTTGCCGTTGGCTTGGAGCTCGGCGGCCTCGGGCACTTCCGGCACGTCCTCGTCGTGCTCGCCCTCCGTCAATTCGAAGGCGGCCCGGGCGAAGTCCGGGTCGTAGACGACGTCGCTGACGTAGAGGAAGGCGGCTTTGTCCAGGCCGATGTCGAGGAAGGCGGCCTGCATCCCCGGGAGCACGCGAACCACGCGCCCCTTGTAGATGTTGCCGACAATCCCCTTGTCCTTCTTACGCTCGAGATAGAACTCCGCGATGTCGCCGTTTTCCACGAGCGCGACCCGCGTCTCGCGGCCAGCCGCGTTGATGACCAGAATGCTGCTCATACGATGACCCTGCCTGCACACGGCGCGGGGCGGCACCCACCGGACGGGAAACGGTGGACGGCGCTCGCGTCTGCGCGAGGGGAGTGGGCGTGCCAGCCGCGCCGAGGGGACCTGCGGCCTCTTTGGCCTCGGTACCTGGGGACAGGGTGGTCACGCGCGCGTCAACTCCCGAAGGCAATTCGCGGGAATGCCGACTGCTCGGAACTCCCGGATTGCGGTTTTTGGCTCCCCTGGCAGCCTTCCCACCCAACCTCTGGCCCGACCGTCAGGGCGACTGTCGAGCTGGGGAAGACCGGGCCCTGGGGAAAAACGACCCGTCAGAAAAATTTGGACGTCCGTGCCCTTCCAGGGTGCCCCGGCCCAGAGCCGGGTGAACCCTCCAATGGGGGGCAGTCCTTTCAAGCCCACAATGGTACAGCCGGGGGCTTCTGTAAAGCCCACCTCATGCCCGCGGTGAGGGCCGCTCCACCCTGGGCCGCGAGCGCCAGCGCAGCCTTAGTCCCGTCCACTCCGGCAGGACGTCTGCCCGGCGGTCATCCACCAGCCCCACTTCCAGGCCGACCTGGCGCACCAGCACCTCATCCAGCGTCGGGGTGGCGTCCCTGCGCCACACCACCCACAGCCGGCCGGACAAGGCCATGGAACGCACCAGCGCGGGCATGCGCGAGACGAGGTGCTTGGCGTCCTTGGTGAAGAAGAGGATGACGTCGAGGGCCGGCTCCGTCAGCGGCAGCAGGGCCACCTGTTCCGGTAGGGGCGCGAGGGCTTCGGCCAGGCCGGGCGGCGGCTCCACCACGGCGATGCGCGCCCCGGGCCGGATGCCCAGCGTGTCCGGTAGCCCACTCACCCGCCGTCCTCCATCTGGAAGCCGACGTCCCCGCGGGCCGGCCGGTCCACCACCAGGACTTCCTCCACCCGGGCGCGCTCCGGGCCCCGGCGGCAAAAGGCCAGGAAGGCCTCCACCGCCTCAGGGGAACCCTCGGCCTCCAGCTCCACCCGGCCGTCCGGGAGGTTCTTCACCCAGCCCGAGACGCCCAGTCGGGCCGCCGCCTCGGCCGCGCTGCGCCGGAAGAAGACGCCCTGGACCCGTCCAGCGAGCAGTACGTGGATGCGCCGGCGCGACATGTCCGAAGGCAGGACCTACGCGGTTTCAGACAGCAGGTCCAGGAAGCCCGCCTCGTCCACCACTTTCACCCCGTACTCCTGGGCCTTTTTCAGCTTGCTCCCCGCCTCCGCCCCCGCCACCACCCAGTCCGTCTTCCGCGACACGCTGCCGGACACCTTTCCCCCGCGCCGCTCCACCTCCTCCTTGGCTTGCTCGCGCGTCATCCCCGACAGGGTCCCGGTGAGGACCACCGTCTTGCCACTGAAGGGGCCTCCCGTCGGGGCGCCCGGCGGCTCCGGCTGCACCCCGGCCTGCAGCAGGGCCTCGATGTTTTCCCGGTTCTTGTCGTCGTGGAAGAAGGCGGAGATGGCGCGGGCCATCTCTGGGCCGACGTCCTTGACGCGCGTCAGGTCCGCCTCGCTGGCGTCGTAGAGGCGGTGCACGTCCGGGAATGCCTCGGCCAGGGTGCGGGCGGTCGCCTCGCCGACGTGGCGGATGCCGAGGGCGTACAGGAAGCGGCGCAGCGGCGGCCGGCGGCTTTTCTGCAGGGCGGCCACCAGATTCTGCGCGCTCTTCTCCCCCATGCGTTCCAGCCCGGCCAGGCTTTCCACGGTGAGGCGGTACAGGTCGGCCTGCCGCTGCACCAGGCCCGACCCCACCAGCTGCGCGCACAGCTTCTCCCCCAGCCCTTCAATGTCCAGGCCGCCGCGGCTGGCGAAATGGCGGAGGTGGCCAAGCAGCTGCGCCGGACAGGCCAAGCCGGTGCAGCGCAGGATGGCGCCGTCCTCGTCCATCAGCGTGGCCGAGCCGCACACCGGACAGCGCTCGGGGAAGACGTAGGCCCGTTCCTCCCCGGTGCGCAGCGACGTCACCACCTTGGTAATTTCGGGAATGACGTCCCCGGCCCGCCGGACGAAGACGACGTCGCCCACCCGGACGTCCTTGCGTGCCAGCTCCCCGGGGTTGTGCAGCGTGGCGCGCGACACGGTCACCCCGCCCACCTGCACCGGGTCGAGAAACGCCACCGGCGTCAGGGCGCCGGTGCGGCCAACGTTGACGTCGATGGCCAGCACCCGGGTGCGGGCCTCCTCGGCCGGAAACTTGTATGCCACTGCCCAGCGCGGGCTGCGGGACACGGTGCCGAGCCGCCGCCGCGCGTCCTCGCCATCCACCTTCACCACCAGCCCGTCCACGTCGTACGGCAGGGCGTGGCGGCGCTCGAGCAACGCGCGGTGGGCCGCCAGCACGTCCTGCATGCCGCTGGCCAGGCGGTTCTCCGGGTTGATGGGCAGGCCCACAGAAGAAAGCCAGGCCAGCTTCGCCTGGTGGCTGTCGAAGGGGGGGCCGTCCCGGGCGCCCATTTCATAGACGTAGAGGGACAGCCGCCGGCCGGCCGTCACCTTGGGGTCCAGCTGGCGAAGGGAGCCGGCCGCAGCGTTGCGTGGGTTGGCGAAGGTGGGCTCCCCCTCCTGCTCGCGCCGCGCGTTGAGGCGGGCGAAGTCGGCCTTGCGGTAGAAGACCTCCCCGCGCACTTCCAGACGCGGCGGCGGAGCCTTCCCGGAGAGCACCAGCGGGACGCTGCGCTGGGTGCGCAGGTTGGCCGTCACGTCCTCGCCGACCAGGCCATCGCCCCTGGTGGAGCCCTCGGCCAGCTTGCCGTCCAGGTAGACGAGTTCCACCGCCAGCCCGTCCAGCTTCGGCTCGCAGTCGTACCGCACCTCGCTCACGCCCAGAAGCTTGCGCACCCGCTCGTCGAATTCCGCCAGCCCTGCCTCGTCGAAGCAGTTGGCCAAGCTCAGCATGGGGGTGCGGTGCTCAACGGTGCGGAAGTGCTCGGCCGGAGCGCCTGCCACGCGCTGGGTGGGCGAGTCCGCGGAGAGCAGCTCGGGGTGCTCGGCCTCCAGGGCCTGCAGCTCGCGCACCAGCGCGTCGTAGTCGGCGTCGGAGACTTCCGGGTCGTCCAGGACGTAGTACCGCTCGTCGTGGTGGGCGATTTGTGTACGGAGTTCGGCCACCCGCTCGGCTGCTGTTGCCACCTGGGCGTGGGTGGGTGTCATGCGTTTGGACCCCGAGAGTGCCTTGACACGGCGACGGGGCGTCAATAACGTTCTTAGGTACCGGGGGTCGGAGCGCTGTGCTGCGTTCCAGGGCTCCGGCTTCCAACCCGTTCCGCTGTTCTTCTACTGCTCGCCAAGCAGCAGGTCACGCCCTTTGCTGTCGGGGTCGGCCCTTCTGGCGAACGCCTGTCATGCCCAAAGCCCGCATCAGCAAAGAAAAATCACCCGTCGAGTCTGACCTCGTCGCGGAGGCCAGCGCGGAGCCGCGCCCGCGCCGCCGACGCGCGCGCACCCCGGACGAGGAGCCTCGGGCCCCTGCCCCCGACGACGGCCCGGCGGCCGAGGAGTCCGCCGCCCCCTTGCGTCCGGTACTGACCGCCATCAGCCGGCCGGTGCGGGACGACGACCTGCATGGGCCCGACGCCGAGGACTCCCCGGCGCTGGCGGCGCTCCGCCCCGCCGCCTCCCCGCTCCTTGAGGAGAAGCCAGCGCCGGCCACCGTCCTCGGGCCGGATGGCACCCCGATGCAGGTGCTCCGCCTCAATGACTTGAAGCGGATGAAGATTGCCGAGCTGGCGAAGATGGCCCACGACGCGGGCATTGACGGCACCCAGGGACTCAAGAAGCAGGAGCTGATTTTCGCGCTCCTCTCCGGCATCACCGACAAGAAGTTCGAGGTCCACGCCGAGGGCGTCCTCGAATTGCTTTCCGACGGCTTCGGCTTTCTGCGGAGCGCGGACAGCGACTACCAGCCCAGCCCGGACGACATTTACGTCAGCCCGAGCCAGGTCCGGCGTTTCGCGCTGCGGCCCGGAGACACCATCACCGGCTCCATCCGCCAGCCGCGCGAGGGGGAGCGCTTCTTCGCCCTGCAGAAGGTGGAGCGGGTCAACTTCGTCGACCCCACCAGTACCGAGGCGCGCGAGCGCATTCTGTTCGACAACCTCACGCCACTCTACCCGACGCGCAAGTTGATGCTCGAGCACGATGGCTCGGAGATGACGACCAGGATTATCGACCTCTTCGACCCAATCGGCTTCGGCCAGCGCGGCCTGATCGTCGCGCCGCCCCGCACCGGCAAGACCGTGCTGCTGCACAACATGGCCAACGCGATTTCGACCAACAGCCCGGAGGCGTGCCTCATCATCCTGCTGGTCGACGAGCGGCCCGAGGAAGTCACCGATTTCCGGCGCCACACCCGGGGCGAGGTCGTCAGCTCGACCTTCGACGAGACGCCACGAGCCACACCCACGCGGCGGAGATGGTCATCGAGAAGGCCCGCCGGCTCGTCGAGCATGGGCCAGCACGTCGTCATCCTGCTCGACTCGATCACCCGGCTGGCGCGGGCCTACAACGCGCTCGCCTCGAACAGCGGCAAGATCATGACCGGCGGCATGGAGGCCACCGCCCTGCAGAAGCCGAAGCGCTTCTTCGGCTCGGCGCGCAACATCGAGGGCGGCGGCAGCCTCACCATCATGGGCACCGCGCTCATCGACACCGGCAGCAAGATGGACGAGGTCATCTTCGAGGAATTCAAGGGCACCGGCAACATGGAGCTCCACCTCGACCGCGACCTCGTGAACAAGCGCATCTTCCCCTGCCTGGACATCGACAAGCCGGCACGCGCAAAGAGGAGCTGCTCCTCAAGCCCGAGGACCTGGTGCGGGTGACGGCGCTGCGCCAGGTGCTGCACCCCTTCACGCCCATTGACGCGATGGAATTCGTGCTGAAGCACATGCGCCCCACCAAGTCGAACGCCGAGTTCCTCGGCTCCATGAACCGCTAGCCTCCCATGCACCGGCAACCGGCCAACTAGGGACCCTGCTTCGCCCCCCGGTGGGCCAATGCCTCAACCCGGCTCGACTGGTAGGTTAGGCCGGGCCCGGCGCCGGTCCGGCTCGTTAGACCGTCATCCCGGCGTTCGGCTGGGCCCGCTGCCGGACGAAGTCGAAACAGGCCACCAGCATGGCCGCCACTGGCACGGCCACCAGCGCTCCCACCAGCCCGTAGCTGCGCTCGCCGGCCAGCAGGGCCACCACCACCACAATGGGATGGATGCGTGCCGCGCTTCCCATGATTTTGGGGTTGAGCAGGTAGGCCTCCAGGGCGTGGATGCCAATAATCCACAGCAGCATGGCCAGGCCGGCGCGCCAGCTCTGCGACAGCCCCACCGCGACGATGGGGACGGAGCTGAGGATGGTGCCGAAGATGGGGATGAGGCTGAAGGCGGTGGCGATGGTGGCCAGCAGGAAGGCGAACTTCACGCCGAAGAGGACCAGGCCAATCAGGGTGAGGGTGCCATTGACGAAGCAGATGGTGACCTGCCCGCGCACCACCCCAGCCAGCGAACGGTCGATGCGCTCGACCAGCCCGGACACGTCCGAGGACCACTCCGGTGGCACCAGCGTCCAGACGTAGGCCTTGATGGCCGCCGCGTCGATGGACAGGAAGGCCGCCAAAAACAACATCATGAAGAAGGTGAAGACTCCGGTGAAGATGCCCGTCACCAGCGAGCGCGTGACCTCCACCAGGTTGCCGACGTTGTCGCGGACGACGCCGGAGAAACGTCCGGCCAGGTTGTGGATGAGGCGCTCCAGGTCGAACTGCACGCTCCAGGCCGTCCTCGGGTTGTCCGAGTCCGCGTCGGTGCCCTCCAGGGCGCGCTCGGACAGCGCCACCGGGATGCCGCGCTGGGCGAACCACTCCTCGGTGTCCTGGGCCATCTGCTGAATGCGGTCCGGAGTGAGCGATTGGGCGAAGCCCACCGCGTTGCCGCTGATGCGGGTCAGCTCTCGGTACAGCTGCGGCACAATGGCCACCGCAAACAGGTAAACCGCGCCGAAGAAGGCTGTGTAGATGAGGAGGATGGCCACCGCGCGGGGAGGCCGGCGCCCGGCCACCGTCATGCGCTCCAGCCGCCGCACCAGCGGGGCCACCAGGTAGGCAATGAGGGCCGCTCCCAAAAGCGGAAGGAGCGCCGAGCGGAAGAGCAGGCCCAACACCAGCAGCGACAGCCACAGCGAGCCCAGCAGCCACGCCCGTCGGCGGAAGCTTCGGGTGGTGGGCGGTGGGGCGGAAGTCTCCATGGCGCCCGGCCGGGCCCCGGTGCTTAAAGCAGAGGCACGGCCTCGCGTACAACGGCCGGGCGCGGCTGTCGGGGGCGAGAGCCCGGGCGGCCGCAACTGGCGTTTTCTTCTGTGAAGGAGGAGGCAATGGACGACGGCCGGCTGTGGATAAAAGGCGCCTGGGTGGAGACGCCCGAGACGGCACCGGTGCACTCCCCCTGGGACGGACGGTTGCTCGGCCGGGCGGCCCAGGCCAGCCCGGCCCAGGTGGAGGCCGCCTTGGATTTCGCCCTGGAGTCTCGCTCGCGACTTCAGGCCCAAAGCGCCTTCACCCGGCGCGCCATCCTCGAGGGGATGGCTGCCGGACTCGCGGCCCGGGCGGCGCAGTTCGAGGACGTCATCTGCCAGCAGGCAGGAAAGCCGCGCACGCTGGCCCGGGTGGAAGTCCGCCGCGCCACTGAGGTGTTCCGCTTGGCCGCCGCCGAGCTGTCGCGCTTCGGGGGAAGCGTGGTGCCGGTAGACCTGGACGCGGCCTCCGCGGGCGCGGAGTGCGAGGTCCGCCGCTTTCCCGCGGGCGTGGTGGTGGGAATCGTCCCCTTCAACTTCCCCCTCAACCTCGGTGCACACAAGGTGGCCCCGGCGCTGGCGGTGGGGGCGCCCATCGTGGTGAAGCCGCCGCCCCAGGCGCCCGGGCCGCAGCTGCTACTGGCCGAACTCGCCCATGCTGCCGGGGCGGACGCGGCCGCGCTGCAGGTGCTTCCCTGCCGGGACGCCGTCGCCGAGCAGCTGGCCACCTCGCCCAAGGTGCGGGTGCTGTCCTTCACCGGGAGCGCCCGGGTGGGGTGGACTCTCAAGCAGAAGGCCCCGGCGCGGGTGCTCCTGGAACTCGGCGGAAACGCCGCCGCCCTCGTCGCCGCCGACGCGGACCTCGACTGGGCGGCCGAGCGCTGCGCGACAGCCGGCTTCGGCTACGCCGGCCAGGTGTGCATCAAGGTGCAGCGCGTTTACGTCGAGCGCCCCGTCTATGAAGGCTTCCTTCAGCGCTTCCTCGCGCGTGCCCGCGCCATCCCCACCGGAGACCCCTCGCTGGAGGCCACATGGTGTGGCCCCGTCATCGACGACCGGAGCGCGGAGCGCATTGCCGCCTGGGTGGACGAAGCGGTCGGCCTCGGGGCCAAGGTGCTCCTCGCCGGGGAGCGGCGTGGGCGGCTGCTTTCCCCGACGGTGCTGGCCGACGTCCCGGCGGAGGCACAGGTCGCCCGGGAGGAGGTGTTTGGGCCGGTGGTGGCGGTGTGGCCAGTGGACACCTTCGAGGCTGGGCTTTCTGCCATCAACGCCTCGGCCTACGGGCTTCAGGCCGGAGTCTTCACGCGCAGCCTCGCCCACGCCCGCGCCGCGTTCCACCAGCTTGAGGTGGGGGGCGTCCTCATCAACGAGGCGCCCAACTACCGCAGCGACAATGCCCCCTACGGCGGGGTGAAGGCCTCGGGGCTCGGTCGGGAGGGCGTGCGCTCGGCCATGGAGGAATTCACCGAGGAGCGCTCGCTGGTCACCCGGGTGCACTGAAGGCCACTTCCAGCCGACGCAGGATGCTGGCCATCTCCGGCCGGCGCACCCGGCCCGGGCTGGCCTCGCCGAGGCTCAACAGCTGCTCCACCAGCCAGCGGCTGACGAGGAGAAGGGCGGGGCGGTCCGCCTCGGTGAGGCCTACCTCCAGGTAGCGGCGGTTACGGAAGTAGTCGTCCACGGCGTCGGTGGCCCGCTCCAGGTCCCAGCAGGCCAGCCGGAGGGCCTGGCGGAAGGCGGCCTCGGGCGGGCGCGGCACGTCCCCGGACAACAACCCGGCGAAGCTGCGCCCGGTGGCCACGTCGACTTCCTGGACGGGAAGCGGCCAGGCGCGGAGCTCCGCCGTCAGCCGCCGGGCCACCTCCTCGAGGAGGTGCTCCAGCAGCGGGATGGGCTTGGTGTCGAGGAGGCGTTCCCAGCGGTTGCCCATGGTGTCCAGGCGAGCCAAAGCACGGCCCGGGGGCCGGGCGCCAGCCGGCCCTGCGCCCGTCAGGGGCCCTCGTGCGTAGAAGGAGCTTCACCCCCCCAAGGAGACACTTCCCATGGTGACTGTCGGTTTGCTGGTACGTCTGGAGGCCAAGGCAGGCAAGGAAGCGGACGTCGCCCGGCTGCTGGAAGCCGGGCTTCCACTGGTGCAGGCCGAGCCTGCCACCACAGCCTGGTTTGCCATCAAGCTGGGGCCCACCACCTTCGGCATTTTCGACGCCTTCCCAGACGGCGCGGGACGAAAGGCCCACCTGGCGGGCCGGCTGGCGGCCGCCCTGATGGGCCGCGCGGCGGAGTTGCTGGCCAAGGCCCCCAGCATCGAAGAGGTGGACGTCCTGGCGGCGAAGCTGCCGGCCAAAGCCTAGCCCTGCGCGCTCGCCGCGGCCGGCGCCTCCCGGCGCCGGGGAACCGACCCGGCCAGCGCCCGCAGCACCACTTGGTAGGCCGAGCGTGCGACGAGGAAGTCCCGGTGGCGAAGGCCGGGAATCTCGACATTTTCACCGGCCTCCGGCCCGTGCAGGGCAAGGCGGCCGGACGCCAAGGGCGTGCAGCCGTCGGCCGGCGAGTACACAGAGACGAGGCGCACTCCGGTCGGCCAGGGGCCGAGGTTGAGGCGCTGCAGGAAGGCCGAGCGCGGCGTCATCTGCCAGACGCTGGGGGCAAACCAGCCCACCGTGGCGCAGCCGAGGTAGGCGCGCGGCGTCCCCTGGTGGGGCGTCCCCAGCGTCACCAGCGTGCGCACCCGGGCGTCGCCGCCCAGGCGTTCGACGTAGTAGCGGCCGATGAGGCCGCCCTTGCTGTGGCCAATGATGCTCAGCGGCCCCAGCGGGTAGCGGGCGTACAGCCGCTCCACCTTGTCCCGCACCAACTCTGCGCTCTCGTCGATGCCCCGGGTGTTGAAGGCGCCGGCCAGTCCGCCGAGGTCGATGGAGAACACCCCATAGCCGTCGCGTCGAAGCCGCCGCTCGAGAACTTCACAGCTGCGCCGCGTGCTGAGCAGCCCGTACAACAGCAGCACCGGCCGTGGGCAGTCCGAGAAATCCGTGCGCCGGCGGACTTGGTTGCCGGCGCGGTCGAAGCGCAGGTAGCCGCGCAGGTACCGCGCCTGCCGCCGCCACCGAGCCACCGTTCTGGACCACCTGCCCACCGTGAGGGACAGCGCTTGCAAGAAGCGCTGCCTGCCGGCCCCCCGGACGGCAGGTCCGTCTTGACGCACACCTCGGGTGCGGCGTTGCATGCTCCAGGGGCTGGGGGGCCGCGGATGGCCCCCCGGCGTCGCCCCCCGGGGGCCGCCGACCAGGGAACCTGGGAGAGTCAGCCATGACCGACCCGCGCACAATGACACCCCGTTGGCCCGCCCCCCAGCTGCTCATCGGGGGGGCTTCGGTGCCGCCGCGCGAGGGCGGACGCCTCGTGCTGACGAATCCCGCCACTGGGGAGCGGCTCCCCGACGCGCCAGCAGCCGGGCCGGCGGACGTGGATGCCGCGGTGCAGGCGGCGCGGGAGGCCTTCGACACGGGCCCCTGGCCGAGGATGAATCCTTCTGCCCGGGGCCGGCTTCTTGGGAAGCTGGCGGATGCGCTCTGGGAACGGCGTGAGGAATTTGCCCTGGTGGAGTCCCTCAACAACGGGAAAACCTTTCGCGAAGCGGTCAGCGGCGATGTGGCCCCCGGCGCGGCGACCCTGGCCTACGCGGCCGAATGGGCCAACAAATTCCTCGGCGAGGTGGTGCCGGTGGATGGGCCGTTCCTCACCTACGTGGTGCGGGAGCCAGTGGGCGTCGTCGCCGCCATCGTCCCGTGGAACTACCCCACCAGCCTCGCCTGCTGGAAAGTCGGGCCGGCGCTCACCACCGGCTGTACGGTGGTGCTCAAGCCCTCGGAGCTGACGCCCTACACGGCCATGAAGCTGGGGGAGCTGGCGCGGGAAGTGGGGATTCCGGACGGCGTCCTCAACGTCCTGCCCGGCGAGGGCGAGCCCACGGGCGAGGCGCTGGCCCGCCACCCCGGCGTGGACAAGGTGGCCTTCACCGGCTCCGTCCGCACCGCCCGGCGGCTGCTGCACGCCTCGGCAGACAGCAACCTCAAGCGGCTGTCCCTGGAACTGGGTGGGAAGAGTCCGCAGATTGTGCTCGCCGACGCCGACTTCGCGGCGGCGGCGGAGGCGTGCTTCTGGGGCATTTTCGGCTGCAAGGGCGAGGTCTGCAGCGCGGGCAGCCGGGTGCTGGTGGTGGCCGAGGCCTACGAGGGCTTCGTGGCCCGGCTGGTGGAACGGGCCCGCCGCCTGCGCGTCGGCGACCCGCTCGACCCGGCGACGGAGATGGGGGCCCAAATCTCCGAGCGCCAGCTGGACACCATTCTCGGTTACATCGCCTCGGGAAAGGCGCAGGGCGCACAGCTGTTGACCGGTGGCGCGCGGGACGTGGCGGGGAGGAAGGCCAAGGGCAATTTCCTCCAGCCCACCGTCTTCGGCGACGTGCGGGGCGGGATGCGCATCGCCGAGGAGGAGATTTTCGGCCCGGTGCTGGCCTGCATGCGCGTCGCGGACGTCGCCGAGGCCGTCCGGGTAGCGAACGCCACGTGCTACGGGCTGGGGGCCAGCGTCTGGACCGCGGATGTGGCCCGGGGCCACGCCCTGGCGCGGCAGCTGAAGGCGGGGGTGGTGTGGATGAACTGCTTCAACGAATTCGACGACGCGGCACCCTTCGGCGGCGTCAAGCAGTCCGGCTGGGGGCGCGACCTCTCGCACCACGCGCTGGACAACTACCTGCAGACGAAGACGGTGTGGACGAAGCTTCCTTTGCCGTGAGGGGCGGCTTCAGTGGGGTGCGGTGAAGGCCCCTCCGTCCCCGGGTGGCAGCTTCACCACTTCGCCGACGACCGGGGGCAGCTCCTCGGTGGGGAGGAATTCCTGGGAGTCCAGCAGGACGCGGCCCGGCAGCCGAAGTTCCATCGGGTCGAAGGCGGGCTTGGCCATGTCCACCACTTGCGAGGCGAGCGTGGACGCGTCCAGTCGCTGGTCGGAGAAGAGGACGCGTACCCGCACCTTGCCCTCGTCGGCGGGGATGCGGAAGCGGCGGCCGAGGACGGGCTCGCCGGCCGGGCAGGGCACGGAGTGGTTGCTCTGCGTCATCGTCATCTGCCGCGTCACGCCCTTCTCGGACTGGGTGTAGATGAGGCAGTAGGGCAGCTGGTCCGGGGCGGGGATGAATTGCACGGTGTTGCCCGTCACTGTGCGGATTTCCATGCGGTGCTGCGCCGCCGGAGTCGGCTTGCTGCAGCTCCCCAGAAGGAAACTTGCCCCGACGGCCACCACCAGACATCTCGACATGGGGTACTCCCCTTTGTGCGATGCGAGGCGTCGCGGGGGCAGGGGGTCAGCGGCGTTGGTAGACGACGACCTGCGGCGTCTCGTCAATGTAGAGGCCCGTCACCGGGCGCGTCGTGCCGAAGGCCTGCCAGACGGCCACCTCCTGCTCGCGGAATTCCTGATGGTACTGCACCACGGCGACGTCCGCATCCGCCGGGCCGCTGGCGGGCTGTAAGTCCGCCCGAAGCATCCCGTTGCGCTGGTAGTCCCGGAAGGACACCACCTCGTGCAGCCAGACGCGGGCGCCTTGCGGTGCGTGGGCATTCACCCACTCCAGCACCCCGGTGACGTTGTTGCTCCAGTACTGCCGCTGCATGCCCAGGTTGGCCGCACCAGGGACTCCCCCTGCCAGCTCCCCGTAGGCACTGGTCCCGTAGGGATGGAGGTGGGCGGTCAGCGTCGCCGCCGGTAGCAGCAGCAGCGCCCCGAGAAGGGGCATCACGGCCGCCCGGGGAAGCCGCGGCAGCCTCTCGGAAAGGACGGCGCCGAGCGCGTCGCCGGCCCATTGCACCTGGCGCCCGGCCAGCAAGGCCAGAAACGGCATGGAGGGCAGCCAGTGCTTCACCCCACCGAAGTGCGGCACGTCGGGGAAGGAGATGAGGACGATGGAGGCCAGCGCGTTGAAACCCACCAACACCTCGGAGGCGCTCGCCGGCGCGCCCAGGCGCCTCCGCCAGGCGGAGCGGAGGCCAGCCACGGCCCGCAGCCCAAGCGACAGCAGCCCGACCCCCATCGGCGCCAGCAGGGAGACGGGGAGGGTGAGTGCCGTCACCACCAGCACGTAGGTGAGGGGAAAGGGCGGCTCGCGCAGCACCGTGCCGAGGTACGTCCAGGCGTAGTGCACGTGGGTGGCGTGAAAGGCGAGGTAGGCGGCGAAGCGGTCCACCGGGTGGTACCAGAGCCACGGCCACACCGCGTAGAGGACGGCCGGGCCCAACAGCGCCATGGCGCCGAGTGGCGCTACAGCGCGAAAGGTGGCGGCGTCGGTGCGGTACAGCCGTAGGCCCAGGGTGCACAGGGTTGCCGCCAACAGGGCCACCACGGCGGTGGCCGGGCTGAGGAGATTCCAGCTGCGGACAAACCCCTCCGGGGTCAGCACCAGCACCAACAGGCCGAGAAGGGCGGCGGCTGCACCGACAACGAGAAGCGCCTGCTGAAGCAGGCTCCGGGCTGCCGGCTTCCCCCGGCTGGCACCCAGAGCGCGCGCCACGACGAAAGGCAGCAGCACCGGCGGCAGAAACAGCGCGTTGTGTTTGGTGGCCAGCGCCGCGCCGAAGAGGAGGCCTGTCCACAACCACCACCCTGCATCCGTCTCGGCGCGCCAGAAGGCGTACACCACCAGCAGCCAGAGGGCCGCCACCGGCATGTCGAAGCAGGCCAGGTGGGCGTGAAAGAAGTGGCGCGGGACGGCCAGGAAGCACAAGGCGGCGAATAGGCCGGCGCGGCGGCCGTACAGCACCGCCCCCCAGGCGTGCAGGACGGCGGGAATGCAGGCCGCCAGGGCGAAGGCCGGCAGGCGGAAGCCAGCGGCCGGCCGCACCAGCCCCAGGCCCTGGTGAAAAACTTGGAAGGAGAGGCCGAACAGCAGCTTCATGCCGGCCGGGTGCTCGTGGTTGAAGTCGAAGGCCTGGGTGGTGATGGCGTCCGTCACCGCCCGCGCGGGCGCCACCAAAAGGTAGTGCAGCCAGCGCACCGCCTGCTCCCCGGCAGCGAAGTAGACGCTCTCGTCCCGGACGAAGCCCACCGCTGCCTCGGTGGCCCACAGCAGGGCGAAGCCGCCGAGAAACAGGCCGAAGGCAATGCGGCGGTCCGTGCGACTCGGTGCCCGATTCATCGCGCCGCTGCCTTCTCGGCCTCGAGGGCCCGAAGCACTATGCAAGCCTCCCGCTCGTGGGCGTTGTCCGACTGGACGCGCAGCCGCAGGCGCCGCGCGCCGCCCGGTGCCTCGGCGGCGACAAAGCCTTCCCGCCCCGGCGGCACCGTGACCGAGGCCAGTCCGACACCGGTGTCCGCGTCGGCCAGCTCGGCATGCAGTGGCGTCAGGTGGTTTCCGTGCTTCCAAGCATGCTCCCAGACGATGGCCGCCTCCAGACGCAACGCGGCCGAGGACGGCACCGCCTCGAAGGTGACTTCGACCGCGCCGGGTCCGCCCGGGGGGACGACGAAGAGGCAGCGGCTGGGGCGGTACAGCACCTCATGCAAACTCGGCTCGACCCGGGCCCCGCCCGGACAGCGAAAGCCCGCGCCCTCGTGCAGGCACTCGGCGCGTCCGCCCCCAGGAAGCTCCACCGCTGCCGAGGCCGTCGGCAGGGCCTCGCTGGCCACGAAGCGCACCGGGCGCGCCCGCCCATTCTGGTACAGCCTGAGCACCAGGGCCCCGAAGCGGCGCTCCGGGCCCAGGGGCGTGCGGCCCGGGAGGAAGGCCTGGGCAAAGGCGTCGGCGCTGGTGCGTGGCAGCGCCGGCTGGGACAGCACCCAGATGCGGGGGTACTCCAGCAGCGCCTCGCCCTCGTCGCCCAGGTAGCCGGTGATGTTCAGCCCCGCAGGGAGGAAGAGGCGTGCGCGCTCCGTCCACCAGGGGTGCAGCAGCACCACGTCGCCGGCTTGGGCCTCGCGGGCAAGCACCTCCGCCACCGCGCGCTCGTCGGCGTCCTGGGGGAGCACGCTGGGTAGCCAGAGCTGGAAACCCAAGCCCCAAAGGGCCACCACCAGGAAGCCCACGCCTTGGGCGGCGGCCAGGCGCGGCGCAGCAGGCTCAGGACTTGGCAAGGCGGATTTTCTGCTCGCTCTTCTCGCGGCAGAAGGTGTCGAAGATGGCGTCCCCGGCACCAAACGACGGAGTCCAGGGCGGGTACATGGCGCAGCGCGGGTCCAGGCAATGGTGCAGGTCCCAGCAGTGCCCCAGCTGGTGCATGGCGTGGCGGGCCACAAGCTTCAGCGATGCCTCTAGGTCCTTGATGCCCACCGTGGTGATGAGCGCGCGCTGGCCGCCATACTCGGCGAAGCCGTGCGTCGGCGCTGTCCCGGAGACCAGGGTGCGTTCCTTGAGTGGGCGCGCCGTGAGGTAGAGGACCCGGTCATCCGCGTACAGTTTGGGCGCTGGGGCGGCGCGGACGAGGGCCGCGGCGTCGAAGGGTGGCGTCAGCCCGGCCGGCAGCTCCATCTCCCCGGCGCTGTCGCAGCCCACGCCGAAGGCTTGGTACAGAAGCCGGCAAAGCCGCTGCACGGCCACCGGCTCGTGCGGGTCAAGGGTGACGACACGAATCACCGCTTCTTTCCTCCCTTCGCACTGGCCTTCTTCGCCTTGGCAGCCGGCTTGCCCTTGCCCTTGCCCTTCGGCTTGGCCGCCGGCTTCGGCTTGGCGGCCGGTTTGGCTTTGGGCTTGGCCGGCGCGCTCTTGCCCTTGGGCGCGGCCTTGGTGGGCTTGGCCTTGGCGTGCGCGACGACGGGCGCGGCCGTCTCGGTCTCCTCCTCGGCGGCCTCCGGCTCGGCCGTGGTTTCCTCCGGCGCAATCTCGAGGTCCACGTCCAGGTCCAGCATGTCGTCGCCCAGGGACTCCAGGTCGCCTTCGTCCGGCGGCCGGGCGAACTCCTCCACGGTGCGCTTGGGGCGTTCGCGACCGGGCGGAAACAGCACCAGGTCGAAGGTGTCCTCGGCATCGCAGCCTGGGGCGTCCAGGGCTGCCGCCAGCTCGGCCACCAACAGGTGGCGCGCGCTGTCGTAGAGCTCGCGCTCCTTGGTCGGCAATGGCCGCAGCTCGCTTAGTACCGCCAGCCCCTTCACCACCTCGGCCAGGCCGAGCACGCCGCCCTGGCTCATCCGCTCCACGTTGGTGCGTGCCCGTTGCTTCCAGTCGAGCGTGGCCCGGTCGCTGTCGGAGCGCAGGAAGGACACCACCTGCTCCACCTCCTGCCTTCCCGCCACCTTGCGCACCCCAATGGCCTGCACCTTGGCCTCGGGGACCATCACCACCGCACCGTCCTCTTCGCGGCGCAGGGTGACGAAGGTGAGCCGCTGTCCGGCCACCTCCTTCACCTCGACGCTACTGACGCGGCAGACGCCCTGGTTCGGGTACACCACGCGATCGCCCACGGCGAGCTTGAGGGGCGGCGCTTGGTCTGACATGGCGGGGCCGGGTTCCTACACCATCCCTGCGGGGCCCGCCATGCCTAGGGCGCTGCTGTTAATCGCCGACCAACTGTCGGACGACCGCCTGCAGGGCGCGCGGGTCAAACGGCTTGTCCATCCGGTAGCTGGCGACGTGTTCCAGGAAGCTCTCGGCCGCCTCGGTGAAGGCGCCGCCGGTGATGAAGACCATCCGCTCGGCCAGCTGCGGCCGGCTCCGGGCGAGCGCCTGGTGCAACTCCATGCCCGTCATGCCCGGCATCATCAGGTCGCACAGGACGACGTCGAAGGGCCGCGGGGAGTCCAGCGCGGTGAGCGCCGACTCGCCGCTCTGCACCACCACCACGTCGTGCTCGCGACTCAGCAAGCGGCGGGCGGAGGCGCCGATGAGGGGCTCATCGTCCACCACCAGGACGTAGCCGCGCCGACGGGCCGCCGGGCGGTGCCGGGGGGCGGAAACGTCCAGGAGTGCGTGTGCGCCGTCGTCGAAGGCCATGCCTGTTGCCCCGCCTTGCGAAGGCGAGGCCAGGGGCACGGACAACCGAATTCCGATGGGTTAGCCAGAGGACCCTGCGGTCAGTCGCCTCTGTCTGAGGCGGTCGCGACCCCAACGCCAGGCGGCGCCTCCTCAGGCGCCGCCCGGCCGGCGCTTGGAGCCAGGCGCGGGCGTTGCCGCCCCCGGGCCTGCTGGGGCCTGCGACAGCACCTGCAGGGTGGCGGCGTTCACTGCCGGCGCGGTGGGCGCAGACAGGGTGTGCCCGGCGTCGGTATCGGGCGCTGGCGGTCGACCGCCGCGGCGCCAGGTGGGAACCAGTTCCAGCACCCGGCGCGCCTGGCGCAGCTGGACGCCGTCGGCCAGCAGCTCCGGTTCAAAGAGGAACGCCATCAACTCTCCCAGCGAGCGGCTGCTAACGCGGACGCCGCCCTGGTGCAGGTGCTCGCCCAGCGCGTGGCCGAAGGCCTCGGCGCTGGCGTAGCGACCGTCGGCCGTGGGGGCCATGGCGGTGAGCACAATTCGCTCGAGTTCCGGCGAGAGGCCGGGATTGAGGGTGCGCGGGGCGGGGAAGTCGCCGCGCAGAATGCTCTGCATGGTCTGCACCATCTTCCCTTCGTGGGGCAGGCGCCCGCAGCTCATCTGGTAGAGCACGACGCCGGTGGCGTAGATGTCGGTGCGGAGGTCGACTTCCTCCCCGCGCGCCTGCTCCGGCGAGAAGTAGGGGTACTTGCCCTTCACCGCGCCCTCGCGCAGCTCCGAGTCGGTGGCCCCCCGCGCCCGGGCGATGCCGAAGTCCACCAGCTTGACTTCCCCCTCGTAGCCGATGATGACGTTTTGCGGGGAGACGTCGCGGTGGATGATGTGCAGCGGATGGTGCAGCTCATCCGTCCGGGTGTGCGCGTACTGCAGGCCTTTGTTCATCTCCTGCGCGATGAAGACGGCGTATTCCTCCGGCAACCAGGGCAGCCCCAGGGCGTGCGCGCGCCGGATGACCTTCGACAGGGGCTGGCCCCGCACGTACTCCATGGCCAGGTAGTACTCGCCGTCGACCTCGCCGAAGTCGAACACCTGGGCGATGTTGCCGTGGCTGAGCGTGACGGCAATGCGGGCCTCGTTGATGAACATCCGGACGAAGTCGCGCTGGCCGGCGAAGGCGGGAAGAATCTTCTTCACCACCACCGCCTTGGTGACGCCCGCCGCGGCCACCTTGCGCGCCCGATAAAGCTCCGCCATCCCGCCCACGGCGAGGCGCTCCAGCAGCTGGTAGCGGCCAAACGGCACGGGCGTTTCCTGCATGCCCTCCAAGCGTAACACGCAGGGCACGGGGTGCCCGGCCGGCCGGTGCGTGAGCGCCGCCGCGCGCGCGTTGCCTCGCGAGCAAGCGCCCGGAATTCCGTGTGCGTCGTCGCGCCGGTTCCGCTTGCGGTGGAACGGCGGCAACCGCCTACACTGCCAAGGTATGGGTCTTCGCTGTCTCCTCTGCGTGGCGGGACTCCTCGGCTGTCAGCAGACGAAAGCACCGCCGCTCAAGACACTCGCACCGGCGCCGCTTCTCCCGCTGCAGGCCAGCGCGCCGGCCGACGCCGGACGAGAGGCCGCCTACCGCGTGGAGCCGGCGGCGGTGTGGGGACCCGCGCTCCCGGCGGGCGCGGTCCGGCTTCCCTTGCAGGGCCCGGCGGTGCACCTTCCGGACGGCCGCTTCGACGTCGACACCACGGAAGGACGCGCCCGCGTGCTGGCGGCAGTGGGCCACCGGCCGGCGCTTCTCGTCCCCGACGCCACCACCTACCTGGCCCAGGTGGCCGCGCTGCTGGCGGCGCTGGACGATGGGGCCGTCCCGACGTGGCTCCTCCACCCCAACGGCCAGGTGGCCTTCCTGCTGACGCTGCGGGACGCACCGGCCTTCGACGCCTGGCTCCACCTTCCGGCGCCGGGGGCGCTGCGCATCATCCAGCGGCAAGATGGGCTGGAGTTGGTGAGCAACGTCGGCAAGCTGCCCGGTGGGGACGCCAACGGGCCCACCGTCCCGCGGCGGGGAGGGCAGCTGGACGTGGCCCTGGCCCGCACCGGGCTGCAGCGGATGAAGAGCCGCTTTCCGGAGGCAGAAGGCCTGTGTGTGGTGCCTTCGTTTGCGACCGAACTGCGCGAGACGGCCGCGCTCCTCACCGCCGCCTGGGCGGCCCCGGACCAGCCCCTCTTCGGGTCGCTTTGTCTGGTCTACCCGCGCCCTCCCGGCTGGCGCGTGGCCCCTGCCTCGCGTTAAGAGCCAGCATTGACATCCAAGTCAGTCCCCGCCAGAGGTGCCCCCATGGCTGCCGTGCTTGAGCCCACCCCGTCGCAGGCCCCCGCCCAGGGAGGAGGCTTTCTCCTCGAGGAGGTAGGGCACCGGCGCCTCACCACGCCCGAGTCCTTCAGCGAGGAGCAGCGGCTGTACTTCAGGACGGCGCTGCAATTCTGCCGCGAGCAGGTGCTGCCGAAGGCCGCCGCCATCGAGGCCAAGGACAACGCGCTGTTGAAATCCCTGTTGCGCCAGGCCGGAGAGCTCGGGCTCCTCGGGCTCGACTTGCCGGAGGCCTATGGGGGCCTGCAGGCGGAGAAGACGACGTCGATGCTGGTGGCCGACGCCAACGGGCTGAATGGCAGCTGGAGCGTCACCTTCAGCGCGCACACCGGAATTGGGACGCTGCCCATCGCCTGGTTTGGCACCGCCGAGCAGAAGCGCAAGTGGCTGCCGGGGCTGGCAACCGGTGAGAAGGTGGCCGCCTACGCACTCACCGAACAGGGCAGTGGCTCGGACGCGCTGGGGGCGAAGACGAAGGCGGTCAAGTCGGCCGACGGGAAGTGGTGGGTCCTCAACGGCAGCAAGCTGTACATCACCAACGCCGCCTTCGCCGACGTCTTCATCGTCTTCGCCAAGGTGGAGGGCGAGAAGTTCACCGGCTTCGTCGTGGAACGGGGCGCGCCGGGATTCACCGTGGGCCCGGAGGAACACAAGATGGGCATCCGGGGCTCCTCCACCTGCCCGCTCTACTTCGAGGACGCGCGCATCCCGGTGGAGAACGTCCTCGGCGAGATTGGCAAGGGGCACAAGATTGCGTTCAACATCCTCAACCTCGGCCGCCTCAAATTGGGAGCGGCCGTCCTGGGCGGGATGAAGCAGCAGCTGCAGAATGCCGTGCGCTTCGCCGCCGAGCGGAAGCAATTCAACACCCCGGTGGGCAAGTTTCCTCTGCTGCGCGAGAAGTTCGCGCGCATGGCCGGCGCCATCTACGCGGTGGAGTCGATGTGCTACCGGACGGCGGGACTCATCGACGCGGCCCTGGCATCCGAGGACCGAAGCGCGGCCGACTACGACGCCAAGACCATCGCCGCCCAGGAGGAGTTTGCCGTGGAGGCCTCCATCCTCAAGGTGGCCGGCAGCGAGGCCCTCGGCCTGGTGGTGGACGACGCGGTGCAAATCCACGGAGGCGCCGGCTTCATCGAGGATTACCCGGTGGAGCGGGCCTACCGCGATGCGCGCATCAACCGCATCTTCGAGGGCACCAACGAAATCAACCGCATGCTGGTGACCGGCATGCTGCTCAAGCGCGCTGCCAAGGGAGCGCTACCACTGTTTGCGCACGCCGAGGCGGTGGAGCGCGCCCTTTCGTCCAAGAGCGGGCCTGCGCCGGCGGGCCGGGACGCGTTGGCAACGGCTGCGCACACCGCCGAAGCTCTCAAGTGGCTGGCGGTGGTGGCACTCAAAGCCGCCGTGGAAGCCTTCGGGACGGACCAGGAGAAGCACCAGGAGGTGCTGGGCACCGTCTCGGACATCGTCATCGACGCCTACGCGGTGGACTCCATGGTCACCCGCACCCGCCAGGCGGCCGGCGCTGGTGGGCCCGACCCGGTGCGTATGGCGATGACGACGGCCTATGCCGTCGAGGCCCACGCCCGTGGCACGGACCGGGCCCGGCGCGCGCTGTGCGCCTGTGCCGAGGGGGCGGCGCTGGAGCAGCAGCTGGCCCGGATTGCCCCCCTCATCCAGTTCCGCCCGTACGCCCCCGCCACGCTGCGGGAGACGGTGGTGGTGGCCATCGAGTCCGCCGGGGGCTACCCGGCCTCGGTGGCCTGAGGCCCCGGTGGGCCCCGGCCGGCGACTTACCCTGGCGTGCCAGGACGGGCTGGCCGCGTCCCTGCCACGTGCTGGCCCGGTGCCCGGCCGGTGACGGCCTTGAAGCTGCGGATGAAGTGCGGCTGGTCACAGTAGCCGAGCTCCAGGGCCAGGCGCGCGAGGTCCTTCGTGCTGCCTTGGGCCAGCCGCTCGGTGGCCTCGTGCAGCCGGTAGCGCTGGATGACCCACTTCGGGCTCACCCCGACGGCGGTCCGGAAACGCCGCTGCAAGCTGCGGACGTCGACGCCGGCCAGCGCCGCAGCCTGCTCGACCCGGGTGATGGCCGTGTCCGTGGCGAGTCGCTCCACCAGGTCCCGCAGCGCGGCGACCGCGGCAGGCATGGGCGGCAGCCATTGGTGCAGAAAGGCCTCCGCCAAAGCCACGCAGCGCCGGACGTCCGGCTGCTGCTGCAGCTCGCGGCCGAGGGCTGGGCCGGGTTGGCCGACGAGGGCCGCCAGCGGCAGGACGCGGTCGCGCAGGCTGGACAGCGGCGCCCTCAGGACGGGATAGAACGCGGCCGGGCGGAATTTGATGCCGAAGACGCGGCCACGGCCCTGCAGCTGCCGCCGGAAGAGTTTCGTCGACACCCCGGCCACCTGGGCAGAACCCTCTTCGAAGAGGAGGTGCACGCACGGGTGGGGCAGGGTCTCGGCGACGAAGGGGGGCCGGGCTTGAAGGTCCCAGCGCACGGTCCAGTAGTGGGCGATGAACGGTTCCAGGCTGGGCGCGGGGGCAAAGCGCTCGTGGTGGAGCCCTGGCACGGCACCTGGCCGAGAGAGGATTCCCCGGGGCGCGTTGAGTGGGAGGCGGCTCACGGCGAAGCGAAGCGTAAGCGCGCGTCGTGTTTTTACAAGACCGGCCCGCTGCCAGCCGACTAAGGCTGACCGCATGGCGGCGGGAAGGACCTCCTGGCCCCCACCGGCAAGGCGCGGGAGAGAAGATGACAGGGCGACACGGATTGGCGGTGAGCCTGGTGGCATGGGGCTTCGGGCTAGGCTCTGCCGCGCGCGCCGAGGAGCCCGCCTCCAAGGAGGGGGCCGCTGCGAGGAGCACCATGGCACTGCACGTCAGCGGCAAATTCGACGTCAAGCTGGTACCCCAAGGGGCGGAGGACAAGGCGGAGGGGGCGACACTGGGCCGGCTCTCCGTCGACAAGCACTACCGCGGGGCACTCGAGGCAACCGGGCAGGGCCAGATGCTGACCGCCGTCACCGACGTGAAGGGTTCGGCCGGCTACGTCGCCATCGAGCGCGTCACGGGCACCCTGGATGGCCGGGCCGGCAGCTTCGTCCTGCAGCATTCGGGCACGATGAGTACCGCGGGCGGCCCGCAGCTCAGCATCACCGTGGTGCCAGATTCCGGCTCGGGGCAGCTGCGCGGAATTGTCGGGAAGCTGTCCGTGAGGATTGTGGACGGCCAGCACTTCTACGACTTCGAGTACACGCTGCCTTAAATGCGCTGAAGGCGCGCCGCCGCCCTCGCTTGCCCGCTTGCAGGAAATGCGCGGCCGTCCTGGGCATCGCAGAAGCTGCGCCGCGCTTTGACACCTGCTGGGGCACGCGCCCTGGGCACCAGCGCCAGTCCTGACGTCTCGCGGCATGGCCGCTGCAAGACCCATGCTTCGGTATGAGCGGCATCCTGCGCATCGCCTACAAGCTTCTCGTCAACGACAAGGGGAAGTTCATCGCGCTGCTGATGGGAATCACCTTCTCGGTCTTCCTGATGATCCAGATGACGTCGATGTTCGCGGGCATGATGAAGAAGGCCGTCGCGACGGTGACGAACACCGGGCGCCAAGATGTGGGTGATGGACCGCGGCCGTCACCAACGTGGCCTCCAGCATCCCGATGCCGGACTACGTGCTCGATGCCGTCCGCAGCATCCACGGGGTGAAGTACGCGGTGCCGCTCTACTCCGGGGCGGGCCTGGTCCGGCTCAAGGACGGTACCTACCAGGCGGTCACGCGTCCTCGGCCTCGACGACACCAGCCTCTTCGGGCGGCCGGAGCTGCTCCAGGGCAAAATCGACGACATCTACGCGGAGAACGGCTTCGTCGTCGTCAAGGACGAGGAGTTCGCCAAGCTCGAGAACCCCGGCATCGGGACCGAGTTCGAGATCAACGACAACCGCGGCGTCATCGTCGGCATCGCCAAGGTGCCGGCCAGCGGCCTGTTCGGCATGCCGACGCTCTACACGACGTTCAGCCGCGCCATTCAGTACATCCCGTCGATGCGCTACACCATCTCCTACATCCTCGTCGAGCCGGCGAGCGATGCGGCCATCCCGGACATCAAGCAGGAAGTGGCGAAGCTCGGCTACGAGGTCCTCACCGAGGACGAGTTCATCGACCAAAATCACCAACTGGTACATGTTCGGGACCGGGATGGGCATCAACCTGCTCCTCATGACGGTCATCAGCTTCGTCGTCGGTCTCTCCATCTCCGGGCAGACCTTCTACACCTTCGTCCTCGAGAACCTCGAGAAGTTCGGCGCGCTCAAGGCCATCGGCGCCAAGGGGCGCGAGCTGGTCTACATGATCCTGTTCCAGGCCGGGACGACGGCGCTCGCCGGCTACGGGCTGGGCATCGGCCTCTGCGCGCTCGCTCATCGCGCTCGCCAAGCTCCGGGTGCCCGACTACGCCTCGATCATCACCTTCAGCAACCTCGGGCTCGCGCTCGGCATGGTGCTCGTCATCGCCGCCTCTGCAGCTACATCGCCGTCCGAAGCGTCCTGCGCATCGAGCCGTTCGACATCTTCCGGAGCTGACGATGGGCGTGGCCATCAAAGCCGAGGGGCTGACCAAGTGGTTCGGGAGCGGCGAGACGCGCACCCAGGCCGTCCACGACGTCAGCTTCGAGGCCGCTTTCCACGAGATGCTGTACATCGTCGGGCCGTCCGGGAGCGGCAAGACGACGCTGCTCAGCATGATCTCGGGCATTCTCCGGCCGACCACCGGCTCGGTCCGCGTCGAAGACGTCGACGTCTGGGCGCTCGACGAGAACCACATCGCCGACTTTCGGCTGCACAAGGTCGGGTTCGTCTTTCAGGACTACCACCTGTTCCCGAGCTCACGACGGTCGAGAACGTCGCCATCCCGCTCATCCTCAAGGGACGCGACTGGGATGACTCGCTGAAGCAAGGGCTGCAGTACCTCGAGGTCGTCGGTCTGGCCAACCGAGCCAACCTCCCGCCGTCGAAGCTCAGCGGTGGCGAGCAGCAGCGGGTGGCCATCGCCCGTGCCATCGTCAGCGCGCCGGACATCCTCATCTTCGACGAGCCGACCGCCTCGCTCGACGGAGACACCGGCCGGAAGATCGTCGAATTCGTGCGGACGCAGGTGCTCAACGACCAGCGCTGCATCCTCATCGTCACGCACGACGACCGCATCTACGAGTACGCGGACCGCATCCTGAAGATGGAAGACGGTCGTCTCATCGGAAGTGAGAAGGGCGGTGCCCATGCGTAACAAGATCATCTTCGTGCTGGTGGTCCTCGGGATTGCGGGGGGCATCGTCAGCGCCTATCGTCTACGCGGCGCCCAAGCAAGCCGCTGCCGCCGGTCTTCAACCCGGCGCCCAACCCGTTTCGCGCAGGGCATCTACGCCAACGGAATCATCGAGAGCTACCAGGCGAACGGCGAGAACACGAACATCTACCCCGAGGTGCCGGGGTGGTGACGCACATCCTGGTCGCCGAGGGCGAGCGGGTGACGCAGGGCGCGCCGCTCTTGCACCTCGACGACTCGGTGCAGCGGGCCGCCGTCGAGCAGCTTGAGTCGCAGGCCGAGGCGGCCCGGGCGGTGCTCGAGGAGCTGAAGGCTCAGCCCCGCAAGGAGACCCTGGAGGTCGCGCGCGCACAGGTCGAGCTGGCCGCCGCCAACCTCAAGACGTCGCAGGACCAACTCGACAAGCAGACGCACTCCTTCGAGCTCGAGCCCAAGTCGGTGAGCAAGGACGCCTACGACAATGCGAAGAACGCGGCCCAGGTGGCGAAGGCGAACCTCGAGGTGGCCCACGGCAGTACGAGCTGACGAGGGCCGGCGCCTGGGTCTTCGACATCCACAACCAGGAGAAGCAGTACGAGGCGCTCACCAAGGCGGTGGCCTCGGCCAGCGCGCTGCTCGCCAAGTACACGCTGCGGCGCCCCCTCGACGGCGTCGGTGCTGTCCATCTCGACGGCGGTGGGCAGCTACGTCTCCCCGCAGGGCGCCTACGACACCTACACCCAAGGCTTCGGACCGGTGGTGGTGATGGGGACGGGGTCGGGCGCCGGCTCCGAGGGGTACCTCGCCGTGCGCTGCTACATCGACGAGATCCTCATTCCGCGGCTCCCGCCGCCGGGGGAAATCGCACGCGCAGATGTTCATCCGCGGAACCAGCATCAGCGTGCCGCTCGAGTTCGTCCGGATGCAGCCGTACGTCTCGCCGAAAATCCAGCTCTCCAACGCAGCGCACCGAGAAGGTGGATGTGCGCGTGCTGCCGGTCATCTTCCGCTTCGCGCCGCCGCCGGGCGTCGAGGTGTTCCCGGGTCAGCTGGTGGACGTCTACGTCGGCGACAAGGAAAGCGTCAGTGTCTTCGTCGGGGCCAGCAGCCGCCCTTGGCTGGCGGCACTGCTGGTCTTGGGGGCGGGCTGTGCCGTCGGGCCCAACTTCGTGCGCCCGGAGGCTCCGCCGGACGCCGGCTACTCAGCCGAAGCCACCGAGACGGCCACCGTGGCCGCCGATGGCACGGTGCAGCGCATCGCCGTGCAGCAGAAACTCGCAGGCCGACTGGTGGCGCCTGTTCGGCTGCCCGCGGCTCGACGCGGTCGTGGCGGAGGCCATCGCCCACAACCCCACCGTCGAGGCGGCACAGGCGAGCCTGCGCCGAAGCGAGGACAACCTGCGGGCCGGCTACGGCGTCTTCTTCCCGCAGCTCGACGCGCAGGCCGGGCGTATCGCGGCAGCAGTACAACCCGCAGCAGCTGGGCCAGAAGCTGCCCAGCACCACCTTCAACCTCTTCACGCTGTCCGGCAGCGTCAGCTACACCCTCGACATCTGGGGCGGCGAGCGGCGGCAGGTGGAGGCCCTCGTCGCGCCAGGTCGAGGCGCAGCGCTACACGCTGTTCGGCACCTACCTGATGCTGGCGAGCAACGTGGTGAACGCGGTCATCGCCCAGGCCGGCGTACCGGGACCAGATCGCAGGCCACCGAGGAGCTGCTGCGGCTTTCGAGAGGAGCAGCTGGCGCATCACCGCGCACCCAGGCCGAAGCCGGCATCGTCCCCTACGCCACGGCGTTGACGCTGGAGACCAGCTGGCCAGCACCGAGGCCACCCTGCCGCCGCTCGCGCCAGAAGATCGACGAGACCCAGGACTTGCTCGCCGCGCTGGCTGGGCCGCACGCCCGCGGACTGGAAGCAGGCCCCCTTCGCGCTCGCCGACTTCACCCTGCCGAGCGAAGTACCCCTGTCCCTGCCGTCGGAGCTGGTCCGGCAGCGGCCGGACGTCCTGACGGCAGAGGCGCAGCTGCACAGCGCGAACGCGCAGATCGGCGTGACGACGGCGGCGATGCTGCCCAACCTCACCCTGAGCGCTAGCCTCGGCCTGGCCAGCGCCGACGGCACGCAGCTGTTCTCCGCCGCCAGCGGCTTCTGGAGCCTGGCCGCCGGCCTGACGCAGCCCCTCTTCCACGGCGGCACCCTGTACTACCAGCGCAAGGCCGCCATCGACGCGCGCGACCTGGCCGCCGCCACCTACCGCCAGACGGTGCTCGTCGGCCTTCGAGCAGGTGGCCGACACCCTGCGCGCCCTCGGCCACGACGCCGAGACGGTGCAGGCGCAGACTCCGGGCCGTCCAGTCCTCGACGGAGGCGCTGCGCCTCATCCAGGCCAACTACGAGAGCGGCGTGGCCACCTACCTCCAGGTGCTGCTGGCCGACACCCAGGCCCTGCAGTCGCAGCTGGGCTACATCCAGGCCAAGACCCAGCGGCTGCAGGACACGGTGGCGCTGTACGTGGCGCTGGGCGGCGGCTGGTGGAACGCGCCCGAAGCGGTGGCTGGCGCCCCCGGAAAGTAAAGGGCAGGGCGCGGGCCGTTCAGCTGCACTCGTGGACGGCCACCACCAGGACGGCCACGAACAGCACCCACCACACCAGGCCGCGGACAAACCATGGCCGTCGGGCTGCCGCCGGGGCAGAGGGCAGGGGCGGTGGGGTAGCCGGGGACATGGGCCTTCTGGAAGGTTACTCCGGTGTGGGGCCCGCCCGGCGAATTCAGCCCAGGGAGCGAAGCCGGCGCTCGAGGTACAGGCGCTCGGCCGGGTTGCGGACCAGCGCCAGGGCGGCCGTGTAGGCGGCGCGGGCCTCGGACAGCCGTCCGGCGCGCCGCAGCAAGTCGGCGCGGGCCGCCGGCAGCAGGTGGTAGCCGGACAATTCCTCGCGGCTGCTGAGGCGGTCCATCCAGGCCAGGCCCTGCTCCGGGCCCTCGGCCATGGCCAAGGCGACGGCGGCGTTCAATTCCACCACCGGCGTCGGCAGAAAGCGCAGGAGCGCGCCGTAGAGGATGGCAATCTGCTGCCAGTCCGTGTCCTCGGCACGCGCGGCGCCGGCGTGCAGGGCGGCGACGGCCGCCTGCAGCTGGTAGGGCCCCGGCCGTCGGCTGGCGACGGCCTCGTCGAGCAGCGCCGTCCCCTCGGCGATGGCGGCTCTGTCCCAGCGCGTCCTGTCCTGCTCCTCCAGCGGCACCAGCACCCCATCCGCCCCGAGGCGGGCTTCGCGCCGCGCGTCGTGCAAAAGCATGAGGGCGAGGAGGCCCCGGGCCTCGGGCTCCTGGGGAAGCAACTCCACCAAAAGACGCCCCAGCCGGATGGCCTCGGTGCACAGGTCCGGGCGCACCAGGCGCTCCTGCTCCGTGGAGGCGTAGCCCTCGTTGAAGACGAGGTACACCACCGCCAGGACGGCCTCCAGCCGTTCCGGGAAGACGTCCGGGCGGGGAACTTCGTAGGGAATGGCCGCGTCGCGAATCTTCCGCTTGGCCCGCACCAGGCGCTGCGCGGCGGTGGATTCGGGCTCGACGAAGGCGCGGGCAATCTCGCGCGTGGACAGCCCGCACAGCGTCCGCAGGGCCAGGGCCACCTGGGCCGGCTGCGCCAGCGCCGGGTGGCAGCAGGTGAAGAGGAGGCGTAGCCGGTCATCCTCGACGCCGGAGATGGCGGCCGGGTCCTCCTCGGGCTCGGCCGCCACCGCCGCTTCCCCGGCCAGCTCCGTCGCCGCCAGGGTGCTCGACCGCCGCCTGCGCAAAAGGTCCACCGCGCACCGGCGGGCGACGGTGGTGAGCCAGGCCCCGGGGCGTTCGGGCAGCCCGTCCTTGGGCCAGCGGGAGGCCGCGCGGGCGCAAGCCTCCTGCAGGGCGTCCTCGGCCAATTCAAAGTCCCCGGTGGTGCGGATGAGCGCGGCCAGCACCCGACCGCTCTCGCGCCGGAAGACTTCGTCGATGAGGCGGTCGAGCACGGGCCCTAGCTTTTCGTCCGGTCCGGCAGGGGCCGCACTTCCATCGAGCCGGTCAGTGCCCCCGGGCACTTGGCGGCCCACTCGAGCGCCTTCTCGAGGTTGGGCACTTCGATGACGTAGTAGCCGCCAAGCTGTTCCTTCGTCTCGGCGAAGGGCCCGTCCACCGTCGTCACCTTGCCGTTGCGGACCCGGACAGTGGTGGCGGCCGACGTCGGCTTGAGTTCCGAGCCGCCGCGCATGACGCCGGCGTCGACCAGCGCCTGGCTGTACTTCATGTAGTCCGCGTACATGGAGTTGAGTTGGCCGGGGGGCAGCTTCGTCCACACCCGCTCGTCGCCGTAGATGAGAAGCATGTATTGCATGTGGTGACTCCTTGCTGTGGCTCTCGGTCCATCCGAGATTGCCCCCACGACGCAGGCGGGGGGCTGATTTCGACACTCGCGCCGGCGGAAGGCCGGCGGTCGCCCCCGGGGCAGGCGGGCGGCGTCCCCCCCCGGGGGCGGCGCGCTACGGCATGCGCTCGACGGCGTGCAGCCCGAAGCGCAGCTCCGCCTTCCAGGGCCCGGCGGGAAAGCCGTCCAGCACCAGCACCCGGTCGAGGGCGCGCAGCGTGTCCGGCAGCAGACGTCCGAAGCTGACGCCGAGCGCCGGGGGCATGCGTGGCCGGGCGCTCCCGGCCGTCATCCACACCACCTCGCCGTGCAGAAGGATGCTGCCCGTGTCGAGCCACACTTCGAGGAGCACGGGGGAACCCATCTGTGCCCGGGACGGCAAGTCCCCGGCTTCCAGCTCCACCCCAGCGCCTCCGCGGGAGAGGTCCCGGACGCTCCACACCGTCACCAGGCCGGAGTTCTCCTGGGCCCGCAGGTGCACCGGCACGCGCGGGTAGCGGCGCACCTGCTCATCGCGGTGCAACTCGAAGAGGCGGCTGAGCACCGCGTCCAGCCCGCGCCGGCTGCGCCCGGGCAGGTAGCGGATGCCCAGCACGTACTCGCCATTGGCCGCTGCCCGCACCTCCACCACCTCCCCCATCACCTCCACCGGTTCCGGTACGTCCGGGGCCACCAGCTCAAAGACGAAGCGCGTCCCGCGCTCGAGGGGCTTCTTGCTGGGCAGGCTGACGCCCCCCTTCCCGACGCTCCGGGTGAAGGCCTGCAACAGAGAGGTGGGGCTCCGGTAGGAAACGCGGAGCCGCACGGGTTCCATAACTTTTCAAGCTCGCGTGATTGCGGGCGAAAGACAAGGTCCGGGATTGGGGAGGGGTTTCTTGGTTTTGGCCGGGAGTGGTAAGAAGTGGTAAGCAGCGGATCAGCCGTACACTCCCATCCCAGGACGGGCCGTGCACCGTGTTTCGGGGCGTCTTCGACCATCAAATCGACGCGAAGGGGCGGACCAGCCTTCCGGCGCGCCTGCGGGAGACGCTGCTCGGCAGCTACGACGACCGCCTCATCCTCACCACAGCCCTGGACAAGTGCCTGCACGCCTACCCGGTGCGGGAGTGGGAGCGGCTGGAGGCGTCGCTGGCGGACAGAAACCCCATGGAGCCGGGAGTGAAGACGTTGATGCGCCTGTACGTCGCGCCGGCCCAGGAGTGCCCGCTGGACCGCCTGGGCCGGCTGCTCATCCCGCCGTCGCTGCGCACCTACGCGCAGCTGGAGAAGGACGTGGTGTGGGCGGGGATGGTGCGCGTCATCGAGTTGTGGAGCCACGAGGGCTGGGCCCAGGCCCAGGCCGAGGCCCGGGCGGGGGCGGAATCCCAGGACGTGATGCGCGTGCTTACCGAGTTGCGCCACAGCAAGGAGCAGACGTGAACGAGGTCGCCAAAAAGGCAGCGGGGAGTTTTCGGTCCAGGTCGCGGCTGCGACTGCGCCACACCACCCTCGGCCTGCGCGGGGAGCTGGACCAGGCCGCGCTCAGTGAGCTCGGCGACCGTCTCATCCGGCTGTTCGACCAGTCGTGCGTCTGGGTGCTACTCGACTTCGCGGCCGTGGAGCACCTCGACTACCGCGGCGTGCCGGCGCTGGTGGCCCGCGCCGACGCCTTCCGGCGCGCCGGCGGGGACCTCAAGGTGTGCGGCCTGTCGCCCTACCTGCAAGCGGTGCTCCGGGCCGGGGGCGCCCACGGGGCCTTCGAGGTGTTCCGCGATGCGAGCGACGCCCGTGCCGCGATGACCAGCCCTTTCGAGGGTGCTTAGGCCCAGGCGGCGTGGCGTACGCGCACCAGACGGTGCTTCGCGATGAGGTGGTGGACGTGCTTGCACCGACAGCGGGACGGACGATTGTCGACGCCACACTCGGCGGGGGCGGCCATGCCGAGGCGCTACTCGACCGCGGCGCGACCGTCATCGGCGTGGACCGGGACCCGGCGGCAGTGGCTGCGGCCACCGCACGGCTGGGTGGGCGCGCCGCCTTCCGGGCGCTATTGGGCAACGCCGGTGAGCTGGAGGCGCTGCTGGGCCCTTTGGGCCTCCTGCCGGTGGATGGCGTGCTGGCGGACCTCGGGGTGAGTAGCCCGCAACTCGACGACCCGGCCCGTGGCTTTTCCTTCCAGGGTGACGGCCCGCTGGACATGCGCATGGGGCAAGCGGGCCAAACCGCCGCCCAGGCCATCGCCGCCGCGGGGGAGGCCACTCTGGCCCGGGTGCTGCGGGAGTTGGGCGAGGAGCCCTTCGCCGGGCCCATCGCCCGCGCCCTGAAGGCCGCCCAGCCCACCACCACCGCCGCCGCGGTGGAGGCGGTGAAACGCGCGGTCCCGCGCCGCGCGTGGCCCGAGCGCCTGCATGTCGCCACCCGCACCTTCCAGGCCCTGCGCATCTGGGTCAACGACGAGCTGGGGGCGCTGGACCGCCTGCTGGAGGCCCTCCCGCGGCTGCTCTCCTTGGGGGGACGGGCCGCCATCATCAGCTTCCACAGCCTGGAGGACCGGCGGGTGAAGCAGGCCTTCCGCGCCCTGGAAGGACGGTGCACCTGTCCGCCGGGGCTTCCGGTGTGCGTCTGTGGCGCCGGGGGCCACTTCCGGCCCCTCACCCGCAGGGCGGTGAAGGCCTCCGCCGCCGAGGTGGAGCGAAACCCGCGGTCCCGCAGCGCGCGGCTGCGCGCGGTGGAGCGCCTGTCGTGAAGCGGCCCCCCCGTCGTCGGCCAAGCCTGGGCGTCGTGCTCCGCCAGCTGCTGCCCGGCGCGGCCGTGGCGGCCCTTTTGGCCGCAGTGGGCATTCTCCATGTCGCCGCCCGCACCGAGGTGGTGGACACCGGCTACACGCTGAGCCACCTGGAGGCAGAGAACCGCTCTCTCACCATGGAAAACGACCGGCTGCGGCTGGAGCTGGGCACCCTGAAACGCTCCGCACGCCTGGAAAAACTGGCCAAGGACGCCCTCGGCCTGGCGCCCCCGGTCCCGGGCTCGGTCACTGTGCTGTCGCGACCAGCGCAGCGCCCGGCCCTGCCCCGTCCGGTGGCCGTCGCCGGGCGTCCCTGAAGCCCATGGCCGCAGGAAGCTACAGCGCCCCGCGCACCAGCGGGGAAGCCGCCACCCGCTGGGTCCGGCTGCGGGTGGCGATGATGGGCGGCCTGCTCTTCATCGGCCTGGCCCTGGCGCTGGGCCGGGCGGTGCAGCTGCAAGTCATCCAGTCCGCACAGTTGGGACTGATGGCCACCGACCAGTCCTCGCGCGAGATGGAGGTCCCAGCGCGGCGGGGGAGATTCTCGACCGGCGCGGCGTCAGCCTCGCCTCCAGCGTCGAGGTGGACTCACTGTGGGTGGACCCCTCGCAGCTGGGGGACCAGGGCCGCGCCAGCGTCGACCTCGCCCGGGTGTTGCACCTGGACGCCGCGGAACTCACCGCGCGGCTGTCGCGGGCCCGCCGCTTCGCCTGGGTGAAGCGCCAGGTGACGCCTCAGGAGCTGGCGGCGGCCCGGGCGCTGGGGGTGCCGGGCCTCGGCATCACCAAGGAACCCAAGCGCTTCTACCCCCAGAAGGAACTCGCCGCGCAGGTGCTGGGCGTGGTGGGCAAGGACGGCCAGGGCCTGGAAGGACTGGAGCTGGCCTTCGAAGAGGAACTGACCGGCACCGGAAGCAAGGTGGAGGGCATCCGCGATGCGCGCGGGCGCAACGTCCTTCTCGACGGCGCCCCGGCCACACGCGCTCGCGAGGGAGCCAACGTCACCCTCACCCTGGACCGGACGCTGCAGTACACGGCCGAGAAGGTGCTCGACCAGGCGGTGGCGGAGAGCGAGGCCCCCAGCGGCATGGTGGTGGCACTGGACCCGCGGACCGGCGAGCTCCTCGCCGTGGCGCACGCCCCGCGCTTCAACCCCAACTCCCCGACGGCCGTGCCAGCCTCCATCCTGCGGGACCGCGCCGCGCTGGACGTCTTTGAGCCGGGCAGCACCTTCAAGGCCTTCGTCGCCGCCGGCGCCCTGGAGTCGGGCGCGGTGCGCGCCGATGAGGCCTTCTTCTGCGAGAACGGGGCTTGGGAGGTGGGCAAGCACGTCATCCACGACACCCACAGCCACGGCTGGCTGGCGCTGCCCAAGATTCTTCAGGTCTCCTCCAACATCTGCATGGCCAAGGTGGCACAGAAGCTCGGCCGCGAGGGGATGGTGCGTACCCTGCGGCAGTTCGGCTTCGGGGACCGCTCGGGCCTGGCCCTGCCTGGCGAGGGGCGGGGCAGCGTCCCCTACCCGCGGGCGGAGGTGACCCTGGCCACCCAGTCTTTCGGCCAAGGGGTGAGCGCCACCGCGGTGCAGGTGGCCGCCGCCTTCGGGGCGCTGGCCAACGGCGGCATCCTCATGCGGCCTTACCTGGTAGCGCGGGTGACCGACCCGGACGGGGTGGTGCTGCTGGAGAACCAGCCCACCGAGGTGCGGCGGGTGGTGTCGGAGAAGGTGGCCCGCTCGGTGGTGACGATGCTGGAGGGCGTGGTGGAGAAGGAGGGGACGGGTAGCCGCGCGCACATGGACGACTACCGCGTGGCCGGCAAGACCGGCACGGCGCAGAAGCCGGACCCGCTAGCCGGCGGCTACTCCGAGCGGCGCATCGCCAGCTTCGTTGGCATGGTGCCCGCGGAGAGCCCGCGGCTGGTGGTGCTGGTGGTCATCGACGAGCCCAAGACGGACGTCTACGGCGGGATGGTGGCCGCACCGGCCTTCAAGGCGATTGCCGCGGCGGCCTTGCCGGGCCTGGGGGTGCCACCCTCGCGGGGGGCCCACCCGGTGGCCCGGGCCCCGGAGCCCCCAAAAACCCTCCCCATAGCGCCTCCAGTGCAGGTAAAGGGGGGGGCGACCCCGGGAGAGACGCTCACCGAGCGCCTCCAGCCCGGGGCCGTCGCCGTTCCCGACGTCCAGGGACGGGTGGGCCGGGAGGCGGTGGCGCGCCTTCTGTCGTTGGCCCTCGAGCCGCGGCTGTTAGGAAGTGGGCGCGTGGTGGCGCAGAGCCCGGCGCCCGGGGCCCGGGTGGCCAAGGGTGCGCGGGTGACTCTCGAGATGTCCACCGCCGCCGGAGACTAGGAATCCCTGATGAAGTTGACAGATGTGTTGGCAGGTGTGGGGGCAGAGCAGCTGTCCGGCTCGCGGGCCGTGCTGGACGTCACCGGGGTTGCGCACGACAGTCGGAAAGTCCGCCCAGGAGACCTCTTCGTCGCGTTGGCCGGGGCGACCCATGACGGCGCGGCCTTCGTTGCCCAGGCCAAGGCCAACGGCGCGGTGGCGGTGCTGGCCGAGCGCGCGGTGGTCGCCGACCTCCCCGTCCTCAAGGTGCCCTCCGCACGGCGCGCGCTGGCGGAGGTGGCAGCCAACTTCTACCGGCGACCGGCCAGTGAGTTGATGCTCCTCGGCGTCACCGGCACCAACGGAAAGACGACCACCGCCTACCTGCTCGAATCCATCTGCTCGGCGGGCGGCGCCGCGGTGGGCCGCATCGGCACCATCGAGGTGCGCTTCGCTGGCCGCACCCAGCAGTCGCCGCACACCACGCCCGACGCGCTGGCGCTGCATGGCCTCTTCCGGGAGATGCTGGATGCGGGGACCGACACGGTGGTGATGGAGGTCTCCAGCCACGCGCTGGACCAGGAGCGCGTGCATGGCCTCACCTTCCGTGCGGCCGGCTTCACCAACCTGTCGCGCGACCACCTCGACTACCACGCGGACATGGAGGCGTACTTCCAGGCCAAGCGCAAGCTCTTCAGCGACAACCTCTCCCCGGGCGGGGTGGCGGTGGTGAACGGGGACGACACCTACGCGGCGCGCATCTACAACGAAGTTCGCAACGCCCGGCGCATGGCGTGGAAATTCAGTCGCACCGGGACGGGGGAAATCTCAGCGGCCGGCGTCGAGCTCGGCCTCAACGGCATCAAGGCCACGCTGAAGACGCCGGCCGGGGACATCCAGGTGCAGTCGTCGCTGCTCGGGCCGCACAACCTGGAGAACATCCTGGCCGCGGCGGGCATGGCCCTGGGGGCGGGCTTTGGCCGCCGGGACGTGCAGGAGGGGATTGAGCGCGTCAAGCGCGTCCCCGGACGCATGGAGCGTGTGGAGGACAGTGGCCGGGTGGCCCTGGTGGACTACGCCCACACCGACGACGCCCTCCGTCGCGCGCTGGAGGCGGCGCGGGCCATGGCCAAGGGACGCGTCATCGCCGTCTTCGGCTGCGGCGGCGACCGGGACAAAGGCAAGCGGCCCCTCATGGGCCAGGTGGTGGGGGAGGGGGCCGACCTGGCGGTGGTGACCAGCGACAACCCGCGCACCGAGGACCCGAGCGAGATTATTTCCCAAATCACCCCCGGGCTGGAGAAGGGTGGGCTGCGGCGCATTAGCGCCGGCAAGGCGCGTAGTGGAGAGCGCGGCTACCTGGTGGAGGCGGACCGGCGCACGGCGCTGGAGACGGCCGCGTCGCTGGCCCGGCCGGAGGACGTCATCCTCGTCGCCGGCAAGGGGCACGAGACGTACCAGGAAGTTGGCGCGGAGCGACTGCCCTTCGACGACGTCGCCGAGACCCGGACGGCCCTCGGGAAGCCGGGACCGGCCTAGGGCGGTGGACGGCTCGGTGGCGTCGTTCACCCCGGCTGACATCCTCGAGGCGACCTCGGCGGAGGTGCTTGCCGCGCCAGCGGCGTCCGTCTTTTCTTCCGTCTCGACGGACTCCCGCACGCTTCTGCCAGGCGCCCTGTTCGTGGCCTTGGAAGGCGCGCGCTTCGACGGGCACACCTTTCTGGCCGAGGCGGCCGCCCGCGGTGCCGGCGGGGCGGTGGTGCGCCGGGGCAAGGCCCTGCCGGCCGTCCCGGCGGGCGTCGGCCTCTTCGCCGTGGCCGACACGCTGCGCGGCCTTGGCGCGCTGGCGCGCTTTCACCGGCGGCGCTTCCGGCTGCCGCTGGGCGCGGTCGGCGGCAGCAACGGGAAAACCACCACCAAGGAGATGGTGGGCAGCATCCTCAGCGCCGCGGGCCCTGCCCTGAAGACGGAAGGCAACCTCAACAACGAAGTGGGCCTGCCGCTGACTCTGTTGCGTCTGGGCGCCGAGCACCGCGCCGCGGTGGTGGAGCTGGGCATGAATGCGCCCGGGGAGATGGGGCGGCTGGTGGCCCTGGCCGAGCCCGACGCCGGCGTCCTCACCACCATCCAGCCGGAGCACCTTCAGGGCCTCGGCAGCCTGGCCGGGGTGGCCGCGGCGGAGGGAGAGCTGTTTTCCGGGCTGGCTGCCACGGCCACCGCGGTGGTGAATCTCGACGAGGCGCTGGTGGTGGAGCAGGCCAAGGCGTCGCCGGCGCGCTGGCTCACCTTCGGGCGAGACCCCCACGCGGATGTCTGCCTGGAGGGGACGCGGCTCCTCGGCCGCGCCGGCCAGGAAGTCGTCCTGCGGTCGGATGGCCGCACCTTCGCCGTGGCGCTCGGCTTTGTCGGGGGGCACAACGCCCTCAACGCCGCCGCCGCCTTCGCCCTGGCCCGGGCGCTGGGCATTGCCGCGGAGGCCTGCGCCGAAGGCCTCACCCGGGCCCGGCCCACCGCCCGCCGCCTCAGTGTGGTCGAGGCCCCGGGCGGCCTGACGGTGCTGGACGACTGCTACAATGCCAACCCGGCCTCGGTGACGGCTGCACTGCAGACGGCCCGGGAGCTGGCCGGCGCCGGACGGGTGGTGGCCATCCTCGGGGACATGCTGGAACTCGGCCCCGGGGAGGCCCTGGAACACCGTCAGATGGTCGAAGTGGCCGCGAAGCTGGCCACCGTCCGGGCATTTCTCGGACCGCGGAGCTCGGCCGCGGCGGCCGCCGGGGAGGGGCCGGAGTCGGCACGCTTCATGGAAGTGGAGCCATTGTGGAACTGGCTCCAGCCGCGCTTGCGGCCAGGGGACGTCGTCTTGGTGAAGGGAAGCAGGGGCATGCACATGGAGCGGCTGGTGGAGCGACTCACCGGGGCGGCTGCGGCCGCCGGGCACTGAAGCATGCTCTTTCTCCTCTACGAGGCCTTCAAGGACACCCATGCCGGGCGCTTCCTCAACTTCCTGCGCTACCCCACCTTCCGGCTGGTGGCGGCGGGGGTGGCGGCGCTCTTGATTGGCCTCCTCTTCGGGCGCCGCTTCATCGCCCAGCTGCGCGCCACCCAAGGGGAAGCCAACAACGTCCGAGAGGACACCCCGGACCGGCACCAGATGAAGAAGGGCACCCCCACCATGGGCGGGGCCCTCATCCTGCTGTGCGTCGCCCTGGCCACCCTGCTGTTTGCGGACTTGCGCGAACGGGTCATCTGGCTGGCGCTGCTGTGGACGCTGGGCTTCGGCTTCATCGGCTTTCTGGATGACTGGCTCAAACTGTCGAAGCGAAACTCCAAGGGGCTCGCCCCGCGCAAGAAGCTGCTGCTGCAGACGCTGTTCTTCGTGGTGGGGGTGTTTGGAATCCTCTGCACCTGGCACGGTGGCTCGCCGCACCTTCTGGTGGACACACGTCTGACGCTGCCCTTCGTCCCCACCCGGCACTTCAACCTGGAGCTCGGCTGGGGCTACCTGCTGTTTGCCTGGGTGGTGGTGGTGGGCGCCTCCAATGCCGTCAACCTCACCGACGGCCTGGATGGCTTGGCCATCGTCCCCACCATCGTCGCGGCGCTCACCTTCGCCATCTTCTGTTACGTCGCCGGCAGCGGGTTGTACCTGGCGGACCTGGTGGCCGCCGCCGGGGGTGGGCAGAAGCTGGTGAGCGTCCCCCTGTGGCGCTACTTGGGGGTGCCGCAGGTGGTGGGCGGCGCGGAGCTGGCCGTCTTCTGCGCCAGCATCGTCGGGGCGGGCATTGCCTTCCTCTGGTTCAACGCCTACCCGGCCTCCGTCTTCATGGGGGACGTCGGCTCGTTGGCCCTGGGCGGGGCGCTGGGTGGCCTGGCCGTCCTCAGCAAGCAGGAGGTGACGTCGGCCTTCATCCTCGGCGTCTTTCTGGCCGAGTTGCTGTCGGTGATGATTCAGGTGGCCAGCTTTCGCCTCACCGGCCGGCGTGTCTTCCGCATGGCCCCGGTGCACCACCACTTCGAGTTGAAAGGGTTGAGCGAGCCGAAAATCATCGTCCGCTTCTGGATTGTCTCCATCCTCTGCTGCGGCGTGGCCCTGCTCACGCTGAAGCTGCGCTGAAGGGGGCCCGGCCTGAATTTCCTGCCAACGCTGTCGGGCCGGGCCGTGGCCGTCTTCGGTGCGGGCAAGAGCGGGCTGTCCGCCGCGCGCCTCCTCGTCCGCGCCGGGGCCCGCGTCAGCGTCTACGACGGCCAGCCCACCGAGCGCCTGGGCCCGGCAGTGGCCGCGCTGGCCGCCGCCGGCGCGACGCTGCACGCCGGCCAGCCCCTCGGCCGGGTGGATGTCGGCGCGCCGGCCCTGGTGGTGGTGAGTCCCGGGGTGCCGCTGTCGCTCCCCTCGCTGGCACAGGCCACGGGCCGGGGCGTCCCGGTGTGGGGGGAGGTGGAGCTGGCCGGCCGCTGCCTCGCCCCGGGCGTGCCGGTGGTGGGCATCACCGGCACCAACGGCAAAAGCACCACCACCGCGCTGGCCGGCTCGCTGTTGTCGGCCGGGGGGCTTCGGCCCTTCGTCGGCGGCAACCTCGGGACGCCACTGTCGGACGCGGTGGACGGGCCGGTGCCGGGGGCCTACGTCGTCGAGTTGTCCAGCTTCCAGCTGGAGGGGCTGCAGACGCTGCGGGTGAATGGCGCCGCGCTGCTAAACCTCACCCCGGACCATCTCGACCGCTATGCGTCGCTGCAGGCGTACGCCGAGGCGAAGGCCCGCATTTTCCAGAGTCAGGGTCCGGGGGACCTGGCCGTCCTCAACTTGGATGACCCCTGGACGCCGCGCTTCCTGCCGCAGCTGCGGGCCAGGGCGACCGGCTTCACCCTGGACGAACGCACCACGCTGCCGGGCGGCTTCGCCGGGGCGGCGGTGGCCTCGCCCGGGGGCTTCCGGGTGACGGGGCAGCAGGTGTCCTTCCGGGTGCAAAACCGCGCCCTCCGCGGGGCGCACAACCTGCAGAACGCCATGGCGGCCAGCCTGCTGGCGCTGCATGCGGGCGTCCGGCCGGCCCAGGTGCAGCGGGGGCTGGACGACTTCCCCGGACTTCCCCACCGCCTGGAAAGCATCCGCGTGCTGGACGGGGTGGAGTGGGTGAATGACAGCAAGGCCACCAATGTGGACGCGGCGGTGGTGGCGCTGAAGGCCTTCCCAGCGGGAAGCCGGCTGTGGCTTCTGGCCGGTGGCAAGGGGAAAGGCGCGCCCTATGCCCCCCTGCGGGAGGCGGCGGGTGGAAAAGTCGCTGCCGTCCTCACCCTTGGGCAGGATGGCCCCCTCATTCAAGAGGAGTTCGCCACGCAGTACACCGTCCACGCTTGCGGCACGCTGGAACGGGCGGTGGCCCGCGCTCGGGAGCTCGCCCGCCCCGGGGACGTGGTGCTGCTGTCGCCGGCCTGTGCCTCCTTCGACCAGTTCCTCAACTTCGAGGACCGCGGAGACACTTTCCGCCGTCTGGTGCAGGCGCTGTCATGAGCTGGCGCCAGCGCCCCCAGCCCTCCCATGCGCTGCCCGACGGCCGCACCGAACCCGTGCGCCTGTCGGTGGACCCCATTCTGCTGGCCGCCGTGCTGGGACTGCTCTCCTTGGGCCTGGTGATGGTGTACTCGGCCAGCGCAGTGACGGCGCTGGAGAAGACCGGCAACGGCTTCTATTTCCTGCAGCGCCAGCTGGTGGCGGCGGCGGTGGGCCTTTTGGCCATGGCCACCGCGCTTAAGCTGGGCTACCGGCGCCTGGCCCGGCTGGCCTACCCGCTGTTGGTGGTGACGGTGCTGCTGCTGGTGCTGGTGCTGGTGCCGGGGGTGGGGACGCTGGTGGGCGGGGCCCGGCGGTGGATTCGCTTCCCGGGAGTCAGCATCCAGCCGGCCGAAATCGCCAAGTTCACCTGGGTGGTGTACCTGGCCTACAGCCTGGCCAAGAAGCGCGAGAAGGTGGCGTCCTTCAGCATCGGCTTTCTGCCGCACCTGCTTCTGGGAGGCATGCTGGTGGTGCTGTGCATGGCCCAGCCCGACTTCGGCAGCGCGGTGGAACTCTTGGTGCTGCTCTTCGTGCTCCTCTTCGCCGCCGGCACCAAGTTGTCCTACCTCGTCGGCTCGGTGCTGCTGGCGCTGCCGCTCGCCTACCACGCCGTCGCCCACTCACCCTACCGCCTCAAGCGCATCACCGCCTTCCTCGACCCGTGGGCACACCGCCACGACGTCGGCTACCAGGTGGCGCAGTCCCTCATCTCGGTCGGGTCGGGCGGCTTCTGGGGGCTGGGCCTGGGCGAGAGCCGGCAGAAGCTATTTTTCCTGCCCGAGGCGCACACCGACTTCATCTTCAGCATCGTCGGTGAGGAGCTCGGCCTCTTCGGCGCGGCCGCCACGGTGCTGCTGTATGCCATCATCGTCTGGCGCGGGACCCGCGCCGCCCTCCGGGCCGGGGAAACCTTCGGCACCTACTTGGGCCTCGGCCTGACCGCGCTTTTGGGGGTGCAGGCGGTGGTGAACATGAGCGTGGCCATGGGCATGCTTCCCACCAAGGGGCTGACGCTGCCCTTCGTGTCCTACGGGGGCTGCTCGCTGGTGGTGTCCATGACGGCCGCGGGCGCGCTTCTGTCCTTGAGTGCCTCCTCCGCGCCGATGCGGGCTGCCGTGGCCCGGCGGCGAGCGGCGGCGGAAGCGCTGGCATGAAGTTGCTCATCGCCGGCGGCGGCACCGGAGGTCACCTCTTCCCCGGCATCGCCCTGGCGGAGGAATTCACCACCCGCCACCCGGGAAACGCCGTCCTCTTCGTCGGGACGCCCCGCGGGTTGGAGGCGCGGGTGGTGCCCGGGGCGGGCTTTTCGCTGGAAACCATCTCCGCCCGCGGGCTGAAGGGAAAGCGCCTCGGGGACTTCCTCCTCGGGCTGCTGGCCCTGCCCCGGGCCTTCGTCGAGTCCTGGCGCATCCTCCGCCGCTTTCGCCCCGACGTGGTGGTGGGCGTCGGCGGCTACGCCAGTGGCCCGGTGGTGCTGACGGCGTGGCTGCGCCGCATCCCCACCGCGGTGCAGGAGCAGAATGCGCTGCCCGGCTTCACCAACCGGGTGCTGGGGCATTTCGTCCAGGCCGTCTTCATCGCCTTCGAGGAAGCTCGCCCTGCGTTTCCGCCGCACAAGACACACCTGGTGGGGAATCCGGTGCGCCGGAAGCTTCTGGACAACTACCTGCGCAGCAAGACGGCGCATGACCGTTTCGAGGTGCTGGTGCTGGGCGGCTCGCTCGGCGCAGCCGGCCTCAACACCCGGGTGGTGGAGGCCCTGGCCTTCCTCACCGACTTGCGCGACGCCATCGACTTCGTCCACCAGACCGGGCAGCGGGACCTGGAGGCGGCCCGGACGGCCTACGCCGCCCTGGGGTTCCGGGCCGAGGTGGTGGACTTCATCGAGGACATGTCGGCCGCCTACGCCCGCGCCTCGCTGGTGGTGTGCCGGGCGGGGGCCACCACCGTGGCCGAGCTCGCCATCTGCAAGAAAGCCTCCGTGCTGGTGCCCTTCCCCGGCGCCACCGATGACCACCAGGCCGTCAACGCCCGTGCCCTGGTGGCCGCCGGTGCGGCTGTCATGTACCGGGAGGCCGAGCTCACCGGCGAGGCGCTGGCCAGCACCATTCGCCAACTGTACCTGCACCCGGAGCGGCTGCAGCGGATGGCGCGGGAGGCGGGGCTGCTGGGCCGTCCGGAGGCGGCGCGCGAATTGGCGGACGTGTGTGTGCAGCTGGTGGAGCGGGCCCGCGGTCGCACCGCCCACGGCCCCTCGGAGGCGGCCGGCCGGTGACTGCCCGTCCGCGGCCCAGCCTTTTCAAGACGCGCCACGCGGCCCGGGTGCACTTCGTGGGCATCGGCGGCATCGGGATGAGTGGCATCGCCGAGGTGCTCATCAACCTCGGCTACCGGGTGGGTGGCAGCGACCTCAAGGAGTCGGACATCACAAGAAGGCTGTCCAAGCTGGGCGCCTCCATCGCCTACGGCCACCGCGCGGAGAACCTGGGGGAGGCCGACGTGGTGGTGACGTCCTCGGCGGTTCGGCGGGACAACCCGGAGATTCTGGCCGCCCAGGTGCGCAAAATCCCCGTCATTCCGCGCGCGGAGATGCTGGCCGAGCTGATGCGGCTGAAGTACTCGGTGGCGGTGGCCGGAAGCCACGGGAAGACCACCACCACTTCCATGGTGGCCACCGTCCTCAATGCGGCCGGGCTGGACCCCACCGCGGTGGTCGGCGGCAAGGTGAACGTCCTGGGCAGCAACGCCAAGCTGGGCAAGAGCGACCTGATGGTGGTGGAGGCCGACGAGTCGGACGGAAGCTTCCTCAAGCTGCACCCCTCCATCGCCGTGGTTACCAACGTCGACCCCGAGCACCTGGACCACTTCGGGACGGTGGAGGCGCTCCGCCAGGCCTTCGTCGAGTTCTGCAACCGGGTGCCCTTCTACGGCCTCAACATCCTCTGCCTCGACCACCCCAACGTGCAGGCCCTCCTCCCCGGCGTGGAGAAGCGCTTCGTCACCTACGGCACCACCCACGCCGCCGACTACCGGCTGGAGGGGGTGGCGCTGGACGGTTTCACCACCCGCTTCTCTGCCTTCCGTCGCACAGAGCCCCTGGGCGAATTCGCGGTGCGGATGGTGGGCGCGCACAACGCGCTCAACGCACTGGCCGTCATCGCCGTGGCCGACGAGATGGAGGTGCCGCTGTCCGTCGTGCGCAAGGCCCTGGCCGGCTTCGAGGGCGTGCAGCGGCGTTTCACGGTTCGAGGGGAGGCCCGCGGCATCACCGTGGTGGACGACTACGGGCACCACCCGGCCGAGGTGATGGCCACCCTGGCCGGGGCGCGCGCTGCCTTCGGCCGACGGCTGGTGGTGGCCTTCCAGCCGCACCGCTACACGCGCACCCGGGACCTGCTGCCGGACTTCGCGCGGGCCTTCAACGACGCGGACGTGGTGGTGGTGACCGGCATTTACGCCGCCAGCGAGGAGCCCATCGCTGGCGTGACGGGCGCCGCGCTGGTGGACGCGGTGCGGGCGCATGGCCACCGCGACGTAACGTACGTCGAGAAGCGCGCCGACGTCGCCTCAGCCCTGTTGCCGCGGCTTCAGCCGGGGGACTTGGTGCTCACCTTGGGCGCAGGCGACATCACCCAGGTGGGCCCGGAGCTGCTCGAGCTCCTCGCGGCGCGGAAGTAACCCCAATCCCCCCCGGCCCCCATCTCCCCTCAAATGTACTGAGGCCAGCCCCGCGGGTGGGCGCGCTTGTAGCCGCGGTACCACCGGCACGCCGGAAGCAGCACCAGCAGCACCGCCAGCGCCGCCAGGTAGGTGGCCAGAAGGCCCGCCGTCCGGTGCATGCCCAGGGCGTAGGCCAGAAGCGCCAGCAGGTGGGCGTGCAGCAGGTAGTAGAAGAGAGCCGTCTGCCCCAGCAGCACCAGGGGCCAGGCGTGTAGACCGGCCCAAAAGGCGAGGGCCAGAAGCAGGGCGGCCAGCCCCAGTTCCAAGCACCAGTAGCTGAGGCTGGGCGGGTACTTGCTGACGTGCAGCCACTGCACGAGCGAGCTGTCGTGGCGGTACAACGCCATGTTGCCCATCCCGTTGAGGCCGCGCACCAACAGGTACAGCACCAGCAGCGCCATGCCCCAGACCACCAGCAGCCGCGCCGTGCGCTGGGCCCGGCCCTCGGCGGGCTGGGCCAGAAGCCACCTCCCGAAGCAGAAGCCGAGCACCATGGTGCACAGCCAGGGGAACAACGGGTAGCCCACCACCACGTAGGGCCCGATGGGCCCACCGAGGAAGAACAGCGACCCGGCCGTGGCCAGGATTCCGGACTGGGAGAGTGCCCAACCCGCCAGCGGCTCAGAGAGGAGCCAACCCAGCAGGCCAAAGGCGAGAAGCCAGCGGGCGGGAAGTCGGCGCAGGCCGACCATGCACACCATGCCCATGCCGATGGCGTACAGCACCTGCAGGATGAGCGCCGGGTGCGCGCCGTGGGTCCCAAAGATGAGGGACATCCAACCCTCGAGGGCGGCGATGAGCAGGCCGCGCAGCAAGAGGTGGCGGTCGATGTCCGCCGGACGGTCCCCTTCGCGCGTGCGCCGGGCGACGCTGAGGGCGAGTGAAGCACCGGCCAGGAAGAGGAAGGTGGGGGCGCACAGGTGGGTGACCCAGCGGGTGAGAAAGTCGGCCAGGGGCAGCACTGGCCGGTCAAACCTCACCGAATCCGTGAAGAGGCGCCCCGCGTTGAAGGCGTCGCTCGCGTGGTCCAGCGTCATGAGAACCATCACCAGTCCGCGCAGCCAGTCGATGGGCAGAAGCCGACTCTCCTGCTCGAGCGTGCTGTCCTGCGACACCGACACCTCCTCCAGCCGGGGGCGAGCCGCCGACTCTCTCACAGAGGGTCTCCCGGCGGCCCGGGGAAGCGGCGCCGGGGACTCCGCATTCGAGGGGGTGCGACTTCACCCGCCATTGCGTGTGTGCGTGGGGCCGAGGGACGCTGGACGCCTTCTCGGCCGTGACTCGTCCGTCTCCCCTCCTTGTGGGCTGCTGCCTCCTCGTCGCCTGCGCCGGCCCCCCCTTCCCGCCGGCCAACAGCTGTGCCTCCGCCGGCATGACGTTGTTGGCTTCCCGGAGCGTCCGCTGCGCCGGCGTGGACGCGATGGTGCAGCGCAGCCAACTTTCGCTCTTGGGCCACGGCCTGTTCACCCAGGCCCAATTCGACGGGGCGGTCTCGGGCCTGTCGGTGTGGCTGTGGCCGGACGACGTCACCATCCCCGAGTCGGTCTGCGACGACGCCACCGGCTGTCTGCTGTTTGGCGCGGCCACCGTCTACCTGGCTGACCACGGGGCGTCTTTCACGCATGAACTCATGCACCGGTTGGACGAGGAGCGCGGCGTCAGCGACGACGCCAACAAGCAGCACCTCGGCTGGGGGCAGCGGGGCGCGCCGGCGGACGCGGGCACCCACACCTGTCAGCCGTGGGCCGCGCCGCCCTGCCTGGACGGCTCCTGGGAGGACGTGGCCTTCGGCGCCCATGTCGAGCAGGCCTTCGACGGCGTCACCGAGGGACTCTAACCCTCAGCCGGAGCGGCTGAGGACCACCAGGGCCAGCGCCACCGCCGCCGGCAGGGCCTGGGCCCAGAGGATGGCTCGGGAGACCGTGGCGGCGCCGAAGACGCCGGCCACCACCACGCAAAAGAGGAAGAAGAGCTGGAGCGGCAAAGCCAGCGCCGGCGGGGCGAGCAGGCTCCACACCAGCCCGGCGGTGAGAAAGCCGTTGTAGAGGCCTTGGTTCGCCATCGCGGGCGCCGCGGCGCGCGCGTACGCCTCGGTGACGTGAAACGTCTTCAGGCCAATGGGCTTGGTGAAGAGAAACATCTCCAGCACGAGAAACCAGAGGTGCTCCAGGGCGACGAGAAGCACCAGCGCTTCGGCGAGCAGCTTCAAGGCAGAGGCCCTCCGGGCCCGCGGGGGAGATGGCCGGGCGGCGCGCATCCAACCACGTCCGGGAGGCCCGCGGGGGTGCGGCCCCCATTGGGTCGGGGTGTGTCCCTGGCCGCGGCGCTGCGGGCCATCGCCCACGCCGGTGTCACAAGCAGCGCGGGCCGGGCGGCCGGGGGCCCCTCAGTTTTTGTTTTGGCAGGGGACTTGCTCCATCCACCGAGTTCGCTCACAAGGGAGTCAACGTGACGGGTCCCGCCCTTGCTTCCCGGAGTCTCTCGCGGCTGGCCGTCGGCCTCGCGGTCGAGGCGAGCGCGCAGGAGCCGCTTGCGCCCAAGACCAGTCTGCGCGTCGGCGGTGCCGCGGAGCTCTTCGTCCGCCCCCGCACGCCCGACGCGGTGGTGGCGCTGTTGCGACGGACGGGCGAGGCGGGCCTGGCTGTGCACGTGCTGGGGGGCGGGGCCAACACCCTGGTGGGGGATGGGGGCATTGCCGGGCTGACCTTGAAGCTGCCGGCAGACCTCTGCGCCGAGGAATTTCAGCCACTCCAGGACGGAGGTCTGGTCACCTTGGGCGCGGGCGCGGCCATCGTCCGACTGGTGAATCAGATGCGCGCCCGGGGCCTGGTGGGCGCGGAGTTTCTCGCCGGCATCCCCGGCACGCTGGGCGGGGCGCTGGCGATGAATGCCGGGACCAAGCAGGGCGAGTGCGTGCAGGTGCTGGACGCGGTGGAGCTGGCCACGCCGGACGGCGTGGGCTGGGTGGCACGTTCGGCGTTGGCCATCAGCTACCGGCACACGGCGCTCCCGGCGCGCGCGGTGGTGCTGCGCGTCCGTTTCCGGCTACGCCAGGGGGACGTCGAGGCGTCGCGCGCCGCGATGGACGCGGACCTCGCCTACCGCAAGCGCACCCAGCCCTTGAATCAACCCAACTGTGGCAGCGTCTTCCGAAACCCCCCGGGGGACTTCGCCGGACGCCTCATCGAGAGCGTCGGGTTGAAGGGCCACTGCCTGGGGGGCGCGCGCATCAGCGAGCTGCACGCCAACTGGATTGTCAACCTGGGCCAGGCCGCCGCCCGCGACGTCGCCGGACTCATCGCCCTGGCCCAAGCCCGGGTCCATGAGGCCACCGGCATCACACTCGTCCCGGAAGTCCAGCGGGTGGGGGTATTCACGTGAAGCGCTTCACCAGGGAAGAGCTGGCGCACAAGCGGGTGGGCGTCCTCAGTGGTGGACTGAGCGTCGAGCGGGAGGTGAGCCAGCGGAGCGGCGCGGCCATCTCCCAGGCGTTGAAGTCCCTCAGCTACCGGGTGGTCGACGTCGACGTGCAGCGGGACGTGGCCCAGCGCCTTCTCGACGGAAGCATCGACGTCGCCTTCATTGCCCTGCACGGCCGGTACGGGGAGGACGGCTGCATCCAGGGGCTGCTGGAGTCCATGCACATCCCCTACACCGGCTCCGGCGTGCTGGCGTCGGCCGTCGGCATGGAGAAGGTGTTCAGCAAGCAAGTCTTCCTCGCCCGGGGCATCCCCACGCCGGACTTCCGCTCGTTCGAGACCGCCGAGGCGGCGCTGGCCGGGCTGGACGCGCTGCCCTTCCCCCTGCCGGTGGTGGTGAAGCCCTCCCGGGAAGGAAGCAGCGTGGGCGTCTTCATCTGCCAAACGCGCGATGGCTATGCCGACGCGGTGCGAAAGGCGGCTGGCTACGCCGGCTCGGTGCTGGTGGAAGCATTCATCGCCGGGCGCGAGGTCCAGGGGGCGGTGCTGGACGATGTCTCGCTGGGCGCCATTGAGATTGTTCCGGCGCGGGAATTCTATGACTACGAGGCGAAGTACTCGGCCGACAGTGGCACCAAGTACCTCTTCCCAGCGCCGCTGCCGCCCGAGCAGTACGCCCGGGTGAATGCGGTGTGCCTGGCCGCCCACCGGGCCCTGGGCTGCGCCGGGGCCACCCGCAGTGACTGCATCATCACCGCCGCGGGCGAGGTGCAGCTGCTCGAATTGAATACGCTGCCTGGAATGACGGCCACCAGTCTGTTGCCGAAAATCGCTGCTGGCCGTGGCATCGACTTTCCCGGCCTCTGCGAGCGGCTGCTGCTGGGGGCGTCCCTCAAGGCCTGAGCGCGCTGCGGCCGCCGTCAGAAGGCGCCGCCGACACCGCAGGGCCCGATTCCGCCGAGGGCGAGAATTGCCGTCACCATCCAACGCCGGGCGCGCCAAACCATAGCGCCTGCAGCAAGCGGCCTACAGCCGCGCGGCGCGACGTAGCTGTGGCGAAAAACTGGCGTCGGTCCAATTCCAGCCTGAGCATAGGCGGATCAGACAATGCCCCCCGGCCCGCCCAGGAATCGCCGTCGTACGCCCGAGCGTCCCGCCCGCCTGCCTGGCTTGGCGCTGACACACGGCCCGCGGCTGCTGCTCGCCGTCGCCACCCTGGCTGGCCTGGGGGTGGGTGGACTGCGGGTCGACGCCTGGGCGCGCCAGTCGCCGCGGTTTGCCTTACGCGCTGTGCAGCTGGCGGGAGCGGAGCGTGCGACGGAGGCGGAGCTGCTGGCGCTCGGCGGTGTGCAGCGGGGCGCCAACCTCTGGACGCTCGACGCTGCCGAGGTGGCCCGGGCCATGGCGGCCCACCCCTGGGTGAAGACGGTCGACGTCCGGCGGGCGCTGCCCGACAGTTTGCAGGTCCGGGTGGAGGAACACGTCCCGGCGGCGCTGGCCGTGATGGGGGACCTTTACGTCGTCGACGCCGACGGCGTGCCATTCAAGAAAGTCTCCGGGGCTGACGCCCTCGACCTGCCGCTCCTCACCGGCGTCACCCGCGAGGAGGCGGCTCGGGCCCCGGAGGAGACGGCCGCGCGGTTCCGCGGGGCGCTCAGCCTCCTGGCAGCCTGGGACCGCACCGTGGAACGCCCCGGCCTGTCCGAGGTGCATCTGGAGGAAGGGGGGCTGCGCGCTATCGACACCGACGGGCAGGTGGTCGCCCTGGCCGCCGGAGCGCCAGACGACGCCCTGGCTCGCCTGGTGCGCGTCCGCGCCGAGCTCCGCCAGCGCGGCCTGACGGCCGCCACCATTCACCTGGAAAACCGGGTGCGACCCACCTGGGTCGCTGTCCAGCTGGCCAGTGCGCCGGCGCGGGACCACGCGGCGAAGTGAGAGCACGGGGAAACCACATGGCGAAGCAGAAGGGCGGGGAGATCGTCGTCGGCCTGGACATCGGCACCACGAAGATCTGCGCCATCGTCGGCGAGCTGACCGACAACGGCATCGACATCATCGGCATCGGCACGCACCCTTCCAAGGGGCTGCGCAAGGGCGTGGTGGTCAATATCGAGTCCACCGTCGCCTCCATCCGCCGCGCGGTGGAGGAAGCGGAGCTGATGGCTGGGTGTGAAATCACCACCGTCTACACGGGCATCGCGGGCGGCCACATCAAGGGCTTCAACAGCCAGGGGATTGTGGCGGTCAAGGACAAGGAGGTCCGGGACGCCGACGTGGCCCGGGTCATCGACGCCGCCAAGGCGGTGGCCATCCCGATGGACCGGGAAGTCATCCACGTGCTGCCGCAGGAATTCATCATCGACGACCAGGAGGCATCAAGGAGCCGCTCGGGATGGCCGGGGTGCGCCTGGAGGCCAAGGTGCACATCGTGACCGGCGCGGTCTCCAGCGCGCAGAACATCGTCAAGTGCGCCAACCGGACCGGCCTCAACGTGGCCGACATCGTCCTTCAGCCGCTCGCCTCCAGCGAGGCGGTGCTGGGCGAGGACGAGAAGGAACTGGGCGTCTGCCTGGTGGACATCGGCGGCGGGACGACGGACATCGCGATTTTTTCGGGCGGCAGCATCGTCCACACCGCGGTCATCGCCCTGGGCGGCAACAACCTCACCAGCGACATCGCCATCGGGCTGCGGACGCCGGCACTCGAGGCGGAGCGCATCAAGCAGAAGTTCGGCTGTGCCCTGGCCTCCATGGTGGACAAGGAGGAAACCATTGAGGTCCCCTCGGTCGGCGGGCGGCAGCCGCGCGTCCTCGGACGACAGATTCTCTGCGAGATTCTGGAGCCGCGGGTGGAGGAGATTTTCCAGCTCGTTCATCGCGAAATCCAAAAGTGCGGCTACGAGGACCTGCTGGCCAGCGGCGTCGTCATCACTGGGGGCTCGACGCTGCTCGGGGGCATGGCCGAGCTGGCCGAGGAAGTGCTCGGACTTCCCGTCCGCCGCGGCATGCCACGCGGCATCGGCGGGCTGGTCGACGTGGTGAAGAGCCCGATGTACGCGACCGGCGTGGGACTCGTCATCTACGGAGCGCGCCACCAGGACCGGCGCCTCTTCCGCATCCGAGAGGAAAACGTCTACCGGAAGGTGAAGGGTCGGATGCGGGAGTGGCTGGAGGAGATTTTCTGATGGACGGCGTGGAACAGAACAAGCAAGGCGCAAAAATCCGTGTGGTGGGCGTCGGCGGCGCAGGCTGCAACGCCATCAACACGATGATTGAGGCCGGCCTCGACCGGGTGCAATTCATCGCCGCCAACACCGACATCCAGGCGCTGGCTGCCAGCAACGCCCAGGTGAAGGTGCAGATTGGCTCTGGACTCACCAAGGGCCTCGGCGCGGGCGCCAACCCCGACATCGGGCGAGAGGCGGCCCTGGAGAGCAGGGAACTCATCGCCCAGGCGCTGGAAGGCGCCGACATGGTCTTCGTCACCGCCGGCATGGGGGGCGGGACGGGGACCGGCGCGGCTCCCATCATCGCCGACATCGCCAAGTCGCTCGGGGCGCTCACCGTCGCGGTGGTCACCAAGCCGTTTCACTTCGAGGGCAACAAGCGCCGCAAGCAGGCCGACGCCGGGCTGGTGGAGCTGAAAACGGCGGTGGACACGCTCATCACCATTCCCAACCAGCGACTGCTGTCGCTGGGCGCTCAGTCGATGCCACTCCTCGACACCTTCAAGCGCGCCGACGAGGTCCTCCTCAACGCCGTGCAGGGCATCTCGGACCTCATCCAGTACCACGGCTACATCAACGTCGACTTCGCGGACGTGAAGACCATCATGTCGGACAAGGGCCTGGCGCTCATGGGCACCGGTCGGGCCGCGGGCGAGAAGCGCGCGGTCACCGCCATGCAGCAGGCCATCGCCTCGCCACTGCTCGAGGACGTCACCATCGACGGCGCCACCGGCCTGCTCATCAACATCACCGGTGGCCGCGACCTCACGCTGCAGGAGGTCAACGAAGCGCTCACCCTGGTGCACGACGCCGCCGACGCCGAAGCGGAAATTATTTTCGGAAGCCTCATCGATGATGAGGTGCACGAAGAGGTGAAAATCACCATCATCGCCACCGGCTTCCTGGCCAAGGACGCACGCCGGCCCATGCCGGCCGCGCCCACCGGCGTCTCGCGTCCCGGTCCGGAGCTGCAGCCCGTCACCCCCGTCCGGGTGCGGGCCGAGCCCCGGCCGGCAGCCCGTCCGGCCCGGGACCCGTCTCTCCCCGTGGACGAGGACCAGTTCGACATCCCCACCTTTCTGCGACGGCAGGGACAGAACGACCCGCCATAGGCCCCGGACGGGTGCGGGAGTCGGCCCGGCTCCGTTACAGGACAATCTTGGGGTACAGCCGCGAGGCGATGGCCAGCAGGGCAACGAGGACGGCGACGAGCACCAGAAAGTCGACTCCGAGGCCAAAGGCACTTTCGCCGCCCGCGACCATCAAGGACCGAAGCGCGTCGACCAGGTAGCTGAGGGGATTCGCCCGGGCAACGGCGCGAATCCACCCAGGCATAATGTCCAGTGGGTAGATGGCGTTGCTCGCAAAGAAGAGGGGCATCGTCAGCACTTGTCCGATGCCCATGAAGCGCTCCCGCGTCTTCACCAGGCACGCGACGATGAGCGAAAAGGTCGCGAACAGAGCTCCGCCCAGAAAGACCGCGACCACGACGCCCAGGACGGCGATGGGCGCCAAGCGCAGCTCGACCCCAAGCAGCGCCGCCACCGCGATGACCACCGCGGCCTGGACGAGGCTCCGCAGGCCTGCGGTGACGGCCTTGCCGGCCACCAGTGCCCCCCGGAAGGCCGGGCTGACGAGCAGCTTGTGGGCAATGCCCAAGTCGCGCTCCCAAATGATGGCGATGCCGTAGAAGATGGCCGTGAACAGCACGCTCTGGGCCAGGATGCCCGGGGCCATGAATGCTAGGTAACTCAAGCCGCCGGTCGGAATGGCGCGCACTCGGGTGAAGATTTGTCCGAACACCAAGAGCCACAGCACCGGCTGCACCGAGCGCGTGAAGACTTCGGTGGGATCGCGCCACAGCTTTCGCATTTCAGTGCGCGCGACGGCCGCCGTCGCGGTGGAGAACTCGATGCAAGCGCGGACCGCTTCAGCCCATGCGTTGTGCGGTTCGTCGAGCGCGAGCGACCTCACGGTATGCACCTCCCGCTTCTACCGAGCCACCGGTGAAATGGATGAAGACGTCGTCGAGCGAGGCATTGGGCCCGACAGCCGCCTTCAAGTCGGTGGGTGTGCCTTGAATGACGGTGCGGCCTTGATGGAGCACCACCAGCACGTCGCAGAGGGCATCGGCCTCCTCCATGTCGTGGGTGGTGAGCAGCACGCTCGCACCGAATTGAGTGCGGAGTTCGACAAGCCGTTCCCACACGGAGTGACGTGCCACCGGGTCCAGCCCGACGGTCGGCTCGTCGAGGAAGAGCACCTCGGGCCGATGCAGCAGGGCCTGGGCAATCTCGAGTCGGCGAATCATCCCGCCGGAGTAGGTGCGGACCAATCGGTCGGACACTTCGGTCAACCCCATGAAGGCGAGGGCCTCCGCCACGCGGCCAGAGCGGTCCGCGCGGGGCAGGCCGTAAAGTCGGGCCGAGAGGAGCAGGTTCTCGCGTGCGGTCAGGCCCGCATCTGCGGAAAGCATCTGAGGGACGTAGCCAATTCGGCGTCGGACCTCGCGAGCCTGGCCAACCACGTCGAAGCCGGCCACCCGCGCCCCACCGGAGGTGGGTGGAAGCAGCGTCGTCAGCATCTTGAGAACCGTCGTCTTCCCGGCGCCATTGGAACCCAACAGGCCGACAGCGCGGCCTGACGGGACGGTCAAGTCGAGGTGGTCGACTGCGGTGAGGGTGGCGAACGTCCGGGTGAGGGCCTTGGTTTCAATCGCGGGTCGGACGGGCGGCACCATTCGCTAGCGTTTAACGCCCTGGGGGGGCTCGTGTCTGGCCACCGGGGAGGGCTGCCAGCGCGCTCTCCTTCGCCGCGAGCCGCACCGCCTCTGGACGTAGCGGCAGCCGCCGGACACGTGCGCCACAGGCAGCAAACACGGCGTTCGCGATGGCGGGAGCTGTCGGCACGGCCGGTGGCTCCCCGAGACCTGCGGATGGCGTTGCGTCGTCGGCCGTGAAGACGATGTCGATGTCTTTGGGAGCGTCGCGGAAAGTGGCGATGGGGTAGTCGGCAAAGGTGGTGCCGGCGACGGCGCCTTCGTGCAGTGGAAGCTCTTCTAGAAGCGTCCAGCTCGCTGCCATCTGAACCGCGCCCTCGACCTGGTTGCGCGCGCCGTCTGGATGAACGACATGCCCTGGGTCTACCGCGCACCACACCCGCTCGAGCCGGACACGTCCGTCGCTGCCGACCGACACCTCCACCACTTCGGCGACGTACGTGTTGCGGTAGAGGACGGCTGCGACTCCGAGTCCGCGGCCCCAGCCGAGCATCGGTGAGCTCCAGCGACTGCGCTGGCCCACCGTCTCGAGCGCCCGTCGGAGTCTGGGGTCCTTGGTGTGGCGAAGGCGAAATGCCAGCGGGTCCTGTCCGGCGGCGTACGCCAGCTCGTCCACCATCGACTCGATGGCGAAGACGTTGGGCGAGGCACCAAGCGAGCGAAGGGCACCGGTGCGAACCTGGGCCGGACGCACGGTCAGCAGCACCTCGGCCGCTCCAACGTCATAGGTGGGCACCGCGTTGCGTCCGGCCATCATCGCCGCCCGGCCCTCCGGGGAGCTCCAGTCGCTGAGGGATGGAGCGGGCCCGCCCGCCGCGGTTGCAGACGGCGTGGCCGCCCGGGGCCCTTGGGCCGCCGCCCCGCCCTCGTAAGTGTAGGGGTTCGTCTCCCCGGAAAACCTCCAGGCGACCATGCGACCCCGCGCGTCGAGGGCGGCGTCGATGCTGGCGACGAGTTCCGGGCGCTTGGGGGCGGCTTGTAGCTCATCGGCGCGGCTCCACTGCACCTTCACCGGACGGCCCACGGCCTTGGAGAGGCGCGCCGCCTCAAGCGCGGCGTCATGGGCGCCATGGCGCCCATAGCCGCCGCTCATCAGCTGGGCGTGGAAGTGCACGCTGGAGAGTCCCGTCAGCCGGGCGACTTCGTCGCGAAGGCGAAAGGGCGCCTGGGTCGAGGCGTAGAGGTCCGCGCCGTCCGCGCGGATGTCGACCAGGCCCACGCTCGGGCCGAGGGGCATGGCGCTGACGTGCGGCACCACGTACCGCGCGCTCAGGTGCCGGGTGCCGCCCGCCAGCGCTGCGTCCACCCCTGCGTCGATCCGCAACCCCAACTGCATGGGCTGCGCCCGTGGAGCGACCGGCGGAGCCCACGCGGGCTTCAGCGCGCTGGCCGCGGCGACTGCCTGCGTTCGCCGCTCGGCGACCACGCCGAGGAAGTCGCCCTCCTGAATGACGGCAACGACTCCGGACGTGGCCCGGGCGGCCTCTCGGTCGGCCGAGCGCAGCCGTGCTTCATGCACCGGCGGGTGCAATACCACGCCGTGCAGAGTCCCCGGCAACTGGACGTCACCAGCGAATTTCGCCCGGCCGGTGACGATGCTCTCGGCGTCCACCGTGAGAGGAGCGTCCGGACACGTCTCGGGTGGGGAGGCGAGGCGCACCTCCTCGAGCACCGGGCCCTGCACCGGAGCTGCCGCCACGAGTTCGGCGATGGTCACCGGGGCGCCCCCGGCACGCGGGAAGACGATGCCACCGCGCAGGGTGAGCTCCTCCGCTGGACGTCCCAGGACAGCCGCGGCGCGCGCCAGCAACTCCTGGCGAGCGCACGCTGCGGCCAGGCGGAGCGCGTGCCCGTCCATCTCCACCGACATGCTGCCGAAGGTGCCCATGTCCCAAGGAGTGAAGTCCGTGTCGCCCAGCACCACCCGGACGCGCTCGTGCGGCAGGCCAAGCTCCTCGGCCACCAGACGTGCGTAGGCAGCCCGGAGGCCCTGGCCGAGCTCCATCTTCCCCGAGAGCGCGATGACCGTACCGTCTGCCTCGAAGCGCAGCCGTTCTTCTATGCGACTCATCGCGCCGCTCGCTGGACCGCGTGAATGGCCCGGAGGTACACGCCGCAGCGGCAGAGGTGGGGAGCCAACGCCTCGCGGATGTCCTCTTCGGTCGGGGAGGGGTTCCGGCGCAACAGCGCGACTGCGCCGAGAATCATCCCGCTCGTGCAGTAGCCACATTGCAGCGCGCCTTCGTCCAGGAAGGCACGCTGGACGCGGTGTAGGGCGCCGCCCTGGGCTAAGCCCTCGATGGTGGTGACAGGGCGCTCGCCCACCTCCTCGACCAGAAGCTTGCAGGCTGGCACCGCCTCGTCCCCCACCAGGACGACGCACGCCCCGCACTGGCCCTGGCCGCAGCCGAACTTGGCCCCGGTCAGTCCGAGCTCGTCGCGCAACGCTGCGAGCAGGCTCGTCCCCGCAGGCACCACGACGGTGCATCGGACGTCATTGATGCGCAGCTCGGCTTTCACCCAGGCAACTCCTCGAGGTGGGGCGCTCTTACAATCCACATGCCAGCGTCGCGCTGTCCACGGACATGCAGGGCATGCGCGCCTGGGCGAGCGCAGGGCTTGCGGTGCCCAGACGCTGGCGCAAACCATGCGCAGGGCTGCGCCTGGACGCGGCGGTTCCCGTCGGTGGCATGTGAATTGAATTCGCTCGGGGCATGGCCACCACAACTTCACGCAGCGTCCTCGATGCCATTGAGGGGCGCCGCGCCATTCGTTCTTTCAAGCCCGACGCCGTCGCCGAGGAGACGGTGCGCCGTCTCCTGGAGGCGGCCGTGCGGGCTCCGACGGCCATGCACCTGGAGCCCTGGGCCTTTGTCGTCGTCCAGGAGAAGGCCCTGCTTCGGCGCATCTCGGACCGAGCCAAGGCCCTCTGGCCGGCAGAGCTGACGCAGCCGCAGCGCCATCACCACGCCACGCTCCCCGAGACGAGTAGCTTCGCCCAGCGGCTGGCTGACCCGACGTTCAACCTCTTCTACGACGCAAGCACCCTCATCGCGGTTGGCTTCGTCGGCCAGGGTGTCTTCTCGGTCGCCGACTGCTGGCTCGCCGCCGAGAACCTCATGCTGGCTGCCTGGGGCCTTGGCCTCGGCAGCTGCTGTATCGGCGCGGCCCTGGGGGGGCTCAACGCCAAGGAGAGCCGGCTGGAACTTGGTGTGCCGGCAGATTTCTCCTTCGTTGCACCCGTCATCGTCGGCGTGCCGGCCGAGACACCGCCGCCCACCTCGCGCAAGCCTCCGCATGTCGTGTGCTGGCACAAGGCAAAGGCCTCCGCGCCGCCCGGTGTCCCCGCCTGAGGCGACGTTGCCGGGCCACTCAGCGGAGCGGGCCTCCGGCCGGAAGCCCCATCTGCTGGACGGCGGCGCAGCCGTGGGCTTCGCCCATCGCGCAGGAGCGGTCGAAGAGCGCCAGCGCAGTCAGGGGCCCGCGCGCCGGGAGGCTGCCGGACTGCAGCAGCTGGGCGAGGCGCAGGCAGCCCTCGGCTTCCCAGCGTTCGCAGGCTTGCAGAAGCAGCGTGCCCGCCGCCTCCAGGTCCGCCGGGGTGGAAGCGGCGAGCTGGTTCTGCGCTAGTTCGAGACAAGCCCGGGGGTCGCCCAGGGAACAGCCGCGCCGGAAGAGCGCCGACAGGTGGGCGGGGTAGACGCCGCCCGGCCGCTCGGCGAAGGATGCCGCGCGGGTACAGGCTTCGGCCTGGCCAAGCCAGCACGCCCGTTCCAGCAGCTGCAGCGTCGTCGGGACGCGCGGGGCCAGCGTCACGCACGCCAGTCCCACACCACGCTCGCAGGCCTGACGGTACGGCCGCTCGGCGAGTTCCGGCGTCCCGCGGGCGTCGTACGCGGCGCCCAGCAAGTAGCAGGCGGTTGGCCGCTTGCGCTTGCAGGCGCGACTGCAGGCGACCACATCACCCGGCGTGCAGTCCGGGCCGGCCCACCCGGGCGGCGGCAGCAGAGGTTCCGGCTGCGCCGCTGGCCGTTCCCCGAAGGCCAGAACCTCCGTCACCCCAGGGCCTGCCGACAGGTGGAACGCGTGGATGACGTCAGTCCGGCGGCCGCGCGCCGTCTCGGTGAAGAGGCGAAAGGCCGTTGGTCCCTGCGGGCATCGGCGGGGCTGGAAGGAGAGGGTGGCCCGGCCATGGGCAGTCGGCTGGACGGCCGCCGGCGGCTGGAAGATGAGGGCCAGGGCCTCGCGTCGTGCCGGCAGGTGCGGGTCCTGGAACTGGATGCCGACCCGCTCGATGTGCGCGAGCGGGTCCTCCAGCTCCACGTCCACGCGGAAGACGCAATGCGACACCCCATCCGTGACGGCCTGCAACACAACGCCTCGCGGCGAGCCATCGAGGAAGTCGGTGATGCGCTCGGCAGCCGTCACCTCGAAGAGCGACGAGCTCGCGTCCCGGTGAGGCCGCGCAAAGCCCACCAGCTTCCCGTCCGGTGCGAGAACCGGCCCTCCGGTGAAGTCCGGAAGCGCGCCGGCCTCCACCGACAGCGCCACCAGGCGGCCCGTCCGGTCTCGCTTGCGCGCCGACAGCGCAGCTGGCCGCACCACAGCACGGGTGTGCCCTGGCGCCCGGCCGCCGGGTGCGGTGAGGAAGAAGCCGGCGAGGTCGAGCGGCGCCGTCTCGGCCAGAGGCCCCGCAGCGCCGATGAGGAGCGGTGCCGGCGTGCCGGCATCGGGCGCCAACTGCAGCAGTGCCAGGTCTGACACCGTCTCGCTGCTGAGAAGCGTCGCGGACACGGCCCGCTCGTCGTCGAAGCCGGGACGCAGCCGCACCTGGGCGCCCCCGTCGACGTTGTGCACCGCCTCGGCGCTGGTGAGGACGAGGGCTGGGCCGGCGGAGGGGACCAGAACCCCAGGGGCGAGCTTCCCGCCCGCCTCCACCAGCACCGTCGCCTGCAGGGCCCAGTCGCGCTGGCCGGCCACCACGGGGAGGACGGGGAGCGGCTCGGGCGGCTCGACGGTACTCCACCCCAGCCAGGCTGGGTGCCCGAGGAAGCGCCCCACCTCCTCGGCCGGGACGAGAAAGCTGGTGTCGCTGCCGCGAATGTGCGCCATCGCCACGCCGCGGACGGCACCGGTGACGTCCACCACGGGACCCCCGCTGTTGCCGGGGTTGATGGCGACGTCGACCCGGATGGGGCCGGTGGCCTCGGGCTCCCCCGCCAGCCGGCCCGCATTCACCGTTGGCGGCGGGAAGGCGGCCGTCGCGCTGGCGCCCAGCCCGAGCGGGAACCCCACGACGAAGAGCGGCAGCCCGACGGAGGCCATCCTCACCGTGTGCAGCAGCAGCCGGGGAGGCCGTGCCGTGCCAACGGGCGCCTCCAGCAGCGCCAGGTCCGCCTCGGCGTCGGTGTGCACCACCCGCGCCGGCTGCAGCGTGCGGACGGTGCCGTCGGAGAAGACGACCCCCAGTTCGTCCCGTCCGGCGTCCGCCGCCCGCTGCACCACGTGGGCGTTGGTGAGGACGCGGGCCATGCCGCCCACCACGTCCACGACAAATCCTGAGCCGGAGCCCGAGGCAGTCTTCACCAGCACCACGGCCCGCTTCACCCGCTCGACCACCTCCTGGGGGATGGTGGGCGGAGGCGGCAGGTCGAAGGCGAAGGAGGTGACGGCCGCGCGGAGAGTCGCCGACAGCAGAGGAAAGTTGCGGCTGGGTGTGGCGGCGCTCACCAGAAAGCCGTGGTCGCCACGGGTGAAAAGCCCGAGCCATCCATCCTCGTCGAAGTCGGGTGTCCGGCTGTGGACTCGGATGAGGCGGCTCCCCTCGAAATCTCCTCCCAGGTCCACCGCTTCGAGAAACTCGGTGTCGGCGAGCAGCCCCTCCAGCCGGTGTTGGAGCTGGGAGAGGTCGAAGCCCCCCGCTCCAGGCGCGTCAAAGGCGCGCACCACCAGGTGGGCGCTCCGGCGCGGCCACACCAGGTGGACGTCGGCGTCCTCGTCGGCATGCAGGGCGGTGGTGGCATATACCCAGTGCCCGGGCTCCAGTCGCAGCTGGTAGGGGAGCCGCCGCCCCGTCACCAGTTCCACCGGCGGGCCCTCCACCCAGCCGAGGGCCCGATGGATGGGCAGGGCGAGGATGGCGTCGCCAGTGACGACGGCGTAGAGGCCGCACACCTCGACGGCGAGGACGCCGGCTAGCACGCTTGCCGCCGCCGCCGTCCGCAGCCCGCCAGGGCTGCCCAGGGCGAGCAGCAGCAGGCCGGCCGCCGCAGCCAGCGCCAGTCCCGCGCCCACCGGCTCGTGCCGCAGCAGCGCCAGGCCCCCGAAGACGAGCAGCCCCAGCACGCTGCGCAGCCCGAGCGCCCGCAGGGCCCCCCGCCAGCGCAGGGCGAGCGCCAAGGCGAGCAGCACGTCGACGGCGGCGAAGGTAGCCACCAGCAGACGCTCGTTGTCCGAGCGGCGCGTGGTGGCAAGCAGCCCCGCGGTGCAGGCCGCCTGGGCGAGAAGGAAGAGCGCCGCGACGCGCGACGCAGCAGATTTTGTTTCCAGCAGCGGCTCCTGTGAGCGCTAGGCGGCGGTGCGGTAGCGGAACATTCGCTGGCGATGGCTGCTGCCGTCCAGGGCGGCAAAGAGGTGGCCACGGAAGACCATCACCAGGTGAAGCAGGCTGCCGAAGAAGATGCTCCACAGCACCACGCCCGCCGTGCCCATTTGCATCAACAGCCCGAGTCCATCCCTCCAGGCCAGCCACAGCAAGGCGAGCAGGAGCAGGTTGGGGACGCCCCACTCCATCCAGTTCGCCTGCAGAAACTGCACAGCACGCTGGATGGTGGCCAGGCCCCCGTAGGTGTGCCGCTGGTAGATGACTTCGGGCACCGCGTTGAGCAGCACCAGCGCCACCAGCTGCAGGGCAACCTCGGCGCCCCGGGCTTGCGGAGAATGACTGAGCAGCATGCCGAGGAGCAGCGAGGCCACCCAGTAGACGAAAAGGACGTTGGCCACCGACCAGAAGTAGGCGCCGATGCTTTTCCGGAACTCGGACAGCTGCACCTTGGCGTTCGCCACCACCTCTCCCAGGAAATAGAGGTAGCAGCTGCCGAGTGCTGCCAGGACCAGGCCGAGGACGAAGCCGGCCAGAATGCCCAGGGAGGCGGCCACCATGCCGGCCAGCTGCAGGACCAAGAAGAGACCCATGGGCAACAGCAGCGTCCAGGCGCTCTTGGCAATGCTGGCCAGCGCCCGTCGCGAGCAGTCCAGGTACAGGCGCGCGTAGATGGAGACGACGTTCATGCGGGGTGCTCCCTGGTTCTACCAGACGTCTGGCCGAGGCCTCAGCGCTCAGCCATGCGGCCGAGGTGGGTCCCGGTGCGCTCGGCGAGCGCCGAGCTTCGCTCCAGCAGCCGGTCCAGCTCCCGGCAGACGCCCTCCAGCCGTGCCATCGCAGTCGGGCTCCGCAGGTGGGTTTGCGCGGACAGCCGCTGCAGCAGGGCCACCACGCGCAGCAGGTGCTGGTGGGCGAGGAGGAGGTCGCGACCCGCGCGCACGCCTTCTGGGCCGAAGAGCGCTCCAGAGGCATGCAGCCGGCCGAAGGTCGCTCGGTTCGCGGCGAGCACCGCGCCAATCGCCTGCTGGTAGCTGGCAAGCCGGCCCCGTGCCCGCACCGCCGAGAGGTGCACCACCCGGGGTCTGGCACTCGTGCTTCGGGCTCGCGTCTTGGAAGGCAGGGACACGGGGAATGACGAGAGGGTAGCCGAGCGAGATCGAAAGGCGCAAACGTTCCGGGCATGACGCGTGCTAGGGTCCGCCGCCCAATGTTCCGCCGGCTGCTCATCGCCAACCGGGGGGAAATCGCCCGGCGCATCAACCGCGTGGCACAGGGGATGGGACTGGAAACGGTCGCCGTCTACTCCGATGCGGACGCTGGCTTGCCGCACGTGCGCGAAGCCAACCGGGCGGTGCGTCTCGGTCCGGCGCCCCCACGCGACAGCTACCTCAACATCGAGGCCGTGCTGGACGCCGCGCGACAGACGGGGGCCGAGGCCGTTCATCCCGGCTACGGCTTTTTGTCCGAGAGCGCCGACTTCGCGCGGGCATGCACCGAGGCGGGCTGCGTCTTTGTCGGTCCGCCCCCTGAGGCGATGGTGCGAATGAAGGACAAGGCCCGGGCCCGCGAGTTGGCGGGCGCCGCCGGCGTCCCCTTGGTCCCGGGTAGCGCCGGTCTGGTGCTGGACGTGGCCATGGCGGCGGCGGAGGCGGAGCGCATCGGCTACCCCATCCTGGTGAAGGCGGCCGGTGGGGGAGGCGGCATCGGCATGTCGGTGGCCCACACGGCGGCCGAGTTGGAGAAGGCCTTCCGGCAGTCGGTGGACCGCGCCAGGGCAGCCTTCGGGCGGGAGGGCGTCTACCTCGAGTCCTATTTCCCGGCGCCCCGGCACGTCGAGGTGCAAGTCCTCGGCGACGGCCAGGGGCACCTCATCCACGTGCTGGAGCGCGAGTGCAGCATCCAGCGGCGCCACCAGAAGGTGGTGGAGGAGGCCGGCAGCCCGCTCTTCCTCGGTGGACTGAATGCCGGGCTGCTGGAGGCGATGGGGCGTTCCGCCCTCGCGGCGGCCCGGGCCTTCGGGTACGCCAACGCCGGGACGGTGGAGTTCCTGGTCAGCAACGGGGACTTCTACTTCATCGAGATGAACGCCCGTCTGCAGGTGGAGCATCCCGTCACCGAGGCCACCACCGGGCTCGACCTCATCGGCTGGCAGCTGCGCATTGCCGCCGGGGAGTCGCTCCCGGTCCGGCAACAGGAGGTGCACCGGCTCGGGCACGCGCTCGAGTTCCGCATCTACGCCGAGGACCCGGTCCGCTTCTATCCCAGCCCGGGCCGCCTCACCGTCTTCCAGCCGCCCGAGGGGGACGGCGTCCGGGTAGACGCAGGCTATGCCCAGGGCGACGTCGTGACACCCCACTATGACCCGATGGTGGCCAAGCTGATTGTCTCGGGCCGCGACCGCGCGGAGGCCATCGAGCGGGCCGAGCGGGCCTTGATGGACTTCCAGGTGGAGGGCATCAAGACCAACCTGCCCTTGCACCTACGCATTGTGCGCGACCGGGCATTCCAGGGGGGGGCGCTGGACACGCACTTTCTAGAGAAGCACGCGAAGGGTTGAGGGGTCGGCGGCAACAGCGAAGGAAGGGGAGCACACCATGTCGGACGTGGCGGCGCACATCACCGGGACGGTCTGGAAGGTGGAGGTGTCGGTCGGGCAGAAGGTCGCCGCGGGCGAGGTGCTGGTCATCCTCGAGTCGATGAAGATGGAGATGCCGATTGAGGCTCCCGAGGCCGGGACGGTGAAGGAAGTGCGCTGCCAGCCAGCGCAGGCGGTGAACGAGGGCGACGTGCTGGTGGTGCTCGACCCGTGACAGGGGACGAAGGCGCGGTCCGTTGCGCGGACCTCCCGAGTGGCGTCCGGGTGGTGACGCTGGTGCGCCCGGCCAGCCGCAACGCACTGACCCCGGGGATGCTCAGCGCGCTGGAGCAGGCCTTCGTGCCCGTGCCCAGCGCCCGGGCGCTGGTGGTGGAGGGGGAGGGGACCGCCTTCTGTGCCGGGTACGACTTGGACTGCCTGGAGGCGGATGCGGTGGCCGGGCGCGCTCCCGACGCCCAGTTGCAGCACGTCTTTCGGCTGCTGGAGGAGGCGCCTGTCCCGTCGGTGGCGGTGGTACATGGCGCGGCCTTCGGTGCCGGTTGTGAGCTGGCGTGTGCCTGTGACTTTCGCCTCGGCAGCCCGGATGCCGTCTTCTGCCTGCCGCCCTTGAAGCTGGGGATTGTCTACGCCCCGGACGGGGTGTGGCGGCTGGCGCGTCTGGTGGGCTTGCAGCGGGCCCGGGAGATGTTGCTCACCAGTCGGACGGTGGGTACGGAGACGGCGCTGCGCTGGGGCCTGCTCGACCGGCTGGAGGCGGATGCGGTGGCCGTAGGACGCGGCCTGGCGGCAGAACTGGCCGAGGCAGCCCCGCTGGCCATGGCCGGGACGCGGCTGCTGCTTCGGCGGCTGGGCCGCGCCCCACTCTCCGAGGCCGAGCGGCTTGAGCTGGAAGGGGTGCGGGCGCGGGCCTTCGCCTCCGCCGACGCAGCGGAAGGCCGTGCGGCCGTCCGGGAACGACGACCGGGGCGTTTCCGGGGCCGGTAAGGGCGCCTCAGGCCCCGCCGAACAGCTCCGCCATCCGGAGCCGGAGTGCGGACGCAATCTTGTACAGCGAGCTGATGGAGGCCGACGACTCGGCGCGCTCGATTTGGCTGAGCAGCGAGACGGAGAGACCGGTGCGGCGCGCGAGCTGCTTCAGCGTGAGTTCCTGCCCCTTGCGCGCCTCGCGGATGGTGCGCCCGATGGCCCGGTGTAGCTCGGCCTCCGGGTCCTTGCTGAGGCCCTTCTTGGCCAGCGCAGCCTCCACCGCGGCAAGCAGTTCCTCGGGCTCCACCGGCTTCTTCACATAGTCGGAGGCCTGGGCCTTGAGCGAGGCCACCGCCGTGTCGACTGCCGGGTGGGCGGTGGCGACGATGACCGCGATGTCCGAATCGAAGGAACGAATCTTCTCCAGCACCTCGGTCCCGGACATCTGCGGCATCATCATGTCCAGGATGACGAGGTGAAAGTCCTCGGCCCGCAGACGGTCGAGGACCTGCGTCGGGTCGGTGAGCGCCACCACTTCGTAGCCGGCCTTGCTCAGGAGCAGCTGGAGGTAGTCGCCGGTCTCCTTCTCGTCATCGACGACCAGGATGCGTATTTGCATCTCGTCTCCTAGCGCGGGGGGGCCTGGCCCGCAGCTTTCTTCTGGTTTTCCCAATCCTCAAGAATCTTCTTCACACGGGGCACTTCTGGGTCATCGGCCGCGGCCAGGGCGAGGAAGCGTCGGTAGTGCCGGGCGGCGTCGTCCATCTGACCTAGCTTCTCATAGCTCGAGCCCAGCATCAGGTGGCATCGCGCGAAATCCGCGTCCTTCTCCAGGCAATGGGAGAAGGAGGTGACGGCGGCCGGGACTTGGCCCACGTCGTAGAGGCGGCGCCCCTCCTGGTAGAAGGTCAGCGCCTCACTCGCGGTGCCGGCCGCCGGGGCGCCCTTCTTGGGCTTGGGCCGCACGGCCTCGGTGGCCCGGGCCCTCACCACCTCTGCCTCCAGCGCCCAGGCGTGGGTCCCACGGGCGCCCTTCAGCTGCCGCAGCGCGGCACCCGGCCGACCGGCCTCCAGTTCCCGCTGTGCCGCCGCCACCGCCCGGCCGGCCGCGGCCTCGGCACGGGCCGTCTTCCGCAGCGAGGCCACCTCCGCCGCCCGGTGCGGGTCCTTCACCGTGTTGAGGAGCTGCAGCGCATGGGCGTAGTCCCGGGCCTGCATGGCCACGCGGGCCTGGGCCACGGCGTCGCCGGGTACCGCCGGGGGCGTGGCGCCAGGGCCCGGGGCGACGGTGGACGGGGAGACCTCCAGAACCGGCTCCTCATGGCCCGCGGGGGGCCCTGGGGGCGTGGCCGGCGGGGGCGGCGCCACCGGGGGCGGGTGGGCAGTCAGCTGGCGGACGCCGAGCACCGCCAGCGCGCCCAGGGCCAAAAGCCCGAGCAGGGCCAGGGGGAGACGCGCCGGCGCGCGCCTCGGCAGCTGCGGCACCGGGGCGCCCGGGCCGACGAAGCGCAGCCGCAGCGCGCCCAACGCAAGGACGTCCCCGTCCCTGAGGGGGGTGTCGGTGGCTGGGACGCCATTCACCCGCAGCGTCCCGCCCACCTCCTGCAGGTGCCAGTCATTGGCGGTGGTCTGCACCAGCTTGCCGTGAAGGTCGGCCAGCGAGCGGTGGGGAATGGAGAGCTCAGCCTGGGCGTCCTTTCCGATGCGCACCTCAGAGCGTCCCACCGTCCACAACGTCCCCCGCAGCCGGCCGTTGAGCGCCAGCAGCCGGGGCTGGGCCTCGGCCACCAGGGCTGCCACCGGGTGGGGCGCCGTGTCATGGATGGTGGACGCTGGCGACTCGACGGTGTCCGCCTCCACCACCTGGATGCGGTGGATGTCCGTGTCATGCTGCAGGACGATGCCGTAGTCGCCGATGCGCAGGAGGTCTCCGTCCTGGAGCGCCTTCGGGGCCGTCACCTTCTTCCCATTCAAGAGAATGCCGTTGGCGGAGTGCAGGTCCTCCACCACCAGCGTGCCTGCCTGGGCATAGAAGCGCGCATGCCTCCGGGAGACGTTGCGTTCCGGAAGCTGGATGGTGTTGCCAGGCGCCCGGCCGAGCGTGACCTCCTCCAGCCCGTCGACGGGAATCTCCTGGCGCTTCCCCTCGTCGTCTTCGATGACCAGCTTCATCCGGAGGGTGGGGGCAGGCTTCGCCGGTTCGGCGGGGTATACCAGAGGCGGACGTCACCCCCCCACCCGAAAGGACACCATCCCGCCATGCAACTGTCCACGCGCCTCCGCGAACTGCTGTCCGAGTACAGTCTCTTGTCCCACCCCTACTACCAGGCGTGGAGCCGCGGGACTCTCTCGCGGGAGACACTGAGGGATTACGCGGTGCAGTATTTCGCGCAGGTGGATGCCTTCCCGCGCTTCGTCTCCAGCGTCCATAGCCAGTGCCCGGACATCCGGGTGCGCAAAGTGCTGCTCCAGAACCTCGTAGACGAGGAGCTCCACGGGGCAGACCACCCCGAGCTCTGGTTGCGGTTTGCCGAAGCGCTGGGGGCCAGCCCGGAGGCCGTTCGCCGGGCGGAGCTACTTCCTGAGACCCGCGCCACCGTCGACACCCTGTTCCAGCTCGCCTCGGGCGACTGGCGGGACGGACTGTGCGCCCTCTTCGCCTACGAGGCGCAGGTGCCAGAGGTGGCCCGGACGAAGATGGACGGGCTGCGGCGCTTTTACGGACTCAGCGACGAACGGGCGCTCAGCTTCTTTCAGGCGCACCTGACGTACGATGTCGAGCACTCCCGGGCGGTGGCGACCCTGGTGGATGAGTATGCCGAGCCTGACCGCGCCCAACGCGCCACCCGGCGTGCGGCAAAGGCGCTGTGGGGTTTCCTCGACGGGGTGAGCCGGCAGGCAGCCATCCCCCTCGTCGCTTGAGAAACCGTCCGGGCCGGGGCTCCGTGGTAGAAGGCCGCCCCGTGACGAAGCCCTCCGCAGAGGCGAGCGAGTCGCGTTCGGGCGTCCTGGAGACGCTTCTGGGCGCATGGGTGTGGAACCATGCCTGGCTGAAGCGGCTCCGCTCGCTCCCCGAGGGCTGGCGAATCGCCGGCGGCGCGGGCCTTCTGGCTGCACTGGTGTTCGTGCCCTACGTCGGCGCGGTGGGCCTGTGGGACCCCTGGGAAACCCACTACGGCGAAGTCGGTCGGGAGATGATTGCCCGGGCCGACTACGTGTACCCCTATTGGGAGAGCGGCTGGTTCTTCAGCAAGCCGCCGCTCACCATGTGGATTGACGTGCTCGGGATGCTGCTGGTTGGCATCAACCACGGCACCGGCAAGCTTCCGCTTTACACCGAGTGGGCGATGCGCTTGCCCTTCGCGCTCATGTCCGCTGCTGCGCTGGCCGTCCTGGCCTGGGCGCTGGCCCGGACGGTGAGCCGGCGGGTGGGCCTGGCGGCGGCCTTCGTGCTCGCCACCATGCCGCTCTACTTCCTCATCAGCCGCCAGGCGGTCACCGACACGCCCTTCGTTGCCGCCCTGGTCGCTGCCATGGCCTGCGCGATGGTGGGCCTGTTCGACACCAAGACCCGCCACCGCGCCGCGTGGTGGTACGCCTTCTACGTCCTGCTCGGGCTGTCCACCCTGGCCAAGGGCATTCTTGGGGTCGCGCTGCCGGCAGCGGTGCTACTCCTCTACGCGGCCTTCTTCGTCTTCCCGTGGAGCTGGGACAGCCTGCAGGCCCATGGCCGATGGCTGGTCGAGCGGGCACAAGGGCTGTGGCGCCCTGGCCGCGCCTCGCGCGGCGAAGCCGGAACGCCGACGCCCGTGCTCTTCGCCGAGCTCGGGCGGATGCACTTCTTCTCGGGCGTCGCGGTCTTTCTCGCCGTGGCGCTGCCCTGGTACCTCACCCTGTCGCTGTTCCCGGCGGTGGACCTCGAGAACAAGACGTTCTTCTACCGCTTCTTCATCCACGACCACATCAATCGTCTCCTCGAGGGCGTGCACACCACGACGCCCGGAGGAAGCTTCATCTACTTCATCGAGCAGGGCGGCTTCGCCATCTTCCCCTGGGTGGCGCTCGTCCCCGGGGCCCTGGCCGGCGTGGCACGTCTGCGCCTCGGGGCGCAGGACACCCGCACTCGGGTGGCCTTCATCGCGCTTGCCTGGACCGTCGTGGCCTTCTTCGTAATGGACATCTCGGCCACCAAGTTTCACCACTACGTGCTACCGGTGCTGCCCGGGCTGGCCATCCTGGTGGCACTCTTCGTGGACGAGTTGTGGGAGGACGGCATTGCCGCGCACGGCGTCAGCCTGTTGCTCGGCCTCGTCTTCTTCATCCTGGTGGGTAAGGACCTCGCCAGTAACCCGAAGGACTTCACCGACCTCTTCGTCTACAACTACGACCGGCCTTACCCGGTCGAACTCGACACCCGCGCCATCCGCTTCGGGGACCACGTCCTGGCCATCGGAGACGTCGTCGCGGTGGTCCTGCTGGCCGCCGCGGCGTACTTCTTCTTCGACGGCACCAAGGACCGCCAGGAGGGCTGGTCCTCGCGCGTCTCGGCCGCCGTCCTCGGTGCCACGGGCTTGGCCGCGCTGGTGTCGGGGAAGATTGCTGGCGCCTCGCCGCTGCTGGTGTGGGCCATCTGCGTTGCTGCCGCCGCCGCCTTTGCGCTGGCCGTCGCCATGCGTCTCAAAGGCAAGGAGCGCCGCTCGGCGATGGGGATGGCGTGGTTCGTCGCCGCCGTTGCGGCGGCGTTGCTCTTCGCTGGGCTGCGCGCCGGCCTCAATGACCCGCTCATGCTGCTGCTGCGGCAGCCGCTCAACGTCAAGACTGCCATGGGCTGGTGCTTCGCGATGGCCGGGGTGGCGCTGGTGGTGGCGGCGGTGCGCGGCGCGCGTGCCGAGCTCTTCACCACCTTCTGTGCGCTGTCGCTGGGCTTCGCGCTCTGGTTCAGCTGGAGCCACTGGGTGGACCTCTCCCACCACTGGACGCAGCGCGACCTCTTCTGGCGCTATTACGACCAGCGCCGTCCGTATGAACCCATCACCGCCTACATGATGGACTGGAAGGGGGAGACCTTTTACAGCCGGAACACGGTGCGACAAATTAAGGACAGCGCCCCCCGGCTCACCATTTACGGGCAACTCCCAGGTCGCAAATGGGCGCTGGTGGAGCAGGCCCGCCTCGGGCTGCTGCGCCAGGCCGTCGGCCCGGACAAGCCTGTCACTCCCATCGACCGAAACCTCAACGTCAAGTTCGTGCTGGTAACCATCGAGTGACCGCCCGCATCGAGGTCCACGGCCTCGGCAAGCAGTTCGGCGGTCGCACGGCGGTGGAGGGGCTCTCCTTCTCTGTCCAGTCCGGCGAGGTGTACGGGCTGCTCGGACCCAACGGCGCCGGGAAGACCACCACCGTGCGCATCCTCGCCGGGCTGCTTCGCCCCACCACCGGCAGCGCCCGGGTGTGTGACCACGGACTTGACGACGGCGAGGCGCTGCGGCGCAGCGTTGGGCTTCTCACCGAGCAGCCCGGCCTCTACGACCGGCTTACCGGACGGGAGAACCTGCGCTTCTTCATCCGCCTCAATGAGCTTGACGAGGGACCCGCCTGGCAGCGGGCCGAAGGCTACCTGCGGCGCTTCGGCCTCCTCGGCCGCGAAGACGAGCCCTGCGGCAGCTACAGCAAGGGCATGCGACAGAAGCTGGCCATCGTCCGCGCCCTGGTGCACGAGCCGGAGGTGCTCTTCCTCGACGAGCCGACCAGCGGTCTGGACCCGGAGGCGGCGCGGACGGTGCGAGATGCGGTGGCCGAGCTTGCCGCCGATGGGCGCACCATCATCCTCTGCTCGCACAACCTCGCCGAGGTGGAACGCCTTTGCGGCCGGGTGGCGGTGGTGCGCACCCGGCTGCTGGCCGAGGGCCCCATCAGCGTGCTGCGCCACCGCGGCAACGTCCTTGAAGTCCGGGTGGAGGGGCAGGGAGATGCCGCGGCCGCCTTCCTCCAGCCGCTCGGCGTCGCCTGGACGGCCCAGGGCGCACTGGTGCGGGTGACGCTGCAGGACGAGCACCAGGGACCGGACGTGCTGGCGGCGCTGGTGCACGCTGGGGTGCGGGTGCGCAGCGCCACGCCCACCTCCCGCTCGCTGGAGGACGTGTACCTTGAGTTGGTGCGCGAGTCAGCCGGGGAGGAGGAAGCGTGAGCTTTCACTGGCGCCGTGCGCAGGCCGTGGCCTGGAAGGACGGGCTCGACCTGGCAAAGAACCCCGGCCTGGTGTGGAGCATGTTCGCCCTGCCGGCGGTGCTGGTGGCAGTGCCGACGCTGATGGTCTGGGCCTGGGTCCACTCACCCGACGACACCACCTTTCGGGCCATGGCGCTCTACTACGACCCGAAATTTCCGTCCGGAGCGAGTCCCCTCCGCTTCCTCGTGGACAAGGTTCTCACCGACTGGTTCGGCCTCTTCCTGTTGATGCCGCTCTTCACCCCCATCCTTATCGCCTCGCAGAGTGTGGCGGGGGAAAAGGAACGACGCACCCTCGAGCCGCTGCTCGCCTCGCCGGTCACCTCCGCCGAGTTGGTGGCCGGGAAGAGCCTGGCCGCGGTGCTGCCGGCAGTGGTCATTTCCTGGGTGGCCTTCGTCGCCTTCTGCATCGCGGTGGACGCGGTGGCCTGGCCGCTGGTGCATGGGCCGGTGCTGCCCAACGGCGTCTGGCTGTTCGGCGTGGGCGTGGTGGCGCCCCTCTACGCTTTTCTGGGCAACGGCATCGCCGTGCTCGTCTCGGCGCGGGTGGGGGAGGCGCGGCTGGCGCAGCAGCTGTCGGCCCTGGTGGTGTTGCCCCTGATGGGCCTGGTGGCCGGCCAGCTGGCCGGGTGGCTGCAGGCGGGGACGAGCTACTACGCCCTGCAAGGGGTGGTGGTGCTGCTGCTCGACGTCGGGCTGGTGGTGGCGAGCATCCGTCTGTTTGACCGGGAACGCCTCATCAGCCGCTGGAGTTGACGGGAGGGCTGACCCCGGGGGCGGGCTCGGCCGTCGCTTTGGCAGAGCGCGCGTGCCTGTGTCATCCTTCGTGCGGGGAAGGAAAAGGGGCCCACAGCCTCTCGCCGCCAGGCCCCCCACACCCTTCGCTGGAGGAACACCGGATGGGTCTCTTCGACTCGCTGAAGCAGGAAGCCCAGCGCAATTTCATCGCCCGCTCGGATGAGGCGAAGAACGACATTCTCTACGCCTGGCCCGAGCGCAACATCCGGATGCTCACCCAGCTGACGGTGGGCGCCGACGAGGTGGCCCTGTTCGTCAAGGACGGCACCGTGCAGGGAAAGCTGGGGCCGGGGAAGCACCAGCTGGACGCCAACAGCATCCCCTTCCTCTCCCGCTTCCTGGAGAGCTTCACCGGCGGCAACCTCTTCGTCGCCGAGCTGTACTTCGTCAGCACCCGCGAATTTCCGGGCGTGAAGTTCGGCGGGCCCATCGGGGACGTGCGCGACCCGGAGACGGGCTTGGGCATCGGCACCATGGTGTACGGCGACTTCTCGGTACGGGTGACGGACCCCGAAAAGCTGGTGGTCGGCCTGGTCGGTCTGCGCCGCACCAGCAACGAGGAGTTTCTCGCCTGGTTCAAGAGCCAGGTTCTCAAGGTCGTCCGCGACCGCGTGGCGGAGCTTCTGGTGAAGAAGAAGTGGGCGCTGCTCGACGTCACCTCGGCCGCCTACACCGAGGAGATTGAGCAGGAGGTGCTGGCCGGGGTGAAACCCCACGTCGACGGGTACGGCCTCACCGTGGTGCGAATGGGCAACTTCACCATCGGCATCAAACCGGAGGATGAAGCCACGCTGAAGCGCCTCACCAAGGACCAGGCCTATTCCAAGATGGCCGGCGGCTTCCAGCAGTACGCGGCCGGACAGGCCATGCTCGGGGCCGCCGAAGGGATGGCCAAGGGCGGCGATGGCGGCGGCGGTGGGGTGCTCCAGGGCGCCGGTCTCGGCGTGGGCATGGGCATGGCGCAGATGCTCCAGCAGGCCCAAGGCGCAGCCCGTCCCGCGGCCGCCGGTCCCGCCGGCGTCCCCTGCCCCAAGTGCGGCACCCCGGGCTCGGGCAAATTCTGCAGCAGCTGCGGGGCGCCGTTGGCGGTGGCGCTGGCGTGCAGCAAGTGCGGCAGCCAGCTCGTCCCGGGGGCCAAATTCTGCGGGAACTGCGGGCAGGCCACGTCGGCTTGAGTCTTTGTCCTGGCCGGGCGCGTCCAGAGTCGGGAGCCCAGGATGGTTTAGCGCTTCGAGCGCCGTTTGAGAGGAACGTTGATTCCCGCCTCTCGAGCCTTCGCCAGGCCAATCGCGATGGCTTGTTTCCGCGTCATTCGCCCGTGCTTCTCGGTGCGCTTGTGATGCATTTCTTCGCGAACGAAGGCACCGGCCTGGGTTGACGGTTTGTCTCCACGCTGCTTGGCCTGCATTGCTCGGCGACGGGTAGCGGCCTCGGGCATCACGCTTCTCCGGTAGGCGTGGGTTCACACTCGCTGAGGTCGACATCTATCTCCAGGGCAAACTCGGGCTCCCCCCAGTCGTCGTTCAGCCCAAGAGCGGGCAGACCGTCCCCCAACCTCACATCTTCCGTTGACTCTGTTGGCTCCATCGTTCGCCTCCTCGCAGCGAACACATAGGGATGGCTGAGGATGCTGCACAGGGGCGGAGGCGAGCGACGGGGGGCTCGACGTCCACCGGATGACACTGCAGCGGCGGCTGCCGCCCGGGACAACCGCGGCACCACGCCACGCCGTGGGGCAGTTTGCGACACGCCGCTTGCGTCCTCCCCCGGGGACGCTGCGCAGGCATGGAATTGGCAAAGCCGCCTCAGCGCCCAAGGGCACTCGGGAAAACCTGGGGAGTTACGCTGTGGTGTTTGTGGCAATGGTCATCGTGGGTGTCAGTGCCGCCCAAATTGTGTGGGCCCTGTTTCCCGGCGAGAAGTCGGCTCCTTGGGTATCCATCATTGGGTTTGGCACCTTCGGGTCCATCCTTGGCGGTCTCCTCTTTGCAAATGCGCTGCTCCATCCGTCGAGCATGACCGCGCTCGTGCCCCATCCGTTGGAGCTGTTCGGGAGCGCTGTCGGAACAGTGGCCTTCGTCGGTGCGGCACAGCTCGTGCGCCGGGGCAAGTTGTAAAGGGCGACCAATCGCGCTCGCGAGGGCTTGCCGACCTCTCACTCGGGCTCTAACTCTGTCTTTGTGGTGGTTGTGGCGCGTCTTCAGTGTTTTCAACAAGGGAGAAGGAAATGACCTCAAGCACCCGCCGGTCCGCGCTTGCCCGGCCATCTTCCCCGACGCGCCGAATTCCCGCCGTCCTCACCCGGAAGATTCACCAGTACCCGTACCTGGCGGTTGCCGCAGGCGCTGGGCTCGGTTTCTCCGTCGCCCTGGGGCTTCGCGTCGTACGGGTCGGCCGCCTGTTTGAGGTGCTTGCCGGCCTGGCGATGGTGCCCTCGCTGGTCGGTTTGCTCGATCGCAGCCGGCCAGTCCAGCACGCCGGACGCAATCCGTAGAATGGAGAGACCACCATGTTGACGTTGAAAGACCTGAAGAATCTCGATGGTGACGCGCTGCTTGAGACAGTCGGCCTCCAACGGCGCGGAACCAATGGTTGGATTGCTCCCGCAGTCGCTGGCGCCGCTGTTGGCCTCCTGGTGGGAGCCGCCTGCGCGCTCCTGCTGACCCCACAGTCCGGACAGGAATTGCGGAGCGACGTCCGGCGCCGGTTTGCTGGAGACAGTGACGAGAACGGCGTTGAAGGCTTCGACGTACCTCCCGCCGTCAGTTCGATGGGCCCCCAGTCGCAAGCCTCCGGCCCGAGGTAGACTTCCTCTTGGGGCGTGTGGCGGCCGAGGGGTTCCGACCCCGGCTGAGGCTTCCATTGGAGGCCTGGGGCATCGCCGGCCCCTAAGCGGCCTGGTCGTCCGGGCGGGCAGTGGCTCCGGGGGATGACCCCAGGCCCGGGCCATGGTCGCCGGAGTGGGCAGCGAGGTTGCCCAGCGTCACCCGAACGGCGTGACGGGCCCCGTCATCGACCAACGGGATGGCCAGATGATTGACCGGTTCACCATCCATCCTGGCCTCGAGCACTCCCTGACAGCGCCGTTCTGGATTGAAGACCACGATTTCGTAGTGGCTCCCTCCGAATCGCCAGTCGATGGTGAAGCTGGGCCACGACGAGGGAATGCAGGGACTGACCTCGAAGGTCGACCCGTGGCGCCGCAGGCCCAGCATGCTTTCGAGGCCTGCGCGGTACATCCAGCCGGCCGAGCCCGTGTACCAGGTCCAGCCGGAACGTCCGAGGTGGTTAGGGTGGGCACAAACGTCGCCAGCGATGACGAAGGGTTCGCCCTGGTAGCGCTCGACGTCTGCGGGCAAGCGCGAACGATTGATTGGATTCAGCATGTGGAACAGCTCGGCAGCTTCGTCGCCGTTCCCGAGGTCGGCGAGCGCCATCACCGTCCAGACTGCGGCGTGCGTGTATTGGCCACCGTTTTCGCGCACGCCTGGCGGGTAGCCCTTGATGTAGCCAGGGTCCTGAGCGCTGTGGTCAAAGGGCGGCGTCAGCAAGGTGAGAATCCCGGACGCCCGCCGCAAGAGGTGCGTCCGAACGGCATCCATCGCCTGTTCCGCGAAGCGTCGGGGCACGGCGCCGGAAAGGACGGCCCAGGTCTGGGCGACCGAGTCGATTTTGCACTCGTCGTTCTGCGCAGACCCCAGCGGTGAGCCATCGTCGTAATAGCCACGCCGGTACCATTCGCCGTCCCACGTCAGCTGTAAGGACGTGGCCAGCCGTCCCGCTTCCTGGCGGTAGCGCTCGGCATGGGAGCGGTCGCCGCGACCCTCGCACAGCGCAGCAAACTCGACGAGCACCCCGTGAAGAAAGAAGCCGAGCCACGTGCTCTCGCCCCGCCCCCCTCGGCCCACACGATTGAAGCCGTCATTCCAGTCGCCACTGCCGATGAGGGGCAACCCATGCGCCCCGACGGTAAGAGCGCGGTCGATCGCCCGGAGGCAATGCTCCAGCAAGGGAGCCGACTGCGAGGAGACCTGCGGCGTCCCGTACGCCTCCTGCGCGTCGGTGGCCAGCGGCGGGGCTTCCAGGAAATGGACCGACTGGTCCAGGACCTCGGTGTCTCCGGTGGTGTCAACGTAGTGGGCGACCGCTTTGGGGAGCCAAAGCAAGTCGTCGGAGCAGCGCGTCCGGATTCCAGCGCCGCTCGTTTCGTGCCACCAATGCTGCACGTCGCCCTCAGCGAATTGTCGCGCCGCCGCCCGCAGCAGATGCTCGCGAAGCAGGTCGGGCCGTGCCTGCGCGAGCGCCATCGCATCCTGGAGCTGGTCGCGGAAGCCAAAGGCACCACCTGGCTGGTAGTAGCCCGAGCGCGCCCACATCCGACAGCTGATGGCTTGATAGAGAAGCCACTGATTGAGAAGCAGGTCGAACGAATCGTCCGGGGTGTGCACCTGGATGTTCCGCAGGCTGGTGTCCCAGGCGGCTTTGACTGCCGCCAACTCGGAGTCTGCGGCGGCCAGCGTGGCGTGCCGTCGTACCAGTGCCCGTGCCGCCTCGAGGTCACGTCCCTGTCCGAGGACGAAGACCATCCGCCGTCTTTCGCCCGGTGCCAGCACGACCGACACTTGCAGTGCTGCGCATGGGTCGAGTCCGGCCCCGAAACTGCCGGCGAGCCGCCGCTCGCGGAGCGCCGCCGGGTCGGCGATGTCGCCATTTCGCCCGATGAACGTCGAGCGGTCGCCAGTTGCGGAGAGAACCTTCTCGCTCGCGGAAGCGAAGGCCACTCGGTCCGGGAACTCGCCATTGTAAGGGTTCCGCGCGAGCACGGCGTGGGATGATTCGTCGAATTCGGTCACCACGTTGAGTTGGGTTCCCGCCTGGGGCGGGCCCAGGACCCACGCGCTGTAATAGAAGAGGCTGAGGCGGCGCGTCTCCTCGGTGTCGTTGGCTAGGCCCAGGACGGAGAACTTCACCGAATCTCGCAGCGCGACGAAGACATCCAGTTCGTGGCGGATTCCAGCATGAGCGCCAGCGAAGCTGGTCAAGCCTGGCGCGTGGCGAATGACCTGGCGACCGCTAGCCTGCGTCCGGGCCATCGGTCCCGGGGTCACCGACCAGACGCCGCCGCCGGCTTCATCCCGGACAAAGAGAGCCTCCCCCGTCGGGTCGAGGACCGGGTCGTTCGCAAAGGGCGTCAGGCGGTTCTGGCGGCTGTTCTCAGACCAGGTGAACGCAGCTCCTGACGTCGTGACGATGGTTCCAAAGGACGGGTTGGCAAGAACGTTGGTCCAGGGGAGGGGCGTCTCACGTTCCCCGTCCAGCACCACAGCGTAGGCGCGGCCCTCATCGCTGAAGCCACCGATGCCATTGCCCAGCAACAGGGGTGGGACCGGAGTCTTCGGCTCGCCGGCGGCGAGCGGTGCTGCCCTGTGTGGACGCGAAGGGATAAACGGCGCTGGATGGTCGAGGCTCCGTTCTGGGCGGCTGAGCTGAGCGGCCAGTGTCCCGCGTTCCCCGCTCAGGACGGCACGTGCAACGCTGGCGATGAGGATTCGCTCGTCCTCGGCCATCCGGTCGGACCGCAGGAGGTAGGCCCCACCCGGCCGGTCCTTCCAGCTGCGCCAGCTTCCCTCCTCGAGCAGCGAGACGAGCTGTGCTTGCACCTCGTCGAGGTAACCGACGGGCTGCTCGTTGAGGATGACCAGATCGGCAGTGAGTCCCTTGAGACGCCAGTACTCCTGCGCGACCAGGACTTCGCGCACCAGCGCCAGGTCCTCAGCCTTCACCAGCCGAACCAACACCACCGGGTGGTCACCCGAGATGCCGTGTCGCCACAGACCCGCCTGACCCAGTCTGACTTGGGCCAGAACGCTTGGGCTCGCGCGCAAGGAACCATCCACGTAGAGCACTCTCGAAGCCAGCCGTTCAAACAACGCCCCCTCTTCTTCGGAGATGTTGAGATGGCGCAGGCTGCTCTGCGCGCGGGCGGATGCCATGGCGAACGTTCGGCTGGCGGCACTGGGGTCATGGTACTTTTGCGCGAGCGCGCAGGCAGCCTCTCGGCTTGGCGCGACCCCGGTGAAGAAGGAGAGACGGACGAAGGCACCGGGCGCCAGTCGAACGCGTTGTCGGAGGCAGAGAATCGGGTCGAGGGTGACGCCCGTCGTGCCGGAGAGAGCCCGGCCGTCCATGGCCTGCGGCCTGTTCAGACTTCGCCCGCGGCCCAGGAATTGTGACCGGTCCGTTTCCCACTCCACCGGTCCTTGTGCTCGGCTCTCCTGGCTCAGCACATGCACCGCCCAGAGTTCGGCATCCTCCGCCGAGCGCGGCCGGCGCCGGCAGATGAGTGCGTTGCTTTCCGGAAGGTACTCCGTCTCGACGAACAGCTTCACGAAGGCCGGATGCGCCACGTCATCCGCCAACGGCGCGAGGACCACCTCGACATAGCTGGTGACTTCAATCTCTCGTTGACGGCTGCCGTGGTTGTTGAGCGACAGGCGGCGAACCTCGACGTCGTCCTCGGTCGAGACAGCGATGTCCAGTTGGGTGGTGATGTCGTCATCACGACGCCGGTAGGTCACTTTCTCAGCGACAAACGTCACGTCGTAGTCGTCCGACTCCTGGCCCACCGGTTGGTGGGCTGCGCTCCACACTGCCCCGCTCCGGACGTCGCGCAAATAGGTGAACTGGCTCCCGGGGTCCTGCGTCGCGTCCAGTCGCTGACGTGTGACGGCGATGGCTCGCCAGAGGCTGGCCCCACCGCCAGCGTTGGTGAGAACGACTGCGTACCGTCCGTTGGAGAGGAACTGGGCGTGGGGGAAACGCGTGTGGGGCGACCGGAATCGCCGAATGGAGACGGCTGGAATCAGTGTCTTCCTGGTTTCCTGGGCCGGCCTGGGGGGAGCAATCGGGGCGCGTCGAGGGACCCGCTCCTGCAGCAGCAACTCGGTGGCTTCGTTTCGAGGGTCTGCGTGAAACCGCTTGACCATCAGGTCACCCAGGATGGCGTTCGAAAGCGCGACCAGCGTCATCCCCTGGTGGTGTGCCAGGTAGGCGCGGACGACCACCCCTTGTCGCGCGCTTGACCGCCCCGACTCGTCGACCGGGAATTCCAAGCCGGTGTGCGTGTAGTCGATGGCCTCGTAGAAGCCATGACTGCCCACCAGTCCTTCCTTCGCCAACCGTCGTAGGTTCTCTGCAGCCTGGGTCGGTTCGAGCAACGAGGCGAGCGCAGTGGCATACGGGGCGACCACCACCTCTTCTCCCAATCCCCGCTTGAGACCCAGACCGGGAACGCCGAAGGCCTTGTATTGGTAATTGCCATGTCGGTCGACGACGTTGTAGGCGGACTCCGAGACACCCCAGGGCACGCCGAACTCCCGTCCGTATTCAATCTGCCGACGGACCGCCATGCGACAGCTCTGGTCGAGGAGCGTCTCCCGGTAGCTCCGCATCATCAGCAATGGAAGCAGGTACTCGAAAAGAGTTGCGCTCCAGGACAGCAGGGTCGGCCGTCCATCCACACTGGTCAGGAGCCGCCCGAGATGGAACCAATGTGTTTCCGGAACGTCTCCTTTGGCGATGGCGAGGAAGCTGGCCAGCCGAGCTTCCGAGGCAAGAAGGTCGTAGTGCGACGAGTCGAGCCGCCCTGGGCCCTCGCTGTCTGGCAGCCGGTAGCCAATCGCGAACAGCTGGAGCAAGGGGTTGTACAGGAATCGAAAATTCATTCGGTCGGCCAAGGCAAGGCATTGCCTCGCCAGACGTTCGAGACGGTCCGAGAGCTCCTCGGGGGGCTCGAGCGCAGCGGAGATGTCCGAAATCAAGCGGTGGCCCCAATACGCCGCTTGGGCCAGAGGTCCTCCTTGGTTCGACTCGACAGCGCGTGCCGCCGCTTCCAATCGCGGGAGCTCGGACCGCAGCTGCTCCAACCTGGCCTCGGCTCGAAGTTCCTCGGGGAACAGACCCTGCTCGACTCGCCCCGCCGCCGCAGCCAACCGCCAAACCGCATCTCGAGCGGGGCCGGGGGCCGCCGGCTCCTCCAGCGACAAACGGAGCAGCGCCGCGACGTCCGCAATGCCAGCGCAAAGGCTCGAGGCTGACTGTGCCTTCGTTTCAAGCGCGCGAAGCCCGTGCGCCAGCGTGATGAGGGCTCCGGCGAGGTTGCCGCTGTCAACCGTAGAGACGTAGGCGGGGGAAAGCGGGGCGAGGGTCTGCGTGTCATACCAATTGAGCAGATGGCCTTCGCACTGCTCGAGGCCGTTGACCGTTTCCAGCGTGGCTTCGAGGCGGTTGACCAGCTGGCCGGTCCGGATGAACCCAAGGTCGTGGGCCGCCAGGCTGGCGAGCAATCCCATGCCGATGTTTGTCGGCGACGTCCGCGTCGCCACCCTGGGCTCAGGGATTTCCTGGAAGTTGTCGGGCGGAAGGCCGTGATGCACCGCCGTCTCAAACTCTTCGAAATACCGCCAGGTGCGACGCGCGACTTGTCTCAACAGACGCCGGTCCTCTGCGCCGAGTTCCTCGCGGACGTCGAGTCGTGGCCGGCTCAATGCGTACGCGACGAGCGGCGCGAGAGCCCAGAGGACGAGGATGGGGGCGGCGACCGGTAGCGCGCCGGGGCGAACGCTGGCCACCACGAAGGTCGCCAGCACTGCCCCGGCCGGGCTGGCCACCATCTCGACGACGAAGGCCCGTGCTCCCGTTTTCAGCTGCAAGCCCGCCGCTCGGGCTGCGCTGGCCGCAGCGGTTTCCCATTGGAGGAGGCGTCGCTGCGTCACCGCGAGACGGACCAGTGTCGTGACGGTGGCGTGGGCCATCCCGTAGGCTTGACTGGCGGCGAAGGTGAGTTGGAGGGTGGCCTGTGCGAGGGCCGCTCCGACGTCCTCCGCGAGCGCTCCCACGCTGACCGTGAGCGGGCGGTTGGAAGGCAGACGGGCGAGCGCGCCCAACAGCAACGGGTACACCGGGAATGCAAGTGCCGCTAGAACCCCGAGCGTCCAGACCAGAGGACTGCCCGGGAGCACGGTCCAGCCCATCAAGAGCAGAACCACGGTGGCCAGCGGGACCTGTGTTCGCCTCAGGTTGTCGAGAATCTTCCAGCGAGAAATCAGCGGAAGCCGGTTGCGTTCGAAGCCGGACCGGGTGGGAACGACGGGGAAGAGCCACCAAAGAACCTGCCAATCGCCTCGCGCCCAGCGGTGCTGCCGTCGAGCATGGGCCAGCACGCTCGAGGGATAATCGTCCACCAGCTCGACGTCCGTGACCAGCGCCGTCCGCCCGTAGAGGCCTTCGAAGAGGTCGTGCGAAAGCAGGGCATTCTCCGGAACGCGACCCTCGAGCGCGGCGGAGAATGCATCGACGTCGTAAAGGCCTTTCCCGGTAAAGATGCCTTCCGCGAAAAGGTCCTGGTAGGTGTCCGACACCGCGGTCGTGTACGGGTCGACTCCCGTGTGTCCGGCATAGAGGCGCGCAAAGAGAGACCCAGCGGCACTGGCGAGAGTGACGCTGACGCGAGGCTGAAGCACGCCGTAGCCCTCGGTCACGCGCCGCGAAACTGGGTCGAACGAGGGGCGATTCAGCGGGTGGGCAATGATGCCAACCAGTCTCTTGGCCGCCTCGCGCGGCAGGCGGGTGTCCGAATCCAGCGTCAGACAGTAGCGGACGGTGGGCAGCACCCCGAGGTCCCCCAACTGAATGGTGAAGCTGGTGTCGGTTGCTCCCCGCAGCAGACGGTTGAATTCCTCGAGCTTGCCCCGCTTACGCTCCCATCCCATCCAGACGCCTTCGGCCGGGTTCCACTTCCGACAGCGGTGAAACAGGTAGAACCGGTCATGGCGACCTTGGCCGTAGCGGGCGTTGAGGGCGGCCACGCCCTGCTGCGCGGCGGACAGAATCGCATCGTCTTCGGGCATTTCCGCTGACGGTGCGTCCGTGAAGTCGCCGAGAAGGGCGAAGTGGATGAAGGGGTCCGTATTGCCGAGCGCCAGAACTTCCAGGTGCTCGAGCAGCCGGTTCACTTCGGCCACGTCGGTCAGCAGTGTCGGGACGACCACCATCGTCCGCTCGCCCTCTGGAATGCCTCCCGAGAAGTCCAGCCGCGGGAGCCGCCGCGGCGGCACAAAGCGCGCGGTCAGGCGCTGGACGACCGCGATGGCAAGTTCACTGGCCGGAATCAGCAGCACCAGGGAGACTCCCACCTGTCCCCAAACGCTACCGCCCACCCACCAGCTGTAGACGGCCCCCACGCCGACGAGCAGCGCGACGAGCGCCCCGATTGTGCCGAGATAGAGAGACGTGACGTGTTCGAAGCAGAACCGGCGGAGGCGTTTCGCCCAAGGGGGGCGGTACGCGAGGTCGACTTCGAGATCTCGGCGTCCTTTCCCAATCAGGTGATAGCCGACGTGCGCTGCGCGAGTGCCCGGAGAGGCAGCTTCGGCGGCTTGCCGGGCGCTTTCGACGGCGCGGAGTGCGACTCGGATTTGGCTTTCCCCCGATGGATCCGCCAACTCCTCGACCGCCTGCCGGTAGCGGTCGCGGCTCAGAAAATCCATGCTCGAGTGGACGTTGGCCGGGTCTCGCTTTAGGGCTTGCTCGACCAGACTCACCGATTCCACGTACTGGCTCCAGTCGAGCGTCGAGCAAAGGCGGAGGCTGGTGATGACGTTGCCAACCGAAAGCTGGGTGGCGGCCTGACGTTGATGCTCGTCTCGGATTGCCTCTTCCGCGGTCCGGTCGTGGGAGGCGAGATGTTCCTCCAGCGACACGGCGACCTTGGAGAGCCTGCTTCCGTAGGAATGAACGCGCTGCAGAAGCTGGGCCGTGAAGGCAGGATGCAGTCCTTGTGCGGACGAAGGGGGGAGTTCCACGGCGCCCGTTGCTTCGACTCGCTCGAGGTAGGCGTCCGCGGCGCGCCGGGCCTCACGCGCTGCCAAGGTTCCGACCGCGAGGCGGCGCAGGTTCTCAATCAGAGCGACTTTCAGCATGCTTGGCCACGCCCAGAGTTCTCCGATGGTCAGCGGAGCGACCGTCTGAAAGCTGTTCACGAACCGGACCAGCTGCGCCTGCTCAAGCCGGCTGTCGCTGTGGCGGACAATTTCGATTGCCAGCGCGTAGACGCGCGCATGGCCGGCGAGCTCCCGGAGAGCCAGCTTCGGAAGTTCTCGGTAGTAACTTCGGGGCAAGCTCTCACGGACGTTGCTGACCTCTGCTGCGACGAGATGGAAGTTGTCGAGGAGCCATTCGGCCGCCGGGGTGATGAATTCGCCTTGATGGACCGCTTCCGAAAGCGTCCGGTAGGCGTGAGCCAAGACCTGTGCGTTGTCTTCGAAGCGGGGGAAGAGATTTCTGGCCCGTCGTCGGGCGTTGGAGTCGATGGTGAACCGGGCAGCGAGCGCTCGGGCGCGTTCGTCGAGACGCTCGATGCTGAGCAACTCGTCCCGCAGCGGGCGCTCCGGCGCCTCGGGAGCTCGTTTCGCAAACCAGCGCTTGGGCTTGGGAGAATTCAAAGGTTCCGGCCGTTGGTCCGCCTGACGGACCGACGCGCTCCTGGTGTACGCCTACTCGGCGGGCAAGGCCTGAGCGCGTCCACTGGCCTCAGCCGCCGCGGGAAAGGCCGTGGCCTGGTCACGCCTCTGGCCGTTGGCTGGCTTCGGAGGGACACCTATGAGGGGAGAGCCCACGGGCGTCAAGCTATGGACGAACGTCTAGGAATGCCAGTGGGGGAGGGGGGACGGGAGGTGCTAGGGATTGGGCCGCCCACCACACCCCTCAGCCCAGACTCGTTTGCAAAGCGCTCTTGTTCAGAGTGGAACGGTGCGCAGGCGCAGGGCGTTCAGGATGACGGACACCGAGGACAGGCTCATCGCGGCGGCCGCAATCATCGGACTCAAGAGCAGGCCGCAGATTGGAAACAGAATGCCCGCGGCCACGGGCACGCCGACGGTGTTGTAGATGAAGGCCCACCACAGGTTTTGGCGAATGTTGCGCACCGTCGCGCGGCTCAGCGCCCGCGCACGGGCGATGCCACGGAGGTCGCCCTTGACGAGCGTGACGGAGGCGCTCTCCTTCGCGATGTCCGTCCCGTTTCCCATGGCGATGCCAACCGTCGCGGCCGCCAGCGCGGGTGCGTCGTTCACGCCGTCGCCGGCCATCGCCACTCGCCGCCCCTGCGCCTGGAGCTGCTGCACCAGAGCGATTTTCTGGTCTGGGAGCACCTCGGCGTGCACCTCCTCGATGCCCAGGCGCCGGGCGACAGCCTGGGCGGTGCTGCGCTGGTCGCCCGTCACCATCACTACCCGCACCCCGTCTGCCCTCAGCGCGGCGAGCGCCTCGGGCGTTGTTGACTTGACGGGGTCCTCCACGCCCAGGACGCCGGCGACGTAGCCGTCGATGGAGACGAAGATGGCGGTCATTCCCTGGGCGCTTAGTTCCTCTACGGCATCGCGGGCCCGACCGCTAGCCACCTGCAGGGAGTCGAGGAGCGCGGTGTTACCGACCGCGACCTGATGCCCGTCGACGGTGGCAGTCACGCCCTTGCCCGTTGAGGACGCGAAGCTGCGAGCCTCCGGCATTGGAAGGTGGCGAAGACGGGCGGCGTCGACGATGGCCGAGGCGACGGGGTGCTCGCTGCCCCGCTCCACCACGGCTGCCAGCCGAAGCAGCTGCTCCTCAGACTCATCGCCGAGGGGGCGAATCGTCACCACGCTGGGCCGACCCACCGTCAGCGTGCCGGTCTTGTCCACCAGGAGGGTGTCAACCTTGGCCAGCAGCTCGAGCGCTTCTGCATTGCGAATGAGGACGCCCGACTGGGCGCCGCGGCCCAGGCCGATGACGACGGAGATGGGTGTTGCGAGGCCCAGTGCGCACGGGCAGGCGATGATGAGAACCGCCACCGCATTCACCAACGCGTAGGCGAGCCGTGGCTCGGGGCCCCACACCCCCCAAGCGACTGCCGACAGGACAGCCGCTGCCACCACTGCAGGGACGAAGTACAAGGCGACGCGGTCGGCAAGCTTCTGAAGCGGCGCGCGGCTGCGCTGCGCCTCCGCCACACGCTCGACAATCTGAGCCAGCACGGTGTCGCGGCCGACCCGCTCGGCGCGCATCACGAAGCTGCCGGACCCATTGCCGGTGCCCCCCACGACGCGGGCGCCAGCGGTCTTCTCCACCGGCATCGACTCCCCGGTCATCATCGCCTCGTTGATGGCGCTTTTGCCCGAGAGCACCACACCGTCGACCGGCACGTGGTCGCCCGGGCGCACGCGGAGGTGGTCACCCACCGCCAGCTGGTCGAGCGCCACCTCCTCGTCCACCCCGTCCGGGCGGACCCGAATCGCCCGCTTCGGCGCGAGTTCGAGAAGCCCGCGAATGGCCTCCGAGGTCTGGGCCCGCGCCCTGAGCTCCAGCACCTGCCCCATGGCGACCAGCGTGACAATCATCGCCGCCGAGTCGAAATACAGCGCTGGCCGGCCGCCATGCCCGCTGAAGGCCTCGGGAATCAGCGAGGGCGCCACGGTTGCCACCACGCTGAAGAGAAAGGCCGCGCCGGTCCCCAGGGCGATGAGGGTGAACATGTTGAAGTACAGCGAGAGCACCGACCGCCACCCGCGCTCGAAGAACGGTAAGCCGACCCACAGCACGACGGGCAGCGACAGCACCAACTGGGCCCACGGCGCCCAGGCCGCGTGCAGCCAGTGCCCTAGGCCCGGCACCATGTCTCCCATGGCGAGCACGAGCAGGGGCGTGCTGAAGACGAGGCCGACACGGAAGCGGCGCCGCATGTCGACCAGCTCAGGGTTTGGCCCAGTTCCGAGCGCGGGGTGTTCCGGCTCGAGCGCCATGCCACAAATGGGACATGGCCCTGGCCTCGGCTCGCGCACCTGGGGATGCATCGGGCAAGTCCACACGGCACCGGAAGGTGTCAGCCGGGCCTTCGCCGCAGCGGGCAGGTAGCTGCCGGGCTCGGCGAGGAAGCGGTCCCGACACTGAACCCTGCAGAAGAACCACATCCGGCCGGCGTAGGCACTGAAGGCGGCTGGCGCGTGCTTGTCGACGGTCATCCCGCAGACGACGTCGGTCGCGGTGAAGTACGTCGCCGGCCCCTTGACGAAGCTGTCCCGGCACTTTTCGCTACAAAACCAGACCGTCTCGCCTGAGTGCACGTAGCTTCCGCCCTGGGTGGCGCCAGGCTGGACGACCATGTTGCAGACGGGGTCGACGGCGTGTTCCCCGACGACAAACGTCCGCCGGGCTGGCCCACCTTGGTCGTCGAGACGGGATTCCACGGCCTCACCTTTGCGCGCGTGCCAAAACACCGGCTGTGCTCAGTAATCGTGCAGCAGCGGTCGGACCTCACTGCATGGCCTACAAATGGCGTTGGCCAGTCCCGAATTCCGCCGGGTCCGCCCAGCCACGGCCTGGAAGACCGGGCCACTCTGCTCCTCATCGCACTGCAAGCAGTCGTTCAGCCCGCCGTCGGGGAGGTTGTAGGGCTGGGAGAGTGCCGAGAGACAGGGGGAGAGGCAAACCGAGCGCGTGTGGACGGTGTTGAAATAGTAAATCTGGGCGCACGGCAGGTCGAAGCCGAGGGCTTGAAGGCACGCCACGTTCTCGTCCGCGGTGCTGCTGTTGAAGCCGCATTCGCGCACCGGCGCGGTCAGGTCATTGACGCGCATGTAGACGGCGAGGTTCCCCAGCGTCGAACACAGGCCGCAGTGGCCGAAATTCGTCGGGATGGCGCCGGCCGCGTAGGCATCGGCCTCCGAGGCATAGTTGACCAGGACATACAGCCGTGCCCCGCCGTTTCCGGCACCCAGCGGAAGCACGCCGCACACCGCGTCGGGCGGGTCGGCTGGTGGTGCCGGCAAGGCGTAGGGGTCCGTGGTGAGGGGGGCATAGGGCGTCTGCAGCGTCCAGTCGGTGACGAGTGAATTGATGAAGCTGTCGCTGTAGTCCGGAGCGACGTACAGGTTGGTGCCGCAGCCGCACGTGGGCCCGCACTGGGCGGCGCTGAGTCCCGTCTGCGCATTCGGGCGTCCGAAGAGGGTGGTGCAGACGCCCCCGGCATCCTGTCCAGGGGCGACGCCGCCGCGCGAGCAGCCCATGGCGGCGACGAAAACCAGGGGCGCGAGAAACCGGCGGACGCTTGGGAAGTCGCTCACTGGGTGGGGTCCGTGGAGCTGCTGTAGCCCATCGCCAGGGGGGTCGCCCAGTGCGCAGTTGTCCCCCCGGGGGGGCCCTCCGCGCATTTCCCTGGCCTCAGGCTTGGCCGGCCGCCGGGCCTCAGAGCGGGGCGGTGGGCCGGGCACCCGGTACGCTGGCCGGTGTGGCCAGCGGAGCGTTCGGGTCAGGCGGAACAGCTGGCGGCTCGCCGGCGTCTGGGGTGGTGGGGGCAGGACTGGGTGGGCCTGCGTCCGGCGCCAGGGCCGGCGCGAGAGGCGCGGCGGGCGGCTTCCCACCCAGTGTGGTGGGAACGCGCGTCACAAAGGCCTCCACGTCCAGCCCATCTAGCCCCATCGCGTGAGCAAGGCCGCTGGCCGTCTGGGAGTTGCCGGGCGCCAGCAGCCCCCGCACCCAGTCCCCGGCAGCCTTGTCTTGCCACCAGGAACTGCCGAAGCGTCCGCGCAGTTGCTGCTCGAGCTGCGCCGCCAGGACGAAGGCCTGCAGGTAGTCCGCCGAGGCCAGAAACTCCTCGCGGTCCAGCTCGACACGCGCCTCGTCCGCGGCCGTCATGGGAAAGCCGTAGGTACGCTTCATGACGTCGCGGTACAGCGCCGGCACGTCCGCGCCCGGAGCCCGGGCGGCCGCGTTGAAGAGCACCTTGCCCGCGGCGCGGCGCAGCAAGAACAGGCGCTGCGCATCGGCAGACGTTCTCCACGCCACCTGGGCGTCCCCCGTAAGGCCAGCAACACGCTCGAGCCAGACCGGGTCGACGGTGAGGTCCTCCAGCAGAAAGGACCAGGCCTCTCCCACCGTGCGGTTGCCGAGCTTGGCCAGGGCCCACGTCTTCTGCTGGCTGAGGGCGTCACAGAGGAGGTGCCCCATTTGGTGCAGCGTCTCCCGCTCGTCGCGCGCCCCGCCGACGGGCAGCAATGACACCCGCACGTCGCTGGGGACGACGATGCCGAGCACCAGGCCCCGGGGGTTCTTCCCAACTGTCTCCTTCAAGTCGAGGGTGACGTTGGGCATAGAAGAGACGTCGATGCCGAGCCCCTGCAACGTGGTGGCTGCCCGGCGAAAGATGTCTGCCTTGGGAAAGGCCGCGTCCAGCGCCGGGAGCCGGAACAGTCGGGGGATGTCCGCCCGGCTCACCCGCTCGACAGGGAGCTGCAGCTCCGTCCAGGAGAGCCGTCCCAGTGTGGTGGTGAAGGCCCCTTCGGTCCGTGTCAGCACCGCATTGGCCAGGGCCACCAGCGGTTCGAGCTCGCTCTCACGCAGCTCCACGAGCAGGGCCCCCGAGGAGATGCCCAACTCGACGAGCAGTGCCTCGGTGCGCTCCCGCCGACGGGCGAGAACCTCGGAGAGTTTTGTCACTGCCGGGGTGGCACCCTCGTACAGCGCTTTTCGAAGCAGCGCGCTGCGCTCCGAGGCGAGCAGCGACTCGAGGTTCCGGTAGGGGCGTTCGGCGCCGGCCAGCCCGAAGGTGAGTGTCTGCTCCAGTCTGGCCGCCTCCTCGGACAGAGGGGCTGTCTTCTGGGCCAGCCACTCGGTGACCAGGTAGGCGTGCAGGTGGCTGAGCGCGAGCCGCTCCGTCGCCTCAGAGGTCATCCCCCGTAGCCGCTCTACCGAGGCGATGGCGGTCGGCGTCAGCCAAGCGTCGGAGCCGGCGTACGTCTTGGCCAAGTCGGCGGGCGTCCCTTCGGTCCAGCTCTTCCAAACAAGCTCGTCCTGGGTGCGCAGGAGGGCCTCGGTCTTGGCAGCCAGCGCCGCCACCTCCGCGGCGAGCGCGGCGCGGGCCGCCTGGGCCGGGGTGGGTGGCGGCGCGACGGGCCGCGGAGGCGTGGAGCAGGCCACGTAGAACAGCAGGGCGGTGCAGAGTGGTGCGCTTGGACGCATGGGGGCCGCGCAATGTAGCGTCGAGCGCTGTCCATGCCCATTCCCAGTCGGTGGGACGCGGCGCGCGCCCGCCAGCACTTCTACGCCTCGCTCCGGGCCTCCCTTGGCCGGCTGGGTTACCTGGAAGTGGAGACGCCCTGCCTCGTCCCCGCGCCGGGCATGGAGCCCCACATCTCCGCCTTTGAAGTCCCCTTCGTCCCGGAGACGGACGTCGGACGGCCGCGGACACTGTACCTGCACACCAGCCCCGAGTACGCGATGAAGCGCCTGCTCGCCGAGGGCTCCGGTCCCGTCTTTCAACTGTGCAAGGTGTTCCGCAACGGCGAGGTGAGCCGCACCCACAACCCCGAATTCACCATGCTGGAGTTCTACCGGCCGCAGGCGGACCAGGCGGCCGTCATGGCCGACCTCGAAGCGGTGCTCTCCGCTGCCGACGTCGCCCTCGGGGCCGGCGGCTTTTTCGCCCGGACGCCCTACGAGAGGCTGACGGTGCGGGAAGCGGTGCGTCGCGCAGCGGACGTGGACCTGGCCCTGTGCCCCGACGCCGCCAGTCTGCGGGCGACCGTCAGACGCGCCGGGCTGGACGCCCCCGAGGGTGAGAGTTTCGAGGACGTCTTCTTCCGGCTGTTCCTCGAGCGGGTGGAGGCGGGCCTAGGCCGGGACAGGCCCACCTACCTCACTGAGTACCCGGCCGCGATGGCCTCCCTGGCCAGGTTGAAGCCGGGCAACCCCTCCGTGGCGGAGCGCTTCGAGCTCTATGCACACGGGCTCGAACTGGCCAACGGCTTCTCCGAACTCACCGATGCCCGGGAGCAGCGGCGCCGGCTCCTCGAGGAGCAGGCGCAGCGGCGTGCGACGGGGCGAGCCGTCTACCCCCTAGACGAGGCGTTTCTCGAGGCGGTGGGACGGCTCCCGCCCTCCGGGGGCGTGGCGGTGGGGCTCGACCGGCTGCTTATGCTCTTCCTTGGGACAGAACACATTGTTGACGTGCTCCTCTTTCCGGCACAAGGCTTTCTATGAGGGACATCTTGCACACCGCGGCCGCCATGGCCGCCGCTGCCAGCACCGCCGTGGTCGCGCCCCTGGTGGTGGCCCTGTCCTTCGTCAACGAGCGCGCGCCGGACCCGCTGCTGCGGCTGTGGTGCAACAACCTGCTGGCGGCTTCGGGCATGCGGGTAGAGGTGCGGGGCCGCGAGCGGCTTCCGGCCGGGCACGCGGTGTACGTCTGCAACCACCAGTCCAACTTTGACCCAGTGCTCATCTACGCCAGTTTGGGCAAGCACCTGCGCTTCATCGCCAAGCGCGAACTCTTCAACATTCCCATCTTCGGCGCGGCGCTAAGGGCGACGGGGATGATTCCGGTGGACCGCAGCGGGAGCGACCGGGACAAGGCGGCCATCGCCAAGGCGGTGGATGCCGTACGGACCCGGGTCAGCATCCTTTTCTTTGCCGAGGGCACCCGTGACCCGGAAGGCCGGCTGCGCCCCTTCAAGAAGGGCGCGGCCGTCTTGGCCATCCAGGCCCAGGTCCCGATGGTCCCGCTCTGCGTGACCGGCACCAAGGACGTCCTGCACAAGAAGAGCATGCTCGTCCACGGCGGCCGCCCAGCCGTGCTGGTGGTGGGCGAGCCCATCCCGACTGCCGGGATGACCCTCGAAGACCGAGACACCCTCACCGAGCGAGCGCACGCCGCTGTGGCGCAGCTGCTCGCGTTGGCCACCGCTCGGGTGGAGGAGATGCAGGCCCATGGCTGACCGAGACGACGCGGCGCTGGAGGAGCTTCTCAGCCTCCTCTTCAAGGCCCACCCCTGGCACGGTATCTCGCCCGGTCCGCATGCACCTGACCAGGTGGTCGCCTACATCGAGATTGTCCCGGCCGACACTGTCAAGTACGAGCTGGACAAGCACAGCGGCGAGCTCGAGCTCGACCGGCCGCAGCGCTATTCGAGTCTCTGCCCGTCCCTGTACGGCTTCATCCCGCAGACGTACTGCGGCGAACGGGTGGGGGCGCGCACTGCCCAGCGCACCGGGCTTCAGGGAATCGAGGGCGACGGCGACCCGATGGACATCTGCGTGCTGAGCGAGCGCGGCTTCACCCACGCCTCATTTCTCTTGCGCGCGCACCCCATCGGCGGACTGCGCATGGTGGATGGCAACCAGGCCGACGACAAAATTGTGGCGGTTCTGGAGGGGGACCTCGCCTATGGGGCGATGCGCGAGCTCGGCGACGCCCCGCGTCCGCTCATCGAGCGGCTGCGCCACTACTTCCTCACCTACAAGCAGATTCCTGGGGATGCCCCGCGCAAGGTGAGCATCCCGGAAATCTACGGTCGGGAAGAGGCGTACGAGGTCATCCGCCGAAGTCAGGCCGACTACCGCACGCACTTCGGGGAGCCTGCTTCCCGGCTCTCCCAGCTGCGGGCCTTGCTGCAGCAAACCTCACAGTGAGGACCCGGCCCACCCGGTCACCGCCTGGGTAAGCGCGTCGGCGGCCAGTGCCTTGGCCTCCGGCAGCTGCTCGTCCCAGCCCGGCGCGCCGGCCAGCTTCACCTCATCGAAGGGCGAGTCGCCGGGCTGCCACACCCCCTCGATGCTGCCGGCGAAAGCCACCACGCGCTTCCCGGCGGCGCGTGCTCGCTCGGCCAGGGCCACCGGGCCCTTGCCCTGACGCGACTGCGCGTCGAGTCGGCCTTCCCCGGTGAGCACCACGTCGCAGCCGGCCAGCCGTTCTTCCAGGCCTACGCGCTCGGCGACGTAGGCGAAGCCGTGCACCAGCTTTGCGCCGAACACGGCCCGCAGTCCGAAACCGAGGCCGCCGGCCGCGCCCATCCCGGGCTCGCGGGAGATGTCGAGGCCGAGCTGACGGCGCACCACCTCGGCGAAGTGGGCCAGCGCGGCGTCCAGCACGGCCACGTCGGCGTGGGTGGCCCCCTTCTGGGGGCCGTAGACGGCCGAGGCGCCGGACGGGCCGGTGAGGGGATCGGTGACGTCTGTCACGCAGGTGAGCTCGACCTCGCGCATGTGGCGGAAGGCGCCGTCGAGCTCGATGCGGGCCAAGTCCCGCAGGGCTGTGGCGCCGGGCGGGAGTTCCCGGCCCTGCACGTCGCGCAGCCGCACCCCGAGCGCCTGCAGCGCCCCGGCCCCACCGTCGTTGGTGGCGCTCCCACCAAGGCCCACCATCAGCGCACGCACGCCGCCCATGACGGCCGTGCGGATGAGCTCGCCCGTCCCGTAGCTGGTGGCCCGGCGCGGGTTGCGCTCGCCCGGGGCCAGCAGCAGCAGGCCGGAGGCCTGCGCCATCTCCACGACGCCCTCGGTGCCGCGCGACCAGGTGCCAAAGCTGGCCTCCACCGTCCGCCCCAGCGGGTCGCGCACTGGGGCGGTGTGCCAGCGGCCATCCAGCGCTGCCACCAGCACCTCGGCGGTGCCCGTCCCACCGTCGGCCAGCGGCAGCACGTCCACTTGCCCCCCAGCCCCGGCGCGTTCCAGCCCCCGGCGCATGGCCTCCGCGGCCTCGGCCGCGGTCATGCTTCCCTTGAATTCCAGGGGCGCCACCAGGTAGCGCGTCATGAGGAGGCCTCCGGGGCGCAGGCGGGGCGTGGCGCACCGCTTCGCCGCGCCTCCCGGGCCCAGGCCAGCAGCGGCCGCGGGCCGGCGCACTCCACGTCCAGCGTCAGCGCCACCCGCTCCAGACGTGCGGACAGGGTGGCCACCGCCTCGATGGGCTCGCGCGGCGGACCCCGCACCCGGTGGCAGAAATAGGTGCGACAGCCGAAAGGCCGCGCCGCATACACGCTGCAGCGCTTGCCGTCTGCCTCGAGGAAGGGACAGCCGCCGTCGGTGCGCTCCTCCGGCACCTGTCCGCCCTTGGCCTGGAGCAGCAGCTCCCACTCGACGGGCCACAGCCAGGGCTCGCGCTGGGTGGTGGTCAGCTGGCAGCACTCGGCCGTCGCCGGACAGCCATAGGGGCGGTAGGCCGCGTCGGCCTTTTGGTAGATGGCCGCGAGTTCCTGCCGCGCGGCCCGTCTGGCGCGGGCGCGCTGGCTTCTTTGCGTGTCCCACTCCGCCGGCCGTGTCATGGGGATGCGTTCAGGCTGGCACCCCCGGGGCC
>CAVXCY010000002.1:0-85956 GCA_963760425.1 uncultured delta proteobacterium | reverse complement strand
GCCATCGGTCGACGTGGTCCCTGGGCAGTCTGCCTTCAGACGTCAGCACTGACCTCGGGGGAGGGGTTCCTATCTCAAGCACCCCGGCCCGGCAAAGCGCCGGGTGACACCTTGGCGACTGTCCCCCCCCCGCGGGGGCGGGCCCCCGGATGCCGCCCCGGGGCCGTCACTGGAGGGCGTTCTTGTAAACATTTCCGTGCTTGAGAATGACAAGGAGATTCTTGGCCGGTCCTCCAGCAGCTTTTCAGTAAAGTCTTGCCATCCCTTCTCCTGACGCTTCTCTAGGAATGCGGCGGCGAGAAGCAAATACAGAAAGCTCCTCTTCCCGAGGTGTCAAAGAAAAGATTTTTTAGCAATTGACCCCGCGGACGACGGGGACAGCCGCTGGGCCCTCGAGGACGGCGGGCAAGCGTCACTCGACGTTTTGCACCTGTTCCCTGATGCGTTCCAGCTCGGCCTTGAGTTCCACCACGAAGGTGGAGGCCTCGGCGCTCTGGATTTTGCTCCCCGCCGTGTTCACCTCGCGGTTCATCTCCTGAAGCAGGAAGTCCAGCTTCCGCCCTGACGGTTCATCCGCGGCCAGCAGGTTGCGAAACTGCCCGAGGTGCGAGTCCAGGCGCGTCAGCTCCTCGGCGACGTCGGTGCGCTCGGCAACTAGGGCCAATTCCTGGGCCAGCCGGCTGGGGTCGACGCCGGAGCCATTGGTGAGCTCGGCCAGCCTGGCCGCCAGGCGGTCCCGGTACTCCTCCACCACGCGGGGGGCGAGTCGCTGCAGCTGCTGAACCAGGTGGGCCACGCGTTCCAGCCTTCCTCGGAGGTCCGCGGCGAGGGCGAGGCCCTCCCGCTCGCGCATGGCCAGAAGGCCCGCGAGCGCCTCGGTAACGGCCGCCTCCGCGGCCCGCCTGGCCGAGGGCACGTCCACCGTCGGTTCTTCCATGTGGACGACGCCGGGCTGGGCAGCCACGTCCGCCGCCGTCGTCCCGTCGTCCAGCCCGCTGACGCGGGCCACCTCGGCCAGCGCGGCGCGCCAGGCCCGGGCCATGGCCGCGTCGACGCTGGGGACGTTGCCCGTGGCAGTGACGGCGGCGCGGCGGAGTGTCAGTTCCACGGCGCCGCGGGTGCAGGCGGCCTTCACCTGCCGCTGCAGCTCCGGTTCTAGCGCCTGCAGCTCGCGGGGCAGGCGCACCTTCACCTCCACGTACTTGTGGTTGACGGCCTTCAGCTCGGCCGTGAATTCCTCGCCGCCGGCGCGACCGCGCCCGACGCCGAAGCCGGTCATGCTGCGCAGGGTCCCCAAGTAAGCAGGCGTTGTAGGGGCCCCCGGCCCCCGGCCGTCAAGTAGTAGTGTGCTTGGCCCTGCCATGTCGCCGCTCAAGCGCCTCGAGGGCTGGGCCAAGCGCGCGCTGGCGCTGCTGGCCGCGGCTCTCTTCTTCCGCCCCACGCGGCGCTCCCGGGCGCCGGCCCGGCTGGCGGCCGCCTCCTCTGTCCTCCTCGTCCGCGTGGACGACCGGGTGGGCGAGGCGCTCCTTCTCACCCCGCTGCTGGCCGCGCTGAAAGCCCGCACACCCCCGCTGCGGGTGGAGGCGCTCGTCCACGCCCGCTGCGCCCGGGTGCTGGAGGGGCACCCGGCCCTGGACGGACTTTGGACGCTGGACCGCCGCGCCCTTTTCCTCGGCCCGCTGGCCCCCGGCATCCACGCCCTGCGCCGTCGCGGGCCCTGGGACGTGGTGGTGGACTGTGGAAACTGGCAGGTGCCATCCGTCACCTCCGCCCTGGTGTCGCGCCTGGTGGCGGGCCGCTCCGTCCTGCTGGGGCCGCACGTCTGGCCCACCCGCCTGTTACCGGACGTCAGCGTCCCCAGGCGCGCGGACACGACTTCCGAGGTGGCGCAGCGACTGCACCTTCTGTCGCCCCTGGTGGGGGCAGTGCCTGCAGCACTGCCGTCCTTCCGCGCCCCCCGGCCAGCTGAAGCGCTGCGGCCACTTCTTTTGGAGGTGGCGGCGCGGCCGCACGCCGTCCTGCTTCCGGGGGGCCGCCTGGGCTGGCGGCGCATTCCCCCGGCGGTGTTTGCCGCCGCGGCCCGGGCCCTCAGCGCTTGTGGCCGTCGGCCTGTGGTGGCCTGGGGCCCCGGGGAGGAGGGGCTGGCCCGGGCGGTGGTGGAGACAGTGCCGGGGGCCCTGCTGGCGCCGGCCACCGACCTGGACGCGCTGGCAGCATTGCTGGCCGCCGCCGGCTGCACGGTGTGCAACAACAGCGGGCCCCTTCACCTCTCGGTGGCGGTGGGAGCACCGACGCTGGGCCTGTTTCTGAAGATGGACCCAGCGCGTTGGGGCTACCCCACCGCGCCACACCGGATGGTGGACCTCACACGGGCTGCGGAACGGGGCGAGGCACTCGAGCCGCTGGTGGCCGAGGCCAGCGCCGCCTTCGCCCGGACGCTGGCTTCAGGGCGTGCGGCCGAACGCTAGTAGGGCTCGCCCGGGTCCATTTCCGGAATCCCGTCGTTGACGGGGTAGCGCCGGCGACAGGTGTGGCAGCGCGCCTGGCCGGGCTCCCAAGTCAGGGGACCACGGCAGCGCGGGCACACCAGAAGCGCATGCAGCCTCCCCTCGCGCTCGGCCAGCACGGCCGCCGCGACTTCGGTGGTGCTGTGCTGCTTGGCGTCCCCGGCAATCGCCACCCGCCCCCCCCAGGCCGCGAGTTCCTCGCGCTCGGGCACCGTCTCCGGGGTGTAGTCGGTGCCCTTGACGTGCACCTGCGGACGCAAGCGGCGCAGCACGGCCCGCACGTCTGCCTCATCGAAGAGGAGGACGAAGTCGGTGCAGGCCAGGGCGGCCACCAACTCGGCCCGCTCCGCCTCCGGCACCAGCGGGCGGGTGGCCCCCTTGGCCAGTCGCACGGAGCGGTCCGTGTTGACGGCGACGACGAGGAGGTCCGCCAGGGCCTTGGCCCCTTCTAGGTAGCGGACATGGCCGACGTGCAGCAAGTCGAAGGCGCCGTTGGCCAGCGCCACCGTCTTCCCGGCCGCGCGCGCCTGTTCCACCCGGCGTGCGACGGCCTCCAGCGGCTGCACCTTTTCCAGCGTCCCGGCCAAAGTCACGCCCTCGCCAACTCAGCCCGCAGCTCGGCCAACTGGACGGTGGCCGTCCCCTGCTTCTGCACCACCAGCGCTCCGGCCACGTTGGCCAGCCGCGCCGCCTCCAGCGCCTGCGCTCCGGCGGCCAGGGCGAGGGTGAAGGTGGCCATGACGGTGTCCCCGGCCCCGGTGACGTCCACCGCGTCGCGCGCGCCGTGCACGGCAATGGGTGTGTGCTTGGCCTTTTCGAAAAGCACCATGCCCTGGCGGCCCCGGGTGAGCAGAAGGGCGGCGCAGCCAAGCATCTCCCGGGCTGCCGCTCCCGCCCGTACCAGCTCCTCGTCACCCGTCACTGGAAGGCCGGTCAGCGCCTGCAGCTCCGGTTCATTCGGCTTGGCGGCGTGAAAGCCAGCCAGCTGCTGGAGGCCGAAGCGCGAGTCGACGCACACCCGGGTGTGCCCGGCCAGCCGGTGCAGCTCACCCCGCACCGCCTCGCCCACCACGCCGGCCCCGTAGTCGCTCACCAGGATGACGTCCGCCGCCGCGGCCGCGGCGGACAGCTGCGCCACCAGCCCCTGCGCTGCCTGCTGCGCAAGCGGCGGCGCATTTCCGCGGTCGACGCGCAGCATCTGCTGCCGGGTGGTGTTGATGCCGCCGGCCAGGATGCGCGTCTTCGTCTCGGTGTGGGGCACGCGGGCTTCGGCCAGGCCAATGCCAGCGCCCCGCAGCAGCTGGCGCACCGCGTCCCCCATGGCGTCATCGCCAAGGGCCCCCACCACGGTGACGCTGGCGCCCAGCGCGCGGGCATTGGCCGCCGCGTTGGCAGCCCCGCCCAGCTTCACCTCGCTGGACTCGTGCCGCACCACCAGCACGGGCGCTTCCCGGCTGACTCTGTCCGTCTGCCCGTAGACGTACTCATCGGCCACCAAGTCCCCCACCACCAGCACGTGGCGCCCCGCAAAGGCGTCGAGGAGCGCAGCAAGCGAAGCCAGGGGCGGGAGCGCAGGGGACAAGCGGAGAGGCTGGTTGTAGCGAGGCTTGGCCAGGAGGGCCAGCACACCCTTGTGGGCAAGCGGCCGCCCGCCTTCAGGCCCCGCCCGGGCTGTCCCCGGCCGGGGCGGAGACCAGCCGTTGCAGCAACCCGGCGAGGACGTCCTCGCCCCCGAGGAGAGACACCCCCAGCCGCACCACCAGGGCGGGGAAGTCCGCCGGCAGGCGCATGGCGTCCTTCTCCGTCGTCACCAGCTCGTGCCCCGGCCGCTTGCGCGGCGGCGCGCAGCGCCGCCAGCTCCGCCCCGGTAAAGCGGTGGTGGTCGGCAAAGCCGCGCACCCCCGTCACGTCCGCGCCGAGGTCCCGCAGCGTCCTTGCGAAGGAGGAGGGGCGTGCAATGCCGCAGAAGGCGAGGAGGCGCGCCTGGGCCAGCCGCGACAGCGGCAGCACGGTGCCCCCCGTGCCGACGACGTCCACCGCCGCATGCCGGGCACGCACCCGCGGCACCTCCGACGGAAGCGGCGGCAGTGGCGCGGCGGGGGCCGCCACCCGCAGCCACAGTAGCGAGGCCCGCCGCAGGGCGGAGGGAGGCTCCCGCAGGGGGCCCCAGGGAAGGAGGTGCCCGGTGCCGAGGCCGACGGCCTCGTCCAGCACCACCACGTCCGCGGCCCGGGCCAGCCTCCGGTGTTGGAAGCCGTCGTCCAGAAGCGCCACGCTGGCGCCAGCCGCCTGGGCGGCCCGGGCCAGGGCGACCCTGTCTGCGCCTACCCACACGGCGACGGCGGGAAGCCTCCGCGCCAGAAGCAGCGGCTCGTCCCCCACCTCGTCAACGGAGGGCCAGGGCGGCCCGGCCACGCGCTGAAGGCCGCCTGCGCGTCGGCCATAGCCGCGGCTGAGGACGGCCACCTGCACCCCCGCCTGCTGAAGGCGCTCGGCCAGAAAGGCCACCACCGGCGTCTTGCCGGCACCGCCCGCGGTCAGATTTCCCACGGAAAGGACGCGCAGCCCCGGGACGCCCTGGCTGCGTTGCAGTCCCGCGTCGTAGAGAAGGTTGCGTACGGCGACGCCGGCCCGAAAGCAGCCCGCCAGCGGGGCCAGGGTCGCGCGCAGCACCTGCGCCGGCTGCGAGAGTGGATGCGGCGGGTACCAGAGGGATTCGAGGAAGCTGACCCCGTCCCTCCGGCGGCCGCGTAGAGGGCGAGGACTTCCCGGGCCACGGCGTCCACGTCCGGCAGGGGGACGTCGCGTCGCCCCGGTTGCAGCGCCGCCGCCGCCAGCGCGGCCGGCGTCACGTCGGCCAGTACAGCGTCCGCCCAGGTGGGCAGCGCACCCAGAGCCGCGGCCACCACCCGCGCCCCGCAGGCGCGCGCCTGCAGCGCCGGCCGCCCGGCCCAGTCGTTGCCTAGCCCCAGCACCCACAATTCATCCATGGCCTGCAGCCAGCGGATGAATTCCGCGCCGCGCTGGTAGCCCGGCAGGCGGACGGCGGCGGCCAGGCCCGCCTCGTGGATGGCCAAACGCAGCTGGGGCTCGAGGGCGCCGTCCCCCAGCAGCACCAGCGTCGCGTCCGGGACACGGCGGCGAAGCGTGGTGAAGGCGGCCAGCGCCACCGCATGGCCCCGCGAGGGCTGAAACGTGGAGGCCATGCCCACCACCGGGCCCGGCCGCAACCCGAGGGCCAAGCGCAGCGCGGCCCGGTCCGGACTCGGTTGGAAGGCTTGGGTGTCCACCAGGGCAGGGAGCACCAGCGCGGGCCGAGGCCGAAGCCGAGGAAGCAGCGCCGCCTCCGCCACGGTGAACGCGTCCGCCGGCGGGAGGCTCCAGCGCACTGAACGTGGAGCGTGCAGCGAACGCACGAGGCGTGCGCCTGGTGGTCGCCCCAGCCAGGCCACCCAGTGGTCATGGCTCAGGTGGCAGTGGACGACGTCCAGCTGCTGGCGGCGGAGCCGGAAGGCGTCCGCGAGGAAGTCGCTGGGGGCCCCTTGGGTAGAGAGCGCGAAGCCCCGGCCGTCCAAAAGGCCGAGCGCCTGCAGGCGCGGCACCGCCGGCTCCTCCGTCCCGGTGCCCGCGCGGGTGGTGTCCACCGCCACGGCGACGGTGGCCCCGGCGCGCTTTTGCGCCAGGGCCAATAGCGACACCGCCTCGGCCGGTCCGCTGAAGACGGGGCTACTGAGGAGATGCAGGACGCGCACTACGCCCCCCCTCCCTGGTACAGCCGCTCGAGGGCTGCCACTTCGGCCTGAAGCGGAAAACGCAGCCGCGCGGCCTCGGCCGCCGCCCGGCCCACGGCGGCCGCCCGTTCCGGCTCGCGCAGCAGCGGCTGAAGCACTTCCACCAACGCGGCCACGTCCCCCGCCGGGTAGGTGAATCCCGTCCTCCCCTCCTCCAGCAGCGTGGCGTAGTGCGGCAGCCGGGCGGCCACGACGCAGCAGCCGCACGCCATGGCCTCCGCCAGCACCAGGGAGAAGGACTCCGCATGCGAGGGCTGAAGCAACAGCGTGGCGCCCTGGTAGAAGGGGCGCACGTCCCGCTGCTCGCCCACCGCCTGCACCCGGCCGCCGCCCAGTTTCAACAGCGAAGCCAACCAGCCTGCGTCCCGGCCCCGTGCCTCGCCCACCAGGACGCCTCGCCAGGCCGGGGCTGCCGGCAGCGTCCGGGCCAGCGCCGCCATGGCGTCCCCCTGCCCCTTCGCCGGGCGGATTCGGCCCACCACTGCCACGCCGTACGCCCCGCCCAGCCCGAGGGACGCCCAGGCGGCGACGCGGTCCGCGGGTGGCTGGAAGTAGCCCACGTCCACGCCGTGGGGGACGACGGTGGAGGGAAGGCCCAGCGCCCGCTTCCCCTCCTCGGAGAGGGTGACCCGCACGTCGGCCCGGCGGGCCAAGGCCAGTGTCCAGTGGCCGGGGACGCCGGTGCCGTGCCGTGTCCAGACGACGCGCACGGCGCGGCCGAGGCGCCGCAGGACAAGCGCCAGCAGCAATTCCAGGTTTCGGTGCGCGTGTACGACGAGGCCACCTGCGCGCGCCTGGCGCCACAGTGCACCCAGGCGGGCCCGGGGCACGCTCGCGGCGAAGGCCCACCCACAGGCGCTGGCGCCGCCCGGGGCCAGGGCGCGCACCACGTCCTCCACGTGCCGGGTGACGCCGGTGCGGCGCCGGTGCAGGTGCAGGTGCACCAGCGTCAAGGCGCCGGCCTGCCCGGCGGAGGGCGCGGCGGCTGCCCCAGCATCCTCGCCACCAAGTCCACGTTGCGCTGACTTGCCCCGGAGACTTGTCGCACCGCCTGCGCGGCCAGCTCACCCAGCTGGGCGCAGGTGTCGGGGCGGGCCAGCAAGTCCGTCACCAGCGCCTCCAGGTGCTCGGTGTCCCCCACCTGGATGCCGCCGCGGCCGAGTAGCACCTGCACGCTGTCGCTGAAGTTCCCCATGTTGGGACCAAAGAGTACCGGCTTGCCCTGCGCCGCCGGTTCCAGAATGTTTTGTCCGCCCCGGTTGGTGAAGCTGCCGCCGACGAAGACGAGAGTCGCCAGGCGGTAGGCCTGGGCCAGCTCGCCGATGGTGTCCAGCACCAGCACCTGGGCGGCCCCGTCAGGGCCCTGGCTGCGGCGCGCCACGCGGAAGCCGGCGGCTTGGGCCAGGGCCGCCACCCGGCCGGAGCGGTCGATGTAGCGCGGCGCCAGCACCAGCTTCAGCTCGGGGTGTGCGACCAGCAGGCGGCGGTACACGGACAACAGCAGCTCCTCCTCGCCCTCGTGCGTACTGCCGGCGATGAGAACCCGCGTCGCCGGGAAGGAGTCCGAGCGCCTGCCGCAGCGCGTCCTCCCCGCCAGGGGCGGGCGGCAGGCGGAGGACGTCGAACTTGGTGTTGCCCGTCACCCACACCCGCTCCAGGGGAGCCCCCAGGGACAGGGCACGCTCGGCCTCCTCGTCCTCGCGCATGAGGAGCAAGTCCAGCTCCCGCAGCGGGTTGCCCGCCAGCGCCAGCAGCAGGCGGTAGGCGCCGAGGCGCTCCGGCGCGAAGCGCCCGTTGGTGAGCACCACCCGCGCCCCGGCGGCGTGGGCGGCGTGAATGAGGTTGGGCCAGAGTTCCGTGTATTCGAGGACCAGCAAGTCCGGGTGCAGCGCGCGCAGCGCACGCCGGGTGGCGCCCCACAAGTCCCAGGGCGCATACAGCACGGTGTCCAGGTCCGCGCTCAGCCTTTCGCGGGCCATGAGGAAGCCGGTGTTGGTGATGGTGGACACCAGAATCCGGCACTCCGGGTAGCGCTCCCGGAAACGCCTCATCATCGGCGCCAGCGCCTGGAGGTCCCCGGCACTCGCCCCGTGCAGCCAGATGCGCGGCCAGCCGCCGGCGGGAATGGACGCGGCCGGGTAGAAGCCGAAGCGCTGAAGAAGCCCGGCCCGCGTCTTCCGGTGCAGCAGCAGCACGGGGGCGAGCAGCAGGAAGGCCACCCAGCTCAGCACCACGTAGAGGAGTCTCACCCGAGGCTCCGCCGTCCGCTGCCGTCCTGCGGCTGGTGCTGCAGGGCCCACAGCCGCGCGTAGACGCCCCGGCTGGCCAGCAACTCGGCGTGGGTGCCGCGCTCCACCACCTGGCCGCCGTCGACGACGTGAATGCAGTGCGCATCCACCACCGTCTCCAGCCGGTGGGCCACCACCAGGGCGGTGCGCCCGGGCAGCACCTCGCGCAAAGCAAGCTGCACCTCCCGGTCGCTCTCCGGGTCGAGGCTACTGGTCGCCTCGTCCAGGACGAGGAGGGCGGCGTCGCGCAACAGTGCACGCGCCAGCGCCAGCCGCTGCCGCTGTCCGCCGCTCAGCCCCGAACCCTGCTCCCCCAAGGGGGTGTCCCGCCCCTGCGGCAGCGTCGTGACGAAAGCCTCGGCATGGGCCAGTGCCAGGGCGCGCCGGACGTCGGCGTCCGAGGCGCCCGGACGCGCCAACAGCAGGTTGTCGCGGACGGAACCGGAGAAGAGAAGCGGCTCCTGGGTGACGAGCGCCGTCTGCCTCCGGAGACTGGCCGCACTGAAGGCGTCCGCGTCCTCATCGTCCCACAGCAGCCGGCCCCGGCTGGGACGGACGAAGCGCAAGAGGACTGCCACCACGGTGCTTTTGCCGCCCCCACTGGGGCCGACGAGGGCCGTCACCTTCCCCACCGGCAAGGTGAGGTCCAGCCCGCGCAGTGCCGGACGCTCGCCGTAGCACACGTCCACCCCCTGCAGCGTGATGGCGCGCGACAGCGGCGGCGCGGGCCGGGCCCCCGGGCGCGTCGGCCACCGGGTGCACCGTGTCCAGCACTTCGAAGAGGCGCTCGCTGGCGGCGGCCGCCTGCGTGGCAAACTGGGTGGTGCGGCCGAGGTCCTTCGCCGGCTGGTAAAGCAGCAGCAGCGCGGCCAGCAGCGAGACGAGGCGCTCCGGGGCCACCCCGGTTGCCGTCCCCGCCCACACCAGCGCCCCCGCCACCGCGGCGGCGGCCAGCACCTCGGTAAGGGCCGGCACCGCGCTGCGGGCCCAGGCGGCGCGCGTCAGGGCCCGGGCGAGCAGCGTCCCGCGGTGGGAGAAGCGTCGGACCTCGGCCTCCTCGGCGCCGTAGGCCTGGACGGTGCGGATGCCGGACAGCAGCTCCTGGGCCTGCCCGGCCAGCGTCCCGAGGCGCGTCTGGCCCTCGCGGGTCCGTCGCAGCACGGCCCGCGTCAGCGCGGAAACAGGCAGGACGGCCAAGGGGACGCAGGCCAGCGCGGCCAGGGCCAGGCGCCGGTCCGCTGCCAGCGCCACGCCCACCAGCACCAGCACCTGGATGCCGTCCCGGACGTAGCTGCCCACGGTGTAGATGGCCGCCGTCTCCACGGCGCGCACGTCCGCCGAGAAGCGGGAGAGGAGGTCCCCCCGCAGCCGGTTGCCGAGTTGCGCCGGGGACTGGGCCAGCAGCGCCTCGAAGAGGCGCTTGCGCAGCGCGGCGGTGGTGCGCTGCCCGAATTGCCCCATCCAGTAGAATTGGGCGAGGTAGCTACCGCCCTTCACCAGCGCCAGCAGGATGAGGAGGCCGGGCAGGACGAACAGCGCTGCCGTTCGGTCCACCCGGGCCAGGCCGGGCACGGAGGCCACACCCTCCGCACCGCCGGTGAGGAGGAAGCGCAGGGCGGGGCCCACCAGCCAGGCGTAGGCGCCGGTGGCCAGCCCGAGGACGGCCATGGCCAGGAAGGCCAAGCCCAGCCGCGACGTCTGGCCGCGCGCGAAGCCGCCGAGGCGCACCAGCGCGCGCCAGGAGCTGGCCGGGGGCAAAGGTGGCCGGGGCGCGGGGGGCCCCCGGGGTTTGTCGTCACCGCTCACCGCCGACGGTGTGTACCATCCTGGGCTGCATGGCGTCCGTGGAGCTCCTGGTGGTGGCCGGCGAAGCCTCGGGCGACGTGCTCGCCGGCGAGCTGCTGACGGCGCTGCGCGCGCGCCGGCCAGAACTGCACGCCTTCGGGATGGGGGGGCCGCGCCTCCAGCAGGCGGGCCTGGAGGCGCTTTTCGATGCGTCGGAGATTTCCGTGATGGGCTTCACCGAGGTGTTGCCCCGGCTGCCCCGCATCTGGCGCGTCTTCCGGGCCCTGGTGAAGGCGGCCGCCGCCCGGCGTCCGGCGGCGGCGGTGCTGGTGGACGTGCCGGACTTCAACCTGCGGCTGGCGCACCGGTTGCGCCGCTTGGGGATTCCCGTCGTCTTCTACGTCAGCCCCACCGTGTGGGCCTGGCGGCGCGGGCGGGTGAAGCAGATTGCGCGCGATGTCGACCGCATGCTGTGCATTCTCCCCTTCGAGGAGGCCTTCTACCGTGCCTCCGGCGTGCGGGCGGTGTACGTGGGCAGCCCGGTGGCCGCGCGTCTGCCCGCGCCGGCCGAGGCGGCCGTCTTCCGACGAGCGCTCGGCCTGGACGCCCTCCGCCCGACGCTGGCGGTGCTTCCGGGCAGCCGCGCGGGAGAGCTGCGCCGGTGCCTCCCGCCCCTGGTGGAGGCGGCCGGCCTGCTGGCCAGGGAACACCCCGGCCTGCAAATTGTGGTGCCGCTGGCCCCCGGGGTGGACGGTGCCGCAGTGGCGGCTGGCTTCCGGGCTCGGGGCTTAACCCCGGTGCTGGTGCAGGGACGCGCGGCGGAGGTGGCGGGGGCCTCCAACGTGGCGCTGGTGACGTCCGGCACGGCGGCACTGGAGGCGGGCCTCATGCTGCGGCCCCTGGTGGTGGTGTACCGGGTGTCCGCGCTGAGCGCCCTTCTGGCGCGGCTTCTGGTGCGGGTGGCCTACGTCAGCCTGGTCAACCTGCTGGCCGGACGCCGCCTCATCCCGGAATTGCTGCAAGAGGCGTTGACGCCCGCCAACGTGGTGGCCGAGGTGCGTCGGGTGTGGGAGGAGGGGCCGGAGCGGACGGCCATGGTGGAGGGGCTGCGCGAGGTGCGCGCGCTGTTGGGCACAGGCCAGGCCAGCGCAGCGGGCGGCGGATGAAGTCCTCGACGTGCTGCAGGCGCACGGCGCGTTGCCCAGCGTGGCCCGCGTGGTAAGAGGCGCACCCTCGCAATGACGTCCGCCCTGGTCTGCATCCCCACCTACAACGAGCGCGACAACCTCGAAGGGATTGTCGGGGCCGTTCTCGCCGCGGACAGTCGCGTCGAGGTGCTGGTGGTCGACGACAACAGCCCCGACGGCACCGGGGACCTCGCCGACGCACTGGCGGCGCGGGAGGCCCGGGTGCACGTGCTGCACCGGCAGCGCAAGGAGGGCCTGGGACGTGCCTACCTGGCCGCCTTCGCCTGGGCGCTCGAGCGGCCCTACCAATACATTCTGGAGATGGACGCGGACTGGAGCCACCCCCCGCGCTACCTGCCGGGGCTGTTGGACCGGGCCGAGGCCGGGGCCGACCTGGTGCTCGGCTCGCGCTACGTGCCCGGGGGAGGCACCGTCAACTGGGGGCTGGCCCGCCGGCTCATCAGCCGCGGCGGCTCGCTGTACGCCCGCACCGTGCTGGGGCTTCCGGTGCGCGACCTGACCGGGGGCTTCAAGTGCTTCCGCCGCCGGGTGCTGGAGTCCATGGACTTCACTGCCGTGCACAGCACCGGCTACGCCTTCCAGATTGAGCTCACCTACCGGGCCTACAAGAACGGCTTCCGGGTGGAGGAGATGCCCATCGTCTTCGAGGACCGCCGGGTGGGCCAGTCGAAGATGTCCCGGCGGATTGTCGTCGAGGCCCTGAGTATGGTGTGGAAGCTGCGCTTCACCGTGCACGGGGCGCGATGAGTAGCCTCTTCTCCTTCAGCCTGGTGGCGCTGTCGGCCGTCTTCTTCGTGGTCGACCCCTTGGGCGTGGTGCCCATCTTCCTCGCCGTCACCGCCGGGGACTCCCCGGAGAAGATGGAGCGCACCGCCGCGCGCGCCTCACTCACCGCCTTCGGGTTGCTGGTCTTCTTCGCCCTCTTCGGCACGCTCATCTTCAAGGTCATCGGCATCTCCCTCGGCGCCTTCCGGGTGGCCGGGGGCATCCTGCTTCTGGTCACCGGCCTGGACATGCTGCGCGCACGCCCGACGGAGACCAGGACCAGTCCCGAGGAGGAGGCCGAGGCCAGCCAGAAGGAGGACGTCGCCATCGTCCCGCTGGCGGTGCCGCTGCTGGCCGGTCCGGGGGCGCTCGCCACCGTCATGGTGCTGATGTCCCAAGGGCACGGGCTGCTGGCGGCCATCCCGGTGCTGGTGGCGGTGACGCTGACCTGCCTGGCCAGCTACTTCATCCTTAGGGCCGCCTCGCTGGTGCTGCGGGTGCTGGGCCAGTCCGGCGTGGCCATTCTGCAGCGGGTGATGGGACTCATCCTGGCCGCCATCGCCGTGCAATTCATGGCCGACGGCATGCACCAGCTTTTCAAGTTCTAGCGGGACGCCGGCGGACGGACGCCGCGGCTCCACGCCTCGCTGACGCGGCGGGCGGTTTCCGGGTCATCCACCACCAGCACCAGCTGGTGTGCGTGGTCGCTGTAGAGGACGGTGATGTTGACGCCGGCCTGGGCCATCATCCGGGTGAGTTTCCCCAGCTGGCCGGGCTCATCCTGCTGTAGCCGCTGCAGCACCACGTCGCGCTGCGCCACCACCGCAATTCCCGAAGCGCGCAGCGCCGCTTCCGCGGCGGCAGCGTCCTCGACGAGGAAGTGCGCCACCCCGGTGCCGCCCACCACCCAGGCACCGCCCCCTTCCACGCTGACGCCGGCACGTCCCAGCGCCTCCCCCATCTGCGCCAATGCTCCGGGGACGTTGGACAGGTGAATCTCCAGGTCCTTCATGCCTCCACCGTCACCTGCGTCCGGACGGAGTTGGCGATGAAGCAGTCGGCATGTGCTTGGTGGTGCAGCTGCTGCACGACATCGTCCGGCGGCGGCTGGGCGAAGGAAACCCGTGGCCGCAGGGTGACCTGGGACACGAAGAACTTCCCGTCGGCATTCTTTGTCATCACGCCAACCGCCTGGTCCTCATAGGCGTCGACGACGAGGCGCTTGCGCGCCGCGATGGCCAGGAAGGAAAGCATATGGCAGCTGCTCAGTGCCGCCACCAGAAGCTCCTCCGGGTTGGCGCGGGCCGCCTCCCCCTTGAATTCCGGCGCTGCTGACATGGGGAGCGCCTGGCCGCCGCCCAAGGTGACGACGTGGCTGCGGTTGTAGCTGTCGTATGCGAAGTCCGCGGTCTGACGCTTCCAGGAGAGACGGGCGACATATTCCATGCGGGCAAGTCTTCTGAAGGCGGTCGGGCTTTGTCCAGCCCTGGGGGATGTCCGCGAGTGGCTGTCAAACGCGGCACCCGCGACGCCAGTCACTTCAAGGCGAGCTCGATGAGAGTGCCCACCCCAGCGATGGGCGCGACCTGGGCCTCCGACAATCCGAAGCGCCGCGCCAGGTAGGCCGGGTCGGTGTAGCTGAGCCACACCCGCCCTTCGGCGTCCTGCCAAGCGAGGGCCTTCAGCGGCAGGTCGATGGCCGCCGTGGGCGCCGCCAGCATGACGGGCGTTCCCGCCTTGGGACTGCCGAAAATCAACAGCTGCGTCGGCGGCATGGTGAGGCCCACCTTCGCTGCCTCGCCCGAGTGGTCGATGCGGGCGAAGACGGTGATGCCCTTGCCACGAAGGACGGCTTCGAGTCGCTCCAGCGTCTCTGGCACCGGACGCGTGCTCGCCTTGCTGATGATGCCTTCGCCTGCTGTCATGGCCCGCCGCTCCTTGCCCGCTGTCTGGGCGCTGGCGACACTGGGCCCGCCGGGCCGGCCCCCCATCGCGAGGACAAACACTCCGGCCAGCACTGCCACCAAGGCTCGCGTCGTCGGCTGGTGGTGCATAGCAAGGCTCCCCCGTGTGCACGTTGCCTCGGGCCAACACCTAGTCGCCGCCCCGGGCCGAGGGCAAGGCGGGCCTGGCCGCAGCCACTGGCGTGCGCCGGCGCAAGCCCGGGCAGCGTCCACAACCTGACAGGAGGGGACTCACCGCCCGCGGCGACGGGGCGCACGGGGAAACACCGGGGCCTTCAGGACTCGAGCGCCACCACGGTGATGCGGGCCCGCTCGGCCGTGGCCAAAAGGCGCTCCGCCTCCAGCAGCAGGGTTTTCCCCGCTTCCACGGCCAGGACGCGCGCGCCCACCTCGGCCATGACGTCCACCGTCCCGGGGCCCACCGCCGGCAAGTCGAAGCGCTCGTCCTGGCCGGGCTTGAGGCGCTTCACCACCACCACCCCCCGGCCCCCCAGGGACGCACCGCGGCGGATGCAGGCATCGGTGCCTTCCACCGCTTCCAGCGCCAGCACGTGCCCCTCCTTTACGACCACCGTCTGGCCGACGTCGGCCCGGCCCAGCGCGGCCGCCACCTCGCTGCCCAACTCCACGTCCCGGCGCAGGCCGGCGTCCAGTTCCGGGCCCGCCAACCGTCCGGCCGGGGCCAGCAGCTCCGACAGGTAGCCGGCCGCGGAAACAATCCGAATGCCGTGCGCCTCGAAGTCCTCCGCCACCGCACGCAGGAAGGCGTCGTCGCGGATGCTGCGCAGCCGGGCCAGGACACGGACCAGGCCGAAGTCCGGGCGCAATTCGGCCACGGCGCGCATTCTTTTGAAGCCGCCGGCCAGCACCGCTTCCTCCACGCCGGCCCGCCGGAGGATGGCCTGGATGCGGGCCAGCTGTCCCACCCGCACCCAGCTGAGGGCGTCCACCTCAGCAGCCAGGGCGGGGTCCGTCTCGCCGCGGTGGGCGGCCACCACCACGGAGAGGCCCCGGGCACGGGCCGCCCGGGCGAAGAGCCGGGGAAGCATCCCGTTTCCGGCGATGAGGCCGATGACTGCCACGCTCAGGTGCGCCCCTAGCGCATGAGCCCGCGCTTGCTGGTGGTGACGAAGTCGAGCAGCCGGTCGACCTCCGGCTGGCCGCCGAAGTCCACCCGCAGCCGGGCGACGGCCTCCTCCAGCGGCAGCTTGGAGCGGAACAGGACGCGGTAGGCGTCCTTGACGCGGGCCAACTGCTCCTCGCTGAAGCCGTGGCGCTTCAGGCCGACGACGTTGAGGCCGGCCAGCTCGGCCCGGTCCCCCTGGGCATTGCAGTAGGGCGGGACGTCCATCACCACCATCGCCCCACCAGCAATGAAGGCGTACGCGCCGATGCGGGTGAACTGGTGCACCGCGGACAGGCCGCCCAGGGTGACGTAGTCCCCTATCTCCACGTGCCCGGCCAGCGTCGCGCCGTTGGCGAAGACGCAGCGGTTGCCCACCTGGCTGTCATGGGCGACGTGGCTGTAGGCCATGAAGAGGTTGTTGTTTCCAATCCGCGTCACGCCACCGCCGCCGTCGGTGCCGATGTGCAGGGTGGTGAATTCGCGGATTTGGTTGCCGTCGCCGATGACGAGGGCGGTGGCCTCGCCCGCGTACTTGAGGTCCTGCGGGACGGCCCCCACCGAGGCGAACTGGAAGACCCGGTTTTTCTCCCCCAGTGTGGTGCGCCCCTCCAACACAGCGTGCGGGCCCACCGAGGAGTGGGCACCGATGCGCACCTGGGGGCCAATGACGGCGAAGGGCCCCACCTGCACCGAGGGATGGAGTTCGGCCCCCGGGGCGATGATGGCGGTGGGGTGGATGGTGGGCCCGGGGCTGCTCATTTCCCGGCAGCGTCCTTGTCCACCACGGTGGCCAAGAATTCCCCTTCGGCCACCACCTGGCCATCCACCGAGGCCACCCCCCGGCTCTTCACCACCGCCGACTTGAGGCGCAGCACCGTCACCTCCAGCTGCAGCCTGTCCCCGGGCACCACCGGGCGGCGGAAGCGCGCTCCGTCGATGGCCATCAGGTACGTCACCTTCTTCTCCGGGTCGAAGCCGGTGCTGCTGTAGCAGAGGATGGCGCTGGCCTGCGCCAGCGCCTCCAGCACCAGCACGCCGGGCATGACGGGGTGGCCGGGGAAGTGGCCCTGGAAGAAGGGCTCGCCGGCGCTGACATTCTTGTAGGCCACCAAGCGCTCGCCGGGCCGGAGTTCCACCACCCGGTCCACGAGGAGGAAGGGGAAACGGTGCGGCAGCAGGCGCTGGATTTCCTGGATGTCCATCACGGCTTGGTCTCCTTCTCCAGCGCCTCCAGGCGAGAACGCAAACCCCGCACTTCCCGCATCAGCTCCATCAGCCGGGGCAGCGCCACCGACAGGCGAAGCCACGTCCAGTGGTCGACCGCTGGCGAGCCGGCCACGGTGGCGCCCGGGGCCACGTCATGGGCGAGGCCACTCTGCGCCTGCACCCGGGCCCCATCGCCCACGCTGATGTGCCCGGAGACCCCCACCTGCCCGGCCAGCACCACGCCGGTCCCCAGCTCGGAGGAACCGGAGATGCCCACCTGGGCGCAGAGGATGGAGAGCGGACCCACCCGGACGTTGTGCGCGACTTGCACCAGGTTGTCGATTTTCGTGCCCCGGCCGATGACAGTTTCCCCGGTGGTGGCCCGGTCGATGCAGCTACAGGCCCCCACTTCCACGTCGTCCTCGATGCGGACGGTCCCCGCCTGGGGCACCTTGACGTGGGAGCTGGCCTCGGCGTCGAAGGCGAAGCCGAAGCCGTCCGCCCCCACCACGGCCGAGGGGTGCAGGACGACGCGCTCGCCCAAGGTGCAGCGCTCGGCCACCGTGACTTGCGGATGCAGGGTGCAATCCCGGCCAATGCGTGCCCCGGCCCCGACGTAGACGCCAGGGTGGAGGACGACGCCGTCGGCCACCTCGGCCTCGGCCTCCACCGTGGCGAAGGCCATGACGCAGGCCCCGGGGTGGATGCGGGCCGTGGGGTGGACGTTGGCCTTCGGACTGACCCCGGGGGGCGGCCGGGCCACCGGGTGAAACAGCGCGGAGATGCGGGCGTAGGCGAGGTGCGGGTTGGGCACCGCCACCAGCGACAGGTCCGGCCGGAGCTCCTCCTCGCCGAAGGGGACCAGCACCGCGGCGGCGCGCGTCGCGGCGAGGGCCTCCCGGTAGCGGGGACTGGCGTAGAAGGACAGGTCCGAAGGGCCGGCCTCGGCCAGCCCTTCGACGCCGTGGATGAGGAGCGAGCCGTCGCCCCGAAGCCGTCCACCGACGTGCGCGACGAGCTCGGCCAGTGGCCGTGCGGCCATGGGAGAGTCCTTGGGCCGGCTTACTTGGGCGTCGCGGGCGCGGTGGGCGTCGCGCTCGACTTCTTGGTGGAAGTGGAGGTGCCGCCGGCCACCTTGTACTTCTCGTTGAAGAGGCGAATCAACTCATTGGTGATGTCCAGGCTGGCCGGGGCGTAGAGCAGGCCGGAGTCGGTCTTCTCGAACACCATGGTGAAGCCGTCCCGCTGGGCGATGGTCTGGATGATGGGCTGCATCTTGGTGAGGATGCCGCTCAGCGTCTCGCGCTCGGTCTGCGCCAGCTCCGCGCGGCCCTTCTCGAAGCGCTGCTGCAAGTCATACAGCTTCTTCTGCAGCTCGGTGCCCTGCTGCTGCCGGGCACTGTCGGTCATCGTCGCCATCTGCTTCTCGAAGGTTTCCTTCTCCTTCTTGAGGACCTCCTGCTCCTTGTCGAGGTCCTTCTGCTTGGCATCGCGCAGCTGCTCCAGCTTGGCCTTGGCCGCCTTGCCTTCGTCCACCTCGGCGAAGGCGCGCTGCAGGTCGACGTAGGCGATTTTCAGTTCCGCTGCGTGAGCGATGCGAGGGGCCAGAAGGGAAAGGCCAGCGAGCAGGGCCACGAGCATTTGACGGGACGGCATGGGGATGTGCGCTCCAATGTGAGGAAAGCCGGAAAGTCTTGCCGCCCCAAGCCCCCTTCTGCTTCGGGGAACTCGACGGCCAACGGAGGGTCCCGGCGGACGGCCTCCAAAAAAGTGCGCGCACACTAGGGGCGGCCGCCCGGCGACGTCAAGGAGACAACTCCCCTTAGGGGCGGGCAAGCGCCTTCGAAGCGCCCCCCGGGGGCCCGGGCGCGAGGGGGCGTCCGCCTAGAAGGAGTTGCCGATGGTGAATTCGAAGAGGATGCCCTGGTCCTGGGGACGGGGGGTAAGCGGGATGCCCCACTCGAAGCGCAGCGGCCCCACCGGCGAAAACCAGCGGACGCCGAAGCCGGTGGCCAGAAACAGGCCCAGCGGCAGCTTGTACTGCCGGTCCTGGAAGAAGTTCTCGCTGGTGGCATAGACGTTGCCCGCGTCGAAGAAGACGACACCGCGCACGCCGGCCTTGGGGATGATGGGGATTTCCAGCTCGAAGTTGATGATGAATTCCTTGTTTCCGCCCACCGTGAACTTGCCGGCGACGAAGTCACCCCGGGCCACCGTGCCGACCAGCAATGTCGGCGAGATGCTGTTGAGGGTGTAGCCCCGCAGGCTGTTGATGCCACCGAGGAGGTACTGCTCGGAGATGGGCAGCGGGTTGGCCGCGTCGAGCTCGGCGATGTAGCCGACGCTGACCTGGGTCTTGAAGATGAGGCCCAGCGGCAAGGGGACGTAGAAGCGGGCGTAGGCCTGGAAGCGGGCGAAATTGAAGTTGCCGCCGAGCCAGCTGGGCGCCACCTCCGCCGAGCCAAACAGCAAGAGGCCCTTGGTGGGGTAGAGGCGGTTGTCGCGCCGGTCGTAGGTGAGGCTGAGGCGCACCGAACTGGTCAGCCCCGACCGGAAGCGGTTGGCCGGCGAGGGGATAGCCCCCGAGGTGGGGATGTTGCTGCCGTTGATGCCCGCGCCGCCCGGGATGGCTGAGACGCCCTCCAGCGTGTAGGTGAGGGCGGCGGTCAAGTCGTCGAGGAGGTGGTAGCCCCAGCCGATGGCGCCGCCAATCGACTGCCGGGTGAAGTCGTAGGAGTCAATCTGCGTGCGGAACAGGTCGAGGGTGAAGATGAAGTCCGAGTCGAGGAAGTAAGGCTCGAAGAAGGAGGCGGTGAAGAGCTGCCGCAGCCCCGACACCTGCGCTGACAGCGAGGCGGTGTTGCCCCAGCCGAGGAAGTTGCTCTGGCTCACCTGGGCCGTGAAGATGAAGCTCTCCACGCTGGAGAAGCCGGCGCCCACCTGGAAGGTGCCGGTGGCCTTCTCCTTCACCTCCACCGTCACCGCGACGTGACGGTCGTCGCTTCCTGGCTTGAAGTTAATCTCCACCGTCTCGAAGAAGCCAAGCGCGGTGATGCGCTCCTTGCTGACGCGCATGCCCGAGCCGCGGAAGAGCTCACCTTCGTAGATGCGCATCTCGCGCCGGATGACGCGGTCCCGCGTCTTGGTGTTGCCGACGATGCTGATGGTCTCGATGGTCTGCGGCTTGCCCTGCTGGACGGTGAAGGTGAGTGCCACCGTCTTGGCCACCGGGTCGACCGCCGTCTCCGGCGCCCAGTTGGCGTAGGCGTAGCCGCGGTCCTGGTACAGCTCCGACAGGGCGGTGTCGTCGTGGAGGATGGCCTGGCGGCTGAAGTACTCCCCTTCCCGGCTGTAGATTTGTAGCCGCAGTTCCTCCTTGGGGAAGAGGAGGTCGCCGGCGAAGTCAATTTTCGAAATCCGGTAGGGGTCGCCTTCCTCGATGCGGATGTCGATGAAGATGAGCTTCTTGTCCGGGGAGAGGGAGACGGAGGGCTTCTCCACCTTCACCTGCAGGTAGCCGCGGTCGTAGTAGGCCGCCTCGATGACGGCCAGGTCGCGCTGGAACAGTTCCTCGCGGTAGGTGCCCTCCTGGGTGATGAAGGACAGGTAGCTGCCCTCCTTGGTGGCCATCTGCGCCTTGAGCTCGTCGGCCGGGACCTTGACCGCGCCGATGAGGCTGATGGACTTCACCTGCACCTTGGCGTGCTCGTTGATGACGATGACGACGTCCACCTGCTCGGCGGCCGCCGTGATGGCGGCGAGGTTGGCGGTCGGCTTGGACTTCTTCGCCTCCTTGGCCTCTTGCGTGTCGGTGGGCAGCACCGGGTCCACCCGGAAGGTCACCTCGGCGAGGAAGTAGCCCTTCTCCAGGTACTTGGCCTGCACCTTCTTCGCGTTGCGACGGACCGCGTCCATGTCGAGGATGGAGTACTTCTTGATGTCGAGGTCGTCCTTGAACTCGTCCTTGTTGAGTTCCTCGTTGCCTTCCAGCTTCACCTCGCGCACCGAGGGCCGCTCGATGACGCGGACGATGTAGGCCAGTCCTCCCTGGGGCAGCACCTGGGTCAGCAGCTGGATGTCGGCGAAGTAGCCGAGCGCCCACAGGCCCTGGAGGTCCGCCCCGGTGAGGCCCGGGTCGTATTTGCTGCCCACCCGGTTCTTCAGCGCCCGGATGACGGCCGCCGGCTCGACCCGCTGGTTTCCCTCCACGCGGACTTCTGTGATGGTGTCCGAACCGGCGGCAGAGGGCGTGTCGGACGGCGCGGTCTGAGCGCGCGCCGGCGAGGCGGCGGCCAGCAAGGCGGCGGCCAGGCACAGGGCGGCGGTCGTCGTCGTGCGGGCGGAAACGGTGAACCTCGGTGCGGGGGCGTCCAGGAAGGGGCGCGCACTGTAGGGGACGCACGACGCGCCCGACAATGAGAAAACCAGCGCTCCGCCACTCACGCCCTCAGCACCTGGCCTGACTGAAGACGCAGCTGACGCGGCATGGAGCGCGCCAGCACCTCATTGTGCGTCACCACCACCATGGTGATGCCCAGGTCCCGGTTCACCTCGCGCAGCAGCTGGTGGATGCCTTCCCCCGTCGCCGGGTCCAGGTTGCCGGTCGGCTCATCGGCCAGCAGCAGCGCCGGTTGCAGGACGAGCGCCCGGGCGAGCGCTACGCGCTGGGCCTCGCCTCCGGACAACTCCCCGGGGCGATGCTCCAGGCGCGCGCCGAGGCCCACCCGCTCCAGCAGGGCGCGCGCCTGCGCCAGCGCGGCGGTGCGGTCCACCCGCTGCACCAGTGCCGGCATGGCCACGTTCTCCAGCGCCGTGAATTCCGGCAGCAGGAAGTGGCTTTGGAAGACGAAGCCGATGGTGCGGTTTCGGAAGCGCGCCAGGCCGGCGTCGCTCAACTCGAAGACACTGGTGCCGTCGAAGTGCAGAGACCCGGCCACCGGGGCATCCAGCGTGCCGAGCACATGCAGGAAGGTGCTTTTCCCCGCGCCGGAGGCGCCCACCAGGCTGACCAGCTCGCCCCGTTCAATGTCCAGCGAGACGCCACTCAGCACGTCGATGCGCTTGCCGTGCAGCCAGTAGGACTTGAAGACGTCCCGAATCTCGACCAGGGGCATGCCTATTCCGCCTTCAGGCCTTCCACCGGCTCCACCTGCGCGGCCCGCAGGGCGGGGAACACCGAGGCCAGGTAGGACACCAGCACGGCGATGACGACGGCGAGGGCCGTCTGCAGCGGCTCCACCTTCACCGGAAGCGAGTGGATGTAATACACCTGCGGGTCCATCCTCAGCCCCACCTTCTCGATGAAGAGGCACCAGGCGAGGCCCGACAGGAGGCCCAACAGCCCGCCGGCCACCCCAATCTGCAGGCCCTCGGCGAGGAATATTTTCACCACCCCGCTGTCCGGAACGCCGAGCGCCTTGAGGACGGAGATTTCCTTCCGCTTCTCCAGCACCAGCATGGTGACGGTGGCCACGATGAGGCCGGCGGCCACGATGACGATGATGGTCAGAATAATTCCCATCATCAGTTTCTCCAGCCGCAGCGCGGAGAAGAGGTTGCGGTTCATCTCCCCCCAGTCCTTGGTGCGGTAGGGGTAGCCGTCGAGCGCCTGCAGCGCGGCACCGGAGATGCGGCGGGCGTCGTCCACGTCCGCCACCTTCAGCTCCACGCCGGTGGCCCCCTTCACGTCGAGGAAGCTCTGCGCCTCCTGAAGCGAGATGTAGGCGAACTTCGAGTCGTACTCATACATGCCGGTGTAGAAGATGCCCGCCACCCGGAAGGCGCGGCTGCGCGGCACCGGCCCGGTGGGTCCCATCCCCCCGCCCAGGGGCGAGACCGCCGTCACCCGGTCTCCCACCAGCACCCGCAAGGACGCGGCCAGCTCCCGCCCCAGCAGGATGCCGGGCAGCACCGGTTCCGGCCCGCCCGGGGTGTGGCGTACCACCTCGTCGTCGGCGTCCGCCGCGGACTTGGGCCGCATCGGGCGGTGCACCGGGATGGACGTGGGCTGGGTCAGCCACTCGATGGAGCCACCGGGCAGGACGTTCTTCGGCAGGTCCGTGACGCTGCCGACACTGGCCGGGTCGATGCCTTTGATGATGGTCCCGTCGACGTTCCCCTCCGACGCAATCATCACCTGGCCGAAGATGAAGGGCGTCACGCCGATGACGCCGCGCAAGCCTTCCACCTTCTTCACCACGTCCGCGTACTCCGGCATCGCCCCGTTATCGGTGTACTTGAGGACCACCACGTGCGCGTTGGTGCCCAGGATTTTGGTTTGTAAGTCCGCCTCGAAGCCGCTCATGACGGACAGGACGATGATGAGGGCCATGACACCAACGCCGACGCCGCCCACGCTGAGGGCGGTCATCATCGCGGTCGCCGTCTGCGCCTTCTCCGCCCAGGCCCGCTGCGCCGCCGCCGCCAGCATCGGGTCCTTGAGGCCCAGGGCCCGGATGCGGGTGCGCTCCACCGCCGCGTCGGCAGCGCGCAGCACCGCCAGCACCAACAGCGGCGGGACGACGCCCAGCAGCAGCACCAGAAGGCCCCCGAGGAGCAGCCTCGGGCGGAACACCTGGACGTGGCGCGCCGAGACGAACAGCTCGAAGCCAGTGCGCAAGTCCAGAGTCCCGCTGCCGCCGGCGACGAAGCCGGAGAGGATGCCCAGCGCCAGCGCCACCACGAGGAGGGTAAAGGTGAGCCAGTAGGCAATCTCCGGCCGGCCAATCAGCTCCGCCACGTAGGTGACTTCCCGGAAGCGGTAGCCCACCCACAGCGCCGCCCGGGGGAAGTTGGGCAGCACGGTGAGAAGCACGGGCAGGGGTGTCCCCAGGTAGAGAACGGCGATGGTGGCCTCGGGGGCGGCCAGGCGCCGGGCCCGGGCGGCGCCGTAGGCCCCGGCGGCGAAGGCCACCAGCACAGCGGCCAGCAGCGACAGGACGAAGGCACCACTGGCCGCCATGCCCAGCCCACGGGCGCCACTGGCCAGAAACGTCTGCAGCAGCACCAGCACCACCTCGCCGCCCAGAATGGCGACGGCGTAGGCGGCGAAGGTGGCCGGGGAGAAGTCCCGCCAGGCGGCCAGCGGTGGGTACAGCGGCGAGTGGGCGGCGGCGCTGGGCGCCTCGTCTGTGGCCTGCGCCCTTGGAATGCTGAAGGCCAACAGCGCCCAGCCCAGGCACCAGCCCACCGCGCCGGCCACCAGCCACCGCCAGGGCAGTGCCAGCGCCACCGGCGGCGCCCGGTGGGCGGCGCGCGCGAGGCCCAGGCCGGCCTGCACCAGGCCGCCCCAGCCCGGGGCCAACAGGGCCAGCGCGGAGAACAGGCCGTCGGCCGCGCCGGCCTGGCGCACCGCCAGCAGCAGCAGCCCGGTGCCGACCGACAGCAGCAGCCCCGCGGCCGCGCGCAGCGCCCAGCGGGGCCGCTCCACCTCCGACAGCGCCAGCGTGGCGGTGGCGGAATTCATCGGCCAGCCGGACGAAGCAGCGGGAAGAGGATGACGTCGCGGATGGAGGGCGCGTCTGTCAGCAGCATCACCAGCCGGTCGATGCCGACGCCCTCGCCGGCGGTGGGCGGCAGCCCGTGCTCCAGGGCCCGGACGTAGTCCTCGTCGTAGTCCATGGTTTCCGCCTGCCCCCGCTCCTTGGCTGCCACCTGCTCGAGGAAGCGCTGCCGCTGGTCCGCCGGGTCGTTCAACTCGGAGAAGCCATTGGCGATTTCCCTCCCGGCAACAAACAATTCAAAGCGGTCAGCAATTTCCGGGTCGGCGTCGCTGCGCCGCGACAGCGGGCTGATGGCGGTGGGAAAGTGCGTCACGAAGGTGGGTTGCAGCAGGGTGGGCTCGACCAGGAGCCCAAACAGTTGCCCGAGCAGCTCCCCGGCGTTGCGCTTCTCCGCCGCCTCGGCCTCGGCCGCCGAGACGTGGTGGCGCAGCTCATGCAGCAGCGCCCCGGCATCGCGGGTGTCCTTGTCACCGAGGGCGGGGGCCGCCTCGCGCACCGCCTCGGCCATGGGGATGCGCCGCCAGCCCTTGGCGAAGGACAGGGGCGTGCCCTGGTAGGTGACGTCGATGGAGCCGGTCACCCGCACCGCCGCCTCCCCCACCATTTCCTCGGTCAGGGCCATCAGGTCCTGGTAGGTGGCGTACGCCTGGTAGAACTCCAGCATCGTGAATTCGGGGTTGTGCCGTGTGGAGAGCCCCTCGTTGCGGAAGTTCCGGTTGATTTCGTACACCCGCTCGAAGCCCCCCACCACCAGCCGCTTCAGGTAGAGCTCGGGGGCGATGCGCAGGAAGAGGTCCACGTCGAGCGCGTTGTGGTGGGTGACGAAGGGCCGCGCGGCGGCGCCCGAGACCAGGCTGTGCATCATCGGCGTCTCCACCTCGACGAAGCCGCGCTGGTCGAGGAAGGCGCGGAGAAAGCGCACCAGCTCCGTCCGCCGCAGGAAGCTCTGCTTCACCGCCGGGTTGGCCACCAGGTCCAGGTAGCGCTGGCGGTAGCGCAACTCCTGGTCCTGTAGCCCGTGCCACTTCTCCGGCAGCGGCCGCACCGCCTTGGTGAGGGGAAGGTAGGCGGTGCAGGCCAGGGTCAGCTCGCCCGTCTTGCTGCGAAAGACGGTTCCGGTGACGCCGACGAAGTCCCCCACGTCGGTGAGGCGAAACCTCTCATAGGCCTCGCCCAGCGCGTCCTGTTTGACGTGCACCTGGATTTCGCCGGAGCGGTCGCGCAGCTTGAGGAAGGCCGCCTTGCCGAAGGAACGGATGGCGATGACGCGGCCGGCGATGGTGTAGCGGTGCGGGGCGGCGGAGGAGGCCAGCTCCTCTGCGCTCTGCCCGCCGTGGAGGCGGAGGATGTCGGCCGCCAGGTGCTCGGGACGAAAACCGTTGCCGTACGGGTCGAGGCCGAGCGCCCGCCAGCCCTTGGCCTTCTCCAGGCGAGAGGTGATGAGCTCCTGCTCCTTCTCTGTCGTCTCGTCGGCCATGGTGGGGAGAGCCTCGCTATTCCGGCAGCGCTCGGGCCGGGTTCTTCACCCCCAGCAGCTGAGCGGTGATGAAGTCATCCAGGTCCCCGTCGAGGACGGCGTCGACGTTTCCGGTTTCCACGCCGGTGCGCAAGTCCTTCACCAGCCGATAGGGGGCCAGCACGTAGGAGCGGATTTGCGACCCGAAGGCGATGTCCTTCTTCTGTGACTCGACCTCCTCGCGGGCCTTGTCCCGCTTCTTCATCTCCAGGTCAAAAAGCCGGGCCCGGAGGATTTTCCACGCCATGTCGCGGTTGGCGTGCTGGCTTCGTTCATTCTGCATGGCCACGGTGATGCCGGTGGGGACATGGGTGAGGCGCACCGCGGAGGACGTCTTGTTTACCTTCTGCCCGCCGGCGCCGCTGGCCCGGTAGACGTCCACCCGCACGTCCTTCTCCGGGATGTCGATGACGATGTCGTCGTCCAGCTCCGGATAGACGGTCACCGAGGCAAAGGACGTCTGCCGTCGCGCGTTGGCGTCGAAGGGGCTGATGCGCACCAACCGGTGGACCCCGTTCTCCGCCTTCAGGTAGCCGTAGGCATTCTCGCCCACAATCCGGACCGAGACGTTCTTCACTCCGGCTTCCTCGCCGGCGACGAAGTCGTTGATTTCCACGGTCCAGCCCTTGCCCTCGGCGAAGCGGGTGTACATGCGGAGCAGCATCGCCGCCCAGTCCATGGATTCGGTGCCACCGGCGCCGGCGTTGATGTCCATGTAGCAGTTGGCAGCGTCGTTCTCGCCGGACAGCATCCGCCGCAGCTCGAGCTTCTCGATGTCGGCACTGAGGGCCAACAGCTGGCCCTCGGCCTCGGCGCGGGTGGCGGCGTCGTCGGCCTCGGCGGCCAGTTCCAGGAGGGCCTGGACGTCCTGCAGCCCGGAGTGAATCTTCTCCACCGAGGCCACCGTGGCTTCGAGCTGGGCCTTCTCCTTCAGGACGCCCTGCGCCTGGGCGTTGTCGTTCCAGAAGTCGGGATGGGAGGCATCGCGCTCGATTTGCGCGATGCGTGAACGCTTGCGTTCGACGTCAAAGAGTCCCCCGGAGCGCCTGCAGTCGCGCCTCGAGAGCTTTCAGCTGTTCATTCACGTCCACAGGCATGCGAGTTCCTCAGGTGACCTCGGCCGGTGGGCGCTTCCGACGGGCGCGGAGGAGCGCCAGCAGGGTGCCGCCCACCGAAAAGAGCGACGCAAGGTAGGCGGGAATGTCCCCCAGGGCAACGTAGACGGTGGTTTCTTTCATGAGCGGCAGGTCGGCCATTCGCCACAGTGGGCCCACCAGTTCCGCCGCCGTCCCCCGGGGCCGGTCGCTGTCGGTCAGCCCGATGGGGGTGGCCTGGCTCACCCGTCCCAGCGGGTCGATGAAGGCGCTGACCCCGGTGTTGGCCGCCCGGGCGAAGGGCCGCCCGGTTTCGATGCTGCGCATCGCCACCTTGCGGAGGAACTGGAAGTTGGCCGAGGAGAAGCCGTACCAGGCGTCGTTGGTCATGTTCACCAGGATGTCGGCGCCGCGCTGGACCAGCTCGCGGGAAATCTCGGGGAAGATGGCGTCGTAGCAAATCTCGATGCCCAGCTTCACCGGCGGCCCCTGCTGCCGCCGCAGCAGCGCCGGACGCAAGTCCGCCCCGGGGGCGAAGGTGCCTGGCACCAGGTTGTGGATGGGAAGCCACTCGTTCAGGTGCAGCGGGATGTACTCGCCGAAGGGCACCAGGTGGTGCTTCACGTAGTGATGCTCAATGGAGAGCCCCGGGCCCACCAGGAAGGCGGCATTCTCATTGCCCCGGCGCAGGTCGCGCGGGTCATAGACGTCCACGCCGATGAGCAGCCGCGCCTTGCCCAGGACGCCGTCGAGGCCCGCGCCCTCGACGGACGTCACCCCGGTGGGGAAGGCCAACGGGTAGGCCGCCTCGGGCCACACCACCAGCTCCGCCCCGGCGGCGTCGGCCGCCGCGGTCGCCGGCAGGTACTGGCCGAGGATGAGGCTGGCCCGACTGCCCTGCACCATCTTCAGCTTCTGGTCGATGTTGCCCTGCACCACTGCCACGCGCACCGTGGGGGCAGCGGCGATGAGGGCGTCCCAGTGGTGGACGCGCCAGGCGCCGTAGAGGTGGCCCAGCACCAGTACAGAACCGGCGGTCGCCAGCAGCCCCCGGGGCACCGGCCGCTCCTGGCGCAGGCGCCAGCGAAGCAATTCGTAGAGCGCGCCATTCACCACGCCCAGGGCCAGCACAATCCCGTAGACGCCGGCCAGGGAGGCAATCTGGCTGAAGTAGAGGTTGCGCGCCTGGGAGTAGCCGAGGTTGGTCCACGGGTAGCCGGAGAGGGAGTAGTTGCGCAGCAACTCGACGGCCATCCACACCGGGCCCACCGTCCAGCCGGCCGGCCAGCCCAGGTGCACGTCCATGGTGCGGATGGCCCAGGCGCCGAGCGCCCAGTGGACGGCGCAATAAAGGACGAGCAGCTCCAGCGCCGGGATGCTGAGGTAGTTGGGCATGCCGCCAAAGGCGGTCATCGCCACGTTGACCCACCAGAAGGTGCCGTTGAAGAAGGCGACGCCGGCGAGCAGCCCGGCGGCGAAGGCCTGCCGGGTGCGGAGTCCCCGCAGGGCCCACAGCAGGGGGACGAGACATAAAAAGGCCAGCGGCTCCAGGGCGCCGCTGGCGAACCATTCGTGCCGCGGCCCGAAGGGGAAGGCCAGCGGGAAGGACGCGGCGCCAAGCAGGCCGGACAACGCCAGCAGTCCGAGGCGCCGCGGCGTGAGGAGGTGCTGGGGCCGTGGGCCCAGGTCCGCCGGGGCAAGGGCGGCCGGTGTGGCGGTGGAGGAGAGTGCTGTGGCCATGCGTCGGGGCGGCTGCCCGCTCTAGCAGAAAGTGCCCCCCAGGCCATGCGACGCCCTGACGACGGCGCGGCCTCCGCCACCAGACGGGGCCCTTGGCGGGGGCGCTCAGCGGCGGCGGCGCGGGGGCGGGACGACGGCCCGCACCATGCCCGGGCCGCCGAGCAGGCGGTCCTCCAGGGTGGCCATCCGCCGGGCGGCAACGGGCCGGTGGTGGTCATGCCCGAGGAGGTGGAGCAGCCCGTGGGCCAGGTAGCGGTCGAGCTCCTCGGCAAGACGCCGTCCCCCGTGCCTCGCCGCCCGCCGTGCCGTGTCCAGGGAGATGACGACGTCGCCCAGCACCAGCGGCCCGGGCCAGCCCGGCGGCGGCGGCCCCCCGGGGAAGCTGAGGACGTCGGTGGCGTGGTTCTTCTGTCGCCAGCGCCGGTTGAGGGTGCGGATGTGCGCGTCGGTGGTCAGCGTCACCGCCAGCGCCACGCTGCGCAGGTCCAGCTTGCGGGCCAGCCGCTGGGCCTTCTCCTCGAGGTGCTGGCCCCACCGGCCAGCCGAGGGATGCTCCACGAAGACGTCAATCTGGTTGCGGGCGGCGCCCAACTAGACCTCGAAGTCCGCGCCGGCGGCGCTGAAGAGAATCTCCCCTCCCCCCAGGTGCAGGTTGGAAAGCTGTCCGCGCTGGAACTCCACCTGCACCGCGATGCCCAGGGCGAAGCGGATGGTGCGACTTTCATCCAGGCGAAAGGTATTCAAGTCGTCCAGCTCGTGCTGGTGCGTGCCAGTGGCGTTGACGCCCGAGAGGTCGAAGCCGTGCACCTTGCGCGCCCCGTCCCACAGGTGCACCTGCCGCAGCCACGCCTGGTCTGCGTGGTACAGCAGAAACAAGCGCGTGAAGCGCGGCCGCACGCCGTCGAGGATGACCGGGGTGGGGACCGCGACGTGAAACCAATGGGTGACACTGAGCGGCCCGGCCCATTGCTGCGACAGCTTGTCGTAGACGGACGGGTTGCCGCGGAAGAAGCCTCCCCAGCCTCGCCGGGCGGAAAACACCACCGGCTCCTCCGGCTGGAACGCCGTGCCGTGCACCCACAGTTCTGCCTTGAGCACCGGCCACCTCCGCAAAGGGCAGAGTTGTCAGGGGGCCGCAACGCCACCTCGGGGCGGGGTCGCCAGCCCCTCCCCTGCCCCCGCTTCTGCTTCGGAAGGAAGTAAAGCCTGGACCGGCTGGGAAAAGCGACTGGCGCGGGGCGCCTCAGGGACGTTCAGCGCGGGCGGGGCGGCGCGCCGTCACCGGGCGCCCCGGGGAACATACGCCTTGTCTGTCGTGCTTCCCATCTCCCGTCTCTCCGGGCAGGGGCAGTGGAAGGCCAGGACATTCGGTTCTAACTTTGCGTGACGGCAGCGCCTTGGCCCTCCAGCGAAAAATCATCGTCTCCACCGCGATGAGTGCCGACGGCTTCATTGCGCGGTCCGACGGCTCGGTCGACTGGCTCGACCGTCCGCGGCCGAAGGGCAACTACGGCCTAGGCGCATTCTACAAATCCATCGACACATTCTGTGGGGCAGGAAGACGTACCAGGTAGCGCTCGCCTTTCAAAAGAAGGGAGTTCCCGGGTCAGCTTTCGATGCAAGGGTGAAGAACTACGTCTTCACACGCACGCTGCTGCCCTCCCAGGCTCCGGCCGTTGTGGAGTTGGTGAAGGAACCCATCTCTACCTTCGCGACTCGCCTGCGCAAGAAGCATGGGAAAAACATCTGGATGATGGGTGGCGCCGGCCTCATCGCTTCCTTTCTCGACAACGGGCAGCTCGACGAGTTCATCATTCGTGTGATTCCCAAATTCATCGGCGAGGGCATTCCGTTGATGGCGCCCGGCCGCCGCACCGTTCCGCTGCAGCTTCTGTCGAGCACGAAATTCACCGATGGCGTGGTGGAGCTGCACTATGCCGTCCGCGCCTAAGCGGCGCGCGTCCCTGGGGGGGACTAGCGGCGCGCGGGCGGCGTCCCGCCGGCACGGCGCGACTCGGCCACCACCGAGGCCAGGCCGAGCTGCTGCGGACGGCCGCCCACCGCTCCCGGCGGGTACTCCGGCCGAGCGTGGTAGATGCCCTCCAGGGTGTGCAGGAAGGAACGGGCCAGCACGTTGAGGTCCCGCAGCGTCAAGTCGCACTCATCCAGCTGTCCCTCGCTGAAGACGATGTTGATGATGCGCTGGACGAGGGCCTGCAATTCTTCCCGGGTGGGCTCGGGCATGGCGCGGCTGGCCGCCTCCACCGCATCGGCAATCATCACCAGCGCCGCCTCCCGGAATTGCGGCTTGGGACCGGGGTAGCGGTAGATGGCCTCGTCGGGGGCGGGCGTGCCCTCACGCTGCTCCAGCTCGCGGAGCGCCTTGTGGTGGAAGTAGCCCACCAGACGGCTTCCGTGGTGCTGGGCGATGACGTCGACGACGGCCCGGGGCAGCCGGTACTGCCGGGCCAACTCCAGGCCGTCGGTGACGTGGCGCTTGATGATGACGGCACTCATCGCCGGCGCCAGGCAGTCGTGTGGGTTTTCACCCTTCTGGTTTTCCCCGAAGTACAGCGGATTCTTCCCCTTGCCGATGTCGTGGTAGTAGGCGCACGTCCGTGCCAGCAGTGGGTTGCAGCCAATCTCCTCCGCCGCCGCCTCCACCAAGCTCCCGACCAGGATGCTGTGGTGGTAGGTGCCCGGACTGCGGACAATCAGCTCCTTGAGCGCCGGGTGGTTGAGGTTGGCCAGCTCGAGTAGCCGCAAGTCGCTGGCGTACCCGAAGACGACTTCCACCAGCGGCGTCAGGGCCAGGACGGCCATGGGCACACCGATGGCGGTCCCCACCAGCGCGAAGCCCGCCGTCACGGCCGTGTCCTGCAACGTCCCCTTCCCGTCGGCCAGCGCGAAGGCGGCCAGCACCGCGGCCGAGGCCAGCCCCACCGCGATGCCCGCCCGGAAGATGCCGGCCCGGTCCTTGGCCCGGCCGATGTGGTCAGCCGCCACCAGGGAGCCAACCAGCGCGAAGACGGCCCAGGGGACGGAGTTGCCCAGCATGACGCCCAGCAGGCAGGACACCACCACTGAGAAGAAGAGCGCCGCCCGGGCGTCCAGGACGAAGCGCACCAGCATGGCCCCGGCCGCCACCGGCATGAGCGCGTAGAGGGCCTCCAGCGGGATGCGGCCGGACCGGTCGTGCAGCGCCTCCGCCAACAGCATCCACAGCCGGCAGCTGGCCAGCACGCCCACCAGCACCACACTCAGCAGCAGCGCGTCCCGGCGCGAGGGGCGCCGGCGCTGGCTGAAGGCCCGGCGCTGGAAACTCCACGCCGCCCAGAGGAGGAGCGCCACCACGCCCATGGCGCCGAGCTGGACTTGCACGCGGTCCAGCTGGTCGCTCTGCGCGCGCATGGCCTCGAGGAGGCGCAGATGGTCCTCGGTGACCAGGTCCCCGTCGCCGATGACTTTCTGTCCGCGCTTCACCTGGATGACGGCGTCCTTCACCGCCGCGGCGGCTGCCGTCCGGCGGGCCTCGGTTTCCGCGGTATTGACGGTGAGGTCCGGACGCACCAGCCGCTTGGCCAGCCTCAGCACCGCGCGACGGAGCGCCGCAGGCGCGTCGGGCAACAGGTTGCCGGGAAGCGAGGCGAAGCGCTCCACCTCCGCCCGCGCCTCGCGCACGTCCAGGACGGAGGGTGAGGCAGGCGAGGTGACGTGCTCCACGCCCTCCCCAAGCTGGCGCACGGCCAGAGCGCTCGAATTTCCGAGCTCCTCGCGCGAGGCCACCACCGGCGACAGGTAGGCGTGCTGGAGGAGCGCGTCCACCGCTTCCTCGCTCTCGCGCGAGGCGCGCGCCTGGACGAGGGCCTGGAAGTCCTCCTCCTCCAGCGGGAAGAGGCGCTTTTCGAAGGCCTCGCGGGCGGCCAGCAGGGCCAAGGACTCCGGCGTCCCCGGGCGGCGGGTGCGTGTGCCGGTTTTTGTCTCTGGCTCCAGGCGCCCCAGGCCCGCGCGCAGCTCCGAGAAGGCGTCATGGAGCGCCGCCCTCGCCTCCACCAGCACCCCGGGGTTGTAGTCATAGACGCTGAGGACAGCGGACCGGGCCTCCAGCCGCCGCGCTTCGGTGCGCCCCTTGTCCACCACGTCGTAGTCCCGCGCCGCCTTCAACCCGGCCGGGCTGGTGCTTTGGAAGGGCTTGCCCACGTCCGCCGGGCCAAGTTCCGGAACGGCCTGGGCCGTCAGGCCCCGGGTCAGCGCCAGGGAGGCCGCGGCGGCCACCAGCACCAGCAGCACCAGCGCGAATCCCGGCGTCGTGCGCTCGCCAGCGGCGGGCCCCGCCGGAGGGGGAGCCTCCGGAGGGGCGCTTTCAGGGGAGGGAGGTGGCATGGGGCCCTGCGGGAAGCGGGGGACGGAAGGCCAGCTTGGGACGCTAAGACGGGAGGGGGACACGCCTCAAGCCGGGCCGACCGCCGGCGCAGGGCCCGGGCCGGGCCCGGGCGTCTCCTCCTGGGCCTTGGGGACCTCGCCGGGCGACTGTGCCTCCTCGGCCCGGCGCGCCTGGGCGTCGGCCTCGTCCTTGGCATAGGCGCGGATGACGGCTTGCACCAGAGGGTGGCGCACCACGTCCAGCTCCGTGAAGTAGGTGAAGGCAATGCCGGGGACGTCCGCCGAGTAGCGTCTGCGCGTGGGAGAGGCCGGAAGGACGGCCCGTGCGGGAGGTCCACCTGCGTGACGTCGCCCGGTGATGACGGCCTTGCTGTGGAAGCCGAGGCGGGTGAGGAACATCTTCATCTGCTCGACGGTGGTGTTCTGCGCCTCGTCCAGGATGACGAAGGCGTCGTTGAGGGTGCGGCCGCGCATGAAGGCCAGCGGGGCCACCTCCACCGTGCCCTGCTCCACCAACTGGATGGCCCGGGCCGGCGTCCATCATGTCGTGCAGCGCGTCGTAGAGGGGCCGCAGGTAGGGGTTCACCTTCTCGGCCAGGTCCCCGGGGAGAAAGCCCAGCTTCTCGCCCGCCTCCACCGCCGGCCGGGCGAGGATGATGCGCTTCACCTTGCGCTCCTGCAGCGCGGCCACCGCCATGGCCATGGCCAGGTACGTCTTGCCCGTGCCGGCCGGGCCGATGCCGAACACAATGTCATGGGTACGGATGGCCTCGACGTAGTGCTTCTGCGTCGAGACTCTTCGGCACCACCTGGCGTCCGGAGCGACCGAGGACGACGCCGGAGTAGAGGTCCGCCAGGTCCTCGACGTCGCCGTCGCGTCCCAGCACCTTGATGGCCTGCTCGACGTCCTCGCGGTACACCGGCCGGCCGGCCAGCACCGCGCGCTCCAGCTGTTCCAGCAGCCGGGTGGCGAAGCCCACCGCCTCGGCCGGGCCCGACAGGTGCAATTCCGTGCCGCGCTGGCCGACGCGCACCCCGAGGCGGCGCTCCAGCACCTTCAGGTTTTCCCCCTGGTGCCCCCCCAGTGCCAGCGCCACGTCGCTGTCCCGCAGCTCGAGCTTGGCCGTGGGAGACGCGAGCCTGGGCGGGACGGTGGGAGGCAAACGTTGGGCTTTCTTTCGGGGGCCCGGGCCGGGCACGCGGGAAGTCTCCCCCCTGGGGGAAGACGACTCTACCTGAGGGGCGGCAGGAGGATGAACTGCTGGGGCGCCACCCGGCGGTAGTAGTAGGGGTCGCGCCAGGGGTAGCGCAGGTCACTCGCGCTCACCAGGGAGCGTGTCCACCAGGGCCTGCAGGGAGGCCGGGTACTCCCCCTTTTCCAGCCGGTAGACGTCCAGCGCCGCTTCGAGGCGGCTCACCTGGGCCCGGGCCACCGCCTGCTGGACGGCCGACTCCTCGAAGCCCGTCCGTGCCGAACCCGAGAGGCTCCACGGGTTCAAGGTTGCTGCTGACCGCCACCAGCACCAGGCCGGCGAGCGACGACGGTGCTGACGGCGATGCGCCCCAGCGTGCCGCGCACGCGGTCGAGGACGCTGACCTCGTCCTGCAGCGGGTCCGGGTCCCCCAGGGCCGGCAGCGCCTTCAGGTACTCGAGATTGACCAGGTTGCAGAGCGCCTTGCACGTCTCGAACTCGCCGAGGCAGGACAGGTCGATGAGTTTGCGCACGTCGCGCGCCGCGCGTCACCAGCGCGTAGACGCGCCGCTCCGCCTCGCCGAAGGAGGCGAAGTCGCCCCGGAAGCGGCGCTCCTCGCCCACGTCGCTCAGCTCACCCCGGGCCGCCGGTAGCTCCTTGGCCTTTTCGAAGACGCATGTCGTAGCGGGGGATGCGCTTTCGGATGACGGGCCACTCGTCCACCATCCGGAAGCCCTCCATGAGCACCGACTCGGCGCGCACCGGAGTGACGTCAGCCGGGTCATAGTGGACGGCTCCCTGCTCGAAGGCGTAGGTGCCGCTCTTCCAGGAGAAGAGGCGGTACAGCGTCTCGTTGAACTGCAGCTGCGCCATCTGCCGGTAGCGCTCCTTGGTGATGACGCCGGTGCTCGACCAGCACGTCACCCAGGCGCTGCAGCGTGCGCTTCTGCGTCTCGAGCGCCTCCTCCAGCTGCTGCTCGGTAATAATCTCCGCGCGCACCAGCATGGTGCCGAACAGGTCTTTCTTGCGACGGGTGGCGCTCTCGGCCTGGACGATGACGCCGTCCTTGAAAACCGATGTGCACCTCCTGGTCCTTGGCCTCCAGGTGCAGGGTGCCCGTCTTCTGCTGCTGGGCGATGAGCTGCAGGATGTCCGCGATGCCGAAGTCCCGCAGCGTGCCGTTGAGTGCCATGGCGCCTCCTCAGGCCTTCCGGGACAGCCCGCGCAGGGAGAAGAAGGCCACTGCCGCCGCCAACAGAGTGAGTGGCACCAGCCGGAGCAGCTCCGGGGCCGGCCCGTAGGGGGCGCGCAGCACGCCCTCGCGGGTGACGACGCAGGCCGCGGCAAACAAGAAGAGGAAGGCGTACCCCGCGCCGCGTAGCGCCGCGCCGCTGAAGACGTGGCCCAGCCCGCCGCACATCAGCCCCAAGCCGTAGGCAATGCGGCTGGAACGGGCGCGGTGGCGGCGGACCTCCATTTCTTTATTCACTTTCAAGAGGGGCGGGACGACGCCGCGGCGGGCGAAGACGTTGACGCACTGGGCGCAGAACTGGCTGCCTACGCTAAGCTGCGGGTCACACCGGCGGCACACCGGGCGGCCGCACTTGTCGCAGGCGTGGCTCACCCCGCGCCCGGCGCGCCACAGGCCGAAGGCCAACAGGAGGGCCCCGGCCAAAAGCGGCACCAGGGCCCCGGTGGACGCATCCAGCCCGCCCAGCAGGGTGGCGGAGGCCTGCGCCCGCACCCGGGCGGCGCGCCCCTGCACCTCCGCCAGCGCGGAGAGGTCCGCCGCCGGCAGGGCCGGGCTGAGCAGCAGGCGATTCATGGCGGGCTTGTCGTCGGGCGGGTCCTGGCGCTGGGACAGACGTTCATCCAGGCGCAGGGCGGAGGCCATTGCCGTCTGGGCGCGGTCCAACTCAGCGCCCACCGTGTCGTCATTCATGGTGCGGGCGCGGCGCCGATGCAGCTTGGCCGCGTTCCAGTAGGCCTCGACCAGCGTCGGGTCCGCCTGGCTGGCCCGGCCGTACAGCTGCGCGGCGGTGTCCAGCTTTCCCTGCACGAAGGCGAGGTTGCCCTCCTGGGTGAGGAGCCGCGCATCGGCCGGGCGGTGGGCGGCGGCTGCGTTGAAGGCCACCTCTGCCTCGGCCAGGTGGCCCCGGCGAGACTCATACCGGCCCAGCGCGTACAGCTCCTGAAAGCTGGAGGTTCCCCGCGACCGGACCTGCGCCGCGGCGGCGGCCGCTTCCAGCCCGCCGCGTTCCAGAAGGTACACGTCCTCGGCCGGTGTCCCGGCGAAGGCGGTGGCCGAGGCCAGCTGCCCGGCGGCCAGGGGAACGGCGCCGAGGCCACCCACCAGGACGAGGGCCACCACGCGCTCGGTGCGGGAGAGGTAGAGGGTGAGGGCGGCCAGCACCACCAGCAGTTCCACCGCCAGGCCGAGGTGAAACACCAAGGGCAGCAGCAGGACGAGCAGCACCAGCGCGGCTGTCTGCCAGCGCGCCACAGCCCGGGGGAACAGGTGGTGCACGTCGTGGAACAACAGCGGTGCGTGTCGCAGGAATAGCACCGCCATGGCCGCCACCGCCGTCGCCACCCAGGCGAACAGCAGGGCCGTGCCGAAGTCGCCGAGGCCGGCGCGGGCGTAGCGCGGGTCCTCCCAGAAGGTCCGGGCCGCCGCCTTCAGCGACGTCCACACCCGGCCCCAGGCCAGCGGCTCCTCCGCCAGCTGCGCCCGGGCCAGCCCGAGGTACACGTAGGGGACGTTGGGGGAGAGCGCCGCCGCGGTGGTGGCCAACTCTACGCTGCCCCGGGTGTCCTGGCGCCTTCTGCGTTCGGCGGCGGCACGCAGCATGGCGACACTCATCGGTTCCAGGTCCGAGACGCCCAGCTCCTCGCGCAGGCTAAGCAACTCACTGCTTGCCGCCTCCGCCACGCGGCTGGCCCCGTCGCGCTCGGCCTGCTGCCAGCGGCGAAACGTCCCCAGCAGTTCCGAATCCCCGGCGGTGGGGGGAACCGGAAGGGGCAGTGGCCGCGCCGCCGCGGCCGCGGGCGTCTCGGCCGGCTTGGGGGGAAGTGTCTCGGGCGCGCGTGGCGAGGCGCGCGGGACGGCGGGCGCCTCGGGCGGCGGCGGCACGGGCTTCCGGGCCGGGGGCCGCCGGGGAGGCTCCTGCTCGAGTTCCTCCACCGGACGCGACGGCTCCACCTGAGCAAGCGCCGGTCGCGCCGCGAGCAGCGCCAGCAATGCGGCAAGCGCGCGCGTGCCGCGGGGGCCAGGAAGACGCATGCTTGGCCCGCCATCCTACGCGAGCGATGGCGCACCGCAATGCTTCGGCCCTGGGGGGCGGAGTGACTTTGGACCCCTGGCCGGTCCCGGTGCCGGCTGACACCGGCCCTGCCCACGTGCAGGGGCCTTCCGCAGAAAGGGTGGCGCCCTTCCGCAAATGGGGCAGTCGGCCTTGGGTAAGCTGCCAGGGGCCCGTCTGCTTGGGCCCCCCATGCGACGCCTCGCTGCTGCGGTTCCCTTGTTTCGCTGGCTCCCCGGCTACCAGCGCGCCTGGCTACTGCCGGACGTGCTGGCGGGCACGACGCTGGCCGCCTACGCCGTCCCCAACGCGGTGGCCTATGCGCTGCTGGCCGGGCTGCCACCGGTGGCCGGCCTGTCGGGTTATTTCTTTGGCGGCCTGGTGTACGCCGCCCTGGGCACGTCGCGGCGGCTGTCGCTGGGGCCGACGTCGGCCATCTCGCTTCTGGTGGCCACCAGCGTGGCGCCGCTGGCCGCTGGCGACGCCCACCGCTACGCGGCGCTGGCCGGGACGGCGGCCCTTTTGGTGGGTGGCCTGGCGCTGGCGGCGGGGGCGCTGCGCCTGGGCGGCATCGCCCACTTCCTCAGCGCGCCCGTCCTCACCGGGTACAAGTTTGGCGCCGCCCTCGTCATCAGCGTGACGCAGCTGCCCGCCCTGTTGGGCATTCCGCCCGGAGGGCATGACACGCTGTCGCGGGCCTGGCACCTTTTGCAGCACGCGCCGCAATTCCAGCCGTGGGTGCTGGCCGTCGGCCTGGGCTGCTTTTTCCTTTTGGAAGTGGGACAGCGGCAGTGGCCGCGTCTGCCCACCGGGCTGTTGGTGGTGGTGGCCGCCACCGGGGCGGCCGTGGTGTGGGGGCTACAGGCCCGGGGAGTGCCGCTGGTGGGGCCGGTGCCCCAGGGGCTGCCGCGCTTCATCCTGCCGACGGTGGAGGCCCTGGAAGTGCGGCAGCTGTTCCCCCTGGCCCTGGCCTGCTTCCTGTTGGCCTACCTAGAAGGCATGGCCAGCGCGCGGGCCTTCGCCTCCAGCGCCGAGGAGAAGGTGGACGCCAACCGGGAATTGCTGGCATTGGGCGCGTCCAACGCCGTGCTGGCCCTCACCCAGGGTTACCCGGCGGGCGGGGGCTTCTCCCAAACCGCGGTGAATGCCCGGGCCGGCGCCCAGACGCCGCTGTCCGTGGTGGTGACGTCCGGCTGGGTGGCACTCCTCCTCCTCTTCCTGGTGGGCGCCTTCTCCGGGCTGCCACGGGCCACCCTGGCGGCGCTGGTGGTGGCCTCCGTCACCCGGCTGCTGGACGTCAGTGAACTCTTGCGCCTGGCCCGGGTCAGCCCCAGCGCGCTGGCGGTGGCGGTGGTGAGCTGTGTCGGGGTGGTGTACCTCGGCATCCTGGAGGGCGTCCTGGTAGCGGCGCTTCTGTCGCTGGTTCTCATCCTCCGCGCCGAGGCGTCCCTGGGCATCTCGGAGCTGGGCGCGCTGGAGGGCGCGCTGCAATACGCCGACCGGGCCCGGCACCCGGGCGCCCGGTGCCCGCCGGGGACGCTGGTGCTGCGCATCGACGGACCGCTTTTGTACTTCAACACCGAGTCGGTGGAGGCACGCATCCTCGGCGCAGTCGCCGCCGCGCCGGCCGGCCTTCGGCGCCTGGTGCTGGACATGAGTTTCACCACGGACCTGGACGTCTCCGCCGGCGACATGTTGCGGCGCCTGCAGTCGGAGCTGCAGGCACGGGGACTGCAGCTGCTGTTGGCCGACGTGCACCACCGGGCGCGCGCGGACCTGGTGCGGCAGGGCCTCGCCTCGCTTTTGGTGGACCGGGGTGCGCGGCTGACGGTGGCGGAGACGCTGCAGCTGCTCGACAGCCGCCAAACCGTCGCTCCGGCGTGCTAGCCCCAGGGGCGCATGGCACGCACGGGCGAGGCAGTGGAGCGGCTACAGGCCATCATGGCGCGCTTGCGCGCCCAAGGGGGCTGTCCCTGGGACCGGGCCCAGGACTTGCGGAGCCTGCGGCCCTACCTGGTGGAAGAAACCTACGAAGTCCTGGATGAGATGGACCGCGTCTCAGAGGGCGGCCCCTGGCGGGCCCTCTGCGAGGAGTTGGGGGACCTCCTCTTTCAGATTGTCTTTCACGCGCAGCTGGCCAGTGAGATTGGGGAATTCCAGCTGGGGGATGTGGCGGATGCCATCTCGGAAAAAATCACCCGCCGCCACCCGCACGTCTTCGGAGAGGTGCGCGTGGCGGGGGCGGAGCAGGTGCTGGCCAACTGGGCCCGGCTGAAGGCGGAGGAGCGGCTGGAGAAGACGGGCAGCGTGGGGTCGGTGCTGGACGGCGTGCCGTCGGCGGCGCCGGCGCTGCTGCGCGCCGAGCGCCTGGGCGAGAAGGCCTCCCGCATCGGCTTCGACTGGCCGGAGGTGGCCCAGGTGCGGCGCAAGCTGGACGAGGAGTTGCGGGAACTCGACGACGCGATGAAAGGTGGACGCCCGGCGGCGGTGGAGCATGAATTGGGGGACGTGCTTTTCAGCCTGGCCAACCTGGCGCGCTTTCTGGCCACGCCGGCCGAGGACGCGCTGCGGGCCGCCAACCGGCGCTTCACCGAACGTTTCCATGCGGTGGAGCGCGGCCTGTTGGCCGAAGGCGTCCCCTTCGGCACGGCCACCCTGGCGCAGATGGAGTCCCTGTGGGTGAAGGCGAAGGCCGCCGAGGCGGCGCTGCCACCGCCCGCACACCTTCCCCGGGCGGAGGTGGTGGCAGTCCTTCTGCCGGTGGCCACCCACAGTCCCGCCTTCTGGCAGAGGGTGGGGCCGCTTCTCGGCTGGGCCGTCGCCATCGAGGTCGGTGCGGTGCGCTGCCAGACGGGCGGCGTCGCGCTGACTTTCGTCGTCGGGGCAATTGTCAAGCCCGCAGAAGTCGACGCGCGCCTGGTGGTGGACGTCCCGCAGCTTCTAGACGCGGTGCGCGCAGCGGGCGGAACGGTGGACGACGTCGCAGACGGGGCCTGCGTCTTCTCTGACCCGGGCCATTCCGTGGTGGTGAGGTGTCGTACCTCTGCGCTCGACGAAGCTGCGCTTCCCACAGGACCTGTCTGAAACCTGGGGGGAAGCTTGTGGGAGGTGACAGCGGTGAGGCGATGGCTGGTGCGGCGGACGGCCGTGCCGATTCCTGCAGCACGTGGAGTCGCCCTTTGCTGCCCGAGGGTTACGGCCCGGACTCCCGCGTTTCTCCACAGGGACCGCCGCCAGCACAGGGCCAGACGCGGCTGGGAAGGGGCCAGCTTGACGCCCCCCCTTGGCTCCGGTACTGAGGGCCCCCTTTCCCACCTTTTTCGCAGCTGCTGGAGCGGACGTGGCCAACACGAAGTCAGCCGAGAAGCGTGCCCGACAGAATGCGGTGCGGCGTGCGCGCAACCAGTCCGTGCGGACACAGGTGAAGTCCGCGGTGAAGCATGCCCGCGAAGCCTTCGCCACCAAGGACGTGGCCGCGTCACAGCAGGCGCTACGCGATGCGATGAAGACGCTGAGCACCGCCGCCAGCAAGGGCGTGCTTCACAAGCGCAACGCCGCGCGGCGAATCTCCCGCCTGGCGCGCGCCCTGCGGGCTCAGCCGGCCGCCAGCCGCACGTAGGCGTCCTGGGCCAGCGCGGCGGCCAGGCGCTTCAGCGCCGCCACCCGGTTGGCTTCGACGCTGAGGATGTCGGGGCGCTGTCCTTGCAGGTAGTCCTCGTCCCCGGCCACGTCGGTTTGCGTCAGCAGTTCCGTCCCGCGGTACAGCTTCACCCGCAGCACCACGTGCACGCGGTAGCTGACGGCCTGCAGCGGATGTGGCGCGGTGGAGGAGGAGAGGACGGCGGGCGCGGCACTCACCGCCAGGATTTCCCCATCCAGGTGCGCCGGGCTGCTTTCCCCGCCGAGGACGCCGACGCGCCCCAGCTGCTCGCGGAGCGCGTCGGTAAACACCACTTCCAGCCCCGCCTCAGACGTCTTGTTCACCACCGTCGGCACGAACACCGGCCGGGTGCCCCCGGCGAAGCCTGGGCCGCCGGCGGTGAAATGGTAGCCGCACCCGAGGACAAGCAATCCCAGGGCCAGCGGGCGCCGCACCCTCACCCCACCACGAAGTTGATGAGGCGGCGTGGGACAAACACCACCTTGCGGACGGAGCGCCCGCTGAGATGCGCCTGGACGCGCGCTTCCGCCTCGGCCGCCGCCCGCACCTCGGCCTCGCCGGCGGAGGCCGGCAGCTGCACCTCGGCCCGCAGCTTGCCGTTGACTTGCACCGCGTAGGGCAGCACGTCGTCGACGACGAGGGCCTTGTCGTACGCGGGCCAGGGCTGCGTCACGGTGCACGCCGTCGCCCCGTAGGCCTGGGCAATCTCCTCGGCCAGGTGCGGGGCAAACGGCGTCATCACCAACGAAAGTAGGCGCATCGCCTCGCCCATGGCGGCCTTCTCGGCCTGCGTCGCCAGCGCCCCCACCGCGCCGAGGCCGTTCAGGCACTCCATCACGCCGGCGATGGCGGTGTTGAAGGAGAGTCTTTCAATGGACTCCCCCACCCGGCGCACGCACTTGTGGGCCAGACGTCGAATCTCCAGCGCCCTCCCCTCCCAGGGGCCACTGTGGTGCGCCGCCGCGGCGGCCGCATGGTGAGTGGCCGCCAGCGCCCACAGCCGCTTGAGGAAGCGGTGGGCGCCTTCCACCTGGTCGTCACTCCAGTCGAAGTCGCGCTCGGGCGGCCCGGCGAAGAGGACGTAGGTGCGCACGGTGTCCGCCCCGTACCGGCCGACGATGGTGTCGGGCGCCACCACGTTGCCCCAGCGCTTGGACATCTTCCGTCCGTCGGGGCCATTGACGATGCCCTGGGTAATCAGGCGCGTCACCGGCTCGTCCGCCGGCGACAGGCCGAGAATCTTCATCCACCGGCTCCAGAAGCGGAAGTACAAAAGGTGCATGACGGCGTGCTCGGGCCCGCCGACGTACACGTCCACCGGCAGCCAGCGCCTTGGCCAGCTCGGCGTCGAAGGGCGCGGTGTCCAGCCTGGGGCGACAGGTAGCGCGCGTAGTACCAGCAGGAGTCGACGAAGGTGTCCATGGTCTCCACCTCGCGGCGCGCCGGGCCGCCGCAGCGCGGACAGGTGGTGTGGACGAACGACGGGCACCTTGGCCAGCGGCGGCTCGCCCTTGCCGGTGAGGACGCTTTCCACGTCGATGTCCGGCAGGCGCACCGGCAGCTGGTCATCCGGCACGGGGATGCCGTGCCCTTCGGGGTCGCAGCTGTCGCAGTAGACGATGGGGATGGGCGTGCCCCAGTAGCGCTGCCGAGAGAAGCCCCAGTCCCGCTGCCGGTACGTCACCGGGCCGTCGCCGAGGCCCCGCCGCTGCAGCTCTGCCGTCATCCGGTGCCGCGCCTCGGCGGAGGCAAGGCCCGAGTAGACGCCGCTGTCCACCAGCACCCCATCGTCGGTGAAGGGCTCCGTCCACGTCTCGGTGGGGCCGAGGGGCTTCTGACTGCCCACCGGCTGCACCACCTGGCGGATGGGCAGGCCGTAGTTCGCGGGCGAACGTGAAGTCGCGCTGGTCGTGCGCCGGGACCGCTCATCACGGCGCCGGTGCCGTAGTCGGCGAGCACGAAGTTGGCGATCCAGATGGGCACCGCATCCCCGCTGAAGGGGTGCCGGCGTAGGCGCCGGTGAAGACGCCTTCCTTGGTGCCCGCCTCGGCGGTGCGCTCGCTGCGCGGGGTGTTGGCCATCTTCTCGACGAAGGCGCGCACCGCCGCTTTCTGCGGGCCCTGCGCGCAGCCCCTCCACCAGTGGATGTTCGGGCGCGAGCGCCAGGTAGGTGCAGCCGAAGATGGTGTCGATGCGGGTGGTGAAGACACGGACCGCAGCGCGGCCGTCCTCCAGGACGAAGTCGCACTCCGCGCCGTCGCTGCGGCCAATCCAGTTGCGCTGCATGGCCGTGATGCGGTCAGGCCACTCCGGTAGCTGGTCGAGCCCGTCGAGCAGGTCCTGGCGTATGCGGGTGATGCGGAAGGCCCACTCCGGCATCTCCCGCTCCACCACCACCGACTCGCAGCGCTCGCAGCGTCCGTCCTTCACCTGCTCATTGGCGATGACGGTGAGGCAGCTGGGGCACCAATTCACCCTGGAGAGCCGCCGGTACACCATGCTCTTGCTCCAGCAGCCGCAGGAAGAACCACTGGTTCCACCGGTAGTAGGCTCGGGTCGCTGGTGGCAATCTCCCGCGTCCAGTCGTAGGAGTAGCCGAGGCTGGTCATCTCGGCGCGGAAGCCTTCGATGTTCTCCTGCGTGCGGATCGCCGGGTGCACGCCTTCCTTGATGGCGGCGTTTTCCGCCGGCAGCCCCAAGGCGTCCCACCCCATCGGGTGCAGCACGTCGAAACCGCGCATGCGGTAGTAGCGGGCGAAGACGTCGCCGATGAGGTAGTTGCGCACGTGCCCCATGTGCATCGCGCCGCTGGGGTAGGGCAACATCTCCAGCACGTACTTCTTCGGGGCACCGGCGCGGCTGTCCGCCTGGAAGACTCCCTCCGCCGCCCACCGCGCCTGCCACTTCGGCTCGATGGCCCTCGGCTCGTAACGCTCGTTCATAGAAGCCGTCTCTCATACGGCCCGCCTGGGCGTCGCGCAATCTTCAGGGGCGCCGTGCCACAGCACACGCCGGGGGGCGCGGCGCGCGGGGCCCCCTTTAGGCCCGCTGGGGTTGCGGCGAAGGGTGGCCTCCAAGGCCCGGCATCTGTTACGAGCAGCGCCGCCATGGCCCTAAGTGTGGTCCGCATCGCGGACATCGCCCAGTACGAAAACCAGGACGTGGAGCTGCGCGGCTGGCTCTACAGCCGGCGTTCCTCCGGCAAGCTGCACTTCCTGCAGCTGCGCGACGGCAGCGGCATCATCCAGGCCGTCGTCTTCAAGGGGGACGTCTCGCCGGAGCTCTTCGCGAAGGCCGACCACCTGGGCCAGGAGACGTCGCTTGTGGTGCGTGGGACGGTGCGCAAGGACGCCCGCAGCCCGTTGGGCTTCGAGTTGGGGGTGAAGGACCTGCAGGTGGTGCACGCCGCCGACGGCTACCCGATTACGCCGAAGGAGCACGGGGTGGCCTTCCTGATGGAGAACCGCCACCTGTGGCTGCGCTGCACCCGGCAGAACGTCATCCTCCGGGTGCGGGCCACCGTGGTGAAGGCCATCCGCGACTTCCTCGACAGCGACGGCTTCACTCTTGTCGACGCGCCGATCTTCACCCCGGCCGCCTGCGAGGGGACCTCCACCCTCTTCGAGGTGCCCTACTTCGACCTTGGCCAGGCCTACCTGACCCAGTCCGGGCAGCTCTACATGGAGGCGGCGGCCATGGCGCTCGGCAAGGTCTACTGCTTCGGCCCCACCTTCCGCGCCGAGAAGAGCAAGACGCGCCGCCACCTGACCGAGTTCTGGATGGTGGAGCCGGAGGTGGCCTACATGACCTGGAGGAGGACATGGTGCTCGCCGAGCGCCTGGTGTCCAGCGTGGTGCAACGCGTCCTCGACAAGCACGCAGCCGAGCTGAAAAGTGTCCTGGAGCGCGACATCACCAAGCTGGAAGCAGTCCAGGCGCCCTTTCCGCGCATCACCTACACCGAGGCTGTCGAGCGGCTACAGAAGGCCGGCCACCCGGCCCAGTGGGGGGACGACTTCGGCGGCGACGAGGAGACGGTGCTGGCCAACCAGTTCGACCGGCCGGTCATCGTCCACCGCTACCCCACGGACTTGAAGGCCTTCTACTTCAAGCGCGACCCGGCCGACCCCAAGGTGGCCCTGGGCATGGACGTGCTGGCCCCGGAAGGCTACGGCGAAATTATCGGCGGCGGGCAGCGCGAGGACGACCTGGCCACGCTGGAGGCAAGGATTGAGGAGCACCACCTGCCGCAGGAAGCCTTTGGCTGGTACCTGGACCTCCGCCGCTACGGCAGCGTGCCCCACGCCGGCTTCGGCCTCGGCGTGGAGCGCACGGTGGCCTGGCTGTGCGGGCTCCACCACGTGCGGGAGACCATTCCCTTCGCGCGGATGATGGAGCGCATCACGCCTTGAGGGCAGGGCTGGCGGCGCTTCGGCTCCGGCTGCTGGCCCGTGGTGGTGTAACGGCCCCCCGGGCGACGACGCGGCCTAGTCGTGCTGCTTCGACTCGGAGAGGAAGAGGTGCAGCACGGCGCGGGTCAGGCCGATGACGAGCGCCCCCCAGAAGGCCGGGCCGAAGCCGGCCACCGAGAAGCCGAGGCCCAGGGACTGGGACAGCTGGGCGGTGAGGTAGAGGAGGCAGGCGTTGATGACGAGGGCGAACAGCCCCAGGGTGAGGACGGTGAGGGGCAGCGCCAACAGTTTGATGAGGGTGCCGAGGAAGGCGTTGACGACGCCGAAGACGAGCGCCACGCCGAGAAGCGCCACCGGGGTTCCGCTGAACTGGATGCCGGGCACCACCCGGGTGGCCACCCAGAGCGCCAGGGCAGTGATGAGAAGCCGCAGGAGGAAGCGCACGGGCGAAGGGACCTCACCTTAAGACGAGGAGACGGCTGCCCCAGGGGTTCTCGCACGGTCCGGGGGGGACCGCGCAACCTTCATCCAAAAACCCAAAGCGCCCCGCCTCGCGTCGGCGGGGGCCCCCAGGGGAGGAGGGGCCTGTCCAAAGGGCGGCTTACGCCCGGGTGGGGTCAAGCCGGTCCAGCCCGCGCCCCATGAGGAGGAGGGCCAGGTGAATCTCCCCCGCCAGCACCGCCGCTGCACCAGCGCAGCCCAGGGTAGAAGACACTGGCCCAAGGCCTCCCCAGCGCGACAGCAGGCCGAGGACAAGGCCCACCACCCCGGCCGGCAGAAACCCCACCAAGAGCAGCAGCAGTGAGGCACCAAGGTTGAGGAGCCGGCTTCCGGTGGCCTCCACCCCCCGGGGCGCCCGCTCCTCGTCGTCCACCAGCAGGCTGGGGAAGACAAGGGCCGCAGCATTCTGCACCACCAGCAGGGAGGCGGTGGCGGCCGGCAGCAGCAGCGCCAGGCCCGCCGTCCAGCCCAGGCGGGCCCCCAGGGGAAAGCCGCGCAAGGGGCTGCCCGCGGACAGCCCCAGCGCCAGCACCAGGAGGGCCACCTCGGTGGCGCCGAGGAGGAGGAAGGGCGCCAGCAATTCACCGCGCACCACCTGCAGCCCACTCAACGGCAGCGTCCGCAGCACGTCCAGCCGCCGCAAGTCCGCGCGCAAGTCGGTCCGCGTGCTTAAGGGCCCGAAGAAGAAGGTGAAGCCGGCGAAGAGGAGAGCCACCAGGGCCCCCAGCAGGCGCACGTCCCCGGCGTGCGTGCGCCGCAGCACCGCCCAGGCCGTCAATCCGGCGCCCACGCCGAGGCTAACCACCAGCACGCCGAGGCCGGCGCCGTACAGCCGCCGCAGGGCGGCCCAGTTTTTCCAGGCCAGCGCCAGCTCCGGCGGCCCGGTGGAACGCAGCTTCGGCAGGCGGGACAGCCGTGGCGTGGGCAGCCCGCGGCGCCGGCGCCGGGCCTGCAGGCGGGCGCGCCTTTCCGCAGAGGCCAGGGCCGCCTCCTCCAGCGGGACGTCCAGCAGAAGCACGGCCAGCAGCAGCCCCGCCGTCAGGGCCGACAGGATGGCCAGCGGGCCCAGGGCCTGGGCCAGGCCGGCTGCCGCGGCGGCGTCCAGCACCGCCCGGGCCGGCACCAGGGCCCAGGCGATGGCCGGGGCGTGCACGCAGCGCTGAAGCCACAGTGTGGCCTCGGCGAAGAGGGCGTCCTTGTCCAGCGACAGGCTGGGAAAGGGCCCGGCCGCGCGCAGCCCGAGACTGGCCAAGAGGACGGCGGCGCCCAAGAGAAGCGCCCCCAGCGACAGACGCCGCCGTGGCGCCGTCCCGGCGGCGTGCCAGCCGACGCGCACCATGGAGGCCAGGGCCGAGTGCAGCCACACCAGGGCGAAGGTGAGGGCTGTGGCAACCACCAGGGGCAGCAGCGCGGCGGCCAGGCCCCGGCGAAACAGCAGCGTCACCACCAACGCGCTCAGCAGCGTCCGCAGCAAGCCGACCGCCACCTTGTAGCGGACGACGGCGCGCCGGCTGAGCGGACCACTCAACAGCCACGTCACCTCGGCCTCGCTGAAGGAGAACGACAGCCGGTCCTGCCCCAGCGTCCAGCTGGAAAACACGGCGATGGCGCCCACCGCCGTCACCGAGAGCTCGAGGCCCAGCCGGACCAGGCCACTTGCCTGCAGCGGCACTGCTGCCGCCTCCGGGTGGTGCCGGAATGCCCCGCGCAACAGGAAGCTCCACAGGTAGAGCGCCATGGCGGCGGCGCCCACCAGGTAGCGTGGCTCGCGCAGCTTCCGGACGGCCTGGCGCACCCGGTTGCGCGCCGAGGCGGCCACCAGGAAGGCCCCTGCCCGGACGAGACTCACCGCTGGCCGCCGGCCTCTTCGGCAGTGACGGCCAGAAACAAATCCTCGAGCGAGCTTCCGGCCGCCCCGGCCTGGGCGCGAATCTCCGCCACCGTCCCCAGGGCCACCGCGCGCCCGCGGGCGAGGATGAGGACGCGGCTGCACAGTTCCTCCACCAGCGGCAGCAGGTGCGAAGACAGCACCAAGGCCGCCCCGGACTCGGCGCGCTGGCGCAGGGAGTCCTTCATCCGCCGGATGCCCAAGGGGTCCAGGCCGGTGAGCGGTTCATCCAGCAGCACCAGCGCCGGCCGGTGGAGGAAGCCGCAGGCAATGGACAGCTTCTGCTTCATCCCGCGCGAGAGTTCCCCTGGCAGCGCGGACTCCTTGCCTTCCAACTCGAGCGTCTGCAGGAGGGCGCGCCCCTGCCTCTCCCAGTCCGGCACTCCGTACAGGCGCGCGGCGAAGTTCAGGTGCTCCCACACGGTGAGGTATTCGAAGAGACGCGGCTCATCCGGCAGGTAGGCCAGGGCCCGCTTGGCGGCGACCGGCTCGCGCTGCACGTCATGCCCGCCGATGCGCACGGTGCCGGCCGTGGGGGGCAGGATGCCGGCCAGGCAGCGCAGGGTGGTAGTTTTCCCGGCGCCGTTGGGGCCCACCAGCCCCAGCACCTCGCCCGCCGCCACCTGGAAGTCCAAGTCCTGCACGGCGCGGAGGTCCCCGTAGCTGCGGCAAAGCCCCCGCACCTCCAGCTGCGCCGTCATGGCAGGCCGAGCAAGTCCTTCACCGCCGAGGAGATGCGGGCTGGGTGAATGGGCTTGAGGAGGTAGGCACTGGCGCCCAGTGCCATGGCCCGCGCGCGGTCCATCTCCCCGGACTCGGTGGTGACCACGAGGATGGGCACCTCCGGGCGCCGGTCGCCGGCGCGGATGTGGCGGATGAGCTTCAGGCCATCCACCAGCGGCATGTTCAAGTCGGTGAGGACGACGTCGTAGTCGGCCTCCAAGAAGCGCTTGAGGCCCTCTGCCCCGTCCTCGGCCTCGTCACAGGCGGCGGCGCCCAGGGTGTGAAGGACAGCCACCAGCCGCCGGCGCATCGCCAGCGAGTCGTCCACCACCAGTGCGCGGAAGCCGACCGTCCCCAACCGGAGGAAGACTCTACCCCGTCCGCGGCGCGGACCGCGACTTCCCCCGCAGCAGCTGCAGGACGTCCAAGAGCAGCGTGGCCCCGGGCGGCTGGGCCCACACCGCCACCACCCCCGGGGGGACCGTCTCTGTCGCGGCCGGCACCCGCACCGCACTGGCGGCCACCGGCACCACGCCCCCCACCCCGTCCATGGCGAAGGCCACCCGGCGTCGGCCCAGCCAGCACACCAGAAGGCCAGGGCGGCTGCCCGGGGGCGCCGGGGCCTCACCGAGGGCGGCGCGCAGCGCCACCACCGGCAAGCGCTCGCCCCGCAGCTGGACGCAGCCTTCGACTGGGGCGTGCGCCCCTGGCAGCGGCTGCACTGGCATGTCCTGCAGCACCTCGTCCACGCGGGCCAGGTCCACCGCGTAGCGGTGCGCCCCCACCGAGAAGGTGAAGAGTTCCAGCACCGCCTCCTCTGGACGGGCGGGCGCCACCTAGAGGGGCACCCTCTCCAGTTCCAGCAGCACCAGCGGCTTCTGCGCCACCAGGGCGCGGCCCACCACCGGCCCGTCGCCGGCGACGGCCTCCACGGCACTGGGCAGTAGCCGCACCACGTCCCGCACCCTATCCACCCACAGGCCGGCTGGGCCCTTTGCGGTGCGGGCGACGAGGATGCGCGCCTCGCGCGGTACCCTCTCGCACTCCTCCTCCGGTCCGGCCACCTTGCGCAGCTGCCGACGCAAGACCAGCCCGAAGGCCAAGTCGTAGACCGGCGTCACGCTGCCGCGGAGGTCCACCACGCCCAGCAGCGCCCCCTGGGCGCGCGGAATCTCCACCAGGGGGCGGGCGCGGAGGATTTCCAGGACGGCGGACAGTGGCACGGCGTACGTCGTCTCCTGCAACTCGAAGGACAGGTACTCCCGCAGGGCCTCCGGGGCGGGGGCCGCCGCCACCGGCGTCTCGCCCGCCTCCGGAAGCACCAGCCCGGAGAGGTCCTCCTCCGGGCGGTAGCGAAAGTCCCGCAGGCGGGCTTGCAGGGACGGCGCCGGCGGGGAGGCGGGCACACTCTTCATTCGGGAAGGGCGAGGCGCGCATCGGGGCCGGGCGCCTGCAGCGCCTCACCAATGAGGGCGGCCACGTCCAGCACCAGCACGGTACGCCGGTTGCCGAGGTCCGCCACGCCGGCGATGCCCTCCACCCGGGCCAGTCTCTCTCCGAGGGGCTTCGTCACCATGTCCGCCTGGCCGAGCAACTCATCCACCGCCAGGCCCAGACGCTCCTGGGCCAGCCCCACCACCACCACGTTGCGGCGTTCCAGCGGCACCTCGGGAAGCCGGAACAGGCGCGCCAGCCGCACCAGGGGGAGCGCCATGCCGCGCACCAGGATGGACTCGCGCCCGCCGCGCGTGTGCACGGCCTCCGGGCCCAACGCCAGAATCTCCACCACCCCGTTGAGGGGGATGGCGTAGGTGCGGCCGCTGACCCGGACGATGAGGCCCCGCACCATGGCCAGGGTGAGCGGCAGGGTGAGGCGGAAGCACGTCCCCAGGCCGGAGACGCTTTCCACGTCGATGACACCGGACAGCCGCGCCAGGTTGGTGTGGACGACGTCCAGCCCGACGCCCCGGCCGGAGAGCGAGCTGATGCTGCGCGCGGTGGAGAAGCCGGGCGTGAAGAGGAGGCGGTGCAGCGACCGGGTGGAGGCCTCGGCGGCCTGCTCCGGGGTGAGGAGCCCGCGCTCCAGCGCCACCTCCCGCACCCGCGCAGTGTTGACGCCCCGCCCGTCGTCACGCACCTCGATGACGACGTGGGCTCCGGCCGGCCGCGCGGTGAGAGTGAGGCGACCGCGCCGGGGCTTGGCCGCCTTCTCGCGCTCGGCCGGCGTTTCGATGCCGTGGTCGATGGCGTTGCGGAGCAGGTGCATCAGCGGGTCGGAGAGCTCCTCGACAATCAGCTTGTCCAGCTCCACGTCGCCCCCCCGGGTGAGGAGCTCCAACTCCTTGCCCGCCTCGCGCGCCACCCGGCGCACCAAGCGCTGCAGCCTCTCGAACACCTGGTCGAGCGGCACCATCCGCGCATCCAGCAACCCCGACTGCAGCGCGTCCAGCCGTCGCGCCATCTGCCGCTGGTCCTTCAGCAGGTCGGCCCCGAAGGCCCGTGGCAGCTGCAGGACGCCGGGGGCCGTCGCCCCGTCGGCCAGGCGCTGGAGGTTGGCGGCGATGAGGCGCAACTCCCCCACCGCATTCATCATCTCGTCCAGTCGTTCAATGTCGACGCGCACCGTCCGGCTGCTGCTGCGCAGCGGGCCTTCGACCTCCGCCGCCGGCGGAGCGGCCTCGGCCTCGGCCGGGCTCTCCTGATTACGCCCGGCGAGCTGCGCCAGGTCCACCCGTGCCCGGCGCTTGCGGAAGGGCACCACCGACAGGGCCCCCTTGTCTGGCGCCAGGGCGGCGGCCAGCCGTTCCTCGCCAGCCGCGGAGCCAATCAACAGCTCAAAGCAAATGGCGGTGGGGTCATCCTCCGCGTGGCCGGGCAGCGTGGCGATGACTTCCGCGTAGGGGGCCAGGCGTTCCACCAGGGCCGGCAGGTGCTTGTCGAAGTCCTCCAGCGGCCAGCGCACGCAAAAGCGCCAGATGAGGGCGCGCCGCCGCAGGGTTTCCCGCAGCCGGTGTTCCTCGTACTCCGTTAACACCGCGCGGACATCCGGGGAGAGTTCCAGCCGCTGCAGCAGGTCCGGCGTGACGCGCTCCGGCACCTGGGCCAGTGCGTGCACGCGCGACAGCAGCGTCTGCACTGCCGTCAGCAAATGGGCGTCCAGGCCCGACTCGGCGGCCACCGCCAGCCGCTGCAGCAGTTCCACCGCCTCGCTCAGCGCATCCACCACCGGCTCGCGCAGCCGCAGTCGCCCCAGGCGCAGCCGGTCGAGGAGGTCCTCGGTGGCATGGGCCAGGTCCGCCATGGTGGCCTGGCCGTACAGGGCGGCCAGCCCCTTCAGGGTGTGGGCGTGCCGGAAGACGGCGTTGAGGACAGCCGGGGACGGCTCGCCGTCGGCCGAGGCGTCCAGGCGCAGCAGCTCCCGGCCGAGGGCCTCGGCTGTTTCCACCGCCTCGGCGACGAAGTCCGCCAGCGGACGGCCGACGGGATTCATTGGAGCTCGAGGTAGCGCCGCAAAAGCTCCACCAAGTCCTCCATCTTCACCGGCTTCACCAGGTACTCCGCTGCCCCCAGCGCCAGCCCGCGCGCCCGGTCTTGCTCGCGCCCCTCGGCGGTGACGATGAAGAGAGGGGTGTTGCGGTAGTTGGGGTTCTTCTTGACGAAGTTGATGAGTTCCAACCCATTGATGTCCGGCATCTGGATGTCGGTGATGATGAGGTCGAAGCGGTGCAGGGGCAAAAGCTTGAGCGCCTCGAAGCCCCGGTCCGTGGCGACGACTTCAACCCCGTCGAAGGACGTCACCGCGGTCGCCAGGTAGTCCCGCGACGCTTCGGAGTCCTCGACGATGAGAACCTTGTAACCCATTCCCCTTCACGGCCAGACGCCTGTTGCCCACGCTAGCAGACACGCGGCCCCACCCGTCCACACCCCACCCCCGGGGTCGCCCCGCCGTCCCTACAGCGCTCCAAAAATGAGCTGCAGGCAGAAGGCCAGGACAGCCGTGTTGTACGCGAAGGAGAGCACTCCCTGTCCCAGCACCGTGCGACGCATCGCGGTGCTGGTGACGGTGACGTCCGACACCTGAAACGTCATTCCCACCGTGAAGGAGAAGTAGGCGAAATCCAGAAGGCAGGGCTGGACGCCGTGGGGAAATTCGAGGCCGCCCGACTCCACCGCCGCCTCCGGCGCTTCCACGTCCAGGTAGTACAGGTGGGCGTAGCGCAGTGTGTAGGAGGTGTGGGTCAGCACCCAAGCCAGGGCCACCGCGGCCAGGCTGCCCCACACCAGGACTTGCGGCTGCTCCGGGCAGAGGGACTTGGCATTCTTCGCGAAAATATTGGCCACCAGCATGCTGAAGGCCGAGGTGAAGACGACGAGGAGCCGTAGCGCAGTGGCCCCCGAGTCCTGGAAGGCGGCGCGCTGCCGCGTCTGCTGGGCCGTCGCCTGGAGGATGTGGGCCCACGACCAGGCCAACAGCGCCAGCGCCGAGACGTCCCAGGCGAGGATGGAGCGCCCGGCCATGCCGAGGCTTTTCGGAAGCAGCCAGGCCACGCTGGCGAAGAGAGCGCAGGCGAGGATGAGGCGGCGCGAGGCCTGGGGGGCCAGGGGCAGGGAGAAGCGCTCGAGGTCCGACGCCATGGCCCCCTTCCCAGACACGGGCGACTTTAGTCCGACAGCAGCTGCTGGAAGGCCTTGTTGCCCAGCACCGCCACGTGCCGGCCATGGAAGGCGGGGAGGAAGCCTGTCCGCAGCGCGCGCAGCCGCTCGCCGTCAGGAAGCTGCCCGGCGCCGGGCACCTCCAGCGCCACCGAGACCGCGCCGGCCCGGTCGAGGACGGCGCCGGCGGCCGCCAGGCGCGCCCCCAGCGCCGGCCCGTCGGACAGCGCCTCGCGCCGTCCCAGCCCAAACACCACAATGCGTGCCGGGCCGATGCGTCCTGCCGACGGCAGCAGCACCGAGTCGTCCGCCGCGCCGGAGAAGAAGCCGTCCACCAGCAGCCGCGACAGCTGCCCGCACAGCCGCCAGTCGGAGAGGCCGGAGGCACCGCGGAGGGGCCGCTCATCCTCGGCGACGAAGAGGCACAAGGTGTCCACCGAGTCGAGGGAGTCGAGCGTCTCCAGGGACAATTCGTGCGCGCTGAGGCTACTCATGCCTTGCCCACCGCCAGCGCAATCCGGTCCAGGACGCCGTTGATGAAGGCCGAGGACTCCTCGGTGCCGTAGCGCTTGCCCAACTCCACCGCCTCGTTCAACGTCACCTTCTTGGGGATGTCCTCGCGGAAGCGCAATTCATAGACGGCCACCCGGAGGACGCTCCGGTCGACCCGCGCCATGCGGTCCAGCCGCCAGTTGTGGCTGTGTTCTTCGATGAGGCGGTCAATCTCCTCGCGGTGTCCGCCCACCCCCAGCACCAGTTCGCGCGCGAAGGTCCGCGCGTCCGCCTGTGCCTTGGCCGTCCCCTCCTCCTCCGGGGCGGAGGCCCAGGCCATCTCCAGGGCTGCCTCTGGCTCGAGCGAGCCCATCTCCAACTGGTAGAGCGCCTGCAGCGCGCGCTCACGTCCGGTGCGCCGGGCCCCCATCGCTACCGCTTCTTGGCCGGGTGGAGCCGCGCGTAGAGGTTGACCATCTCCAGGCAGGCCATGGCCGCCTCGGCCCCCTTGTTTCCGGACTTCATCCCCGCGCGGTCCACCGCCTGCTCCACCGTGTCGCAGGTGAGGACGCCGAAGGTGACGACGCAGGCGGCCTGCAGGGCCACCTGGCCGATGCCCTTGGTCACCTCGGAGGCCACGTACTCGAAGTGAGGCGTTCCCCCGCGGATGACGCAGCCAAGCGCCACTACCCCGACGTACTGGCCGCCCTCCGCCAGCCTGCGCACCAGCCCGGGCAACTCGAAGGTGCCCGGCACCTTGAAGACGTCGATGTCCCCTTCGGCCACGCCGTGCCGGAGGAGGGCATCCTCGGCCCCGGCCCGCAGCTGTTCCGTGATGGGGCTGTTAAAGCGCGAGACGCACAGCGCGAAACGGCCCTTGGGGGCGATGAAGTGGCCTTCGAAGACGGGGGACATTGCTTGAATTTCCTTTGCCCTACCGGGCGCGGACGCGTGCCAGGGCACGCCTCGGTGCGGGGACGCTCGGGCCCAACGGCACCTGCTCGACAATCTCCAGCGAGTAGCTTTCCAGGCCGACAATCTTCTTCGGGTTGTTGGTGAGCAGCTTCAGGCGGCGCAGCCCCAAGTCCTTCAGCACCTGCGCGCCGATGCCGAATTCGCGCAGCCGGCCCTTGTCGTCCGTGGCGGAAGAGCGCGCCTCGGCAGCCACCTGGTGGGTGCACTCCAGCGCCTGCGCGGCCGGTTCATCCCGCCGCAGGTACACCAGCACCCCCCGGCCTGCCTCGGCGATGGCCGCCAGGGCGGCTTCCAGCTGGGCGCCACAGTCACAGGCGACGCTGCGGAAGACGTCCCCCACCGGGCAGGCGCGGTGCACCCGGGTGAGGACGGGCTTGCTGCCGGTGACGTCCCCCTTCACCAGGGCCACGTGCACCGCGCCGTCCACGTCGCTGGCGTAGGCATGCGCCTGCCAGCTGCCCTGCCCGGCCCGTTCCAGCACCGTCGAGGCGACGCGACGCACCAGGCGGTCGCGCTGCAGCCGGTAGCGGATGAGGTCCGCCACGGACAACAGGGTGAGGCGGTGCCGGCGGGTGAAGCGCAGCAACTCCGGCCGGCGGGCCATGCTGCCATCGGGATTCATCACCTCACAGATGACGCCCGCCGGCGGAAGGCCCGCCAGGCGGGCGAGGTCCACGGAACCCTCCGTCTGGCCGGTGCGCACCAGCACCCCGCCCTCGCGCGCCCGCAGCGGGAAGACGTGGCCGGGACGGACCAGGTCTCCTGGCTTGGCGTCCGGGGCCACCGCCGCCTGGATGGTGTGCGCGCGGTCGGCGGCGGAGATGCCGGTGGTGACGCCCCGGGCCGCCTCGATGGAGACAGTGAAGGCGGTCCCGAAGGGCGAGGTGTTGTCATGCACCATGAGGGGCAGGTTGAGCTGGCGCAGCCTGGCGTCGGTGAGGGACAGGCAGATGAGGCCGCGGCCATGGGTGGCCATGAAGTTGATGGCAGAAGGCGTCACCTTGGCCGCGGCCATGACCAGGTCGCCCTCGTTCTCGCGGTCCTCGTCGTCGGTGAGGACGACCATCTTCCCCTTGCGAATGTCGCTGAGGGCCCGCTCGACGAGCGCGATGCTGCCGACTTCTTCCAGACGCCGCGCCATCAAGACTCCCCTTGGGGGGCTACTCCGCCACGCCAAAACCCTTTGCCCTTAACACGTCCAACGACAGGCCGCCGCCGGCGTCGGGGCGCACCAGGCGGGCCACGTATTTGCCGATGACGTCGGCCTCCACATTCACCCGGGTCCCGGCGGACTTGTGCCCCAGGGTGGTACGGGCCTGTGTCTCCGGGATGAGGGCCACCGAGAAGTCCTGCGCGCCCAGGCGGTTGACGGTGAGGCTGACGCCGTCCAGGGCGACGGAACCCTTCTCAATGAAGAAGGGCGACAGGGCCTCGGGAAGACTGACGTCCAGCACCACCGCCCCGCCCTCCTTCCGGCTGGACAGCACGGTGCTGACGGCGTCCACGTGCCCCAGCACCAGGTGGCCGCCCAGCCGGTCCGACAGCCGCAGCGCCCGTTCCAGGTGCACCCGGGCCCCCGCCTGCAGCGCCCCCAGGGTGGTACGCCGCAACGTCTCCGGTCCGGCCTGCACCCGGAAGGTGGCGGCCGAGAATTCCACCACCGTCAGGCAGACGCCGTCGACGGCGATGGACTCGCCGAGGGCAAAGCCGTCCGCACCCAGCGCCGTGCGCACCCAGACGTCCGTGGTGGCGCCGGGCTGCACGCGCTCGACGACGCCAACGTCCTGGATGAGCCCGGTGAACATGGAAGGTGGGAAGCCAGAAGCGGCCTGGGGCCTTCATTTATAACGCGCAACTTCCCCTGCAGGGGTCCGGCAAGCGCCTGCTAGCGTCCCCCGGTAGAAGACAACCCCATGCCTTCCCTCACCCCTGAGTCACTCGCGAGCGAGGCCGAGGAGGCCCTGGCCACCGCCCGGCAGCTGCGGGAAGAGTTGCACGCGGCCGCCGACGGGCGCACCAGTGCCGACGCCTTGGCACTGCTGCACCGCCTCCAGCTGACGCTGGCGCAGCCCTCGCACCGCGCCGGCCTCTTCAGCGAGGTGCACCCGGAACGGCCGGTGCGGGAGGCCGCGGAGAAGGTGACGCAGGCGCTCAGCGCGTTCGCCACGGAATTGTCCCTCGACCAGCGCGTCTACCGCGCCCTGGGCGATGTGGACGCGGTCCCGCTGTCCGTCGACGGCCGCCGCTACCTGCAGCATGCGCTGCGTGACTTCCGCCGCGCGGGCGTGGACAAGGACGAGGCGACGCGGTCCCGCCTGAAGGCGCTGGCCGAGGAGGCGGTGGTGCTGGGGCAAACCTTCGACCGCGCCATCCGCGAGGACGTCCGGGCCGTGAAGCTGCTGCCCCGCCAGCTGGAGGGCCTTCCTGCCGACTACGTGGCGGCGCACCCGCCGGGCGACGACGGCCGCGTCACCATCACCACCGACTACCCGGACCTTTTGCCCTTCCGCCAGTACGCCCATGACGCTGCGGCCCGGCGTGCCCTGTACCTGGAGAATGCCTCGCGGGCCTGGCCGGCCAACGAGAAGACGCTGCGCGCGCTGCTGTCCGTCAGGGCCGAGCAGGCGCGGCTTCTGGGCTACGCCTCGTGGGCCGACTACGTCACCGAGGACAAGATGTCCCGCTCGGCCGAGACGGTGCGCGGCTTTCTGGAACAGGTGGGGGCAGTGTCCGAGGGCCGCGCCCAGGCCGACCTGGCCCGGCTGCTTCAGCGCAAGCGCCAGGACAGTCCTGGCGCGGAGGTGCTGGAGGACTGGGAGAAGGCCTATTACGAGGAGCGGGTGAAGCAGGAGTCCTTCGCCTTCGACAGCCAGTCGGTGCGGCCCTACTTCGAGTTCCGCCGCACCCGCGACGGGCTGTTGGCCATCTGCAGCCGCCTCTTCGACGTCAGCTTCCAGAAGGTGGACGGCGTGGAGGTGTGGCACCCGTCGGTGGACGTGTATGACGTCCGCCGCCGAGGGGAACTGCTGGGCCGCATTTACCTGGACCTGCACCCGCGGCCCGACAAGTACAAGCACGCGGCCCAGTTCCCCCTGGTGCCGGGCGTCCGCGGCCTGCAGCGTCCGGAGGGCGTGCTGGTGTGCAACTTCGCCGACCCAGCTGTCGCCTCGCCGGCGCTTCTGGACCACGACGACGTGGTGACGCTGTTCCACGAATTCGGCCACCTGATGCACCACCTGTTGGGCGGGGCCCAGGACTGGGTGGGCTTCTCCGGGGTGGCCACCGAGTGGGACTTCGTCGAGGCGCCAAGCCAGATGCTGGAGGAGTGGGCCTGGGACGCCGGCACGCTGGGCCTGTTTGCCCGGCACGTGGAGGATGACAAAAGCATCCCGGCTGAACTGGTGCGGCGTATGCGGGCGGCCAATGAATTCGGCAAAGGCACGCACACCCGGCACCAGGTGTTTTACGCGCAGCTCAGCCTGGCCTACCACCAGGCGGACCCCGCAGCGCTCGACCTGACGGCGACGCTGCTGGAGCTGCAGAGACGCTACAGCCCCTTCCCGTACGTGCCCGGCACCCACTTCTTCGCCAGCTTCGGGCACCTGCACGGCTACTCGGCCATGTACTACACGTACCTCTGGTCGCTGGTCATCGCGAAGGACCTGCTCTCGGAATTCCAGAAGAAGGGCCTTCTTGACGCCGAGACGGCGCGGCGGTACCGCGACAGTATTCTGGCGCCGGGCGGAAGCCGGGACGCCGCGGACCTGGTGGAGGACTTCCTCGGCCGGCCCTACGGCTTCTCGTCCTTCGAAGCCTGGCTGAACCGGGACTGACGGGGCGCACACAAGGAGGCAGTCGGCACATGCCTTCGCTGTACAGCAAGCAGGACTGGAAGCAGGCCCACGACGAGCTCCAGGAAAAGCTGGTGGACTGGGACCCGGTGGGCCTGGTGGCGGCCGGTGGGCCGCAGGAGGAGTACTTCCAGCTGCTATTCCCCTTCATCCACCGGCTGGACGCAGGCGCCGGGCCGGAGGAGGCCTCTGCCTGGCTCCAGGCGGAAATCTCCGTACGCTTCGGCGCCACGCCTTCCGTGGAGGAAGTCCAGACCTTTGCCCGGCGGACGGAGAAGTGGTTTCACGCCCGCTGGCCATGGGTGCCCTGACGCAGTCCTTAGTCCCCTAGAAGGCCAGCGGCAGCGAGCTGTCGGCCTCCGGCACCGCGTCCTCCTCTTCGCCGCGTGGTGTGAGCAGCCCAGGCGTCGCCGTAAAGCCAATGCTGACTAACCAGGGGGAAAGCCTGGGCTCCAAATCCATTTTGCTTCGCTTGACGAGTCTGGCCCCCTGAGGCAATTCGGGGAGTCTTCCACGCAATGGGTGGAACTTGGGCAACCTGCCCCCGTCGGGCGGAGGGGAATGACAGTGCCGCCAGGAACCGGACCGCCGCTTTTTGCACCGCAGCGCGCCGACGACCTCTCGAGTCACGCGCTGCGGCAGGCCATCGGGTACGTGGGCGTTCTCCTCCCGGTTCTCCTCTGGCTGGTGGCGCGCTGGAGAACAGAAGAGGGGTTCCCGCGCTGGCGCCCGCTGGATTCGATTAGCGAGTACTACCACTCAGGAGCCGTTGCGATTCTGACGGGTGCGCTGGCCGCCCTGGCCGTCTTTCTGTTCACCTACCGCGGCTACCAAAACGCCGGGAAACGATGGGACCAGCTCACCGGCAAAATCGCCTGTTTCGCTGCGCTCGGCGTCAGCTTCTTCCCGACCGTGGCCATCTCTCCCTTCCGGCCGCCTCTCTGGTGGTCACCATGGATGGGCATGGTCCACTTCGCCTCGGCGGCGACTCTCTTTGCTTCGTTTATTTTCTACTCGCTCTTCCTCTTTCCGATGAGCGACCCGAAGTCGGGCGTGCGGACGCCGAGCAAGAAGAAACGCAACCTCATCTACCGGGCCTGTGGCGTGGGAATGGTCATTTGTGTCGCCTGGGCAGCCATTGGCCACGTATTGCTTCGCGCCATCTTCTGGCCCGAAACGCTGGCGCTCTGGCTCTTCGGCGTGTCCTGGCTCACCAAGGGAAGAGCCGAGTGGACGCTGGCCGCGGTGGGAAAGAGAATCTGGTCCCGGCGGAAAGACAGTGGCGCGCCCTCTTAAGTCCTGTCTTCCTGTGTTGGGCGAATGCGGCGCTGGCCTCTTCAGTGGGCCGCTGCGGCCAGGCGGGCCAGTCGCAGAAAGCCGGCAGCCTTGGCCTCGGAGGCCAGCGCCAGGGCGCGCGTCGTGCGCTCGGCGGACCCGCGCGGCAGGGCCTGCACCTCGGCCAGCTTGACCTCGAGGAGAAGGCGCCCGGCGCCGTGGCTTTGGGCTTGGGCATGCAACTCCGCAAGAAGGGCCGAGGCCACCGCGCCACCGCCGGAAGCGAGTTCGGCGCGGGCGAGCTCCAGCTGCGCGGACTGCAACACCGGCACCTGGTGTGTCACCCGGGCTGCCTGGACGGCCTCCGACGCGGTGGTGGTGGCGGCGGCGGCCTGCCCCGCCTCCCGCAGGCTGCGCGCCCGCAGGCGCAGCGCCTGGGCGTGGGGCACGCCGTCCGGGGACAGCCCGTCGATGACGCGCTTCGCCCCGGCCGCGTCGTGGCTGTCCAGCAGTAGCTCGGCCAGCAGCGCCTGCACTTCATCCTGCGCCAGAAGCGCGGTGGCCGCCTCCAGCCTTTCCCGGGCGGCCTGGGGCTTGTCCTGCTCGCGCTCGACGCGGGCGGCCAGCAGCACGGGTTCGCTGGTGCTGGTGTCCTTGGAGAGACTTTTCAGCGCCGGCTCCACCATGGCCGCCGCCCCGGGCATGTCCCCGCGTTCCAGCGCCACCAGGCCGAAGCTGGCGAACACCTCGGCGTGGTTGGCCAGAATTCTCTCCGGGTAGCCCTTCACCCGCGCCAGCAGCGTGGCGGCCTTCTCCGGCTCTCCCGCCGCCAGGTAGTCGGCCGCCCCATTTCGGGCGGCCAGCACCGCGGCGTAGGTGGCGCCAAAGGCCTCCAGCAGCGTCAGCTGGCGCTCGAACTCGACGGCCGCGGCCAGAAACTCTCCCTTGCCCTCCAGCACGTCGGCGCGCTCTCCGGCCACCCGGGCCGCCTCGAAGGCGTGGCCGCCGTCCACGTACGTCTTCTCCGCCACACCGAAAAGTTGCAGGGCCACGTCGAAGTGGCCGGCGCGGGCTTCCAGCAGGCTGCGCTGGCGCAACAGCGCTGCGCGCAGGAAACGGTTGTCGGGGCCCTGCACTTTGGGTTCCGCGCGTTCCAGCGCCTCCGCCGCCCGCTTGTCCTCGCGCTCGGCGAAGGCCAGCCGGGCCTCCATCAAGTCGAAGCGCGCATCCCGCGTCACCGGCGAGGCGCTGGCCCGCGCCCGCGCCATGACGGCCAGGGACTCCGGCGCCGGCACGCAGCCGCTGAGGAGGAGGGAGGGCAGCAGCGCCTCGAAATTGTCCGGCTCCCGGTCCCGCAGCGCCCGGGCCGCGGAGGCGCACTTGTCCCACTCGTTCTGGCCCCAGAAGGCGTGCGGCTCCACCCGCAGGCGAATGTCCTCCGGCGCGCCGGCGGACAGCCGGATGGCGTCCTGCATGGCGGAGACGACGTCCGTGCTGTTGCCGAGGAAAAACAGGGCCACCGTGCGCCGCAGGGGCGGCAGGGCAAAGTTGGGGTCCAGGGCCGAGGCCTTCTGGAAGAAAGGCACCGCCTCCGCCCAGCGGTACTGCTGCATGAGGGCCATGCCCTGCAGGTAGGCGTCGGCCGCCCCCGGCGCGGGCGGGCGCGCCGCCAGGGCCCGGGCTTCGGTGGCGGCGGGGGTCCCGGCCGGACTGGGCCCCTGCCGGCGGAGGGCCCACACGCCCACGCCGGCCAGCAACACCAGGCCGGCCGCGGCCAGCCCCCACGCCAGGCGCGCGGAGGCCTTGGGCCCGGCGACAATTCCGGGTGGGGGCGTGGGGGTGGCACTCACGGGAGCGCGGGCCAGCGTAGCGTCCGGCACCGGGCCGCGTCGACGGCCCCTACGGCCACAGGAAGCGCGCCCGCACCCGGATGTCACCGCCCACCCGGGTGACGTCCTCCACCTGAAGCGGTACCGCCTGCCCCATTTGCTTCAGCCCCAAGGGGCCCAGCCAAGACGGCGCGTCACCGCCCAGCAACTTGGGCGAGAGGTACAGCACCAGCGCGTCGGGCAGCCGGGCCGCCACCAGCGAGGCAAACAGCTGTGCACCACCTTCCACCAACAGGTGCAGTCCGCCCTCCTCCACCAGCCGGCGCAGCACCGCCTCCAGCACGACGCCGCCCGGGGCCCGGGGCACCCCCCACACGCGGGCGCCCGTGGAGGCCAGCCGCGCCTGGACGGCCTGGGCCCTGTCCTCGGCGCACACCACCACCGTCCTGTCGGCGTCCGGCTGGTGGAAGACGCGGGAGGAAAGCGGAAGCGTGCCTTCGGTGTCCAGCAGAAGGCGCAGCGGGTTGCGGCCGGTCCCGGTGGCCGGGCGCGCCGTCAGCTGCGGGTCATCTGTGCGCACCGTGCCAGTGCCCACCAGGACAGCGTCCACCAGGCTGCGCAGCTGGTGGACTTCGGCCCGCGCCTCCTCGCCACTTACCCAGGCACTGTCCCCGCTGGCGGTGGCCAGCTTTCCGTCCAGCGTCACCGCCACCTTCAGCGTCACTAGTGGCAAGCCCGTGCCCATGGCCTTGAAGAAGGGCCGGTTGAGGGCGTCCGCCTCCTGCTTCAGCACCCCGGTGACGACGTCGACGCCGGCGGCGCGCAGCCGCGCCAGGCCCTTGCCATTCACCAGCGGGTTGGGGTCCGAGGAGGCCGACACCACGCGGGCCACGCCCGCGTCCAGGATGGCCCGGCTGCAGGGCGGCGTCCGGCCGTAGTGGTCGCACGGTTCCAGCGTCGTGTAGAGGTCCGCCCCGCGCGCCAGGGCCCCCGCCTCGGCCAGGGCCAGCACCTCGGCATGCGGCGCACCGGCCTGGGCGTGGTGTCCCCGGCCCACCACCTGGCCGTCCCACACCACCACCGCGCCGACGCAAGGGTTGGGGTGGGTGCGGCCGAGGCCCCGCCGCGCCTCGGCCAGCGCCTCGCGCATGAAGCGCTCCGCAGCCGGCGGGGCCACAGCGTCAGGGCTTCCCGGCGCGCTCTCGCTTGCGGGCGGGGGGACGGGTGGGGTCATCCAGGAGGTCCTTCAACTCGGTCATGAATTCGGCGATGTCGCGAAAGCTTCGGTAGACGCTAGCGAAGCGGACGTACGCCACCTCGTCCAGCTCCCGCAACCGCCGCATGACGTCCTCCCCCACGGCGCTGGAGGGAATCTCCTTCTCGCCCAGGGCCTGCAACCGGCCCTCCACGGTGCCCACCAATTCCTCCAGTTGGTCCATGGAGACGGGACGCTTCTCCACCGCCTTCTTCAGGCCCAGCAAAAGCTTGTCCCGGTCGAACGGTTCTCTCCGGCCGTCCTTCTTCACCACCAGCGGCATCAGCTCCTCCACCCTCTCATAGGTGGTGAAGCGGCGCTTGCAGGCCAGGCACTCCCGCCGGCGGCGTGTCACCGCGCCTTCCTGGGACTCGCGGCTGTCGAGCACCTTGTTTTCTGCGCCGTGACAGTAGGGACAGCGCATGGCGGGCTGGCCGGGCGCCTACAGCCGCCCGGCGTAGAGGGGGAAGCTGTGGGCCAGTTCCCGGACTTTCCCGCGGACGCGCGCCAGCGCCGCGTCGTCGGAGGCGGAGTCCAGGGCCTCGCCGAGGAGGGCCCCCACCTGAGCCATCTCCTTCTCGCCCATCCCCCGGGTGGTGACGGCGGGCGTCCCGACGCGAATGCCGGACGTCACCATCGGCTTCTCCGGGTCGAAGGGAATCATGTTCTTGTTGACGGTGATGCCGGCCTTGTCCAGCGCGGCCTCGGCGGACTTGCCGGTAATCCCCTTGGGGCGCAAGTCCACCAGCATCAGGTGGTTGTCGGTGCCGCCAGAGACGAGGCGGCAGCCGGCGCGGGCCAGCGCCTCGGCCAGCGCCTTGGCATTCTTCACAATCTGCCGCTGGTACACCTTGAACTCGGGCTGCAGCGCTTCCTGGAAGGCGACCGCCTTGGCGGCAACAATATGCATCAGCGGGCCGCCCTGGATGCCGGGGAAGACGTTGGAGTTGATGGCCTTGGCGTGCGCCTCCTTGGACAGCACCAGGCCGCCGCGCGGGCCGCGCAACGTCTTGTGGGTGGTGGACGTCACCACTTCGGCCAGGGGCACCGGGGAGGGATGTTCTCCCGCCGCCACCAGGCCGGCGATGTGGGCCATGTCCACCACCAGCGCGGCACCAGCGGCATCCGCCACCTCGCGGAAGGCGGCGAAGTCCAGCGTCCGGCTGTAGGCCGAGGCGCCCACCACCAACACCTTGGGATGCGCTTCCAGGGCGAGGCGTCGCACCTGGGCCATGTCGATGCGCTCCGTCTTGGGGTCCAGGCCGTAGTGCACCACCCGGTACAGCTTGCCGCTGAAATTCAGGGACATGCCGTGGGTGAGGTGACCGCCGGAGTTGAGGTCGAGAGAGAGCAGCGTGTCCCCGGGCGCCATCAGTGCCATGTAGGCCGCCATGTTGGCCTGGCTGCCGGAGTGGGGCTGGACGTTGACCGCCTCGGCGCCGAAGAGGGCGCGGGCGCGCTGGATGGCCAGCGTCTCGACGACGTCCACCACCTCGCAGCCGCCGTAGTAGCGCCGGCCGGGGTAGCCTTCGGCGTACTTGTTGGTGAGGACGCTTCCCGCCGCCGCCATCACCGCGCGGCTGACGAAGTTCTCCGACGCAATCAGCTCCAGCCCTTCCTCCTGGCGCAGCATCTCCTTGCGGATGAGGTCGGAAATTTCGGGGTCGACTTGGGCGAGGGTGGGGAAGGCGTCCATGGCGGCCGGGGACTCTACCCCAGGCCAGCGACGTCACTGACCCCGCCAAGCGAAGCGGCTACTTGAAGCGCTTGAGGATGAGGACGGCGTTGGTGCCGCCGAAGCCGAAGGAGTTGCTCAGCACGGCGTTGACGCGGACCTCGCGCGGGGTGTTGGGCACGTAGTCCAAGTCACATTCCGGGTCGGGCGTGGTGTAGTTGGCGGTGGGCGGGATGACCCCGCGCGCCAGCACCAGCGCCGACACCACCGCCTCGGCGCCTCCGGCGGCGCCCAGCATGTGGGCGGTCATGGACTTGGTGGAACTGACCATCAGCTTTTTTGCATGCGGCCCGAAGACGGCCTTGATGGCCTTGGTTTCATTCGCGTCATTGAAGGGCGTCGAGGTGCCGTGGGCATTCACGTACCCGATCTCCTCGGGCGCCATGCCGGCGTCCTTCAGGGCCAGGCGCATGCAGCGCGCTGCCCCCTCCCCTTCCGGCGCGGGCTGCGTCTCGTGGAAGGCGTCGGAGTTGGCGCCGTAGCCCACCACCTCGGCCAGGATGGGGGCCCCCCGGCGGCGGGCGTGCTCCATCTCCTCCAGGACGACAATCCCCGCCCCCTCCCCCATGACGAAGCCGTCGCGGTCCTTGTCGAACGGGCGGCTCGCGCCGGCCGGGTCGTCGTTGCGCGTGCTGAGGGCCTTCATCACGGCGAAGCCGCCGATGGACAGCGGGGTAATACGTCGCCTCGGCGCCGCCGGCGATGGCGGCGTCGGTTTCGCCCAGCCGGATGGACTTCACCGCCTCGCCGATGGCGTGCGCGCTGGTGGCGCAGGCCGACACCGGAGACCAGTTGGGGCCCTTGGCGCCGAAGCGGATGCTGACGTGGCCCGGGGCCATATTAATAATCATCTGCAGGATGAAGAACGGCGAGATGCGGTCGAAGCCCTTCTCCAGCGCCCGCTTGTGCTGTTCCTCCAAGCTCCCGATGCCGCCGATGCCGGAGCCGATGATGACTGCCACCTTCTCCGGCTCATACCCGTGCGGCTTGTCGGTGCCGATGGGCAGGCCGCTCTCGCGCATCGCCATCTCGCTGGCCGCCACCGCGTACTGGGTGAACAGGTCCATGCGGCGCGACTCGCGGCGGTCCATCCCCCAGGCCTCGGGGTCGAAGTCCTTCACCTCGCCGGCGATGCGGGCCGACAGCTGGCTCGCATCGAAGCGCGTCACCGGCCCGACGGCGGACTTGCCGGTGAGCAGGCCGGACCAAGTCTTCTCCGTCCCCGTGCCCAGGGCCGTGATGAGGCCAGTTCCCGTGATGACGATGCGGCGAGGAGCCACGAACGGAAGGCCCTACTTCTTGTGGGAGTTGATGTAGTTGATGGCGTCCCCGACGGTCTTGATGTTCTCCGCTTCCTCGTCGGGAATCTCCACCTCGAATTCCTCTTCCATCGCCATGACCAGCTCGACGATGTCGAGGCTGTCCGCCCCGAGGTCCTCGATGAACGACGACTCCGGCTTGATCTCATCCTCGCCCACCCCCAGCTGGTCGGCGATGATGGACTTGACCTTCGCCTCGATTGCGCTCGTCGACATGTCGTTAGCCTCCGGTACCCCTTACCAGTCCTCTGCAACTGACGCCCGCCGAGGACCCGTTCGGCCGGCGCGTATAACAGGCGGGCCTGCTACATGTACATGCCGCCGTTCACCTTCAACACTTCTCCTGTGATGTAAGACGCAGCGTCACTGGCCAGAAACAGCACGCAGGCGGCCACCTCCTCGGCCGTCCCCAGCCGCCCGAGCGGGATGGCCTGAAGCAGCCGCGTGCGCATGTCCGCGGAAACCTTCGACGTCATGTCGGTGTCGATGAAGCCAGGCGACACCGCATTGATGCGGATGTGGCGGCTGGCCAATTCGTGGGCCAAGGCCTTGGTCAGCCCGATGAGGCCGGCCTTGCTCGCGGCATAGGCCGCCTGGCCGGCGTTGCCCATCTCCCCCACCACCGACACCAGGTTGATGATGGCGCCCGAGCGCTGCTTCATCATCGGCCGGGCGGCGGCGCGCGAGAGCGCGAAGGCGCCCTTGAGATTGGTGTCCAGCTGGCGGTCCCAGTCCTCGTCCTTCACCCGGATGAGGAGGCCATCCACCGCCACGCCGGCGTTGTTGACGAGGACGTCCAGCCGGCCGTGCTTCTGGACGACGTCCTCCACGCACCCGGTGCAGGCCGCGGTGTCCGCCACGTCGAACTTCACCGCCCGCGAGCGTTCCCCGGCCAGGGCTACCGCCTCCTCCGCCGCCGCGTCATTGCCGGCGTACGTCAGCACCACCGTCGCGCCGGCCTGGCCGAAGGCCACCGCGCAGGCGCGGCCAATGCCGCGCGAGCCGCCCGTCACCAGCACCACCTTGCCGCTAAACGTCATGGCTTGCCCACCGCGGCCAGCGCCTTTTCCAGGGAGGCGCACGTCCTCGACGTTGAGGACTTCCACCGCGCGGGAGGTGCTGCGGACGAGGCCACTCAGCACTCTGCCCGGGCCGAGCTCCACCATCCGCGTCACCCCGGCGGCCACCATGGCCTGGACGCACTCCACCCAGCGCACCGGCGCCGTCACCTGGGCCAGAAGCAGCGGCACCACGCGGGCCGCGTCGCTGTTGGCTTGTGCCTCCACGTTGGTGACGACGGGGACGGCCAGCGCCTGCACGCGGGCCGCGTCCAGGACGGCCTTCAACCGCGGCACCACCGGCGCCATGAGGGCGCAGTGGAAGGGGGCGGAGACGTTGAGGGGCACCACGCGCTTGGCCCCCGCTTCCTTGAAGCGCGGGCCGGCCCGTTCCACGGCCGCGGGCATGCCCGGCCACCACCGTCTGCTCGGGGGTGTTGTAGTTGGCCGGCGCCAGCACGTCCTCGCCGGCGACTTCCCGGCACACTTCCGCGACCCGGGCCGCCTCCAGCCCCAGCACGGCGGCCATCGCCCCTTCCCCCTTCGGGACGGCCTCCTGCATGTACAGGCCCCGGGAGCGCACCGCGCGGGCGGCGTCGGCCAGCCCCAGCGCCCCGGCGGCGACCAGGGCCGAGTACTCCCCCAGGGAGTGGCCTGCCAGGTGACTGGGCGAAGGGGCCCGGGCCGCCCACACCGCGTGGGCCGCCAGGCTGACGGTGAGGATGGCCGGCTGGGTGTTGGCGGTCAGGGCCAGCGCGTCGGCCGGCCCTTCAAAGCACAGGGTGGACAGCTTCTCGCCCAGGGCGTCGTCCACGGCGGCGAAGACGGCGCGCGCCTCGGGAAAGGCCTGGGCCAGCCCCCGGCCCATCCCCACCGCCTGACTGCCCTGGCCCGGGAAGAGAAACGCGGTGCCCATGGCCACTCGTCTACCAGCGCACCAGGGCGCTGCCCCAGGCCATGCCCGCGCCGATGGACATCATCACGATGAGGTCTCCCGGCTTCAGGCGCCCGGCGCGGTTGGCCTCGTCCAGGGTGATGGGCAGCGAGGCGGAGGAGGTGTTGCCGTAGCGGGCGATGTTGAGCCAGCACTTCTCGAGCGGGATGCCGAGACGCTCCATGACGGACTCAATAATCCTCAAATTCGCCTGGTGGGCGATGACGTGGTCGATGGAGTCCACCGCCATCCCATTGGCCGCCAGGGCCTCCTGCACTGCGTCCGGCAGCGCGCGGACGGCGTACTTGTAGACCTCGCGGCCCTGCATCCACACCTTGTTGAGCTTCTTGGCCAGCACCTCCTCGGACTGGGGGTGCTTGCTGCCTCCGCCCGGAATGCACAGCGCCTCCGCGGCCGAGCCGTCGGCGTGCAGGTGGGTGGAGAGCAGCCCCCGGGCAGGGTCATCGGAGGGGCCCACCACCATGGCCCCGGCCGCATCCCCGAAGAGGACGCAGGTGTTGCGGTCGGTCCAGTCGATGAGGCGACTGAGCAGCTCCACCCCCACCACCAGCGCCCGCTTCACCTTGCCCGTCTGGATGAACTGGTCGGCGATGGCCAGGGCGTAGAGGCTACCGGCGCAGGCGGCAGAGACGTCGAAGGCGAAGGCATTCTTGGCGCCCAGCTTGGCCTGGAGGAAGGCGGCGCAGGAGGGCATCGGCATGTCCGGGGAGATGGTGCCCAGCACAATCATCTCCAGGTCTTCCGCCCGGGTGTGGGCCATCTCCAGCGCGCGCACCGAGGCCTTGACGGCCATGTCCGAGGTGACTTCGCCGTCGGCGGCGATGCGGCGCTCGCGGATGCCGGTGCGCTCGGTAATCCAGCTGTCCGAGGTCGCGACCAGCTTCTCCAGGTCGCTGTTGCTGAGGACCTTCTCCGGGGCGTAGCCCCCGGTGCCGAGAATCCGCGTGCGAAGCACCCGTCGTTCCTTTCCATCCGCCCAAAAAGCCGCTGGGGCCCGTCTGGTGTTACCCTCAAAAGCCCTCTGGTGTCTTCCCTTTCGCGCCCTTGACGGCCCGCGTTGCGAGCCAGCCGCGGGCGGCGGCGACGGCCGACGCCAGGGTGCCTTCCAAATCCGCCTCCACTGTCCGCCGCGCCACCCGCAGGGCGGAGGAGATGGCCCGCGGGCTGGAGCGTCCATGGGCGATGACGCCCACCCCGGCGATGCCGAGCAGGGGCACACCGCCCACTTCCGAGGCGTCCACCAGCCGGCCCAGGCCGGCCAGGGTGGGCCGCAACAACAGGCCCCCCAGCCGCGACGGCAGGTGGGCCTGGTGCACCGCCTGCTGCAGAAGTCCGGTCAGTCCGGCGGCGACGCCCTCGGAGGCCTTCAGCACGGCGTTGCCGGTGAAGCCGTCGGTGACGAGGACGTCGAAGGCGCCGCTGAAGAGGTCCTTCCCCTCGCCGTAGCCGCGGAAGTCCAAGTCACTCTGCTGAAGGAGCGCCAGAGCCGCCCTGGTCAGTGGCGTCCCCTTGCTTTCCTCCTCGCCGTTGGACAGCACCGCGACGCGGGGGGAGGCCACCGCGTGGCAGGCCCGGACGTAGGCCGCGCCCAGCACGGCGAACTGGGCCAGGTGGCTGGCCCGGCACTCGGCATTGGCCCCGACGTCCAACAGCAGGCACCGTCCGCTGGTGCCCAGGGCGGGGAAGAGGGCGGCCAGCGCCGGCCGCTCCACGCCGGGAAGCCGGCCCAGCACTGAAAGGGCGGCGGCCATGGCCGCGCCGGAGTGGCCGGCGGTGACGGCGGCGTCGGCCTCGCGGCGCTTCACCAACTCAAAGCACACGCGCACCGAGGCGTCGCGCTTGGCGCGGACGGCGGCCAGGGCCTGTTCCTCCATCCCCACCACCTGGGAGGCGTGGTGGAGGCGTACGTTGGGCGGAAGGCGCGTGGGCAGCGCGGCCCGGACCCGGGATTCGTCGCCCACCAACACCAGGTTGACGTCGGGGTAGGCGGCGGCGAAGTGAAGCGCTCCCGCGACGACGGCGGCGGGGGCAGCATCCCCACCCATCGCGTCGAGAGCGAGGCGCACCTACTCGACCTTGACGACCTCGCGGCCCTTGTAGAAGCCACAGGCCGAGCAGGCCCGGTGCGGCAGCACCGGTTCCTTGCACTGGGGGCAGGCGATGACTTGCACCGCCACCTTGAGGTTGCTGTTTGCGGCGCGGCGACGGTTGCGCCGCATTTTCGAAGTCCGCTTCTTGGGAACGCCCATGTCCGACTGCTCCTAGTTCAGCTTGATGTCCTTGAGGACCGCGAGCCGCGGGTCGACCCGCTTGCTCTCGCAGCTACACGCCGCCTCGTTCAAATTCTGGCCGCACATACCGCACAGGCCCCGGCAGTCCTCGCGGCAAACCACGTGCATGGGCAGCGACAGCAATACCTGCTCGCGGACAATGGGGTCCAGGTCAATCTGCTTGCCGTGGTAGACGTCCAGGTCCGCCTCCGCCAATTCGAAGCTTCCGCTGGACTCCGCCTCGGACTTGTCCGAGTCGTCGCCGCCGGCCGGACGGCCCTGTTCCACGCGGGCCGGCACCAGGTTGAGGGTGAAGCCCACCGGGACCGTCAAGCGCACCTCCGCCGCGCAGCGCTTGCAGGGGGCCAGAAGACTGAGGTCCGCCTGGCCTTCCAGAAGCACCCCGCCGGCCGTCCGCAACAGCTTGGCCGTCAGCTGCGAGGCGGCGGCCGGGGAAAAGCCCTCGCGCACCGCGTCCGCGAGCACCTCGGCCAGAAACGGCTGGGCGAGGGGCTGGGTGAGGGTGAGGCCTCCCTCGCGAATCTGCTCGACTTGGACAACCATGGGGAAACCGCCCCGGGAACAGCCCTGGCGGAAAAAGGCGCGCACCTTAGGCTTGGCTGCCCCCTCTGTCAACGCAAGCCCTGTTGCATGCGCGAGGGCGGGGCGACACAAAAGCGTCACCGGTAAGGTGGGAGGGGTCTGCTACGGAAGTGCCGGGGTTGTCCCGGAGGGGGGAAACCTTCCCTCCTCCTTCGCGGAAGCGAGCTTGCCCGTGTCACGGATTCTCATCGTCGAGGACGAGCAGGACCTGGCGCACCTGCTCACCTACAACCTGACCGCCGCTGGGTACGAGACGGAAGTCACCCACACCGGGGCGGCGGCACTGGCCAAGGCCAAAACCTTCAAGCCGGAGCTGGTGCTGCTCGACCTCATGCTTCCGGACCTGCCGGGCAGCGAGGTGCTGCGCCTGGTGAAGGAGGACCCCAACCTGCGACGCACCGCCGTCGTCATGGTGACGGCCAAGGGGCAGGAGCAGGACCGCGTCCAGGGACTGGAGATGGGGGCGGACGACTACGTGGTGAAGCCGTTCAGCGTCCGCGAGTTGATTCTAAGGGTGAAGGCCGTCCTGCGGCGCATGGCCAGCGACTCCGAGGGCTCCTCCGCCCTGGCCGCCGGCACCATCCAGCTCGACCCGGCGCGGCATGAAGTGCGCGTCGCGGACGCCGAAGTGGCCCTCACCGCACTCGAGTTCCGTCTCCTCAAGACGCTTTTGGAACGCCCGGGCCGCGTCCAGACGCGGGAAGTCCTCCTGTCGGACGTGTGGGGAATTGAAGCGGAGATTACAACCCGCACCGTGGACACCCACATCAAGCGGCTGCGGGAGAAGCTCGGCCCGGCGGGTGAAGTCATCGAGACGGTCCGAGGAGTCGGCTACAAGCTGGCAAGCCCCGACCGCGAGGCGTGACGCCAGGCGGCGCGGCACGGCGGAGCCCCTGGCTCGCGCTCGTGGTCATCGGCCCCGCGCTGGCCGCAGGCCTGGTGGGCGCGCTGACGTCCGGGTTGCAGACGGCCCTTTTGGCGGCCCTGGCCGCCGGGGCCGTCGGCGCGGTGCTGGCGCTGGTGGCCCATACAGAACGCACCCGGCTTTTGGAATCCGCTGCGTCCGAGGCGGCGGCCAAGGACAAGGCCACCCAGGCCGAGCGGGACGCAGCCGCCTATGAAGAACGCGTCCTGGCGGCGGCGCTGGAAGGAATCGCCGACGGCGTGTGGATTACCGACGCCTCGGGCGCGGTGGTGCGCCACAACGCCGCGCTGCGCCGACTTCTGGGTGCAGGCCAGGACGTGGTGGGCAAGCGCCCGCTGTTCCTCGTCCGCAAGGGAGAGCTGCACGAAGCCGTGCTGCGCGCTTGCGAAGCGGGCACCTCCTCGGTGGTGGAGGTGGTGATGGAGGGGCCGCGCCCCCGCGTGCTGGAGGTGCAGGTGGCCCCCCTTGGCGGCGGCCTGCCCGGCAGCGCGGCCGTCTTCCGGGACGTCACGGAACTCAAACGCCTGGAACGCGTGCGCCAGGACTTCGTGGCCAACGTCAGCCATGAGTTGCGCACCCCCATCGCCGCCATCCTCGGCTACGCCGAGACGCTGCAGTCCGGGGCGCTGGCGGACACCGTGCACGGCCCGCAGATGGTGGACATCATCCACCGGCAGTCCGAGCGGCTGAGCGAGCTGGTCTCTGACTTGCTGGAATTGTCCCGGCTGGACGCCAAGGAAAGGCCCCTCAGCGTGGCTGCAGTGGCGGTGAGCGAGGTGGTGGCCCGCGCGGCCGAGGCGGTGGAGCCGCGGGCCACCGCCAAGCACATCTCCATCACCCACCACGTCGCCCCGGCTCTGGCAGCGCGGGCCGACGCCAAGGCGCTGGAGCAGGTGCTCGTCAACCTGTTGGACAACGCCGTCAAGTACACCCCGGAAGGTGGCTCCGTAGAATTGACGGCCCGGCAGGAGGCGATGCGGGTGGAAGTGTCCGTGCGCGACACAGGCCTGGGCATTGAAGCCAAGCACCTCCCCCGCCTCTTCGAGCGGTTCTACCGGGTGGACCGCGGCCGCAGCCGGGACATGGGCGGCACCGGTCTCGGCCTCAGCATCGTCCGCCACCTGGTGTCCGCCATGGGCGGCGACGTGCGCGTGCAGAGCCAGCTGGGGCTGGGAAGCACCTTCACCGTCACCCTGTCGGCGGCCTAACCCGGCCGGGGCCTTTCCCCTGGTACCCCAGGAAGTCGGTGTTTGGACTACACTGACAGTCCTTCGTCAGGTGGAAGCGTCACACATGCGGGTCGCCATCCTCGCGGACATCCACGGAAATCTCCCCGCCTGCGAGGCGGTGCTGGCGGACGTCGGCCAGCACGGGGCAGACGTGGTGGTGGCCGCCGGGGACTTGGTGCTTCGGGGCGCCCATCCCCGCGAGACGATGGAACTGCTGCTGGCGCGCTGCGGCGCCCTCCTCATCGGCAACACCGACGCCTACGTCGCCGACGTCTACCTGGGCGGGGCCTACCGGGAACGGGAGCACTGGAAGACGGAACTGCTGGAGTGGACGCGCGAGCAGCTGGGCCCGGCCCTGGTGCAGAAGCTGGCCGGGCTGCCCTTCAGTGTCCGCTACGGCCCCCGGCGCGGGCAGGACCTCTACATCTGCCACGCCAACCCGAGAAACTTGGAAGACTCTCTCGAGCCCACCCTGGATGAAGCCACGCTGCGGCGCTACTTCGCCCACCTGGACGCTGCCGCATGCGCCTTCGGGCACCTGCACTTCCCCTACCGCCGGCGGCTGGGGCGCATGCTGCTGGCCGACGTGGCCTCCGCCGGCATCCCCCGCGACGGGGACGCGCGGGCGGCCTGGGGCCTCTTCACCTGGACGCCCCGGGGCTGGCGCGTGCAAATCCGCCGGGTGCGCTACGCCGTCCGCCACGCCACCCAGGCCCTGCTGGCCCGCCGGGTGCCAGGCGGGCCCCTCCTCATCCACAAGCTTTTGGAAGGGCGCTACCGCCACCACACCGCCCTGGCGGAGGCCGCCCGCCGCCACTCCGGACTTCCACCCCCGGGCCCGGTGCGCCTGTTGACGCCGGCGCCCGCCGCCCCGGGCGCCGTCCTGCAGGAGGAGTCGCCGGTGGAGCCAGTGGAGTCCAGCGACTCCGGGGAACACCCGGCCGTCGAGGCACCCGGGGAAGTTGCCGCCGACCCGCCCGCCGGCATGCGTTAGGAAGGCACCCTACCCCTCCCGTGCCCACCGCCTTCTCGCTCCGCGCCCCGGAGGCGCGGCAATTCCGCCGCTTCCTGCTGTCGCGCCTTTTGGCCATCCTGGTGCTGGAGACGACGTCGGTGGCGGTGGGCTGGCAGGTGTACGCGCTGACGCATGCCCCGCTGTCGCTGGGGCTGGTGGGCCTGGCCCAGTTTCTCCCCTCCTTGGGGCTGTCGCTGGTGGCCGGGACGGTGGCGGACCACGTCGACAGGAAGCGGATTGTGTTGGTGTGCCACGCCCTCTTCGGCGTGGTGGCGCTGTGTCTCGGCCTGGCCGGCCTGCGCGGCGCGCCGCCCCTGTGGGCCATCTACGCGGTGCTGGTGCTGTTGGGTTCGGCCCGCGCCTTCAATGCCCCCGCCGCCCAGGCCCTCATGCCGTCTTTGGTACCAGCCCCTTCCTTCGGCAGCGCCGTGGCCATCAACTCCAGCGTCTTCCAGGTGGGAAGCATCGCCGGCCCGGCGCTGGGTGGCGTTCTTTACGCCTGGGTGGGCAACGCCGAACCCGTCTACTTCCTCGCCACCGCGCTGGCGGTGGTGGACGTCCTGGCCCTGCTTGGCCTGCACCCGCGCGTGGAACGACGGGAGCCGCGGGCCGTCAGCTGGGCCACGGTGCTGGCCGGGGTGCGCTACGTGTGGGCGGACAAAGTCATCCTCGGCTGTATTTCCTTGGACCTCTTCGCCGTCCTGTTGGGTGGCGCGGTGGCCCTCATGCCGGTGTTTGCCCAGGACGTGCTGGCCTGCGGGCCCGAAGGCCTGGGGCTTCTGCGCGGTGCCCCGGCGGTGGGGGCGGGGCTGACGGGCCTGTGGCTGGCCCGCCACCCCCTCACCCGGCGCGCCGGCCCCACCATGCTTCTGGGCGTGGCCCTGTTTGGCCTGGCCACGGTGGGCTTCGGGCTGTCGCGCAGCTTTCCTTTGTCGCTGGCGCTGCTGGCCGTCATGGGCGCGGCCGACATGGCCAGCGTCTTCGTCCGGCTGACGCTGGTGCAAATCTCCCCGCCTCCGGAAATGCGGGGGCGTGTCAACGCCGTCAACATGCTGTTCATCGGCGCCAGCAATGAACTGGGTGAATTCGAGTCCGGACTGACGGCGCAGTGGTTTGGGGCGGTGCGGGCCGTCGTCCTGGGCGGAGTGGGCACGCTGGTGGTGGTGGCGCTCTGGCTGCGCCTTTTTCCGGGCCTGGCCCGGGTGGACCGGCTGCCCACCGGGGAGGGGCGGCCGACCCCGTCGGAGGCGGCGGCCCAGGCGGATGCGGAATTGTCCTCCGGCCTCGGCCCCCAAGACGTTTGCGCGGAGGGCCTGGGGCGTCCCGGCAAAGAGGGGGGCTAAACGCCCGCACCGCCAAAGGCTTCACACGCTAGTCACAAAACCGTCACGGACCGCTGGGTACAGAGGGCCGGCACATTTGGACCCCCGCCCTCCCCCGGAGTGAAACATGAAGAAGCTGACCCTCGCCCTCACCCTGGCCGTCACGGGCGCTGCCCTGGCCCAGGGGAGTCTTCTCATCAATGGAGCTGGCGCGACCTTCCCGTTTCCGCTCTATTCAAAGTGGTTCAGCGAGTACAACAAGCTCTTCCCCAACCTGAAATTCAACTACCAGTCCATCGGGTCGGGCGGGGGCATCAAGCAGATTACGGAGAAGACGGTGGACTTCGGGGCCTCGGACGCGCCGCTGTCGGACGACGAAATGGGCAAGGCCCCGGGCCTCCTCAACCTGCCCACCGTGCTGGGGGCGGTGGTGGTGGCCTACAACCTGCCGGGCGTCCCGGCCGTCAACCTTTCCGGGCCGACGCTGGCCAACATTTTTCTCGGCACCATCTCCAAGTGGAATGACCCGGCCATCGCCGCAGACAACCCCGGGGTGAAGCTGCCGGACACGGCCATCGCGGTGGCCTCCAGGTCCGACGGTTCGGGAACGACGTACGTCTTCACCGACTACCTGGCCAAGGTGTCCCCTGACTTCAAAGCGAAGGTGGGCGCGGGGAAGAGTGTCAAGTGGCCCACCGGCCTCGGTGGCAAGGGCAACGAAGGGGTGACGGGGCTGGTGAAGCAGGCCCCCGGGGCCATTGGCTACGTGGAACTCGCCTACGCCAACCAAAACCAGCTCAGCGTCGCCGCCATTAAGAACGTGGACGGCACCTACGTGAAGCCCACCATCGACGCCACCTCCGCCGCCGCGGCGGGCGTCCCCCTGCCGGACGACTTCCGCGTCTCCATCACCAACTCGCCCACCAAGGGCGCCTACCCCATCTCCAGCTTCACCTACCTTTTGGTGTACCAGGACCAGACGAACAAGGAGAAAGGGCCGGCCATCATCAACTTCCTGAAGTGGGCGCTGACGGACGGCGAGAAGTTCGCCCCGCCCCTCTACTACGCCCCGCTGCCGGCGCCCGTGCAGGCCAAGGTGCTCGCCAAGGTCGCCAGCATGACCGTGATGGGAGCGAAGTACAGTGGCGGGAAGTAGGGCCAACGTGCTCGACGGGGCGCCGCCCATGGTGGAGCGCCCCCAGTCGCCGGACACCGCGGGGGAGGGTGCCGGCGACCGGCTGTATTACGGCGTCCTGTGGGTGCTCGGCATGTTCGTCCTGCTGGTGGCCGGGCTGATTGTTCTCAACCTGGCCCTGGTGTCGCGCCCCCTCTTCGCCGTCGAGGGGGCGTGGGACTTCGTCAAGGGAGACGACTGGGACCCGGTGACGCAAAAGTTCGGCGCCCTGCCCTTCATTTACGGCACCCTCGTCACCAGCCTAGTGGCGGTCGTCGTCGCGGTGCCCGTCGCCATCGGCCTGGCCCTCTTCATCACCCAGTTTGCTCCCCACAAGCTGGCCCCGTTTCTCTCGACGCCGGTGGAGTGGCTGGCCGCCATCCCGTCGGTGGTGTACGGGCTGTGGGGCCTGGCCGTGCTGGTGCCGTGGCTGCGGACTTCGGTGGAGCCCTTCCTCGGCCGCGCCTTCGGGTTTCTGCCCTTCTTCAAGGGGCCGCCCATCGGCTTCGGCTACCTGGCAGCGGGACTGTGCCTGGCCGTGATGATTCTGCCCACCGTCGTCTCCGTCTCGGCGGAAGTCATGAAGACGACGCCGGAAGCCCAGCGGGAAGCGGCCCTGGCGCTGGGGGCCACCACCTGGGAGTCCGTCACCTGGTCGGTCATGCCGCACAGCCGGGCCGGCATCCTCGGGGCGTCCCTGCTCGGCCTCGGCCGCGCCCTGGGCGAGACCATGGCCGTCACCATGCTGATTGGGAATTCCCGCAACATCAGCATTTCGCTGTTTGCTCCCGGGTACAGCCTCCCGGCCGTCATCGCCAATGAATTTGCCGAGGCCACCGACAACATCCACATCGGGGCGCTGGCCGCCTGCGGCCTCATCCTCTTCGTCATTACGTTTCTGCTGAATGCCGCCGCCCGCTGGCTGGTGACGGCCGTGCAGAAGGGCCCGGCGAGAGTCGTCACGTGAGACACTTCGTCTTCCGCCGCTTCATGAATGTCTTCATGACCATCCTGTGCGGGGTGGCCCTGGTGGCGGCGCTTCATTCCCCTCACCAGCGTGCTGTACCTGGTCATCAGCAAGGGCGCCGCCGGGCTGTCCTGGGACTTCTTCACCAAGCTGCCCAAGCCGGTGGGCGAGGAGGGCGGCGGCATTGGCAACGCGCTGGTGGGCACCCTGTACATGGTGGGGCTGGCCTGCCTGATGGGCTTGCCGGTCGGCGTGGGCGCGGGCGTCTTCTTGGCCGAGCGCGGCGACGGCACGGTGGGCAAGACGGTGCGCTTCGTGGCCGAGGTGCTGTCCGGGGTGCCCTCCATCGTCATCGGCATTGTGGCCTACGCCATGGTGGTCATCCCCATGCACCACTTCTCGGCCCTGGCCGGGTCCGTGGCCCTGGCCATCATGATTGTCCCCTACCTGGCCTGCTCCACCGAGGAACTCATCCGCGTGGTACCGGGGTCGCTGCGGGAGGCCTCCCTGGCCCTCGGCATCACCAACTGGCGCACCAGCTTGCTGGTCATCCTCCGCACGGCGATGACGGGAGTTGTCACGGCGTGTTTGCTCGCGGTCGCCCGGGTGGCGGGAGAAACTGCCCCGCTGCTGTTCACGGCGCTCAACAACCAGTACTGGAACGTGAGTCCCAACCAACCGACCGCTTCGCTGACCGTGGCCATCTACAACTACGCCATCAGCCCTTACGAGGACTGGCACGCCAAGGCCTGGACCGCTGCGCTGGTCCTGCTGATGCTGGTGGGAGTGCTCAACGTGGCCTCGCGTGTCCTGACGCGCAACCGGCTCAAGGGTGCCCGATGAATGCCGTTGCCTCCCCCGTCCCCGACAGCACCGCACCAGTGGCCGCCGGCGCCGCCGCCACCATGCCCAAGGTGGAGGTCCAGAAGCTGAACGTGTGGTTTGGGAAGAACCACGCGGTGAAGGACACCTCGCTGGCCGTTCAGGTGCACACCGTGCTGGCCGTCATCGGCCCGTCCGGCTGCGGCAAGTCCACCTTCCTGCGCGGCCTCAACCGGATGCACGACCTGGTCCCGGTGGCCCGCGTCACTGGGAAAGTCCTGGTGGACGGGCAGGACCTCTACACCCGGGAGGTGGACCCGGTGCTGCTGCGCCGCCGGGTGGGGATGGTGTTCCAGCGCCCCAACCCCTTCCCCACCATGTCCATCGACGAGAACGTGGCCGCCGGCCTCATCCTCAACGGCATCAGCGGCAACCACGCCGAGGTGGTGGAGCGTTCCTTGCGCAAGGCGGCCCTGTGGGACGAGGTGAAGGACCGCCTCGGCCATGCCGCGACGTCCTTGTCCGGCGGCCAGCAGCAGCGCCTCTGCATCGCCCGCGCCCTGGCCATCGAACCGGAGGTGCTGCTGATGGACGAGCCGGCCAGTGCGCTCGACCCCATCGCCACCGCGAAGATCGAGGAGCTGATCCACGAACTGAAGGAGCACTACACCATCATCATCGTCACCCACAACATGCAGCAGGCTGCCCGCGTCTCCGACCACACCGCCTTCTTCTACATGGGGGAGCTGGTGGAGATGGGCGCCACGGAGCAGATTTTCACCAACCCGAAGGAACGCCGCACGGAAGACTATGTCACCGGAAAGTTCGGCTAAGTCGCCCGCCGCCCACACCGACAAGGCCTTCGAGGCGGACCTGAGGGAGGTGCGCGAGAAGCTGCTGGTGATGGGCGGCAAGGTGGAGGAGCAGATTGCGAAGAGCATGCGCGCCCTCACCGAACGCGACTCCACCCTGGGCGAGCAGGTGATGGAGGGCGACCTGGAGATCAACCGGCTGGAGGTCGACATCGACGACCTGTGCCGGAAGATTCTCGCCCTGCGTCAGCCGGCGGCGAGCGACCTGCGTCTCATTACCACCGCGCTCAAGATTGTGACCGACCTGGAGCGGATTGGAGACGAGGCGGTCAACATTGCGGAACGGGCCATCGAGTTGAACTCGGCCCCGGCTCTCGCCCCTTACGTCGACTTGCCACGGCTGGCCGACCAGGCGCAGGAACAGGTGAAGATGGCGCTGGACGCCTTCGTGCGCGCCGACCCCACCACCGCCGAGGAAGTCCTGCAGAAGGACGACCAGCTGGATGACCTCTTCGTGAAGATTTTCAACGAATTGCTCGGCTTCATGATGGAGGACGCGCGCACCATCCGCCGGGCCACCGCCCTCGTCTCCATCTGCAAGTACCTGGAGAGAATTGGCGACCACGCGATGAATGTCGCCGAGATGGTCATCTACATGGTGCGCGGCACCGACGTCCGGCACCCGAGAAGCCGCGCCATCCCGGCGTAAAGGGACCCCTACTGGTCGAACAGGTTGCGCGGGCAAAGAAGTTCAGCACCTCCTTGCCATTGGTTGAGCAGAATGGCCGCGCCACGGACGGCCTGTAAACGCCCCGTCGTCACTGCGGCTCCCGGCAGACTCGAAAGCCCGGGACAACCCCCACCACGTCGCAAGCAAGGCCCGGCCTGGTGCGACGGCGCCTTCTCCAGCTTTACCTCCGCGACAGACGACGACGAATTTAAGCTGTAGTTGCGCCAGCTGCTGGCGTGGAGCGAAATTGGTCGACCGTTCCACGCAACCTTTCGTCATGAGCCCCGGTGCCCTCCTCCTCACTGCCTGGCTGGTCTGGCTGGCCTGTACGCCGTTCCTCGCCCGCTTTCTCGGGTACTTCATGGACCGGTTGGTCCCGCCGAAAATCATCTGGCCGAATGACCCGGAGGGCGGTCCTCTGGACAACCTGCCTCGTCAGACCCACCTGCGCGGGTTCGTGACTGTCCTGATTACGGTGAGCCTGCTGCTTGGCGTCCCAGCGTTTGCCACCTACGCGCTGTCCAAGCACCGGCCCGCCCTACAGTCAGCCGTTGGTGCCTCCGTCGGCGACGCTGGCCGAACCGATTAGGCTGCCGGGCAGAGGGGGAGGCGCCGCGGTCTGGAAGCCACCCCGGGTCCTCCAAGGGTTCCTTGCAGCAGCCACTTTCAGACTTCAGCCGCGCGTGGGCCGGACTGCCAGGAGGCGCTCCAGCCGCGCGAAGGCCCGTTCCAGGTCCGGGCTGTCCGTCAGCACCCCCAACAGCGGGTCCTTCCCCAGACGCTGCATCCTCGCCACCGCGTTGGCGGCAGTGAAATTGCGCGGGCCAAGTCGGGCATTCACTTCACTCCACCGCAGCGGCATCGAGACGGGCACGCCCGGCAGTGGCCGTGGGGAAAACGGCGCCACCAGCAGCTTGCCGCGGCCATTCTGGAAGGCGTCCAGGTAGACGCGCCCGCCGCGGGCGCGGGGGTTCCTCGCCACGGTGGCCAGCCCTGGGTGCCGTCGCACCAGCACTTCGGCCAGAAGCTGGGCCAGCGCCACGCTGGCGGCATGTTCCAGCTGCCGGCCCAGCGGCACCAGCACGTGCAGGCCACTGCTGCCGGAGGCCTTCACGTAGGCCGGAAGGCCAAGTTCCCGGCACAGCGCCCGCGCCGCCAGGGCCAGCGTCACCACGTGGGGGAAGGGCGCCCGCTTCGGGTCCAGGTCCAGGATGCACCAGTCCGGCCTTTCCAGGCTGGCAACCCTGGCGCTCCACACGTGCAGGGGAATGGCGGCAAGGTTGGCCAGGTAGGCCAGCGTCTCCGCGTCGTCGCAGACGAAGCACTTTTCCTCCCCCTCGTCCCCGGCCAGGACTTCGGTGCGCACCCAGGCCGGCGTGTGCGCCGGGGCATGCTTCTGGAAGAAGGCATGGCCCTCTAGCCCGTCCGGCCAGCGCTCCACGGCCAGCGGCCTGTCCCGCAGGTACGGCAACGCCCAGGGCGCGATGGCCAGGGCGTAGCGGATGAGGTCACCCTTGGTGAAACCGTCGTCCGGAAACAGCACCTTGTCCAGGTGTGTGAAGCGCTGCGGCGAAGTGGCCTGTGCCACAGCCCTGTTGCGAATGTGCCGGGACCTGGCGGCCATGCGGGCAGGGGTTTACCTTACGCAGCCATGGCAGCACGCGCCATCGGCTCTGGAACCATCTCGTTTGGCCTGGTCAACATCCCGGTCAAAGTCTACGCGGCCACCGAATCGGCCGTGCGCATCTCCTTCAACCAGCTGCACGACAAGTGCAAGGGGCGGCTGCGTCAGCAGATGTACTGCCCGGTGGACGACGAGGTGGTGTCGCGCGACCACATCGTCAAGGGGTACGAATTTGCCAAGGACCAGTACGTCCTCTTCACCCCGGAAGAACTGAAGGCCATCGAGGAAGAGTCCACCAAGCAGATGGAGATTTCGGAATTCGTCCCGCTCTCCGCGGTGGACCCCCTCTACTTCGAGGCCGGCTACTTCCTCGGGCCCGACAAGGGGGCGGAGCGCCCCTACCGGCTACTGGCCAAGGCCCTGGAAGACAGCCAGCACGCGGCCGTGGCCCGCTACGCCAACCGCGGCCGGGAGGACTTGGTTCTCATCCGCCCCAAGGGCGGCGGCCTGGTCATGGAACAGCTGCGCTACGCGGACGAGCTCCGCAGCCAGTCGGAGGTGCCGGTGGGCGACGGCGAGGTCAAGGGCGCCGAATTGCAGCTGGCCCGGCAGCTGGTGACGCAGCTCTCCTCGGACACCTTCGACGCCACCAAGTACCAAGACCGCTACCGGCAGCGGCTGCAGGAAATTATTCAGCAGAAAATCAAGGGCGAGCCCGTCACCATCTCCACGCCCGAGGCGCCCTCCCCGCAAGTCATCGACCTCATGGAAGCGCTGAAGGCCAGCCTGGCCAAGCGCGGTGGCGTGCCAGCGTCCAAGGAGACGCCGGACGTCGTGGCGGAACGAAAGCCCCCCAAGCGGGCCACGGCGCACCCCGCGCCGGCGGCGAAGAAGAAGAGCCGCAAGGCCTAACGTCCCTCCCTGCGCTACCGGCTCGGCAAGCGCACCATGCCGTCCATCAACTGCTCGAGGGCCACGGCCGGGTCCTCGCACAGCCCGGAGTGCACGGGGGAAGTCTGCAGAATGGTGCTGCGCGGCGCCACCAGCCAGTGCCAGCGCTCCTTTTGCGGCAGCTGGCCGATGGGCCCCGCCTCCGCGCCGCCGGCACAAATTCTCGGCAGCGCGTCCAGGTGGCTGCGGATGAGGCCCACGTCCACGTCCGGGGCCAAGGCCAAAAGGCGCGCCTCGTCCAAGTCCACTGCGGCGCCCAGGAAGCCCCGCTGTCGGCAGTAAAGGAGGATGCCCGCGTTGAGGAACTCCTCGCGGTCCACGCGCGGCACCACCCGGACGACGGCATAGTCAAAGGAGTTGGGCACGGGCGCGCTCCGCCTCCGCGACAAAGACTGCCGAGGCGTCCAGCCGGGCAGAAAGCCAGGCCAGGTACGCGGCCCGCGTGTCCTCCGGACGGCCGACGCTGGCCTCCCCGACAAGCCAGTCGTCGGGAAGCAGGCCCACCGTGTGCTGTAGCACCTCGGGGGAAAGCTTCTGCCGCAGCGTCGCTTCCGCCGCGGGCAACTGCGTCGCCCAGGGAAGCAACACGTGGGCCCGGACTTGCGGGAAGGGACTGGTGCGGTTGGCCAGGGCGGTCTCCCAGGCGTGGTGAAAGTACAGCGCCGCGCCATGGTCAATCAGCCACAGCGCCCGGTGCCAGAAGAGAAGGTTGGGGTTTTTCGCCGTCCTGTCCACATTCATGACGTACGCATCGAAGCACACCGTCTGGGACGCCTCCTCTGCCCCGGGGGCCGGCCCCGCCACCGGGTCGAAGGTGATGGAACCCGGGAGGTAGTCCACGCCGAGGTTGAGGCCGGTGCTTCCTTGGAGCAGCGCACGAATTTCGCTGTCCGGTTCCGCCCGACCGAGGTCGGGCGACAGACGCACCAGGACCAGTTCCGGCACGCGCAGCCCCATGGCCCGTGCCAGTTCTCCGGCCACCACCTCCGCCACCAGCGCCCGCGGGCCCTGTCCAGCGCCACGGAATTTCAGGACGTAAAGTCCGGAGTCGTCGGCCTCCACAATTGCGGGCAGGGAACCGCCCTCACGCAGCGGCGTCACGTAGCGGGTGGCGGTCACGGTGCGCAGCATGGCAAGCGCTGGACTTACCACGGCGCTTCCCTCTGCTTCTTCCATGGCGCACGGGCGGCCCGCGCTGGCTGTCAGCCCTCGCTGCTAATTTTCCCTAGGTGAGAGACGTTACCAAGGAAAGGACGTACACCCTGGCCGACGCGGCGGCGCTTTTGGGCGTCAGCGAAGCCCGGGTGCGCTCCTTCGTCGACGGCGGCCTGCTGCCCGCCCGAGGCCAGCCCGCGGGCCGGGCCTTCACCTTCCGGGACCTGGTGCTGCTGCGTTCTGCCAAGGGACTGGCAGACCGCAACGTCGCCCCGCGACGCATTCGCACCGCGCTCAAGCGGCTTCCCACGCAGCTGCAGGCCGGCCAGTCCGCCTCCAGCGTCTCCCTGGACGCCAAAGGGCCTCGGCTGGTGGCCCGGGATGGCGAGGCCAGCTGGGAACCCGAGACGGGCCAGGGCGTCCTGGAACTCGACGCAGAAAACACCCCTGGCGGCACCGTCCACCCGCTGCCCAGCCCGGCGGGGCCGGAGGTGGACGTCCGCTTCCAGCAAGCCCTCGCGCTGGAGGAATTTGACGCGGCCAGCGCGGCGACGCTGTACGCGGACATTCTCCGGCAGTGCCCGGGCCACGCCGACGCGCACGTCAACCTCGGCCGTCTGCACCACGCCGCGGGCCGTCTCGCCTCTGCGGAAACGCACTACCGCGCGGCGCTGGCCGCCCAGCCTGGCGACGGCGTCGCCGCCTACAACCTGGCCGTTGCCCTGGACGACCAGGGCCGGGCCGCGGAGGCGCTGTCGGCCTACCACCAGGCCCTGCAGGCGGACCCCGGGCTGGCCGACGCCCACTACAACCTGGCGCGGCTGCACGAGGGGCGTGGCGAGCGCAAACTCGCGCTCCGCCACCTGAAGGAATACCGCCGCCTGGCAAGCTGAGCGCCGGGGGCTGGGCTGGCCGGCTTTCCGTGCCTACCTTTATAGGATGGAGGTTTCCATGCGCCCCGTCCTCATTTGCCTCGTTACCCTGTCAATGCTGGCCTGCACGCAGGAACAGTCCCGGCCCGCCAAGGAAGCTGTCGCCCAGGCCAAGGCCGCTGCCGACGACGCGCAGCGGACAGCCCAGGAGGCGGCGCGCAACGCCCAGCAGAGTGCCACCGCGGCAGCTGCCGAGGCGGACCGCGCCGTCAACAGCGCCGCCCGTGCGGTGCAGGAGGGCGCCACCACGGCCGAGGAGAAGACGCGCACTGGCGCAGAAGCAGTGGCCAGCGGCGTGCGCGAGCTCGGCGCGGGAGGCGTGGTGACGGGCCGTGTCCACGGCCTCACCGGTTCCCGCCTGGCACTGTCGCCGGAAACCAAGGGTGGCCCCTCGGAGCTGCGCGTGGACAGCCGGACGCGCTACCTCCTGCAGGGCAGCCTGGAGAAGGGGCCCCTTCTCGTCGGCACGCGGGTGCGCGCTACCTACGTCGTCGAGGCGCACGTCCCGGTGGCCACCGAGGTGGAAGTCCTCGGCCACTAGCCCACCACTAGGCCCGCCGGGGCTGCATGGGACGTCCCGCCAGCCTTTCCCCCGGAGGGCGGCCTCCGCTAGCGTCCGGCCGCCCGCATGACGCTTCCCGTCCAACCGCCGGTGTCGCCCATGCTGTCGAAGCTGGTGACGGAGATGCCTCCGGCCGGCGACGTCCTCTTTGAACCGAAGTGGGACGGCTTTCGCACCATTGTCTTCCGCGACGGGGACAGCGTGGAATTGGGCAGCCGGAACGAAAAGCCCATGACGCGGTACTTCCCGGAGTTGATGGCCCCGCTGAAGGCGTCCCTGCCCAGCCGCTGCGTCGTGGACGGGGAAGTCGTCATCGCCGGCGCCCACGGACTGGACTTCGACGCCCTCCTCAACCGCATTCACCCGGCCGCCTCCCGCGTGGCCAAGCTGGCGGCGGAGACCCCCGCCTCCTTCGTGGCCTTTGACTTGCTCGCCGTGGACGACGAGGACCTCCGGCCCCGGGCCTTCCTCGAGCGGCGCCGGCGCCTGGAGTCCATCCTGGCCGGCGCGGTGCCACCGGTGCACCTGACGCCAGCCACCGCCGACCGCCGGGTGGCGGAGGAGTGGTTCCGGCGCTTCGAGGGGGCGGGGCTGGACGGCGTCATGGTGAAGGCGCTGGGCCTGCCGTACCTGGAAGGGAAGCGGGAGATGCTGAAGGTGAAGCACGCCCGCACCGCGGACTGCGTGGTGGCGGGCTTTCGCCACTACAAGGACTCCACCGACGTCGGCTCGCTGTTGCTCGGCCTGTATGACGAGGCCGGCACGCTGCACCACGTCGGCATTGCGTCCGGCTTCACGGCGGCGAAGCGGCGCGCGCTGGTGGAGGAAGTCACCCCCCTGCAGGAGGGCGCCCGGGACAGCCACCCCTGGCGGCACTGGGAGACGCTGGCAGGCGAGACGGAGGCCCGCA
>CAVXCY010000001.1:0-241369 GCA_963760425.1 uncultured delta proteobacterium | reverse complement strand
CCCGGGGGACGAAGCCGATGGTGGTGGGCCGCAGCGGGATGGAGGCCACCTCGTCCCCGGGAGCCGTCACCCCGGCTGGAAAATCTCCCGCGGACAGCGGGGCCCGCTGGCGCAGCGAGGGGAATACCCGGCCCTGCAGCACCTCCAGCCAGCCGGTCGCGGAGGCGAGGGCCCACAGGCCGATGAGCAGCAGCAGGGCCAGGAAGAGGTAGAGCCCGCCTTTGCGTCGCCAGGCCACGGACGTCGCGCCTCCCCAGGGGGCCCCCGGGAGGCGCTACTTGACCTCGACCTTCTTGCCGATGGTCTTCTCTGCCGCCTCCCCCGTCTCGGAGACGGGAGCGGGGCTGGAGATGCCCATCTCCATCTTGAACTGCTTCACCAGTTCCATCGCCTGCAGCTTCTCGGCCTCCTCCTCAATCTGCAGCGACTGGTGGTCGACGCCCTCCAGGGCCATCTGCATGCGCGCCTCGTTGATGGCCGCCGACTCCTGCACCTTGCGCAGCATCTCGTCGTGAGTCGCGTCGATGCCGGCGACCTGGAATGACTCCATGGCGTCGGCCACCTTCGCCTGCCACTTCGCGCGCCGCGCGTCGCGGATGGCGCCCATCGCCTCCTGGGTCTTCTTGTCCTTCTCCCGCATGAACATCTTCTTGACGTTCAGCGCCTTGTCGTAGGCGGCCCGGGCGGTGCTCAGCTGCTCCTCGTTGCGCGCCAGCGCCGACTTCTCCATCTGCAGCCGCGTCGCGTACTGGGCGGCGAGGTCGTCGCGGCTGGCCTGGATGGAAGCCTTCACCTTGGCGGTGAGGTCATTCACCTCGGCGCGGTACTTGAGGTTCTCCTTCTCGAGGAGGGTGACGTTGGCCCGCACCATGGCGATGGACTCGTTCATCCGGGGGACCTGGTCGTTCAGGTCGCGGATGTTCTGCTCCAGGATGAGTTCCGGGTCTTCGATGCTGCTCACGAAGAAGCCGAAGAAGCTGCGCATCGCACGTCGGAAGCGGTTCCACATGGGGTTCTCGTTCCTAGGCCGGTCTGACGCCTGGTGGATTTAGCACGTTCCCGCCCCAAGACGACGTCCGGCGGAGCCCTCCATTGCCTTTGTGTGTCGCCCGCGGGGCGCTTCACCGCGGTGGAAGCCATTGCGGGCCGAAGGCGTCCGGAAGCAGGGCCCCAAGGGTGTAGGTCGACTCGGCACCGGCCACGGTGCGACTGTGGATGGGCAGCGGCGCATCGCCGAATTCGGCCAGCACCTGCCGGCAGGCGCCACACGGCGGGACGGGCCGCGACCCCGCGGAGAGCACCAGGAGCGCGCGCAGCCGGCCATGGCCCGCCAAGGCACCCGCCGCCACCGCGTGGCGTTCGGCACACACCGTGAGGCCATAGGAGGCATTCTCCACATTGGCGCCCGCGGCGACACTTCCGTCCTGGAAGAGGGCCGCGGCGCCGACGGCGAAGCCCGAGTACGGCGCGTAGGCGCGTGCGCGGGCCGCCGCGGCGGCGCTGGCGAGAGCCTCCCAGTCAATGGCGGCATCGGCCATGGCACGCCTTTCTAGCAGCCCGGGAGGCGTTGCAGGCGGCGCCCGCAGCGGTTGCTACAGTGGCGCGCTCCTCGATGACTCCCTCCTCGGCGTCCGGCAGGCTTCCTGGGGCAGCGCTCCTTCTGGGGCTTGTTGTCCTCGCCGTCCTCAACGCGGCGGCGCTGCGCACCAACGACTTTCAAGTCTTCCACACCGCCGGGGCCCGGGCGCTTCGCGGCGAGCCGCTGTACCGGGCTGAGGACGGGCGCTTCCCCTTCAAGTACGCCCCGGTGGTGGGGCTGTTGCTGGCGCCGGTGGGGGCCCTGCCGCTCCGCGGTGCCAAGGCGGCCTGGGTGCTGGCCTCGGCCCTGGCCGTCTTCGCCTTCCTGCGCGAGGCGGCCCGCCTCGCCAGCCCGCCGCCCACCCGGACGCTGCACCCCCTCGTCCTACTGCTGCTTCTGCCCTACGTGTGGCACCTCTTCTCGCTGGGCCAAATCGACGGCTTCCTCCTGGCCGCCATCGCGCTGAGCGAGCGCTGGGCCACGCGTCGGCCCATCCTCTCCGGCCTGCTGTGGGCACTCGCGGTGCTGACCAAGCCGCCCTACCTGGTTTTCCTGGCCGTCGCCGTGCCGGCCCGGCAGTGGCCACGGCTGCTGGCGCTGCTGGGGGGACTGTGTGCCTTCAGCGCCCTGGCGCTGCCGGTGTGGGGCCTGGGGGCGCTGCAGGCCTGGTGGGCCGTCCTGTGGCAGTCCACCCCGGAGTTGCTGTGCTCGCCTCAAAACCAGTCGCTGTGGGCCCTGGGCTGCCGCTACGGGCCACCGGGGGCGCTGGGCATCCTCGCCACCGTCGCAGTTGGCGCGCTGGCCCTGGCCTCGGTGGCCACCTGGGCGGCCCGGGCCGCGCCACAGGACGCGCAGGCCACTGGCACCTCGGCCGCGCTTGCCGCCACGGCCCTGGTGACGCCGCTGGGGTGGTGGACAAACTTCATCGCCCTGGCCCCGCTGGTGTATGGACTTCTCGCCCGCGCCCTGGGCAGCCCGCACCGGGGGCGGCTGGCCGCCGCGGTGGCCCTCCTCGGGCTGGCGGCGGTGGCCGTCCTCACCGCCGAATTCATCTCCCCGGACGCCTTCGTCTGGTGGCTTCGCCAAAGGCACTACGGACTGGCCGGCCTTCTGTGTGCCCTGGTGGGGCTGGCCAGTCGCCCGGCCGGCTACTCCCAGCCGATGACGACTTCGTCGATGTAGCGCGCGATGGCCAACTCGCCCTCGGTGCTCAACTCGACGAAACGCACGTGAAAGCCGAGAGTCCCTTGGCGCTCGCGGCTGCCCACAATCTCGCCCCGGGCGGCAATCTCGTCTTCCTGGCCCGGCAGCGTGACGCGGACTTCGACGTCGCGGCAGGCCACCGGGTGGCCGGCCGCCCAGAAGACCCCCCCGGTACTCAAATCCCCGGAGGTCTGTTCGAATTGTTCCGCCTCCCGGGCGCAGCGGACGCGAAAGGTGAAGGGAACACGCGGGGAGTCCCGGCGGTCATGGACGCCTGAGGGAGCGATGGACATAGAGGTCGACCCCACTGCCGTCATCATAGGTTGAATTCTACATGCTTGCTGCACCTGGAAGGAAGCCAGTCAAGAGACGTTGCAGGGTCGCCGTCACCCCACCAGCTGCTCCCTGGACGTCCTCGTGCCTCAGCGGACCGTTCCCCAGGCCTGCCGCAGGGTTGGCAATGCAGCTGAGGGCGACGACAGGCACGCCATGGTGCACCGCGGCGATGACTTCAGGGACGGTACTCATCCCGACGCAGTCCGCCCCCAACAGCCGCAGCATCCGCACCTCGGCCGGCGTCTCGTAGGAGGGGCCGGCCACCATGGCGTAGACGCCCTCGGCCAGCGGGATGCCGAGGGCCGTGGCAGCGGCCTTCAGGGCCGCACGAAGGGCCGGGGAGTAGGCGGCGCTCATGTCGGGAAAGCGCGGGCCCACCGCCTCGTCGTTGGGCCCGTGCAGGGGGTTGCTGCCGGAGAGGTTGAGGTGGTCCGTCACCAGCAGCAATTCCCCGGGCTGCAGCCCCTGGCGGATGCCGCCCGAGGCGTTGGTGAGGACCAGGGCCCGGATGCCCAGCCAGCACAACAGCCGCACCGGGAAGGCGACCTGGGAGGCGCTGAAGCCTTCATAGGGGTGAAGCCGTCCCTGCAGCACCGCGACCGGGACACCGGCCAGCGTCCCCAGCAGCAGCCGCCCGGGGTGTCCCTGGACGGAGGCGTGCCCGACGTGGGGGATGTCGGCAAAGGGGATGGTCAGTGCGCTGGCCAAGCCGTCCGCCACGCGGCCCAGTCCGCTTCCCAGCACCAGCCCGACGCGGGGAGAGAAGCCGGGGGCGCGGGCGCGCACCACGGCCACCGCCGCGTCGAGCTGTTCCTGCAGCCTCACGGACGGGCCTCCAGCCGTTCCAGAAGCAGTGGGACGGCCGGAGGGGCCACATCGGCGAGGCGGTAGGCGCCGGCCACCCGGGCCAGCACCTCATCCAGCACCGGCCCGGGCGTCTGGTGGTGCACCCGCAGCAGGGCCTCCCCCTGGCGCACGCGGTCCCCTTGGGTGCGCAGCACGGTGAAGCCGACGGCCGGGTCGACGCTGTCCTCCGCCCGGAGGCGCCCGGCCCCCAACAGCACGGCGGCGCGACCGAGGGCTTCGGTGTCGATGCTGGCCACCGCGCCGTCGGCCGTCGCTGCGACGTCCGTGTGCAGCCGGGCACTGGGAAGTCCGCCCAGGAGCGCCTCCGGGTTACCACCCTGGCGCTTCACCACCGCGCGCAGCCGCTCGAGGCCTCGCCCTTCGGCCAGGGCGCGGACCAGCACCCCCTTGGCCTGCTCCGGCCCAGGGCTGACGCCGCCCAAGCACAGCATCTCCGCCCCCAAGGCGAGGGTGAGTTCCCGGACGTCCTCCGGGCCGCGGCCGGACAGCACTTCCACCGCCTCAGCCACTTCCAGCGCATTGCCCACCGCGTGGCCCAGCGGCCTGTCCATGCGGGTGAGCCAGGCCACCGCTGGACACCCCATGGCCGCGGCGAGGTCCACCAGCGTGCGGGCCAGCGCCCTGGCGTCCTGGGGCTGCTTCATGAAGGCGCCCGAGCCCACCTTCACGTCCAGCACCAGGCCGTCGAGGTCCTCGGCCAGCTTCTTACTGAGGATGCTGGAGGCGATGAGGGGCACCGAAGCGACGGTGGCGGTGACGTCCCGCAGCGCGTACAGGCGGCGGTCCACCGGGGCGAGGGCCTCGGTTTGTGCGGCGAAGCACATGCCCAATTCCTCCACCATGGCCTCGGCCTCGCGCAGGGACAGCGCGCTGGAGAAGCCGGGAATGGAGGCCAGCTTGTCCAGAGTCCCCCCGGTGTGTCCCAAGCCCCGGCCGGACACCATGGGCACCCGGACGCCGCACGCCGCCACCAGCGGCGCGAGCACCAGGGACACCTTGTCGCCCACGCCGCCGGTGCTGTGCTTGTCCACTTTCTTCCCGGGCACCCGGCGCAAGTCCAGCGAGGCGCCCGAATGCAGCATGGCCTCCGTCCAGGCGCGCAGCTCGGCCGAGGAGAGTCCCCGGAAGTAGATGGCCATGCACAGCGCCGCCATCTGGTAATCCGGCACCCGGCCTTCGGCGTAGTCCCGCAGCAGCGCGCGGATGGCAGCCTCGGGGAGGACGCCTCCATCGCGCTTCGCTTGGATGAGTTCGGCGGGCGTCATGCTCCAAGGGCCACAGGACGCCCCGCCCCCCTCACGGCGCGAGGCCCCCCCGACGGTGTCGGGGGTGGGCCGCGAAAGCCGGGACGCGGGGGGCCGGACCCTTAGAACTTGTAGGCGGCGCCGACGAGAGCCTGGAGCGCAAATTGGGTGCTGGACCCACTGGCAGTGGGGATGCTCGGGCCCATCGCCAGCTTGAAAGTCAGCAGCAGGTTCTGCTGCAGCCGGTATTCGGCGCCGCCGCCGAACATCAGCGGAATGACGAAGTTGGTATTCCCGTTTCCGAACTGCAGGTACATGGCCAACTCGAAGGACGCGTTGAAGGTGAGCTGGTCGTTGAAGGGAATGCCCAGCTGCGCGCCTATCGGGAGGTTGATGCCGGTCACGCCCCCGCTGGTGTAGATGATGACGCCCGGGTTGAAGGTGAGGGCCAGCTTGAGGCCGCCGAAGTCGGCAATTTGGTCCCGGAGGAGCACCTGTATGTCGATGTTGAAGACGGTGTTGTTGACTTCGCCGACCGGGCCGCCCCAGTTCAGGGCCAGCCGACCACCAATGTCGAACGTCGGGCCAAGGCCGTGGACGAAGTCCAACCAGAGGCCCGGCCAGGCGACCTGGGCGCGGACGACGTTGGCGCCGTCGCCGACGGTCTGGCCCGAATCGACTGTCCAGCGGTCGGTTGTCGCTGTCGCTGTCGGCGTCGTCGTCGGCTGGGTTTGAGCGCTGGCCGCCCCAGCCACCAATGCCACGCAGAGCACCGCTCCTCGCACCACCTTGTGTTTCTGCATTCTGTTTCCCCTTTTTTCGAGCACCTAGGCTCTCTTCCGTTGGTGAGTCGGCCAGCCGGGGCGCCCCTCGGGCCGCCGGCGGCATGAAGTTTGTGTGCCGCCGGCCCGGGGCGCGGAATGCGCTGCCTACTAGAACTTGTAGGCCACGCCGGCCAGGGCCTCGAGCGCGAACGACGTCGCGGTGTTGGCGTGGGTGGGGATGCTCGGCCCCATCGCCAGCTTGAAGGTGACGAGCAGATTCGGCATCACCATGTACTCCACGCCGCCACCGAAGAGGAGAGGGATGGTGAAGTTGGTGACTCCGTTTCCGAACGCCAGGTACATGGGCAGTTCGAACGACGCGTTGAAGATGAGCTTGTCGTTGAACGGAATGCCCAGCTGCGCGCCCAACGGCAAGTTGATGCCCGTGACGCCACCGCTCGTGTAGACGATGACGCCGGGGTTGAAGGTGAGGGCCAGCTTCATGCCGCTAAAGTCGGCAACCGTCTTTCGGAGCAGCAGCTGGAAGTCGAAGTTGAAGGTGCTTCCACCGCAGGCGCTTACGAAGCCGTTGCTGACGCAGTAGTTGAGCTCGCCGGCCGGGCCGCCCCAGTTCATGGCAATCCGGCCGCCGATGTCGAAGTCCCCGGTGAGGCCGTGGATGAAGTCGAGCCACAGGCCCGGGTAGGCCACCTGGGCGCGGACGACGTTGGCGCCATCGCCCACCGTCTGGCCCGAATCCACCGTCCAGCGCTGCCCCGCTGGCGTCGTCTGGGTTTGAGCGCTGGCCGTCCCAGCAGCCAGTGCTACACAGAGAAGTGTTCCCCGAAGCACACTTTGGTGACGCATTCTCCCTCCCTTTAAGAAGCGCGTACGTCTCCCCTAGAACTTGTACGCCGCGCCCATCAGTGCGTACAGCGAAAATTGAGCGTTCCCGCCGATGTAGCCGCCGCCGGTGAGAACCGTGGGTCCGAGCTTCAACTTGAAGGTGAAGGCAAAGTCCTTTCGCAGCAGGTATTCGACGCCGCCGCCGAAGAGGATGGGGATGGCAAACGTCGTCGCGTGGCCCCCACCGGCAAAGAGGACATACATCGGCAGGTCGAAGGACGCATTCAGCGACAAGAGGCGGCTCACCGGGAAGCCGAACTCGATGCCCACCGGGAAGGTGATGCCAAACAGGGTGAATCCCGAGGGGAAGTACAGCAGAAACCCTGGGTCGAAGCGGGCGGCGATGCGCACCCGGCCATTGTCGAAAAAAGCCGTCCGGGCGAGAAACTGAAAGTCCATCCCGGGAATGCAGCAGGACTCCACCACGCCCTCCACGGCGTAGTTGAAAGCAAACTTGCCGCCAATTTCCGTTGTCGGGTCGGTGCCGTGGATGAGCTCCGCCCAGACGCCGGGGAAGCCCGCTTGGCCCCAGAAGACGGTGTTGCCGCTTCCTACCATCTTCCCGGACTCGACACTCCACGAGGGCTCCTCGGCAGCCTGCAGCGACAGCGAAAGCAGCAACGCCCCCACAGTCGCACCCCGCACCGCCGCGCCCTTGCTCGCTCTCACGCTCGGCCACTGTCCTTGTCGAGGCCGCGCTTGCGCGCCAGGGCCAAGAAACTCTCTGCCAGCGCCGCCACCGTCGCCGAGACGCGCGCCCGGACGTCCTCCACGGCCTCGCCCGGGCCGGGCGTTTCCCACGCGTCCACGTACAGCTTCAGCTTCGGCTCGGTGCCCGAGGGCCGCAGCATCACCCGGGCACCGCCCGCCAACTCCAAGGCAAGCAGGTCGGACTTGGGGAGGTCGAGCGCCCGACTCTCTCCCCCGCTGGTACGCCGCCCGGTCGCGTAGTCCTGCAAAGCCAGCACGGGCCGCTCGGCAATGGCCGCCGGCGGGTCCTGGCGAAAGCCCTGCATCACCCGGGCGATGGTGGTTACGCCGGCGGCCCCGGGCAACGTCACGCTGCGCTGCAGCGAGCCATACACCCCGTACTTTTGCGAGATTTCATCCAGGACGTCGCACACCGTCTGCCCGCGCGAGCGTGCCCAGCCCGCCAGGTCCGCCATGGCCACGGCGGCTCCCATCCCGTCCTTGTCATGGACGGCCGGCCCCACCGCATAGCCAAGCGCCTCCTCGTACCCAAAGACGCAGTGCGCACCGGACGCCTCGCGGGCAAGCGCCGCGTTGGCAATCCATTTGAAGCCCGTCAGCGTCTCGGCGTACTCGGCGCCAAGGTGCTGGGCGATGTGCCCCAGCTGGGGAGAGGACACCACCGTCGCCAGCACCAGCGGCCTCGGCTTCCGCGGGCCTTGCGTCAGCAGGTAGTGCCCGAGCAGGACGCCCACCTCGTTCCCGGTGAGTTGCCGCAGTTCACCCCGGCGCGTCCGGACGGCGACCGCCAGCCGGTCTGCGTCGGGGTCATTGGCCAGCACCAGGGTTGCCCCCACCGCATCGGCCAGGCGCCGGGCCCGGTCCAGGGCCCCGGGCTCCTCCGGGTTGGGAAAGTCCACTGTCGGGAAGTCCGGGTCGGGCTGCTGCTGCTCGGCGACGACGTGCACGCCTTCGAAGCCGGCGCGCTGCAGGGCCTCCACGGCGAGGCTGCCGCCCACCCCGTGCATGGCCGTGTAACAGACGACGACGTCTCTGCCCCGTCCAGGGTGTCGACACTCGGCGAGGACGGCGTCCAGGTAGCGCTGTCGCACGTCCGGCCCCACCTGGCGGAGCAGCCCTTGGGCGCGCGCCGCGTCCGCGGCGAGGGTGGGCACCGAATTGGCCGGGCCCGCCCGTGCCATCTCCGCGGCGATGACGGCCTCGTCGGCAGGCAGCACCTGGGCGCCGCTGGGTCCGTACACCTTGTAGCCGTTGTAGCCCTTGGGGTTGTGGCTGGCCGTCACCACCACCCCGGCCGCAGCCCGGAGTGCCTCCACGGCGAAGGCGGCCAGCGGCGTCGGCGTCCCAGCGGGGAACACCCACGCCGGAATGCCGGCCGCCGCCAGCACCCCGGCCGCCTCCGCGGCAAACTCAACGCTGTGGTGGCGCCCGTCGCGCGCCACCACCACGCCGCGCCGGGCAGCGTCCGGGACGCTTCGCAGTAGCCAGCGCACCAGGCCGGCGGTAGCTCGGCGGATGACGGCCCGGTTCATCCGCCCGGGCCCCGCCCCCATCAACGCCCGCAGGCCCGCCGTGCCAAAGGCCACCGGCCGGGCGAATCGCTCCTCCAATTCGGACAGCCGTTCGGCGCCTACCAGCGCTTCCAACTCCGCACGCGTCGCTGGGTCCGGGTCGCCGGCCAGCCAGCCGTCAATGGCCTCACGCAACTCAGTGCGAGTCATGGCATCCGGCCTGCCGGCCACAGGCTCTCGGGACGCGGGGGGCAGCACTTGCTGCGCCCGACTGTGCCGCGAAGCGCAGGTAGCTGCCCACCGCTTTCGTCTGGCGCGTCCGGGGAACTCGCGGTGCGGCCGCCAAATGTCCGTTTGTGAACGCTTTGTGCCTGGGCCGTTACCCAGAAACCAGGGACACCGAAGCCGACGTGCCGAGGCGGCTGGCGCCGGCGGCCAGCAGGGCCAGCGCCTGCGTGCGGGTGCGGATGCCACCCGAAGCCTTCACGCCCAGGGCCTGGCCGACGACGGCGCGGAGGAGGGCCACGTCCTCGACACGCGCGCCCGGGTGCCCCACTCCGGTGGACGTCTTCACCGCGGCGCACCCGGCGATGAGGGCGAGTCCGGCCCCCAGCGCCACCGCCGGGCGGCTGAGAAGGCCCGTCTCCAGGATGAGTTTCACCGGCCACGGCCCGGCCGCCTCCACCACCGCGCCCATGTCGGAAAGCGCCGTGTCCACGTCGCCTTCTCGCAGAGCTCCCAGGGCGGCCACCGCGTCGAATTCCCGGGCCCCGTCCGCCAGCGCCAGCCGTACCTCCAAGGCCTTCACCTCGGGCCGGTGGGCCCCGTGCGGAAAGCCCACCACGGAAATGGCCACCACCGGGGCGGCCCCGAGGGCGTCCACCAGGGCGCGGACGTGGGCCGGGTGTACGCAGCAGCCGGCGAAGCCATGGGCCGCCGCCTCGGCGGCAAGTTGCCGCACCTCCGCCCCCAGCGCGTCCGGCCGCAGCAGCGTGTGGTCGAGGTAGGGCCCGAGCGCCGCGGGCGACTCCAGCGCCGTTGCCGCCGCCGGGCCGGAGGGAAGCTGGGGCACCGGCCCCCCTGGACGCTGGAGGCCGAAAACCGAGGGCCGCAGCGCGGACGGAAACACTGGCCCGCCCGGCCAGGCCGCGACGGCCGATGCCCAGGCGCGCAGCGCCGCCCAGTCGAGAGAGGCATTCAAAGGCTGGTAGTGAGGACGAGGGGAATTTCCACGTCCACGTCGCCACCGCTGAAAGCCGCGAATACCATGCGGCGGGCCCGGGCCTTGAGGCAGGTGCCGAGGTCCGTCCCGTCGAGGTCCCGTCGGTCCAGCTGCACCTGCTTCACCGTGCCGGAGCTGCCGACGGTGGCCAAAAGGCTGACCTTGCCGCCCCGAAAGCCCGGGTTTTTCCGCAGCTGCGCCTCGATGCAGGACTGAAAGGCGCTCTGCGTCTGGCCGACGACGCGCGCCACCTCCTCGTTGCTGGGGCCGCCCCCCCGCGCCGCCGTCGAGGTGTCGGCGCGTCGCACCCGGGGGCCGACGTCCGGCTTGCGCGCGTCCCCGTAAAGGGCCCGCAGTTCGGCCGTCTTGGGCCCGTCCGGGGGGGGCTTGGCCGGCGCCGCCTTCACTTCCGGGGGCGGGGACGGATGCTTGGGGGGCGCCGCGGCGGCGACGGGCGGCGCGGGCGGGGCGGGCTTGCCGAGGAGCATCTCCCGCAGCCGCTGCACGCGGGGTACCGGCACCGGTGGCGCCGGCGTGGATGCGGCGGCGGCGGGGTCCGCCGTTGCCTCGCTGTGCGCCGTCACCAGCACCGTGTCCCTGCGCAGGGACACCAGAAGTCCAAGCCCCCCCACCGGCAGCACCAATGCTGCCGACAGCGCGACGGCCAGCTTCCAGGGGCTGCGGCGCTGCAGCCCCGAGGGGACGAAGTCCGCCTCCGGCCGCGGCGTCCGTCCCCGGGGCCACACGCGGGCCAGGTCCAGTTCCAGCGGCTCCTCCGCCGGGGCCACCGGGGTGGCCGGGGTGGCGCCCGGCCGGCGGGGGGCGTTGGCAATTCTGGCAGGCGTGGCAGGCGTGGAGGCACGCGGTGGGGTGCGTCCGCCGGCGGGGGAAAGGCCCTCCGCCGGCGTGAGGGGGCCGTGGGCGGGAGTGGCCGGGAAGCCGGCCTGCTCCAACGCGGGAAGCAGTTCCGGCACTTCGAGCGCCCGTCGCCAGCCGTCGAAGCCATCCCGCCAGACGAAGGTGCGCCCATGCACCTCGCCGGTGCGGACTTTGTCCACCAGGGCCCGGGCATCCAGGGGGCCCACCTGCTTGGTTTGCACGAGGATGAACCAGTCGGGGTCCGAGGGGACCGGGTCCGGCTCGGCATCCTCCCAGGAGGCCCGGCCCACGGAGACACGGACGCGCGCCCCGCACTCCGGACACGTCACCGCCTCGGGCCGGCCCTCCCCCTTGGGCAGGGAGAGGGCGCGTCCACAGCTGTCGCAGGGGATGCTCAAGCGCCTCCCCCCATGGTAACCCGTGCCGGTTGACTTCGGGGGGAAGCGCCACTAAGGACGCCGCCCTTTAGAACAGGTGGGGGCAATGCCCGCGAAGGACCTCGGCAGCAAGCACGTTTGTTTCAAGTGTGGCACCAAGTTCTACGACCTCAAGAAGCCCGAGGCGTTGTGCCCGAAGTGTGGCGCGGACCAGAAGCAGAGCCCGGCCAACCGCCCGGCGCCGGAGCCCCGCAAGGGCCGCCTGGCGGCCGTCCCCAAAGTCATCGAGCCGGTGGTGCCCGCCGAACCCGAGGGCGTCGTCGAGGAAGAGGAACTCGAGACGTTCGAGGACGAGGCCGAGGTCGAAGAAGACGAAGCCTGAGTCTCGGGCTACCCACGGGTGGCGAGCCAGTCCGCCACCGCCTGTCCTGTCCCGAAGGGCCACGGGCGAAGGCGCTCCGGGAGGACTTTCCGCAGCTCGGCGATTTCCTCGCCCAGCGCGATGGTGCCGGTGGCACGCACATGGAAGGCGATGATGACTTCGTTGCGCTCGGGGAACGCGTAGACGCCGAGTAGCCGCACCACCTCGCCGGCCAGGCCCACTTCCTCCTTCAACTCGCGCAGGGCGCCGTCGGCCGGGGTCTCCCCGCGCTCAAGAAACCCACTGACCAGGCCGAACCACTTCTCCGGCCAGCCATGGTTACGTACCAAGAGCACGTGCCCCTCGTGCTCCACCAGCGCTGCCACCACCGGCAGCGGGTTGTCGTAGAAGACGAAGCCACAGTCCGCGTCCGGGCAGCTGCTGCGGGCACGGCCGCCCTGCTCGCGCGACTGCAGCACTCGGGCGCACTGGGGGCAGTACCTCATGGCTTGCCCCCGAAGTCGAAGTCGACGCCCGCTCCGGCTGCACCCACCTGCACCCGCCGCGAGGCCTCGCCAAGCCGCGGGTGCCAGACGTGGACTACTGCCTCGCCCGGGGCCAGGCCCCCCAGCTGGAAACGGCCGTCCGTCCCGGTGGTGGTGAAGTGGGAATGCGCGAAAGTGCGGACGACGGCGTGCATCCACGGGTGCACGTCACAGCGGACGTCCAGCACCTGGGGCTCCTGAGGCAGCGGGCGCTGCAGCTCCATGTGCTCGAGTGGCATCGCCACGTTGAAGACGGTCTGCCCAGCCGCGAAGCCGTGCACAGTGTGGGTGAGTGGGTCCGAGTTACGGATGTGCAAACTGCCGCCCGCCCGGGCCGCCAGGACAGGTGGCCAGTAGAGGCACCGTCGCTGGTCGAGCACCACGGTGGGCCCGGGCTGCGCCACCGGGGACGGCTCGGCGGGCGCATCTACCCACACCACCACGTCCGCCACCCCGCCCGCCCCATCCACCCGGAAGGCATTGTCGGCCACCGAGGCGCCGCAGACGCTTTGGACGGAGGCGGTGGTGGCGAGCGCCGGCAAAAGGGGCGGCGGGCCGTGCCACAGGACGCGGCCGTTGAGGCTTGCCGCCGCCGCGGCGGTAGTGGGCGTCGAGGGGCGGTCGAGCCGTCGCTCGGCCGCTTCCGCCGCGCGAGAGCCGGCATCCCCGGCGGTCGGTGTCGGCTGGGGACAGCCGAGTGAGGCGCCGAGGAGCGCCGGAAGGGCAAGTCGGTGGAAGGTGGGCACGGGCCCAAACTTGCCATGACGAAGAGGGCGTTGGCGCGCAGAGGGGTTGCTGTTAGAAGGCCCCCCGTGCAGGACAAACTGATGGCCCTGGCAGAGCTCCAGAAGCTGGACTTGGAGTCCGCCGCACTCCGCAAGGCCGCGGAGGTGTACCCAAGACAAATGGCAGAGCTCGAGCGCGAGCTGGGTGCGGCACGTGGAGCGGTGGAAGCCGAGCGTGCCCGGCTCCTCGACGTCGAGCGGCAGCGCCGAACCCTCGAGCAGAACATCACCGACGAGAAGGAGAAGGTGAAGAAGTGGGAGGGTCGCCTGGCGGAGCAGCGGTCGACCCGCGAATACGCCGCGTTGGCACGCGAAATCGACATCGCCAAGAAGGCCAATCTCACCATGGCTGAGGAGCTGGTCGAGCTCGGCAAGGGAATGGCCACCCTGCGCGAGACGGTGAAGCAGAAGGAGCAGGAGCACCTGGCCCGCGTCGAGCAGGTGGCCGGCCGACTGGCCGAGCTGCGCCGCGAGTCGGAGAACTACGCCGCCCAAGTGAAGGGCCTCGACAGCCGCCGCGCCGCCGCGGCAGCCCAAGTCCACGCGCCGCTGCTGCAGCGCTACGAGACGGTGCGAAGGCGGAGAATGCCGGCGCTGGTGACGGTGGTGGCCGGCACCTGCCAGGGCTGCAACATGAACGTCCCGCCCCAGCTGTACAACACCCTCAAGACGACGCTGGGGACGGACGTCTGCCCGTCCTGCCACCGGATTATTTGCGCGCCCGAGGCCATCGAGCCCGCGCCGGCCCGGGCCCCTGCCGCCAAGGGATGAGCGCGGCGGAGACGTCCCAGGCGCAGCTGCTGCGGGCCATCGCCCGCCTGGAGGCCCTGGAAGCTACCCTGCTGGCCCTCCCCGGCCTCGACGCGGCGGGCGCGCGTGGCCTGCTTTTGGCGGCGGCCGATACGCTGGAGGCCGCGAACGGCAGGCCGCCAGGCGCCGGCGCGCAAAGCAAGCAGGGCAGCCCTTCGGGGGCCTCCTCGCACCACCCGCGCCGCCACTTGCGCGTCTTCTCGGATGGGGCCAGCCGCGGCAACCCAGGCCCGGCCGGCGCCGGGGCGGTGCTGGCGTTGCCCTCCGGCGAGGTGGTGGAACGTCTGGGGCTGTACCTGGGCCGGCAAACCAACAACCACGCCGAGTACATGGGCGCCATTCTCGGGCTCCGACGAGCGCGCGCGCTGGGGGCGGAGGAAGTCGACTTGGTGGCCGACAGTCAGCTCCTCATCCGGCAACTGGGCGGGCGCTACCAGGTGAAGAGTGCCACCCTGCGGCCCCTGTACGAGGAGGCCCGGACGCTGCTCGCCTCCTTTCCTCGACACCGCCTGACACACCTGCCGCGGGAAGAGAACGTCGAGGCCGACGCGATGAGCAACCGCGCCATTGACGAGCGCCTGGACGGCCAGCCGGTGTAGCGGGTTTCGCCCCCTGCGGGGAGGCCTGGCTGGCGCGCCGGGCCCGCCTCCTGCTAGAGCCTCCCCTTGCCGGAGTGGCCCGGGTGAACGCTGGCTTCAGGCTGGTACGGCCTGGGGCGGGAGGAAAGTCCGAGCTCCACAGGGCAGGGTGCTGGTTAACGACCAGTCGGCGCGAGTCGCAGGACAGTGCCACAGAAAAGAAACCGCCCGGCCCGGTTACCGCCACGGGGTAAGGGTGAAACGGTGCGGTAAGAGCGCACCGCGTCCAGGGTGACTTGGACGGCACGGCAAACCCCACCTGGAGCAAGAGCCAATAGGGAGGCTGTCCGCCCCGTGAGGGACGGACCGGGGTTGCCCGCCCCGATGCCTCCGGGTCGCTCGCTGAGGAGGTCCCCGGGCAACCGGGGCCCTAGAGGAATGTTCGCCGCGCGGCAGGACGCTCTGCCGCGAACAGAACTCGGCTTACAGGGCCACTCCGGCGCTGTTTTCTACGGCTGCGCCAGCACCCGGGCCAGCAGCACACGGTTGTTGTCGGTGCGCACGCCTTCGGGGGCCCTCACCGGAAGTCGCCCGTCCGTGCGCGGCAGCCAGAAGCCCACCCAGAGGTCCACTGCCCGCTGGGTGCTGCCCGCCGGAAGGCCAATGGCAAAGGTGTCCTCGATGGTTTCCCCGACGCGCCAGGTGCTGGTGGGGCGCTTGCCGCCCACCGGGACGTGGTCGTAATTGGTACGCGCCCCCTTGCCCTCCGGGTCCTCGGCGTGGACGAAGACCTGCCAGTCCTCGGCCAGCGGCTGCAGCACGCGGAAGTACAGCTTCACCTCGCTCACGTCCCCCGGGGTCAGCACCGGCGGGTTGAAAGAGGCGGCCAACAGCTCCACCTTCCCGTCGAAGTTGGCGCCATTGCGTACGCCGGCCGGGCGACTGCCGGGGCGCGCCGTCGCCGCCGACGCACCGGGCGACTGCTTGCTCCCCCCGGGCGCTTCGACGATGCAGCCTAAGGGGAGGAGGGCGAGGAGGAGACGGAGGTGTCGCATGGGGGTGTGTGCACTTGCACCATTAGGCGCTCGACGCTGCAACTGCCAGCGTCTTGTTGTATTCGAGGCGCCCCCATGCCGGCCGCCCCTTTCCACCTGCTTGCCCTCTCGGCGCCCTTGGGCCTTGACGCGACCACCCTCACCGCGCTGGGCGTAGGGCTAGGCGCAGCCGTCCTGGCCTTTCTCCTGTGGCGAAGGCGCCGGCGCGGCGGCGCCCCACCGGCCTCGGCGGTGCTGCAGCCGCCGGCTGCCCCCGGAAAGCGCCGAGGCCGCCCAGCACCGCGCCCAGGCGCAAGCGGCCCGCGGGCGCGCAGCCGCCCTGGCCGCCGAGCGGGCCGATCTGGCCGAGCGCGCCGCCGACCCGGCCAGCCGGACCGCGCTGGAAGCAGAGGCCCGCCGCCTCAAGGCCTCCGAGGAGGAGGCCAAGCGCGTGGCCTACCGGGCGGAGAAGGCCGTGGCACTGGAGGCGCGCACGGCCCGGGCCGCCGCCGACGCGGAAGCCGTCCGGCTGCAGCGGCAGGCCGAAGCCCGGGCGCACGAGCAGGCCTCCCGGGCCGCCAAGGCCGCGGCGGAGGCCGCCCAGGCGCGCCTGCAGGCCGAGGCCGGACAGACGCTGGCCGCCGGCTTGGAAAAAACCCGCACCTCGGGCTTCGTGGCGCGCCTCAACGGCGTCCTCGGGGGGAACCGGAAAGTCGACGCGGCGGTGCTGGCCGAACTGGAGGAGGCCCTCTTCACCGCGGACATTGGCGTGCGCACGGCGGCCCGGCTGGTGGAGACGGCCCGCGAGCAGGCCCGGGGCAGCGAGCTGGCCGATGCTTCCCGGGTGAAGGCGCTCATCGAGGCGGAGGTGGCCCGCATGGTGGACTTGCCGGCGCCCAAGTCTCTGCAAGGCGGTGGCCCGCCACACGTGGTGATGGTGGTGGGCGTCAACGGCGCCGGGAAGACCACCACCATCGGCAAGCTGGCGGCCCGGCTGGCCCGGGCCGGAAAGCAGGTGGTGCTGGCCGCCGGGGATACCTTCCGAGCTGCCGCCACGGAGCAGCTCGACATCTGGGCGGAGCGCGCCGGGGCCCAGCTGGTGAAGGGCGCTGAAGACTCGGACCCGGGCGCCGTCGTCTACCAGGCGGTGCAGCAGGCGGTGGCCTCCCATGCCGACGTGGTGCTGGCCGACACGGCCGGCCGGCTGCACACCAAGGCGCCGCTCATGGAGGAGCTGCAGAAAATCAAGCGCGTCCTGGGCAAGGCCCTCCCCGGAGCTCCTCACGAGGTGCTGCTCGTCCTGGACGCCACGGTGGGCCAGAACGCCATCGCCCAGGCGCAGCGCTTTCGCGAGGCGGTGGGCGTCACCTCCATCGTCCTCACCAAGCTCGACGGCACGGCCAAGGGCGGCGTCATCATCGGCATCGCCGACGAGTTGAAGCTGCCCGTCTCCTGGGTGGGCGTCGGGGAGAAGGTGGAGGACCTGCGCCCCTTCTCGCCGTCCGAATTCGTCCAGGCGCTCTTCGCGCACTGAAGCGCTGCCCTCAGCTTTAGTGCTCTATCTGCCGCATCAGTTTCTCCACCTCGGCCTCCGACGGCAGGCCCGAGACCTCCGCTGCGCCGAGGTCCTCGTCGCCATGGGCCTCGGACCACCAGCGTCGCTGCAGCGCCTGCAGCGTCTCGGCCTGGCCCGGGTGCCGCTGGGACAGCAGGGCAGTGAGGCTATGGGCATCCGCCCATCCCCAGCGGTGGGCGTCGACGTAGCCGCGCAGGTCCCGGACGAAGACGCTGTCCCCCAGCAGCGCCCGCTGCCGGGCATGCAGCCCGGGCGCCTTGCCGTACACCAGGGCGGCGTACGTCATCTCGTCCGGGAAGGCCGACGTCGCCCGGTCCGCGGCGGCGTCCTGCCCCCCCAGCATGCGCCACATGCGGTAGGCGCCGCTCACCTGCTGGGCGTCCGCCGCCCGGGCGGCCTCGGCGCCGCGCGTCCACTCGACGGCCAGCAGCGCCACCGCCTGCGCCAGGGCCTCGTCCACCACCGGTGCGGCGATGGGGTCTGAGCCGACCAGACCCGGAAACCACTGGTGGGCCAACTCGTGGGCCAGGGCGAAGTCCACCAGGGCGCCCAGGGTTTCCGTGGCGCCAGTGGGCACGTCGGCCTCGGAAAGGCCCAGGCTGCGCCCGGGGTGCTCGGCAAGTTGCACCAGGGGGGTGGACAGCGTCACCAGACCGGGAAACTCCATGCCGCCGGCCCCGCCGGTGAGGGGCGCCGCCACCAGCCGCAGCGTCCGGTAAGGGCGTGGGGCCGAGGCGGCGCTCCATCGCGGCCAGGAGCTCCGCCGCCTCATCCAACAGCCGCTCGGCGGGACGGGCGAGTTCCGCCGGGAAGAGGCTTTCCACCGTGACGCCAGACACCTCGCGGCGTGCGCTTCGGTAGCCTCGCGTCACCAGCAGCGCCACGTCGCGCGCCGCGGCGATGCCGAAGCGAAAGCGGATTGCTCCCTGGGCAGTCGTCGTCTCGCCCAGCGCCGCGCCGGCCGACACCGCCTGCCAGCCGGCCGGGACGGTGACGGAGAGCAGCACATTGGCCGCGTCGTACAGGGCGAGGTCCCCAATCCCGGTGGGGCCAGCGCCCCGGCTCCCGTCCGGCAAGGTGACGGGGGGCCGGGGGAGGATGCCGACCAAACTCAGCGCTTCCGGGTAGGCGGCGAAGGCCCCGTGGTCCGCCCGGCCCCCGGCGCCGCTCGGCGCGAGCGCCGACAGGGGCGAGCTGCCCTCCTCTCCGCGCGGGACACGCGCCAGCAGCTGAAGCTCCACCCGCACCGGCTCGCCGGCTGGAAGCGCCCTCGGGAACTCCACCCGCACGAGGTCAGCCGCCACCGGCACCAGGGTGGCCGGCTCCCCATTTACCAACGGCTGGTGCAGCCGCACCGGGGTACTCCCGAAGGCGTTGGGCGTGAGGCGCAGCTCCAGCGAATGACTGGCTGCCTTGGCCGTCCAGACAAGGGAGACCCGGCCCGTCACACTGCGGTCGGCCGGCTCCACGACCAGGTCCGCCTGCAGAAAGGGCAGCGCCTCCAAGCGGCCGAGCACCGCCTCGGCACGCCCACGCTCGCCTTCGCGCAGCGAGGTGAGGCACGCCTGGATTTCCGGCGGCGTTAGCTCCGCGGCCCTCGCCGGCGGCTGCAGGGCAAGCCAGAGCGCGAGGAGGGAGACGGTGGAGCGCATGGATGATGCGCCGCCCATGCTAGCAGCCCGGGCCCGGGGGGCACGTGCGCCCCCGCCTGCCCGACTCCCCATGGTTGCCTCTGGCGCCCCCGTCCCGGCGTGCAGTAGGTCGGGGATTCGCCAGGCCCGCAACGCCCCCCGGGGGAGTCGTCCGAAATGTTTCTTGGACATGTCGGCGTCGGGCTCGCCCTCAAGCGCGCCGCGCCTTCCTGCAACGCCGGCGTCCTGGTGGCGGGCGCCTTGGCGCTGGACTGGCTTCTCGGCGTCTTCGTCCTCGCCGGCCTGGAGGAAGTCCACGTCCCAGCCGACTTCGCGCGGGCACACTTCCTCACCTTCACCTTCCCCTGGTCCCACGGGCTGCTCGCCACCCTGGGTTGGTCGGCACTGGCCGCCGCCCTGGCAGCGGCGCTTCTGCGCGGGCCGGCGCGGGCCGCGGGCGCGCTGGTGGTGGCCCTGGCGGTGGCCTCGCACTTCCTCTGCGACGCGGTCGAACACGTGCCGGAGCTCCCCCTGCTGGGCCCGGACTCGCCCCGGGTGGGGCTGGGCCTCTGGCGGTGGATGCCGTGGGCCCTGGCCCTGGAGGTGGCCCTGGCTGCCTTGGGCCTGTGGCTGTACCGTCGCGCGACACCCGGCGGCTTTCCCTGGGGAATGGCCCTTCTTCTGGCCGGCGTGGCGGCGGTGGCCCTTCCCGGCCAGCTACTGGGCAGTAAGGTTCCGCCGACCCACCTTCTGGCGGCCACCTGGCTGCTGCAGGCACCCCTTCTCGGCTTGCTCGCCGGCTGGCTGGACGCCCGGCGAAGGACGCGTGTGCCGCCCCCTGGTTGAAGGTGGGCTAGCCTGTCCCGCCGGCGTGCGCTCCTGCTTCTTGCTGCTGTTGGCCTGCGGCTGTGCCGCCCCGCCGGCGCCGCCCCCCGAGCCAGCGGCGCGCCCGCCCCCCCCGCCCAGTCCCCTGGCGGGCTGCCCGGTGGACCTCTCCGGGGTGTGGCGTCACAGCGAGGACGACCGCTTCCGCTACCTGGCGCGGGATGACGGCGGCGTCGTCATCCTGGAGGTGCAGCACGCCTGGGCCGACGGGGGGACGGAGACCTCGCAGCTGGTGCTGGTGCGTTCCCCGGGCAGCTTCGTCGGGGCGGTGGGGGTCGGCCGCCTGCAGGGCGACGCCGGGTGCGTGGCGCTCTTCGCGGCCGAAGTCGTCAGCTGCGCCGATGCCGGGCTGGTGGTGTCCACCGTCGAGCGCATGCGGGTGGATGGGGCCTGTCGGCCGGTCGAGCCCGGCGTCCACCGGTTGCACCGGCTGGTGCGCGTGCCAGCAGACGCAGGCCAGGGCTAACCGCTTGGCAGCGGCGGCGAGTGCCCAAGGGGGGCCAGGGGTGGGAATGCGTGGGCCCCCGGGGGCGACTTACGCTTCGGCCGTTACGGCAACGCGGACTTCGCGCCGGACGGGCATCCTTCCCTGGAAGAGGCTCATCAGTCCGACGTAGAGAAAGCCCACCTGGAAAAGCACCAGGAAGGGAACCGACGTCCAGATGCCCGCGTCCACGGCAAACCACAGCGCTCCGGTGAAGTAGAGGCCGAAGCACAGCTCCACCACCGGCATCAGCGTCTTCTGGCCGCGGTAGCTGCGCTTCACCGGACCGAGGACATCCTTGCCCTCGCTGCCCGTCTTCGGGGTGCGGGTGAAGCCGCTCTCCTGGCTGAGGAGCGCCTCGACCACCGCCTTGGCGTTGTTGATGGCGAGCCCGATGCCGAGCGACATGAGGAAGGGGAGGTAGCGGATGCGCTCCCACCAGTTGAGGCCCTGCTCCCGCTGCGCGGTGATGTAGAAGAAGCACACCGAGGCGGTGGCGGTGATGCAGAAGGGCAGGTCCAGGAAGAGGGTCGAGTAGAGGCCGTGGTTGAAGCGGACCACCATCGACAGCGGCATCAACACGGACAGCAGCACCATCAGCAGGTAGGCCAGGTTGTTGGTGAGATGGAAGAAGGCCTCCTGCTTCACGGCGAAGGGCAGGTTGCTCCGCAGAATGGTGGGGAGCAGCTTGCGCGCCGTCTGGATGGAGCCCTTGGCCCAGCGGTGCTGCTGGCTCTTGAAGGCGTTCATGTCCACCGGCACCTCGGCCGGTGAGACCACCTCCGGGAGAAACACGAATTGCCACCCCCGCAGCTGGGCGCGGTAGCTCAGGTCCAGGTCCTCGGTGAGGGTGTCGTGCTGCCAGCCGCCGGCGTCGGTGATGCAGCTGCAGCGCCAGATGCCCGCCGTCCCGTTGAAGTTGAAGAAGCAGCCCGAACGGTTGCGCGCGGTGTGCTCGATGATGAAGTGCCCATCGAGAAAGATGCTCTGGGCCTGGGTGAGGATGGAGAAGTCGCGGTTGAGGTGTCCCCAGCGCACCTGCACCATGCCCACCTTCTCGTCGGCAAAGAAGGGCACGGTGCGCTCGAGGAAATCCGGCGTTGGGACGAAGTCGGCGTCGAAGACGGCGACGAATTCGCCGGTGGCCAGCGTCAGGCCATGGGCCAGCGCTCCCGCCTTGAAGCCCCGGCGGTTGGTGCGGTGGACGTAAGAGATGTCCGTGCCATGCGCCCGGGCGCGCTCCACCGCCGCGCGGGCGATGCCGGTGGTTTCATCGGTCGAGTCGTCCAGCACCTGGACCTCGAGGAGGTCCCGCGGGTAGTCGATGCGACAGACCGCCTCAATCAGCCGCTCCACGACATACATCTCGTTGTAGACGGGCAGCTGGATGGTGACCCGTGGCAGCCGAGCCAGGCGGCCGTTGGGCGTCGGAAGATTGAATTTGTGGCGGTAATACAGAAATGCCATCCGGTAGCGATGTGACCCGTACACGGCCAAAACGCACAGGACGGCGAAGTAGACGCCGAGGAAAACGAATTCGACCGTGGTCATCTTTGGCGCAGGCCCCTCCCGCGGGAACCCTTCCCGCGGTTCGCTTCACGACCGCCGAGGGACGAAATAACCCCTCAGGCCCCAGCCCCAGGGCCCAACGGCTGGCGTCTCGGATGTCTGCCGCTCCCCTTCCCTGGACGCGGCGGCGCGGGACAATAGGGATGGGACCCTCTGCTGTCAAACGATTCTAGCGATTCCGATGGCTTAGCAGCGTTGGCCCGGCAAACCTGACCGTTTGCGTCACGCCCCAGCAGGGGGCCGCCCGGCGGCCTTCACGGGGTGCGTCCGGCTGCCGGAGGGCTAGCAGGCCCGGCGCGGGCCCCGCCTAGGGCGGCGGGCGGGTTGGCCGTGACACCAGGGCTGGCGGAGGCCGTTGGCCGTCCCGGCGGCTCGCCCGACAGGTCGTGCAGGTAGTTGAGGGCCAGGCGCAGCTGCTCGTCGTTGAGGGCGGCCGTCACCGGCCAGTCATGCGCCTGCAGCACCCGGGGAAGCCGGGCGTCCACGGCCCCCGGGTTGCGCAGGTGGTGCCGAAGGTCCTTCTCGCGGGACACGTGCGGGGTGGCGCCGTCGCGGCTGTCGGGGACGACGACGTCGGGCTGGATACCAGACTCCTGGATGCTGCGGCCCTTGGGGGTGAAGTAGCGCGCGATGGTGAGCTTCAGGCCGCTGCCGTCCTCCAGCTCAATGACCGTCTGGACGGAGCCTTTGCCAAAGGTGGGGGTGCCGACGATGAGCGCTCGGGCGTGGTCCTGCAGGGCGCCGGCGACAATCTCCGCCGCCGAGGCACAGCCGCCATTGACCAGGACCACCAGCGGGTAGGGCTTCTCGGTGTCTCGGTCGTGGCTCTTCTCCTCGGTGACGTTGTGCGGTCCGCGCCCGCGGGTGGTGACGATGGTGAGCTTGCCAGGAAGAAAGCGGTCGCTCACTGCCACCGCCTGGTCGAGCAGGCCACCGGGGTTGTTGCGCAGGTCGAGCACCAGCCCGCGCAACTCATGCCCGCCGTTGAGCGTCCGCAGCCGGTCGAGTTCCCGCTTCAGGTAGAGGTCGGTGCGCTCCTGGAAGTTCTTCAGCCGTACGTAGCCGATGGTCCCGTACAGGGTTCCCTCGGCCGAGACAATCCGCACGTGGTCCCGCAGGATGGTGATGTCCTGCGGCTGGGTGAAGCCAGCGCGCATCAACGTCAGCGTCACCCGCTTGCCGGCCGGCCCGCGCATCTTGGCGGCCGCGCGGGCCACGTCCATCAGCCGGGTGCTCTCGCCGTCGATGGCCAGAATCTCATCGCCGGCGCGCACACCGGCACGCGCCGCAGGCGTGTCGTCCACCGGGGCAACCACCACCAGCACATCTCCCTTCTTGGCGATGTCGAGTCCCAGCCCGCCGAACTCGCCGGAGGTGTCAATCTTCATCTCCTTGAAGACGTCGGGGGGCATGAAGACGGTGTGCGGGTCCAGCGTGTCGAGCATCCCTTTGATGGCGCCGTAGATGAGCTGCTTGTCGTCCACCTTCTCCACGTAGTTGTTCTGCACGTAGCTGAGGACGCGGGCGAAGAGCTCGAGCTGCTTGTACGTCGTCGTCTCTGCCTGGGCGGAAGGCGGCGCCGCCGCGGGCGGCATGGGCGGAGCGGCGCCAGCCTGCGCGGCAACCAGCCACACCACAGAGGCACAACGGAGGAAAGACACGGAGCCCTGCAGCTTAGTCCACGGGCCGTGCGGGGTGCGACCCCGCGGCGAGAGCAGCGGGGCGGCCCCCGGCCGACCCGGCGCGGCCCACCGCCCGGGGGGCTGGCAATTAGTACGTATACGTACTATACGCTGGCGGATGACGTCCCCACCCCGCCGCCTGGTGCTCATCCCCGCCGTCCACCGGGCCACCCACCGCATCGGCCTCTGGCTGCAGGCGGCCCAGCCGCCCGTGGAAGTTTCCCAGGGCGAGGCGCACCTGCTCGCACACCTGGCCGAAGCTGGCCCCTGTTCGGTGGCGGCACTGCACCGGGCCTTTGCCCACAAGCGCTCCTCGCTCACCACCTACCTCGACCGGCTTGAGAGCCGCGGGTACGTGGTGCGCACGACGCGGCCGGAGGACCGCCGTTCCTTCCTCGTCTCGCTGACGCCGGCCGGCAGCGTGGTGGCGGCACGGGTGCACCGCCGTCTGGCGGCGCTGGAAGTCGCGGCCCTGCGCCAGCTCAGCGAGCGGGACGCCCACGCCGTCCGCGTCGCCCTGCAGGCGCTGCAGGACGCAACCGAACCAAGGCGCCGGCCCACCCGAACGAAGGGAGTCTCCCCGTGACCTCCGAACTTGCCCTGCCGGTTGCTGCCGAAGTCCTGGCCACCGCCCCGGCCGCCGAGGTCCCGCTGGCGCGGGCCACGCGCGTGGGCATCCAAACGTGGCAGGCGCCAGCGGAGCAGGTCCTGCCCCTGCTGACGCCGCTCGGAGAGAAGGCCTGGGCTGTGGACTGGGCGCCGGACATCCGCTGGCAGGCTCCAGGCAATGGCGAAGGCACCCTTTTTGTCACGCACTCGCCCGGCGGGAACGAAACGTTGTGGGTGCTGCAGACCTTCGACACCGTGAACCTCCGGGTCGCGTACACGCACCTGCGCCCCGCCGTGCTCCTGGTGGAGCTGAGCATCACCCTCCTCCCCCTGCCCGAGGGCCGGACGCGCGGCGAGGTCCGCTACTGCTACACCGCGCTCTCCGAAGGCGGCAATGCACGCATCCTGGAGATGAGCGAGGCCCACTACGCCCGCTTCATGCAGGACTGGGAGCGCGAGCTGAACCACTTCCTGCGGACGGGCCGGAAAGCGGACGCACCCCACCGGTGACTCCGAGCAGGCCAACCTCCGCCGCGAAGTCCCCCAGGCGGCGCACCGTCTCACGGGGCCGCTCCATCTGCGGCACGTGCCCCACCGCGTCCACCACCTCGATGCGGGCGCTCGCCGGCAGGTGGGCCCGGAAATAGGCCAGCATCTCCGCCGGCAGCAGCTTCTCGCTGCCGCCCCACAGAAGCAGCGTCGGGACCTCCACCCGGGCCAGCGTTTCCGGGGAGAGGTGGTCCTGCACCGTCGCCTTCGCGCGGATGGCCCGCACTGCCGGGGTGTTGTGCACCTTGGGCATCTGCGGGGCGAAGAGGAGGGCAGTCACCGGCGCACGGTGGAAGAGGCGCCGGGTGAAGGCCAGTCCGTCACGGGCGGTATGGACCTCGAGCCGCCCCATCAACTCCGCGAAGCGTTCCGGCGGCAGCCGGGCCCCGGCTGGAGCCAGTAGCCCGAGCGCGCGGACGTCCTCGGGATGGTCGGCCGCCAGCGTCAGCGCCAGCGCCCCGCCGAGCGAGTTGCCCACCACCAGCGCCGGCTCCTTCACCACCTGCTGGCAGAAACCGTGCAGGACGGCCAGGTGCTCATCCAGGGCAAGCGGCCCGGACGGCGGAAGGGGAGAAAAGCCATTGCCGGGAAGGTCAATGGCGTAGACGCATGAGAAGCGGGCCGCCAGGCCGAAGAACATGCGGGCAAAGCCGTTGGCGTTGCCAGCCAGCCCGTGGACCAGCAGCACCGGCGTCCCCGCGCCGCGTCCGGCCAGCCGGTAGAAATGGACGGCATGCCCGCCGACACGTTGGGTGGACGATTCGACGCCCCGCGCCACCAGCGCCCGGCGCACCACAGTGTGCAGAGTCTCCAAAAGGTCCATCTTCCCGCGCCTTCCTAGCGCACTTCGCCATGCGCTGCCGCCGTGTCCGCGCCGGCGGCCCGGCTGTAGGCAGCAGAGCCGAGCCACGGAGCCGGGTCGACGGCCAGGCCCTGGCGGCGAATCTCAAAGTAGAGCAACGGACCCTGCAGCGAGCCGGTGTCACCCACCGTGCCCAGCACGTCCCCTTCGAAGACGTGCGCGCCGAGCGCCCGCATCACCTCGGCCAAGTGTGCCACCACCGAGTGGTAGCCGTCGCCGTGGTCGACAATCACGACGTTTCCGTAACCGCGCATCCACCCGGTCCAGACGACGGTGCCCGGCGCCACCGCGTGCACCGGTGTGCCGCTCGGGGCACGGATGTCGATGCCGCGACGCAACGTCACGGTGTTGAAGCGCGGCTCGAGCACCTTGCCGAAGCCCGCCTCGATGTGCCCGGGGGCTGGAAGCGGAAGGCGTCCGCGCAGAGCGCCGAACCCACTGGTTTCCGGGCGCGCATCGAGTTCCGCCACCAGCTGGTCGAGACGACTCTGGGCCCGGTCCAGTTCGGCGAGAACGCCCCGGCTGGCGCGCGCCTTGGCCTGCAAGAGCAGCAGTGCCTCGGACAACTCGCCTTTTTGCTCGTTGGCCAGCGCGCTTTCCTCCCGGAGCCCGTCCAGCCGCTCGGCGAGCGAGACCTTCAACCCGTCCAGCTCGGCCAGCGAAGCCCGCTGAAACTCCTCCACCGCGCGCATCTCCTCGAGCGCCGCCACGTCGCCCTGGACCAGGGTGGCCAGGGCCCGCGTCCGCCAGACCAGCGAGGCGAGGTCGTGCGCCGGAAGCAATACCTCGAGGGCACTCCTCCGGGTGAGGCGGTCCAGCGCCCAGAGGCGTGGCTCCATCTGGTGCACCCGCGTCTCGAGGACGGCCCGCGCCAGGGCCTCCTGAACCTCGACGGTGGCCAGCCGTCCCCGAAGGGCACGCACCTGGGCGGCCAGCGTCTCGGCCCGCGACGCCGCCCCCCGGGCCAGTCGCTCATAGACGTCGAGCACCGCCAGGGTGCCCCCCCGTTGCGCCTGCAGCAGCGCCAGGGCCGAGCGCTGTGCGGCCAGGCGCTGTTCCCCGCGGCTGCGCTCGGCCCGGACGTCCTCCGGCCGTGCGGTCCCCAACGGCAGCACCGCCAGCAGCAACCACGCCCGCCTCATGCGCGCAGGGCCCGGCTCACGGCGAGGAAGCTGCCCGACAGCCCGAGCAATGCCCCGACGCCCAGCAGCTCGAGCGTGCTCCGAAGCCCCCACAGCGCGGCGCCCGGGCTGGGGACCCGGAGAAAAGCGAACAGCGTCTCGAGCTGGGGCGCCACCCAGTGCAGCACCGCGGCCAGGCCGACCAGTGCCAGCGCGGCGCCCGCCACCCCCTGCAGCAGGCCCTCAATAAGGAACGGCGCCCGGACGAAGCGGTCCGTCGCACCGACGAGCTTCTGGATTTGGACTTCCTCCCGCCGCGCATAAATCGCCAGCTGCAGCGTCGCGCTGACCACCACCACCGTCGCGCAGAGGAGCACGGCGAAGGCGAACATGCCCCCCCAGCGCAGCGCGCGGGCCAACGCGCCGAGGCGCTCCACCGCCGCCTCGCCCCAATCCACCGCGGTCACCGGGGCCTGCTTCTGCAGCTCTTCGGCAAGCTGGCGCAGCGCAGCTGGGTCACGCCAGGCCGGGGGCACCTGCAGCTCGAGCGAGGGGGGCAACGGCTCACCGGTCAGCCCCCGGAGGGCGTCTGCCGCCGGTCCGAGCTCGCGGGTCAATCGCTCCACCGCGGCCCGGGGCGTCACCAGCTGCACCCCGAAGCCCCGTGCCCGCAGGGAGGCGGTCAGCACATCCACGTCGGCCAGCGGAGCCGCCGGCCGCAGCCACACCGTCACCTGCACCTCCGTCCCGAGGCTCTTGAGCAGGTGCTCGACCGCCAGCGAGCCGGCGCGGCCGAGACCCAGCGAAAAGAGGGCGATGCCCAGGGTGAGCACCGCCACCGCATGCGGAAAGGGCTGGTGGCGAATGCCCTGCAGCGCCGAGCGCCAGAAGACTTCCGCCTTCGCGACTCCACCCATCTGGCCTCGGCTTCTCCCCTCCGCCTGCTAGGCGGTGCGACGAACGGCTTGGGCCTGGGCGGTGTCGGAGACCACCCGCCCGCGCTCCAGACGAATGACCCGCTTCTGGTAGCGCTCGAGCAGCGTCGCGTCGTGGGTGGCAACCACCACCGTCGTCCCGCGCACATTCACCTCACAGAGGAGGTCCAGAATCTCGACCGTCAGTCCAGGGTCGAGATTTCCAGTCGGCTCATCCGCCAGCAGGATGGTCGGGTCGTTGACCAGCGCTCTCGCGATGACGATGCGTTGCTGCTCACCACCGGACAATTTCAGCGGCAGCGACTCCGCTTTGTGCTGCAGCCCAACCAACTTGAGCATGCGCAGCACGCGCTCCCGGGACTCGGAGCGCGGCGTGCCGAGGACGTCGAGAGTGAAGGCAACGTTGTCCAGCACCGTCCGGTGGGGAAGAAGTTTGAAGTCCTGGAAGACGACGCCGATGTTGCGCCGGAGGTAGGGCACGGAGGCGGCGCGGATGCGCGCGACGTTGCGTCCCCCCACCAGAATCTGCCCCCGGGTGGGTTTCTCGTCGCAGAACACCAGCCGCAGCAGAGTCGTCTTCCCGGCCCCGGAGGGCCCGGTCAGGAAGACGAATTCACCCTTGTCGATGGTGAGATTCACGTCCGTCAACACCGGGGGGTCGCCCGGGTAGGACTTGGTGACGTGAAACATTTGAATCATCGGTGGAGATCATCGCACAGGGGGCACCCCGGCCGCGATTTCCACTAGACTCGGGGCCCAGACGAGGAGCCCTGGATGTCCGACCTACTCGACCTCCCAGGAGGTCCCCCTCAGCTCGACCCTCCCACTCCCGAGCCCGAGCGTCGTCCGCGAACGGCCGGCGCGCTGCTGCCCTGGCTGCTGGCCTTCATCGCGGTGGCGGTGCTGGGGGGCGTCTTCGTCTACGGGAAGAAGGTCGTCGACGACCAGGCGGCTCGGACCCTCAATGCGCAGCGGCTGGCCGAGGAGTACGGCGCCCGCACCGGTCGGCTGGAGCAGGACAGGAAGGACGCCCTGCGCCAGTCGATGGACCTGTCACAGAAGCTGGAGGAAGTGGGCGCGGCGCGCTCGGCCCTGGCGGACCAGCTGAAGGACAAGGAGAGCGCGCTCGCCAACCTCAGCCAGCGGCACGAGGCCCTGTTGACCGAGCTTCGTGCCGCAGTCCGGACGTCCAAGAACAAGGCCGCGCTGCAGAAGCGCATCGCCCTGGCGCTCAGCCATGACGCCTCCGCCGCCGCGCCCGATGCGGGCGCGCCCACCGCGGCCCGACCGCATCCGCATTCCCGCAGCCAGTGAGGTATTGCCCGTCATGAAGCGACCACCCCTGCCCTTCGCGCTCGCCGTCCTGCTCACCTCAGCGCCGGCGTGGGCCGACGACTCGGTCAGCGTCGAGGTCGGAAAGACGGTGGTGGTGGATGTTGGCCACGCCAAGGGGCTGAACTGCGACGACCTGACGGTGGCCCGGGTGACGATTCGCTCGGCGACGGCGGAGAACAATCAACTCGTCATTACCGGCCTCAAGCCCGGGCGCACTTTCTGCCGTGCTGGAGCCGCCGTCCCGGGGCCCACGGCGCTGGTGAACATCGAAGTCGTCCCCAAGAACGACTGACGGCGCGCGCGGGGGCGGACCGCCGCTGTCAGCCGCCGAGCCGGACCGAGGCAAGCACCGTTTCCAGGATGGCCGCGTCGCTGGGCTGGTAGCGCAACTTGTAGAGATGGACGATGGCGCAGACGCCGTCACGCTGCAGGTAGAGCAGGACGTGCTTCTCGCGCACCGTTTCGCCCGCGCTCTCCGGGACGATGAATTCCACGCGCGCCCGGTCGCCTTGCTGGGAAAGGCGGGTGTCCTCGCGCAGCGGCTGGGCGAGCTGCCGGCCCGCCCAGTCATGGTCCCGGCAGGAGCGTGGGCTGGGGTCGTCCGGGCTGGTCACCAACGTCATGGAAACGACCAGGCCAGCGCGCTCGGCGGTGCCGGACACCCGCGCCCCGCCCTTGAGATGTTGCACCGGACTCATCTCAAAGCCCGGAAGCTCCACCAGCAGCTTCCAGGGCCGGTCCGGAAGGCCGACCTGGACGAGGGCGTCCGAGGCCCAGGCACTGCCGGTGCCGAGGAGCAACGCGCACAGCACGCCGGGGAGGGGCCGGCGGCTGACCGGACGCCTCCCGCGGCGGTGGTCCCCGGGCTGCCTCAGGACTTCGGCAGGACTTGCTCGAGCTTTTGTGTCAGCACCGCGCCCGTCGGGTCGGTCTTGCTGTCGAAGTGCTCCACCACGGTGCCGTCGGGCGCCACCAGGAACTTGTTGAAATTCCATGTGATGGGACCGCCCTGCTTTCCTGGAAGACTGGTGAGGTACTTGTAAAGCGGCGCGGCCGAGTCGCCCTTCACATCGATTTTCTCGAAGAGCGGGAACGTCGTCTTGTACTTGAGCTCGCAGAACTTCTTGATTTCGGCGTTGCTCCCCGGCTCCTGACCGCCGAAGTCATTCGACGGGAAGGCCAGCACCACCAGCCCCTGGTCCTTGTACTTCTGGTACAGGGCCTCGAGCCCGGCGTACTGCGGGGTGTAGCCACACTGCGAAGCGGTGTTGACGATGAGGAGTGCCTTGCCCTTGTACTGCGCGAGCGAGGCGTCCTTGCCGTCGATGGTCTTCACCTTGAAGTCGTAGACGGACATGGGAGTTCCTTGGGCGGCCGCCTCGCCGGCGAGGGTGGCCGAGGCGACGAGCGGCAGGGCGACGGCAAGAGTACCGACTAGCGGGGTGCGCATTCTACAGTTCTCCGGAAGGTGGACGAGACAACGCCAGCGGGCCCACTGCCTAACCGTAACCCCTCCCCGCTGCCTCTCTTTCAGGCAGAGAGGACGCGGACCAGGCCCTGGCCCCTCACCCTCATCTGCCTCGGCAGTCTGCTCGCGCTCGCGTTGAGTTGGTGGCTGGCGCTGACGGGCGAGGCGGCCCGGGCCTTTGGCCCAGGCTACTGGGCCTACCTCGGCGCCACCAGCGCGGCGCTGGCCTTGGCGCTGTGGGGCCTGTGGCGGCTGCGGCGCTGGGCGCTGTGGGCCTACCCGGCGGCCCTGCTGCTGGATGATGGGGTACTGGCGGCAATGGGGGAGCTTCGTCCGGCGGCCCTCGCCACCGAGGCGGTCCTCGTCCTCCTCGTCCTCGGACAGCTTCGCGCCTTCGGGAAGCCTGTGCCCGAGCGACCGGCCCAAGGCAGGCGGCGCTAGCCGTCCTTCTCGGAGGTGAGGTAGCCAAGGATGACCTCGTCCAGGGACTTCTCGGAGACGAGGTCCTCCCCGAAAAGCGTCTCCTCGGTGCCGGACGCCTGCACCGGGGCAAGCTCCAGCAGGGGAATGGGCAAGAGGGGCTGCGGGGCCACCGGGGCGGCAGGGGCGCTGGGGGGCGGCTTGGGCACGTCGTCGGCGAGCTGGCCGGGCTGGTAGGCACGCGCGGCATGGGCCATGTCTGGGCCGTCGTACCGTCCGGCCCGGACGGCGTACAGCATTTCCTTGTGTTGCTCCTCCATCCGCTGACGGACTTGCTCGGCCAGGTTGGGCGTGCCGAGCAGCTCCGCGTAGGACGTCTTCTTCTGGGCGAGGATGTTTCCCCCGACGTACAGCAGCGTCACGATGGTGGGGTTGTTGACCCCAGAATCCTCCGTCTGCACGTGGTACACCCGCTGACGGTGGGTGATGTTGTGGTTGAAGCCGGAGACGGCTCGGTCGAAGGTTCTGGCCATCCGGGCAGCGCACTCGAGCGCAGACGTGACAGGACGGTAGCAACGCCGTCGCGCCGGGCGCAAGAAACCGGGAGGAATTCCTCGGCAGGTGCACCGCCTAGGGGGGCACGGTGATGGACAGCGCAGCGGCTTCCTCGGGCGTGTTCACACTCAGCGTGGCGCGCCCCAACGGGTCCACCTCGAGCAGCGCCGCCTTGCCCAAACGCCGCGTGCGCACCCTCTGCCACAGCTCGCGCAGCGACGGCCCGTTGACCAGGGCCTCCTGCCACCCGTGCGCCAGCGCCGCGCGGTAGCAGGCCAGGAGGGGCTCCAGACGCCCGTCCACCTCAAAGCCGACGGCATCCACGGCGTCGCTTCGCTCGGCGAGGAGCCGCTCTGCCACGGCTGCGCTGACGAAGGGCATGTCGGCCGCCACCACCAACACCCACACGGTGTGCGCATGGGCGAGTGCGGCCTGCACGCCTCCCGGGGCGCCGCGGTCGGGGACCACGTCGGGTACGGTGCGTACCGCGAAGCCGGCGTAGGGAGCCGGGTCGGACGTCACCAGCAGCGCTTCGGCGAAGCGCGGCGCGAGCGTCAGCAGGTGGGCCAGCAGCGGTTGTCCATCGCGCTGCAGCAAGCCCTTGGCCACCCCACCCAGCCGGCGCCCGCGTCCGCCGGCCAGGATGGCCAGCGAGACGTCCCCATGGGGGGCCCGGGCGGCTGGGCCCGGTGTCAGCGAGAGCTCCCCGGGCCGGTGAGTGCCGGCCGGCGCTTGCCGAGAGGCCTCACCCACCCACCTTGTTCGCCACCACCTTGGCCAGCTCCAGCACCTCCACCGGCACGGCGATGACGACGGTGTTGGCCACCGAGGACCCGAGCCCGTCGAGCGTCTGCAGCGTGCGCAGCTGCATTGCGCCGATGCTGCGCGACATGGTTTCCGCCGCCTGGGCCAGGTTGATGGCCGCGTCGCGGTCGCCTTCGGCCTTGGTGATGGTGGCGCGCTTCTCGCGCTCGGCCGACGCTTGCCGCGACATCATCCGCTTCAGGTCCTCCGGCATGTTGATGTCCAACAGCCGAATGGAGTCGACGTGGATGCCCCAGGCGCTGGCGCGGCTCTCCACCACCTGGGCAATCTTCGCCTGAATTTGGTCCCTCTCGCTGAGGAGCTCATCCAACGTCATGCTGCCAATGACGTCGCGCAGCGAGGCCTGGGCGTACTGGGAGATGGCGTAGCGGTAGTCCTGCACGGTGATGACGGCGCGTTCCGGGTCCTTCACCAGGAAGAAAATGACGCCGTCGACCTGCACCGGGACATTGTCTCGGGTGATGACCTGCTGGTGTGGCACGTCCAGGGTAAGCAGCCGCGTGTCGACGAAGCGCACGTTGTCGAACACCGGAAACACCAGCATCAGCCCGGGACCCTTCAGCCCGTGGTACCGCCCGAGGCGCAGAACGACGCCGCGCTCCCACTGGGCCGCAATGCGAATGATGCGGCTCAGCCAGGTGGCCAACAGAAAGGCAAAAATGCTACCGAGCGGGAAGAGGAGCCCCATGCCCGCGAGCCCACCCGACCCCAGGCCCGCCGCCGCCGCCACGGCCGTGCCTGCCGCCCACACCACCAGGAACACCACCGTGCGCAGCGGGCGCCCGAGCGACACGTGCTCGAAGGTGGGGCGGGCGTAGGCGCGTTCAGCCTGTGCCTCGCGTGCCTCGCGCGCGCTGGCCCGCGCCTCCTGCAACAGTTCCTTCGCCTCGGACATTCGCGTCGCCATGGCTTTTGCGCCCCCTCCTTGCCCTGCGGGGCTGAGCATCGCATGCGGGCCGAGGAGGGGTTAGCCTCTGGCTCTGCCATGGCGAAGCCCGGAATGTCGGAGCGGCCTGTGCGCCGCATCCAGGCGGGGAACCTCGCCTCGGTGGTCACCGACGTGGTGGCCATCGAGGAGCCGCTCGAAATTCGCGTCGCTGGCGACGCGGTGGCCGTCACCATGCGCACGCCAGGGGCCGACGCCCCGCTGGCCGCCGGTTTCCTCTACGCCGAGGGAATCATCCGAAGCCTGGACGACCTGGGGACGCTGAGCCACTGCGGCCGGGTGGACGAGGAAGGCTACGGCAACGTGCTGGACGTCATCCCAGCGCCGGGCGTGCACCTGGACTTGGAGCGCGTTCAAGCCACCCGGCGGGGAACCCTCACCACGGCCGCCTGCGGCGTGTGCGGGCGGCGCAGCGTCGACGACTTGCTGGCGCTGGTGGACGCGCTTCCGCTGGCAGAACGCATTCCGCGCCAGCTGGTGGGGGCCTCGCCGGAACTGCTGCGGGCTGCTCAGGGCACCTTCAGCCGAACCGGCGGAACGCACGCGGCGGCCATTCTCGCCGCCGATGGCAGCACCCTGGCCGTCCACGAGGACGTCGGGCGCCACAACGCCGTGGACAAAGTGGTCGGAACGCTGCTGCTGCAAGCCCGGCTGGGGCACCCGCGCGCGCCGGCCGCCGGACCACCGCCGGCGATGCTGGTGGTCAGTGGGCGCTCCAGCTTCGAAATGGTGCAGAAGGCGGCGATGGCGCGAATACCCGTGCTGGCCAGCGTCGGCGCCGCGAGCACCCTGGCCATCGACTTGGCCCAGCGGGCCGGCGTCACACTGGCAGCCTTCGTCCGCAGCGGAACCTTCAACGTCTACACCCACGCCGAACGACTTGAGTGACGCCTAGCCGACCGCCAAGTCAATCTGCTGCGCATCCGCGACCGGTGTCCCGAGAAAGCGCGCGCTCACCTCGACGAAGCGCTCCGGGACGTCGGTGACGTAGAAGCGCTCGGTTCGGCCCCCGGGGCCGGCGGCTCCGGCCTTGCCGGCAGCCAGCACCCCAAAGACGGCCTCGGCGGTGGCGTCGCCGGAGTCCACCAGGGCCACGTCCGCGCCCAGCACCTCCTGGAGGACCCCCCGCAGCAGCGGGTAATGCGTGCAACCTAGAACGACGGTGTCCATGCCATGCCCCAACATGGGTTCGAGGTAACTGCGGGCGATGAGCCGCGGGACGTCTCCGCTCAGCCACCCCTCCTCGGCGAGCGGGACGAAGAGGGGGCAGGCCCGGGCATGCACGGTGAGTCCTGGGCGCTCGGCGGCCAGGGCGCGCTGGTAGGCGCCCGAACGGATGGTGCCCGGTGTGCCGAGGACGCCCACCACCCCGGTGCGTGTCCGCGCCGCGGCCGCCCGCGCCCCCGGTTCAATGACGCCCACCACCGGAACGTTCAGCGTGGAGCGCAGCACCGGCAGGGCCACCGCCGAGGCGGTGTTGCAGGCGACAACGAGAAGCTTCACGTCCAGGGAGGTGAGGAAGGCGGCGTTGAGCTGGGCGTACCGCGTCACCACCCCGGCGCTCTTGGTGCCGTACGGCACACGGGCCGTGTCCCCCAGGTAGACGATGGATTCGTCCGGCAGGCGCGAGCGCAACGAGCGCAGCACCGTCAGCCCCCCGACACCGGAGTCGAAGACACCCAGCGGGCGGCGGTCGAGGGAGCTCATCTCCGCCCTGCCCTACCACGAAGCGTGCCAGTTCAGTTCAGCGGGACGGTCACCACGGTCGCCGAGGTGCCGTCGTAGAAGCGGCCCGGCTGAATCATGGTCGTCCCTGTCCCGGAGTAGAGGACAGGGGACGGTGGACCGCCGAGGGCGTTGACGGTGAGTGCGTAGCTCGTGCCTCCGGCGACGGCCGGCAGGCGCTTGAAGGGCGCTACCGCCGATGCACAGGGCCAGCCGGCCACGCTGTAGCCGGAGCTGCCGGGCCCCAGAAAGGCCACCGTCACCGCGGCCACCCGCCCGGGGTCGCAAGCCGTCGTAACCGGGTACGTCCAGGCCACGCCCGCCCCGCCCACCAACCAGTCGAAGGTGAAACTCTGCGAAACGGGACCGCTGCTCGAGATGGTCACCTGGACGGCCTGCGTCTCCGCGAAGGAATAGGACAGTCCCGTCTGGTAGCCGACCAGCTGCAGGCTGTGCGAGCCCGGGGTGAGCGTGGGTGTGGACACCTGCCCGGCCCCCGTGCCCTGGCTGCAGTCGTAGGTGGCCGCCGGCGTGGCGGCTCCATCGACGTAGAGGGCCACCGAGTCCAAGCGGTCCGGGTCGGTGCTGGCTGAGGTAGTGCAGGGCGGGAAGTAGCTGCCGACGGTGGGCGCGAAGGCCCAGGAGAGGTTGACGACGGCGTTGCCGCCGCCCGCCGGCTGCAGGTCGATGGTGAGGGAAACCGTGCTGTTGGCGACCACGTTGGCCGTCCCGCTTCCCGTCCAGATGGTGTTGCCGCTGCTGTCCAGGCCGACCAGCTGCACGACGTAGCTGCCCGGTACATACCCGTAGATGACCAGCTGGCCGGGCGGGTCCCCGACCGAACAGGCAAACGTGTCCGGCTGAATGGGGGTGGGGTCGCTGGGGGTACTGACCCGGACTTGCACCACGGCCAGGGTCTGCGCGCAGCTCGCCCCGGCGAAAGTCCAGCTGACCGCGATGTTGCCGGGTGCGCTGTTGGGAGGGGGTGGCCCGTAGTAGGGAGGCGGGTAGTAACACCCGGCGACCAGGGCACTGAATAGCAGAAGGGTGGGAGTACCAAGGCGCATGGCGGCGAGTCTCCTCCGGACTCCCTAGTATACGAAGGAGGCGGGACGCCTATTCAGTCCAGAGGCGTGCTGCCGAGCCCTTCCTCACGGTCAGAAGCGGCGGTCAGGCGTTTGACCGTCCCCGGGAGTGCTGCTAGCCCCTGGCGAGTGATGACTCAGCTCCCCCCGTTGGTCGCGGCCATCAATTACCTGGACCTGGTCGAGAAGAGCTCGGCGGTCGAGATTGCCGTGCTTTTGCTGCTGGTCGTCGTCTCGGTGGTGTCCTGGGCGCTCATCGCGCTGAAGAGTCGGCAGCTTTCCCGAGCCCGTGCCCAGTCGGTCACCTTCCTCGACACCTTCTGGAAAGCAAGCCGTCTGGACGCCATCTACCAGTCCGCCCGGGGCCTGGACTCCTCGCCGCTCTCCAAGGTCTTCTGCGCAGGCTACGAGGAACTCTCCAAGCTCGCCCAGGCCAAGGACCCGGACGCCGGGCCCATGTCCGAGCGCCTGGGAGGCATCGAGAACGTCGAGCGGGCGCTCTACCGGGCCTCGTCCTCGCAGATTACCGAGCTCGAGTCTCGGGTCAGCTTTCTCGGCACGGTGGGGGCCACCGCGCCCTTCGTCGGCCTGTTCGGCACGGTGATGGGCATCCTCGGGGCCTTCAACGAAATCGCCGAGAAGGGCAACGCCAGTCTGTCGACGGTGGCAGCACCCATCGGCAACGCCCTGTTCGCCACCGCGGCCGGCCTCTTCGCCGCCATCCCGGCGGTGGTGGCCTACAACGCCTTCGTCAGCCGAATCCGCGTCTTCGACGTGGAGATGGCAAACTTCTCCTCGGACTTCCTCAACATCGTCAAGCGCCACTTCTTCAAATGACCGGAGCGTCCAGCACACCATGGCGATGAGCGGAGGCCGCGGCGCTCCCGGCCGCACGACGATGAGCGAAATCAACGTCACGCCGATGGTGGACGTGATGCTGGTGCTTCTCGTCATCTTCATGGTCACCGCCCCCCTCATCCAACAGGGGGTGAAGGTGAACCTGCCCGACGCGCGGGCCCAGCCGGTGGAGGCCACCGAGAAGCGCCTGGTGCTCAGTGTCGACCGTGAGGGGCACACCTACATCGGCGAGACGCTGGTGCCCACCGAGCAGTTGGAGGAGAAACTCCGCGCCAACGCCAAGGCGCAGGCCGACAAGGAGATTTACCTTCACGCCGACCGGGACGTTCCCTACGGGGCGGTGGTGGAAGTCATGGCCGCCGCCCAGCGGGCGGGAATCCCCGCGGTGGGAATGATTACCGACCCCGCCGGCGCTCCCAGGAAGAAAGACCGGCGGTAGGCGGTTTGTTCGAGCGCGGGAACGGATGACGTGAGCGCAGCCTCCCCGACCAGCCTCCTGAGCGCCCCGCCCCAGCCCCTGGGCCGCTTCCTCGTGCCATCGCTGCTGGTCCACGCCGTCCTGCTCGGCATGGCGCTCGGCTATGGCGCTCTCACCGCTCGACCGATGCTGGACCTCGACCAGAAGCCCATCCGGGCGACCTTGGTCCGGCAGGGCACGCCACGGGAGGAAAAGCTGCTTCCGCGCATCGAGGAGGCGCCTCCACCCCCCAAGGAGCAGGCCCCGCCTCCAGCGCCCGCATCAGCGGTCATCCCCGCCCCCCCCACGCCAGCCGCAGCAGCCAAGACCAAGACGACAGGCCAGAAGACCGGCGATGACCGGCAGAAGTTACTGGGTGCCTTCGACCGGCTCAGCAAGTCGAAGCGGCCCGCGGAGACATCCGGCGCGCTGGACGGCGACCCCTCCGGTGACGCGGCAGAGGCCGAAGGCGAGCGCTACTATGGCCAGCTCAGTGCGCAGGTGAAGCGCTTCTATGACGTCTCGGAGACCATTCCAGACCAGGAGCGGATTCGACTGGTGGCCCAGGTGGCCCTCTTCATCGACCCGAGCGGCCAGCTGGCCCGTTGCCGGCTGGTGAAGTCGAGCGGCAATGACCTCTTCGACACTGCCGTCCTGGAAGCGACGAAACGGGCGGCACCCTTCGCCCCACCCCCCGGCCACCTTCGTAATGCGCTGCAGAAGTACGGAATCGTGCTTCAATTCCGGCCCTGAAAGGAGACTCTCCGACGTGCAGCCGACTCGACTTGCCCGCCTCCTCCTGCTCCACCTCACCCTGCTCGCCAGCCGTGGCTACGCACAGGCGCCCCTGCTGGAGATTTCCGGGGCCAATTTCCGGCCCCTCCCCATCGCCATCCCCCCGCCGCAGTCGCTGTCCGACGACGCCCGGCCGGCGGCCGCCACCTTCGATGAGGCCTTGGTCTTCGATGCCACCGCCGCAGGCATTTTTCAGGTGCTCGACCGCAAGAGCTTCCTCGCCGACGCCCGCGAGGGCTTCACCGCGGCCAGCATCACCTTCTCCCGCTGGGCCGATGTCGGCGCCGATGCGCTGGTGAAGGTGCAGCTGGCCGTGGACGGCAGCAGCCTGCGCGGCGAGATGCGACTCTTCAGCGTCGCCTCGGGGAAGGAAGAGCTTCGCCTGGTGCACGTCGTCCCGTTGAGCGAGCCCCGGAAGCTGGCCCACTTCTTCGCCGATGCGCTCTACCGCCATTACACGCGCGAGCCCGGCCCCTTTCAGACGCACCTGGCCTTCATTCACCGGGTGGGCAAGAACCGGGAAATCTGGCTCTCGGCCTGGGATGGCCGCGACTCAGTCGTCATCGCCAAAGACGGCCTCAACGTGCTTCCCGCGGTCGCGCCGGATGGAACCTCGGTGGCCTTCACCAGCTACCGCAGCGGCAAGCCGGACCTCTACCTGGAGCGCCCCGGCGCGCCACCCATCCTCCTCGTCTCCGCCGGGCAGATGGCCACCGGCGTCGCCTACTCCCCGGACGGCAAGCACATCGCTTACAGCCTGGCCCAGGGGGATGGCACCAACATCTGGATGGCCAACGCCGACGGCTCGGCGGCCCGCGCCGTGACGGACACCTCCTACTTCATCAACAGCAGCCCAAGCTGGGCCCCGGATGGCAAGCGACTGGCCATCGTCAGCACGCGCGCCGGCAGCCCGCAGCTGTATGTGCTCAGCCTGGACAACCCGAAGGACCCTCGCCGCCTCACCTTCCAGGGCAACTACAACCAGACGCCCAGTTGGTCGCCACGCGGGGACCTCGTCGCCTTCACCGCCCGCGACGAGCGCAATGCCTTCGACTTGTTCACGGTCAACGTCGACACGGGTAAGGTCACCCGGCTCACCCAGGACCAGGGGAACAACTCCGAGCCATCCTTCTCGCCCAACGGGCGGTTGATTGTCTTCACCAGCACGCGCAACGGCCCACCCCAGCTCTTCGTCATGACCGCCGACGGCAAGAACCAACTGGCCCTGCCGATGGAGCGCGGGGAGTTCGACACAGCCGACTGGGGACCCTGAAAACGCCATGTCCAATCTGCGTCCCATCCACGAGGTTGCCGCGCGGCTTGGCTTGCGCTCCGAGCACGTCATCCCCTGGGGCCGATACCGGGCCAAAGTGGAGCTCGCCGCCTTCGAGGGACGGCCGGCGCGGGGACGCCTGGTACTGGTCTCGGCCATCACCCCGACGCCGCCTGGCGAGGGAAAGACGACGACCTCGGTGGCGCTGGCGATGGGGCTGTGCCGGCGGGGCCGGAACGCCGTCGCCGCCCTGCGCGAGCCTTCGCTGGGGCCGGTCTTCGGCATCAAGGGGGGCGGCACCGGGGGCGGGATGGCCACGCTCGAGCCGGCCCAGGACATCAACCTGCACTTCACCGGTGACATCCACGCGGTGAGCGCGGCGAACAACCTGCTGGCCGCGCTGGTGGACAACGCGCTGCACTTTCGCCAGCCCGTGGAGCTCGACCCGCAGAGCATCCGCTGGCGGCGCTGCCTGGACATGAATGACCGCTCGCTGCGCCAGACCGTCACCGGCCTCGGTGGCCGGGCGAATGGTGTGGTGCGCGAGACCGGCTTCGACATCACCGCGGCGAGCGAGGTGATGGCCATCCTCGCCCTGGCCGAGGGGGCCAAGGACCTGGAGGCGCGCTGCGCACGAATCATCGTCGGCCAGACCTACGCGGGCGAGCCCGTCACCGCCGGCCAGCTGAAGGCGTCGAGCGCGATGGGGGCGCTGCTGCAGGACGCCCTGCTGCCCAACCTGGTGCAGACCCGCGAGGGGGGCCCCGCCATCGTCCACGCCGGGCCCTTCGGCAACATCGCCCACGGCTGCTCCAGCATCCTCGGCACACGCCTCGGGCTGGCCTACGCGGACGAGGTCATCACCGAGGCCGGATTCGGGTTCGAGCTGGGGGCGGAGAAATTCCTGGACATCAAGTGCCGCGTCGCCGGCCTGTGGCCGCGGGGCGTGACGCTGGTCGCGACGCTGCGGGCGCTCAAGTTTCACGGCGGCGCGCCCATGGCACGGGTGGCCGAGCCGGACCCGGATGCCCTGCGGCGCGGATTCGAGCACCTGCAGAAGCACCTGGAGACGCTGGCGACCTTCGGCCTGCCGGCGGTGGTGGCCGTCAACCGCTTTCCCCAAGACACCGAGGCGGAGCTTCAGGAGCTCAAAGCCTGGGGCCGGTCGGCTGGCGTGGCGGTGGCCGTGTGCGAGGGCTTCGCCAAGGGCGGGGAGGGAGCGCTGGAACTCGCCGACGCGGTTCTGCAGATGCTCGACCGCACCGACGCCGCGCCCCTCACACCGAAGTTCCTCTACTCACTCGAAGCGCCCCTCAAGGAAAAGCTTCGCGCCGTGGCGCGCATCGCCTACGGCGCGCGGGACGTCACCTTCACCGCGGGCGCGGAGCGGGACCTGGCCGCCGTGGAGAAGCTCGGCGCCGGGCACCTTCCAGTTTGCATGGCCAAGACGCACCTGTCGCTCTCGGATGACCCGACGCGTGCCGGGCGGCCGCGCGACTTCGTCGTCACCGTGCGCGAGCTTCGCCTCTCCGCGGGCGCCGGCTTCGTGGTCGCCCTCACCGGGGACATCCTCACGCTTCCCGGGCTGCCCAAGGTGCCCGCGGCGGCACGGGTGGTCGTCCATCCGGACGGCCGTGTCACCGGGCTGATGCAAGGGGAGTGACCGGCGAGCCCACCGGTGGGCTCGACTGTGCCGGTCAGCGTGTGGCATGGGGAAGGCAACCATGAGCCGCCCCGAACAAGTCACCGTCCGCCCGGCTCAGCCCGAGGACGCCGACGGCCTGGCCGGACTCTTCGGACGCCTGGGCTACACCACCAGCGGCGCGGTCATCGCCGCGCAGTTTTCCCTCTACCACCCGAGCTCAATCTTCCATGCCTTGGCCGCCGAGCACCACCCGACGGGTGGAGCAGCCCGGCTGGTCGGCGCGGCAACGGTGAGCATCCAGCAGCGGCTGTATGCCGCCCGGCCCGTGGCTCAGCTCACCGCACTGGTGACCGACGCCGAGGCGCGGCAGCTCGGGGTGGGCCGGGCCCTGGTGCGGGCCGCCGCCGAGCTCGCTCGAAACGCCCGCTGCGAACGCCTCTTCGTACGCAGTGACCGTCGGCGCACCGAGTCCCACGACTTTTACCGCATGCTGGGCTTCGACGAAGTCAACCTCACCTTCGACTTGCCACTGGACCCATGACCGACCCGCGCCCAAGCCTTCCTGCTCCGTCGCCTCTGGCCCAAGCCTGGACGCTCGACCCGAGCGTCGTCTACCTCAACCATGGAAGCTTCGGCGCAACCCCGCGCTCCGTCCTCGAAAGACAGAGCGAGCTGCGTGCCCAGCTGGAGGGCGAGCCAGTCCGTTTCTTCGACCGCGACCTCGAGGGGTTTTTGGACGGCGTCCGGGGCACGCTGGGCGCAATGCTGGGCGCCGACCCGGATGACTTGGCCGCGGTGCCCAACGCCACCAGCGGCGTCAACACGGTGGTTCGTTCGCTGGACTTCAGCCCGGGCGACGAGTTGCTCACCACCGACCACGCCTACAACGCCTGCGAAAACGCCCTGCGCTATGTCGCCAGCCGGACCGGGGCCCGGGTGGTGCGGGCCAAGGTGCCATTTCCCTTGCCAGGGCCGGAGACGGTGGTCGAGGCCGTGCTGGCCGCCGTCACCCCGCGCACCCGCCTCGCCCTCCTTGATCACGTCACCAGCCAGACGGGCCTGGTGTTTCCCGTCGAGCGCCTGGTGTCCTTGCTGCAGGGGCGGGGGGTGGACGTGCTGGTCGATGGGGCGCATGCCCCGGGCATGGTCCCGGTGCAGCTCGACGCCCTGGGCGCGGCCTACTACACGGCCAATTGCCACAAGTGGCTGTGCACACCCAAAGGAGCTGCCTTCCTCCACGTGCGGCGCGACCGCCAGCAGCACATCCACCCCTTGACCATCAGCCATGGCCTCAACACGGCGCGCACCGACCGCTCGCATTTTCGCCTCGAGTTCGACTGGTGCGGGACGGACGACCCGACCGCCTGGCTGTGCATTCCCGCGTCGCTCAAGGCGCTCGGCGCGCTTGCGCCGGGGGGCCTGCCGCAGGTGATGGCACAAAACCACGCGCTCGCCGTCTCGGCGCGGCGCACGCTGTGCGAGGCGCTCGGCATTCCACCGCCGTGCCCAGAGGACATGCTCGGGTCCCTGGCGGCGGTGCCCCTGCCGCCCGGCGACGGACGGCCGCGTCCTCCGCCCGGACTCGACCCGCTGCAGGACGCCCTCTTCCAGCGGAAGTCCATCGAGGTTCCGGTGTTCAACTGGCCTGTGGCCCCGGCTCGGTGTCTGCGGGTCTCGGCGCAGCTGTACAACGCGCCCGCGCAGTACGCCTATCTGGCCCGGTGCGTGACGGAGTTGCTGGCCGAGGGCGTTTAGCGCCAGGCACCCCGCCTCGCCCAAAGGACGCTTCCCTCGCACGGGCACGGGCGGAACTTCACCTTCCATCGCCGTGGACCGCTGCTAGTGTCCGGGCCGGCATGCCCCGCTACGCCGCCATCGACGTCGGGACGAACACGGTGCTGCTTCTCGTGGCCGAACGCACCTCCTCCGGCTTTCGCCCGGTGGCCGAGCGCAGCGTCATCACCCGGCTCGGGAAAGGCGTCGATGCGAGTCGGCGCCTCGCCGTGGATGCCATGGCACGAACCCTGGCGGCCGTCGGTCGCTTCGCCGATGAGGCGCGCTCCTTGGGCGCCGTCGGTCTCGCCATCAGTGCAACCTCCGCCGCGCGGGATGCGGACAATGGGGCTGAGTTTCTGGCCTCCGCCCGCGCGCTGACGGGCGTGGAGGTGGAGGTTCTCTCCGGGGAGGAGGAAGCCCAGCTCTCCTACCGGGCGGTGTCGAGCGACTTCGGCCTGGAGGCGGGTACGCGGGAGCTGGTTGCCATCGACATCGGAGGTGGCTCCACCGAGTTCATCTTCGGCCGCGGGCCGAAGGTGCGCTTTCACACCAGCATCGACATCGGCTCGGTGCGGCTGACCGAGCGGTGTGTCCGCGCGGACCCGCCGTCCGAGGAGGACTTCGCCCGGCTCCACGCCGAGCTCGGGCCGGCACTGGCCCGAGTGCCGGCACCGGAAGCCGGTGCCTTGGTGGTGGGAGTTGCCGGGACCGTCACCACGCTGTACGCCGTGGCCAATGCCATCGCGCCGTACGACGCGGCCCGCGTCCACGGGGGCTGGCTGAGCCGCGAAACGCTGGCACAGACCCGCGCCAAGCTGGCCTCGGTGCCCCTCGCCGAGCGGCGAGGCTTCCCGGGGCTGCAGCCCGAGCGCGCCGACGTCATCCTTGCCGGCGCGGTCCTGCTGGAGCACGCCCTCGACCACCTGCACGTCAACGGCACCCGGGTGAGCGACCACGGCCTGCGCTGGGGGCTGCTGGCCGCGCGCTTCGGAGGGACTCCCCCATGAGTGCCGAGCAGCCCAGCATCACCCGAGGTCAGGCACGCTACGGGCTCGCCATCCTCACCCTCATCAACCTGCTCAACTACCTCGACCGGTACATCGCCGCCGGGATGATGCCCCGCATCATGGAGGCCTTCCACGTCGACAAGGCGGCAGCCGGCCTGCTCGGTTCTGTCTTCATCATCGTCTACATGCTGTTTGCTCCGCTGGCCGGCGTCATCGGAGACAGGTTCCCCAGGCGACTGGTGCTGGCGGGCGGCATCTTCCTGTGGAGCCTGGCCACGGTGGGCGGCGGCTTTGCCGGCACCTTCGCCGCTCTGCTGCTCGCGCGCGCCGTCGTCGGCATCGGCGAGGCCGGGTACGGGACGGTGGCACCCGGACTCATCGCCGACTTGTTTCCGCGCCACGAGCGTTCGCGCATGCTCGCCTACTTCTACATCGCCATCCCGGTGGGCTCGGCGATGGGCTTCGCCCTCGGCGGGTGGTTGGGCCACCGGTACAGCTGGCAGCACGCCTTCTGGGTGGCCGGGATTCCGGGTTTGCTGGTGGCAGTGCTGGCCCTGCGGGTACCGGACCCACCGCGGGGAGCCACCGACGAGGGCCCCCCCCAGCCGAAGTTGCCCTTCGCGCAAGGCCTGCTCCGCCTGAGGAGCAACGCCACCTACTGGGCGGCCGTCGCCGGCCTGACCCTGATGACGTTTTCCATCGGCGGTCTGGCCAACTGGATGCCCTCCTTTCTCGAGCTGGAACGCGGCGTCAACCCGGAGATTGCAGGGCTGTACTTCGGGGCCATCACCGCAGTGGCCGGCATCGTCGGCACCCTGGTGGGCGGCTGGCTGGGCGATGTCGCCGACCGGAGGTCCACGACCGGAGGCATGTCCCTCTCGGGGTGGGGATTGCTCCTGGCCGTCCCGTTCATGGCCCTGGTCGCACTGTCCCACTCGCCGCTCGTCATCTTCGCAGCCGTCGCCGCCGCGCAGTTCTGCATCTTCCTCAACAACGGCCCGCTCAACGCCGCCATCGTCAGCGCGGTGCCAGCCGATGTCCGAAGCTTCGCCGTGGGCCTCAGCGTCTTTGCCTACCACGCGCTCGGCGATGCCATCTCGCCGCCCATCATCGGTGCGATTGCCGACCGCTCCAGCCTGGGGACGGCCATCCTGTTGAATGCGCTGCCGGTGGGACTGGGGGGGCTGCTCCTCGTCGTCGCCGCCCGGGCGCTCGGTCGTCCGACCTTGGTGAACAGGACTCCTGCGACCTCCCCGAAATAGGGGGGAACGGTTGCCCGGGGACGCTGACTCGGTTAGCCAGGAGACAAGTCATGGCGCCCCTGCCCAACCCCTCTCTCCGCAGCGTTGGCACCGCCTTGCCGCCGCACTACGCGGACCAGGAAACGCTCATCGCCGCGTTTCGCACCCACTGGGCCAAGGAGCATTTCAACGTCGAGCGCCTCGAGGAGCTGCACCGCGCGGTGCAGGTGGGCGGGCGACACCTGGCGGTCCCGCTCGAGGACTATCCCGGACTGACCGACCTAGGCGCGCGCAATGACGCGTGGATTCGTGTGGCCACCGACCTGGGAGAACAGGCAGTCCGTCAGGCGCTGGAGCGCGCCGGACTCTCCGTACGTGAGGTCGACCACCTCTTCTTCGTCACGGTCACGGGCATCGCCACGCCGTCGGTGGATGCGCGACTGATGAACCGCCTGGGATTGCGGCCGGACGTCAAGCGGACCCCCATCTTCGGCCTGGGCTGCGTGGCGGGCGCAGCGGGGACGGCACGCGCCAGCGACGTGCTCCGGGCCTTTCCCGACCAGGTGGCAGTCCTGCTGTCGGTCGAGTTGTGCTCGCTGACCCTGCAGCGGGAGGACCTCTCCATCGCCAACATCATCGCCAGTGGACTGTTCGGCGACGGTGCGGCGGCGGCGGTGCTCTCAGGCGCGGAGTTGCCGGCTCCCGGCGCCCCGCGCATCCTCGACACGAGCAGCGTCTTCTACCCAGACACCGAGCGGGTGATGGGGTGGGACGTGGTGAACGGGGGATTCAAGGTGGTGCTGAGTGCCAAGGTGCCGGACGTGGTGCGCGCCCACGTTCGCCAGGACGTCGGCGCCTTCCTGGCGCGCCATGGGCTCCGCACGACGGACATTCGCCACTGGGTGGCACATACCGGCGGACCGAAAGTGCTGGAGGCATTCGAGAGCACCCTCGAGCTGCCCACCAGAGCGCTCGAGCGCTCCTGGAAGTCGCTGCGCGAGACCGGCAACCTTTCCTCGGCCTCCGTCCTCTTCGTCCTCGAGTCCATGCTCGCCTCCGGGGAGGCACAGCCCGGAGACTATGGCCTGCTCATGGCGATGGGCCCCGGCTTTTGCTCCGAGGTGGTGCTGCTGCAATGGTGACGTCGCGGGGCCTCTACCTGGGGTTTCTGGCCCTGCTCGGCCTCGAGCGCCTGGTGGAACTGCTCCTGTCGCTTCACAACGCCCGCAAGGCGCGCGCCGCGGGAGCCATCGAGGCGGGTCGGGGCCACTACCCGGCGATGGTTGCCTTCCACTCGGCGTTCCTCGTGGCCTCTGCCCTGGAAGTCGTGCTCGTCCCGCGCTCCTTTCCGGGGGCCCTCGGCTGGACGGCCCTCGGCGTGGCGGTGGCAGCCCAGGGGTTGCGGTACTGGGCAGTGGCGTCGCTCGGCGTGCGCTGGAACACCCGGGTGCTGGTCTGGCCCGGGCTTCCCCCAGTGACTTCGGGCCCCTACCGTTTTTTGCGTCACCCAAACTACCTGGCGGTCGTCTTAGAGATGGTGGCAGTTCCACTAGTGTACGGAGCCTGGGTGACCGCGGTGGTGTTCTCGATGGGCAATCTGCTCCTCTTGCGCGTTCGCATTCGCTCCGAGGAGGCTGCGCTGGGCCCCTCCTGGGCCGAGGCCTTCGGGGCCCATCCGCGCCTGCTTCCGGAGCTCCACCGTGGCAAGTGAGGCCGACGTCCTGAGCGCCATCCGCTCCATTGCTCTGACCGAGCTCGAAGTGGAGCGCCCGGTGCAGCCCGCCGATGACTTGCTGGCGGACCTCGGGCTCGACAGTCTCGGCCTCATCGTGCTGGCCGTCGGGCTGGAGAACCGCTTCCGGGTGAAGCTGTCCCAGGACGACGCGGTGGGCGTCCGCACGGTGGAGGACCTCGCCAAGCTGGTGGTGCGGCGCAGCGAGGCCTCGGCATGAGCGCGCCCTCGCGGCTGGCCGGTCCGGCACAACCGCCGCCGCGGCATGCCTCCCTGCTCGAGGCGCTGGGCCGGGCCGCCGCGCATCCGTCCGGGCTTACCTTCGTCGACGCGTCGGAGGCAGAGGAGACGCTGCCCTGGTCCGAGGTGCGGGCGCGGGCCCGCGTGACGGCGGGGGCGCTGCGCCGCCTCGGCGTCTGCCCCGGCGACCGCGTGGCCATCGTGCTCCCCACCGCGCCGGACTTCATGGACGCCTTCTTCGGGGCGTTGCTTTCGGGCGCGGTCCCGGTGCCCCTCTACCCGCCCGTGCGCCTTGGGCGCCTCGAGGAGTACCACCGCACCACCGCGCGGATGTTGCAGCTGTCCGGCGCGGTCGCGGTCCTGACAGACGGGCTGGTGGGGCGGCTGCTCGGACAGGCCGTCGCGGCGGCCCGGCCCCCCCTCGGCTGCCACCGCGTCTCGACGCTACGGAAGGCGGGCGAGGCGCCATTTGAGGCTTCCGTCGAGCCGGGTGCGCTGGCGGTGGTGCAGTTCTCGTCGGGTAGCACCGTGGACCCGAAGCCGGTGGCCTTGAGTCACGCCAACGTGATGGCCCAGGTGGAAACCATCCGCGCTCTCATGCCGGTGCGCGAGGGCGTGCGGCCACTCGGCGTGAGCTGGCTTCCGCTGTACCACGACATGGGCCTCATCGGCTGCCTGGTGAATGCAGTGGCCTACCCCGGCCCGCTGGTGCTGCTCCGCCCGGAGCAATTCCTGGCCCGACCGGCCCTGTGGCTCAGGGCGCTGTCTCGCCACCGCGGCACCCTCTCAGCCGCACCCAACTTCGCCTACGCAATGTGCGTCCGCCGCATCCGCGCCGAGGAGTTGGAGGGCGTTGACCTCTCCTCCTGGGCGCTGGCGCTCAACGGGGCCGAATCCATCTCCTCCGACGTGGCCCGCCGCTTCGTGGAGCGCTTCGGTCCCTACGGCTTCGACGCGGGCGCCCTCGTCCCGGCCTATGGGCTCGCCGAAGCATCGCTGGCCGTCACCTTCGCCCCCAGCCGGGAGACACTCCGCACGCTCTCCATCGACGCGCGCGCCCTCGCCGCGGAGGGCCAGGTCCGTCCCGGCGAACGCACTCTGGTCTCGGTGGGGCGGCCGGTGCCGGGGGCAGAGGTGGAGGTTCGCGGCGACGCCGGAGAGGTGGTGCCGGCCGGGACGGTAGGACGCATCTACGTCCGGGGGCCTTCGGTGATGGTGGGCTACCTCGGACAGCCCGAGGCCACGCGCGCGGTGCTCGTCGACGGGTGGCTGGACACGGGGGACCTCGGCTTCGTCGCCGACGGTGAGCTGGTCGTCTGTGGCCGCGCCAAGGACATCATCATCCTGCGCGGTGCCAACCATGTGCCCCAGGAATTTGAAGAGGCACTCGATGGCCTGGAGGGCGTCCGCGCCGGTTGTGCGGTGGCCCTGGGCGCCATCCCCCCCGGCGCCGAGGGGGAGGTGCTCGTCCTGCTGGTGGAGCTGGGCCCCGGCCCACCGGCGGACCTGGCTGACCGAATCCGGACCCGGGTGCTCGAGCGCACCGGCATCCGTCCCCACCGCGTGGAGCTGCTCCTGCCGGGGACACTTCCTCGCACCTCCAGCGGGAAGCTGCGGCGGCGGGAAGCCCTCCGCCGGTGGCAGACTGGGACGTTGACGCCCCCGCGGAAGGTGCGCTGGCTTGGTTTGGCGGGGGACATGGTGAGAAGTGCCGTGGCACTGGCCCGCGCCAACCGAGAGCCGTGAAGGTGGATGTCGCCATCGCCGGTGCAGGCCCGGCCGGCCTTGCCGCTGCGGTTCACGCAGCGCGCTCGGGGCTCTCTGTGGCCGTCTTCGACCGCGACGAACTGCCTCGCGACAAGGCCTGCGGAGAGGGCCTCATGCCCCCCGGGGTGCGGGCTCTGGAACGTCTGGGCGCGCGCGCTGGCCTGTCAGCGACCGACTGGGCGCCCATCCGCGGCATTCGCTACCTGCAGGAAAACGGCACGGCGCTGGAAGGGCGGCTTCCCGGCGAGGGCGGAATCGGGGTGCGACGCACGGCGCTGGCTCAGGCTCTCCTGGACACTGCCCGGATGGCCGGGGTCTCCGTGCTCGCACGTAACGCCGTGCGCGCGCACCATCGCACCGACGCAGCCGTCTACATCGACACGGATGCAGGCACCTATGAGGCGGCGGTGCTCGTCGCTGCCGATGGACTGGCCTCGCCCTGCGGGCGGCGGAAGGACTGGACCTTCCGGCCAAGGGGCCGCGACGCTATGGGCTCCGCCAGCACGTCCGGCTGCGTCCCTGGACGGACTGCGTGGAGGTCTACCTCTCCCCGGGGCTGGAGGCATACGTCACACCGGCGGGCCCCGACCGGGTGGGAGTCGCCTTTCTCTGGGAAGACGGCTGCGTCCCGCCGCAAATCTCCTGGCCCTCCCTGGTGCAGCGCGTCCCGGCGTTTGGCGACACAGCTGGAGGGCGCCCAGAGCGACTCCACTCCACGCGGTGCCGGCCCCCTGCGGCGCCGCGTGCTGACGCGCGTCCGGCCCCGTTTTGTACTTCTCGGGGATGCGGCGGGCTACGTTGATGCCATCACCGGCGAGGGGCTTTCGCTGGCGTTGGTCTGCGCCGAGGCCCTGGGGCGTGCCTGCCGGACGTGGTTCGCCGGCGTGGGGAGCCCGCGGCCTTCCAGCCGTACCTCACCACCTGCCGCCGCGAGTACCGGCGCTACGCCTGGGTGGCCGGCAGCGTCCTGTCTCTCGCCCGGCACCCGAGGCTCCGCCGCAGCGTCCTCGCCGCGCTTGGGTTGAGCCCCGACGCCTTCTCCTGGCTCCTGGCACGCACCATCGCTTGAGGTCTCGAATGCCTCCGGAAGTCCCGGGCGGTGCCGTCGTCGGGCCAGCCGCGGGGGACTGTCGCCGGCGCGAGGCGATGCCTACGTTGGTCGGTCGCGCCATGCGAACCAGCCGGCTGGCAAAAGCCCGGGTAGCCTTCCACCACCTGCGCTGGTGGCACTTGACCCTCGTCGCCGTTGGCGCCCTGTGGCTCGCCGCGCTGCTGGTACGACAACCCCTGACGCGCTTCGCGACGCACCGGGCACTCGGCGCAATTCCGGGGTGGCAGGTCGATGCCGCCGACGCCCACCTCAGCTTCTTCCCGCTCCTCTACTCGGTGAGCCGCCTGCACTTCGTGCCGGGGGACCGAAGCCTGCCGATTTTCTACATCGAGCGCTTGGACACCGGCCTCTTCTGGGGCGACCTCCTGCGCGGGCGCCTCAACGGCTGGGCCAACCTCGAACGGGTGAAGATGACGTTCTTCCTCATCCCCATCCACATTCCGGACCTCGCCGCCATGTTGCAGAAGGTCATGCCCCTGGCCATCGCGCGGGTGCAGTGCAAGCACGGGGAAATCACCGTTGCCTTCCGACACAGCCGCAGCCCGGACCCCGAGAACCCGGAGGGCGACGGACCGCAGCTATGGTTTCACGACCTGGAAGCGACAGTCGAAGGCCTCGCCACCAGGTCGGAACTGGAGCCACACGCGACAACGCTTGCGCTGCGGTCCACCATGGCACGGACAGGTAACCTCTCAGCGTTCGTCACCGTCGACCTCCTCACACCGGGCGCCATCACTTTTTCGGGTCAGCTCGAGCTGGTCGGGCTGCATTTGGCGGACCTCGACTCGGTCCTCGCGGCGTCCGGTTTGAAGCTGGGCGGGACCTTCGACCTGAAGGCCCGCTTTGGCGTGGACCACGGCAAGCTGACCGGCGCGCTCGAGCCAGTGTTGAAGCATGGCCACGTGGAGGCCCTCGGCGGAGAGTTGGGAAGAAAGCTGGAGCTGGCGCTGGCCGACGACGGCATCCAGCTGCTCTCGGACCGGGTCCCAGGGCGAGACGCCCTGGTGACCATCATCCCCCTCCACGGCGAGCTCAACCGTCCCCAGCTTGACGTCTGGGCGGCCCTGTCTGGCGTGCTGCGCAACGCCTTCGTGGTCGGCCTCTCGGAAAGCCTGCAGAAGCTTCCACCGCCCACGCCCGACACCCCAACCTCGGCCAGTGTCACTCGCCCGTGACGGCTGAGCTGCGCCAGCTTGCCGCAGCGCTTCTCTGTCTCGCCTTGGGCTGTTCGCATGCCCAGACGGTGGCCTCGCCGACCAGCCCCAGTCCCAAGGAGGCGCCAACCCGCCTTCCGCCTCCCGCTGCCGTCACGCCCGAAAGCGAGCCGGGCCACCCCGCCCTGGCCAGCTCGCCAGGGCAACTTCTCGCGCCTGGCGCGGCCGACGTCATTGCAGACGCGCTGCGGAAGCGCGGACTCCTCTCCGCCACTGCGTCCAGCAAGGAGCTGGAGGCCGCCCTGCGCACCTTTCAGGAGTCGCAGGGGCTCGCGGCCACCGGTTTCCCGGACCACGAGACGCTGCGCAAGCTCGGCATCGACCCAGGCAAGGTGGACCGCACGGACAGAAACGCAGACGCCGGGCCGTGACCCATGGCGCGCGGGCCTTGCCACCCCGTCTAGAAGCCTGGGGGTCGTTCGCCGGCCACTCCCAGCACGCGCTCCAGCGCCATGCCCGCCCGGACGAGCGTCCCCTCGTCGAAAAGGCGGCCCACCAGTGTCACGCCCTGGGGCACCCGGTGCTTTTCTGGAAGCATTGGCCACTGCTGCCCGGGCGGGGGGAACCAGTCGCTGCGGATGCGGTCCACCTCGATGAAGCCCGCCCGGAGGGTGAGCGAAGGGTGGCCAGTGAAGTTGGTGCCAATGAGTGTCTCGTCACGCAAGTAGGGCACCAGCAGGACGTCCACCTGGGTGAGGAGCTGGTTCATCGCCGCCGCGGCTTGGCGCCGCAGGCGGTCCGCCTGAACAAAGTCCACCGCCGAGAGGAAGCGCGCTTGGCGGAAGAGATTGGGCCAGGCGTCGACGACTTGCATCTTCAGCTGGTCGACCTTGTGCGACAGCGTCAGCTCTTCGAAGGAGGCCGCGGCTTCAGCATTGAGGATGGTGTAGAGCGCGAAATACGGAAGGGCGGGAACGTCGACGGCCACCGGAGTCATGCCGGCCTTCTTCACGGCGTCCACCACGGCCTTGTCGACCGGCAGCGACTGCTTGTCGAAGTCGTTGGCGGGCTTCTCGAGCCAGGCCGGCACGTACCCAACCCGCAGCTTCTGGACGGGCTGGGCCGCGTCGAACTCGAGGTGGCTCGGCACGCAGCCCAGGTCCTTGCCATCGGGCCCGGTAATGGCGGCCAGCACCATCATCGTGTCTTCCACGCTACGCGCCATCGCTCCCAGCTTGTCCAGCGACCAGCACAGCGTCATGGCACCGGTGCGTGGAACGCGGCCAAACGTTGGGCGCAGCCCGGTCACGCCACACCGGGAGGACGGGGAGACGATGCTGCCGCCGGTCTCGCTTCCAATGGCAAACCCCACCAGGCCAGCCGCCGTCGCAGCGGCGGAGCCCGCGCTGGAGCCGCTGGAGCCCTCCGCCAGCAGCCAGGGATTCTTCGTCTCGCCACCGAACCAGATGTCATTGAGGGCGAGCGCTCCCAGGGACAGCTTGGCCACCAGCACGGCCCCGGCCGCGTGGAGCCGTTCCACCACCGTCCCGTCCTTGTCCGGCACCCGGTCCTTGAAGGGTTCCGCCCCCCAGGTGGTGCGGATGCCCGCGGTGTCCAGGAGGTCCTTCACCCCCCAGGGAATGCCGTGCAGGGGGCCTCGCCACTTCCCCTGGGCAATCTCCCCGTCGGCCCTCCGCGCTTGCTGGCGCGCGAGTTCCGGCGTGAGCGTAATGACGCATTCCAGCTTCGGGCCGAAGCGCTGCAGGCGCTCCAGGTACAGCTCGGTCAGCCGCAGCGAGGAGATTTTTCGGGTCCGCACCCACTCGGACAGGGCCGTTACCGGCGCGTAGGCGATGTCCACGTCGTTGGTGGGCAACGGGACGCTCGAGCGCGAGAACTTGGTCTGGGTCCGCGAAGGGCCCCGTGGCGCACCAGGAATGCGCGGGTCCCAGAGGCTGGCCGGCACCACCGAGTCGGCCGGGTGGTAGGCCCGCCGGTCCTTCAGGGTTGGCCCCATGTTGGTGTCCCAGGAGGTGGCCGCCTCCGACCGCTCCGCCGCGGTGTACCGCACCTGGGCCAGCTTCTCCGCCTCGGCGATGGTGCTGGGTCCGATGGCCCCGGCCGGACTCCCAAGGGCGTCGGACGGCCCCGCTCCGCCATCCATGCCGGCCCCAGTCGCTGGGCGCACCACGGCGGCCCCTGCCAGCAAGGCGGTGCCAGCGATGAATTTGCGTCTCGAGGTACGTGCCATGCCGTTCTGCTCCAAGGGGTAGAGGAGAGGCGCGGACTCTAGCGTTTACCTAGAAGAGTCCAACGCTGAACTGGATGGCGGCGAGCTGTTCGTTCAAGGTGCCGTCGGGCGCAAGGTTGAACCCGAGGTCCAGCGCCAGCGGGCCGATGGGTGTCCCGTAGCGCAGGCCAATGCCGGCGACGGGACGGAGAACAAAGGGGCGGTAGTTGGCGGGGTCGGCCCAAAGGTTTCCGGCCTCGAAGAACACGCCGAGGTCGAAGCCGAGAATGGCCGGAAAACGTAACTCAGTCCTGAAGAGTGTGAAGAGCTCTCCGCCTTGGCTGGGAACCTGCCGTCCCTCACTCAGGACGATGCCGGCTGGCGTACACCCGCCTGACCAGACCAGCGCCGCGCACGCCGTGCGCTGGGCTGCGTAGAAGGCGTGTTCGTCTTGAGGAATGACGCCGTCCTCCGGGAACCCGCGAAGCGTCGTCACGCCGCCCAGGTAGAAGCGCTCCGGAGCGATGACGGCCCCGCCTTTCACGAGATTGAAAATCTGCCCTCCCCGCATCGAGATGGCGAAGACAATGCGGTCGCCGACGGGGACATAGCCGGTGATGCCCCCGGAGATTTTCCACGTGAAGATGCGCGTCGGCTGCGGGTTGTTCCCGAGCGCGTCGGTGCTCTCCGCGCTGAGGTCCTTGGTCAGCTCCCCCACGGTGGTGATGATGACGCCCTTGTGCGGATTGAGGGGGTTGTCGCGGAAGTCCAGCGTGAAGCCTGGGCTGAGCGTCTGGAGCGCATAGTTTCCGGTGGGAAAGCGCAGGTTGGTGATGTCCACCGCCGTGGTCGCAAGCAGCGCAGACAGCGCATCGTACTCCCGCACCACCACGCCCTCGAGCGTGTACTGCCCCGTGAAGGCAAGCCACGAGGTGAGCTGCCAGACCATCCCCCCAATGGCCGCGACCCGGCTGAAGAAATACGAGGGCCGATGCACACGTTCAGCGACAAAGGTCAGCCGTGCACTGATTTCCTGGGGCAACAGCCAGGGGATGCGCGCCTGCGAGAACGTGCCGTTGAAGTTGAAGTCGATGCCGTTCAGTCCCTGCAGTTCCGAAGTTGGGGTGAACTGCTGCAACGGCAGAAGGCTCCACCCCACGTAGTTCACCTTGCCGCGTGCAGTGAAGGCGATGGCCTGGCCGAAGAGATTCGGAAACACGAGGTCCCCCACCACCCGTGGTCCATCCACCGTTGAGTACCCGAACCCGCCCGAACCGGACAGTAGCGGACGCTCGCGCGCCTCGATGAGAACGTCTTTCACCGGCTCCTCGGCGTCCGGGTTGAGCAGCGTCACCGACACCTGACGGAAGATGCCCAGGGCGAGGAGATTGGCCTGGCTCGCGTAGACCTCCTCCGGGTCCAGCGGTCGTCCCGACCGAACGACCAGGTTCTCCCGAACCAGTGTCTCGTTGGTGCGGCGCAGGCCCCGGATGACAATCTGCCCGACCCGCACCGACGGCCCGGGCCGGGTCCGCACCACCACCTGAGCGCCACGTCCGTCATCCACCAGGCCCGGGACGACGTCGACCCGGGCGAAGAGGTAGCTGGCGCGCGCCAGCCGTTGCAAAAGCTCAAGCCGAAGCTGCTCCATGACTCGGGTCGAGAGCGGCGCTCCCGGCGTGAGTTGCGACAGGGGCGGCGGGGGGAAGCCGGCAGGAAGCCCTTCGAAGGTGACTGCCTGAACCCGCGTCTGAACGCCCTCCTCGACGCGAAAGCGTACCTGCGCCCGGTGGTGCACGACGTCCCAGTCCAGAACGGTGAGCTGCACTCGGGCCGACAGGAACCCCTCGTCACGGTAGTTGGCCTGGAGCGCTTCGGCACCCGCCCGGTACGCCTCCTCGACGAAGACGTCGAGGGGGCCCAGGTCCGGGGGTGGCGCCAGGTCGGTCCTCTGCGACTGGCTTCTCGAGTCAATGGGGTTATCCACCAGTCGCGCATCGCCCGGCGACGGCGGCGTGTGCGCCTCGATCACTTCGCTCAGCACGCGCCGAAGCCTGGCCTCCGAGAGCGACCTTGCGCCGTCGAAGGAAATGTCCGTCACCCGGAGAACTGGACCTTCATCCACGGCGAAGACAACCTCGGTGGGTCCCCCGCGCGGGTCGGGAAACTCGGTCGGCGCGACCTGGACGTCGGCAAACCCCCGGTAGCGGTAGAACGTTTCCAGACGCCGCGCGAGCCGGTCCTCGGTGGCACGGTCCAGCGTCTCGCCGGGGTCGTAATCCAGCACGTCGAGGAGCTGCCGGGATGGAAAGCGCCGGTTGCCGCTGACCGTGAAGGTGAGCACCGGCCCGGCGTTCACCGGGACTTTGACGATGGCCCCCGCCGGGCCGTCCTCCACACTGGGAGCGCTCACCCGGGCGCGGAAGTGCCGCGTCTCTCGGTAGAGGCTGCGCAGCCGGTCCGTCCCCTTCTGCAGAACCGTCTGGTCGAGGATGGTGCCACTTGGCAGCCCGAAGGCATCGCGCAACTGCAGCTCCGGAAGTCCGAGGGTGCCCTGAAACTGAACCTCCGCCACCCGCGTCGGCAATCCCTCGACCAGCGTCAGCCCGATGTCCACCTGCGGACCATTCCGCACCACGGTGACGGTGACCTGCGCCTGGTTCCACCCCCGCCGGGCGTACGCTTGAAGGATGCCCGCCTTGGCCTCGTCAAGTTTCTCGGCGTAGAAGTCAGTGCCTTCGGTGAGTCGAGCCGCGGCAAGGATGTCTCCTCGCTTTAACACCGTGTTTCCGGTGACTGCCACCAGGTGCACCTTGGCCACCGGCGTGCAGTCGAACTGGACTGCGATGCCGTCACCATCCGGCCGGGATTGAACCACCACGTCAGCAAACCGGCCGGTCGCGAACAGCAGGTCGATGCTGCGCCGGACCGCCTGGGGGTCGAGCGGCTGGCCTGGCTGAAGCACCACCAGCGGCCGAAACTCCGCGGATGGCGTGCCCTCGGGCAAGTGCAGCACCACCGATGTGACCATCGGCCGCGACGGAGCAACGGCTTGCGCCGCCCGGGCGCTTGCGCGGCCGGCGACGAGAAGCAACAGGGCGAGCGTTACTCGACTTCCCAACGAAGCTTCAGGTCGATTCCCAGGTTGCCGGTGGGGAGGTCGTTGTAGGCGTTGTCCCACTGAGCCTGAGCGGACAAGCGGTTGTCGAAGCGGTACTCGGCCTGTGCGCGCGTTCCCTTGCCGGACACAGGCTGACTGACGCTGAGCTTAAGCTGATCGACCAGGAACTTCGACTCCAATTGCGCAGTCGGCTCGACCAGGCCCGTCCCCTCGCTGTACTGGGTAGAAATTCGGAAGGCCGGGTCGCGAAGCACGTTGTTGTTCGGCAAGAAGCGCTGCACCTGCCGGTCCAGCCCGGAGGCTTGGTAAAGCGCCTCTGCCGCCAGGCCGGCGCCGGCGCCGGCTGTGCCTGAGATGCCAGCCTGCTCGCGCGCGGTCAGTCCCAGGGTGAGCAACGAGAGAACGTCTCGTTCCGGAAGCGCTGGGTCGCTGGAGAACTGAACCTGCGGAGCGCTCGAGCGCCCGAAGGCGTGCAAGCGGATTTGGTAGTCGCGGATCTGGGTGTCCGCGTAGACGTCGAAGACACCCTCGAGGCCGTGGTGGTCCTTGAAGTCGGCCACCCCCTGGGTGATGGCGAAGGCATTCCCCCGGAAGAAGGCCTGGCTCCCCTCCCCTGCTTCCACCGTGCCCACCAGGCCGGGGTGAAGGTTGGTCCCGGTGACCCGCAGGTCGCCCAGAAGGCGCGCCCGCGCCACGTTGTTGTCCACCCGGGCGTCTTTGAGGTGAAGTGCCACGTCCAGCGTCAGCCACTCCGCGCCGCGCTCTCTTTCGGCACCTCCCCCTGCAGTTCTCTGGCGAATGAGCGCGTCCACCCCGAACGGCCGCACGTAGCGCAACCGCGCCACGTCCAGGTCTCCGGAGAGACGGAGCGCCCCCGGCTTCCCCGTCAGCAGCAGGTCGCCCGTCGCGCTGAAGGGCGCGTCCTCGATTAGCCGCAGTGTGATGTCCTCCAGGTGCGCGGAGGCATCCAGCTGGGTCACGGCAAATCCACCCCAGGACAGGTCGCCGCGGCTGGTGAGCTTGCCGTCGTTGAGTTGCCCGCGGACGTCGGTCCACAGCACGCGGGTCTCGCTGAAGTCGACTCGCCCGCTGAGGCCCCGAAGCTCGACGCCCGTGTCGCGAACGACGAAGCCCACGTCCAACAGGGTGGCGCCTCCCAAGAAGGACGGCTCCCGCGGGTTTCCCTCTGCCGTTCCGGATAATTCAATGCGACCGGCCAGACGTTCCAGGGAGTGCGTAAAGGGCTCCATCAGGCGCAAGTCCAAGGTGCCGCCCACCTTCACGTCCAAAGCACGCGCCGAAGCAGAGCCAGAGAGGCTGAAGGCGGTGTCCGGGCCGCGGAGCGCCACTCCGGCCGTCTCCACCCGTCCCTTCCCGAAACGAAAATCCCATACCCCATCATTTTCGGCACGGACGTCGGAGCGCTGGAGTCGCACCTGTTCCAGGTGCACCTTTCCTTCCGTCGCGTCCAACTCCAACAAGGAGCCCGTGGCGGTGAGCGTTCCTCGCAGCACCCCCTGCCAGCCCTCGCCGAGGAGCGCCCGGAGGTCGCTGAGGGCCAGGTCGAGCCTGGCATCGAAGGGGTATGGCCGATGGACCTCGACCGACATGCGGGCGTCGGCTTCGGCGATGGGATGCCCTGAGACTTCGAGGCGCTCCCCGAGAAGGCGACCCTCGAGGCGGACCGGCCCCAGGGAACGACCCGCCAGCGTCGTCTGCGGCGAGGTCAATGTCGCATGGACGTCCGGCACGTCGGTCGTCCCTTGCACCGTTCCCGCCAGTGTCAGGACGCCGTGGACCCTCGTCCGCCGTGCAGTGGGGCCGAGCAGCTCCTCCAGGGACATGCCGTCGACGCGAAAACGAAAATCGAGCACATCCCCGGTGGTGAGGCGCCCATCACCCTGGCTGGTGCCGAGCGGGCCGCGCAGGGTCAAGGGCAACAGCTCCAGGGTGTCTCCCCGAATCCGCAGGTGCATGCCGCCATTGCCCATCCTTCGCTCGTAGAAGGCGACGTCCGTGGCGGTAAAGTCGACGTCCGCGGCTAGCTCGCCGGAAGGGCCCCACAGGTGCAGCTCGCCGCTGGCGCTCCCGGTAAGTACGCGGCGCAGGGGTTGCCAGACCTGGGACAGAGGGGCGACCACCTCCACAAGGTCCTCCACCTTGCCCTCGGGCATCCGCGCTCGCGCTTCCAGCACGAGCGACTCTCCTCGAAAGTCGAGCTTGGCGAGACCGGTGTACGCCGAATGTCCTCGCAGGCCGGCGACGTCAGGGAAGCTGAGCACGCCGTCGGCGAAATGCAGCGGACTCTTCACTGTCCCAAGGGCGAAGTGGCGGAACTCGGCGTCGCGCATCACCACGTCTGCATCGATGTGCACCATCTGGCCCCAGGCCATGCCCAGGGAGAAGCGTGCCGAGCCGACACCGGACCAGGGAATGCCAAGCAACGGCCCCACATCGCGAAGCCCGAGCGGGTCGATGACCCCGGAGATGGACATCCCGACCGCCTGCTGGAAGCCGAACGTCGCGTTGACTTTCGCGCGGCCCTCCCCCACACGAATCTCGGCATCGCGTAGCTCGACGCGGTCTGGCAACACGTGCAACTCAAGGCGAATGTCACCACCGGGGAAGGCCAGGACCGGAGGCTCTCCGCGAGGGTGCTTGTCCACTGGCTCGGGCGTGAACAGGAAGTTCCCCGCGTGCAGCGTGGCCTCGCCCTGCAGTTGTGGGGTCGGACTGAGCTTCCCCTGAGCCGTCACCTGCCCGGAGACGGCGAAGTCCACCCAGGGGCCGGAGAAGCCGGTCCGCTCCAGCACGCGCGCGAGGCTGGCCGAGTCGAGGTCCACCTTGAGCTTGACCGGGAGGCCGGCCACCAAACGCGCTGTTCCGGAGACTTTGACCTGCCCGGGGGGCACCGGAAGCACGAGGTCAGCTAGCGTCAGCGTGTCGCCCACGAGCGCGAAATGTGCACTGAAATCTCCGGGACGCGCCGGAGGCAATTCCAGCCCCTTCCCCAAGACTTCCCCGCTCAGTCGGAGGTCCGGCGCGTGACCACTGACCGCCAGGCGTGCCCAGAGATGCCCGGCCGAGCCCGGGAGCGCGCCGGTCGCCCGGGTGACCGCGCGCATGGGGAGGAACACCTGGGCATCCATGGCCAACGTTGGATGGCACAGGTCGTCGATGCGGCCGCTGAACGAGAGCTCCGTCTCGCCCACCGACAGCTCGCCGCGTGTCACCTCCAGGTCGCGCCCGCCCCGTGCCAGGTCGGCCTCGACGCGCAGACCGGTGAGGGGGAGGGAGGCAATGCCGCCCCCGGGGTCCAAGGAGCCATGGGAGGTTTCGACGCGGAACTCCGCCACCCTCCGCCGCATCCGCCAGCCCACCGAGATTTCCTCGACATCGACCGCCCGCCCCCCGGGAAGCAGCACATGGGCCTCGCCCCCGCGGACGTCGAAGTTGTCGATGCTCACGGCTTGGAGCGCCTGGAAGGGACAGGCGCCAGGTGCCCGGGCCGGGGCCGGGCGCGATAGGTCGAGGCGCAGGCGTGGCCGCGTCACCTCGAGCTTGTCGACCAGTACCCGGCCGGTGAACGGCTCGAAGCCGCCGAGGCGCACTTCCACTTGGTCGGCGCTAAAGAGCGGCGCCTCTTCCCCCGGGGCATAGACCGACACGCCGCCAAAGCGAACCGTGCGCGCTGCGGCGTCCACTTCGCAACGGCCAATCCCGACCTCGGCGCCGAGGGCCTTGGGAAGTTCCCGGCGGGCGAGAGTGCACAGTTGGTCCCAGGCCACCTGAGTGCGCAGGGCGAGCATTCCTGCGCCCGCTGCCAGCACGACCAGCAGGGCGGCCAGCAGGAGCTTTCGGGAACCCGTCACGACCCGTCTTCCTCAGGCCTCGAGGTCGTCGAGGTAACGGTCGATTTCAGCGAGATCGACCCGGTCCTCGCCCGACGAAGTCTTGGACCGAGGCGGCCCGGCGGCTGGCTCCGGGGACGACGTCGCGATGGAGAGCGACCGCGCAATCTCGGCGATGCGCGCCGCATCCACCACTGTCTCCCGCGACAGGTAGCCCTCGAAGAGCGCATTGTCACAGAGCGTGTTGATGACTCTCGGGCTGCCGCCGCTCAGTTGATGGAGTGCCGCCATGGCCTCGGGCGTGAAAGGAATTCGGGTACCTCCAGCGGTCTGAATGCGGTGGCGGACGTAGGCTTCCGTGGAGGCCAGGGTGAAAGGCTCCAAGCGGTAGCGCATCGCCACCCGCTGCGCCAGGGGCGGGTCCAGCCTGAGGTTCTGCTCGACGTCGGGGAGGCCGAAGAAAACAAAGCTAATCAGCTTCCGCTCAGGCACCTCCAGGTTCAGGAGCCCGCGGAATTCCTCCATCAGCTCACGCGATGCGAGCATCTGGGCCTCGTCGATGAGCACGACCGCCTTTCGTCCTTGCTCGTGGATTTGCATCAGGCGCTGATAGAGCTGCCCGAGCAGAGCAAGCTTCTCGTTGGCGGGGTTCTCCACCCCAAGCTGCAAAGCAATACGCTTCAGGAGCCAGCCAGCGGTGACCCCGGAGTGGATGATAACGAACAGCGCTGCCTCATATTCCTCCTCGGGAAGCGCGTCGAGCAGCCGGCGGGCCAACGTCGTCTTGCCGGCGCCAATGTCCCCCACCAACACGCAGAGGCCCTTCATGTTCGACACCGCATGCCGCAGCCGCACCAGTGCCTGCGCGTGCTGCGGCGACTCGAAATAGAAGCGCGTCACCGGCGCGTTGGAGAAGGGCTCCTCGGTGAGGCCGAAATGGTCCAGGTAGCTCATCGGTCGTTCCCTGGTTACTACAGGTACCCCACCTTGCGTGCCCGTGAACCGGCCGGTGGCCCGTCTGGCGTCGGCTCCCCCTGCGCCAAGCCGGCGCGAGGCGACGCCACCTCATCATCCTCCGGCTGGGTGACCGAAGACAGTCGCGCCACCAACTTCTGCACGTCGCGGTGCTCCGGGTCCAATTCCGCGACACTCTGGTACTGGTAGAGCGCCCGGCCCGGGGCGCCAGCAGCTTCGTAGGCCGCCCCCAAGTCATACCGCAGGGCCACCAGCGTCGGTCCCGACGCATGCTCACTGGCGAGGGCCCGCCGGTAGGCGTCCACGGCCTTGGCCCAGTCGCCCTTCATGCCCTCCAAGAGTGCAATCATCGTCAAGCAGTCCAGTTCCTTGCGCTGGCCGATGCACCCTTTGCGGGCCACCTGGAACATCTCGATGGCATCCTCGACAAGGCCCATTTCCTTGTAGGCGATGCCGAGGTCGTAATGCGTGTCGACGTCCGAGGGCTTAACGACCTTTTCCAGTCCCTTCTTGAACTCCGAGAACACTTCGTCCACCGAGTATTGGAAGTCTCCATCCGACGCTTCGGGGACGGGCTCCTCTTGGGGAAGGTCGGCGAGCTCCTCGGCGAGCTCCTCGGCCAAGTTGTAGGAGCCGGTCCGGATGGGGATGGGTTCGATACCCGGGGGACGTTCGCCTCCGCGGCCTGGCGGCGGCTGCGGAAGGGCGCGCCCTTCGCGTTCCGCCTCCTCCAGCCGATGCAGCAACGCGGCGGTCCGGGGCAATCCGGGCCGGACCACCTCGACCGTCTCCAGAATCTCCCGTGCCTCGTCGACCAACCCCTGCTCGAGGAAGAAGGTCGCCTCATCCAGCTCCTCGGTGACCGGTCCGCTCTCCACCGGCGTCTGGAGGGAGACTTCCTCCTCCACCGGCTCGGGCTCCTCGAGCGGCTCCTCCTCGACATCTTCGGCCTCGACCTCCTCGATGGGCTCCTCGGGAGGAAGCTCCACCGGCGACTCGACCCCTGCTTCGTAGGTGCCCAGTGGCTCCGGCTGCGCCTCCTCTGCGACCGCGTCGGCCTCGGGCTCGGAGAAGGGCACGGCTTCGCCGAAGTCCCTCCCCAGGGGCGCCTTGCCAACACCGGTCGACCGAGCGAGCTCGGGCGGACGCGCTTGCGGGGTCGGCGTCAGCGGCTCGTCATCCGAAGCCGTGAACTGTCCCTCCTCGTCCTCGTCTGACATCACTACCGTCTCGTCGGAAACGAGCTCCTCGGAAGCTCCGGATGCGGCCGACGCCAGTCCCAGGTCTGCCTCCGGCTCGTGACCATCGTCCGGCAGCAGCATGTCGTCCTCTGACGAGACGGCCGCCAACCCCTCATCGGCAGCGACGCCATCCGGCCGCAGCACCGCCAGGAACGCCGGGACCTCCGTGTGGTCCGGGGCCTCGGCCAGCAACGTGTCCAGGTACGGCTGGGCGCGCTCGGATTCGAGGCGCCGGGTGAAGAGTCGCAGCACGTTGAGCAGCTGCTCGCTGGCCTGCGCCGCCTGACCGGCGCTGCGGTAGATGTGGTACGCCTTTTCGTGGGCAGCGAGATTCTCCGGGTCGACGGAGAAGATGCGTCGCAGATGCTCCAGCGCCTTTTCGTGGAGCCCGTACTTCACGTAGACGTCGGTCTCCGTGAGCAGTTTCTGCACCTGCTCCGGCCGCAAGGGCGGCGCCGCCAGTGGAGGGGGGGGCGGGGGTGGAGGCGGCGCGGCCGCTGCAGGGATGGGGCCGGGGTGCGCGACCGGCCCCCGGGCGGCTTCCGCTCGCCAGGCGAGCAAGTCTGCGTCGCCGGGGTCCAGCTGCTCGACCCGGGCCCAAGCCGCTCGCGCCTCGGCGATGTGATTTCGCTCCGCGTGGAGCTTCGCCATTTCCTTGTAGACGCTGAGGGTCTTGCTGGTGTGACCGAGGGCGGTGAAAGCCTCGGCCAGCAGCTTCAGTGTTTCGAGGTCACGCGGGTCGACCTTGAAACACAGCTGCAGCTTGGCCAAAGCCCGCTTGGCATCCCCGCGGGCGAGGTAGTCTCGCGCCAGGTCGCGTGCCAGCGGCACGTTGTCGGGCTCCAGGGCAGCGATGCGCTCCAGAACCCGCAGACGCTCGTCCGACCGGCCATTCTTCTGGAAATAGTCTGCGGCCCGGCGAAACTCGAGCAGCGCCTCACCTCCCATCCCCTCTCGCGCGTAGAGCTCGGCGAGCTTGAGGCGGCTGGCCACGTTCTCCGGGTCCAGGTCCACCATCTTCTTCAGGGTGTCGAAGGTGGCCCGTGTGTCTCCCCTTTTCTCGTGGTGGGCCACCACCGTCTGGAAGAAGGCCATCGCCTCGGTGAGCAGGCCGAGCTGCTGGTGCAACTCGGCGAGCTTGACGTTGACCTCGACTAGCTCAGGGTTGAGCCGAAGGACCTGCTTGTAGAGTGCGACTGCCTTGAGGAAGAAGCCATCGCCCGAATAGCATTCAGCCACCCGGGTGAAGAACGCGGCAGCCTGGACGTTGTCGTTCTTCTTCTGAAACAGCTCTCCCATCTTCTGCAGCACCCGCACGTCGCGCGGGTCCGCATCGAGTACCTTCTGGTACTCCTTGATGGCTTTGTCGTAGGCGCCCTTGGCAACGAGCTTGGTGGCGCCTTCGATGATCTTGTTCTTGTCCATCGGGCGCGGGAGGGTGGGCCGACTGTCGGGAGCACCGGCAGCCGGCTCCAGGGAAGCCCCGGCCGGGGGCCCCTCGTCCCACCCCGGGACGCTGGCGTACCCTGAGGTGTGAAACGGTAGCGGAACGCCTCTGGCCGGGTCAAGGTTACGGCCAAAGGGTTTTCCAGGGAGTCCGGGGGGTTAGCCCACCTTCTCGCCTCCCGCCCGGGCGTCGACCGGGGGCCCTCTAGGGGGTCTCTTCGATGGCGCGCCGGAGCCGCCGCGTCCCGCTCTCGCTGGCCAGCAGCCGTTCCACGAAGCGCGTGTCATAGGCCCCTGAGACGAAAGCCTCGTCTGCCAGGGCAGCCCGGTGGAAGGGGATGTTGGTGCGGATACCCTCAACCACATACTCCCCCAAGGCGCGCTGCATGCGGGCGATGGCCGTGGGTCGGTCATCCGCGTACACCACCAGCTTGGCGAGCAGCGAGTCGTAGTACGGCAGCACGGAATAGTTCTCGTAGGCTGCCGAATCCACCCGGACGCCGTACCCGCCCGGCACCGAATACCCGGTAATCCTCCCGGGCCACGGCGCAAAGGTGACGGGGTCCTCGGCATTGATGCGGCACTCGATGGAGGCGCCCCGCCACAACACGTCGGACTGGGCCACTCGCAAAGGCTCCCCGGCGGCGAGGCGAATTTGCATGGACACGAGGTCCATGCCGGTCACCATCTCCGTCACCGGGTGCTCGACCTGGACGCGGGTGTTCATCTCCATGAAGTAGAAGCCACCCCGTTCGTCCATCAGGTATTCGATGGTTCCGAGGTTGTTGTACCGGATGCGCTCCATCGCCTGGACGCTGACCTCTCCCATCCGGCGGCGCAGTGCCGGAGAGACGGCGGACGAGGGGCTTTCCTCGATGAGCTTCTGGTGACGCCGCTGCACGGAGCACTCACGCTCGCCCAGGTGAATGACGTGGCCGTGCTCGTCGGCAACAATCTGAATCTCGATGTGGCGCGGCTTTTCCACATAGCGTTCGAGGTACATGTCCCCGTTGCCAAAGGCATTGGCCGCCTCGGCCGACGCCGTGGCGAAGGCCGCCGCCACAACCGATTTCTCGCGGACAATCTTCATCCCCCGGCCCCCACCGCCCGCGGCCGCCTTGAGAATGACCGGAAAGCCGATGGATTCAGCGAGGGCACGGGCCTCGGCCGGACTCTTCAGCACGCCCTCGCTTCCGGGAAGCAGCGGGAGCCCCGCCTCCTTGGCCGCAACGCGAGCGCTCACCTTGTTGCCCATCAGGCGCAACATGTCCGGACGCGGACCAATGAAGCGTATCTTGCAGTTCTCGCAGACCTCGGCGAACCCGGCATTCTCAGACAGAAAGCCGTAGCCCGGATGGATGGCGTCGGCGCGCGTAATCTCCGCGGCGGAGAGGATGGCCGGGATGTTGAGGTAGCTCTCCTTGGACGGCGGCGGGCCAATGCAGACGGCCTCGTCGGCAAACCGGACGTGAAGCGCATTGGCGTCTGCGGTGGAATGGACCGCCACGGTGCGGATGCCGAGCTCCCGGGCGGCACGGATGATGCGCAGGGCAATTTCGCCCCGGTTGGCGATGAGAATTTTCTTGAACATCACCTAGAGCGGCTCGATGCGGAAGAGCGCCTGCCCGAACTCCACCGGCTGTCCATTCTCGGCGAGGATTTCGGTTACTTTCCCGGCGACCTCGGATTCGATTTCATTCATCAGCTTCATCGCTTCGATGATGCAGATGGCCTGGCCCTTCTTCACCACCGACCCCAGCTCGACGAAGACCGGCTGGTCGGGTCCCGCTGCCCGGTAAAACGTCCCGACGAAAGGCGAGGTGACAAGGACACCGGGTTGCTCGGCCGCAGCAGCGGCTGGCGGCTCCGGGGCGGAGACCCGAGGGCCAGCACTACTGGAATGGCCCGCGGGCACGGGCGGATGGGGGGGCGCGTGGGGAGCAGCCGCGGGGGCCACCGGGACGGGCGGGAACCCCTTCTGAATCACCAGGCGTTCGGAGCCACGGCGCCAGGAGATGCGCGTGACGCTCGAGCGCTCCAGGAGTTCGGCCAGCTGTTGGATGGTGTCGAGACCGAAAGGACTCGCGGAGGTGGGGCGAGCTGCCTCAGCGTCGTCCTCGAATTTCTTCTTTCCCGCCATCGCCGAACGCCCCCTCTCACCGGCTCTCGGGAGGAGCCCGGGACCTACTGCGCGGTGGAGACGCGCGTCAGGTATTTCCCGTCGCGCGTGTCAATCTTCAGGACATCCCCCTCGTTGATGAAGAGGGGCACGTTGACTACATAGCCAGTTTCGAGCTCGGCGGACTTGCTTGCGCCGGACACCGTGTCGCCCCGGACGCCCGGGTCGCACTTGGTCACCTTCAAGTCGACGGAGTTGGGGAGTGACACCCCCAGGGCCTTGCCGTTGTAAAACAGCACCGAGGCCTCCAGGTTCTCCTTGAGGAAATTCTTGGAATCCCCGAGCACCTTCTCGCCGAGGAAGGTCTGCTCGTAGTTCCGGGTGTCCATGAAGTAGTAGTCGTCGCCCTGGCGGTAGAGGAACTGCATGGTGCGTTCCTCGATGTCTGGCTTCCCGACCTTGTCGCCGCTCTTGAAGGTCGGCTGCAAGAGCCGGCCGCTGAGCAAACTCTTGATGCTGGTCCGCACGAACGCCGAGCCCTTCCCGGGCTTCACGTGCTGGAATTCGATGATTTCGAAGGGTTCCCCGTCGACCTCAATCTTCAGGCCTTTGCGGAACTCGGATGTGTCGATGACTCCGGCCATTGCGGCTGGGGTGTCTAGCCTGGCCCGGGCGCCTTGGGAAGGGTGTTCAGAGCTCGGCGCGAATCTTTGGCGCCGCGATGCGCAGCGCGTACCGCCCTTTGCCGTAATTCCCCTCGGGCCGGAGGGCCAGAACGAGGAAATAGTCCGGGGAGACGAGTCGCATCACGGTGATGAGCTTCTCGGTGTTGACACTGAGCTCGGCTACCCCGCCCGTCTTCAAAAGCGGCGCTGCATTCTTCAGCTGGGCCAGGACCGCCGCGTACTCCACCCAGGTGGTGCCGAGGTCAAGGTCTGCCGCGGCCTGGTCCTGAAATGTCTCGACGGCGATGCCGTCGAACCCCATGACGCTGCAGGCCAGCGCCCCATCGACCTGCGAGACCACGGCCTGCAGATGGGCGAGGAAGGACACGGGGCGCTAGTTGCCGCGGACACAATAAGGAATGTCGCGCCCCGGGATTCCGCAGGAGGTCACCTGAGGGACGAAGCAGGGCGTGGCCTGAGGGGGAGTTTGGCAGAGAGGCGTACATTGTCCGCTAACTGGGTCGACGTTTCCGTAATTGGACAGGGTAATGGGGTAGGTGATGGGGTTGGTCTGCGCAGCGCTCCCCCCCACCAGCGCCCCGGTGAGTTGAAACGTGACCAAGAGGGTGACGGACGGGTGCCCCGGCAGGAAGTTCGGGCAGGTGCCGTCGGTGCTGCCACAAATGGCTTGGGCCGCCTGCTGGGTCAGTAATTCCACGCCCACCGTATTGGTGGTCGGCGTGGCGCCGGGCGCGATGGTCGCTGAGACGTTCACCACCCCCGGGGGCGGTGTCGGCAGCGCTCCCCCCACGACGACGTAGGAATTCTTGATGGCGTTTGCCACGAAAGTGTTCGGAGTCGCGGTCGTCAGCGGTTGACCGTTGACCGTCACGCCGGTCGCGTTCAGGTCGTTCTCCCAGCCGAAGACCTGGTAGTAGGAGCTGTACGCTCCAAGCGCCCCGAGGTCGATTGCACCTCCCTCGACATACAGGGTCGGGTCGGAGAAGTCGCACTTGGGGCCCGGCGCACGGGCTACCGTGACGATGATGGATTGGTCGGGTGGCGCCGTACAGGCGGACCCCAGCATCAGCGCGGGCAGTGTGAGAAGGACTAGCCATCGGTGCTTCATCGACGTTCCTCGGCTCATGGGTTTGCCGCCGTCACGGGCTTGTTGGCGAGCCCCAGAATGCGGGGGGTGATGAAGATGAGCAATTCCTGGCGGGTCTCGCTGTTGTTGGTGTGTTTGAAGAAGAAGCCCAGGAAGGGAATGCTCCCGAGGAACGGGACGCTGTCCTCCTGGTTGGACGTGGTCCGCACGTAGATGCCACCGATGACGGTGGTGTCGCCGTCCTTCACCAGTACCTGGGTGGTGGCTTCCTTCTTGGAAATTGCCGGCTGACCATTGGCGCCAGTTAAAGCCGGGTCGGGCTGGTTGTTGGTGGCGTGGACGAGCATCAGAACGCTCCCATCCGATGTGATGTGGGGCGTGACCTCCAACGAGAGTTGTGCATCGACGAACACGGTGTTCACGCCCTGAGCGGACACTTGGCTGAACGGAATCGACAGACCCTGGGTAATCTTCGCCGTTGCGTTGTGAACGGTGGTGACCTTGGGCGAGCTGATGGTCCGAATTTGTCCCTTGGTCTCCAGCGCTGAGAGACGAAGGTTGAGCTGGAAGGCTCCATTGACCGAGCCAAACGTCATGCCGAGAGCACCGCCGGACCCTGCACCGACGGCCGCGGGCAGGTTGACGGCGAAGTTCGGCGTGCTGGAGGTGCCCGTGGAGGGCGCCGTACCAGTGTCGACGCCGCCTCCGATGCGGTAGTTGTTGGGGAACACCAGGCCGGTGGAGTTGTTGGTTGACGATGCCTGCTGAGCGTAGCCACCCCACTGGACGCCAATGTCGCGCACGAAGTTGGTGTTTGCCTCGACGATGCGGGACTCGATGAGCACCTGGGGAGTAACTGTGTCCAGATGCTCCACAAGAGAGCGGGCCTTCCCGATGTTCGACGCGATGTCGCGCACCAAGAGGGTATTGGTGCGGATATCAACGGCGACTGTCCCGCGCTCCGACAGGACGTCCTTCACGCGGTCCTTCAGTAGGTTTGCCTCGGCGTAGTTGACGGGCAACAGCTGGACCACCAAGTCTTCCTGTCGCCGCATTGCCTTCTTCCGCTCTTCTCGGAGGTGCGCCTCCTCTTCCAGCGTCTTCAGCGGAGCGACGCGGATGACCGTGCCGATGATTTCCTTTCCGAGGCCCTTGCTCGCCAGGATGATGTCGAGCGCCTCGTCCCACGGCACGTTGCGCAGCCGGATGGTGACCGTACCCTTCACGTCGTCGGCGACGACGATGTTGAGTTTGCTCACCTCGGAGATGATGCGCAGCAGGTTGTGGATGTCGATGTCCTTGAACTCGAAGGACACCTTCTTCCCCGTGTACTGCGCTCGCGCCGGCGCTGCCTGCGCGGCATAGGACTTGGCCTCGGTGGTGAAGCCTGCCGTGCGGTCGGCCACTGCCACTTCCTCGACCTCGGCGCCCTTCGCGGTGAAGCGCCAGGCAAGGCCCTGCGAGGTGCGTTCCAGCTTCTCAGCCAGAAGCTTGTCGCCGGCCACCACCACCCGCACCTGGTTGGCATCCCCGGGCACGGCGAAGGTGCTGACCATCTTCACGGGGCTCTCGAGCGCGCTGGTGTCGAGGCTGCGCTCGAGTCGGTGGGGAAGTTTCGCGCCGGTCAGGGTGAGCACGGCCCCGCGAGGTTCCGGCCGGTCAACCGTCCAGGATGCCTCCCCGGTCAGCTTGATTTCGACGAGGCCCCCACTCGGGGATTCGACGAAGGTCACGTCCTGCACCTCACCCGTCGGCGCGCCCGGGTGCGGGGCAGCCGCCACGGGAGGCTGCTGGCGCGGCGTGATGCGCTTGCCGTCGATTTCAATCTCGCCGTCGCCCAGCTCAGCCCCGAGCGCCTTGGCGACCGCCGCGGCAGGCGCCGACGCACCGACGGTCCAGACCAGACCATGGGCCGTCCAGCTGACGGAGTGGGCACTCATTGGCCCTTGGACGTCGACGACCAGGCGGAGCTTGTCCGGGTGTGCGCCCGAGCGAAGCGTGGAGAACGGCACCGGGCGACTTGTCGGAAGCTTCGCCGCCAGCGTCACCCCATACACGTCCAGGGCGAGACGCGCGGGGTTCGAGAGCTCGAGGACCTCGAAGCGGCCCAGTTGCCCGTCAGCCACCAGCTCCAGGCGGTGAGGCGAAAGGCGCACCTGGGTGAGGTGGTGGGCCGGGTGCTTGACCTGGCGCGTGTCGTGCTCCACAAGGACCGGCTCGCCGGCGGCTACCGCCGGGACGGCCGTCGCATCGGCGACGGGGCTAGCTGGCTTCGCGGTCGGTACAGCCGGGGTGGCAGCCCCAGCGAGCGGGGTCGGCGTCGGTGCGGACGCAGCCGCTGCTTGGACCAGAATCAATACCTGGTTGCCGTCTGCGTGGACGTCGTAGGAGCTGGCCTGCCTCAGACTGACCAGGAAGCGCGAGACGTTCCCGTGCTCGTCGGAGAACTGGGAGATGACGACTCCGCCGACTGGGCCGGCGCCATCGCGAACGCCCTTGACGGCGGACGCATCGGCGGACGTCACGTCCACCACCAGCCGGTCCGGGTCCGGCAAGCGGAAGACGGTGAAAATGGCAGGTCGGCTTCCGGTGACCAGGACTTGCGCACCGGTGGGCGTGGCCGAGACCTTCACCTCCGTGAGCGCGTTGAGCTCCGTGGCGAAAGCGCCATGGGCGAGCAACCACCAGCCGGCGCCCGCCAGCACTTTCAGCCCCTTCGACGTGACGCGCGTGTTGCGCATGGCTTTCCTCGACTTGCTGCAGCAGGCGGGTCGTCGCCAGACGGCCCGCTAGTAGGTCTTTCCAGTGGAGAGGTCGAGCTCCGGCGGAGCCTGGCGGTCCGCCTTGATGGCCAGCGTGAGCTGGTTTGCGTTGGATTTTCCGTCGGGTGAAGTGAAGTACTCGGTGACCGTCACTGAGTCCCGGAGGATTTGTGTCACCTTGCCGCCCTGGCGGCCGATGCGCGTATTGCGGTGCAGGATGTAGCCGCGTCCCTGCGGATCCTGGACCATCGCTACCGGATCCGCGTCGCCTGAGACGACACCGACCAGCGTCAGCTGGTCGAGGTCGAACTTGCAAAGCGGCTCGTTGCAGGCGGAGTTGTTCACGGCCGACGCGCGCGCCAAATCCAAATCGGGGCTCCGGAACGGGTCGCGCTTGCCAATCGGGTTGTAGATGTATGTCGGTGCCGCCGGCGTGGTGGCCGGGGGCGGAAGCGGCGCAGCTTTCGGCGGCGGCGCGCCCTTCGCGGCAGCTGCCGGCGTCGGCTGATTGCCGCCGCAGTCTGCCAGAGAGGCGACCGCGACCAGCGCCAGCAGGACGGTGGCAAGCCAGCGCTTCACGGTCTACCCGTCGCCTTCTGTTTGTCCGCCATGGCCTTGGCGGTGTTGGCGTCAAGGAAGCGGAACGCCGTGGCGATGAAGTCAGCGTTCAGGACCACCTTCTCCGAGCGGACCTGGGGAGAACCCAGACGAATGTTGTTGACGTTGACGATGCGGCGCATGTTGGCCACTTCCTGGAGGAAGAGCGCCACCTCGTTGTAGTTGCCGGTGACCGACATGCGGATGGGAATCTTCACGTAGATTTGAGCTGGCTGTTCGGGCGTGGGCTCCACGCTGGCAATCTCCAGTCCACTCTTCCGCCCCACGTCGTTCAGGCTGGCCAGGAGCCCGTCGACGTCGGATTCCTCGGGAAGTTCAGAGAGCGCCTCGTCCAGCTTCTGCTGGAGCACGTCCATTTCCCGACGCCGCTCATTCAAGTTCTGGGCAATCTCCGACTTCTCCTGAAGCTGTGCATCCAGCGCGCGCTGGCGGGCCTGTTGCTGGGTAATGTTGCCCTCCACCGGGCTCACGAAGAGGAGGAACGTGCCCAAGGTGAGGAGCACAACGGCGGCGGCCAAGCCGCCCCAACGGTAGAGCGGAGGAGCCTTCAGCAACCTGTTGATTAGCTCGTCCATCGTCTCTTTACCCAGGGGGGCCCGGCGCTCCTAGATGGTGTAGTTGGAGTTGAGGTTGAGTTCGAAGTCCACGAGCTTGGTCGGCCCGCCCACATCCTTGACGTCCTTCTGCTCGGCCTTCTTCAACTGGATGTTGGTGAAGAAGTTTGAAACGTCCTTGGAAGGGAAGTCTTCAATTGCCCCTTCGGCGGAAAGCAATTCCACGCGCGAGGTTTGGGCATCGCGCTTTTGGTCCACCAGCCGGCCCATGCCCTTGGGTGTCCAGACCATGTTCTGCAGTCCCCGCATGAACTCGGAGACGTCGTCCACCGAGGCGGCCCTGCCAGCGACGACCACCGCGCTTTGCTTCTCTTCGAACTTGGTGAGCCAAACCTTCTTCGGCGTCGCGGTCGCCAGCGCATCGAGCATGCGGACTGGACCGGTCCGCTGCTTTCGCAGGTCGTTGAGAATCACCAGCTTGGCCTGAACATCCTTCTTCCGGTTGTTGATGTTGTTGACCTCGCCGATGACTTTCTCCAACTCGGCGATGCGGGCCTGGGTTGCACCGATGCGCTGAGCGTTGCGCTTCTCCTCACTGGCCCGGGAGTCGTACCAAATCCAATTGGCAATGATTGCGAAGGCCAGAACGCCGGCGATGACCACCAGCGCCTGGCGGCCAACCTCGCGCTTCTTCACCTGCCGGACGGGCAGGAGGTTGATGTGGATCATCATTCGAGCTTGTCCCCGGGGCGGCGCAGAGCCAGGCCCACTGCCACCGCGGCCATGGGGGCCACGTCCATCACGAAAGCAGGGTCAAACTTGCGATTGTCGATCTCGATGTTCTTGAACGGGTTGAGAATCTCCACCGGCACGCCCATGCGCGCCTCGATGGTCTTGAACAGCGCTGGAATCTTCGCCGTGCCCCCCGAGAGGTACACCTTGGAGAAGGTCGCGTCGGCAGCCGTGCCTGCGTAGAAGTCGAGGGAGCGCTGGATTTCGCCAGCCACCTGCTCCGCGACGCGCAGCCATCACCCGCTCGACCTCCTGCGGCACCACCGCATCCGAATCGCCCCGGCCGCCGCCAATTTTCAGCGCCTCGGCCTCTTCGTAGGACACGTTCAGCTGCTTTTGGATCTCCTCGGTGAACTGGTTCCCGCCGATGGTGACGTCACGGGTGAACACCGTGGCTCCCCGGCTGATGATGTTGATGTTCACCACCGATGCCCCGGCGTTGATGAGCACCACGGTCTCCGTGGCCGGCAGGTCGTAGTTCACGCTCGAACATGTTCTGGACGGCGAAGGCATCGACATCGACGACCACCGGCACCAAGCCCGCCTCAGAAACGACGGTGGTGTAATCGTTGATCATGTCCTTCTTCGCGGCCACCAGCAGCACGTCCATCTGACCGGTCGCGTCAGTCCCCTCGGGTGTGAGGATCTGGGTGTCGATGTTGACGTCCTTGACGTCGAAGGGGATGTACTGCTCGGCTTCCCACTGGATGGATTCCTCCAGCTCGTCCTGGCTCATCCGCGGCATAGCAATCTTCTTGATGATGACCGAGTGGCCGCTGACGCCGATGGCAACGTCCTTTTGCTTGATGCGGAGCTCGCCGAGCAGTTCCTGGACCGCCTGGACGATGGCGGTGGAGTTCATGAGCGTGTTGTCGACGATGGATTCGGGCGGCAGCGGCTTCATTCCAAAGTTCTGCAGGGAATAGCCGACCTGCCCGCGGCGCCGGGTCTCTTTGAGCTGGATCATCTTCACCGAGGTCGACCCGATGTCGAGCCCGATGGCCAGTTTGCCCCGCGCCATGCTCTCTCCTCGCCGTCGGCGCCTTAGCGCCGCTCGGCGTCGTCCTCGAAGAACACCCGTTTGCGTTCCGCCACGTTCATCCCCAGTGCCAGAATGATTTTCCGTTTGGTGTCCACGCGGCAGGCGCTCCCGCGTTCCACCCGATCAATGGTGAGCACCGAAACACCGGCGCGCCGTGCCAACTCGGCCTTGGAGAGCAACTGCTCCTCGCGCAGGCGCTGAACTGCATTCTTGAGTCGCTGGCCCATGCCCTTCCTTCGAAGCCTGCCCCCCGAAGGAGCCGCCTCGCGAATCGGAGCAGTATCCCCGCCGCTGGGCGGAGCCGTCAAATCCCCGGTTGAACTCACCGTGAGAACAATGACGTGTCTTTGATATGCCAAAGCGCCACCGGCAGCGTGTGGGCTCCTGTCACCCACCCACCGCTGGTGGCCCCCTTCAATCACGCTCAGCCTCTGAGTCCGGATCGACCCCATACTCCTTCACTTTGTAGAGAAGCGCCCGGTGGCTGATTTCCAGCAGCTCCGCCGCACGGGTGCGGTTGCCCCGGGTCTGGCGCAGGGCAGCGCGGATGAACGCCTCCTCCAACTCGCGGGCGGCGCGCTTCAGCGAGAGGTCGCGGAACAGCCCCGGTGCCAGCGCTTCGGCGTCGCCGCCGCCGACGACCGCGGTCCCGCCCGCGGCTGGCTTCCGTGCCCACAGCTTTTCGGGAAGGCTCTCCGGCAGCACCACCGGCCCCTCGGCGAGCAGCACGGCGCGCTCCATGGCGTTTTCCAATTCGCGCACATTGCCCGGCCAGTCGTAAGCGGTGAGCAGCGCTTCTGCGTCCGGGCTGAAGCCGGTGACGGGCGGCTCGCGGTTCAGCTCTCGATTGAAGCGCTCGATGAAGGCACGGGCCAGCAGCGGCACGTCCTCGCGGCGCTCGCGTAGCGGCGGCACCCTCAAATTGACCACGTGCAGTCGGTAGAAAAGGTCTTCCCGGAACTCTCCCCGCTCCACCAGCTTGCCGAGATCCCGGTGCGTGGCCGCCACCACCCGGACGTCCACCTTTTCTGAACGGTTCTCGCCCACGGGCCGGATTTCACCCTCTTGGAGGAACCGGAGGAGCTTGGTTTGTGCGGCCGCGGGGAGCTCGCCAATCTCATCGAGCAGCAACGTCCCACCGTCCGCCTCCGTAAAGAGGCCTCGCTTCGATGTCCGGGCATCGGTGAAGGCCCCCCGCGCGTGGCCAAACAGTTCGGACTCGATGAGCCCAGGGGGGATGGCACCGCAATTGACCGCGACGAAGGGCATGGCGGACCGCGGACTGAGCTCATGAATGGCGCGAGCCACCAGCTCCTTGCCAGTGCCGCTTTCGCCGGTGACCAGCACCGTGGTGGACACCGGGGCGACCTTTCCGATTTGGCGCTGCAGGGTTCTCACCACCTCCGAGACACCGAGGATGCGCTCGAGCGCCCGTTGCCCGGGGCCTCCGCCGCGGAGGCGTTGATTTTCTGCCACCAGCCGCCGGCGCTCCTCCGCCTTGCGGAGAACGAGCACCATCTCCTCGGGCTTGAAGGGCTTCGGGACGTAGTCATACGCCCCCTGCGCGACCGCCTCGAGGGCCGCGTCGGGCGCCCCGTAAGCGCTCATCACCACGAAGGTGAGCTCCGGGTGGGCAGCCAATGCGCGCTTGAGGAGCGACAGTCCGTCGACCCCGGGCATCCGCACGTCGGAGATGACCGCGTCGTACGGGCGCGCCGCCAGCTCAGCCAGCGCCTCCTCACCATTGGAGACGGCGCGCACGTCGAAGCCACGCTGGGTGAGCACCAGCGTTAGGACGTGACGAATCGATGCCTCGTCGTCAGCGACGAGGATGGTGCGGATGGCGGCCATCCCGAGAGCTATCCATTCTCCCCCAGAACCCTCTTCAGGCGAGAGAGCCGGTCCGAATCTGACCCAACGGTGGATGGACGGTAAATTTCCAGCGCCTGGACCAAGAGTGTAGGCCGCCTGGGGTTTCTGCCCACCCTCAAGGCCCGGGCAGACGCACGCTGAAGCAACTGCCGCCCCCTGGCGCGTCCTTCGCCTCCAGCGTGCCGCCCATGCTGCGGACCAGGCTCTGGCTAACGGCCAGTCCCAGTCCGGTGCCCTTTCCCCCCGGTTTGGTCGTGAAGAAGGGCTCGAACAGACGAGGCCGCACGTCGGGCGCAATGCCAGGACCGCTGTCGACGACATCGATGCGGACGCCGGCCTCGTCCGGGAGGGCTTGGAGCCTGAGCGCTCCGCGTCCATCCATCGCCTGGGCCGCGTTGAGAAGGAGGTTGATCAGCACCTGGCTGAGTGAGCCTGCGTCTGCAAGCACCACCAGACCCGGCGGGACAACCACCTTCAGCTCGAGACCCTGGAAGTCTGGACCGGCGGTGACGAGGCGGATGGCCGTCTCGGCGAGCGGAGCGACTTCAACTGGCGTGAGTGTCGGCCGGGGGGGTCGGCCCAGGTCGAGCAGGCCGCGAACAATGCCGTTGATGCGATGCACCTCGGCCTCGATGCGTTCCACGTACTCGAGCGACTGGCCGGGGAGGTCCTGCTGTCCAGTGAGCAGGCTGAGGTACCCCAGAATTCCAGAGAGGGGGTTGCCCACTTCGTGCGCAACTCCAGCCGCCAGGCGCCCGACGGTGGCCAGTCGTTCTGCCGCCACCAACTCGGCCTGGGCGCGGGTGAGCCGTTCATTGGCGAGGCGGAGGTCCTCGAGTTGCCGGTGCGTCAGCGTGCGTTCGTCGAGAAGTGCCGAAGCGGTCCGACGAAGCGAGGCCTCCACCCGCGCGAGGAGCGGACCGCCGGAGCCCCGGGGGCCTAGCTCGAGGTCGAGCCGTTCGAGCTGTCCGAGCTCGGCCTCGAGCCGCTGCACTGGCCGCGCCACCGCGAGCCAGAGGATGGTGTAAGCGACCAATCCCACCAGGAGCAGGTCCAGGGCAAGCAGCAGCGGGAGCGCCTCACGGGCCCGCACCAACACCAGGGCTGGAGCGGTTCCCGGCATCGCCGCCCGGCGCAGAGCCTCCACCAGACGAACCAACAACGGCTGGAAGGAAAGCCACGTCAGTCCGGTGGAAACGACGGCCACCAGAAAGACGATGGCAGCAAGGCGCAGCTTCATTGGCCGCTGCCCGTGAGCACTGCCGCCAAGGCTGACGGGAGGACATGGTGCAGAAGTGGACCCAGCAGCAAAATCTCCAGCGCCCCCAGGACAAGCCACGGTCCAAAGGGCAGATGGGTGGGCCCAGGGTGCCAGTCGTCCTGCTCGGGCAAGGCCTCCGAGTCCGTGTGCGGAGCCACCACCACCGGCTGGCGCACCGCAGCCGGGGCGGGCCCGGCGCGGCCACGAAGCAGCAGCAGAAGGCTGCCCACCACAGCGCCTTGGACGTTGCTGAGAAGCACAATGCCGAACAACGGGCGCCAGCCGAGAAACGCTCCCAGCAGCGCCGCGAGCCACTTGTCTCCTGCGCCCAGTCCTTCCTTGCGTAGAAGCAGCCGGACGAGCCACTCGAGCCCCCAGAAGAAGCAGAACCCGACCAGGGCCCCCAGAGCCGAATCCCGAAATACCTCCCCGCCAAGCAACGCCGAGGAGAGGATGCCGACCACCAAACCTGGCAGCGTGAGTTCAAACGGCAGCAGCCAGTGGTCGAGGTCGATGAAGACGAGGGGGACTGAGAATCCAATCAAGAGCAGCGCCCGGAAAAAGCTCCAGGAGGGTCCGAAACGGGCCCAACTGGCGAGAAAGAGGCAAGCGGTGAGCAACTCGACCATCGGGTAACGAAAGGAAATGCCGGCGCGGCACGAGCGGCACCGCCCCCTGAGGAACACCCAGGACAGCACCGGCACGTTCTCGAACCAGGCGAGTGGATGCTGGCACCGGGGGCAGCGCGAACCCGGCCGGACGATGGACTCCCCGGCCGGCACACGCGCGATGACCACGTTGAGAAAGCTACCGACGACGAGGCCAAGGCCGAAGGTGAAGGCCGCCAGCCACGGACCGAGCGCGTTGGGCACGACGTCGCAGCCTACCCCGGTCGACGCCGCCGGGCTCGAAACCATCCGGCGAGTCCAAAACCGGCTCCCAGGAGCACCGTCGCCGCGCTGACGCCCAGCGCCAGTCTTAGGCCTGGTGTGCGATAGCTGAACACCACCCGATGATGTCCCGGGCCGAGAAGCAGCCCGCGGCCAGCCAGGTTGGTGGGCAGTACAGTCGTCGGCTTGCCATCTACCATCGCGCTCCATCCGCCGTAGTAGGCGTCTGCGAGTACCAGAAGCTGCGATGTTGCGGTCGTGGCGTCGATTTCCACTCGGTCGGCGTCGTAGGAAACAAAGCGCGAAAGGCCGGCTGTGGTCGTCCGCTCTGTCGGCTGCGGAGGGAATTGCGAACCGCATTCGACGACCGCATCGGTGGCAGCCTGGAAGCTGGGGTCCACGATGTGACGCAATGCCTCCGCCTCCGAGGCCACGCAGAGCGGACTCCGCAGCGACAGGCGCGGAACGGCGCCCGGGTTGGCGAGCAGCAGGGTTTGAAGGCGGTTGCTGCGCGCGAGGACGAGACGTCCGTCGCCGCGATAGTCGCGGCTGCTCACCGCCACATAAGCCGCGGAAAAGAGGCCAGCCACGCGGTCCAAAAAGACGCCCGACTGCTGCAGTGCGCGCAGCCGAGCCGACGCGGCTGGCAGGTAAGCGTTCGCCCCTTCCAACCGGTACCAGGCCGGAGTGACTGGCTCGAGGCCCGTGATGGTGGCGCTGGCCTGGCCGTCGTCAAAGGAAAGGCCTTCAAGAACCGCAATCGCATGGCTCCCAACCGCGCTGTAGACGCGAGCGCCGCCGAGGTGCGGCTCGCCTTCCCTCTCCTGCACGACCTTGACCGTGAGGGGGGTTTCCTCGAGCACTTCGGGCGAAACGGCTCCGTAGAGGGGCTCGCCCTGGATGAAGGCGACCAACGCACACACGCCCGGCACCAGCCAACCCCGTCGCGACGCCGCCGGAGCTCGGACGGCCCACGCCGTCGCGAGCAGTGCGACGATGGTGAGGCCGCAGGCGCGCACCAGGTTGTCCCGTAGCTCCGCCGTCGTGGCGACACCAAGCGCCCCGCCCGACGCCCACTGACAGACTCGGGTGAAGGCGTGCAGCGACACCTCGCTGCCCGCCAACAACATGAGTGCCGCTGACAATGCCGAGGCGCAGCGCCCCACCCAGCGGCCGAGGACAGCGTTTCGTCTGGCGCCGTCGAGTCCGAGCGCCGCCAGGGCAGCCAGGGCGAGGAAGAGGTAGGGCAGAAGCTTCTCTGGGTAGCGAAAGGGCCGCCAGAGCCAGAGGAGGCGATAAACGAGGGCGTACAGCCCGCCGTACTTGCCCAGTGCGAGAAGGCCGATTCCACCCACGGCCAGTGCTGCCCCAAGACGAAGCCGAGCGCTGGGCAGCGTGGCGAGCCCCGCGGCGGCGAGCAGCAGTCCGATAGCGCCGAAGTGCACCGATTCGACCCACATCCCACCCAAGCCAGAATGCAGGAGCGCATCCGTCACGCTCGCCTCCTGGTACAGCTCGCCCGTGCCAAAGAGCGGTCCCACCAGCATCTCGAGCAGTCGCAATGGGTGCATCGAGAACAACAGGGCCTCCGGGAGGCTCCGCTGGGCGGCCCTCGCATCCCGCAGAACGTGGACGGCGGCAGCAAGCTGGGGGAGGGCCACCAAGGCCGTCACCACCATGAGCGCGAGCCAGAGCACGAGTCGCCGACGCAAGGAGTGCCGCGAGGGCAAGCCGAGCACGAGGGGTACCGTCAACGTGCAGACGATGAGAAAACTCTGGGCGTCACCGGCGAACAGCACCAACGACAGCGCGAGCGCTGCCAGGACGCCACGCGCGACGGCCGGGCTCTCGACGAAGCGGACGACCAAGAGGAGCGCCCAGGGCACAACCGCCATCGCCTGCAAATACGGGAGGCTGTTGGTGATGCTGACCGCGTAGCCGTTGAATGTGCCCAGCACGACCCCGAGCGCACAGGCCGTCGGTGAAATCCCGGCGCGGCGAAGCAGCGCCCACAGACCACTGGCCAGCAGCGGAAAGCAGATGAGTGCATTCCAGTTGAGCGCCGAACCAAAAGGGACCAGGAGGAAGAGGCCGTTCCCCGGGTGAAAGGCGCCCGAGACCATCATCCCTGCAAAGGGTTGACCCAACCCGTCATACGGGTACCACTCCGGCAGGTGACCCGCGCGAATCCGTTCGGCCCAGAAGCTCTTCAGCGGGAGAACGACGCGAAGCATGTCCCGCCGAAGCAGCAGGTTGTCTGCGAGCGCGACGCGCCAGAACAAACCGATGGTGAAGAGGAACGAGGCGCCGGTGACCGCCACCAGGGGCCAGGTCCGAGCCGTTCGCGTTGGCGAATCGTGTTGGCCCGCCGGGAGGGGTCGCACAGGTTCGAGCTTAGGGGACAGCGCTTCGACGGGAGGCCCCGCTGGGGCCCCCTGGGTCAACTGACCCTTTGCGGCCTTACCGACTGACAAAAACCGTCGAGTCTCATGCCTGTATGTACCGTGCAAGTCCTCGGAAACACGGCGGTGGGGCTATGGCATGCCGGTTGCTCACCGGGAGTGCGCAGACACCTTCTTCCCGCACCCCGTCCTCTCGCCAAACAACAGGAGCAGTTCATGACCCGTCGTACCCTCAAGCGCGGCTTTACGCTCATCGAGTTGATGATCGTCGTCGCGATCATCGGCATCCTCGCAGCCATCGCCATTCCGAACTTCCTCCGCTTCCAGGCCCGCTCTAAGCAGTCTGAGGCAAAGGCCAACCTGAAGTCGCTGTTCACCGCCCAGCGCTCTCAGTACCAGGAGAAGGACAAGTACCTCACTCAGATTCAAACCTTGGGCTTCTCTCCGGAACGCGCCAACCGCTACGCGTACGTGCTCAACGCGGCCCCGGTTAGCTGGACGAACCGAAACCTGGCCCTGCAGGCCCAGGCGGCGACGGACGAAGCCATCGGCGTCGACCTGTTCAAGTACCCGACCGTTCCCACCTCGCAGCCGGCTCCCTCGGAAGGCGCCATCGCCTACTCGAGCGCAGTCGGAAATCCTCCCGCCACCGCCGGCGTGACGCCTGCTCCGTCGTGCCCGGTGTGTAACTTCCTCGCCTACGCCACTGGTCAGCTGGACACCGACGTCGGCATCGATACCTGGGTGATTTCGAGCCAGGATGCGGTCATGGCCCCGCCCTGCGGCGACTTGACCGACACGGCGATGCCTGCCGGAACGCCGTACAACACCTACAACGACGTGAACTGCCCGTAAGAGATTTCGGCTTTGAGTTTAGCTAGGGCGGGCAGGGTCTCCTGCCCGCCCTAGTCTTTTTTTGGGTCCGCCCTTTTTCTTGGCCCGAGGCATTCGACGGGTAGTTCCAGGCGATTGGGGTTTGCCCGGCGGGGGGATGGCACGACATTCAAGTTCAGGGCGCCGCTGCCCAAATGTGGGAGCAACACCCCCTGGGTCAACTGACCGTTTACGCCTAACGGACTGACAAGAAGCGTCAGCGTTCAGGCTTGTAGTGAGCACGCAAGTAAACGGAAATACGCGGGCGCGCCCCTTGGCATATCGGTTGCTGACGGACAGATGCGGGCGTTTTGCCCTCGCATCCCGTCCTCTCACCAAACAAGGAACAGTCCATGACCCGTCGTACCCTCAAGCGCGGCTTTACGCTCATCGAGTTGATGATCGTCGTCGCGATCATCGGCATCCTCGCAGCCATCGCCATTCCGAACTTCCTCCGCTTCCAGGCCCGCTCTAAGCAGTCTGAGGCAAAGGCCAACCTGAAGTCGCTGTTCACTGCCCAGCGCTCTCAGTACCAGGAGAAGGACAAGTACCTCACCCAGATTCAAACCTTGGGCTTCGCTCCGGAACGCGCCAACCGCTACGCGTACGTGCTCAACGCGGCCCCGGTTAGCTGGACGAACCGAAACCTGGCTCTGGAGGCCAATGCGGCGACCGACGAAGCCATCGGCGTCGACCTGTTCAAGTACCCGACCGTTCCCACCTCGCAGCCGGCTCCCTCGGAAGGCGCCATCGCTTACTCGAGCGCAGTTGGAAATCCTCCGGCCACCGCGGGCGTGACGCCCGCTCCGTCGTGCCCGGTGTGTAACTTCCTCGCCTACGCCACTGGTCAGCTGGACACCGACGTCGGCATCGATACCTGGGTGATTTCGAGCCAGGATGCGGTCATGGCCCCGCCCTGCGGCGACTTGACCGACACGGCGATGCCTGCCGGAACGCCGTACAACACCTACAACGACGTGAACTGCCCGTAAGAGATTTCGGCTTTGAGTTTAGCTAGGGCGGGCAGGGTTTCCTGCCCGCCCTAGTCTTTTCTTGGGTCCGCCTTTTTCTTGGCCCTAGGCCCCCGACGGGTAGAGTGACCGAGCGCAGAACTGGGCGCTTAGGCCATCGCAGCGCGTCGGCGTTTTCCTGCTTTGTATTGACTCCATGCGACGCACCCACTCGGTGGTCCTTGCCTTGCTCCTGATGGCGGCCGTGGTGGCGACCTTGACGCCCCCCGTCCGACCTTCTGCGCAACACGTTCCACCGCTTCTGCCGCGAGCTTCACTGCTGCGCGTCGCCGGCAAGGCGTTCCTGCCTGTCATCGCCGATTACTACTGGCTGCAGGCCATTCAAGCTGGCGGGAAGGCGGCAACTGCTGCCGAATACCGCGACATTTCAGACTACGCGCAGCTCGTCACAGACCTCGACCCGGGCTTTGCTTATGTCTACCAGTTCGCGGGTGTCCTGATTCCCTTCAACCTGGGACGCGAAACCTGGGTGAACACGCGCGAATCGACGGCCATTCTTGAAAAGGGCGTGTCGCGCTTCCCGAGCAAGGTCATGCTCCGCATCCTTCTTGCCTACAACTTCAGCACGTTCGACAAGGACTACCTCAAGTCTGCCCGAATTCTCGAGGCGACGGCCCCGCTGCCTGGCGCTCCGAATTGGATTTCCCTGCTGGTCACGCGGCTCTATGCCCAAGGGGGCGACTTCGATGCGGCGAGCGCGTTCGCCAGCCAGCTGGCGATGTCGAATGATCCGGCTACGCGCGCTGCCTTCGAGCAGCGGGAGAAGGAAATCGCGCTGGAGCGGATTCTTCGAGCCCTGGACCAGGCGGTGGCTGCTTTTCGCCAGCGCGAGGGACGCTTGCCGAAGGACCCGAAGGAGCTTCGAGGGGCTGGGCTGATCAGCGAACTGCCCGAGGACCCGCTTGGTGGCCAAATCGGTGTCGCTCCGGATGGACGAACCTACTCGACCTCGCAAGAGCACCGCTTGGAGGTCTACGACCCAATCAAGGACGGGCGATGACCAGCAACTCCCTGGAACTGGACGGCTTGTCAAAGACCTACCGTCTGGGCTTCTGGCTCAATCGACAGGTGAAGGCCCTGGAGGGCCTCGACCTGGTGATTGAGCCAGGCCAAGTCTACGGGCTGCTCGGCCCCAACGGCGCCGGCAAGTCGACCACCATCAAGATTGTCATGAACCTGGTGCGGCCCACGTCGGGCTCAGCCAGGCTTTTTGGAAAGCCGCCGACGGATACTGAGACCCGCCGCCAAGTGGGTTTTGTTCCCGAAAATCCAGCGCCCTACGAGTACCTCACCGGCCGCGAGTTCGTAGAGCTAGCGGCGCACCTCGGGGGCGTGCCCCGTGCGGAGGTGGCCAAGCGCACGCGGGAGGTACTGGAAGTGGTGGGCATGGCACGCGCCGCCGATCTACAGATCCGGCGCTACTCGAAGGGAATGATTCAGCGCGTTGCACTGGCGCAGGCCGTCGTCCACCGACCGCCGCTGCTGATTCTGGACGAGCCCACTTCGGGACTGGACCCAGTCGGAAGGCGCATGGTGCGCGACTTCATCCTCGAGGAGAGGAAACGTGGGACTACGGTGCTCTTCTGCACCCACATCATCCCGGACGTCGAGGCGCTTTGCGACCGGGTGGCGGTGCTGGTCAACGGCCACCGTGTCCGTGAAGGCCGGGTGGCGGATTTGCTGACCTCCGCCATTCCGCAGATGGAACTGGTCATCGAGGGGCTGAGCGAAGCGAGGTTACGAAGCTTCGGCCGGAAGCTGGACGACGTGCAGCCCCTCGAGGCACGGCTCCTCGTGCGTGCGGCCGATGCCGAGGCGCAACTGCTGGTTGCCCAAGTGGTTCAAGCTGGGGGCCGCGTGTCCTCGATGCAACCGGGTCGATTCACGCTCGAGGAACTCTTCCTACAAGCGTTGACCGAGGCAAAGCACGGCACGGTGGGGGGAGAGATTCTATGATTCGCTCCTTCTGGGCCATCGCGTTCAACGGCTTTCGTGAGGCTCGACGCAACCGTGTGACGCTGGTGTTGGCGTTCTTCGCCGGTCTGCTTCTGCTGTCGTCGTCGCTGATTACCGACATCAGTGTCGCCACCTTAGATCGCGTGCTCATCGACGTCGGGCTCGGAGGGATGAGCCTCATTCTGGTGCTCCTGGCCATCTTCCTCTCGAGCAGCTTGCTCAGCCGGGAAATCGAGCGTCGCACCATCTTCATGGTGGTCGGCAAGCCGGTCTCCCGGGGAATGTTCTTGGTGGCACGGCTCGCCGGCAACATGCTGACGCTAACCGGCCTGCAGGTCCTCATGTGCGGGCTGCTTCTCCTTGAGTTCTGGGGGCTCAGGACACCGATTACGAGCCCCACCCTCTTGGCGATGGGGATGCTTTGGTTCGAACTGCTTCTTCTTTCCGCCGTCGGTTTCTTGATGTCCAGCTTTGCTGGCGCGATGACGTCAGCCTTTGTGACGGTCAGCATGTTTTTCGTCGGTCACCTTTCGGGTGACATTTACGCCCTGGCGCACCGCTCGAAGAACGCCGCGCTCAAAGCCTTGGGGTCAGTGCTCTACTACCTGCTTCCCAACCTCGAACGGTTCAACCTGCGTGGGCAGGCCAGCTACGACGTTCTGGTGCCCGCCAAGGAATGGCTCGCGTCGGGCGCTTACGGCCTTGCCTATTCGGCCCTTCTGGTGTGGCTCGCGACAGTCCTGTTTAGTCGCCGCGACTTCCGATGAAGCACGCTCCGGCCGTCGCCAAGCGCCCCATGAGGACCGGGCCTCTCCATCGTCCGGCGCCGGCACCCCGGGTCAGCCCAGCCCCGAGGACTGACCAGATTTGTCGGTTCCGGGTGCTCCTGCCGAGGCACAAGTCCCCGAAAAGAGGTCGCTGCGGTCAATGGCACGCCAGGTGCCTCAGGAGCTCCCACCGCGCACGCGCCTCGCGTCCGTTGCCCCGAGGGGAAATCTTGACCCGTCGTCCCTTTGACTCCGGCTTTACCCTCATCGAGTTGATGGTGGTGGTCGCCATCATCGGCCTTCTCGCGGCCATCGCCATTCCCAACTTCATCCGCTTTCAGGCGCGTTCCAAACAGTCGGAGGCGAAGGTCAACCTACGGTCATTGTTTACGGCAGAACGCTCGCGCTATCAGGATGGGAAGGATAGCTTCGACAACAACATCGGGGTCATCGGCTTCAGCCCCGAGCGCGGCAACCGGTATGCCTACGTGCTGGACCTCGCCACCACCTGGGAGAACCGGAACGCGGCTCTCGTGGTCCAAAACCAAACAGACGGAAACGTCGGAGTAGACGCTTTCAAGTTTCCGACTGTCGCGACGACGCAACCCATCGCTGTCGAAGGCGTCCTGCTGTTTGCCGGAGCTGGCGTCGCCCCGCCCATGCCGGCCGGCGTCAGCGCACCGTGTCCAGGGTGCAATTTCCTGGCGTATGCAACGGCCAACCTGGACACCGACCCGGGCATCGACACCTGGGTGATTTCCAGTGACGACGCGGTGATGACGCCGGCGTGCGGTGACATGACCGACACCGCCGCCCCCGCCGGCATTCCGTTCAACACCTACAACGACATGAATTGCCCGTAGAGACTCGCGTTGGCGGGGTCCGTTCCTCTGGATGAACCCTTAGGGGGTGTCCCCGCCCTCGCCGAGGCCATGCTTGGCCAGGCGGTACCGGAAGCTGCGAAAGGTGAGGCCGAGCAAGGCCGCGGCACGCGTCTTGACACCTTCCGCCCTTCGAAGGGCCTCCAGAAGGTACCGGCGCTCCGCCTCGTCCAGATGGCGTTCCAGCGAGAAGGACTCGCCAATCTCCGCCACGCCCTGGGTGGGGGCAGGGGTTTCTCCCCGAAGCGCCGCGGGCAGCGTTCCCGGCCCAAGTTCGTCGGACTCGGCCAGTGTCGCCGCGCGCTCGACGATGTTCTGCAGCTGCCGCACATTGCCCGGAAATGGGTAGGCCTCGAGTAGGCGCACAGCTTCAGGGGAGAAGCGCAAGGATGGCCGCTCGAGTTCCTCCCGCATCCTGCTCAAGAAGCACTCCGCCAATAGGGGGATGTCCATCGTGCGTGCGCGCAGTGGCGGCAAGTCGATGGTGATGACGTTGAGGCGGTAGAAGAGGTCCTCCCGGAAGCGCCCCGCCTTCACATCGGCTTCCAGGCTTCGGTTGGTGGCGACCACGACCCGAGCTTCGAAGGGCACCTCGGCAGAACTCCCGACCGGCTTCACCGTCCGTTCCTGCAAGACCCGGAGCAACTTGACCTGGGTTGCCGGGACCAGCTCCCCAATCTCATCCAGGAAGACGGTGCCCTCGCCGGCCGACACCAGAAGTCCAACGCGCTCGGCGAGGGCTCCGGTAAAGGCCCCCTTGACGTGGCCGAAGAGCTCGGATTCGAGAACGCCTTCGGCCAGGGCCGCGCAGTTGACCGGCAAGAAGGGCTTGCCTGCCCGGGGTCCTGCGAAGTGAATGGCCCGGGCCACCAGCTCCTTCCCGGTCCCGCTTTCGCCGGTGATGAGCACCGTCGACCTGGAGCTGGCTACCTTGCGAATCAGAGCGCGGACGTGTTCCATCGCCTCGCTCGTCCCCACCATCAGGAGGTTTCCGGCGAAGGACTCCCGCAGCGCCCGGTTTTCTTCGCGCAGCGCGCGCTTTTCGAGCGCGTTTTGCACGAGCAACGTCATCTCTTCATTGTCGAAGGGCTTGCAGATGTAGTCGTAGGCCCCCTCGCGCATCGCCTCCACCGCCGCCGCCGGCGTGCCGAAGGCCGTGATGAGGATGACCTCCGTCCCAACCGAGTGGTCGCGCACCTCGCGCAGTACCTGCAACCCGCTCTCATTGCCGAGACGCATGTCCGAGACCACCAGGTCGAACTTGCCCTCCGACAGGCGAACGCGCGCGTCCGAGAGGCTGTTGGCGGTGGCGACGTCGTAGCCTCGCCGCCGCAGCAAAACTTCTAGGTACTGGCGCATCGACAGCTCGTCGTCGACGACGAGAATCCGGGCCGTGCTCATGGGCTGAGCGCTACCACGACTTCGGTCCCCTGAGCGGGCGAAGAACTGACGTGAACCTGGCCTCCGTGGGCGCGGACGATGGAATGGACGGTGGATAGCCCAAGACCCGTTCCTCCGGGCGTCTTGCTGAAGAACGGCTCGAAGATGTGAGGGAGGTCCGTGGACGCAATGCTGCCGGCCGAATCCCACACGTGGATGCGGCGCACCTCACCACTCTTCGAGAAGTAGGCACGGACCCGGCCGCCGCTCCCCGCGGCGGCGAGCGCGTTCCGCAGGATGTTGAGCAACACCTGCCGAATCTGGTCGGGGTCCACGTCGGCTTCGAGTCCGGCGGGCTCAACTTCCACTTGCACCCCGACCGACAGCGGGTCGGAGGCGAGGAGCTCCACCGTCTGGCGGACCAGCTCGTCGAGCGCACAGCGGCGACGGACGGGGGCCGGCGGACGCGCGAAGGCGAGGAAGTCGTCCACCAGCGCGCCCAGGCGGTCCGCCTCGCGTCGCAGGATGCCCAGCAGGCGCCGGCTCTCGCTGTCGCCCCCTTCGGCGAGAAGCTCGGCCGAGCCACGCATCGCCGCCAGCGGATTCCGAATCTCATGGGCCAACTCAGCCGAGAGTGCGCCCAACTCGGCCAGCCGGTCCGCCCGTCGAAGTTCCTCCTCGGTGCGCCGAAGCTGGGTGAGGTCCTGAAACACAATCAACCGAGCGCCTGGCGGGTTGTTGAGTGGGACCATGGCGAGGCCAAGGGTGCGAAGCCCGGCGGGCGTCTTCACCGTCAGCTCGGCGCGGGGACGGCCCACTTGCGGCGCCGGGAGGAAGAGCACGCCCGGGATGAGGTGGTCCACCGGGACCGGGAGCTCGTCGGCGCTGACCTGCAGGATGGCCTCGCCCGCCCGGTTGACGAAGGTCACATCCCCGTCCGCATCACAGGTGAGCAACCCGGACGGCATGGATTCGAGAATTTGCCGCTGGACCTCGGCCAACTCCCGCAGGTTCTTCTCACTCGCGCCAAGCCGCCGGCCGGCCTGACTCAGCTGACGGCTTAAGAAGCCAGCCAGGAAAGCCAGGAGGAACTGGGCCAGCACGTTGCTGACGACGAGAAAGGTGAGTCGCGATGGCGGCAGAAACGCCGAGCCAGAGGGCGAGCGGAGCCAGCCTTCCTGAAGGACGCCCAAGAGCAGCAGGTAGGCCACCGAACTGGCGCCCGCGGCCATCAGCGTTCCACGCTGGTCGAGCAGGATGGCGGCGCCCACCACCGCCAGCAGGTAGGTGAAGGTGAACGGGCTGTCGGCCCCGCCGGTCAGAAACACCATAGCGGTCGCCAGAAAGACGTCTCCGGCAACGTGGGCCACCGCGCTGGTTGCGGACGGTGTGGAGCGCCGCAGCCAGGCGGCCTGGACCAGCACCATGAGATAGACGAGTCCGCTCACCCACAGCGAAATGACCTCCGGGGAGCCGAGCTCCTCGGTCGCCGGCCCGGAAAACAGCCGGATGGCGTTCACCAACAGCAGCAGGGTCGCGGCGACGGTGCGAAAGGCGGTGATCCACACCAGCCTCGCTCGCAGGTCTCCAAAGGCCGAGGCCGGCCCGGTTGAGCCGCTACTTGACAGCACCGGCGATGGCGAAGATGGGCAAGTACATGGCGACGAGGAAGCCGCCAACGACGCCACCGAGGAACACCATCAGGATGGGCTCAATCATTGAGGTGAGCGAGCTGACGGCGTTGTCGACCTCGTCATCGTAGAAGTCGGCAATCTTCTGCAACATGGCATCCATGGCGCCGGTGGCCTCACCCACGCCAATCATCTGCACCACCATGGGCGGGAAGACCTTGGTCTCAAGGAGCGGGCCGGCGATGTTCTTGCCCTCAGAAATCTTGGCCCGTACGTAGAGGATGCCGTCCTCGACGGTCCGGTTCCCGGCAGTCTTGGCGGTGACATCGAGCGCGTCGAGGATGGGAACGCCGGAGCTAATCATCGTCCCCAGCGTCCGCGTGAACCGGGCCACGGCCACCTTGCGGATGACCGGGCCAACGAGCGGAAGACTGAGCATCGCCCGGTCAATGATGCGGCGTCCCTTATTCGAACGGTAGACGAAGCCAAAGGCGACGACGAACGCGACAATCCCCAGCACCATCCAGATGAACCACTTCTGTAGCCACTCCGACAGGTCGATGACCATTTGCGTCGGAGCGGGAAGGGCTTGTCCGAAGTCCTGAAACATTTTGGCAAAGACCGGGGTCACCTTGAGCAAGAGCAATGCGGTGACACCCACCGCAACGGTGATGACGATGATTGGGTAGACCATCGCTCCCTTCACCTTGCGCTTCAGTTTCTCGGCCTTTTCGCGGTAGGCCGCCAGACGGTTGAGGATGGTGTCCAGGATGCCGCCGACTTCGCCAGCGGCGCAGAGCTGCACGAAGAGCTCGTCGAAAATCTTCGGATGGTCCTTGAGCGAGTCGGCAAAGGTGGAGCCTGACTCGACCTTGGACTTGATGGCGAAGATGACCTTGCGGAATGAGCGGTTGTCCATCTGGCTGCCGAGGATGTCCAAGCACTGCACCAGCGGCAGACCGGCATCGATCATCGTCGCGAACTGCTTGGTGAAGATGAGGATGTCCTTACCGGACACCCCACTGCCGAACTTTGGCAGATGGATTTCGGTCGGCTTCTTCTTCACCTTGATGGGCGAAAGCCCCAGGGCGCGGACGCGCGTCTCGACGGTCGAGCTGTCGAGCGCCTCCATCTCACCCTTCTTCAGCTCGCCGGCCTTGGTGCGGGCCTGCCAGACCCAGACACGGGGCTTCTTCGGCGTGGTCTTCAGGGCTGTAGCCGCGACTGCCATACCTTCGCGCACCTCCAACTACGCGGAACCAAAAAGCAATCTTAGCACCGCAGGCCGGCTTTCAATACTTCGCAGCGGTCGAGCGGCCGATGGGTTGCGCGGTGTGACCGGGGAGTGCTCCGGCGCCAGCCGCCCCGCTGGCCAGGATGTTGCGCAGCTCCTCCGGGTCGGAGCTCCGGCCGTAGGCCTCGTCCTGGGTAATCAACCGCTTCACCACCAGGCTGGCCAGGCTTTGGTTGAAGGTCTGCATCCCGAACTTGGCCTGACCGACCTGCATCGACGAGTAAATCTGGTGGACCTTGTCCTCGCGGATGAGGTTCCGGATGGCGGCGTTGGGCACCATCACCTCCAGCGCCAATGTCCGTCCGGACTGTCCAGCGCGCGGGATGAGCGCCTGGCTCATCACGCCCTCGATGACGAAGGACAGCTGGGCGCGCACCTGCGGCTGCTGGTAGGGCGGGAAGACGTCGAGGATGCGGTTGATGGTCTGCACGCAGCTGTTGGTGTGCAGGGTGCCGAAGCAAATGTGACCGGTCTCAGCGATGACCAGAGCCGCCTCGATGGTCTCGAGGTCTCGCATCTCGCCGACCAGCACCACGTCTGGGTCCTGCCGGAGGATGTACTTGAGCGCCGTCTTGAAGCTTCGGGTGTCCGCCCCCACCTCGCGCTGGTTGACCAGGCAGTTCTTGTGCGGGTGCAGGTACTCGATGGGGTCTTCGATCGTCATGATGTGCTCATGACGGTCGGTGTTGATCTTGTCGATGATGGACGCCAGGGTGGTGCTCTTGCCGGAGCCGGTGGGGCCGGTGACCAGGACCAGGCCGCGAGGCTTCTTGGAAAGCTCGGACACCACCGGCGGGAGGCCCAGCTCCTGGAAGGTGAGAATCTTGAAGGGGATGGTGCGGAAGGCGCCGGCCACCGCGCCGCGCTGCATGAAGATGTTGGCCCGGAAGCGCGAGAGCTCCTTCACCCCGAAGGAGAGGTCGAGCTCGTTGTCCTCTTCGAACTTGTCCTTCTGCGCGTCGGTGAGCACCGAGTAGCAGAGCTGCTTGGTCTCCACGGGCGAGAGCGGCGCCATCTTCAACGGGACCAGCTCGCCGTCGACCCGCAGCTGCGGTGGCGAGCCGGTGGTGATGTGGAGGTCAGAGGCCCCCTTGTCGACCATCGCCTTCAACAGCTGATGCAGGTTCGCCACGCGCGCTTGCTCCGTTCCTAGAATCTGTCCGGTGCCGTGTTGCCGACCACCTCTTCGAGCGTGGTGACGCCGGCCATCATCTTGCCCAGAGCCGCGGCGCGGAGCGTCTGCATGCCCAGCCGCATCGCCTCCTGCTTCAGCTCGGCCGCCGAGGCGCCGTTGATGACCAGGTCCTTCAGGCCGTCCCAGAAGGGCATCACCTCGTAGATGGCCACGCGGCCGCGGTAGCCGCGGTCGTTGCACTCCCGGCAGCCGACCGGCTTCTGCAGGGTGAATGTGCCAATCTTGTCCGGCGGCACGCCGGCGTCGATGAGCGCCTGGTCCTCCACGTCTTCAGCGGGCCGCTTGCACTCGGCGCACAGGCGCCGGGCGAGGCGCTGGGCCAGAATCAGGTTCAGCGAGGCAGTCACCAGGAAGGGCTCGATGCCCATGTTCAGCAGCCGGCTGACCGTGCCCGGCGCGTCGTTGGTGTGCAGCGTGGAGAGCACCAGGTGGCCGGTGAGCGCCGCCTTGACGCCGATTTCCGCGGTCTCGAAGTCGCGGATCTCGCCGATCATGATGATGTCCGGGTCCTGCCGCAGAAAGCTGCGCAGCGCCGAGGCGAAGTTCAGCCCGATGTCGTCGTGCATCTGGACCTGGTTGATGCCGGCGAAGTTGAACTCCACCGGGTCCTCGGCGGTGGAGATGTTCACGTCGGTCGTATTGAGCGAGCTGAGCGCCGAGTAGAGCGTGGTGGTCTTGCCCGAGCCGGTCGGACCGGTGACCAGCACCATGCCGTAGGGGCGGTCGATGGCCTCCTTGAACCACTTGAGCGGCTCGGCGTCGAAGCCGAGCTTGGTCATGTCCAGCTGGAGGTTGGCCTTGTCGAGCAGACGGAGCACCACCTTCTCGCCGAACAGCGTCGGGCAGACGCTGACGCGGAAGTCCATCTCCTTGCCGCTGAACTTGATCTTGATGCGGCCGTCCTGCGGCAGCCGGCGCTCGGAGATGTCGAGCTCGGCCATGATCTTGAGCCGGGTGGTGATGGCCTTCTTCAGCTTCAGCGGCGGACGCATCACCTCGTAGAGCACGCCGTCGATGCGGAAGCGGACCCGGAAGTCCTTCTCGTAAGGCTCGACGTGGATGTCGGAGGCGCCCTTGCTGATGGCGTCCATCAGCACCAGGTTCACCAGCTTGACGACCGGCGCGTCGTCGGCGGCCCGGGCAGCATCGTCCACATCCTCGGACTCGGCACCGGCCAGTTCGACCTCGTCGTCTCCCACCGCGCCGACGATTTCCTCGAGGGAGGGGCCCTTCTGCGCGTAGTAGCGCTCGATGGCCTCGCGAATGGAGACCTCCGAGGCCACCACCGCCTCGATGTTGTAGCCGGTGGTGAACTTGAGGTCGTCGACCGCGAAGATGTTCGAGGGATCGCCATCGCCACGATCAACGACGGGCCCGCCCGGTTCACCGGAATCACCAGGTGCTTCTCGGCGACGTCTTTCTTGACGAGCTTGATGATCTCCGGATCGATGTCGAAGTCCTTGAGGTTGATGGCCGGAACGCCGTACTGCTTGGACAGGAAGTCGGTGAGCTTGTGCTCCTCGATGGCGCCCGTCTTGATGAGCGCCGTGCCGATGCGGGACCCGGACCGTTGCTGCTCTTCCTGGGCCTTGCGCAGCTGCTGGACGGAGATCAGGTTCTCGCGGACGAGGAGCTCACCGAGCCGACCGGACATGCCTATGTCCTATCACGGGCGGCCCGACCGCGACCGTTTCCGTACGAGGGTGACGTCAACGAGGGGTGTGTGGAGGAGGAAGACAGCCCGACAAGCCTAGAGGGCCCGAAAAAAGGGTGTCAACCGGCGGATGCACCTACCACCGCCCGAGCTGCCTCGACGTCGCGCCGAATCTGCGCGGCCAGTTCCGGTACTGACCCAAATCTCTGCTCTGGACGAAGGCGTTCGAGAAAGGCCACCCGGACCGGCTGTCCATACAGGTCGCCCGACCAGTCCAGCAGGTGCACCTCGAGGGTGACGCCCGTCCCGCCAAAGGTGGGCCTGGAGCCCACGTTGGCGGCGCCGCCCCGCCAGGGCGCCCCCTCGGAGGCGCCGAGCCGAACCCTGACAGCGTAGACGCCTGCGCCCGGGCGTATCTCCGCTTCGGTGTCCACGTTGGCTGTCGGCCAGCCCAAGGTTCGCCCACGCCCATCCCCGCGGACGACGACGCCGTCCAAGTCGAAGGCTCGCCCGAGCAGGGCCCGGGCGGCGGAGACTCTGCCCTCCAGAAGGTACTCGCGGATGCGGGAGCTGGAGGCGACCACCCCTTCCACCGTGACGGGCTCCACCACGTGCAGCTGGGCTGAACGGGCCAGCGCGGCCGTCCGAAGGGTGCCCACCGTCCCAGAGCGCCGCGCGCCGTAGGTGAAGTCCTGCCCCACCACCAAGTGCGCGACCCGGAGGACGTCGAGCAGCGAGGCCTCGAAGGCCTCGGCCGAGGTAGCTGCATAGGCGGGCGTGAAGGGCACCACCACCGCCGCGGCCAGCCCGCAGGCGGCAAACAGCTCGAGCTTTCGGCTGAGGGTGGTGATGAGTTTCGGCGCCAGCTCCGGTTGAAGGACTTTTCCGGGGTGCGGTTCGAAGGTGAGTGCGGCCGGACGTCCATGCGTCCCGGCGAGCCGGAACAGCGCCTGGTGGCCCAGGTGGACGCCGTCGAAGTTGCCAAGGGCGAGCGCGGAGCCGGCCAGCTCGGAGGCCTCGGAGAGCGCGTGGAAGACCTTCATCGCGGCGCCCTGTCTAGCGTATAGGCCCTGGACTGTTCCAATGACGCGGGGACCTCTTCTGCGGCCCGAGCCGGCTGGCCGGGCCTTCACCGAGTTGCTCACTCCGCCGGACTGGGCAGCGGTTTTCGGCCGGGCCGGGCCCCTGGAGCTGGAACTCGGCTCCGGCGCCGGCGGCTTCGCCCTGGCTTACACGGCCATGCACCCGGAGGTGAACTACGTCGCCATCGAGTGGCGGAAGAAGTACGCCCGGGAGGTGGAGCACCGGGGACGCGCCCGCGGGCTGTCCAACCTGCGGGTGGTGGAGGCCGATGCACGTGCCGTGGTGCCTCGCCTCTTCGCCCCCGCCTCGCTGACCGCCATCCATTTCCAATTTCCCGACCCCTGGTGGAAGCGCTCGCACCAGAAACGCCAGCTGCTGTCCCGGGAATTCGCGACCTTGCTGTTCACGCTTTTGATGCCCGGCGGACTTTTCGACCTGCGCACCGATGTCGAGGACCGGGGCCGGGCCATGCTGGACACGCTGGAAGCGGTCGGCCTCACCAATCCACTGGGGCGGGGTGTCTTCCATCCGACCGACCCCGAGGAACCAGTGAGCAGCCGCGAGCGACGGTACCTCGCCTCCGGCGAGCCGGTGTACCGGGCCCGTCTGCGCAAATCCCCTCTTGTGCACACCCCCGCCGGGGGCGGACCATCGGTCTCCCCGGCATGACGAAAGCCCACCTCCTCGGCTGCCTGGCCCTTGTCGCGGGCTGCCACTCCGCCCAGGACGAGTCGCCCGAGGCCGCCTACCGGGCCTTTGCGTCAGCGGCCAACAAGGGCGACGACGCCGTCGCCTTCGCCCGCCTGACCTCGGCCAGCCAGCAGGCGCTGCGCGCCCGACTGGCCGGGCTTTCGGCCGCCAGCGGAGGCTCGCTGCGCGAGGACGCCGCCGCCATTGTTTTCCGGGCTGGACGGGGGGCGCCCATCACCGGCGTGCAAGTGTTGAAAAAGGAGCAAGACCGCGCCACGGTGGCGGTTAGTACAGGGGAGCAGACGCGTGAAGTCACCCTGCGTCGCGAAGGCGGTGAGTGGCGGGTCGAATTTCCGGTGGCACCGCCCTGACGCTTCCGGGGAAGCCCACGACGGGCCGGCAGGTTGTTGAGGGGACATGATGAACGAGAAGAAGACCCGCCCAACGCCCTCGGTGGAAGTCATTCGTCGCCCCTCGCTCGCCGGGCCACCACGACCTACCTCGAGCCGAGGGCCGCCCTCACGACCGCCGGCCAGCCGCCGTCCCCCGCTCCAACCGCCCACCCCGGAACAAATCCAGGCGCTCGCCATCCGGGAGCGGGTTCCGGCGCGCATCGCTCGCGGGGAACTCGACGGGAAGATGAAGGCACGGGTTTGGCGCAAGCTTCACGCGGAGGAAGCCCGGCGCTTCGACGAGGCCTACCAGCTGGTGGCGCACACCCCGGGCCTCGCCCTGGAAGACGCCTTCGCGCTGCTGCAGTCCGGGCTGACCGTCGAGGAGCTTCGGGCGCGTCGCGCGCGGACTGCCCGCCGCGTCGACCTGCGTGAGGCCCGTCGCGGAGTGTCCGCCGAGCCCATCGACCGCTGGCTCGCCCAGCGCATCGAGGAGAAGACTCCACTCGCCATCGTGCTTGCCGACCGCACCGTCCTCGACGTGCTGACTGCAGTACAACCGCTGGCGTTGATGCTCGAGCGGGGCGGACGGGTGGAGAAGCTTCAGGTGGTGCTTCTCAGTCGCGCACCCACCTGGGAGCAAGCCCAGCCGGCGCTGCCGCGAGATGCGCGTCTGGCACAGCGCCCCGCCCCGGTGGCACGCGAACCGGACCGGCGCCCGGTGTCTGACCCCCGGCCACTCCTCGAGCGCCACCGGCAGGGTGTGCACTTGGAGCTCCGCAATGGGCTGGCGGTCGACCGCGCCCTGCTGGCGGTTGGGCCGTACGACGTCCTGGTGGGCGCCGAAGGCGAGGAGTTCCTCATCCCCCTGCACGCGCTGATGTCGTGGGCGGCGGGCAGCGAGGGGCCCCGGTGAGGTTCCGGCCCCTCCTCAAATGGTGGCTGGCGCTGGCGGGCGCCGCGCTCATCTTGCGGCTGGCGACCGTCGCCTCCCCGGCGCGCCCGACGACCCCGGGCGCGGAAGCACTGCCGCGGGCAGCCCAGACCGCCTTCTGAGGAGCCGCCTCCCCCGCGCGTCCTGGCTAGATTTCGGCGGCGGTCGCACCAGACATGCCGAGCCGCATCCGCAGGCGCGATTGGAGCTTGCGGAGGTCCTCCAGGGAGGCCGGCTGAACCCCGCTCGTCTGCCCGGTGCCCAGTGCGGCGGCGACCGCCCGAAGCGCCGACTCGTCGTCGGTGCGCAGCGCCTGAATCAACCCGGCGGCGGTCTCGAAGAGCTCCCGGAGTTCGTCGCCGGAGCGCAAGGAGTGGGTGGGCACATCGCGGCGCCCCTCCGCCAGCTGCTCCAGAAGGCGCCGCACGCGGTACACCGGACCGGCAATCTTGTGGGTGGCGACGATGGAGGCGGCGACGACGCCGGCCACGAAGACCAGCAGGCTCACCAGCAGCACCCAGGTGGCCCTCCGCTGCTCGCGCTCCAACGCCGTCCTCTGGGAGATGACCGCCTGGTGCTCGCGCTGGTAGGCCTCGTCGATGGCCTGCGACTGGCGCTCGAGGGCCGCGGCGAAGGCCGGGTCATCAAAGCGCTCGAGGAGATTCTTGCCGAGCGCGGCGTTTCCGAGCTCACGGCTGGCCAGCGCCGCGGATTCGCGCGCCTCCACCGCCCCTTGCGCCTGCTCGGAAAGCGCGGAGGCGGCCCGCGCCAGAAAGACGCCCAGCAGGGCCGCTGCGCACAGCGCGCTGGTGAGCGCCAGTAGGGTGAAGCGGAGCTGCAGCGGTGCATCCAGCAGGTAGTTGCGCAGGTGGCGCTGGGACCGCGGAGCAGCAGGGGCGTCGTCGGGTTCAGCCATGGCACCCTCCTAGAGATTCCATTCGAAAGTCGCTGCCAAATCTTGGAGCAGCTTGGGGACGAGCGCTCGCAGGGCGTCCTCTGGGCGGCCGCCGCTGGCCCGCCCGGTCACCTCGCCGAGCACCTGCTGGTCGGGATAGCTGAGGCACACCATGACGACCGCGACCTCGGAGCCCTTCCGAGCCAGTCGGGTGCGAATCTGGAACCCCTGCAGTTGGGCGTGGACCAGCGCGGCCTTGGCCGCCGACCGGTCCTCGGCATCGGGCGCCACCTGGGCACCCATCCAACGGAGCCGGGTCACCAGCCGCGTGCGGGCGAGCGACAGCAGGGAAGCGTCCGCCGGCGGGTCGCTGTCGTCCACCACCGGCGGCACGGCCACGTAGACTTTGGGCCGCCGCTCGCGGACGGCGCGCAGCGCAGCCACCGCCCGCGCCACCTCGTCGCGGGCGAGGCCGTCCGGGTCCGTCCCGTGCGACAGCAGACAGTCCAGGGCGGCCGGGTCATGCAGGTTGGGGAGGCTGCGGGCGACCGCCGCCCGCACCAGGGGCTCCGGGTCCGACAGGGCCGTGCACAGGGGTCCCAGCGCGGAGGCGTCCTCGGTGGCACCCAACGTGAGGGCCGCCTGCACCCGGGCGCGCGGGTCCTGAGCGGTGGTCAGCTGGCGCACGAGAAAGGACCAGCGCGCATCGGCATCGGCCGACGCCCCGCCCGCCACCAGCAGCACCAGGGCACAGAGTGACTGCCGCCGGACGCAGAGCGCCTGGACCAGCCTCCCCCACGCGCGTCGGCCGCCGCTCACCGGGCCGGCGCCTCGCCGAGGGTGACCGCGACTTCCATCGGCCGGCCGTCGCGCAGCACGGTGGCAGTCATGGAGTCCCCGGGCCTGCTGGCCGTCAGCGCGAACATGAAGTCCTCGACACTTCCAATGTTGTGGGTGCCCAGCTGCACCAGGACGTCACCCCGACGCAGTCCGGCCTTCTCCGCCGGAGAGCCCGGTCGCACCGCCGCCAGCAGCACGCCGGAGGTACCCCGGGGCGGGCCGCCGTAGTCCGGCACCGTGCCCAGGGAGGCTCGCGATGTACGGATGTCGCCCGTAGGAGCCGGAGCGGCGACCTGCTGCAGGCTGAGGGCTTCCGGGCGAGCCGCGAGTTCGCGCAGAATCCCCTCGGCAAAGACGCCCACCTGGGCGGCGCCGGCGGCGTTGATTCTGTCCGCCGAGTCCGAGGGCCGGTGGTAGTCGGCATGGGCCCCGGTGAAGAGGTGCAGCACCGGCACGCCGGCCGCGAAGAAGCTGGAGTGGTCGCTCGGGCCGTAGCCGTCCCCCCCAGTGCCGCAGGTGAGCCGCGCGGCGGCACAGGCCGGTGGCACCAACGCGGCCCACTCCTTGGCCGAACCCGTCCCCAGGACGAGAAGCCGGTTGTCCCGGAGACGGCCCACCATGTCGAGGTTTACCATCGCTTCCAGGCCCTGAATGTTGAGTGCCCCGGGCGGGACGCGGACGAAGTGCGAGGAGCCCAGTGTCCCTGCTTCCTCGCCGCTGAAGGCCACCACCAGGATGTCGCGGCGCAGGGCGCTGCGTTTGGCCTGCAGGCTGCGGGCAACTTCGAGCACCACAGCGACGCCCGAGGCGTTGTCGTCGGCGCCGAGGTGTGGCTGGTGTGAGTCCGGGGCGAGCGAGCTTTTCCCCCCGAGGCCGAGATGGTCGAGGTGCGCTCCGACCAGGACCGCGCCGCGAAACCGCTGCTGCTCCACGGCGGTCCACTCGGCCGTGCCGCCCGCCACCCCCGTGCGCACGGTGTTCACCGCGTACACCTGGGGGGCGGCCGTGGCCACGTAGGGCTCTGCGGGGATTCGGGCCACCAGGTTGGAGGTGGTGGTCCTTTCCTCCAGAAGCTCCACCCGGAGACGGGCATGCATGGTTTCGCCACGCCCGAGGACGGCCAGGGCCGGGGCAGCGACCTCGCGCCCGACGAGAAGGACGGGCAACCCGGCGTCGCCGGTCCCCGTCCCTTCCCGGTCCGGCAGTTGGAGGCTGGCCTCCTTTGGCATCGTCCAGCCCCCAGGAGCCGCAGGAGGCGGCAGGGGTGCGTCCACCACCAGGAGGGCCCGGGCTCCGCGCTCGCGGGCAAGCCAGGCCTTGCGCCGCAGGTCCCCGTGACGGCGCTGCTGCTCGGCGGCAGCGAGGGAGGGCACTTCGGGGACGAAGCGCCGCACCACGGCCACCCTCCCCTTCACGTCCACGCCGGCCCAGTCGTCCATCCCCAACTCAGGGGCGTGCACCCCGTAGCCCACGAGGACGAGGTCCCCTTCCGCCTCGCCTTGGGCGCTGAAGGGTGCCGGCGCAACGGAAGCGGGAGCGATGGACTGCGCGCCGAGCGTCAACGCTGTCCGGGAGCCGGCCCTGACGCGAAGCACCACCTCGAAGGGCTGCCGGTAGCCGTCGCTGCCGGCCGGCTCCAGGCCAAGGGCACGGAAGCGGGCCTCGACATAGTTAAGCGCAGCGTTCAGCCCGGCGGTGCCCAGGCCTCGCCCCTCGCGTTCCGGGGCCGCCAACCAGGCGATGTCATGCGCGATGCGGTCCGCCGCCGAGCGGAGCTCCGTCGGCGGGGCGCCCGTCCAGCGGGCCAGAAAAAGGTTGGTGTCGTGCTGGCCGGTCGGGGTGGCACGGTTGCTCGCAAACACCAGCGTCTGCCCGTCGGGAGACAGCAGCGGAAAGCCGTCGAAACCAACGGCCGTCGTAATCTGCTCGAGCCCAGTGCCGTCCAGGTTGACGGCCCACAGATTGAACTCCCGCCCTTTGGGGTCCCCGTAGTTGCTGCTGAAGAGGATGCGGCGCCCGTCGGGAAACCAGGATGGCCCAAAGCTGGCGGCGTCGAGGTAAGTAATCTGTCGCGCGTCCGTCCCGTCGGCATTGGCCACCCAAATCTCCAGCTTCGTCGGCCGCACGACGTTGCGCGCCAGCAGCTCCCGGTACTCGGCCAGCTCCGCGCCGACGGGGCGCGAAGCACGCCAGACTATTTTCGTGCAGTCCGGGCTGAAGAAGGCCCCGCCGTCGTAGCCGGGGGTGTCGGTGAGCCGGCGGACGTTCTTTCCGTCCGCATCCATACGGTACAGGTCCAGGTCCCCGTCGCGGACGGAGGTGAAGATGATGCTTCCGTCGAGGGGGCAAACGGTCCCCTCCGCGTCATAGCCAGGCGTGTCGGTGAGGCGCTGGAGGCCCGTCCCGTCCTTGTGGGCCCGGAAGATGTCGTAGGCGGGGTGGAGGGCCCAGACGTAGCCCTTGCTCCGGTCGGGCGGGGGCGGGCACTGGGGACCACCGAGGTGCGTGGAGGCGTAGAGGAGGTCCTGGTTTCCCGGAAGGAAGTAGGCGCAGGTGGTGGCGCCCTGCCCGCTCGACACCGGCACGGGCCGAAGCGGCTCCTGCAGGGGGAGCCTCCAAATGCGGTCGCAGCTCTCGCTGGGGCCGCGGGCCTGAAACACCAGCTCCTTGCCGTCGAAGGACCAGTAGGCCTCGGCATTTTCGCCACCGAAGCTGAGCTGGCGCAGGTCGGCGAGGTGGACTTCCCCGGGCTCGGCCGGGAAGGGGCGTGGGCGTGCGGGAACGGCGGGCGCGGCAGCCAGGCCGAGCGCGCTCAAGGCAGCCAGAAGGGAACCGGTCACGGGAGCAGCCCAATCTAGCAAGGGCCGCCCCCGGGACGTGCAGACCCCCCTTGGGACCGGTGGGGGCCCCCCACGTCGGTGTGGGCCCGTGGAGCAGACCCTGCGTGGAAAGCGCCTCTCCGGTATATGGGCTTGCCATGTCCACCAGCCGCACCGCTGCCCAGGTCCGCGAGGCCTTTCTGCGCTACTTCGAGCAGCGCGGTCACACCCGCGTCCCCTCGTCCTCGCTCGTCCCCTCCAACGACCCCACGCTGCTGTTCACCAACGCCGGGATGGTCCAGTTCAAGGACGTCTTCACCGGGAGGGAGAAGCGCGACTACGTCCGGGCGACCTCCTCGCAGAAGTGTGTCCGTGCCGGCGGCAAGCACAACGACCTGGACAACGTCGGCTTCACGGCGCGCCACCACACCTTCTTCGAGATGCTGGGGAACTTCTCCTTCGGCGACTACTTCAAAGCCGACGCGGTGGCCTTCGCCTGGGACTTCGTCACCCGCGAGCTACAGCTGAAGGCGGACCGGCTGGCGGCCACCGTCTTCGCCGGGGACAAGGGCATCCCTTGGGACGAGGAGGCGTTCGCGCTGTGGCACAAGCAGGGGCTGCCCGAGGAGCGCATCCACCGCCTCGGCTACCAGGACAACTTCTGGGCCATGGGGGACACCGGGCCCTGCGGTCCCTGCTCGGAAATCCATTTCCACCAGGGCGATGACCTGCCGTGCGCGGAGGAAGCAGCCGGACGGCGCTGCCAGGGCGTGGCATGCGACTGCGACCGCTGGCTGGAGATTTGGAACCTCGTCTTCATGCAGTTCGAGCGACGGGAGAAGGACGGACCGCTCGCGCCGCTGCCCAGACCCTCCATCGACACCGGCGCAGGCCTGGAGCGCGTGACGGCCGTGGTGCAGGGTGTGCGCAGCAATTACGACACCGACCTCTTCACCCCGCTCCTCGAGCGCGCGGCGCAGCTGAGCGGCAAGCGCTACGGCCGGGATGCCGAGGATGACGCGTCGATGCGGGTCATCGCCGACCACAGCCGCGCCACAGCCTTCCTCATCTCGGACGGCGTCCAGCCCTCCAACGAGGGCCGAGGCTACGTGCTGCGCCGCATCATGCGGCGGGCCATCCGCCATGGCGCCCGGCTCGGCCTGGATGAGCCGTTCCTCGAGCAGACGGTGGACCGCGTCATCGAATTGATGGCCCCCGCCTTCGCCGAGCTGCGGGAAAACCGCAGCTTCGTCCTGTCCGCCACCCGCCACGAGGAGGAGTCGTTTCGCCGGACACTGGACCGCGGTCTGCGCCTCATCGACGAGGAGATTGCCAAGGTGCGGGCCGCCCACGGCAAGGCACTGCCGGGCGAGGTGGTGTTCTTCCTGCACGGTACGCATGGCTTTCCGTGGGACTTGACGCAGCTCATCGCGCGCGAGAGGGGGTTGGACATCGACCTTCCAGGCTACGAACGGCTGATGGGGACGGAGCGCGAGAGAGCCAGCTTCGGCGGCTCCGGCGACCGCGCCATTACCGAGCTGTGGCCGCAGCTGCGGGAGCGACTTGGCAAGGACACGGAATTCCTCGGCTACCGGGGTGACGTCGGCGACGGGCGCGTGCTGGCCCTGGTGTCCGAGGGCCGGGAGGTGCGGGAGGTGACCGCGCCGGCGAAGGTGGAGCTGGTGACCGACCGCACCCCCTTCTACGGCGAGTCGGGCGGCCAGGTGGGGGACACCGGGCGGGTGGAGACAGCCGGGGGCGCGGTACGAGGCGCGGTGCTGGATGCCCAGCGTCCGGTGTCGGGGCTGGTGAGTCACCAGGTGCAGCTGGAGGTGGGGACGCTACGCCTAGGTGACGCGGTCCACCTGGTGGTGGATGGCGAGCGGCGAAACTCCATTCGTCGCAACCACTCCGCCACGCACCTTCTCCACCGGGCGCTGAAAGTGGTGCTTGGCGACCACGTGAAGCAGGCCGGCTCGGTGGTGGCACCGGACTACCTCCGCTTCGACTACGCCCACTTCCAGGCGCCCACCAGCGCCGAGTTGGAGCGCGTCGAGGATTTGGTCAACGGCTGGATTCGTGACAACGCCGACGCCTCCACCCAGGTGATGGCGCTGGACGAGGCCAAGGCGGCCGGTGCGGTGGCCCTCTTCGGCGAGAAGTACGGCGACCGGGTCCGCGTGGTGAGCGTTCACCCGGAGTCCACCGAGCTGTGCGGCGGGACGCACGTGCGGCGCAGTGGGGACATCGGGCTGTTCAAGATTACCGGCGAGTCCTCCATCGCTTCCGGCGTGCGCCGGATTGTGGCACTGACCGGCAGCGGTGCCTTGAGTTGGGTCCGCGACCTCGAACATGAGGTCCGGCGCGCCGCGGAGGTGCTGCGGACCTCTCCCAAGGAGTTGGTGAAACGGGTGGAAGCCACCCAGAAGCGCCTCAAGGAGCTCGAGCGCGAGGTGGAGACGGTCCAACTCAGGGCCAGCTCCGATGCCGGGGACGCCCTGGCGCAGGTGCGTGAAGTCAACGGCATCAAGGTGCTCGCCACCCGGGTCGAGCCGGCGGATGCCAAGCGCTACCGCGGGCTGGCAGACCAGTACCGGGACCGCCTCAAATCCGGCGTGGTGGTGGTGTGGGGGGAGAAGGACGGCAAGGGCCTGGTGCTGGTGGCGGCCACCAAGGACTTGGTGGCCAAGGGCCTGTCGGCCGGGGACCTGGTCCGCGAGGTGGCACGGGAAACGGGGGGAGCCGGGGGTGGCAAAGCGGACCTGGCCCAGGCCGGCGGTGGGGACCCGGCGCTGCTGGCCGCGGCGGTGGAGCACCTGGTAGCTCGCGTTGGCGCCCCCCTCCCGGGATAAGTTCTTGCAAAGCGGTTTGTCCGGGCCATCGTGACGCCCGGACTTCCGTCTGCCCTCGATGGACTTCACACCGCTCCGCATCCGCTTGCCGTTTGGCAGCGAGGAAGAGTTCATCGAGCGCTACGGCGTGCACGTCGGCCGGGATGGATTCTTCCTGGCCACCCGTTCGCCCAAGGACGCTGGAACCAAGCTCCTCTTCGAATTGGTGCTGGCCGACGGCGCACCCCTGCTCTCCGGCGAGGGCGTGGTGGCGCGCACGGTGGCTGGCGCACGCACCGGCATGGTGGTCCGCTTCCTCCGCCTGGACGAGGCGGGCGCGGCGCTGGTGGACCGAATCGTCTCAGCGCGTCGCTCGGTCGAGCCGGAGGCGCCTGAGGCCCGGCGCGCGCCGGCCCCTCCGCCAGACGCCCAGGAGGCCACCACCTGGCTCGGCGACCCGACCCGGGACGTGGCCCGCGTCACCGGCCCGCTCGGCGTCCCTGGGCCGCGGCCGCCCGCCGGCGCCCCCCAACAGCCGGCACCGCCCCCCCGCGCGACGTTCCCGCCGGCGAAGCCGGCCGCTTCCATCCATGACGCGCCCACCTGGCCGGGGGACCCGACGCGCGACGTGGTGCGCATTGGGCCGTCCGGGGGGCCCTCGCCGTGGCCGGAGCCCACCGCCAGCCCCGTGCCGGCGGCAGAACCGGCTGCCCCGACGGCCCCCGGCAAGCCCCCGGCCAGCGTCCCCATTCACCTGCGGCCGACGCCCGCCATGGGCGTTCCGGAGGCGGAGGCACTGGCGGGGATGAAAGTCCACACCGCCGTCACGCCCGTGCGGGGCATTCCGGCGCTGGGCCCGGAAGTCGTTGCCTTCCTCGGCCGGGCGGAGGCCCCACCCACCCCCACCGGCACCGAGGACACCGTGCTGAAACCAGCCCCTCGGCTGGAAGCGCCCGCGGAGGCACCGGCTGAGGCCAGCATGGAGGTGCCCGCAGCGAAGCGGCCCCCCATGCCAGCCGACGCCTCCGAAACCCCCCCGTCCCCGCCGGCGGATGTCGAGTCAGCGGTTCCGCCAGAGCGACCAGCGCCGGCAGCCGAGGCCATCCCCCTTCCCTCTCCCGCGACCATCGCCCCCCCCCGCGCGCCGGCAGCCCCCACTCCGGTGTCCCGCGAGGCCGCGCCGGACCGGGCCCAGGCGCGCGGGACGCAGGCGCCCACGGACGGGGCGTCAACACCGGCCGTCGGGGCGGCCGCCGCGGGGGCCGGGGCGGGCCGCGTGGAGCCAGGTCTGGCCCCGGCAGTGCTGGGGCTGGACGTCGGGACGGCCTGGGCCCGCATGGCGTGGGCGCATGAGGGGCGGCTGGAACTGGTCCCCGCCGACGCGGACGCCAGCCAGCAAGCGCTTTCCTGCCGTCTGGTGCGGGACACGCACGGCGTCCTCCGCGTCCTGCAGCACGGTGAGGCCGAGGAGGCCCTCTGGGTGGGAAGCCCCGTCTGTCTGCTTGGGACACGCGCCGACTCACCCGCCATTCGCACTCTGGTCCGCCGCTGGCCCGTGCCGGTGGTGGCCGACGAGAGGGGCGAGGTGGCGTTCGACTGGGCCGGTGTCACGGTGACGGCGGTGGAGTTGGTGGCGGCCCTGCTGCGCAGCCTCCGCGCCTCTGCCGAACGGCACACCGGCCGGCCCTGTACCCAAGGGGTGCTGGTGGTGCCGGCCGCCTTCACGCTGCTGCAGCGTGCGCGCCTCCGCGAGGCGGCCGAGCGCGCTGGCCTCACGGTGCTGCGGCTGCTGCAGGCACCCACCGCGGCGGCGCTGGCCTACGCCCAAGACCGCGGAATGGCGCGCCGGCGGGTGCTGGTGTGGCGCATGGGGGCGGCCACCTGCGATGCCGCCGTGGTGGCCGTGTCCGGAAATGACTTGGACGTCGTCTCCTGCGGCGGGGACGGCGCCCTCGGTGGCGTCAACTTCGACGAGCAGCTCGCCCTCGGCCTGGACAAGACAGCTCGCAGCGACCCGGCCAGGCTCCGCCTGCGCGTCGCCCAAGCGGAGCACTGCAAGGTGAGCCTCAGCACCAGCGAACGCGGAGCCGTCCCCCCGGCGGTGGCCGGGGAGCCAATGATGGAGGTCAGCAGAGCGGAACTCGAGCTCCGCACCGCCGCGCTCGTCGAGCGCAGTGTTCTCCTCGCCCAGGACGTCCTCCGGGCGGCGGGCCTGAGTGCGGACAACATTGACGCCCTGGTGCTCTCCGGCGGCATGGCGCACCTGCCGCACGTGCGCCGGGCGGTGGAGCAAGCGTTCGGCAAGCTGGCGGCACCGACGGACGTGGACGGCGGCCCCGCCCTGGGAGCAGCGTTGCTCGGCGCGGCGTTGACGGCGCCCGCCGTCAGCGGGCGCGCCCGCTCCAACGTGGTGGAGGTGCTGGCAGTACCACTCGAGGCCGTGGCCCCCGAGTTTGGCCATCAACGGGCCTTCGAGCGAAACACCCGGCTGCCGGCGGAAAAGACGCTGACGCTGACGCTGGCCGCCCACCAGCCCTTGGAGGTGCAAATCTTCCAGGGGATGGCCCGGGCACCGGACCCGCGCAGCTTCCTCGGATTGTTGCATTCGGCTGGGGTGGAGCGCGACGGGGAATGGGCCCTGCACTTGGGGCTGAGCGCCGATGGGCTGTTTTCCGCGGCCGTGACGCCCCCCGGCGCCAAGCGCCGGACGTTGACGCTGCAGCCCGCGCCGGCTCCGGCCGAAGCTGCGGAGGAGGTCGGGAGCCTTGAGGAAGTCGACCCCGGCGCGCGGCTGCTCGGAGGCCTCAAGCGACTCTTCGGCAAGCGGTGAGGAGCCCCTAGAGCGCACCGACAGCGAGCAAGTTGCTGGGGCTGGGGTCCTGGGCGTGCGCGGCGAGGAGGTGGTCCGCCGGGGAACGACCGGACCGCAGTGTCTCCTCGAGAGGGTCCAAAAGCGGCACATCCTCCGGGTCCAGCCGACGCAGGCCGTCGCGGGCCACCCGCACCATCTGCTGGGCCAGCGTGCTGATGGGCACGCCCCGCAGCGTGCCGTGCAGGCCGAGGCGTTGGGCCTCGGCGTGAAACGCCAGGTGCTCGGCGAAGGAGAGCTGCGGGAGTAGCCGCCCGGCCTCCTCCAGCGCCTGGGCGTCGTACAGCAGGCCCCGCCAGAGCGCCGCCATCGCCCCGGCGGTGGCGGCCGGGCCACTGTCGGCCGAGCGCACCTCCAACACGGATTTGAGGCGTACCTCGGGAAACAGCGTGGAGAGGTGGTCGGCCCAGTCCGAGGCCAGGGCCGGGGCCCCGCCCCAGCCTTGGGCGAGCAGGCCGCGGAAGCTGAGGCCTGGGCTCTCGTAGCGGCCGTCGCGGCGGAGGAAGAGCAAGGGGGCATCGAGCGCCCACTCCACGTAGGCCCGGTAGCTGAAAGAACCATCGAGGAGCGCCGGGAAGTACCCGCAGCGGGCCGGGTCCACCTCGTTCCAGACGCGGCTCCTATAGGACTGCCAGCCCGCCGGCCGCCCGTCGACGAGGGGGCTGTTGGCGTAGAGCGCGACCAGCACCGGCGCGAGCCGGGCAGTCACCGTCACCTTGCGGGCGCAGTCGGCCTCGTCCGCCCAGTCGAGCGAGACCTGGGTGGTGCAGGTCATGAGCATCATGTCGAGCGCCAGCCGGCCGCGCCGGCCCAGTGTCTCGCGCATGGCGGCATAGCGGGCCTTGGGCATCCACGGCATGTGGGCGGTGGTTCCCCAAGGCCGGTAGCCGAAGCACACCGGGAGCAACCCGAGCGACTGGGCGGCCGCGCGCAGCGCGGCGGCATCGCGGAGATTCTCCGCCTGTGCTTCGCGGGCGGTGCGGAAAGGAGAGCCGGACAGCTCCACCTGCCCGCCCGGCTCCAGCGAGACGGTGAGAGGCGACTTGGTGAGGGCGATGGTGGGCCCGTCGGGGCGCTCGCGAAAGGGCTGGTAGCCCGCCGGCTGGAGCGCGGCGAGCAACGCCCCAATGCCCTGGGGGCCAGCGTAGGGCACCGGCTCGGTGGAGGCGCGCGGGTAGACGAAGCGCTCGTGCTCGAGTCCAACCCGGAACTCCGCCGCCGGCTTCTCGGCCTGCCGGAATGTCTCCACAAGGTCCTGGACCCCGCTCAGTGTTCGGACGTCGGTGGGGGCGCGGTCGAGGGTCATGAGCCGGGGACGGGCGGGGGCCTCTATAACGCGGGGGGTGCGGGGCGGGCGCGTCATTCGCCGTCCCCCTCCCCTCGTCGCCTTGAGGCTCTCTGGCCCGGCGATTAGAGTCCACTGCAGGAAGTATTCCCCCCCTACCGCTGTTCTCTCGGTTTCCAGGGGCGCCTTTCGTAAAGGCCCTCCGTCCCCTATGCGCATCTTTCGTCGACTGCTTCTCGTGGTGGTGTTGCTCGGTGCCTGGGCCTTCGTTGGCCGGGACCGGGCCCCCCTTCCAGTCACCTTCAACGAGGCGGTGGCAGGCCCAGCCGCCGGGCCCTCGCACCTGGAGGGAGCGCCCGAAGGCCTCCGCCCGGCGGACAAGTCGAACCACGACCTGTCGGCCCTCAAAATCTTCAACAAGGTCGTCCTCTACGTGAAGGACAACTACGTCGACCCGAAGCGCATCCGCCCCAAGGAAATGCTCGTCCAGGCGCTGCAGTCGGTGGAGCGCACCGTCCCGGAGGTCATGGTCGAACCGGACAAGGACCAGGACCACGTCGCGTTGAATGTCAACGGCAAGGTCAAGGACTACGACATCAGCCACGTGGATTCGCTGTGGAAGATGTCCTTCACCATGAAGGACATCTTCGAGTTTATCGCTTCCAACATGCGCCCCACCGAGGACAGCCGGGAGGTGGAGTACGCGGCCGTCAACGGGATGCTGTCCACTCTCGACCCGCACTCCATCCTGCTCAAGCCGGACCAGTACCGGGAGATGCGCCTGACCACCAAGGGGGAATTCGGTGGCTTGGGGTTCGTCATCCAAATGCGCGAGAGCAACCTCACCGTGGTGCGCGTGCTGCCGCAGACGCCCGCCTACCGGGCTGGCATCAAGCGCGACGACATCATCCGGAAAATCGGCGAGGAATCCACCGTCAACATGGACCTCAACGAAGCGGTCAACAAGCTGCGCGGCCCGGTGGGCAGCAAGGTGACCATCACCGTCGACCGCAAGGGGCTGGACAAGCCGATGGTGCTCAGCCTGGCCCGCGACATGATTTCCATCGAGTCGGTGCAGTCCAAGCTGCTCGCGGGAAACGTCGGCTACGTGCGGCTCAAGAATTTCCAGGGAAACACCACCCGGGACCTGCAGGCGGCGCTGAGCAAGCTCGCCGCCGAAACCCGGGCCACCGGGGGCCTGAAGGGCCTGGTCCTCGACCTGCGCGGAGACCCGGGCGGGCTCCTCGAGCAAGCCATCCAGGTGACTGACCTCTTCGTCAGCCAGGGCACCATCGTCACCACCGTGGCGCAGATGGAACGCGTCCGGGAGGAGAAGCGGGCCCACGCCGACGACGCGGACATCAACGTGCCGCTGGCGGTGCTGGTGAACCCAGGGAGCGCCTCGGCCTCGGAGATTGTGGCCGGCGCGCTGAAGAATCTAAACCGCGCCACCATCATCGGCCAGCAGACCTTCGGCAAGGGCTCGGTGCAGGTGCTGTATGAATTCCCCTCGCCCTCCGGCAATCCCAACGAGGAGAGCGCGCTGAAGCTGACCATCGCCAAGTACCTCACCCCGGGCGACGTCTCCATCCAGGAGGTGGGCATCGAGCCGGACATCGAGCTCATCCCCACCCGGGTCACGGCCGACCGGGTAAACGTGTTCGCCCCGCGCAAAACCATCGGGGAAGCGGACCTCGAGCACCACTTCGGCAACCCCTCCAGCCAGGCCGCCGCCACCAAGCGCGAGCAGGTGCTGGGCCGCGAGAAGCCCACCGCCACCGTCCACTACCTGAAGGAGGACACGCGGCAGAAGGACGCCGCGGCGCGCCAGCAGAAGCTCGAGGAGGGCAAGGACCCGAAGCTGTCCAAGACGGACAAGAGTCTCGGCAAGAAGAAGCCAGGCGAGGGCGAGCCGCCAGAGAGCGAGCCGGGCCACATCGACGAGGACCTCTACGACCAGCTCGACGCGGACACCCAGGACGAGGTGAAAGAGGACTTCGAGGTCCTCTTCGCCCGGGACTTCGTGTTGAAGGCCCCCGCCTCACAGCGCGACCGGATGCTGGCGATGGGTGCTCCCTTCATCCAGGAGCGGATGGAGAAGGAGCAGGAGCGAATCAACGAAGCCATCGCGGCGCTGGGGGTGGACTGGAGTCCAGGGCCCACCCCCAAGGCTCCGCAGTTGCAGGCCACGCTCCGGCCCAGCTCGGAGCGCCGCATCCTGGCGGGGGAGAAATTCGACCTCGACCTCACCGTAGAGAACCGCGGCAGCGAGCCCATCAAGCGGCTCCGGGCGTGGACCGAGAGCGAGAACCCGCTGCTCGACCGGCGGGAATTCATCTTCGGGGCACTCAAGCCCGGGGAAAAGCGCAGCTGGAAGGTGTCGGTCCAGATTCCCAAGGACCTGACCAGCCGTCGGGACGACGTGACGGTGAAGTTCCTCGATGACTCGGGACCGCTTCCGGAGACCATGGTGGCAGAGCTGAATTTCGCGGAGCTGCCGCGGCCCTCCTTCGCCATCGGCTGGCAAATCATCGACGACTGCGCCGCTTGCAACGGCGATGGCGTCGTCCAGCGAGGCGAGCAGGTGCAGGTTCTGGTGGACGTCACCAACATCGGCGGCGGCAAGGCGCTGGACGCCTTCGCCCAAATCAAGAATGGCGCCGACCAGAACGTCTTCATCGACAAGGGGCGCTTCCGCCTGGGCGAGCTGTCTCCCGGGGAGACCAAGACGGCCCGGTTCGAGCTCGAGGTGAAGAAGGGCTACGTGGGAGAGACATTCCCCCTCAAGTTCGCGGTGGGGGATGTGCAGCTCGAGGAGTTCGCCACCGAGAAGCTGCAAATCCCCATCGCCGACCACCCGCTCAGCGTCGAGGCCCGCAAGGGGCTGCTGCGCCTGGACAGCGGGACGGCCATCCTCGCCCGGCCCGACGCGCAATCCGGCACCCTGTTCAAGGTCAGCAAGGGGGGCGCCATCGTGCCGGAGCTGGCACGCGTCAACGGGCTGGTGAAGGTGGAAATGGAGAAGGGCCGTTTCGCCTTCGTCCGCAGCCAGGACGCCCACGAAGTGAAGTCAGGCAAGGTGGGCACGGCCAAGGAATTCCAGTCCGTCCCGTTCCGCGAGCCACCGCAAATTGCCGTCAACGTCGAGCCGGAGAAGGGCGGCGTGGTGGCCTCCGGCGACCGCTTCACCCTCAGCGGCAGCGTCTCGGACCCGCTCGGCCTGCTAGACGTCTACGTGCTGGTGAACGACCACAAGGTGTATTTCAACACCGTGGACGCGACCTCGGCCGACCCAACGCACGTGAAGTTCACCACCGACTTCGCGCTGAAGGAGGGGGAGAACTACGTGCTGGTGGTGGCCCGCCAGACGCAGGACTACGCGAGCCGCAAGGCCCTCGTCATTCGCCGCCGGCCGGCGGCCGTCGCCCAAGCCCTGGCCCACTCGTCGCAAGAGGCGGCCCCGGGCTGGGTGCGGCCGGTGGACGCCCCCCCGGCGCCACCGACGGCCGTGCCGGCGGGCAAGCCCTAGCGCAGCGCCGCGCACAGCAGGCCGGGGCGGTTGGTGATGAGGGCATCCACGCCCCAGCTGGCCAGTGTCCTAGCGCGCGCCACGTCATCGACGGTCCAGACGGCCACCTCCCGGCCGCGCGTGTGCCAAGCGCGGACGCCCTCCTCGGTAACTTCTGCATTCGAGGGGTGGACGGCGTCGCGGCCCAAAAGGGCCAGCGGCCCGAACGCGAGCCAGGCCGGACGGTCCGGCTCCAACAGAATGCCTCGCCGCAGGGAGGGGCCCCAAGCGGCCAGGGCGAGCAGGCACATCGGGTGAAAGGATGACACCACCACGTGCGACTGGTGGCCGCCGTCCACCAGCAGGCGGGCCACCCGGGCGGCGAGGCGGAGCCAGCCGCTGTCGGCCTTCAGTTCTACGTTCAGCCACGCCGTGCGAGGCAGCGCGTCCAGCACCTGAGCGAGGAGGGGAATGGGCGCCCGACCGCTAGGGGACACCACCTGCAGCGTGCGCAGCGTCGACCAGGGCGTCTGCACCACGCGGCCCGGCTGCCCCGCCAGACGCTCGAGCGTCTCGTCGTGGAAGACCACCACCTCGCCACTCGCGCACAGGCGCGCGTCGAGTTCCACGCCGTCCGCCCCCTGCTCGAGCGCCAGGCGGAAGGCCGGAAGGGTGTTCTCCGGTGCATCGGCGCTGGCGCCGCGGTGGCCGAGGATGCGCATGGGGTGGAAGGGGCTAGGGCCATGGCCCGGGCCGGGTCAAGCCCCCAGGGGCCTGCCCTTGCGCCTGGGGGCCGGCCGATGCGAGGGTGGCGCCTGCACATGCCACGCGTCGGCTTCGGCGAGTTGCTGGTCATCGGCTTCGTGCTGCTGGTGGTGCTCTCCGCCTCGCGGATGGCTGCCCTCGGCAACGCCGTCGGAAAATTCGTCTACTCGTTTCGCAAGGCCGCCCGGGGCGAGGGCTTCGTCGACGCGCACGCCCGCAAGCTGCCCCCCTCCCGGCCGGTGGACGCCGAGACGAGCGAGACGGAGACGCAGCCGGTGCAGCCGCCCAGCCACCGGCGCTGACCGCCCCCCCGGCGTCGCTCAGCCCTCGGCGTCGAGCACCACGACGCCTGGCGCGGCGGGCCGCGCGGACCCTCGGCCATCCGCCGCCAGCAGCAGCTTGGCCTCGGCCCGCACGCTCGGGTGCAGCGCCCCGTCGCCGGCAATCTCCTCCCAGTCCGTGCGGAGCAGCAGCGGCACCACCTTCACGCCCACTTCGGGCGGCAGGTAGGGGTTGAAGACGAGTGCCCGGCGCACCGCGTGCCGGGTGCCCCACCTGGACCGCCACACCTCGACCAGGGGCTCGCTGCGCGCCGGGCGCCTGGCCGCCAGCCGGACCACCGAAGCTTCCGTCAGTCGCGGATTCACCAGGAGGTTGCGGACCACGGACGGGTTTGACGCCAGGGCGATGCGGGCCAGTGCGTCCGGGTCGCGCGCCGTTCGTGCCTTGGTCTTCAGCATGCCAAGCGTCTCGGGGAAGTTGCGCGCGTCGGCCCGGGCCGCGGCGTCCTCGTCGAAATTCCGCCAGGCCGGCCCGGAAGCGAGGAGGCCCACCACCTCCTGCTGAAGCGCACCGGGCGGCAGCTGGGCCAGGCCCCGGCTGAGCTCTCTGCCGAGGCGCTCGTCCTCCAGCACCGCCATCATCGTTCCGAGGACGCAGCTCGCTGCCTCGTCACCCGAGCGGTCGAGGTCCAGCACCTCGGCCAGAAGGCGTGCCACCTCCTCGGCGGGGCGGGCGCGCAACGCCCGCGCCACGGCGTGCTTCCGGAGCCCGGCACCGCCGGACACCCCGTGCAACCGGCGAACGAAAGACAGGCCGTCGAGACTCCCCGGTGGAGCCCGCCCCATGTGGCTACTTCCCCTCAGCCGCCGCGGCAGTCACCTTGAGGCGCAGGCCCGAGACCTCGGTGGGCGGCTCGTCGAAAAGCAGGACGAAGTCTGCCCCTTTGCCCGAGGCCACCGAGGGCGCGCCCTGCTGCAGCCGAGCGCGCAGGGCCTCCACGTCCCGTCGGGTGCTCGCCTCCAGCATCTCCTCCGGGGTGGGCAGCACGCCGGCCAGCCCTTCGCTGGTACCGAGCAGCTGACTGCCGTTCCAAATCTCCGCACGCACCTTCACCTGTCCGGGACGCTGGCCCCGGTTCTCCACTCGGCCGCGGACGTAGGCCAGCGGTCGACCTCCGCGCGTCTCGTACAATCCGTTGCTGACGTCCAGGGTGACAATGCCGGTGGGCGGGACGAAGAGGGCCGCCCACCGGCGTGGCGACAGGGCAGCCCAGTCGAGGCGTCCCTCGTTGACGTAGACGTTGCCCACCGCGGCCAGCACCACCACCAACAGGGCGGCAACGCTGATGTTCACCACCGCCCCGCTCACCCGTCGGGCAGCGCCGAATTCGCGCCGCTCCTCGAGGCCCAGCACCGTGGTCCCGGTGGGCGGCCGGCTGACGCGTCCGAGCGGGGTGGCCGGCACCGGCGGCAGTCCAGCCGCCGGGTGCGGTGGCGCATCGGGCACCGCGTCCGGCACGTCCGCCAGAAGGGAGGTGGGGCCGGCTCGCTCCTCGAAGGCGCTCGGACCCGGCATGTCGAAGAGCGCGGCCCGGTCGGCGGCGGGGTCCCTCTCCATGGGAAAGGACTCTTCATCCAGGCGCGTGGCACTTCTCCCGAAGAGCTCGCCAGTGGGGGTCCGGCCAGCGGGCGCCGCCGCGGCGGGTGGCGCTGGCGCTAGGTCGAGCGCCGGGTGGGACGGGGACGCTGCTCGCGGCTCAGGCAGGTCCAGCGCGCCGAAGGAAACCTCCGCGGAGGCGACCGGTGCGCGGCTGCTGGCGGCCGGCGGCACGGCATCATTCAACAGCGAGTCGAAGTCCAGGCGCGGCCCCGGCGAGGCCGCGGGGGGCGGGGACGGCGGCTCCACCGGCGCCGGCGCTGGCGCGACGGGGTGGGACGGACCCTCCAGGGAATTGAGGTCACCGAAGTCGAATTCGGCAGAGTCGGGCGCGGCGGGCAGGTCGAGCCCACCTTCGATGGAACCCTGCCACGCCGAATGGGGCGAGCCTGTGTCCAGTTCCAGCGGAGCGTCCGGTGGGGCCTCCAGCGGTACGTCGTCCGGGCTAGGGCTGCTCGCCTGCGGCGGGGGCACCAACGTCACCTGGCGCACCATGGCGATGCGGGCCAGCGCGACTCGTGGGGTGCGGTCGTCGGCGGACTCGGCCTCCTCGGGAACGGACGGGGCGGGCGGAGGCGGGGTGGGGAGGTCCTCGGCGCGGGCGGGCGGCGGCGGGAACGTCCAGCCTGACACGTCGGGACTGCGCGTCGGTCGCTTGGACTCCGTCGTCTCCACGTCCACGTCAAAGTCGTCCGGAGGCGGAGCGCCTGCCGGCTCCACCTCGACGCCCAGCGCGGCGGCCAGCGGGGTTCCGCGGGCAGGCGTCTTGTCCCTCTCGGAGAGGGCGTCGGGGGGCGCAAACTGGGCGAACGGGTCCTCGGCGGACTCGGCCAGCGGCTCGGCAGGGCGACTCACGCGGAAGGTGTGGCGGCAGCGCGTGCAGCGCACCTTCACACCCTTCGCGGTCACCTTTTCGTCGGGGATGCGGAAGCGCGTCTGGCACTGAGGGCAGGTGACAATCATCCAGGGCGCCGGGACGGGGGTCCCCCAGCATACCCTGGGGTCCCGCTCCCGGCGCGGTGCGCCAAGACCCCACCTCCCGGGCTTGCCGGCGGGGCGATGTCGCTGCTATCCATTGGAAAACCCAAGCTTCCTGGCTGTCCACGCTGCGGCGCGGCACCGCTTCCGAAGCACCCTCTGGACCGGGGCGGCGTGAGCCGCTTCACCCTGACAGACGATGAACGACGCCGAACCGCTCGCCCCCGCTGCCCCGCCCCGCGAGCCGAAAATCATCAAGCGGTACACCAACCGCAAGCTCTACGACACTGTCGAGAGCCGCTACGTCACCCTCGACGAGATTGCCGAGATGATTAAGCAGGGCGCGGAGGTGAAGATTGTCGACAACCGCAGCAAGGACGACCTTACCTCCATCACCCTCGCCCAGATTATTTTCGAGGAAGAGAAGAAGCAAAACCAGATGCCCCTTTCGGTGCTGCGCGAGATTATTCGCCGGCCGGGCGCAGTGGTGACGGGCTTCATCGAACGAGAAGTCAGTCCTCGGGTGGCCTCCATCCGGGAAGAGGCGGAGACCCGCATCGACCGGCTCCTCGGCCGCGAGGCCGGCTCGGATGGCACGCTGAAGGACGACCTGCTGCGGATGAGCCAGCGCACCCTGGAGGACTGGCAGCGCAAGGTGGACGAGCGGGTAAAGGCGGCGGTGGAAGGCGTCCTCGGCTCGCTACCGGCGCTGGGGCATGACCTCCAGGCGCTGACCCGGCGACTCGAGGAGATGGAGAAGCGGCTGGACGAGCTGGAGAAGCACTAGCCGCGGGCCCAAATCGCTTCGACCACCGCGCGCATGCCCTCGGCGCCCTGGCCGGCGGGGGCGTACTCCCAGATGGTCTGCCCGTGGCTCTGGGCTTCGTCGATTTTCACGTAGACGCCCAGACCGGGCGTTACCTTGCCTGGGAAGTGGGCTTCCAGGCGCTCGAGGATTGCCGCGGCCAGCGACGTCCGCCGCACCAGCATCGGCACGACTGCGCTGATGTGCAATTCGGGGACGCCTTGCTCGCGTGCCACTCGCTCCACCGTCTGGGCGACCTCGGCGCAGCCATCCAGCGCCAGGTAGGTGAGCGCGACCGGGAGCACGACTTCCGTCACGGCCACGAGCGCATTGGACACGGCCGGCCCGAGCGACGGCGGAGCGTCGACCACCAGGAGGTCGAAGCGGTCGGACAGCTCGGCCACCCGGTCCGCCAGCCGATGCAGCGGCCGGTCTGCACCGGCCACGACCGCCGAGAGGGCCTCCAGCTGCTTGTAGGCTGGGACCACCGACAGCCGGGGAAAGGCGCTGGGGCGGACCACCGCGTCGAAGCCGACCGCCGGGTCGGTGAGCCAGTGGAAGGCGTTCGGCGTCAGGGTCCGGACGTCGAGCCCAAGCGACTTGCCGGCGTGGCCCTGGGTGTCCAGGTCCACCAGAAGAACGCGCTGTCCCTGCTGCTCGGCAGCCCAAGCCGCCAAATGGACGGCCAGGGTGGTCTTGCCGGTGCCCCCTTTCTCGTTGACGAAGGCGATACGCCGCATCAGGGCTTGGGCCGGGCAGCGAGCAGTGTGTCGACTTTCTTCTCCACCGAGGTGAGCAGCCGCTCGAGGTCGTCCACCTTGGCGCGCAAGGACTCCACGTCGGCGCTGGAGGGGAGATTCATCGCCGCCAGCGCGCTGCGCAGGCTCTTGTCGAGCGAGCCCTTCGCCGCCAGGGACTTGGACACCAGCGACTGGACCGCGGCGACGAAAGTCTCGTTGGAGAGCAGCGTGGAGGCCAGCTTCCCCACGCGTTCCTCGCCCGTCTCCACCAGCTTCTTCACCATCGGGTTGTCTCTGAGCATGGTGTCCTCCCCCGAGCGGTGGAAGGCCGACCTCTTCGCAGCGGCCCCGGCAGGCTGTCAAGGCGCGCTCGATTGACACCGGCCAAGCCGCTTCCCTACGGTGCCGCGCTCCCGCCACCGATGACACAGCTCCCACCGCCCAGGCTGCTCGTCATCACCGGCAAGGGTGGCGTGGGCAAGAGCACCGTCTCGGCCGCCCTGGCCCTGGCCCTGGCCCGCTCGGGCCAACGCACGCTGCTGTGCGAGGTCAACAGCGGAGGAGGAACCACCGCCCTTCTGGGCTACCCCCCCGCCGGACCCGAGCTTTCCCGCCTGGAGGGAGAGCTGTGGAGTGTGGACGTGCGGCCCGCGGAAGCCATGCGCGAGTACGTCGTCAGCAAGATTCGCTTCCAGCGCCTCTACCAAGCGGTCTTCGAGAACCCGCTGGTGCGCGCCTTCCTGCGTTTCATCCCCTCGCTGGCCGAGACGGTGATGCTCGGCAAGGTGTGCTGGCACATGCGCGAGACCGACGGCCCGCGCAAACGCTGGGACGCGGTGGTGCTGGACGCGCCCGCCACCGGGCATGCCCTCACCTTCCTGGGCGTACCCCAGGTGCTCCTGGACACGCTGCCGCCGGGGACGATGGCCGAGGAAGCCTCTTGGATGCGCGACATGCTGGTCGACCCCGCTGTCACCGGCGCGCTGGTGGTGGCCCTGCCGGAGGAGCTGCCCGTCCTCGAATCCATCGAGTTGGCGGCCGGTTTGCGCGACCGCCACCTGGCCCTCCTGGCGGTGGTGCTGAACCAGGCCACCGCGCCGCGTTTTCTGCCCGAGGAGGTGAAGGCGCTGGCCGCCCTTCCCCGTCTCCAGGCACTCGCCCGCGGGCACGCCGAGGAGGCCGAGCGCACCCGGGACGCCGCCTCGCGGCTGGGGACACTCGGGGCTCCGGTGCTTCAGCTGCCTCGGCTGTACCAGGCGGGAATGGACCGGGCCGCCGTGGCGGGCTTGGGCGCCACCTTGCTCGCCGGCCTCGAGGGCAGCACGTGAGGCCCCTGGCGGAGGCCCTGCGCCGCCGCGGGGTGGTGGTGTGCGTCGGGCCGGGCGGGGTGGGCAAGACGACCCTGGCCGCCGCGTTGGCGCTGCAGGGCGCGGCCCTCGGCCGCGACTCCCTGGTGTGCACCATCGACCCCGCCCGTCGGCTGGCCAACGCGCTCGGTCTGGCCGAGCTGGGCAACATCGCCCGGCCCATCTCCGCGGCCGAGTTGCGCGCCGCTGACATCCGCCTGGCAGCCCCGGTGGAAGCGATGATGCTGGACATGAAGCAGTCCTGGGATGAGCTCATCGCCCGCTCGGCCCCGCCCCAGCAGCGGGACCGGATTCTGGCGAACCGGTTCTACCAGTCGCTCTCCAGCGCCCTGGCCGGAAGCCAGGAGTACATCGCGCTGGAGAAGCTGTGGGAGCTCCACGCCTCCGCCAAGTACCAGCTGGTGGTGCTGGACACGCCCCCCACCGCCCACGCCCGGGACTTCCTCGACGCCCCGGCGCGCGTCATCGACTTTCTGGGGACGGACACCGCCAAGTGGCTCCTCAAGCCGGCGCTCCGGGGCGCCAAGCTCGGCTTTCGCCTGGTCGGCCTCGGCGGAAACCTCATCAGCCGCACCCTCTCCGGCATCGTCGGGGGACAAACCCTGGCCGACCTGGCCGCCTTCCTTCTGGCGATGAGTTCACTCAACGACGAGTTCCAGGAGCGCGCCCGGGCCGTCAGTGCTCTGCTCGCGAGCGAGGAGACGGTCGTCGTGCTGGTCACCGGTCCGGCAGCCGAGCGCCGGGAGGAGGCGGTGCGCTTTCACCAGTCCCTGCTGGAGCAACACCTCAACGTCGCTGCGGTGGTGGTGAACCAGGTGCATGCCGGGGTGGGCCCGGAGGAGGCGGCGGCCGCGGCGCGTCTTTCCGAGCCCCTGCGCGGCAAGCTCGAGCGCACCATCACCGAGGCGAACTCCCTCGCCCACGCCGATGCGCAGGGCGTCCGGGTCCTCCGGGAAGCGGTGGCTCCCACCCCGCTGCTCACCGTCCCGCGCTTCCCGGGAGAGGTGCATGACCTGCGCGCACTCTGGCGGGCAGGGGCTTACCTCGTCGCCGACGCCACCCCCGAGGAGACCGTTGCCGCCGCCGTCGCCGCGCCGGGGGCCTAGCGTCCGGGGCGCCCGGGTTGGCAAACTCCGGGCTGGCCAGGGCGCTTGCCGCTGGCTTTCTGTGGCAACCCGCGCCCGCACCAACGGCCCCTGGGCCCTGCTGCTTCTGGCCCTCGGCCTCGGGGGCTGCGCCGGTGCGCCCGTGGCCGGCCGGCCCCAGACGGTGGACATGCCGCCGGTGGAGGTGCGGGGTGACCCGACGCTGGCGCGGATGAATGCCGAGGAGCTGTTCGCCAACGGAGCCTCGGCCTATGGCAGCGGCGATTGGACACGGGCGGCGGCGTGCTTCGAGCGGTTGGCGGTCGCCTTCCCAGAGAGTCCGCACCTGCTGCTCGCCGAGTACAACGCCGGGCTTGCCCGTGAGCGCCTGGGCGACTGGGAGGAGGCGCGCGCACACTTCGCCGCCATCAGCAATCCAGCAGGCACCGGCGACGCGCTCGACGCGGCCTTCCACCTGGCCGAGACGCTGTACCACCTGGGCCGCTTTGCCGAGGCGGCGGACCTGCTCGCCAAGATGGCAGCGCGGGCGGACCTGCCGGTGGCGCGCCGCCTCGAGGCGCAGGTGCAGCAGGGCGTCTGCGAGGTGGAGGATGGGCGCCTGGACGCGGGCGAGAAGACGCTGCGCCAGGCGCTGGCCTTCTGGACGAGCGCCGCCGAGCACGACACGCTGGACGACTACTTCCCCGCCCAGGCGCAGTTCTTCCTCGGTGAAATCTACCGCCTGCACTACGCCGGCGTGCACCTCAAGCCGGACCAGAGTGCCGACGAGCTGGCCAAGGAGCTCGAATTCAAGGCGGAGCTGCTCCTGTCCGCCCAGGGCCACTACTTCCGCACCATCAAAATCGGCAACGCCTACTGGGCCACCGCCGCCGGCACGCAAATTGGGGCGCTGTACCAGGACATGTACCACCAGATTGCCGAATCCGATGCGCCGACCGAGCTCAAAGAGGAAGAGGTCCGCATCTACCGGCAGGAGCTCAGAAAGCGCGTCCGGGTGCTGCTGACAAAGGCGATTACCGTCTATGAAAGCACGCTGGCGGCGGCCGAGCGGCTCGGCACCAGCGGGCCCTTCGTCGACAGGGCACGCCAGGACCTCGAACGGATGAAGCAGCTTCTCCTCGCCGACGCCGCGGAGGAGGCCCCGGCGCCGCCGCCCCCCCGCCTCAGGTCAGGGGGCCTCCGAGCCGTCACCGCCGCTTCCGGGCGCGCCGCCGGCGACGCGGGCGGCCTCTGGCGGCTCGGGCTGACGCGCCACGCCGCACCGGTTCGCGGCAGGCGGCCCGTCGTCACCGACCACCTGGGACGGCAGCCATCGGCACCGGTAGACTGCCCGCTGGCGATGCGTGCGTTCGGGCTCGACGTGGGAACCAGGACGGTGGGCGTGGCCCTCTCTGACCCGCTCGGCATCACCGCGCAGACGCTCACCACGCTGCGCCGAACGGGCCTGCGCGCGGACCTGGCGGCGCTCCGCCACCTGGCCGAGGCCCACGAGGTGAGGCGCGCTGTGGTGGGCCTCCCGCTCAACATGGACGGAAGCGAGGGAGCGTCCGCGGCACGCTCCCGCGCCTTCGGCGAAGCACTGGCGAAGGCCTTGGACGTGCCCGTGGAGTACTGGGACGAGCGGCTGTCCACGGTGGCCGCCAACCGGGCGCTCCGCGAGACCGACGCCTCGCCACGGCGGCGGCGCGAAATGGTCGACCAAGTGGCAGCAGCCCTCATCCTCCAGGGCTGGCTGGACGCGCACCGCCCCCCTCCGCCGGGAGAGCCCGAATGAAGCGGCTCCTCGCCGCCACCCTGCTGGTGCTCCTCGCCCTGGGACTCGGGGCGGCCGCCGTCTTCTGGTGGCGGGAGAAGGAGCTCGACGCATTTGCCGCGACCCCGTTCGGTCCTGCCGAAGCGCGCGATGTCACCGTCCCGGCCGGGAGCAGCCCGCGCACCGTGGCGACGCTGCTGGCGCGGGCCGGCATCGTCTCGGACGCGGGACTCTTCTACCGCTTCGTCCGACGCGCCGAGGTCGGCCCAAGCTGCGGGCCGGCGAGTACGAGTTCTCAGGCCCGGCCACCCCAGCCCAAGTGGCGGACAAACTCATCTCCGGCCAGCAGAAGACATACCGGGTAACGCTTCCCGAGGGCCTCCGGCTGGATGAGGTGCTGCAGCTCCTCACACACTCGGAGTTGCACCTGGACGAGGGCAAGCTGCTCGCGCTGGCCGGAGACCCAGGCTGGGTCCGCCGGCAGGGCGTGCCCGCGGACCGTCTGGAGGGTTTTTTGTTTCCGGACACCTACGTCTTCACCAAACCCTTCACGGCAGAAACCGTGCTGGCGCGGCTGGTCGCCCGAGGCGTGGAGGAGGCGAACAAGGCCGAGGCGGAGCGTGCTCCCGGCATCCACCTAGACCTCTTGCCGCTGGTGACGCTCGCCTCCATCGTCGAGAAGGAGACCGGCGCTCCCGCGGAGCGCGCGCACATTGCGTGCGTGTACCACAACCGGTTGCGGCGAGGCATGCGACTGCAGGCGGACCCCACCGTCCTGTACGCGATGATGCTGCTCCGCGGGCACTTCGTGAAGAACATCACTGCGCGCGACTTGGTGACGCCCCACCCGTACAACACCTACACCCAGGAGGGCTTGCCTCCAGGGCCCATCGCCAACCCGGGGGCCGCGGCCCTGCGGGCCACGGCCGTACCGATGGCATGCAACGACCTGTACTTCGTCTCTCGCAACGATGGGACCAGCGTCTTTTGCCCGACCCTGGTCTGTCACAACGCCGCAGTGAAGACGTGGCAGCAGGACTATTGGACTGGAAAACGCAGCCAGACGTCCCGGCCCCCGGGAAGCGACAGCGGCCCCGGGCGGTAGTCGCCGGGCCGTTCCCCAGCAGAATCGGCGACTATACCGGCCTCACACCCCCATTCGGGGAGGACGAGGAGGATTCGGACGACCGTCGCTAATCCGGGTTCGCCCCGTCGCTCGCCCGCACCGTCAGCGTCGGTAGACGTGCCACGGCCGGTCGAAGCCGGGGACTTCCCGGAACACATGGCCGGCGAAGAAGAGCGTCGGGCCCTCCACCCGCACATCGGCCTCGTGGTCCAGTCCCCCGCCCTCGCGACGCACCAGCGTGTCCGGCTTGGCGGAGGCGACGCGCTCCCGGAAATTTTCCCAGCGCTGCCGGGCCAGGCGTTCCTCCGGTAGCCCGCTGAAGAAGGCAATCTGGAGGTCCAAGTACTCGGGGTCCGAATCGAGGACCGCCGCACCGCCGTTCTGCAGCACGTCCGTCCGCAGGTACTCCGCCACCTGCATCACCTGGGGCGGATTGGTGGAGAGCGGTGTCACCGGCTGCAGGGATTTCGCCAGGCCGTTGTCCCTGTGCAAGGTGGCCGCGGTCATCGCCAGGGGCGTGGCCACGGCGAGGAGCGCCGTGACCAGGGCCCAGCTCCGGCGCGCCCTGGCCGAGCGACCGGCCAGGGCCGCATCGAAGCCGGGAAGGACGAAGGGCAGCACCAGGGCGACCTGATTGACGGTGAAGCGGGCCAGCGGAACGAAGTTGAGCAGCACCGCCGAGCGGAAGGTGAAGTAGAGGGCCGGCGCGAGGGACGTCCAGACCAGCCAGCGGTGCTTCTTGTCAGTGCGGAAGATGTGCACCATCCCGCGCATGCCGAAGTAGGCGAGCAACGGCGAGAGGGTGATCAGCGCCACCGCTGGCCAGAACACGAGGTTTTGCGCCCGGTAGCCGGGGTTGGTCCAGCGCGCCACGCCGTCCTGGACCCAACTCTTGTGGAACGACTCGATGTAGAGCATTGGCGCGAAGCTGTTGCCGCGGGCCCGCTCGTTTCCTTGCATCCACAACAGGGGGAACGGCAAGGACACCAGGCCGAAAGCGATGGCACGGGTGACGGCGGCAATCCGGTCTTTGTCTCCCAGCAAGAGGAGGACGACCAGAAGCGGCATGAGAAGCCAGCTGTCGTAGCGAACGGCGCAGGCGAGGTTGAGGACCGCCGCCGAGCCCAACAGTGAGCCGAAGCGGTTCTCCTCCACCCCCCGGGCGAAGAGGTCCAGGACCCACAGCACCAAGAACAGCCCCAGCGCCTCGCTGCCGGCGGTGGTCGACATCTGGATGTGCAGCCCCCAGACCGCAAGTCCGAGCACCGCCACCACGCCCGCCTGCCAGCCGAAGAGGCGACGGGTGAGGGCGAACAGCGGAAAGACGGTGAGGACCCCGAAGAGCAAGCTCACCCACCGGCCGGCGTCCTCCTTGACGAGCCCGGTGGCAAGCGCAGCGGCCACGGCGTACAGGTGCAGGGGGCCGAATTGGTAGGCACCGTCGTCCATGCTGGCAATCCAGTGGGGGCGTTCCAGCCAGCGGCCGGCCAGCTCGGTGCGCACCACCGCGTCGCCATAGAAGTTCTCGCCGAATGGGAAGACGATGGCCCGCGGCACCAGGACCGCGGCGCAGAGGAGCACCAGAACCAGCGAGGCCCGGGGTTCCGCGCTGGCCCAAGGAAGGGGGACCGCGCGGGAGGCGGGGACGCCTTGGGGCGCGGGTTCGGCAGCGGCCTCGGCAGGAACCGTCATGGGGTCGAGTCCACGATGCCGGGTGGAACTAGCCCAAAGAAGGCCCACTTGGAAGCTCGGGGCGTCTCGGCCGGGCCCCCCCGCTTCGCAGACGTGGTCCTCCCTCGGCTATACTATGCAACGTTGCCTCTTCACCCCGTGCCCGCCACTGTTGCTCTGCGAGGTGTCGTCGAGCGGTCATGCGTCGCGGTTCGAGCCCGCGGCGGGGTCCCGGAGGGGCGGTTGGGTGGAACTCCGGGAAATCGCCGGTAAGCGGTGTCGAGTGAGGACGTGACAATGACGACAGGCGTGAAGGCTTCTTGGGTCTCTCGAATCGCAACGCTACAGGACTCGAAGACCTATGCAGAGCTAACCTGGGAAGGCGGGTTCGAGGACTACCTCAACATCGTCCGCACCAACCCGAAGATTACCCGCACGGCCTTCCAGAGGATCTACGACATGATCCTCAGTCACGGGAAGTCGGAGTACATCGACAACAAGAAGAAGCTCATCCGCTACCACTTCTTCTCGGACGAACGCTTCGGCGGACGCGACGCCATCTTCGGCCTGGACGTCCCCCTCATGAAGCTGGTGAACGTCTTCAAGTCCGCCGCTCAGGGCTACGGCACCGAGAAGCGCGTCATCCTGCTCCATGGGCCGGTGGGCTCGAGCAAGAGCACCATCGCGCGGCTGCTGAAGAAGGGCATCGAGGAGTACAGCCGCACGCCGGAAGGGGCGGCCTACACCTTCTCCTGGCTGCTTGAGAAGCGCGCCGCCGATGGCACGCTGGTCAAGGAGCGGATGAAGTGCCCCATGAACGAGGAGCCGCTCAACCTCGTCCCGCGCGACTGGCGTCCGAGAATCTTCGCCCAGCTGGCCGAGGGCCACGACTTCCAGATTCCAGAAGGGTCCGAGCTGTGCCCGGCCTGCCGGTACGTCTTCCGCGACCTGATGACCCAGAGTGGCGGGGACTTCGCCAAGATGGCGGAGCACGTGCGGGTCCACCGGCTGGTGTTCTCCGAGAAGGACCGAATCGGCATCGGCACATTCCAGCCGAAGGACGAAAAGAACCAAGACTCCACCGAGCTCACCGGGGACATCAACTACCGGAAGATTGCCGAGTACGGCAGCGATTCCGACCCCCGGGCGTTCAACTTCGACGGCGAGTTCAACATCGCCAATCGCGGAATCATCGAGTTCGTGGAAGTGCTCAAGCTCGACGTGGCTTTCCTCTACGACCTGCTCGGCGCCAGCCAAGAGCACAAAATCAAACCGAAGAAGTTCCCCCAGACCGACATCGACGAGGTGATTCTCGGGCACACCAACGAGCCCGAGTACAAGAAGCTCGAGAACAACGAGTTCATGGAGGCCCTGCGCGATCGGACGGTCAAGATCGACATCCCCTACATCACCAAGCTCTCCGAGGAGCAGCGCATCTACCTGAAGGACTTCAACGCCAACTCCATCAAGGGCAAGCACATCGCCCCGCACACGCTGGAGATGGCGGCGATGTGGGCAGTGCTGACCCGGCTGGAGGAGCCGAAGAAGCACAACCTGAGCGTGCTGCAGAAGCTCAAGCTCTACAACGGCAAGACCCTCCCCAACTTCACCGAGGACAACATCAAGGAGCTGCGCAAGGAGTCGAGCCGGGAGGGCCTCGACGGAATCAGCCCCCGCTACATCCAGGACAAGATTTCCAACGCGCTGGTCAGTGACAAGGGCGATGGCTGCATCAACCCGTTCATGGTGCTCAACGAGCTGGAAGCGGGCCTGAAGACCCACTCGCTCATCTCCAGCGAAGAGACCCGAAAGCGCTACCGCGACCTGCTCACCACGGTGAAGCAGGAGTACGAGGACATCGTCAAGAACGAGGTCCAGCGCGCCATCAGCGCCGATGAGGACGCCATCTCCAAGCTTTGCGGCAACTACATCGACAACATCAAGGCCTACACCCAGAAGGAGAAGGTGCGGAATAAGTACACCGGCCAGTACGAGGAGCCGGACGAGCGGCTCATGCGAAGCATCGAGGAGAAGATCGACATCCCGGAAAGCCGCAAGGACGACTTCCGCCGGGAAATCATGAACTACATCGGTGCGCTCGCCGTGGAGGGCAAGACCTTCAACTACCGGACCAACGAGCGGCTGCACAAGGCACTCGAGCTCAAGCTGTTCGAGGACCAGAAGGACAGCATCAAGCTCAAGAATCTCGTCTCCTCGGTGGTGGACAAGGAGACCCAGGAGAAAATCGACCTGGTCAAAGACCGGATGATGAAGAACTACGCCTACTGCGAGATCTGCTCGACCGACGTCCTCAACTTTGTGGCTTCCATCTTCGCGCGTGGAGACGCCAAGGAGTAGGCGTGTCGCTGAAGATCCATCAGGACCACGGCCGCTTCAAGCAAATCGTCCGGGGGAAAATCAAAGCCAACCTCCGTCGCTACGTGCAGAAGGGGGAGATGCTCGGCAAGCGGGGCAAGGACACCATTTCCATCCCCATCCCCTTCATCGACATCCCCCATTTCAAGTACGGCCACCGTGAGCAGGGCGGCGTGGGTCAGGGCGAGGGAGACGTCGGCCAGCAGCTCTCCCCGGGAGCGGTCCAGCCGGGCGACGGCCAGCAGGCCGGCCAGGGCGAGGGGGAACATGCCCTCGAGGTCGACGTCAGCCTGGAGGAGCTGGCCACCATCCTCGGCGAGGAACTCCAGCTGCCCAACATCGAGCGCAAGGGCAAGGAGCAGGTGGTCGCGCAGAAAATCAAATACACCGGCGTGCACACCACCGGGCCCGAGTCCCTCCGCCACTTCAAGCGCACCTACAAGCAGGCCCTGCGCCGGCAGATTGCGCTTGGCACCTACGACCCGACCCGTCCCATCATCGTCCCGACCCGCGAGGACCGGCGCTACCGGAGCTACCGCCTGCAGCAGCTCCCGGAAACCAATGCCGTCATCCTCTACATGATGGACGTCTCCGGTTCGATGGGTGACGAGCAGAAGGAGATTGTCCGCATCGAGAGCTTCTGGCTGGATACGTGGCTGCGCCACCAGTACAAGGGGCTCGAGTGCCGCTACCTCATTCACGATGCGGTGGCACGCGAGGTTGACCGGGATACCTTCTTCCATACCCGGGAGTCGGGCGGGACGATGATTAGCTCCGCCTACAAGCTGTGCAAGGACATCATCCAAGCCGACTACCCGAGCGCGAGCTGGAACATCTACCCGTTTCACTTTAGCGACGGAGACAACTGGAGCGCGGACGACACGCGCCACTGCGTGGAGATGCTCAAGGCGGACATCCTCCCCCACGTGAACCAGTTCGCCTACGGGCAGGTGGAAAGTCCCTACGGCAGCGGGCAGTTCATCAAGGACCTCCGCGAGTCCGTCGGCGACCTGGACAATGTGGCGCTCTCCGAGATCGCCGACAAGGACGCCATCTACCAGTCCATCAAGGACTTCCTGGGACGGGGAAAGTGATGCGATGCCCCGCGGGTTGACGCCCCAGCTGGCCGAGCTCAAGGAAACCATCGAGGGTTACGCCCGCGACTATGGCCTCGACTTCTTCGAGACGGTCTTCGAGCTCGTCACCTACGACGAGCTGAATATGGTGGCCGCCTACGGCGGCTTCCCCAACCGCTATCCCCACTGGCGCTGGGGCATGGAATACGAGCAACTCTCCAAGGGATACGAGTACGGGCTGTCGAAAATCTACGAGCTGGTCATCAACAACGACCCCACCTACGCCTACCTCATGGAGAGCAACGCCGAGGTCGACCAGAAGCTGGTGATGGCCCATGTCTACGGTCACGCCGACTTCTTCAAGAACAACTTCTACTTCCAGCACACCAACCGGCGGATGATTGACGAGATGGCGAACCACGCCACCCGGATTCGCCGCTGGGTGGACAAGGTTGGCATCGAGAAAATCGAGGACTTCATCGACCGCGCGCTGAGCCTCGAGAATCTCATCGACTACCACTCGCCCTACATCCGACGGAACCCGGACCCGAAGCGGGCGGAAGAGGAAGACAAGAGCAACGAACGGGTAGAAGGGTTCCGGGTCGGCCGCGAGTACATGCGCGGGTTCGTCAACCCCACCGAGTTCCTCGAGGAGCAGCGTCGGAAGGTCGCCGAGGAAAAGCAGCGCAAAAAGCAATTCCCGGAGCGACCCCAGCGGGACGTGCTGCTCTTCCTGCTCGAGCACGCCCCCCTCGAACCCTGGGAATTCGACATCCTGGCCACACTTCGCGAGGAGGCCTACTACTTCGCGCCGCAGGGCCAGACCAAAATCATGAACGAGGGCTGGGCCAGCTACTGGCACTCGAAAATCATGACGCAGAAGGCCCTGAAGGACGAGGAGGTCATCGACTACGCCGATCACCACTCCGGCACCATGGGAACGCGGCCCGGCGCCCTGAATCCCTACAAGCTGGGTATCGAGCTGTTCCGGGACATCGAAGAACGCTGGGATAAGGGCCGCTTCGGCAAAGAGTGGGACGAGTGCGACGACCTCCGGGCCCGGCGGGCCTGGGACCGGAAGCTGGGGCTGGGCAAGGAGAAGATTTTCGAGGTCCGCAAGCACTACAACGACGTCACCTTCATTGACACCTTTCTGACGGCCGAGTTCGCGCAGGAGCAGAAGCTCTTCGTCTACGGCTTCAACGACAAGCGGAACAGCTGGGAAATCCTCGACCGGGAGTTCCGCAAGGTGAAGAGCAAGCTGCTCACTCAGCTCACCAACTTCGGAAACCCCATCATCGAGGTGGTCGACGCCAACTTCGACAACCGGGGCGAACTGCTCCTGGCGCACAAGCACGACGGGCAGGACCTAAAACAGGACTACGCCCGGGAAACCCTCAAGAACTTGGCTTCGCTCTGGCGTCGACCGGTCAACCTGGTCACCCGCGTCGAGGGCAAGGGCTTGGCGGTGAGGTTCGACGGCCAGAGCCACTCGGAGAAGAAGGTCGAGCTCTAGCTTCGCAGCTCGTGGCGCCGCTCAGGTGCGCAGCCCAGAGAAGCGCGGCGGGCGGCACCGCCCCCCGAACGAAAGCGAAACCCTCATTCCTCGGAGCCCCGTTGTCCGACGAAATGGTCTGACTTCTCCCGGAAGAGAATGTTGAAGCTGGTCAGGCTTCCGTAACACCGGGTGATGTACTGCTGCATCTCGACCCGCTCCGCGTCTGTGAGCTTGGGGTGTGCGTTGAGCTTCTGCTCGAGCGTGCGGAGACGGTCCCGCACCATCACCACCTTGTGGAACAGCGCGTCGATGGGCAGCTCTTTGCCTTGCAGGTCCGGCTTCCCCGGGACCAGCTGAATGGCGCCTCCTTCCCATTTCGCCGCCAGCGGTGGTGGGTCGCTGTCTCCGGCCGCTTCACGGAACAGCTCCATCAATTCCTCACGTGTCATGTCGAGCACCTCGGAAGAAAGCTCTGCCCCTACCCGTCGCTTGAGGAGGGGTGCAACGCTTCGGGCCGCGACGGCAGTCCGGACAGCGGCAGCAGCAGGCGTCAGCGCTGTCCCGCCCTTCGCCGAGAAGGCGTTGCAAATCGGCGCGGTGGGGGGAAAAAGGCCTCGCTGTGGCTGAAGGCGGCAGGGGCCCACCCAGCCACGGGCGCCGTCCACCGTATAGGGTGACCACAGCCGGCAGGCGCCGCACACACGCGCATCGGAGCCGAAGACTGGCAGCGGAGGCAGGTCGTCCGTCATCGCCTCGCCCGCTTACCACGACACGGTACACGCGGCCCGGCGCAATATCTCCGCTTGCGGCACGTCCTGCGGCTGGCCGAGGCGTTGCTGCATCCACACCAGCCGAACGGCGCGCATGCGCCTGGGCGGCGGGGTGTGGGCATTCCACTCCGAGCAGCGCCAATTCAGCCATGCCGCGCGACTCGCCTCCACCGTGGAGTGCTGTTCGCTCCGCACAGGCCACGGGGTCAACACGTTGGCCACGTAGTGGCGCCAGCGGCGGTTGGCAAACGTCTCCGCCACATTGGCAGGGCGAACGAACCGCACCGGCACCCCCTCGGCCAGAACGTCCAACTCGGTGCCATCCTCCAGGGTCGCCACCAACTCGACCCAACCATCCGTCATGACGAAGGCATTGACCGGGTTGGGCGAGAACAAAGACCAGTACTGCTGCAGTCCGAGGGCCCGTGCCGCCCACAGGGCTGCGCGCGGCACTGGCACCCTTGGCGCCACCACCGACAGGTTGAAGAGCAGCACCACCGCAAGGCCGAGGGCGACCAGCCCAAAGGCAAGCAGCGGCCTGCCTTTCGGCAGCCGGGCACCCGCTTCGGGTGCGAACGCTCCCCCCAACGCGCCGACCCCCAGCCGCCGGACCAGCGCCTCCCACACGGACGGCGGAAGGAGCGTCAGCCATGCGGCGATGGCTACTGCCGGAAACAGCCCCAGGCGCAGCAACATGGCGAGCACCACATGCAGCAGCACGAATCCAGAAATCAGGAGGACCCGGGTGGGCCGCCACCACCCCGAGACGAAAATGAGGAAGGGGGCCAAAAGCTCGAACGCCAGGACGGCGAAGGTTCCCATTCGCAGGAGCGAAGGAAAGGCCTGAAGCGACTGCCCGAGGGCGGTCTCGTAACGCCCAATGGCGAGGGCATTCGAGATGGCCGAGCCGGACGTCCACCAAGGGGACTCCAGTTTCGCCACCGCGCTTGCCCAGTACAAGGTCAGCAGCTGCAGGACCCAGCCCACCGTCGCCGGCCCCAGCACCCGGTCCCCCGAGACGCCCGTCAGCGGATGCCAGACCCGCCCACGGAGCCGGTCCACCGACCAGCGCGCCCCCCAGGGCAGGAGACAACCCCAGACCAGCAGCACGCGGAGGAGGTCGTCCTGCCCATCGCGCAACAGGGGGTTTCTGCCATGCAACGAGATGAGCAGCGCCGCGCTCCCCAGCGTCGCCCAGAACGTCCGGAACCCTACCAGCATCCCGAATGCGAAGGCGGCGTGGAGTGCAAACAACCCGGCTTCGAAGGGCTTCGAACCCAGGGCGGTGTGCACCGACCAGAGGAAGTCCCATGCCTCGAGGCGAAAGTCCGAGCGTGGCAGGACGCCCGCATCGCTGTAATGGGCAGTGAGGTCGCCGGCGCGAAGAGCGAGGTCCCAGAGCAGCAGCGCTCCCAGCAGCATCCGGCCAAGGGCCAAGCTCCGCGCGTCGAGCGTGAAGGGGCCTGGGCTTCTGGGGGGTCCGAATGCGGGAGAAGGCATGCCGGCTGTGCGCGGTAGCCTAGTCGACGGCGAAGCAGACGCTACCTCCGGTCGGTGGCGGCCTGGACGAGCCGTGCACCGACCATCGCCACGACCAATGGCACTTGGCGGTGTGGGTCGCTAGGCTCCCCGGGCGCCGGCGGAGAGAACCCACCGCCGACGCTTCGGGCTCGCCCGCAGGACGCGGCGCGCCCCGCAGAGGGCGCGATGCGCGAACTGGACGGCGAGCAGATGATGGTGCGTGTCTTCCTCGGAGAGGACGACCGCTGGCACGGCCAATCCCTGCACGTGGCGCTGGTGGAGCGCTTGCGCAAGGAGGGCATCGCCGGAGCTACTGTGTTCCGCGGCGTGTGCGGCTACGGTGCGCGGAGCGTCGTCCACAGCACCCACCTGCTCGGCCTATCGGAGGACCTGCCAGTGGTGGTGGAAGTGGTCGACACGCCGGAGCACATCGAGCGCATGTTGCCCATCATCGACGCGATGGTCAGCGACGGGCTGGTCACCGTGGAAAAGGTCCGCGTCATCAAGTACTCCCCCGGCCCAGCCCAGGCCACGCGCACCTGAGCTTCTCCCCCTGGCGGCTGCGGCGTCCCTGGGGCGGCGCGGGGGGGAGGCTGCCCATCGGGGGTAGTGCCTGGGCGGAGACGGCCGTGGTGAACTCTCCGGGCATGAAGGTCCTGCTCATTGGCGGCACCAGGTTCGTCGGCCACTTCCTCGCGCTGCGCCTCGTCGCCCAGGGGCACCGGCTGACAGTGCTCAACCGTGGCGTCACGCCGGACGGCCTCGGTTCAGCGGTCGAGAGACTTCGGGGTGACCGCGGGAAGGACACCTTCGACAGCGCCCTCGCCGGCAGACACTTCGACGCAGTGGTGGACTTCGCCGCCTACCGCCCGGAGGAGGTGGAGCGAGCCCTCCGCGTTCTGCGCGGGAGGGTCGGCCACTACATCTTCATCAGTACCGGGCAGGTGTACCTTGTCCGCGAGGCGTGCCCACGCCCCGCGCGCGAAACCGACTTCGAGGGCACCCTGATGGCACAGCCGGAGGACCCCGAGACGCTGGAGGAGTGGAGCTATGGCGTGCTGAAGCGACGCTGTGAAGAGGTGCTTCTCCGGGCGCCCGACTTCCCCTCCACGCGCCTTCGCATCCCGATGGTGCTTGGCGAGCGGGACTACTACCGGCGGCTGGACGGCTACCTGTGGCGGCTCCTCGATGGTGGGCCGTTGCTCGTCCCGGACGGCGGGCAGGAAGTCTGCCGCCACGTGTACGGGCTGGATGTGGCTGACGCCCTTGCCTCAATGCTTGGGGACAGGCGTGTCTTCGGGCGGGCGTTCAACTTGGCGCAGTGGGAGGCACCACCGCTCTGGGACCTGCTCGGACTGCTGTCTGAGGCGCTGGGGGCTCCGGAGCGACGCGTCGCGCTCCCAGCGGAGGCCATCAGCGGCGCCGGGCTTCGGCTGCGGGATGTCTCACCCTTCAGTACCCGGTGGATGTCCTACCTGGAGCCCTCCTTGGCCAGGGCGGAGCTCGGCTTTCGCAACACGGCTCTGCGCGAAGTGCTAGCCCGAGTGGTGGCCGCCTTTCTCACCGCGCCCCCAGCGGCGGCTCCGCCTGGCTACCAGTCCCGGGCGGTCGAACTCCGGCTGGGCAGAGGGTGAAGCTGAGGTTTCTGGGCGCCCGGGGACGACTCCGGTACAGTGGAGGGCCAAGCCCCCGATGACTCTTCCCGGACGCGCCGCTCTTCTCCTCGCCCTGCTTCTCGCACTTCCGAGCCCCGGAGCGACCCGCGTCGTCAACCGACGCGTCGAGCGGAATCAGATTCTGGCCCGGGCCCTTCGGGACGCCGGGCTCGACGGCCAGGCGGCGGACCGGGCCCTCGCCGCCCTGGAGGGCGTGTTCGACGTCCGCAAGTCGCGGGAAGGCGACCAGCTGCGCCTCGTTCTGCGCGACGGCGAGCTGGACTACTTTGACTACCGGCAAGGCGCAGTGGACGAATGGCAAGTGCGCCGGGAAGGCGACCGCCTGGTCGCCAGCAAGCGCGCGGTCGAGGTGGAGAAGACGGTCGTCCGCGTGCAACTCGAAGTGGGCAGCTCCCTCTACGAGGCGGCCCTGGCCGCAGGCGAGGACCCGACCCTGGCACTGGCCCTGGCTGACGTCTTTGCCTGGGACATCGACTTCTACCTCGACGTTCGAAAGGGCGACCGGGTGGGTTGCTTGGTCGAGAAGTACGTCTCCAAGGGACGGCTGCTGCGCTATGGCGAGGTTCTGGCTGCCGACTACCACGGTGAGACCGTCGGTCACCGACGGGTCTTCCGCTACCAACTCCCGGACGGCGATTGGAGCTATTTCCAGGAGGACGGGACCTCGACCCGCAAGGCCTTCCTCAAGAGCCCGCTCAAATTCGCACACGTGACGTCCGGCTTCGGGAACCGCTTTCACCCGGTGCTGCAGTACCTCGCCGCCCATCAGGGGGTGGACTATGCGGCGGCCGTGGGAACGCCCGTGTGGGCCGTCGCGGACGGCGTGGTGACGGTGGCAGGTGATACGGGCGCTGGCGGAAACACATTGTGTTTACGCCACCACAACGGGCTTGAGACTTGCTACCTGCATTTGTCCTCGTTCGGCGCCGGTGTCCGTGTCGGCGCACACGTAACGCAGAAGCAAGTCATCGCTCTGTCGGGCAACACGGGCCGCACCACGGGACCTCACCTGCACTACGCACTGAAGCGGGGGGGCGCCTTCGTCAATCCGCTCAATCAGAAGTTCCCCCGCGCTGAGCCAGTCCCGCCCAAGCTGCTCGCCGACTTCCGGGAGAAGCTCCGGCCCATGGCCACCCAGCTGGACGCCGCGTCGATGGCGACCCGGGCCCGGCCGCTGGTCCCCCCGGCGGTGGTCAGTCTGCCCTGAGGAACGCCACGCCAGCTGGGGCGCCGGCAACCGTCGCGAAGAGCCGACAGGCCCGGTACAGTCGCCTGCGCGATGGCACAGGTCACCCCTCTTCCAACGTCAGCCGGAGGCGATGGTAGCGCCATCCCGGAGGCGCCCCGCCTCAGGAACGACCCCCTCCATTTTCAACGCAGCTTCCTGGCCCACGTCAGTTACACCCGGGCCAAGGGATGGAAGACCGCGACGGGCCTAGACCGCTTCATGGCCATCGCCATGGCTGTCCGTGACCGCCTCACCGAGCGGTGGGTGGCAACCCAGCGCACCTACCACGAGCAGGACGTCAAGCGCGTCTGCTACCTGAGCGCCGAGTACCTGCTCGGCCGCGCCCTGGGCAACAACCTGATGGCCCTCGGGCTGATGGATGCAGCCCGGACGGCGCTTTCGGAGCTGGGGGTGTCGCTGGAGGACCTGCTCGAGGTCGAAGCCGACGCTGGCCTCGGTAACGGCGGTTTGGGCCGGCTCGCCGCCTGCTTCCTCGACTCGATGGCGACGCTGGGTTATCCCGGCCTGGGGTACGGCATCCGCTACGAGTTCGGCATCTTCACCCAGGACATCATCAGCGGGCACCAGGTGGAGCGGGCCGACGAGTGGCTCAAGTTCGGCAACCCCTGGGAAATCGTCCGACCTGAACTGAGCGTCCCCGTGCGCCTGTACGGGCGGGTCGAGCATGGGACGCGCCCCGACGGCTCTCCCGTCGCCCGGTGGGTGGACGGCAAGACCGTGCTTGGGATTCCGTACGACACGCCCGTCGCCGGCTACGGCACCAACACCGTGAACACGCTCCGCCTCTGGCAGGCGCGCGCTTCGGGCGAGTTCGACTTTCGGCTCTTCAATGCCGGCGACTACGAGCGCAGCGTGGTCGAGAAGAACGACTCGGAGACCATCTCCAAGGTCCTCTACCCCAACGACAACTTTCAAGCCGGCAAAGAGCTCCGTCTGAAGCAGGAGTATTTTTTCGTCGCCTGCGCTCTGGCCGACCTCCTCCGCCGCTTCCTCAAGAAGCCGCGAGACCTCCGCGACTTGCCTCGCTTCGTTGCCGTTCAACTCAACGACACGCACCCGGCCGTCGCCGTCCCAGAATTGCTACGTCTGCTGGTGGACGAGCAGGGCCTGCCGCCGGAGACCGCTTGGGACATCACCGTGAGGGTGATGGGTTACACCAACCACACGCTGCTGGCCGAGGCGCTCGAGGTCTGGCCGGTCAGCCTCTTCGAGCGGCTTCTGCCTCGACATCTCGAAATCATCTACGAAATTAACCAGCGCTTCTTGCGGACCGTCCAAATCAAGTACCCCTTCGACGTCGACCGGCAACGGCGAATGTCGTTCGTCGAGGAGGGGCCAGAGAAGAAGGTCCGGATGGCCAACCTGGCAGTCGTGGGCAGTCACAGCGTCAACGGCGTTGCTGCTCTTCACACCGAGCTACTGAAGCGCGACGTGATGCCGGACTTCGCGGAGATGTTCCCGGGCAAGTTCAACAACAAGACGAACGGGGTCACCCCGCGCCGGTGGCTGCTGCTCTGCAACCCAGCGCTGGCGGAGCTCGTGACCAGTCGCATTGGACCGGGTTGGGTCACAGACCTCGACCAGCTGAGAGCTCTGGAGCCTCTGGCGACGGACCGCGACTTCGCCGAGCAGTTCCGTCGCGTGAAGCTGGAGAACAAGAAGCGCCTCGCAACCCACGTTCGCGAAGAGATGGGCCTTCAGTTGAACACCTCGGCCATCTTCGACGTTCAGGTGAAACGGCTTCACGAGTACAAGCGTCAGCTCCTCAACGCGCTGCACGTGGTCTGGCTGTGGATGCGGGCTCGGGAAAGGGCTTCGGCGGTCGTCCACCCGCAAACCTTCTTGTTTGGAGCCAAGGCAGCACCCGGGTATCAGCTGGCGAAGTCGACCATCCGGCTCATCAACGGCATCGGTGAAGTGGTGAATGCGGATGCCGGTCGTACCGGCATCCAAGTCGTGTTTCTTCCCAACTACCGCGTCTCCCTGGCAGAGCGCATCATCCCGGCGGCCGACGTGTCGGAGCAAATCTCGACCGCCGGCAAGGAGGCATCGGGGACGGGCAACATGAAGTTTGCGCTGAATGGCGCCCTGACCCTCGGAACGCTGGACGGCGCGAACATTGAGATTCGGGAGGCAGTCGGGCCGGAGAACTTCTTTCTCTTCGGGCTCACCGCCGACCAAGTCGAGGCAACGCTGGCCAAGGGCTACCGCCCGCGGGACTTGGTCGGGCAGGACGCTGAGCTCAAAGCGGTGCTGGACCTCGTGGCATCTGGCTTTTTTTCGCCGGAGGACCCAAGCGCCTTCCGGCCGCTCGTCGATGCGTTGCTCGACGAGGACCGCTTTCTGGTACTGGCCGACTTCCGCGCGTACGTCGAGGCCCACAGCCGCATCGTGCGCGCGTATTTGAAGACCGAGGACTGGACCCGGATGGCGATTCTCAACATGGCGCGGGTCGGCCGCTTTTCATCCGACCGGACCATTCGCGAATACGCGCGCGACATCTGGGGCATCCAGCCGGTCGACATCCAACTCTGACCTCCAGCTGGGGCTTCCACCCAGCCTGGGGCGGCGCCAGGTCGCAGCGGCCCGGCGTTTTGCTCCGGCCTGCTCCTTGGGAGGCCTCAGGGGAGAAGCAGCGCGCCTTTGCGACTCGACCACTGCACACCTCTCGGCTTCCCGTTGGTGCCCCCTTCATAGTTGGCTCCAGAACGGTTCGGGGCACGGCCCTCACCCGGAGGCCCCGAGGGTCTGGTACGGAGACAGCTTCAAATGGCTTTCATCGGTTTTGACGTCTACGGCACGCTCGTCGACCCCCTCGGCATGGAAGGCCCTCTTCAGGCCCACGTCGGCGAGCTGGCACTGCGCTTCGCCACCACCTGGCGCCAGCACCAGCTGGACTCGTGCTTTCGACGCGCGCTGATGCGGAGGTACGCCAACTTCGACGTCGTCACCCGCGATGCCCTGCACTTCACCGCTCGACTCCTCGGCGTGACGCTGTCCAGTGCCGCCGAGGGCGAGTTGCTCAGCGCGTACCTCGACTTGCCCGCCTTCCCGGACGCACGAGCGGGCCTCGTCGCCCTCGAGGCCGACGGGCACGCCCTGGTGGCCTTCTCGAATGGCGTCGAGGCGTCGCTGCGCAAGCTACTTTCACAGGCGAGGCTTCTGCCGCCCCTGGCGGGGGTGGTGAGCGTCGACGACGTCCGCAGCTACAAGCCGGACCCGGCCGTGTACCTGCACCTGCTGGCCCGCGGCGGTGCGGCGGCCGACGGCACCTGGCTGGTGTCGGCCAACGCCTGGGACGTCCTTGGAGCGAAGTCGGCGGGCCTGCGAGCGGCTTGGGTTCGCCGTCAGAGCCAGACCCCCTGGGAAGGCTGGGGCATCGCTGAGCCGGACCTGGTCGTTGCCTCGCTCGGCGAGCTCGTCAGCCGAATCCCCGCGTCTTGATGGTGCGCAAGGCGCGCCGGCCCGACTTCATCCTGGTTAAAACCGGCCCCTACCGACCGGTAGGTCGTTGCATACCTACCGGTCGGTAGGCTAAGCATTTCACGCCCTCCAGGGCCAACGCCGAGATGAGCACCCGCACCGCCGACGACGCGAAGCAGCGTCACCGCGAAATCCTCGAGACCGCTGCGCGGCTCATCTGCGCCCGTGGCTATGAGGCCACCTCCATCCAGGACATCGCTGATGCCTGTGGCCTGACCAAAGCCGGCCTCTACCATCACATCGAGAGCAAGGAGCACCTGCTCCTCGAAATCATGAACTACGGGATGGATGTCTTCGAGGAGCAGGTGCTCAGCCAGGTGGAGTCCATTGCCGACCCAGTGGAGCGCCTGCGGGCCTGCATGGAGAAGAACATCCTTCTCGTCACACGCGGCTGGAGCAAGGAAGTCACCATCATCCTGCACGAGCACGCCACGCTCCAGGGCCGCGCCCGCAACCAAATCGACGCTCGGAAGAAGAAGTACGTGCGCTTTCTGGAGAAAACCATCGCCGAGGCAACCAAGGCAGGCAAGGCCCGAGCAGTGAATCCCACCGTCGCCGCCTTCGCCTTTCTCGGCATGGTGCTGTGGATTTACAAGTGGTACCGCAAGGACGGCGCCATCGCCGACACCGCCATCGCCCGCGGCATGGTGGACCTCTTCCTGCACGGACTGGTTCCGGTGGAGGCGCGATGAGTGTCACTCGCTGGACCACTCTGGCCGACTTGGCCGGCAGCGTCCCGGACGGTTCGCTCCTGGCTCCCGGCGGCTTCATGCTTGGCCGGGCGCCGATGGCGCTGGTCTTCGAGCTCATTCGGCAGGGCCGACGGGACCTCCGGGTGCTCTCACTTCCCAATCCCCTGCCGGCGGAGATGCTGGTCGCCGCCGGTGCGGCGAGCCGGGTGGAATTCGCCTTTTCGGCGCTCACCTTGGGCGGACGCGTCCGCCCCATGCCTTGCCTCAAGGCGGCCATCGAGGCGGGGACCATCTCTTGGGCGGAGATGGACGGTTACCGCGTCGTCCAGCGCCTGCGCGCCTCGGCCATGGGGCTCCCCTTCTTGCCGGCCCCGGATGCCGAGCACTCGGAGTTGGCGAGCCTGGATCCACCGGCCGTCGTGGTCGACCCATTCACCGGCGAGACCGTTCCCGTCGAGCGGGCGGTGGCCCCGGACGTCGCGCTGCTGCACGCACAGGCCGCCGACGCCGAGGGAAATCTGTTCTTCGAGGACCCCACGACCGACTTGTTGATGGCGGCCGCCGCGCGCCGTGTCCTGGCCACCGCTGACCGTCGCCTCGACCGGCTTCCCCGCGTCAGCCTGCCGGCGTTTCAGGTCGAGGCGGTCGCCGAGGTCTGGGGTGGAGCGCTGCCCACCGGGTCCGCCGGTCTTTACCCACACGATGAGGCCGACCTCCTCGAGTACCTCGCGCTCGCCGCGCAGGGCGCTGCGGCACAGTACCTGACACGTCGAATCGGCGCGGCCGGCGCCCTGGATGCTGCATGACCACCACCCGCGCCGACACCTTGCTGGCCGCGATGGCTGCCGAGATCCGCGACGGGGACGTCGTGGCCACCGGAGTCGCCTCTCCGCTTGCCATCCTGGCCATCGCGCTGGCGAAGGCCACCCACGCCCCCCGGCTCACCTACCTGGCCTGTGTCGGCTCAGTGAATCCGGACGTTCGACGACTTCACGCCTCATCCGAGGACCTGGCCTACCTCGAGCGTCGGCGTGGGGACATCTGCATCCCCGACCTGTTCGACCATGCCCGCCGGGGCCGCATCGACATCATCTTCTTTGGTGCGGCAGAGGTTGACGGCGCTGGTCGCTCGAACATGAGTGCAACCGGCTCCCTCGAACGACCGACGGTGAAGCTGCCCGGCGTGGCGGGGGCCGCGGCTCTGCGCCGTTGGGTGAAACGACCAGTGCTGGTGATGCCCAAACAAACGCGGCGCAATCTGGTGGCGCGGGTTCAGGTGGCCTCCACGGTCGATGGGCGACCCACGCCTCTCCTCACCGACTTGGGGCGGTTTCAGGTCGGCGCGGACGGCGCCAGTCTGCAATCCCACCGCGCCTGGACGACGCCGGTGGAAGTCGCCGAGCGGACTGGCTTCGCCTTCGCGGTCGCTAGGGACCTCCGGACGGATGCGGCACCAGGGGAGGCCGCGCTGGCTGCGATTGGTGCGCTGGACCCGGACAACTTTAGAGAGCGGTTGGTTGGTTGACGGCGGGGCAACCGGGAGAAACGCATGGATGCGGTTGTGCTGAGGGCGTTTGGAAACTCGGAAAACCTCCGGCTGGAATCCGTTCCGGAACCGACGGTCGGTCCTGGGGAGGTCCTTCTCCGAGTTCGCGCGTGTGGCGTTTGTTACCACGACGTCATCAACCGCCGCGGGCAGCTTCCCCGCACCAGCGTTCCTGCCATCCTGGGGCACGAGGTCGCCGGTGAGGTCATCGCGGTGGGCCCGGGTGTCACCGGATGGAAGGTTGGCGACCGTGCGGCGACGTTGCAGCGTCTTTCCTGTGGGAACTGCCCCATCTGCCGTTCCGGCCGGCCGACGCTCTGCAAGAAGGACGCGCGCTTCTTCGGCGAGGAAATCCCTGGCGGCTACGCCTCGCTGATGGCAGCGCCAGTGGCTGGCTTGGGTCGGGTTCCCGCCGGCCTCTCCTGGGAGGCGGCAGCCACGGCCTGTTGCACCACCGGAACGGCGGTCCATGTGGTCCGCACACGAGGCCGAGTACGTCCGGGGGAGGTAGTGCTCGTCACCGGGGCCAGTGGTGGCGTCGGGCTGTCTGCCGTTCAGCTCGCCCGTCTCGACGGCGCCCGGGTGCTGGCCGTGACGTCCAGCGCCTCCAAGGTCGAGGCCCTCGAGGCCGCCGGTGCGCACGAGGTCATCGTCTCACCCAACCTCGACTTTTCCGCGGAGGTCCGCCGGCGCAGCGGCGGCGACGGCGTCCACGTCGTCCTGGAAATCGTGGGGAGCGCCACCTTCGCTCAGTCGCTGCGATGCATCGCGCCCGGCGGGCGCTTGGTCGTCGTGGGTAACCTGGTGACACGCGACGTGACCCTCAACCCCGGCCTGGTCATCGTCAAGGAATTGGAAATCATCGGTGCCTTCGCGACGGACCAAGCGGAACTCGAGGAAGCGCTCAAGCTGACCGCCGACCGTTCCATCCAACCGTTTATTTCTGAGGCCCTCCCCCTGGCCGACGCCGCCCTCGCGCATACGCGCCTGGAGCAGCGAGGGGTCGCGGGACGCATCGTGCTCGTCCCGCGAGCGGCCGCATGAGGAGTGGTGAAGCCATGAAGCAGCATGTCGGAATCGAAGCCATCGCCGTCGCCCTTCCACGTCGCTACATCGACCTCGGCGACCTCGCTCGAGCGCGAGGCGTTGACCCGGCCAAGTACACCCAAGGCCTGGGGGGACTGGAGATGTCCGTCGCCGAGCCGGGTGAGGACACCGCCGCCCTGGCTGCCTCCGCGGTGGCGAAACTCCTCGCGAACCGCTCCCTGGACCCCTCCCGCATCGGGATGCTGGTGGTCGGGACGGAGACGGGTGTCGACCACTCGAAGGCCGTCGCCTCCTACGTGCAGGGAATGCTCCGCTTTCCTCAGACGATGCGCACATTCGACTGCCAGCACGCGTGCTACGGCGGGACAGCCGCTCTCAATTCGGTGGCCGAATGGATTGCCTCCGGCGCGGGGGCAGGCCGGGTGGGCATCGCAGTCTGCTCGGACATTGCCCGTTACGGGCTCAACACCTCCGGTGAACCGACGCAGGGAGCGGGGGCAGTGGCCATGCTGGTGTCCGAGTCCCCCGAGTTGCTCGCCCTCGACGTGGGCGTCAGCGGGACCTGCAGCATGGACGTTCACGACTTCTGGCGGCCCCTCGGGCGGCGGGAAGCCGTCGTCGACGGCCACTACTCCATCCAGTGCTACCTGGAAGCAGTCTCCGGAAGCTACCGTGGCTGGCGCGCTCGCGCCCTCGGGCGGGACTTGATTCGGTCGGCCGACGTTCCGTCGGAGCAGCTGTCGCGCATCGCCTACCACGTGCCCTTCTGCAAGATGGCGAAGAAGGCACACGCCCAGGTTCGGCGATGCGACATCGAAGACCGAATCGGAAAGGCGCTGGACGCGGCCGCCGAGGATGAGGAGACGCCCCGCGCAGCGGCGAGCTTCGAAGCACAGGTGGCTCCCTCGCTCGGCCTTTCCGCCCGGGTCGGGAACATCTACACCGGCTCGCTCTACCTCAGCTTGGCCAGCCTCCTCCACAAGGAGGCGAGCCTGCTGACGGGGAAACGCATCGGCCTCTTTAGCTACGGAAGCGGCTGCGTCAGCGAGTTCTTCTCCGGTGTCGTCGGACCACGGGCGCCCACTGCCATCAACAGTGCAGGGCTGGACCGCGTCCTCGCCGACAGGGAACGCATCGAGGTCGAGGAGTACACGCGCATCCTCGAGCTGCCGGCTGACCGTCCGCTGGGGACGCCCCCCCCGCCTGGAGCCTTCCGCTACGCCGGCACGGTGGATTACCGGCGCAGCTACGCTCGCGGCTGACGGAGGCAGTGGGGACTTGTTCTGGCGTGCTCAGCGTCAAGGGCGTAGCGTCGGCCTCACACATGCCAACGCCAACAGAACCGAAAGCGGTTCCAGGCCTCGAGGGTGCCACTGCCTCAGCACCGGAGCGGGTTCCCGCGCGGACGCGAGAAGGGCGAGTGACCCTGGCCGCGTGGAGAATGTCTGTCGAAACGCCGAATGGCCCCGGGGCCATCGTCCTGGTGGAGACCAACGTCGGTGCCGTGTTCCGCGGGGAGGGCATCTTCCTCGGCTGGGCCCAGGACACATTGGATGCCGCTTACCGGGCCCTCGTCCCGAAAGCGCCTTCGGATTCGAACTTGAACCATCCGCAGCTGGGCTAACTGCTAGACGCCCGCCAGTCCGCGCTCGATGCGCGCGAAGCCTTGTTCCGCAGCCCAGAGGTCCAGGCCTACCGAGACCAGGTCGTCCATCTCGGGAATCGCGCGGCCGTCCACTGAGAGGTCGATGGATTTGAGGTAACGGTGGCAGGTCTCGCACGCCTCGATGCGGGCGGTCGGGTACCGCTCCGTGTTGAAGGCCGGCAGCTTGTCCGGGTCCTCCTCCCCACACGCCGGACACAGGATTCGGTTCACCAGCCACTCGCTCCCGCACAGGGCGCAGAGGAGCATGCGCTGGGCTCCGTGGCTGTTGGGAATCGGACGCCGGGCGGCAACCCACGGCTGGCCGCCGCAGTGAGGACAGAGCCGTCCGCCCTTCGGCCGGTCCACTGGCACCTTGTTCCGGACCAGCACCTCGACGTAGGGGCGAAGCGCGGCCCGGGAAAGGAAGTCTTCCCGGTCGTCCCGAGTGCCGTTCCAGTAGACGCTTAGCCGCGCCTGCGCCACTTCGGGAAGCTCCGACAGGCGTTCGCGAGCCACCGCTGCGAGGGTGGGTGGGGCGACCTCGGCGGCGTACCGGTGCACGGCACGGAGTGGCTCCACCAGGCGGCTGCCATCGGCCTCCAGGCGTCCGGTGAGCGGACGCTTGGCATGCAACGCCTGAATGGCGGCCGCCACCTCGCCCTGGACGCGGTACAGCCCGGCGGCAAACTGAAGGGGTTCTGCCGCAACGTTGCTCGACCGGGCGAGCGCCTCAGCTCGTTCGGCAGCCCGACGGAACGCGACGGAAACGGGTGACTTACTTTCGCTGGTCACCCGTCACGTCACGGTACCAACGGGGGTGGTGAAGCCTGGCCCAGGGCTTGCTCACCGTTCCGTCCACCATCGACTCGAACGTCCCTGGCTCAGCAATGGCCAAATAGACGTGCCCGATGATGAGGAGGAAAAAGGCGATGAAGGCCACGTCGTGGAGAAGCCAGGACAGTTCTCGGAGGCCCTGGGGAAAGACGCCCGGGAACCAGAGCACCAGGCCGGAGAGGAAAAGCGCCACGCCGCCGAGGAGTGCCATCCAGAACAGCGCCTTCTGCCCGCCGTTGTATTTCCCAGTTTCCGGGTCGCTCGACTCGAAGCGGAGGTACTTGGCGAAGTAAGCGGGACTGAGCCATTCCCGGTCGCTCGCCGACATCACCATCTGGCTCCACCAACTGGCCGCCATCCACAGGAGGCCGACCGAGAACAGCACGCCGAGGAACGGGTGGAGCCATCGGCACACCGCGAGGCCACCGAAGAGCGGCGCCATCCAGCCAAAAATGGGCGTCCAGATGGGCATCCCCGTGAGAAAGCTGAGGATGAAGCTCGTCCCCACCAGCCAGTGCATAAGGCGGGTGGCCAGCGTGTGGCGAACAAGCCGGTTGCCGACTTCTACATCCTCCACGGTCCGGGCGACCGCAACGGCTGCGTCCGCGTGTCCGACGTTGGGTGGCGAGACGACGTGAGCCATGGTCAGCCTCCAGTCCGGGGAGGGTTGTCGTCGTGGGGCTTCTTGGGACCCGTTCTGACGTAGTGCGTGAACAGTCCAACCAGCGTCGCGCCGATGGCGAAGATGCCAAGCGGCTTGAGGACGCGCTTGCTGAACGTCACTGAGAGCGGCACGCGTGGGTCCTTGGGCAGGCCGTAGAGCTCGGGCTTGTCCCCGTGCGCGAGCACGGTGACGACACCGGTGCCACCGACGCCGGGTGGGTCGTAGAGCATGGCATTGGCGAAGCCGTTGGCCTGGAGCTGCTTCACCCGGGCCTTGCCCAGCTCCACCATGTCTTCCTTGGTGCCGAAGTGGAGGCAGCCGGTGGGGCAGGCTTTGATGCAGGCCGGCTCCAGCCCCGAGTCCACCCGGTCAACGCACAGCGTACACTTCGACATCTTCCCGGTTTTGGCGGAGAAGCGCGGAACGTCGAAGGGACAGCCCGTCTCGCACAGGCCGCAACCGATGCAGTTCTCGGAATTGACGTCGACGATGCCGTTGGCGTACTGGACGATGGCCCCCGGCGCCGGACACGCTTCGAGACAGCCCGGGTCTGCGCAGTGCATGCACTGGTCCTTGCGCATCAGCCAGGCCAGTCCGCCCTCGAACTCCATCTCGTTGAAGCGAATCAGGTTCCAAAAATCCGCCTGAAGCGTGGGCAGCGTCTGGTAGGTGCCCACCTGCTGGGTGGAGGCGACCGGCAAGTCATTCCACTCCTGGCAGGCGACTTCACAGGCCTTGCAGCCGATGCAGGTCGAGGTGTCGATGTACTTCGACACCTTCTCCAGCACGCGCAAGCCGGTGTTTTGGCCCCGGAGGGAGGCGGACGACTGGAGGACTTCAAGGCCTTGGATGGGCATCGTTGTCCCTCCTCACGTCGTCCTCAGGGGTTGGCCTTTTTCGATCCGCACCAGGAAAGTCTTGTACTCGGGCGTCCAGGTGTTGGCGTCCATCGCCGAGGGCGTCAGCATGTTCGCGAGGGGGCCCAGGTGCCCCTTGTCACCTGTGTAGCCCCAGTGGATGGGGAAGCCGATGTGCCAAAGCGGTTTGCCGTCGACCACCATTGGACTCAGTCGCTTGGTGACCATCGCCACGCCTTGCACTTCGCCTCGGGCGGAGATGACACGCACCTGCTCACCGTTGGCGATGCCCTTCTCCTTGGCGAGCTGCTCTGGCAACTCGACGAAGAAGCCTGGCTGGAGCTGGTTGAGTCGCTCCGTGTTCTTCGTCCAGTAGTGGTACATCTCGGTGAGACGGTAGGTGGAACACACAATGGGGTACTCGGCCACCGTCCCGTACTTGTCCAGCTTGGTGCTGAATCGCCTGCTCGCCGGATTGGACGTCACCTTCGGGTGAAGCGGATTCTGGATGGCCGCTTCGATGGCTTCGTAGTGCTCGGGGAAGGGGCCGTCCGCGAGCACGGGAGCGAAGAGCCGACCAGAGCCCTCCGGGAGCATGATGAATGCTCCAAACTTTCCCGGGGGAGCATCTGGCGCCATGTCTGGGACATCGGGGCCACCCCACTTCTCGCCATTCCACTGGATGCCAGGGCGGGTTGGGTCCCAAGCCTTCCCGGCCGCGTCGGCAGAGGCACGGTTGTACATGACGCGGCGATTGGCGGGCCAGCTGAAGGCCCACTGGTGGTACATGCCTAGCCCGCTCGGGTCGGCGGTGTTGCGGCGCTGGGTGTTGTTGCCGGCCTCGGTGTAGCAGCCGGTGTAGAGCCAGTTGCCACAGCTGGTGGAGCCGTCGGCGCGCAGCTGTCCGAACGAGTCGAGCTGTTGCCCCGCCGCCCTGATGAGCTTCTTCGGCTCCTTGGGGTCCTTCGGGTCCTTGGGCGGCTCGAAGAGGTCTTCTAGCGCCTTGCCGTTAATCTCGCGCAGGACCTCCGACAGGTCGGGGTTCAACGGGTTGGTGTAATTCCACGCGATGTTGAGGACCGCCTCTGGCAGGGCCCCACCCTCTTTCTTGTAGAGGTCTCGGACGGCTAGGAAAATCCGTGCAAGAATCTCCTGGTCGGACTTCGCGTGGCCAGGGGGGTCGAGCGCCTTCCACTTCCACTGAATCCAGCGCGCTGAATTGGTAAAGCTTCCGTCCTTCTCGGCAAAGCCCGTGGCGGGAAGCTGGAACACCTCCGTTTGGATTTCCGCTGGAGGGGCCCCGCCATACTCGGGCGGCGCCTTCCAAAAGGCGGCGGTCTCGATCTCGTAGTTTTCGATCACCAACAGCCACTTGAGCTTCGAGAGCGCCGCAATCATCTTTGGCGCATTGGGCCCGATGCCCGCCGGATTCATCCCAGCGGTGATAAGGCCCTCAGGACCCGGCTCGACACCCCCTGCGCGGTTGGAGCTACCGCGGTACATCTCGTCGAAGAGGTACATCCAGGAGTAATTGCCGTCTGTCTTCGGAAGCCACGAGTAGCCGAAGTCGTTCTCCTTGGTCGCGGCCTTGCCGTAAAAAGCCTTCAGCAGTGAGACCATGAACTTCGGGTAGTTCTGCCAGTAATTCATCGACGGCCACGGTTCGCCGTTGAGCGTCTTCGGCACAACCTTTTGCAGATATGTTTCGAGGTCTGGAAGCTCGCTGCGAGGCGTTGCGAGGTAGCCCGACAGAATCTCGAACGTGCCGCCCATGTCGGTGGCACCTTGAATATTTGAGTGCCCTCGCAGGGCATTGACTCCGCCGCCTGGTCTCCCGACGTTGCCGAGCAGCAGCTGGAGGGTCGCGGCCGCGCGAATCATCTGCACGCCCACCGAGTGCTGGGTCCAGCCGAGGGCGTAGGTGACCGTCCCGACTCGCTCGGCGTTCCCAGTGGAAGTGACCACTTTGGCGACGTTGAGAAACGTCTCCTTGGGGGTCCCCGTTAACCGCTCCACCATCTCCGGCGTGTAGCGGTCGACGTGCTTCTTCAAAAGCTGGAAGACACAGCGCGGATGCTGAAGCGTTGGGTCGACGTCGTACGCGTTGGTGGTCGGGTTCGGCTGATAGGCCCACGCGGCCTTGTCGTAGCTCTTCGTGGTGTCGTCCCATCCGCTGAACAGACCCTCATCGAATCCGAACTTCTCGCTGATGATGTATGGGGCGTTGGTGAAGAGCTTGACGTAGTCCTCGTGGAAACGCTTGGTCTCGATGGCGTACCGGATGATGCCGTTGAGAAACGCGATGTCCGTTCCCGGACGCAGCTGGGCATAGACGTCGGCCACCGCGGCGGTCCGGGTGAAGCGCGGGTCGACCACCACCAGCTTGGCGTTGCGCACCTTCTTCGCTTCGATGGCCCACTTGAAACCGCAGGGATGGTTCTCAGCCGGATTCCCGCCCATGGCGAGGATGACATCGGCGTTCTTGATGTCGACCCACCCATTGGTCATCGCCCCGCGACCGAACGTGGCGGCCAAACTGGCCACCGTTGGACCGTGTCATACTCGAGCTTGACTGTCTCGATACACCACCCCCAAGCCTTCGATGAACTTGTCTTGGAGGAAGTTAAACTCGTTGGTGTCCGTGCAGCCGCCAATCACGGCAATGCCGGGGGTACGGTTGACCACCTGGCCCTTGGCGTTCTTGGCGACGAAAGTACGGTCCCGGGTGTCCTTGATGTTCCGGGCAATCTTCTTGATGGCCTCGTCCCAGGAAATCTCTTCCCAGTGGTCGGAGCCCGGACGGCGAACCTGGGGGACTGTCAAACGCTTCGGGTTGCTGATGTCGGCACGAAGCGTCGAACCCTTGGGACAGAGCGTCCCGCGGTTGATGGGATGGTCCGGGTCCCCTTCGACGTACACGACCGCGGGGACGACGTTCTTCGCCTTATCGCCGGCCGTGTGAATGATGACGCCGCAGGAGACCGCGCAGTAGGGGCAAGTACTCCGGGTCTCGGTGGTCTTGGCTATCTTCAGCAGCCGCAATTCGGCGCGCGCCTCGGACAGGTCAAAGAAGGCCAGCCCGACGCCTGCGGCCGCGGTTCCCTTGAGAAACGTCCGGCGTTGCATCTGCATCGCGAACCTCCAGGGCGCTTGGAGAAGAGGCACGTACACTGAAACTGCGAAGCGGAACTGTCAAGGCATCCAGACACCATGCCGCTTTGCGTCAAGCCCCCACGGCGGCGGCGACGGCCCGCGCGGCGGCGACGAAGGCCTGCGCTGCGGCGCAATCGGGCTCCAGCTCGACGATGGGCGTGCCCGCATCCCCTCCCTCGACGATGCGCGGGTGGAGGGGAATCTCTCCTAGGAAGGGAATGGACAGCCGCTCAGCAGTCGAGCGGCCACCGCCGTGCTTGAACGGGTGGTCGACGTGCCCGCATGCCGAGCACACATACGAGGCCATGTTCTCCACCAACCCGAGAACACGCACGCCCACCTTCTGAAACATGGCCAGCCCCTTCCGGGCGTCCACCAGGGCCACGTCCTGCGGCGTGGTCACGATGACGGCGCCCGACAGCGCCGCCTTCTGAGTCAGTGTGAGCTGGACGTCGCCGGTTCCTGGGGGAAGGTCGGCGATGAGGAAGTCGAGCAGACCCCAGCGCACCCCGGTGAGCAGTTGCTCGACCGCCTTCATCACCATTGGACCACGCCAGACCGCCGGCTGGTCGACCTCCATCAACGCCCCCAGCGTGGCCACCCGCACCCGGTGACGCATTTGCGGCTGAAGCAGGCTGTCCTCGGCATCCACGAAGGGCTTCTCGGCAATGCCCATCATCATCTGCTGGGAAGGACCGTAGATGTCGAGGTCCATCAGGCCCACCTTGTAGCCGAGCTGGGCGAGAGCCACGGCGAGGTTGGCGGTGACGGTGGACTTGCCGACACCACCTTTCCCAGAGGCGACGGCGACCTTGAAGCGGATTTGCGCCAGTCTCGCCTGCGCCGAGGCATCGACTGCCGTCGGCGCAGGGACGGGCCGCTGGGCCAGGACCCGCGGGACGAGGTCCACCTGGATGGTCAGCCGGCCTGGAGTGACGAGAGGCAGCAACTTCTTCTCGCACTCGGCCTGGATGACGTTGGCCGCATGCTGGGCGTCGGCGCTCAGCACCAAGCGGAAACGAACGTCTCCTGCCTCCACGATGAGGTCCTTCACGAAGCCAATGGAGAGAATGTCCCGACGGAGGCCCGGAAAGAGGACGGTCTTCAGGACGTCGCGCACCTGGTCTTCCAAGAGAGCCATCGTCCCCCCACTCTGCCTGCGCCACGGGCCAGAGCAAGCCCGGTTCGCCTAGGCTCGCCAGCCGTCGCTTCGGCTTGCTACAAGCACAAGGGGCGTGCCCAGCCTTTCCCAGAGCGAGACCAGTGCCCTGCAGGCCGTCTGCGACGCCTGCCGTCGGTTGCATGACCGGAATCTGCTCGCGGCGGCCGATGGCAACATCTCCCTTCGCCTGGGGCTCGACCGAATCGCCATCACGCCGGCCGGCATCAACAAGTACCACCTGCGGCCCGAGCAGCTGGCCCGCGTGCAGCTGGGCGGCCAGGTGGTGTCCGGCGTGCCGTCGAGCGAGCGGGCCATGCACCTGGCGGTCTACCGGCGCTGTCCCGAGGCACGCGTGGTGGTCCACGCCCACCCGCCCACGGCCATCGCCTGGACGCTCGCGCACCCGGAGCTGGTCGAGCTTCCCTCCGATGCGCTGCCCGAGGTCATCCTCGCGGCTGGCAGCATTCCGGTGGTCCCCTATGCCCGGCCAGGGACCGAGGCGATGGGCACGGCGCTGGAGGCCTTCCTGCCTGGACACCGACTGCTGCTGCTTGCCCGACACGGCGCGCTGGCGTGGGGGGAGTCGCTCGAGGAAGCCGTCAACGGCATCGAACGGGTGGAACACGCCGCACTCATTCTGAAGGCGGCGCAAGAGCTCGGCGGAGCCAAACCCCTTCCAGAGCAAGAGCGTCGGGCCCTGCACGCGCTTCGCACCAAGCACGGTCCGAAGCTCCTGTGACCGCGAGCGCCACATGCGAGACCTGACCTCGCTCGGGCTGAAGACGGTGGGCGGGCGGGTGCTGGTCCTGGACCAGACACGCCTACCGGACGTCGAAGACTGGCTCGACGGAACCGCTCCGGCTGCGCTGGTGGAGCACATTCGCCGGCTCAGCGTCCGCGGGGCACCCCTCATCGGCGTCTCGGCGGCGTTGAGTGTGGCCGCCCACGCCGAGTGTGGCGCCTCCCGCGCCCAGCTCGAGCAGGCCTGCGCGTCCCTGCGCGAGGCCCGGCCAACCGCAGTCAACCTGGCCTGGGCGATGGACCAGATGCGGGCCGTACTCGACGCGGGCGGAGGTGTCAGCGAACTGGTGAAGCGGGCCGAGGGCATTTTCGACCAGGACGTCCAGTTCTGCGTGCACATGGCGGACCACGGGGCAGCCCTCATCGCACCGGGAGAGGGAATCCTCACCCACTGCAACACCGGTGGTCTGGTGACGGCAGGCATCGGGACCGCGCTGGGCGTGATTCGGCGCGCCCATGAGTTGGGCCGCAACGTGCACGTCTGGGTGGATGAGACGCGGCCCTTGCTTCAAGGTGCGCGCTTGACCGCCTGGGAGCTCGGCCGGCTCGGCATCCCGCACACCCTCATCACCGACGGCATGGCGGCCAGCGTCCTCGCCCGCGGCAAGGTGCACCGGGTGCTGGTGGGGGCAGACCGCATCGCCAGGAATGGCGACTTCGCCAATAAGGTGGGTACCTACGCCCTGGCCATCGTCGCCCGCCACCATGGCGTCCCCTTTCACCCGGTGGCCCCGTGGTCGACGGTCGACCTGGGCTGCGCGAGTGGTGCCGAAATCCCCATCGAGGAGCGGGCGGCCTCGGAGGTCCGCGGCTACGGCGCGATGCGCTGGGCCCCCAGCAGCGTGGACGTCTTCAACCCAGCATTCGACGTGACACCGGTGGCACTCATCGAGTCGCTCGTCCTCGACCGGGGCGTCTTCTCAAAAGGCGCCCTGGCGCAGGGGCTGTCCGCGGCGGCAGGCTGACAACAGGTGGTCGCCCGGCCGACCGAGGCACAGTCTCACACATCGATTTCGACGCGCTGCCAGAAGGCTGGGTTGCTGCCCTCCCCCCGGTACCCCAGGGGGTTGGCGTAGACGCGGGTCTCGCTCACCCAGTAATCCAGGGGGCTGTGGGTGTGGCCGTGCACCCAGAGCGCTGGTTTCAGCGCGAGGATGAGCTCCTCCAAGTCGGTCGTGAAGAAGCAGTTGACCACACTCTCCTCGAACTCCGCCGGGACAGACCGGCGGGTCGGGCCATGGTGCGTTACGACGACGTCGCCCGGCGACACGCGCTCGCGCAGGCTCGCCACCACCAGTTCGTGCTCGCGTGGGGCGTCGTCGATGTCCTGGATGAGGCGGAAGTCGTTCAGCAGCCGCTGCCGCATGCGGTCTTGCGTCTCGGCCGTCATCGGGAACCAGAGCACGCCGCCGTAGACGGAGCGGGCGTCCAGCTTAGGGGTGCCCTCGGCCCGGGCGGCAGACAGCAGGTGCACGTTCGCCAGCTCGTCGTTGTCGACGACGTGGCGCAGCAGCTGGGCCTGACTTTGCTGCAGGCTCGTCCCGTACGGCTCGTGGTTCCCAGGCACGTAGAACACCGTCCGGTAGCGGTGGCCGAACAGCCTGAGCGGCTCGAGGAGTGTCTCCTGGATTCGCGCGGGGTGGGTCGACCCAATGTCCCCGGCGAGAATGGCGACCTCGGCGCGGCCCTCGAGGCTGTGCCAGCCTTCACTCGCGAAGAATTCCGGCGCCGTCCGCTCGGAAATCTCGAAATGCAGGTCGGAGAAGACGTGAACCCGCATGGGGCTTCTCCCCGGCCGGCCTGGGAACCCATCCCGGCCGACAACGGAAAACCCTACCAGGAAATCCGCCCTGACGAGGCCGCCGGCTTCCCCCCCGGGGTGGGGGGCCCGCCTCGGCAGGCTTCAGCGCTCCAGGGGGGACTCCGGCGCGACGCAAAACCGGCGCACGGACCAGCCTTTCCAGGCCCCGCGCCCATGGACGCGGGAGAAGCCAATCCACTGGATGCCCTCCAGTCCCTCGAGGGGAAGCCTGACCTGGAATCGGCCGTCGGCATTCACCGGCGCCACCAGGCGCCGCAGCGGGTCGTGCGCCCCCTGGGGCCGCACCCAGAGCAACACCTCCCGCGCGGGGGCCTCGACTCGCCCCTCAATCTCGACCTCCGTGTTCGGCAGCAAGAGCGGCAGCTTCGACTCCAGCGCGATTTGCTGGCTGGCGAAGGCCGTGGAGGGGACGGCCGCCACGTCGACATCCGCGGATGGCTCGGGCCCCGGCACGTTGCCCGACTTCACGACTTCTCCAGCCTGGGGGACACCAGACTCGACGTCGAGGAAGCAGGCGGGCTGAGACTGCAGGCTCGCGTCCTCCACCGCGAAGTGTAGGTGCGGGCCGGTGGACCTACCGGTGTCGCCCGAGTACCCGAGGAGCTCGCCCTGCGCCACCCGCTGGCCTGGTCGGACGCGCGTTCCGTGGTGTCGCAAATGCCCGTACTCGGTGAGCACGCCGTCGCCGTGGTGCACCAGCACGAAGTTGTATTGCTCCGGGTCCATGTCGGCCGAACGGTCGAAGGTGTCCTGTGTCTGCAGCACGATGCCCGGCGCGGCCGCGACGATGGCCGTCCCGATGGGGACGTTGAAGTCGAAGGCGAAGCGCGAGGCACCTTGGTGGGTAAGGCGGGTACCGTTCCCCTGGCTGACGAAGGCTGTGTCGCGCGCCTCGAAGGGCAGAAGCACGCGGAACGCCGAAGGGGTACAGGCCCACTGTGCGCGGCGACGGCGGGGCCCTCCGTCGAGGGGCGGACCCGCGTCGGGCTCGCCCGCATCGGTCAGGGCTGCGCCTCTTCCCTCCTTCGGTTTTGCGTCCGAATCCTCGACGGAAGCCGACAACAAGTCATGGAGGAGGCTGCGTCGCAGCTCCTCCTCGCGGGCGAGTTGGGCACGGCCCGCCTCGATTCGCGCGAGCAGCTCTCGCGCGGCCGCAGCGTCCACGCTCTTGTCCGGAACCGCCTGTAACAGGCTCACCACCCGGTCCATCTCGGGGCGCGTGTAGGCGGCGTCCAGGTGGGTGGCGTAGAGCTGGCTGAAGAGCCGATGGGCCTCGGCATACTCGGCTGAAGTGTTGGGCCGACACCCGGGTAGCAGAGCCAGGGCCGCCAGCAGGCAAAGCGCCCGGGAACGCATGCGCATCGCCCTGCAGTCTCGCACAGCCTTGGGCAAAGGCCCGCACCGGGGCGAGCTGGACCCGGGCCCCGCCGCTCAGCCGAGCTCGACGACCTTCTCCCCAAAGAGGCGGTCCACCTGTGCGATGAGCTCGTCGGTGACGTCCACCTTCAGCGGGGCGCCGATGACGGCTTCGGCCTCCCCGGGAAAGACGATGGAGAGCGCGATGGGCGTCGCCCCGGCATGCGACTGGGCCAGGCGGGAGAGCTCCTCCAGGCGCTCGTCGGTGACCAGGTCCGCGCGCACCCGCAGCTCGAGGCGCTTCAGCCGCTTGTCTCGGACCTCCTTCAGGCTCTGGACCTGCTCGACGATGAGCTCGGCGACGGGATTCTCCTCGTCCCGGATGTTCACCTGCACCGTGCCGGTCACCAGAATGGGGTCGTCGGCCTTGAGGAGTTGCTCCCAAGCCTCGTACCCCGGCCGCGCCCCACCTTTGGTCCACTTCCCATCCTTGCCCATCACGCTGCGGCCCGCCTCTTTGCCTGGAAAGCACACCAGTTCCACCGACCCGGAGAGGTCCTCCAGGGTCACCCAGGCCATGCGCTTGCCCGTCTTGGTGGGGCGCTCCCGCAGCTGGGTGACGATGCCGGCCACCGTCACCATTTCGTCGCGGCGGGCCCGCTGCACCGACGCTGCCGGGCGGGCCCAGCGACGAAGCTCGCGCTCGTACTGGTGCAAGGGGTGGCCGGAGACGTAGAAGCCAATGGCTTCCTTTTCCGCCGCCAGGCGCTCCTTCTCGGGCCACTCCTCGCACGCCACGTACTCGCCCGTCGCCACCGGGGCGGCCCGCGACGCGTCCGGGGCCCCCAGCAGGCCGAACAGCGACGACTGGCCCACGGCCCGGTCGCGTTGGGCCGACGCGCCACGCTCGGATGCCCGCTCGATGCTCAGGAAAAGCTGCCGACGCGGGCGCCGCTCGAAGTCAAAGGCCCCGGCCTTGACCAAGGCCTCCAGCCCCTTGCGATTGACCCGGCGCGCGTCGACCCGCTCGCAGAAGTCAAACAGGTCCCGAAACGGGCCCTTGGCGCGCGCTTCGAGGATGGCCTCGATGGCGCTCTCTCCCACGCCCTTGATGGCGCCGAGGCCGAAGCGGATTTTCCCCTCCACCGCGCCGAAGGCGAGGTCGGACTGGTTGACATCTGGAGGCAGCACCTCCAGTCCGGCAGCACGGGCCTCGGCGATGTGGGCCACCACCTTGTCGGTGTTGTCCTTCTCGCTGGTGAGCAGGGCCGCCATGAACTCGGTGGGGTAGTGCGCCTTGAGCCAGGCCGTCTGAATGGTGATGAGGCCGTAGGCCGCGGAGTGCGACTTGTTGAAGCCGTACTCGGCGAACTTCTCCATCAGGTCGAAAATCTCGCCGGCGACCTTGGGGTCCACCCCCTTCTGCCGGCACCCATCGAGAAAGCCGGCCCGTTCGGCCTGCATCACCTCGGCCTTCTTCTTGCCCATCGCCCGGCGGAGCAGGTCGGCGCGGCCGAGCGAGTAGCCGCCCAGCACCTGGCTAATTTGCATCACCTGCTCTTGGTAGACGATGACGCCGTAGGTGTCCTTGAGCACCGGCTCCAGTGCCGGGTGCGGATAGACCACTTTCTCGCGGCCGTGCTTGCGGTCGATGAAGACGTCGACCATGCCCGCATCCAGGGGGCCCGGTCGGTACAGCGCGCCGGCGGCGATGACGTCCTCGAAGCAGGTCGGTTTGAGCTTCATCACCATCTCGGTGAATCCACTCGATTCCATCTGAAACACCCCGGCCGTGTCTCCGCGCGAGATGAGCTCGAAGGTCGCCGTGTCCGCGATGGGGATCTGGTGGGCTTGCAGCTGCTGGCCTTCCGCCCGGTTGCGGTTGATGAGCGTCAGTGCGTGCTGGATGACGGTGAGCGTGGTGAGGCCGAGAAAGTCGAACTTCACCAGGCCCGCGGCCTCCACCTCGTCCTTGGCGAACTGGGTAATGAGCACCTTCTCGCCAGGCGGCTGGTAGATGGGGACGTAGTTCCACAGTGGCTGGTCGGCAATGACCACGCCCGCGGCGTGCATCCCGGCCTGCCGGTGGAGCCCCTCCAGGGCCAGGGCAATCTCCAGCAGCTCCTTGGAAGTGACTTGCCGGCCGTCGTCCAGGGTGCCCAGCACGGTGGGCGCGTCAATCATCTCCTTGAGCCGCGGCTCCTTCTCGATGGCCTCCTTCAGGGTGATGTTGAGAATTTCCGGCACCAGCTTGGCGATGCGGTCGCCTTCGGAGAAGGGAAGGCCGAAGACCCGCGCCACGTCGCGCAGCACGCTCTTGGCCTTGAGGGAGCCGAAGGTGATGATTTGGCCGACGTTGTTCTGCCCGTACTTGCCGGCGACGTAGTCAATCACCTCATCGCGCCGCTCCTGGCAGAAGTCGATGTCGAAGTCGGGCATCGACACGCGCTCGGGATTGAGGAACCGCTCGAACAGCAGGTTGTACGGAAGGGGGTCGAGGTCGGTGATGCGCAGGGCGTACGCCACCAGCGAACCCGCTCCGGAGCCACGTCCGGGGCCGACCGGGATTCCGTTCCGCTTCGCCCAGTTGATGAAGTCCTGGACGATGAGGAAGTAACTCGAGAACCCCATCGCTGAAATCATCGCCAGCTCGGTCCCCAGCCGGTGCAGGTACACCTCCCGGTCGACCGGGTAACTCAGCTCGCGAAACCGCTCCTCCATGCCCCGCGTGGCGAGCTCCGCCATGTAGGAGTCCGGGGTATGTGCCTCCGGCACCCGGAAGGTGGGAAGCATCGGCGTGCCGAGCTTCAGCTCCAGGGTGCAGGCCTCGGCGATGCGCATCGTGTTGTGCACCGCTTCCGGCACGTCGGTGAAATACGCCAGCATCTCCTCCGGGCTGGTGACGTACAGCTTGTCGGTGGTGTGCTTCATCCGCTTGTTGTCGGCCAGCGTCTTGCCCGAGGCGATGGCCATCAACAGCTCGTGGGCGCGTGCATCCTCGCGCTTGATGTAGTGAGCGTCGGCAGTGGCCACCAGCGGGACGTCCACGTCCCGCGACAGCTGCTTGAGGTTGGTGTTGGCCAGCTCCTGCTCGGGAAGTCCGTTGGACTGAATCTCGAGGAAGAAATGGCCCGGGGCGAAAATCTCCTTGTACTGGCGGGCCGTCCGCCGGGCGTGGTCCATGTCCCCACGAAAGCAGGCGGCCGTCACCTCTCCGCCGAGGCAGGCGGTCAGGCCGAACAGCCCGGCGCTGTGCTCCCGGAGGAGCTGCTTGTCGATGCGCGGGTGGTAGTAGAAGCCGTCGAGGTAGGCACGGGAGGCGAGCACCCGGAGATTGGCGTACCCCTCCTCATTCTTGGCCAGGAGGATGAGATGATGCGCCACCTTCTCGTTCCGGTCCTCCCGGCCCTTCTCTCCAGCGACGTACGCTTCCATCCCCAGGATGGGCTTGACGCCTGCGTCCTTGGCCTTCCGGTAGAAGTCGATGGCGCCGAACATGTTGCCATGGTCGGTGACTGCAACTGCGGACATCCCTTTCGCCTGGACCGTCTTGATGAGGTCCTTCATGCGAATCGCGCCGTCGAGGAGGGAATACAGCGTGTGCAGGTGCAGATGGGTGAAGGACATGGGCCACCCCAGCACCTAACACGGCTGGGCGACGCGTTCCCGCGGCCCGGCCCGCCGGCACCGACGGCAGGACATCCGGGGGGCCGCGCCGTCGGGCCTGGGGGGTAGCCTCCGGGCCGTCCGCACATGCCCCTGCCACGGCCCACGGCGGTCCTTCCCCCGGCCAGCGACCGGCGACGCCATGGGGTGTACCTGACGCCCCCGGAGCTGGTGGAGACGGTCCTCGACTTGGCGCTGCCGTTGCTACCCCCGGGCGCGGTCACCGTGGTGGACCCGGCCTGCGGCCACGGGGCGTTCCTGGCCGGCGCCGCGGCGCGGCTCCCGACGGCGCGCCTTTTGGGCCTCGAGCTGTCGGAGACGCTCGCGCAGACGGCCCGCGCGCGTGTCCACCGGGCGCACGTCCTAGTCGGCGATGGCCTGCGCGAGGGCTGGACCGAGTTGCAGGCCGCCTTGCCGCCCGGGAACATCGAGCTCTGGCTCGGGAACCCGCCCTACAATGGCACTTCGCCATTGCTGGGAGACCCGCGGGCCTATGCCGCACTCCGCGCCCGCGTCGGGCTGGACGGCTTGCTCCCACGAGGCACCAGTCTCCGAGACGATTTCGCCTTCTTCGTCCTGCTGGCCGCCCACCACCTGCAGCGCCGGCGCGGCGTGCTCGCCTGGGTGACGTCCGCCACGTTGCTCGACGCCTTCCTCTATGCGCCCCTGCGCCAGCATCTGCTCGGCTCGCTCGCGCTCGAGCACGTCGTCGACCTGGGCTCCGGTGCCTTCCCCGGAACCCGTGTCCGCACCTGCATCACGGTGTGGCGGAGTTCCGGTACAAGCCGGCCGGTCGCGTTCCGGGAGCGGCTGTCCGGTGCGCCGCTCCGCCTCGGGCGTGAGCTGCGTTTCGTCCCCGAGGGGCCGGAGTGGAACCTGCGGCCCACCAGCGCGGCGGCACGCACACTGGACGCCCGCTGGCGCGAACGCGGACAGCCCATTGACCAGCTGGTGCCGGTGCACTGCACCGGCCTCAAGACGCGCTTCGATGAGCTCCTGGTCGATGCCGACGCGGACAGGCTGATGGCCCGCGTCGACGCCTTCCTTGGAACGTCCCCCCGGCATCTGCAGCGCTTCGCCGAGACATACGGGTTGCCCCGGCGGCTTGTCCCGAAGCTCGAGGCCCTGCGCGGGCGAGCGGGGCTTCCGTCGAGAGCGGAGCGAAGCGCGGTGCGGCCATTCATCCGCTACGCCGGAGCTCGCCACCGCCGTGGTGTCCCCGACTCAGCGCTGGCCTTCTGTTACCTCGACCGGCGACTGATTCCGCGCGGCGACCACCGGCTGACGGGGCGCTTCGACCCACACCTCCACCCCTGCAAGCTGGTCTTCAATGTGCGGGAGCTTCCTCTCTCCGCGGCGCTGCTGGACGCCCCGGGGTGCATTCCGGCCCATCGCCATGCACGCTTTGCCCCGCTGGAGGTCCCGGCGCGGGTGTGGGCCTTGGGACCCGGCGTCGGCCGGCGCACGGAAGACCTCGGCCCCTCCGTGCTGAACCTGTCGCTGGCCGGCCGCGAGTGGGCCCGTCGCCTCGGCGGCGGACGCCGTGTCTTCGAGCGGGTGGTCGCCTTCGTCAACAGCCCGGCCGTGCAGGAAGTCTGGGCCCCGGCCTTCGGGCGTTCGCGCACCCTTCCGGTGCCGCTGGACACCGTTCTGGAGGCAACGCCCGGTGGAATTCGAGTCGCCGGCCGGGGTGTCCGGGGTTAAGCACCTGCCCTCTCTAGGAGGAACGCGATGACACGAGCTGTTCGCAGCGGACTGGTGGCGGTCCTGTGCAGCGCGGGCGTCGCCTTCGCGCAAGCCCCTACGCCCTCACCGGCCGCCCCGGCCACCGCGCCCCCGAAGACGGTGGAACTCAAAGACCAGAAGGGCAAGACGGTCGGAACCGTGCTGCTGGTGGACACGCCGCACGGCTTGCTATTGCGCGGAAGCCTGGTCGGCCTACCCCCGGGAACCCACGCCATGCACTTCCACGAGATTGGCAAGTGCGAGCCCCCTTTCAAGAGCTCGGGCGGCCACTTCAATCCCTCCAAGAAGGAGCACGGGATGATGGACCCCGCCGGGATGCACGCCGGGGACCTCCCCAATCTCGTCGTCCCGAAGAATGGAAAGCTCGACTTCGAGCTGTTCGCCATAGGCCTGACCCTGGCGGACGGCCCGAACACCGTGCTCGACGCGGACGGGACGGCCCTCGTCATCCACGCCAAGGCAGACGACTACACGAGTCAACCCGCCGGTGACGCCGGCGACCGCATCGCCTGCGGGGTCATCGCTCGGTAGCCCGGCTACCGGTCGGGCGCGGGCAACGCCTTCAGCCCCGGGCTTCGCCCTGTGGGCCATGGCCTCGGCCCGGTTGTGAGCGGTGTCTCAGGCGCCCAAAAACCAAAGGCCTCTATACTGAACGGATTGTCAGTCCCGCATGAGAGAGTCCTCTCATGGAACGGAACCAGGGACATCCGGGCCGGGTCATCGAGCAGCAGAGTCTGCTGGGGGGCATCGACCTCGTCACCCCCGCCGCGCGACGCGGGGCGGGACGCACCGTGCATGTCGACTCGCGCTGGAAGGTGGGCTTCGCCGCGGCACTGGCCCTGGTCGTCGAGCACGGCAAGAAGGCGCAGGAGCGTGCGGAGATGCCGCCCCGCACGCGCTGCCCGCGCTGTCAGCGCCTGGGAGACACCGTGCGTGACTTTGGAATCCGCCTGGTGCGCGGCCGGCGGATTCCCCAGTCCTGGTGCCGAAGCTGCCGGTCCGCGCACGGTTCCCGCCGGGCGCCCAGCCAGACCGACTTGCTCTCCCCCACCGCCGCCTGACCGCCCCGGGGCCGGAGTTCCCCTAGCGCGGGCCGCTGCTGACACCGCCGTCGGGCGTACCCTGGGCTGGGCAGGCGCGCGCGAGGCCCACTTCCAGCGCGCGGCTCAGCCCGGCGGCACCGGCCAGCAGCACCCGGGCCTGCACGGCCACCCCGAGGCCCTCCCCACAGCGGCCCGCCGCGGCCAGTGCGAGCGCGTCGATGGCCAGCACCTCGCCATTCCAGGGAGCGAGCTGGGCGGCCCGCTCCGCCAGGACGAGTGCCTGGGCCCTTTCGTCGCGGGAGAGGAGATTGCGCGCCGTGCGGGCGAGCACCAGCGGGCTGTCGGGGAGGAGCTCGGCCGCCCGTCGGTATGCGCGTTCCCGCTCAGCGGCTGACCCGGCCGTGTCCCACAGCGCATCGGCGAGGAGGAGCCACGCCCAGCCGTCCTCCGGGTGGACCAGGACTGCGCGGTGGGCGTCCTCGAGGCGCCCTGCGGGGACACCAGCGGCGCGACCAGCTGGAGCACCCCCACCGAGGCCGGGTCCAATGCCAGCGCTTGGTTCAGCTCAATGGCCACCTCCTGCAGTAGGTCCTCTCGCCGCGGGGCGGCCAGCGCCACCTGGGCGTGCAGCAGGTGCAGCTCGGCTTCGGTGAGTGGGCGGACCTTCACCTCGAGACCGAGTGGTGGGACGGCAATCTCGCTCAGCCCGGGGGTCCCGTTTCGGGAGAATTCCCACAGCACCGGGCCAAGCTGGTCAGCGACGATGTCTGGGAAGCAGCGCGTCCATCCGTCGGCAATGAGCACGCGCGCCGCTAGCTGCTCCTGAAGACAGCGCAGCGAGGTGCGGTGCGTGGTGAAAAGCCATTCGTAGAGCTGCCAGGCCCCCCCATACAGTCCCATCGACTCGCTCTGCGAGAGGCCGGTCAGCGGCATCGTCCAGCGCAGCACGTCGTGGAGGTCAATCGCTCGGATGCGTCGGTATTCACGCCAGGCCGTCGGGTTGATGAGGCCGATGGTGGCCGTCCGCCCATCCTCGGAGAGCTTCATGGACTCCAGGAATTGCGCTTGTCCCTCGGAGAACCAGAGCGGCAGCCGCGGGTAGACGGCCGAGGCCACGTGGTGCGCGAGCTCGTGGCGAAGCACCGAGGAGGAGCCCGCCTGGACGTACTGCAGATGCACCGACAGCTCGTCCTGCCCCACCGTCGTCGGGCGGCGCGGGTTGGAGGGAGGCAACATCTCCGCCGGGCCGAGGCGCTGCTCCCAGCGCTCGGGGGAGCCCCAGAGGATGATGCGGGGTGGAAGCGCCGAGTGCGAGTAGAGGCCGCGGCTCCCGTCGCCCGCGTAGTGCTCGAATTCCGTCCGGTCCTTGAAGACGATGATGTCGACTGGCTCGATGCCGACCTCCCGTACCGGGGGCCACATCGCCGCCACCAGGGCGGAGCGGGTGCGCGCGATTTCCACCGCAGCCCGCATGGCTGTGTCCGTGTCGAGGTTCGTGCGCAGGGTGAAGTGCGTCGAGCTGAGCTCGTGCCAGTCCTGCGCCGGCGGGGCGGCGGCCAGCAGCAGTGCTCCCACAACCGGAAGCATCAGACGTACCCGAAGTGACGGCGCAGGACCCACTCCAGGCCGAGGGCGGTGCCCAGCAGGCACAGCCACTCCCAGCGGTCCCAGACGGGTCGGTCTCTGCTGCGCCCCACCTCGACCACGGGGGGGTCGAGCAGCGGGAAGTCCGGCAGGGCCTGAAGCGGCAGCCCGTAGACCTTGCCGCCCGTGGCTCGGGCCAGCGCGCCGAGGATGTCGGTCCGCACCGTCGCGTCGGTGAGCTCCGGGCCCTGCGTCCGCACCGCCACTGCATCCTCTGCCTCGCCGAGCGCTCGCTCCCCGGACCGGGCCGAGGCACGCACGCGGTAGGCGCCCACCGGCTGGGGCGGGAAGCTGACGTGCGCCATGCCGTCCGCGCCGGTGGTGGCCCGCGCGGTGCCCACCACGTGGTGGTCCCGGACACTCGACAGCTCGACGGTAACGTCCGCGCCTGCCGCTGGCTGGTAGTCGGCCTCCCTTGCCGTCACCGCCGCTCCAACCGGAGTCCCTGGCTCGACGGACGGCGGGTCGGCGGAGACTTGCAGCGTGGTGAGGTCCGGGTCGCGCACCAGCCAGCGCAGCGCGTTTCCCCAGAAGCGGTCGTACAGCCGGCTTGGGTCCCCGTTGCGGTGGACGGTGAAGGCCCAGGTCCAGCTATCATCCGTCATCAGCGCCATCGCTCGCCCACGGCCGTGCTCCCAAAGCGCCAGCACCGGAGCCGGCTTGGCATCGACCAACAGTCCGGGATGGTCGAGCAAGACGGTCGCCCCCGGTTTCGCGCGCACCAGGTTGACGCCGGAGGCGGCCGGCAATTCATCCCAGGCCGCCAGCGAGGCCGTCCCCGTTGGCAAGACGCTGGTGACGGGGTGCCGCTGGCCCTCCGCCGTCAGGTGCAGCCGGAAGGGGGAGACGCTGGCGGCCTGACCGACCGCGTCCACCGGTAGGGCCCGGTCGAGAATCGGGTAGCTGGTGCGCCCATCGCCGAAGGCCCGGTCGCCGCCGATGGCCACCAGCGCCCCGCCGTTGGCGACGTACTGCTCGAGCTTCCGCTCGTACTGCGCGATGGACAGCTGGGGGTCCGAGTGACCGAAGTTCTGGAAAATGACCACGTCGAAGGTGCTCAGCTTGGCATCGAAAATCTCCTCCATCGGGAACGGGATGAGGGACAGCTCGCGCTCGGGGTTGCGAGTCTGGGTGTCGTCACTGCTGGTGCGCAGAATGTAGAAGGACACCAGGTCGACGTTGGCGTCCTGCCGCAGAAGGCCACGCAAGAATCGCTCGTCCCAGGACGGGCGGCCCACCACCAGCAGCACGCGGACTCGGTCGCGAATCACCTTCAGCACGAAGCTGCGGGTGTTGTTCTCCGTCACCGCCTCTCCGGGAAAGACGGGGGCGCTGAGGGTGTAGACGAAGCGTCCCGTCTGGTCCGGCGTAAAGGTGAAGGAAACTTGGGTGGTCTCGTCCGCGCCGGTGATGTGGACGGTCTTGGTACCGAGGACCTGCCCCTCGCGTTCGAGGACCACCGGCACGTCGCGCCCGGGGAGGCCCCTCACCCGAAGCTCGACCTCCACCGCCACGGCATTGCGCACGAAGGCAAAGTCATCCACTTTCAAGTTCTCCAGCGCCACGTCGAGCAGCGAGGAGTCCCCGACCTGCACCGTCGAGACGGGGAAGCCCAGCCCGGCCAGCTCCGCGCTGGCGCGGGCCGACACCCCCCCCTGCAGCTCGGTATTGTCCGCTCCGTCGGAAAAGAGCAGCACGCCGGACAGCTTCCGGCTCCCCCCGGTGTCGGTCGCACGCAGGGCGCGGAGGGCCCCTAGTAGGTCCGTGCGCGCCCCCGACGCCGGCGCGCCCCGAAGAATCTCCTCACTGACCGGCACCAGGGCCGGTTCGAACCCCAGCATCTCCACGCTGAAGCGGTCCTCCAGGGCCTTCAGGCCGGGGGCGATGCGCCCCAGGGCCTCGGCCACCGCCGCGCTCCGACTGCCCGCCCCTGGACCAGCGGGAAGCGTCATGGAGGCGGTCCGGTCCACCAGCACGGCCACCCGGTTCTTTACCCGGGCCACCTGCACGGTGCGCACGCCCGGCTCGAGCAGAAGGACCAGGGCGGCGGCGGCGGCCACGGTGCGCAGGCCGAGAAGCACCCCGCGGCGGCCGAGCGAGGGCTCCCGCCGAAGGCCGGCGGCGGCGAGGACGACGCCCATCGCCACCGCCGCGCCGAGCAGGGCGAGCGCCCAGCTTGGCAGCGGGGACAGGCTCACCAGCTTCCAGGCCGTCGAGTCCGCCCCGGTCATCTGCGCTTCTTGAGAATCAACGGCAGGTGGACCGCGTCATCCTTGTAGTCCAGGCACAGCGCGTACATGCAGATGTTGATGCCGGTCCGGACCGCGAGCTCGCGCTGGGCCTCCCCTCCCGGGACGACCTCGAAGGCATAGTCGCCGCCCTCATCACGCGCCCAGGCTCCCGCCAGGTCGTTCTGGGAGTAGAGGACTGCTGCCCGGCCGCCAATCAGCGCCGCCTGCAGCTGGGGGTGGGTGAACAGCCTGCCCGGGGCTGAATCGAGCAAGTAGAAGGACTTGAAGACGACGTGGGTGGACGGCAGCGGCTGGAGCGGGGAGGCGGGCAGCAGGCGGGCCATTTCCCGGCGGAAGGCGGCGTCGAAGCCGCTCCCGGAGGAGCCGTCGTTGGCGTCGGCCAGCACAAAGCCGCCGTAGGTAAGGTAGCGGCGGAGGGTCTCCACTTCCGCCGGCGCCAGCGGCGGGAAGTCGCCCTCCCCTCCGAAGTAAATGAACGGAAAGTCGAACAGCCGGGTGTTGAGAGCCAGCGGGCGCGCCTCGGCCACCACCTCGACAGAGGTCCGCCGCTGGAGCTCCCAGGCGATGCGGCGCAGGCCGGACAGGCGCGCATTCCAGTGCCCCCCGTGCTGGGCCACCGCCGGGACGAAGCGCGAGCCGTCTCCGAAGGCATAAGCCCGCCTTGGCAGAAACAGGCCTGAGAGGGCGGCCAGCAGCGCTCGCCGTGGAATGGGAGGACCGGGCATGGGGTGAAGGAGAGATACCATCGACGGCCACGGCCATTCCTGCGCTATAGAGCCGGGCGCACGATGGCCAAGACCGACAGAAGCGAGCAGCGGAGCGAGCCCCTGCAGGCGGCGTGGCGGGCGAGGGATGCCGGAGACGTGGTGGCGGCGCGCCGTCTGGCGGAGGCGGTGCTGGTGGCCCCGCCCTCGCCCGCAGCGGCGGCGGAGGCCAGGGACCTCCTGAAGCGAACCGACGTGGCGTGGCCCGTCCTGCTGTACGGCGCCTTCGCTCTGGTGCTGATGCTCGCCCTCGTCCTGCTCGCCGTCGTCCGCGCACACCCGTGAATTCCGGCCTCCTCACCAACGCCCTCAGCGTCTTCCGCAGCTCGGACCCGGCGGTCTGGCTCTCGCTGTCCGCCCGGCTGCCGTGGCTGCTAGGCCTCGGGGTAGCCGTCGTTGGTGGATTTCTGCTGGTGGTCGGCGGCGGGAAGGCGTTTCGCGTCATCGCCGCGCCGGTGGGGGCGCTGCTCGGCCTGCTGTGGGGGGAGGCGCTGGCGGGGCCGCTGGGACTGGCCGGGAGCGAGACGGCCGTCGCGATCGGCTCGGCCCTGGTCCTCTTCGGCATCGGCGCGCTGGCGCCTTCGGTGGTGGTGGCCATCGCCTTCGGTGCCCCCGTCGGCCTGGCCTTCGGTGGACTGGTGGGAAACACCGGGTTTCTACTGGGCTTCGTCCCGGCGGCGCTTCTGGCCAGCGCGGTGGCGGGCGTGCTTCACCGGCCCCTGCGCGTGCTGGTCGCGGCGACCACCGGTGCCGCACTGCTGTTGCTCGGTCTGCTTCGCCTCCTCCAAGGCGTGCCGGCGGTGACCGAGTTGGCGCGGACGCATCCCCTGTGGCTCCTCGCCGCCGCCGGCGGGGTGGCCTTTGGCGGAGCAGTGGTACAACTCGCGGCCTCGATGAAGACCCCGACCGGGCCGCGGACCGGCAACAGCACCGCCCCCCCTGGAGCCTTGAAGAGGGCCGACGGGTGAGCGCCGCCAAGGCAACCTCGAGCGCTCCGGCAGCCTCCGGCGAGCGCCTTGGGCGACGGGGCTGGCTGATTCTGCTGGCCCTCGTCCTGGCGGTGAACATCCCGCTGCTCATTCGACCGTTCCGCCCCCTCCCCCAGGCCGGCGTCCCCCTGCCCTTCGTCGACACCTTCAGTGACCCCGGCACGGTCGCGGCGCACTACCACAGCCTGGGAGGCTTCCCCCGCGTGGTGAATGGGGAGCTGCTCTCCCCGGGGACGAAGAACAACCCCCTCTGGCTGAAGGCCACCCTTCCCGACAACGTGTCCGTCGAATTCGACGCTCATGCGCCGAGCCAGGACGGCGAAATCCGAGTCGAGCTCTTCGGCAATGGGTACGACCACCTCTCCGGGTACGAGCTGGTCTACGCGCCGTGGAACGCGGTAGGGGTCACGGGGCGTCTGCCAGCCACGCTGGTGCGCCTGGACGAGAACGCTCCCACCCTGCAGCGCTGGCAGGAGAAGGCCCGTCTGGCCGGCGCGAGCTCGCTGATGGCGGTGGGGTACGGGCCCAACTCAGGCGTGCGGGTGGAAGGTCCCCCCGTCAGCATCGAACCCGGACGGGTGTACCGGATGCGGGTGGAGCGCCGTGGCGACACGCTGCGCTGGTGGGTGGATGGCCAGCGCATCGTCGAGTTTCGCGACCCCCTGCCACTGCGCGGCCCCTGGCACGACCGGGTGGGGCTCTCCAGCGTGGAGGGCGACGTCTACTACGACAATTTCCGCGTCACGCCACTGGACGCGGCGCCGTTCGCCGCAGAAGCGGTGGTGCCTGAGCTCGGACCCGGTCCGTCAAGCGACGACTTCGAGCGAAGCGCCCTGGGCAAGGACTGGCTCGCCACCGACCCGACCGCCGTGCGCCTGGAGAACGGCGTGCTCAGCGTGGAGCACGCGCACAACCATCCGGTATGGCTGCGCCGTCCCATCCCCGAGGACGCAACCATTGAGTTCGACGCCTGGACCGACAGCCCGGATGGCGACATCAAAGTGGAGGCCTGGGGAGACGGACGGAGCGCGCATGCCGGCGCCCCGGAGGCCGCCTACGATGCCACCGGCTACGTCTTCGTCTTCGGCGGCTGGAAGAACACCAAGAGCGTGCTGGCCCGGCAGGAGGAGCATGGGCCCAGCGTTGCCGAGCGCACGGCCCCGCGCGTGGAACCGGGGCGCCGCTACCACTGGCTCATCCAGCGCAAGGGCGGCGCCATCTCCTGGAGCATCGACGGCGTGCCGTTTTTGACCCTCAGCGACCCGGCGCCCCTGCGGGGCCCGTCCCACGCCTATTTCGCCTTCTCCGGGTGGGAGTCGCCGGTGCACTTCGACAACCTGCAGATTCGCTAGCCCGGACCAATCGCCCACGCCGCCCGCTGGCCGGTGAGGCGCTCCCGCACCGGCCTTCAGCGGTCTGGCTTGGCCACCACGTCGAAGTCCGGAATCTCCCGCCGCAGGTGCTCGCGGATGCGCCCGATGAGCTGCGCTTCGATTTGGCGGGCACGCTCGCGGGACACGCCGAAGTGGGTACCGATGTCCTGAAGCGTCATCGGGTCATCGGCGATGAGCCGCTTCTCAAAAATGTACTTTTCCTTGCCCTCCAGCTCCTTGGCGAAGTCGCCCAGCTTGTCCCGGAAGAGGCGCTTCACCTGCTCGCTGGCCAGCTGGTCGTCGGCGCCCTGCACCGAACTGGCAGGCATGAGGCGCTCGGCGCGGGTGGTCTTGCCGTCCTCACCGACCGGGGCATCCAGCGAGACCTCGTCCTGACCGAGACGCTGGTCCATCTCCTCCACGTCCTTCTCGGTGACGTGGAGCCGCTCGGCCAGAAGCTTCGGGCTCGGCTCAACCCCCTGCGAGATGAGGCGCTGCTGCTCCTGGCGCAGCTTGAAGAAGAGCTTCCGCTGGGCCTCGGTGGTGCCCAGCTTTACCATCTTCCAGTTGTCCATGATGTAGCGGAGGAGGTAGGCGCGAATCCACCAGGCGGCGTAGGTGGACAGCTTGACGCCACGCTCCGGGTCGAACTTCTTCACCGCTTGCATCAGGCCGATGTTGCCCTCCTGGATGAGGTCGAGCAGGGCGATGGGGTTGCGCTGGTACTCGTGGGCGAGCTTCACCACCAGGCGCAGGTTGGCGGAGACGAGCTGGGCTGCCGCCACCAGGTCTCCCGTGGTGCGGTAACGGCGCGCCAGCGCCGTCTCCTCCTCGCGGGTCAAAAGCGGGTGACGCTGCACCTCGGCCATGTAGGCCCGCAGCGGGTCTGCCCGCTCCAGACCACGTGATGTCTCCGCCGCCGGAGGCGCGTCAACCTCCTCGACCACCTCGTCCTCCGCGGGCGCCTCCACCTCCGACACCACCACCTGGGCCTTCTGGGTTTGGGCCGACGCGGCCGTTGCGCCGGGCTCCGGCGCCACCGCGGGCGCCTTGCGCGCGGCCCCTGGCGGAGGCGGAGACACCGCACGCTTGGCAGGCGGACGCCGAGGTGCGGCCCGGGCCTTCGCCGGTCGGCGCTTCACTTTGGAGGGGGCTTTGGTCTTTCGCGACTTGGCCATCGTTGTCGGCGCGGGACATTGCCAGAGACGCCCCCAGGGATTAAGCCCCCTGTCCACAGATGACAGACACTTTTCCTGCGTCCTCGCCCACGCCACCTTCGGGCGGCGGGGGCGCCGAGGATGGTTCGCCGACCGACAGTCCCCAGGACTACGTCGCTGACATCGGCTTCGACGACCTTCCCATTTCTCCCGAGGTTCGCCGCGCCCTTGCCGAACGTGGCTACGCGCGGCCGACGCCGGTCCAAGCCAAGGCCTTCGCCCCGACGCTGGCCGGCCGCGACCTCATTGTCCGAAGCAAGACAGGCACCGGGAAGACGGCGGCCTTCGGGCTGCCGCTGCTCGAGCGCATCGACGCGGCGGACAAGGAGGTCCGGGCCCTGGTGCTCTGTCCCACCCGCGAGCTCGCCCTCCAGGTGGCGGCCGAGGTGGGCGACCTGGGCAAGTACAAGGGCGTCAAGGTGGCGGCCATCTACGGTGGCGCCTCGATGAAAGCCCAGGAGGACGCGCTCGAGTCCGGGGTGCACATCGTGGTGGGAACGCCGGGACGCGTCTATGACCACATCCGACGGAAAAATTTGAAACTGGGGGGTTGCCGCCACGTCGTGCTGGACGAGGCAGATGAGATGCTGAACCAGGGGTTCTTCGAGGAAGTCACCCGCATCCTCGACTGCCTGCCGGCCGGAAGGCAGGTGCTGCTCTTTAGTGCCACCGTCCCGCCCGACATTCAGCGGCTCATCGCCAAATACACCACCTCTCCGGAAGCCCTGCTGCTCTCCGGAGACGTGCTCACCGTCGACCACATCCACCACATCCGTTACGACGTCACCGACAACTACCCGAAGCCGCGCAACCTCATCTACGTGCTGGAGATGGAGGAGCCGGACAACGCCATCATCTTCTGCAACACCCGGGACGACACGGCGCTGGTGACGGCGGTGCTGAACCGTACCGGCTTCGACGCCGAGCTACTGAACGGGGACCTTCCCCAGTCGGAGCGCGAGCGGGTGATGGCCAAGGTGAAGCGCGGTGAGGTCGCCTTCATGGTCGCGACCGACATCGCCGCACGGGGCATCGACATCTCGGACCTGCAGTACGTCATCAACTACTCGCTGCCCGAGGACCCGGCGGTGTACCTGCACCGCGTGGGCCGTACCGGCCGCATCGGGAAAAAGGGCGTTGCTCTCAATCTCATCTCAGGTCGCGAGCTGGGCACGCTGTCCGCGCTGGAGAAGAAGTACGGCATCGCCTTCGAGAAGCGCCAGATGCCCAGCCCGGAGGAGGCCTTAAAGCTGTGGACCGAGCGGCATGTGCGCGACATCAAGGAGGCGGCCTCCTCGAGCGTGTACGAGGGCTACCTGGCCCTGGCCGGCGCGCTCAAAGGCCGGCCCGACGCAGACGACTTGATTGGCTTCCTGCTCAAGTCCTTCTTCCACCACCTCCGCATCGACAAGGCGCAGGCCGTGTTGGCCGAGGAGCGGGCCGCCGGGCTGCCTCCGCGGGAGCCCAAGCGCGAGCGGCCTGAACGCAGCGAGCGTTCCGACCGAGGGCCGAAGCCGAGCGGCGCCCGTCGGGAGCGCCCGCCCCGGCGCGACCGGCCCCCGGAGGCGAGCCCGTCCGGAGAGCCTTCGCGCCGGCCGCGCGGAGAAGTCGCCGGGCAGGTCCGGCTTTGGCTCAACCTCGGCAGTGCCGAGGGGTTGGACGAGGCCGGGCTGCGCGCTGCGCTCGAGGCGCTGGGTGCGCCGATGGGAAAGTTGGCTCGCCTCGAATTGCGGCCCAGCTACAGCTATGCCTTCGTGGCCGAGGCCGACGCCCCCGCCTTCGAGAAGCTGGATGGCCAGTCCCACCAGGGCAAGTCGCTGAAAATCGAGCGGGCACGCCGCCGGTAGTCGATGTCCCTCGCCGCGACCACCCACTACTTCCGCACCGCGGCCCGACTGATGGACATCGGTGACCGCATCGAGACCCTGCTGGCCTCGCCGCTGCGCGAAATCAAGGTCCAGCTGAGCATCGAGATGGACGCGGGCGAGGTCCGCACCTTCTCCGGCTGGCGCGTGCAGCACGACAACAGTCGCGGGCCGATGAAGGGGGGCTTGCGCTACCACTCGGGCGTGGATGGCGAGGAGATGGTTTCGCTGGCTTCGCTGATGACTTGGAAGACGGCGGTGATGAACTTGCCCTTCGGCGGCAGTAAGGGCGGCGTGCGCGTGGACCCAGCGCAGCTGACTGCCCGGGAACTGGAGCGGCTGACGCGCAAGTACGTCGACCAGCTGGCGGACGTCCTCGGCCCCACCCGTGACGTCTTGGGGCCCGACGTCAACACCAACCCCCAGGTGATGGCCTGGGTGATGGACCAGTACGGCAAGCACCATGGGCACGCGCCGGCGGTGGTGACGGGCAAGCCGCTGGAGCTGGCCGGTTCGCGCGGGCGCGAGGCGGCCACTGGGCGTGGTCTGCTGTACGTGGCACGCGAGGTGCTGCGCGACCTGGGCCTGCCACTACCGGGCGCCCGGGTGGCCATCCACGGCTTTGGAAACGTCGGTTCGCACGCCGCACGCGCGCTGGCGGAGGGGGGCGCCCGGGTGGTCGCCGTGTGCGACGTCTCGGGGGGCGTTCGGGAAGCGTCGGGGTTGGACCTCCCCTCCCTTTTTGAGCATGTCCGCCGCTTCGGCGCGGTCCGGGGCTTTCCTGGGGGGGAGGCGTGCACGACGGTCGACGTGCTGACCGCCGACTGCGACGTCCTGGTGCCGGCTTCGCTGGGAGGCGTCCTCACCCGAGAGGTGGCCGCCGAAGTCCGCGCCCGGGTGGTGCTGGAGGCGGCCAACGGTCCGACCGAGGCGGACGCGGATGCGCTGCTGGAGAAGCGCGGCGTGGTGGTGGTTCCGGACATCCTCGCCTCCGCCGGGGGCGTGACGGTGAGCTACTTCGAGTGGGTGCAGAACCTGCAGCACCTCGCCTGGGACGAGGAACGGGTCAACGCTGAGCTGGAGCGCGCGATGAAGGACGCCTACGACAGGGTGGCGCAGGTTTCCCGCAGCCGCCAGGTTCTGCTTCGGACCGCGGCCACGGTGCTTGCCCTGGGCCGGGTGGGCAAGGCCACCGTGCTGCGGGGCATCTAGAGAGAAGCGGGCCCACCGACTACAGCGGGGAGGGAGCGCCCTGGGCACATGCTTCGCGCAACGCGCGGACCCCTGCCCCCGGCCCGCCCGGGTGGGCAAAGACGCACGTTCCGGCCACCAGGACATCGGCCCCAGCGGCGACGGCCAGCGGCCCGGTCGTCATGTCCACGCCGCCGTCGACCTCGAGCTCGCATGCCGGAGCTCGCTCCCGGAGCAGGGCACGGGCGCGCTGCAGCTTCGACAGCACCGAGGAGATGAATTGCTGGCCACCGAAGCCCGGGTTGACCGTCATCAGCAGCAACAGGTCGAGGTCCTCCACCATGTCCTCGATGGTGTTGAGCGGCGTGCCGGGGTTCAGCCCCACTCCCACCGCCTTCCCCATCGCCTGCACCTGCTGCACAGCTCGGTGCAGCTGGGGGGTGGCCTCCTGGTGAAGGATGAGTAAATCCCCCCCCGCCTTGATGAACGACTCGGTGTAGCGCTCCGGCCGCTCAATCATCAGGTGGACTTCCAAGGGAAGCGTCGTCCCGCGACGCATCGCTTCGACGATGGGGATGCCCAGCGAGTAGTTGGGGACGAAGACGCCATCCATCACGTCGATGTGGAAGCGCTGCGCCCCTCCCCGTTCAGCGTCCGCCACTTGTTCGCCCAGCCGCAGGTAGTCCGCGGCCAGGATGGAGGGGACGATTTTCATGGGAGGCCTCCCTGGGCGGCAACCTGGGCCGCACCCCGCATGCCCACCTGGTCATCCAGAACCACCCGCACCGGCGTTTGCTCGACCAGCGGTCGGAGCCGGCCCTTGTCGATGAAGGCGGCGCGAAACAGCGCCGGGTCCTGCAGCCGCGCCAGCACCTTGGGGGCGATGCCGCCACCGAGGTAGATGCCGCCGGCGGCGAGGAGGAGCAGAGCGACGTTGCCGGCCACCGCCCCGTACACACAAGCGAAGAGGTCCAGCGCCTGGGAGCACGCCGGGCTCGAGCGGTCCAGACCGCAAGCCGAGATGACCCGCGCGCGGTCCTCGGTGGCCAGCCGCTGGGCGAGCCACGCAGGCTCCTCGCCGCGGCCGGTCTCGCGCAGGAAGTCGTAGACGTTGCTTAGCCCCGCTCCGGAGAGGATGCGCTCGTTGCTCACCCGGCCAAACCGCCTCGCCAGGTACAGCATCAACTCGGCTTCGAGGGCGTTGCGCGGGGCGAAGTCCATGTGGCCCCCCTCGGTGGCGAAGGGGTGGTGGCGCGTGCCGTCCCACAGCAGGCCGGCGACACCGAGGCCCGTCCCGGCGGCGACCACTGCCCGGTTGCCCTGGCGTTCCACCCCCGGGTTAAGCACCACCAGGGCGGACGGCCCCACCAGCGGGATTCCGTACGCCAGGGCTTCCAGGTCGTTGATGAGGGCGACGGACGCAACCCCCAACTCCGACGCGAGCCCCTGGCCGTCCACCTCCCAAGGAAGGTTGGGCGTGCGAACCCTGCCCTCGTGCACGGGTCCGGCGACGCCAAAGGCCGCACGTCGGGGGACCGCCTCGGTCTCCTGGAGGAATGTCCGAACGACGGCCTCCAGCCCAGAGAATTCAGGGCTCGGGTAGTTGCGCTCGGTCAGCAGGGTGGGGATGCCGTGGCGGACTTCGAAGAGGCCCAGCCGGGCATGGGTTCCGCCGATGTCGCCGGCGACAATCACGCGTCGCCATTCTCCCAGTGTCGTCCGTCCCGTTCGAGTAGGGCGTCGGCCTCGGCCGGGCCCCAGCTGCCGGCCGGGTAGTTGGGGAAGTCCCGCGGAGGCAGCGCCTTCCAAACGTCGATGAGGGGCTGCACCATTCTCCAGCCCGCCTCCACCATGTCGGCGCGCTGAAACAGCGTGGCCTCGCCCACCATGGCGTCGTAGAGCAGCGTTTCGTAGCCGGTGCTGGGCTTCGTCCCGAACCAGTCGACGTACCGGAAGTCCATTTTGACGGCGCCCATCTCCAGGATGGGTCCGGGCACCTTGGCTCCGAAGCGTAGCGAGATGCCCTCGTCGGGCTGGATGCGGACGAAGAGCCGGTTGGTGGTGAGGTGGCTCACCGACGTCCGGGTGAAGAGCATGAAGGGCGCGGCCTTGAATTGGATGACGATTTCCGTCACCCGCTTGGGCATACGCTTGCCGGTCCGCACGTAGAAGGGGACGTGGGCCCAGCGCCAGTTGTCGATGTACAGGCGTAAGGCGACGAGGGTGTCGGTGTTGCTCTCGGGCGACACCTTCTCCTCCTCGCGGTAGCCCGGGACCTTGTGCCCTTTCACCTGGCCCGAGCCGTACTGGCCGCGGACGGCCGCGTGAAGGACGTCCTCCGGCGAGAGAGGCTGGATGCTCTTGAGCAGCTTCACCTGCTCATCCCGGACCGCATCGGCATGAAACGAGATGGGCGGCTCCATCCCCACCAGGCTCACCAGCTGCGCGATGTGGTTCGGGACCATGTCCCGCAGGGCGCCGGCGTTGTCGTAGTAGCCGCCGCGGGCCTCCACCCCCAGCTCCTCGGCTGCAGTGACCTGGACGTGGTCGATGTAGTGGTGGTTCCAGATGGGCTCGAAGATGCTGTTGCCAAAACGGAAGACCAAGAGGTTCTGGACGGTCTCCTTGCCCAGGTAGTGGTCGATGCGAAAAATCTGTCGCTCGCTCACCACCGAGCGCAGGTCCCGGTTGAGCTGGATGGCAGAGGGCAGGTCGTGGCCAAAGGGCTTTTCGATGACCACCCGGCGCCACAGCCCCCCCGCTTCCTCGAGCAGTCCCGCGCCGCCAAGCCCCTTCACGATGGGGGCGAAAAACTCCGGCGCCACCGAGAGGTAGAACATGTAGTTGCCGGGCGTCTTCAGCTGCGAATCCAGCTTGGCCAAAAAGTCGCGCAGCTGCTTGAAGGTCTCGGGCCGGGCCACATCGCCCGCCTGGTAGAAGATGCGCTCGGAGAGCACTCCCCAGGCCTTGCGCGCCTCCTCGGTGGCCAGGGCCAACTCCTCGGGCTTCATCTTCTCGCGGAAGCTGACGTGCGACATCTCCGAGCGGGCCACGCCCACCACGCCGATGTCCCGGGCCAGAAAGCCCTGGTTCTGAAGGTTGAAGAGCGCCGGCACCAGCTTGCGCTGGGTGAGGTCGCCCGAGGCGCCGAAGATGACCACCACGCACGGGTCTCCCACCCGCACCTCGGCTCCCGTCTTTACCGGCGGCGCATTCACGAAGGTCCCTTACCTACTGTCTGCACCTGGAAAACGGTCACGCCTTGCCCCCGTGGGCGCGCAGGCGGTCGCCAATCGCCTTGAAGAGGTCGTCGAAAGATTCGGCGAACTTCTTCACCCCGTCCACCACCAGCGCGTCCGTGACGTCCTTCATCGGGATTCCCGCTTCCTCGAGTGCGCGCAGGGTGTTCTCCGCGCTGGGAAGGTCCTCGGTGAGGCTCGCTCGAACCTTGCCATGGTCCCGGAAGGCGTCCAACGTGGCCGGCGGCACGGTGTTCACCGTATCCCGACCGATGAGTTCCTCCACGTAGAGGACGTCGGAGTACTTGGGGTTCTTGGTTCCGGTGCTCGCCCACAGCACCCGCTGGCTGTGCGCGCCCTTCTTCGCCAGCGCTTCCCACCGTGGTCCGCTGAAGAGGGCCTGGTAGCGTCGGTAGGCGAGCTTGGCATTGGCGATGGCCACCTTGCCGAGTACCGCGTCGAAGAGTCTCGACCGTCGTTCGTCGACACCCTGGCCACGGGCCTGGCCGACTCGCTTCTCCACCTCGGAGTCAATACGGCTGACGAAGAAACTGGCTACCGAGGCCAGCCCCGACACGTCCTGGCCTTCCTTCGCCCGTCGCTCGAGGCCCCGCAGGTACGCCTCGGCGACGCTGACGTACGCCTCCTGGCTGAAGAGGAGCGTGACGTTGATGTTGATGCCCTCGCCGATGCACTGCTCGATGGCCGGGACGCCCTCGGTCGTTCCCGGAATCTTAATCATCACGTTGGGCGCTCCCAGGGCCTTCCACAGCCGGCGCGCCTCCTCGATGGACCCCTTGGTGTCGTGGGCCAGTTTGGGGGAGACCTCGAGCGAGCAGTACCCGTCGCGGTGGGAGGAGGATTCCCACACCGGGCGGAAGATGCGGGCCGCGTCGCGGATGTCCCGAAGCGTCAGAACGTCGTAGGCCTGCGGGACCGTCTTCCCCTGAGGCCCGAGCTCGGCGAACAGCTCGTCGTAGTCGTGGCTCCCCGCCACCGCCTTCTCGAAGATGGTGGGGTTGGACGTCAGCCCCCGAATGCCATCCTCATCGATGAGCCTGCCCAGCGCTCCGGTGGTGAGCAGGCTTCGCTGCATGAAGTCCAGCCAGACGCTTTGGCCTGCCTGCCCGAGCTGTTTGATGGGGTTCATGGTGTCTCCCTAGCATTTGGCCGCCGCGGACGGCCGGGGTGGCGCGACGGCCCTGGGCTGGCGCGCTCCCCGGAAGCAGGCAAGGGGTGGGTCGGCGCCACGGCCCTACCTCCTGCCCTGGACCAGGGCCCGTGCCGCTTCGGCGATGTGCTCCGGCGTGAAGCCGAAGTGCTTGTGGACGTCCTTTATCGGCGCCGAGGCGCCGAAGCTGCGCATTCCGAGGATGGTGCCACGCGGGCCCACGTACCTGTCCCACCCCAGGACTGCCGCCGCCTCCACCGACACCCGGGCCGTCACCGCTTCGGGCAGGACGCTCTCCCGGTAGGCGGCGTCCTGCTCCTCGAACAGTTGCCAGCAGGGCATGCTTACCACCCGTGCGCGGATGCCGCCCTCGGCCAAAAGGGCGCGGGCGGCCACCGCCATGGACACCTCGCTGCCGGTCGCAAGCAGCAAGACCTGCGGCAGACCGCCGGCGGCCTCGGCCAGCACGTACGCCCCGCGTGCTGTTCCGGCCGCGGCGCCGAACTGGCTCCGGTCATAGGTGGGCAACGCCTGACGGCTCAGCACCAGCATGGACGGGCGATGCTTGTGCTGCAACAGCACGCGCCAGCACTCGACGACTTCGTTGGCATCGGCCGGGCGGAAGACGAGGAGATGCGGGACGGCGCGGAGTGCGGCGAGCTGTTCAATGGGCTGGTGCGTCGGCCCATCCTCGCCAAGCCCGATGGAGTCGTGGGTCATCACCCACAGCGACGGAATCTCCATTAGCGCGGAAAGCCGGATGGGCGTGCGCATGTAGTCGGTGAAGGTGAAGAAGGTGGCTCCGTAGCCCCGAAGCCCGCTCAGCACCAGGCCGTTGACGACGGCTCCCATGGCGTGCTCGCGAACCCCGTAATAGACGTTGCGCGCAGCGGGGTGGTCGGCCTCCATTGGACCCTCGCCCTTGAAGGCCGTCCGAGTCGAGCCGCTTAGGTCGGCGGCACCGCCAACAATCCACGGGATGCGCTCGCCGAGCGCTTCCAGCACCCTGCCGGACGACTCCCGCGTTGCCATCCCCTTGGCGTCCGAGGGAAAGGCGCTCAGCGCCGCTTCCCATCCCTGCGGCAGGTCGCGCCGCGCCATCCAGTCGATTTCCTGAGCAAGGTCCGGGTGCTCGCGGCGGTACTCCAGGAACGTCTGCTGCCAGGCCTCGCGCGCCGCCCGGCCCCGCTTGCCCAGCCCCTGCGCAAAATCCTCCTGCACGCCATCCGGGACGAGAAATTGCGCGTCCTCCGGCCAGCCGTAGTTGCGCTTGGCGGCGCGGACTTCCTCCGCACCCAGCGGCTCGCCGTGGGCGGCGCTGGTGTCCTGCTTCTTCGGGGAGCCGTAGCCGATGTGGCTATCCACGATGAGCAGCGTGGGCCGGTCTTGCATCCCCTTGAAGAAGGCGAAGGCCCCGGCGAGCTTGGTGAGGTCGTTCGCATCGTCGACATGGGCGACCGCCCAACCCATGGAAGCGAAGCGCGCCGCGGCATCCTCAGAGAAGGAGAGCGCTGTCTTCCCGTCTAGGCTGATGTGGTTGTTGTCGTAAATCCAGCACAGGTTGGACAGCCGGAGGTGGCCGGCCAGCGATGCGGCCTCGGAGGAGATGCCCTCCATCAGGCAGCCATCGCCGCAGATGGCGTACACGTTGAAGTCGAAGAGCGTCTGGCCGGGCCGGTTGTAGCGAGTCCCGAGCCACCGCGAGGCGATGGCCATCCCCACGCTGTTCCCCAGCCCTTGCCCCAGCGGGCCCGTCGTCGCCTCCACCCCGGTGGTGAGCCCGTACTCGGGGTGCCCCGGCGTCCGACTGCCCAGCTGCCGGAACGCCTTGATGTCGTCCAGCGACACCGCTGGCCCCGCTCCGACCTTGCCGTCCTTGTCCACGCTTCGCACGCCGGCGAGGAACAGCGTCGAGTACAGCAACATCGACGCGTGCCCGTTGGACAGGACGAATCGGTCGCGGTTGGGCCACAGCGGCTCGGCCGGGTCATAGCGAAGCTGGTCGCGAAACAGGGTGTAGGCCACCGGGGCAAAGCCCATCGGCGCCCCGGGATGGCCGGAGTTGGCCTTCTGGACGGCATCGATGCTCAGCGTCCGCAGGGTGTTGATGGCGAGCTGCGCGATGCTTGGGCTGGGCACGGGGGCATGCTCCCTGGGGTAGCGCGACGGCAGGGGAAGTCCCCCCGGTTCTGCGCCACACCGACCGGTGTGGGCAAGCCGCCGCCGTGTGACACATCAGCGACCGGACATTGCACTGCGTCCGGACCGAGGAACGTCGTAGCGGATTGGCGCCGGGGCTTCCACCCCAAACCCACATCAGCGCCAAACATCCGACAAGCGTCGGCAAACTGCCCAGCTGCGAAAAAGGCCGTACACTCCCGTCTGCCTTTTCGAGAAAAGCGGCCCGCGTCCTCCACTGGGGGACGGCCGCGACAGAGCGACGGATGTCCGACACGCGCGCAGCCATCCGCGAGCTGCGTACCCTCAGCGAGAGGCGAAACCAGAGCGCACTCACCGAGCCCGAAGCGGCTCGATGGGTGGCGCTGCGGCGCCAGCTTGGGCTACCGCCCGAGCCAGCGAACGTCGACTTGTCTACACCGCCAGCTCCGGCGGAGGTGGAACCCCGGCAGGCCGTCGCCGCGTCCCGGCCAGCGGCGCCGCTCGCCCCCCCGCCCGCTCCGCCGGCGGCGCGTGCCACTCCGGTGGACGCGCCGGCGTGGGAGCAGATTCCTGGCGGGCCGGTGGAGGGGGTGGCCCCCGGACCTCCCCCCTCCGCCGCAGCAAAGGACGCGGACTCCTGGACTGGGCCCTCGCTGGACAGCCCTTCCGCACCGGCCTCCTCCTCCTGGGTCGGGCCAGCGCTCGACGCCCCGGCCTGGTCCAACACCGCTGCTGAGCGGCCGACGGACCCTGGGCTGGATGAGCCGCCACCTGCGCCTTTCGACGAAGCACCGGCAGCCCGGCCCCAGCAGGAGACGCGCACGGTCGACTTGGGTGGCTCCCCCGACGACCCGGTGCAGCTGGCTGCTGCCGCGGAATTCATCTCCTACTCCCGCCAGGGAAACGAGGCGATTGAGCTCCCGGAGGACACGGCCTCGGCCGACAGCTTTCAGGCCCAGGGCCTGGCGGAGTTGGCGGGCGAGGCGCAGCCATCGGACGCGCTTGCCGGTAAGGCGTCGGCCGGCCTCGCCCAGGACGACGCGCCCCTGACGGCTGCCCCACTCCCCCTTCAGTCGGACACCGCCGCCGACGAGGGCGCGCTCCCCCCCATCCCGGCGCCCCTGCGGCTGGAGGCCGTCGTCCCGGACGCCCCCGCCCACGACGCGGGGGCACTGTCTCTCACCCCGGCCCCGCTGCCCCTGCCAGCCTTCGCGCCCGACGCCCCGGCCGACGACGAGGTCGCCCTCCCCGCCACCCCGGCCCCCCTCCCGCTGCAGGCCGTGGTACCCGAGGCCCCCGCCGACGACGGGGGGGCCCTGCCTCTCACCCCGGTCCCTCTCCCGCTGCAGACCGAGGTGCTCGAGGCCTCTGCCGAGGAAGCGGGTGCCGCTTCTCTCACCCCGGCCCCGCTGCCCCTGCCAGCCTTCGCGCCCGACGCCCCGGCCGACGAGGAGTTGGGCGCCGCTTCCCTCACGCCAGCCCCGCTTCCTCTGCAGGCCGTCCCGGAGGCCCTGCAGGACGTCCCAGGGGCCGGCCTGGTGGTGCCCGGGCCAGAGGAGCCGGCGCCGTCCAGCGGCGCCCCACCGGCCCCGGCGCCCAGCCCGGTGTCCACCTGGGCGCCCGACTCCGCCGCACCGCCGGTTCTCAATGCGGAGGAGTTCGCCCGCGCCGGTGAGTCACTCGGCATGAGCGGTCTCGACCCCTGGCCAGAGTCGCTCCCCGCGGAAGCCCCGGCCGAGGAGATGGTAGAGACTGTCGGAGACGAGGACTTGGTGGAGGAGCTCTCGACGCCCGCGCCGCTGCCGCCGTTCCCGGTGTCACCGCCACCGGGCAGCGGAGGTATTCGGGGTTTCCAGTTTCCAAAGCCGCCGACCCAGGTACCGACGCCTCCCACGCCTCCCAACTGGCAACGGACGGAGCCCGGCCTTCCCGCCTTCATGTCCAGCGCTGCGCTGAAGGCGCCCCGGCCGCCCTCCGGCGCCAGCGCCGGCGTTGCCGCCCCAGCGCCGGAGGCGAAGAAAGCCGCCCGGGAGCCGGTGGCCCCGCCGGACGTCCCCCTGGCGCCAGCGAGTGCCGTCTCGCCCGGGGCCTTTGCGCGCAGCACGCTGGAACGGCCGGGGCAGCCCGTCCCGGCCACGGCCAGGGCGCCCGCCACTCCGCCGCCGGCGGTGCCCGAACGGCCGGTTTCGCCGCGGACGGCGACGCCGGTCGCCACGCCCCGGGCGCCGCAGCTGGTGCCGAGCAACGCGGCCCCCAGCCGCACCATCACTCCCAAGGCGGTCCCCGCGCCGCCCGCGCTGAAGCCAGTGGCCACCGAGGAAGAGACGGCCCTGCCCCTGCTCGAGCTGGTGGACGAGGTGGAACCCCCACGCCCGGCGGCTCCGGAACGAGCGCATCCTGTGCCGACGCCGCCGGCGGGCACGCAAGGCGTGTTTGGACCACCGATGATGCTCAACCCCGGCTTCGTCGACGGCGAACACCGGGTGGTGATTCACACCCTCGAGGGCCAGGTGCACCGGGGCACCGTCCATGACCTCGACCTGCAGGACGACGTGTTGCCCTTGCAGCAGCAGGACGGGCGCATGGTGAGAATTCCCTCCCAGCGGCTGAAGGCCGTCTTCTTCGTCCTCGCCCCCGGTGCCAAGCACCCGCCCACGCGTGGTGAGCGGGTGCAGGTGACGTTCCGGGACGGACGCCAGGTGGTGGGCTACTCCGAGGACCACGCCGGCAGCGAGCCGGGTTTCTTCGTGGTCCCCTCCGACGCCCGCACCAACACCGCCCGCGTCTACGTCTACCGGGGCGGTGTGCAGTCCATCACCACCGGGTGACCGCCCCCGGCGGGCCGCGCCGGCGCTAGGACTTGGGCTGGAGCTCGGCGTCGATTTGGATGTTGACGTCGTCGCCGATGAGTACGCCGCCCGTCTCGAGGGGCTTGTTCCACACCAGGCCGAAGTCCTTCCGGTTCACCTTGGTGGTCGCCGAGACGCCCCGGCTGACCCGGCCGCCCATCCCCTTGACCTCGGGCGTGATTTCCGCCTCCAGCACCACCGGCTTGCTCACGCCATGCAGGGTGAGGACGCCGTCGATGATGAGCTTACCGCCCTGGCCGGGAGCGACCTTGGTGGACTTGAACGTCATGGTCGGGAACTTCGCCACGTCGAAGAAGTCCGGCGACTTGAGGTGGCCGTCCCGCTTTGGCTCGCGGGTATCCACCGTGTCGAGCGGGATGGTTGCCTCGACCGTGCTCTTGGTGACGTCTTTGTCGTCGAGGTGCACTGAGCCGCTAACGCCGCTGAAGGCGCCACGCACCGTGGAGACCATCATGTGCTTCACGGCGAACTGAGCGCTCGTGTGAGCAGAGTCGAAGCCCCACTCCGAAGCATGGGCGGACAAGGGCAGGGCGAAAACGGCAAGCGCAGCGATGGCAGTACGCATCTATCTCCTCAAAAGTGAACGTGGGCGGGAATGCATACTCGGGCTGGGCCCGCGTTGCACCTCTCAGTGCAGGTACCGGTCCGAATCCCGCGGGGTGTTGCGGTCGGGCGCCACCAGCTTGAGGTGCTTGGAGCGGCCCCGCAGCCGGCGGTGCAGGCGCCAGGACTGGAAGCGGAGCCACCACAGCTCGGGGCCACCAACCTTGAGGTAGCCGGCGGCCAGTAGCAGGCCCAGCACCGAGGGGACCACCAATAGCCAGCCGTAGAAGGCGCCCTCGAGGAAGACGAAGCCGACGCCGATGAGGGCCAGGATGTTGCCCGAGACCGGGAGGCCCCAGAAGTTGGTCCCGACCCGGCCCAGGGACAGCCCGAAGGCCACCCACAGGCTAATGCCCATCACCCAGCCGCCGCCGAAGCTCACCGGTGCCAGGGCGGGGACCAGGACCGCCAGGGCGACAGTGAGCAGGCCTGCCAGCACCGTCGTCCCCAGCGCGAAGGTCACCAGCCGTCGCGGTCCCCAGCTTTGCTCGAGCGAGCCGCCCACCTGCCACAGCACGAGGGCGGAGAAGATGACGCCCATTGGGCTGGTCTCGATGAGGCAGTAGGTAAGCGGCTGCCACAGCCAGAACCGGCCCAGGACGTCCGCCGGCGTGAGGAGAAGCGCCGAGCCGTAGCTCTGTCGCAGAAGCGCGTAGAGGACCGAGCCCGCAACCAGCGCCACGGCGAGCCGCACGGCGGCGCTGCGCATGCCGGGGAAGCCGGGGCCGAGGTGACGTCGTCGTGGCATCGAGACGGGGAAGACTGACGAGCCGGGCCTGGCGACGCAAGCGGATGGCGCCCAGTTGGAGCGGCTAGGGCCTCGGGCGGAAGAAGAGCGTGATGGTGAGGCAGTGGAACTCCTTATCCGAGCTCTGCGTCACGACCTTGTCGACGATTTCAGCGTTCGGGTTCTCCCGTAGCCAGCGGGTGATGGCCTCTCCCATGACCTCGCGGTCCCGCGCGAGTGTGGTGGAGAACACCTTGACCCCCGTGAACGCCTGCCCGCCCATCGGCTAGCCGTCATATGTCCAAAGTCCACCTGTCAGCAACGAGACGGGAAAGCTGCAGGACGGGCGGACGGGGTGACGTTGTCAGCGGGTGGCGCGACGCGCCATGCAGGCGGCCTCTTCCCGGCAGGCCGGGCCAATGCCGTCCGGGTGGGGTCCCAGGGGCGTGCGCTCCGACTCCTCGACGCCGCACAGAACGCAGCGGCGCTTGCGCTGGCGCCGCTCGGCTCTCTGCTGCTCGGCGATGGCCTTGGCCCGCTCCCGGGCTTCCTTGTCTACACCGTCACCCATGGTGGCATGAGTAACACACTGCACCGGGGGCAGAGGAGACGGCCCCGGGATGAATTTGAAGGTGGCGGCGAACGCCAAAAGCGTGGCAACCAACTTGGGGTGTGCCGGGTTAATCTCCCCCGGTGCCCTCCATGACTTTCCACCCAGCCAAGGCCTTCCCCTGGATGCTGGTCCTGCTCGCCGCCTGCTCGGCGAATGGCCCAGGTCCCGCAATTTCTGCGCCCTCCCCGGCGCGCGGACCCGCTGCCGGGCTCGCGGCCGCCCCGGACCTCCACGAGAGCGTCCGCCAGCTCACCGCGCGCGGCGCTGAGAACCTCGACGTCTCCGCCGGGCCCGTTCCCGGCACGCGCATCATTCGCATTCGCGGAGGCTTCAACGAGGTCCTGGTCGCCAAGACCAACCCGGACGGCACGGTGAGCACGCGCTGCGTGGATTCGGCCGATGAAGCCGATGCGTTTCTGGGCGAGCCCGCCTCGGCTTCACCCGCCAAGGCGGCCCAGTGAAGGCGCACCGCCTCCTGGCCATCCTCCCCGCCGCGGTGGGCCTCTTGGGCTCCTCCTCCGCCTGGGCGGCAGACCTGTCCATCGCCAACACCCAGGCCGCTGGCTTCGACGACCCGACGCCGGCCCAGCCAGTCTCGGTGAATATTGGAACCACCCGTGGGCAGCAGGCGCTCATCGTCTTCCAGACCACCGCGGCGATGTGGGGCGCCAGCGTGCGGAGCGCCGTTCCCATCGTCATCGACAGCCAGTTCAACAGCGCCGCGACCGATTCGGTCTTCACCTGTACCTCCAACTCCACCGTCCTGGCCTACACCTCGCCGAGCGGCTACGTCACCAGCACCACCTTTCCCAACCCCACCGCCGGCTATGACTTCGCGCTGGCCAACGCGCTTGCCGGGACGGACCAGGCGCTGGGCGGTACCCAGTTCCAGGTCAACATCAACGGGGACCTCGGAACGAGCGCCTGTGCGTTTCCCGCGGCCTGGTACTTCGGACTGGACGGCAACATCCCCAACGGCCAGGTCAGCCTGTTCACCACCCTAAATCACGAGTTCGGTCACGGGCTCGGGTACTCGTCCCTGGTGAATCCCGGCAGCGGCCTGGCGGAAAGCAACGATTTGTCCATCTTCGACTTCCACATCTTCGACGTGGACGCCGGAGTCCCCTGGACGAGCGAGACCGCTGCCACCCGGCGACTCTTGGCCAGTACCCCGTCCGGCCTGGCCTTCGACGGACCGGCGGTCCGCAAGGACATCCCCACCTACCTGGCACCGCCGCCCGAACTTCTCACCCATTTTGCTGGCGTCACCACCCAGGTCGGCTTTGCCAAGGGGGAGTTCTCCGGGCCGCTGGTCGGCTCGGCACCGCTGGTGGCGGCCATCCCGCTCGATGCCTGCAGCGACCTGACCAATCGCGCAGCGATTGCGGGCAACTACGCCCTCATCCAGCGCAGCTACGCGGACGCCGGGGTGGTGTGCACCTTCCTAAGCAAGGCCGAACGCGCCGCGGACGCTGGGGCGGCCGGCGTCATCATCTTCGACAACCACGTCGAGGGGCTGGTGACGATGTCCGGGACTCCAGCGCTGAGCACGCCGGCGGTCTTCATCAGCCAGGCGGATGGGGACGCCCTTCAGAGCGAGCTGCAGGCGGGCGTTGTGACGGCGAACTTCGGCTCCGGGGCCCAGGTGTCCAACACGGACCCGAGCGGAACCCGGGTGCTGCTCTACACGCCCTCGACGGTGAGTCCCGGCTCGTCGGTCATCCACTGGAATGCCAATTCCTACCCGCGGACACTGAACATGGAGTTCGCCATCCAGCCCGACATCCGGCTCGACATGGACTTCACGCCCGACGTGATGTCGGACCTGGGCTGGTCGGTGGTGGAGGGCCTCACCGTCGGGGTGGTGAAGCTGCTCGAGCCACTGGTGGTGGCGGGGAACACTAGTAGCTACGTCATCGCCGTCATCAACCGCCGCCCGACCGCCATCAACAGCGTGACGCTCGCGCTGACGCCTCCTTCCAGCAGCAACGTCGTCTCCACCGTCTCCGGTCCAGCGGGATGTTCGGGTTTTCCCTGCACCTTTGGGCCGATGCAGGCGGGCGACGTGGTCATCGTCGTCACCACCCTGCAGGTGGCCGCGACTGCCTCTGGGCCCTTCCCGGTGAGCGTCACCCTCACCCCCTCCTCGCCCAGCGCCGCCGACAGCTTGACTGCCACCACCACCCAGACGGTGGCGACCGGCGGAGACGTGAAGGTGAGCGTGACTGGCCCCTCGGCGGTCATCCCCGGCTCGACGGCGACGCTGGTCACCACCGTCACCAACGCCGGGCCAGGCACGGCCACCGGGGTGGTTCTCAACGGCGCGGTGTCCGGCGCGGCCAACCCCCCCACCTTCAGTGCCAACAGCGGCGTCTGCACAGGGGCGTTCCCGTGCACCGTGGGAACCCTTACTGCCGGTGCCTCGGTCAGCGTGACCAGCAGCTTCGCGGTCCCGGCCGGGTTCGCGAGTGGGGCCACCTTCACCGCCACCGTCAGCTCCACGACGCAGGACCCGAACCCGGGCAACAACAGCGCCTCCTACGCCTTCTCCGTCACGGGCAAGAGCGGCTGCAGCACCAGCGGAGAGCCGGCGACCGTGCTCGGCCTTCTGGGACTCGCCTTCGGACTCGCCCTGCATCGGCGGCGCGGTAGCGTCTAGCGAGATGCCCCCAGGGGGGTTCATGCGCACCCTTGTCGTCTCCTTGGCCGTCCTCGCGCTGTCCGCGCACGGGGCGCAGGGGGCCGACATCTCCATTCTGGATACCAATGCGCCGGGGCAGGGCCTCAACGACCCGACGCCGGCCAGCCCGGTGGGCCTCAACTTCGGGACCACCCGCGGCGACCAGGCCATCATCGCGCTGCAGTACGCCGCCAGCATCTGGGGAGCCACGCTGAAGAGTCAGGTGGGCATCGTCGTCGACAGCGCCTTCGTCACCCCCGAGCAGGACGGACGCCTCACCTGCGGGCCCACCACTGGCATCCTCGGCATCACCCAGACGGCAACCATCGTCACGGGGGCAGCGCTTCCGGTCCCGGGGGCTGCCTACCCGGTGGCCCTCGCCAACGCGCTGCTGGGGAGGGAGCTCACGCCGGGCCAGGCGCACATCATCTCCCGCTTCAACGCCGGCGTCGGGACGCCCGACTGCTTGGAGGGTCACAGCTACTACCCCGGGCTGGTGGGCGGCGGGACCTCCTCCCAGAACGAGCTCGTCTCGCTGTTCCTTCACGAGATGGCCCACGGCCTGGGCTTCTTGTCCTTCGTGGACGCCTACAGCGGAAGCTTCGGGCAATACCAGCCATCCGTCTTCGACTTCCACGTGTGGGACGTGCCGGACAACGCCACCTGGCAGTCCCAGACGGCCCTCGAGCGGAGGTACCTCGCCGACACCGCCGGCAGCCTGGCGCTGGAGGGGCCGGCACTGGCAGCGGCGGTGCCGGACGTCCTGCAGTACCTCCCCACCTTGAGCGTGAATGTCCCAGCGCTCCAGAACCCGGTGCCCTTGGCGCGGGCCAGCTTCAGCGGGCCGTGGGTCGAGGGCTCGGCGCCCATCGCCGCCGCCGCCCCCCTGGACGGCTGTAGCGACTTCACCAATCCCGGCGAGGTCGCGGGCCATCTCGTCCTCATCCAGCGAAGCAACCCCGACGCGGGCACCTTCTGCCGCTTCTGGGACAAGGCCAATCGCGCCCAGGACGCTGGCGCGGTGGGTGTCATCCTCTTCAACTACTTGCCTGGCGCGCCCCTGGTGACGCCGAGTGGCTCGCCAGCGCTGTCCATCCCGGTCGGCTTCACCTCGCTGGAGACGGGCACCGCCATCGCCGAGCAGGCTGCGGTCGGCCCCGTCACCGGCACCTTCGGGGAGAGTCCGCTGCGCGCCGGGGTGGACAGCTCCGGGACCCGGGTGCTGCTGTACACGCCGACGGCGGTGGTCAGCGCCTCGTCGGTGTCCCATTTCGACACCAGCGCCGCGCCGGCCCTGCTGATGGAGCCGAGCATCGAGCCCAGCGTCCGCTCCAGTCTGGACCTCACTCCGGCCGTCCTGTCGGACCTCGGATGGACGGTGGTGAACGGCCTGTCGGTGGTGGTGACGAAGGCCCTGGCGCAGCAGGTGTACCCCAACGCCGACAGCACCTACCTGGTGACGCTGGTCAACCGCCGCCCGACCGCGGCCACCGAGGTGAACCTCAGCTTGGCACTCCCGCCCGGGGTCAGCGTCGTCTCCTCGGCTGGAGCCTGCCCGTCCGCGGCATTCCCCTGCGCGCTGGGCACCCTCGCCCCGGGTGCGCTTTTGCTGACGGTCGTCACCCTGCACGTCCCGACCGGCGCCCCCCACCCCTTCCGCGTGCAGGCCACCGTCAGCGCCACAGCGACGAGCGCGGACGACGTCCTGACGTCCACCTCCACGCTGCCCACCGTGACGTCCACCGGCTGCAGCAGCAGCGGTGGAGCGCCGCCAGGGGTCGCGAGCTTGTTCCTTCTGCTTCTGGTTGCCCGCCGCTCCGGCCGTGACGGCAGGCGCGGCTGACGCCGCAACCGAGGCGCGCCCTCCGCATCGCACTCTCGCCCCATAGGAACCTTCCCCATGGCCTTCCAGCCTCTGTACACCGCCGTCGCCAGCGCGCACGGCGGACGCACCGGACGTGTCCTGTCCGATGATGGTCTCATCGACATGGCGCTCGCCATGCCCACCTCGCTCGGCGGGCCGGGGGGCAAGGGCACCAATCCCGAGCAGCTCTTCGCCGCCGGGTACTCGGCCTGCTTCGAGAGCGCGCTGCGCCTGGTGGCCCGGACGCAGAAGGCGTCGCTGCAGGACGCCTCCATCACCGCCCACGTCACCATCGGCAAGACGGACGACGGTGGCTTCGGGCTGTCGGTGGAGTTGCACGGCAAGCTGACGGGGGTGGAGAAGCCGGCCGCCCAGGCGCTAATGGAGGCCGCGCACCAGGTGTGCCCCTACAGCCGCGCCACCCGGGGCAACATTGCGGTCAAGCTCGTGGTGGACTGAAAAGCCTTGCCTCAGCCCACCGGCGTGAGCGCCGTCTCGGCAGCGTTCCGGGACTTGCGCCGCTCAATCAACCAGGCGGCGAGCACGCCCAACTCGTAGCAGGCAATCATCGGCCCGGCCATCAGCATCAGGTTCACCGCGTCCCCGGTGGGCGTGATGATGGCCGCGACGATGAGGCAGACGATGATGGCGTGGCGCTGGTAGCGCATCAGGAAGCGGGACTTCACGATGCCCAGCGCCGCCAGCAGGGCCATCACCAGCGGCAGTTCGAAAATAATCCCCAGCGCCAGCAGCAGCAGCAGCACCAGCGACAGCTGCTCGCTCATCGTCAACAGCGGACGTGTCCACGCCTCGGTCGCCAGTTGGTGTTGGCCGGAGGCCACCGCCCGCTCCAGCGCCCACACCCGGGCCACCTCGCCGCCCTGGGCTCCAGCGGCGCCGGCGACCAGGGCGGCCGACTCCTCCATGGCCGTGTCGGCGGCGCTGTCCCGCCCGGCCTGCAGCGCATCCAAGGCAGTCATCCGCCGGTCCATCGCCTTTCGCAGCGCTGGCGCACCGGAGGGGCCGAGTGCGGCGCGCATGGCGTCGAAGAGGCGGCCGAGGGCTTGAAACCGCGCTTGCCGGTCGACGGCGCCCGACACCTGCTGTGTGCCGTCCCCGGCCACCTGTCCGTCCCCGCTGGCATGCAGGGCGGTCTGCGTCACGGTGGCTTGCTCGGCCGCCCGGTCAAAGGCGCCGAGACTCACCAGGCGTAGCACTTCCGCCTCGCGAGCCTGCGCCTGTTCCACCCGCGCTTGCACCGGGGCTGACTCGCCGGTGAGTAAGAAGCGGAACATGGTGGGCAACAGTACGAAGTAGCAGAAGGCGGCCCCGGCCAGAAAGGCGAGCGAGCCCAGCAGGACGAACGGGGCAGCGTAGCGCCGCTCCGTCGGGTACAGGCCCGGGGAGACGAAGCCCCACAGCTGCCAGAGGATGACTGGCGTGCTGAGAAAGATGCCGGCATACAGGCCGACCTTCATCAGCACGTTCAGCTCCTCGATGCCGGAGGTGTAGATGAGGCTGCGCTGGCCGGGTGGCAGCGCCTCCAGGACGGGGCGCATCAGTGCCCCGAAGATGGGACGCGCGAAGACGAGCCCGAGGATGCCCAGCACCAGCACCGCCAGGGTGCAGCGCAGAAGGCGGGACCGGAGCTCGCCCAGGTGCTCGGCGAGGCTCAGGCGTTGGCCTTCCGGCTCAGGCGTCACGTCCGGGGACAACATCGGCGTGCGGCTCGCTCCGGGCAGGGGTGTCGGTTGAGGTGGCGGGGGCCGGGCTGTCCGGCGCTGGGGCCGGGGCCGGGGCTGGGACGGGAGGCCGCGAGGCCACCACCCCCTCCGGCGCCGGGAAGGGAGGGAAGCTGGGCGGAGGGAGAATCTGTCGGGTTCGCCTCGCCGGGTGCATTCAACGGCAGCCCGAAGCGTGAGACGTCGACCCGGCTGACTTCGGGCGAGGTGGAGGGCGGCTTCTTGTCCGCAAGCACGTCCTGGTCCATGCGGTAGAACTCGCGCTCCACCATGACGCGCACGTCGTCGGTGTGCTTGCGGAACTCGCGGAAGAACTTCCCGAGGCCCCGGGCCAGCTCGGGCAGCTTGTCCGGGCCCAAGCAAGAGCAGCGCCACCACGCTGATGAGGGCAATTTCTCCGGCGCCGAGGTTGAACATGGTGTGTCTCTGGAGGACGCTCTTAAACCTTCTTGAGCGGGCGCGCCATTCCCCCCGCGGGTGGTCCAAGGTCGGTGTCGCCCTTGGCTGCCAGCGGCGAGCCGCCCTGGCCTCGACCGACTGCCCGCTCCACCCGAAACAGCAGCACCGGGAGCGCCGCCGTCAGTGCCAGGGAGAGGGCCGCCAGGCGCCGGACATGCAGCAGCCGGCCTCCCGGCCCCTCGGCCAGCACCAGCGCAGAGGTGATGGCCCCGGCGGCGCTGGCCAGGTGCTGCACGGCGGACTGGAACGACATGAAGCGCGCCCGCTCGCCGGGCGCCGGCACCTTGGAGGCCAGGGTGCTGTAGGACACGTTTCGCACCGACAGGGCGAACATGAAGAAGAGGAAGAGCGGCAACACCGGGGGCTGGGGTGGGACATCGACGAAGGCGAGCCAGACGGCACACGCCATCAGCACGGACCCGACCGTCCCCACCCGGAAGCTGCCCAGGCGGTCCACCAGCTTTCCCACCAGGCGCAAGCGAGACGAAGCTCACCAGTCCGCCGGCGCCGTACAGCGTCCACAGCGCGCTTCTGGGCAGGCCGAGGTTGTGCTGGACGTAGGCGGAGAGGTTGGGGATGAGGAGGAATCCCGCTCCCATGACGACCGCGGTCATGGCGTAGGACTGCACCACGGTGCGCCGAAACAGGGGCGCGGCCGCCCTCCGGCCGGCGACGGCGGCCCGCAGGTGCTCGCGCATGGGAGGCAACAGGGCGATGGTGGCAGTGGTGATGAGGAGTCCGAGGCCGGCGACGACGAAGAAGGGCGCGCGCCAGCCGGCCCACTCGGCCAGCTTCAGGCTCGCCGGCAGCCCCACCACCGAGGCCACGCTGAAGGCCCCCATCACCGCCCCCAGCGCCTTTCCTCGCCGCGCCTCAGGAACCGCGTCGGCGACGATGCTCAGCGACAGCGAAGTCGCCGGCCCTCCGAAGAGGCCAGCCAGCAGGCGGGCGGCCAGCAGCGAGGGGAGCCCGGTGGCCAGACCGCCGGCGCAGGTGCCCAGCGCCAGCCCGGCCATGGCCACCGCCAGGGCCGAGCGCCGGTCGAAGCGGTCCAGGAAGAAGGAGCCGGCCAGGCCGGCGGTGGCGGCCGCCAGGGTGTAGCTGCCGCCCACCAGGCCCAGCTTGGACAGGGGAATGCCCAGCACCCGCGCGAAATCCGGGCCGAGCGGCATCACCATCACGAAGTCGAGGATGTTGACGAATTGCACGGCGCCGATGAGGAAGACCAGCCGCCGCTCGGAGAGGCGATGCGAAGGCGGGCCGCTCACACCTTGAACCTCTGAACCTCGGCGCGCAGCACCTCGGACTGGTGCTGCAAGTCGTCGATGACGGTCTCCAGCTGCCGCACGCTGCTTCCCTGCGCGTCGGCCACCACGCGGATGGCCTCCACGGCCGCCAGCACCCGCTCGGTGGCTGCCGCCTGGGCGCCGCGGGCACGGCTGACCGCGCCGGTCATCTCGCGGATGCTGGCGAGCGAGCGGGCAATCTGCCGGCTGCGCTCGAGCTGGTCCTCGGTCGCGCGCTCCACCTGGGTGGTGACCGACAGCATGCGATGGGCACGCTCGGTCATTTGCCCGGCGCCGCGCTCCTGCTCGGCGGTGGCGCGGCGCACCGCCTCCACCGCATCGGCGATGCGCTGGACCGCGGCGGTAACCGACTTGCTGCTGCGGGACTGCTCCACGGTGGCCCGGGCGATGGCCTTCACCATCAGCGTGCTCTTGCTTGCGGAGGCAGAAATCTTCTTCAGCGCCTCTTCCGCTTCGCTTCCGAGCTCCACCCCCTCCTGGACCGTGCGGAACCCTTGCTCGACCGCCGCGCGGGCGTTCTGGCTCTCGGCCTGCACGGCGGAGATGAGCTCGGAAATCTCCTTGGTGGAGGCGCCCGTGCGCTCGGCCAGCTCCTTAATCTCATCGGCCACCACCGCGAAACCCTTGCCGTGCTCGCCGGCCTGGGCAGCGATGATGGCGGCGTTGAGCGCCAAGAGGTTGGTCTGCTCGGCGACATCGTCGATGACGTCGAGGATGTTTCCAATCTGCGAGGTCCGCTGGCCGAGGTTCTCGATGACTTGAAGGGCTTCCCGGCTGCTGCCGCGGATGCGGTCGATGGCCTGCAGCGTGGTCTGGAGCGCCTCGCCGGCGGTGGTGGCGTCCTGGAGCACGTTCTCCGAGAGGCGGGCGGTCTCGTTGGCATTGGTCTCCACCTGGCCGATGGAGACATCCATCTGCTGCATGCTGCCCGAGGTCTCCTCGGCCGAGCCGTGGAGCTCCCCCACGGCCCGGGCCACGTCGGTGACGCTGCGGCTCATCTCCCCGATGGCCGCGGTGGTCTCCGCCGCCGCCGCCCCCAGTTGCTCCACCAACCCCGTCACCTCGTCATGGGTGGCGGCCATGGCCGCTGCGGTGGCAGTGCCCTCCTCGGCGCCCCGACCGAGCACATCCACCTGCTCGGCCAGGCCGTGCAGCGAGGTGAGCAACTCCGAAATGACGCCGCGGGCCTCCTCGACGCGGTGCAGGACGGTGGCTGCGCCCCCGCTCACCGTCAACCCGGACTTGGACAGCTGGCCGGCGGCCAGGACGATGGCCTCCCCGACTCCCCGCGCCCGGCCGAGGGTTTCACGTAGCGAATGACTGAGCTGGTCCAGGGCACCGGCCAGCCGGCCCACCGCGTCTGTGCCTCCCTGCTCGAGGCCCTGGGTGAGGTCCGCCTCCGCCAGCCGGTGGGCCATGGCCGTCATCCGCGCCAGCGGGCGGTCGAGAAGCGCTCGACTCACCAGGCCCATGGCGGCAGCGAACACCAGCCCCCCCACCAGGACGGAGAGGACGAGGCCGGTGCGCAGGCCGGTGTTGACGTCGTCGAGGAATCGCTCGTCGACGACGACCAGCACTGTGCCGTCGCTGCCAGCCACCGGCTCGGCCAGCAGCACCAAGTGTCCGGCGAGCGCCGTCCGGGGCGCCCGGCCGCTCAACTCCCACAGGGCGATGGTGGAGGCCCAGTCCAGGGCGTCGTGGCTGACGGCCTGGGTCTGGCCACCGCCGTTCACCAGGGCCACGCCGGCCACGGCCGCCTCGGCCAGGGGGGCTTCTTCCAGCACCTGCTGGGGGTGGTCGCTGTGCGCCGCCCAGGTGGCGACGTGCTCGGCCAGTACCCGCCCGGAGTCCTCCATGCGCTCGCGCACCCGGTCGAGGACTTGCATCCGCATCAACGCCCAGGCAACGACCAGCAACAGCAGAAGGGCCAGTCCGAAGCTGCCAAAGATGGCGGTGCGCAGACCGAGGTGGCGCCGTGGTCGCAGCACAGGAGAAGTGGGGAGAACCATACGACAACCCGTTCTGCTGCGGGGAAACAACGGCCGCCCCCGGCTTTCGGCGTAGAGTAGTGGGCTAGGAATGTCTGCAGACGCGCCGACGCTGGTCTTCTCGGACCCCCTGTTTCTGGAGCACGACCCGGGACGGGGTCACCCGGAGTCACCTGCCCGGCTGCAGCGTGTTCTGTCCATTCTCAACGAGTTACCCGTCCCTGGCGTGGAGATGGTCCGCCCTCGCCCGGCCACCGAGACGGAGGTGGCGCGGGTGCACACCCCCGGGTTGCGCGCGCAGCTGGCTGCCACTGCCGGCAAGCAGATGGTGCTCGACGCCGACACGCACGTGTCGCCGAAAAGCTATGAGGCGGCACTGCTCGCCGCCGGCGCGGCAGTGGGGGCGACGGAGGCGGTGTGGAATGGCCAAGCACGCAACGCCTTCGCCCTGGTGCGGCCACCCGGACACCATGCCGAGCCAGACGAGATGATGGGTTTCTGCCTGCTCAACAACGCCGCCATCGCGGCGGAAGCCGCGCGCGTCGCCGGCGCCGAGCGGGTGCTGGTGCTGGACTGGGACGTTCACCACGGCAACGGAACGCAGGCGGCCTTCTGGAAGCGCGCCGACATCCTCTACCAGTCGGTACACCAGTACCCCTTCTACCCCGGGACCGGGGCGCCCACCGAGGTGGGCGAAGGACCGGGCGCCGGCTTCACCGTTAACTGCGGGCTGCCCGGCGGCCGCACCGATGCCGACTTCGGCGCCGTCTTTCACGACTTGCTCCTCCCCGTCGCGGCCGCTTTTGCCCCCCAGCTGGTCATTGTCTCGGCCGGCTTCGACCCGCACGAGGACGACCCGCTCGGAGGAATGCTGTGCACCGAGCGAGGCTTCGCGGCGATGTGCACCCTGGTGAAGCAGCTGGCCGACGCCACCAGTGGCGGGCGCCTGGTGCTGCTGTTGGAAGGGGGTTACTCGCTGGTCGGGCTGCCCCGCAGTGTTCACGCCTGCCTCGAGGTGCTGGCCGGGCGCGCCGAGGAGTTCCCCACCGGCGCCAGCCGGGACGCGAGCCATGCCATCCGCCTCAGCCGCGAGGCGCTGCGCCCCTACTGGCCAGCCCTCTGACCTCGGGACTCCATGGCAGACTACATTCACGGCGGGACCGACCTGCGCGAGGTGGCCCGCCTCGTCAAACAGGCCCTGGTGTGGGTGGCGCCGAGGATGTTGCAGGACTTCACGGCCAGCCCCGGCATGCGCGTCCTCGACCTGGGGACCGGCGTCGGGGCCATGGCGGCAGCCCTGGTGCGTCGTCACCCTGGCGTTGAAGTGTGGGGGCTGGACCTGCGCGCCGCACAGCTTCGCCAGGCCAAGGCGCTCCACCCGGTGGCGACGTACGTGCAAGGGGACGCGACGCGCTTGCCTTTCCCGGACCGAAGCTTCGACCGGGTGCACGCCAGCTGGGTGCTGGAACACATTCCGGACCCCGCCGCCGTCCTCCGGGAGGTGTGCCGCATCCTGGTCGCGGGCGGCCAGTGCTTCTTCCTCGAGGTGGACAACGCCACCTTGCGGCTGGTCCCGCCCTCCCCCGTCATCGAGGAGGCGCTGCAGCTACTGAATTCCGTGCAGCTGGCCGGCGGTGGCGACCCCTTCATCGGCCAGAAGCTGCCGGGGCTGTTGCGCGCCGCCGGGTTCTCCCGCGTCGACGTCCACCCGGTGGACGTCCATGGAAGCGCGACCGACCCGGAAACGCTCCGCGCCAGCGCCGAGGAACTGGCGGAGATTTTCGAGAGCCTCGACGAGGCCCTCGGACCGGACCGGGCGCCGCTGCTGCACGCGGCGGCCCGCGCGGCCCGCGAGCTGCCCCAGGTGCCGGGGGCAGAATTCCACTACCATCCGGTGGCGGCGCTGGGGACGCGCTGAGGCGGACGTTCCGGCTTGCCAGCGCCCGGGGCAATGCACGAGACCCCTTCCATGGAACCCTCCTACGCCAATGTCATCATCACCGGCGCCTCCAGCGGACTTGGACGCGCCCTCGCACTGTGGTTCGCCAAGCGCGGTGCCCGCGTCTACGCTGCCGCCCGGCGCGAGGAGATGCTGGCCTCCCTGCGGGCCGAGGCCGCCGGCGGCCCGGGCGTGGTGGTGCCCGTCCGCCTCGACGTCTCCCAGACCGACGCGGTGGTGCAGACGCTGCGCGCCCTGGATGACGCCACGGCCGGCGGCATCGACCTGGTGGTGGCCAACGCCGGGGTGGGCGGAATGCTGAATGGCCAGCGGGCAGAGTGGCCGGCCATCCAAGCCATGCTGCAGGTGAACGTCCTCGGCGCCACGGCCACGCTGTCGGCGCTCGCCCCGAGGATGGCCCAGCGGCGCAAGGGACACCTGGTGGGCATCTCGTCCATTGCAGCGTGGATTGTCCTCCCCCGCTTCGCCGTCTACGGCGCGAGCAAGCTGTACCTGCAGACGTACTGCGCAGGGCTCCGGATGGACCTCGCCTCGGCCGGGGTGCGGGTGACGTGCATCAACCCCGGCTTCGTGAAAAGCGAGATGACGGCCGACAACCGCTTCTCCATGCCCTTTCTGCTGGAGACGGCCGATGCGGCCGACCGGATGGGCCGGGCCATCCTGCGCGGGGACGCGCGCTTTGTCTTTCCCTGGCAGGTTGCCCTGCTGACCCGCTTCGGAAGCCTGCTCCCCAGCTGGGTGGTGTCCCGCGTCGCGGGACGTCGCTCCGGAAGTCGCCCGGAAAGCCAGCCGTAGCGTAGAAGCAGTCGGGACGCCGGCCGGGCCGGCATGCCCTTTTGACCGGCCGCGGGCCACTGTGCTCCCATCCCGCCCATGCGCGGCGGCCCTCTTCAGCGCGGCCTTCTGTCCTTCGTCGTCCCCGGCCTGGGCCAGATGGTTTCGGGCCGGGCAGAACGCGGGGCCTGCATCCTCGGCCTGGTGCTGGTCGTCGGAAACCTCAACGCCATTTTCCTGAGCGTCTACGCCCCCACGCTGGGCGGGGAGCTGCCCTTCTTCGCGCGCGGACTTCCCCGGCTGCTGCACGACGTGTTTGCCGTCTACGGCATCATCTTCTGGCTGTGGCAGGCCCTGGACGCGGCGCGCGCACCTGTGCCGTCCGGCGGCTGACAGCGCGGGGAGGACTACGGAGTGAGACGCTGGTCCGGGGTCACCGGGTTGTACGTCGGCGAGCTGCACTGGCACACCTTGCAGCCCCGGGTCCGGTCCGTCGAGCACTCGGGCGCCGACATGCAGTGAAGCGACGCTGACTCGGGGCAGAGGCCCGACTCCCGGTTGGACACCGAGGCGCAGCCGAGGATGGAGGACGCCAGCAGGAGGGGGCGGACGCGCATCAGTTGGGGACCTGCATGAACTGGTTGGGGTCCACCACCTTCTTGTCCTGGGTGACTTCCTCGGGGGCGGTGCCCTTCTTGAACCACATGACGGCGGCGGTCTTGCTCGCGGAAGAGGCCAGCTTGCCGGTTCGGGTGTCCACCGTCCTTTTCTCCAGCTCCAGGTCCTCCGGCGGACTGAACTCCGGCTCCGGCCGTCCTTCCACCGCGCGCTGCATGTAGCTCACCCAAATGGGGAGGGCGGCGCGTCCCCCCGTCTCGTAGCGGGACAGCGGGTGCGGGTTCAAGTCGTAGCCCACCCAGGCCAGCCCCACCAGGTCGTGGGTGAAGCCGACGAACCAGGCGTCGAAGGAGTCGTTGGTGGTCCCGGTCTTGCCAGCGGCCGGCTTGCCCAGCCGCTGGGCGGGGGCGCCCGTCCCCTCCCGCACCACCCCGCGCAGCAGGTCGGTGAGGATGTAGGCCGTCTCGGGCGTCATCACCTGCTCGCCCGGCTCATAGAGGCGGGCGTAGCCGGCGGCGATGCGGTCGGTGAGGCTGGCCCAGGGGTCGTCGTAGGCGGTGTGGTCCTCCAGCGTGCGCCCGTAGCGGTCCTCGATGCGACGCATGAAGTAGGTGGGACGCTTGTTCCCGAGCCGGGCGAAGGTCGCGTACACCTGTGCCAGCTCCCAAGGGTAGACGCAGGAACTCCCCAGCGCGGCGGAGAAGTCACGATTCATGGCCGTGGACAGGCCGAGCTTCTTCGCCCAGGCCGCCATTGGCTCGATGCCGACCGCCACGAAGGTCTTCACCGCAGGAATGTTCATCGAATTGATGACGGCGGTGCGCAAGAGCACGTCCCCGTGGAAGTCCTCGGTGTAGTTCTCCGGCTTCCAGCGCACCTGGTGCTCCGGGTCGTTCTCCACAATCGGGCTATCGACGATGGTTTGCGCCTCGGTCCAGCCGAGCTGCTCGATGGCGGCCGAGTACACCACCGGCTTGAAGCTGCTGCCGGGCTGGCGGCACGCCTGGAAAGCCCGGTTGTACTCATTGGCGTCGAAGTCGTAGCCGCCCACCATCGCCACCAGGTACTGCCGCCACGGGTCGATGGAGACCAGGGCCCCCTGCAGCTCCGGCTCCTGCTCCAGCCGGAAGTAGAGCCCGTCCTCGGAGAGTTGCTCGGCCAGCTTCTTGTCGTACTGCTCTTTGTCGTCGTAGAGGTCCTTCTTCTTCACCGTGCGGACCACCACGACGTCCCCGGCCTTGAGCACCCTCTTGAGGGAGTTCAGCATGGCTCCGGGGTAGTAGGCCTCCGGGTTCACCTTGCGCGCCCAGCGCAGGCCCAACAGCGGAAGCTGCCCCTGATGCGGTCCGACCTGCACCGTGGCCGAGGTGCCCTCGGCATTCACCGCCGTCACCAAGCCGACGTAGTAGGTCGCCTCGACCAGCGGCGCACCAGCCAGGACGCCGGTGCTGCGGGCAAGGAAGGCGCGCCGCTGCTCGGGGCTGTCGAGGCTCATCAGGGGGCCGCGAAAGCCCTGGCGCTTGTCGACGGCCAACAGCCCACTGAGCATCGCGTCCTGCGCCGCCCGCTGTCGCTCTGAATCCATGGTGGTGAAGACCTTGAGGCCACCGGTGAGCAGCGCGGGGTTCCCGTACCGGTTGACGACGTCTTTGCGGACCTGCTCGACGAAGTACGGGGCAAACTCGTGAAACACGTCTTCCACCGGGTAGACGTGGATTTGCTCGTGGCTGGCCGCGTCGTGCTCCTCGCGCGAAATCATCCCCTCCTCGCGCATGCGCCGCAGCACATAGCCGCGGCGCTCGGTGGCGGCCTTGGGGTTCATAAACGGCGAGTAGCGGCTGGGGGCCTGGGGAAGGCCGGCGATGAGGGCCATCTCCGCCAGGGACAGGTCCCGGACGTCCTTGCGGAAGTAATTCTCCGCCGCCGCCTGGACGCCGTAGGCGTGGTGCCCCAGGTAGACGTTGTTGAGGTAGAGGTAAAGAATCTCCTCCTTGGTGAGGGCCGCCTCCAGGCGACGGGCGAGGATGGCCTCGCGGATTTTGCGAACCAGTCCCTCCTGACCCTTGCGGCGGGTGCCCTTCTCGAAGCCCTCGGAGGACACGAGGAGCGCCTTGGCGGTCTGCTGGGTAAGGGTGGAGCCGCCCTGGACGCCGCCGGTGCCGGACGTCTTGTGCAGAATGGTCTTGAAGGCGGCGCGGGCCGTGCCCACCGGGTCCAGCCCGTAGTGGTCGAAGAAGGCCGCATCCTCCGAGGCGATGAAGGCCTGCACCAGCCGCTTGGGAATCCTCTCGTACGGAACCACCTTGCGGCGTTCCTCGTAGAATTCACCGGCCAGCACCTGGTCGTCGGTAAACACCTCGGTCAGCACCGGCGGTGCGTAGGCCGACACCTTGGGGATGTCCGGGAGCCCCTGCGAGAAGCGGTAGTAGAGGAAGGCCGCCGCCCCGACGGCGCCTGTCAGCGCCGTGAGCGCCAGAAAGGCGCCCACCTTGGCCAGCGGGACGAGAACGCGGCCCCAGCGCCCACGGGGCGGCGGCGGCGTCTCCACCAGCACCAGGCGGCTGGGGACTTCGGGCTCGGGCGGGGGGGTGTCGGGCGGCGAGGTGTCGCGCATCGGCAGGGCCTGGCCGGCCACCTTACCTCAGGGTGCAGCCAGGCCGGCCCTGGCGAGCACGTCGCGTAGGTCAGCAGGCAAGGGGGCCTCGAGTCGGAGGGTCCGCCCGTCGTCGGGGTGGGGGAACTGGATGCTGCCGGCGTGTAGAAACAGACGTTTCAGCCCCCAGCGCGCCTTGGCCTCGCGGTTGAAGGCGAAATCGCCATACTTCCGGTCGCCTGCCACCGGGTGGCCGAGGGAGGCCAGGTGCCGGCGAATCTGGTGCGTCCGGCCGGTTTCGATGGTGCAGGCGAGGAGGGCCGCCTCGCCCCCCTGTTGCAGCAGCTGCCACAGCGTCACGGCCTCTTGAAGATTCACCCCCCGGCGTGCCTTGGACGCCGCCGTCTGTTGGTGCTCAGAGAGGGGCAAGTCGATGCGTCCCGACGGCCGCGGCATGCGCCCCTTCACCAGCACCAGGTAGCGCTTGCTGGCGCGCCCCTCGGTGAAGACCTCGGTGAAGTGCACCATCGCCGGCCGCCGGATGGCGACGAGGATGACCCCGGAGGTGTCCCGGTCCAGGCGGTGGGCCGGACTGGCCGCGAAGCCATTCCGCACCGCGCGCGGACCGAGGTAGGCCCGGACGTAGTCGACCAGGGTACCGCCGGTAATCCCGCTGCCGGTGTGGACCGCCATCCCGGAGGGCTTGTCCACGGCCATCATCCAGTCGTCCTCGAAGAGGACTTTCAGCCGCGAGGGGTCCACCGGGACGGGACGCTCGCCGGCTGGCCCCGGGCTGAGGAGGCGCTCCTCGGTGCCCCGGATGCTCACCAGGTCGTCCAGCGCCAGCGCCTGGTCGACCGAGGCCCGCTTGCCGTTCACCCGGACCTTCTTGGTGCGAATCATCTTGAAGAGGTGGCTGACCGGGACGGCAGGCAGCCGCTGGCGCAGGACCTTGTCGAGCCGTACCCCCGCATGGTCGCTGTCGATGCGAAACTCGATCATTTAGAGCGCGGTGATGGAACCACACCGCTAAACTGCTGTGTATATGCCGAAGGCCATGACCATCGAAGACCTCCTCAAGAGCGGTTCCACCGAGTGGAACAAACTGCGCAAGAGCGGCAAGGTCGGTACCGACCATACGGGCGCCACCTTCGAAAACCTCTTCTCCGCCAACGCGGACCTGTCGGGGCTGGTGCTGGTGGGGTCCGAGTGGGACCGCTGCGACCTGTCCAAGGTCACCTTCCGGGAGTCGGACCTCTCGGGCGCCTATTTCCACGGCGGGCGCCTCCAAGACTGTGACTTCCGGGGGGCCAACCTCGAAGGCGCCACCTTCGAGCGGCTGAAGCTGTTGCGCTGCGACTTCGCCGGGGCCGTCGGCCTCGACGCCCTAGAATTCGAAGAGGTGGACATGGACCGGGTGGTTGGCCTGGACGGCGAGGAGCCCCCCCCGCCCCCACCCCCGCCAGCGCAGGGCATCACCTCCTTCACCCGGGAGCAGCGGCAGGCCACCGAGCTCAGCCTGTCCGGGGCCGATGAGATGCCGCCTTTCACGCCGCAGGACCCCCCGGGGACGCTGCTGTTCCGGGGGCTCAAGCGGCTGGGTGGGCCCTTGCCCTGGGTGCTGGACACGCCCGGGCTGCGCCCGCCCCTGCCGACGCGCCTCGTCCCGGGCACCGGGCTGGAGTCCCTTCTGCGCGAGGCGGTCAAGACGCGGCTGGAGGGAAGCCGCCCCATCACCGACCCGGACGGCGTGACGCGCGCCCAGGCAGCGCTGCGGCTGGGAAGCAAGGACGCCGCCTTTGGCGTCATGTACCTGCGCGAGGTGGGGGTGGAGCCCTTGTTTCGCTTCTCCGCGGCCAGCGTCCTCAAGGGCGCACTGCGGGCAGACCTCGAAGTGGATGACCTCACCGGGGCGGTGGACCCCCGGGTGGCCGGGGCCCTGTGGGAGTTGCGCCTGCCGCGGGATTTGGAGGAGGCCTTCGGGGAGGTGCGCCGCCGGCTGGCCGCCACGCAACTGTTCTCCGCCCTGCTGGAGGCCGGCTTCACCCCGGACAACAACTGGGAGGAGGCGGTGGACGCCTCCGAGGCCGCGCTCGACCTAGTGGCGCTCAGCGTCGGTGACCGCCGCGACCTGCTGGCCGAGGCCTTCTCGGCCTTTGCCGGGCTGCCCGAGGAGGCACGGCTGCGCCGTCTGGCCTACCTGGCCGAGGCGGCCACCCACCTGGAGCAGCTGAGCCGGCTTCCGCCCAGCACCGAGCCGGCGTGGCTGCAGGGGGCGGAGTTTCGCGAGTGCCACGAGCGGGAGATGCTGACGCTCGAGACCCTGCACGCCGAGGACGTCCCGAACCGGGTGCCAGAATTGGCCCAGGCCGAGCTCGGCGTCACGCCCGGCACCGTGCCCGAGGACAGCGAGGGGGACCTCTTCATCCACCTGCGCTGCGCCGTCTGCGGCAAGGAGAAGCTCATCGTCCAGTCGCCGGACGCCTGAGCGAAGGGCGCTTCCCGCCCCGGGAGCGTTGGCTTGCGCGGCGACTGGCGCGCCGGGAGCCCACGCTCCCGGATGAGACCTGTCAGTACACGTCGAGCTCAGTGGCAGAAGACGACTTGGCAGCTCGCCGGAATCACCTGGTTGCCGAGGTCCGTACACGACTCATTGTTCACGGCGTTGATGCACGTGGTTGCCAAATTGCCGTCGAACGTCGTTCCGGTGGGGCACTTGAGGTTGGCGCAGCCCGCTGCGTTCTGCCCTGCCGTCGTGCACTGGGCGGCCGTGACCCCATTCGTCAACAGGTTGCAGGCGGCGAGCCTGTTGCAGGTAGTGCTTGAAAGGTTGTCGCAAGCGCTGACCGGGTCACCGTTGCTGCTGCTGCATCCCAGGACAAAGGCGGACAGCCCGGCCACCATGAGAAGTCCTCGCATGTTTGCATCTCCCCTCGCCGTGCGGCGAGATGAGCGCGCCCACCGCCGCGCGCCTGTGAAGGGGCGGACGCTACAAGAGGACACCGTCGCTGTCTGCCGCAGTTGTGGTGCCCGTCCGAGCGCTGGTGCCAGTGCGGGTGGAATTCAGCCGCGCTCCAAGAAAGGGGGAAGCGAGAAGTCGCGTCACGTTGCTCGGCTTGCCCCGCAGCACCCGCCCGTCCTGTGGAACTGGGCGGTGGGAGGCGGTGGCCGTACCGACTCCGGCCTTCTGTCAGGCCGGAGAAGCGGCTCTGCCGGACGCCCCGTTCCCAGTCGCGGGGCAGCGAGCTTACTGGCAGACGGTGTTGCAAACGGTTGGCGTCACGTTGTTGCCGAAGTCGGTACACGACTGGGCATTCACCGCGTTGACGCAACTGCTCGCGTTGCCGCTGTTGAAGGTCTTTCCAGTCGGACACGCGATGGTGGCGCAACCGGCCGCGGCCTCCGCCGCCGTGATGCATTGCTGGACGGTGACGCCATTCGTCAGCTGATTGCAGGCGGAGGCCTTGTTGCAGCCCGCGTTGACGACGGAGTTGCAGGCGTCGGTTGGGTTGTCGGTGCTGGTGCTGCTGCTGCAGCCCACCGCACACACGGACAGCCCAATCGCCAGAAGCAGTCTTCGCATGGTGCATCCCCCTCGCGCAGGGCGAGAAAAGTGCGGGACAGCCTAAGCCCGCGTGTCGGTAAGGCGGCGCACCCTACAGGAAGCCCGCGTCGCTGTCTTGCCGTCGTTCTGCCCCGTCCGGCGGACTGGGTGAGTGGCATGAATGCATGCGAGTAATGGGGAGCTCTGCAGTGCGAGTGACAATCAGCAGCAAACGCACATGGGACGACTCGGACGGTGCTCTACAGCAGCAACAGCTGCTTGGGCTTGCCCAGTACACGCGCGTCCAGCCCCGCGGCCGAGAGTGCCTGGGCCAGCTCGCGGGCAAAGCCGTGGTGGGTCACCACCTCGCTCGCCCCGGTGGCCCGCGCGTACTGCACCAGCGCTGCGCAGTCGGCATGGTCCGACACCGGGAAGGCGACGTCGGCGCCGTAGCGCCGCGCCGTTCCGGGGTCCAGGGCCCAGCCCGTCAGCACCGCCGTCTCGCGCGGAAAGGGCCGCTGCAGGCGCTGGAAGCGCCAGGCGTGCGGCGGAAAGACGGCCACCTCCCCAGCCCTGACGGTGTTGTCGAAGCGGCGCACCGGCCCGACGTCCACGCCGAATTCGCGGTACAGCTCCGCGATGTCGCAGATGCTGGAGTGCGCCACCACCGCGTGGCCCGCCCGGGTGAGCGAGCAGATGACTTCCTGTGCTTTCCCCACCGCATACCCAAGGAGGACGGGCGTTGCGCCGCGCTCGAGGGCAGCGCGCACCCAGGACTCCACCGCGGCGAAGACTTGGGCGCGCTCGGGGAAGGCGTAGCGCGGGTGCCCGAAGGTGGACTCGATGACGAGGGTGTCGCAGGCCGCCACCTGGGCCGGCTCGGCGGTCAGGGCGGGGACAAGGTTGAGGTCGCCCGTGTACACGATGCGACGTCCGTCGGGCCGGGTGACGCGCAGCTGGGCCGAGCCGAGGATGTGGCCGGCGGGCAACAGCTCCAGGGTGAGGGGCCCCAGCGCGAACGGCCGGTTGTAGGGGGCGCTGAGCGGCCCTTCCAGCGCACCCAGGCGGTGCGCCATCAGCCGCAGCGTGGGGGCGGTGGCGATAACGCGGTCATGCCGGGCGATGTGGTCGGCATGGGCGTGGCTGACGAAGCTGAGCTCTCCCTTGCGGCGTGCGTCCAGGGCGAGCACGGTGCCCGACAGGTGCAGCCCGCCACGTCGCAGCTCGACCGCCATTCGTCTCTCTCTTCGGGACTCCCTCCAAACTCTATACCGGGCCGGGCCGACGCCGGGGCAGGCCGAGGACGCGCAGCGCCCGGCTCCAGCCCAAGGGCCCGAGCTCCGACACCAGAACGCCAGCCAGGATGAGGCAGCCGCCGAGGAGCTCGCGCTGGCCGAGCCTTTCACGACCGAGCGCCACGGAGTAGGCGGTCGCAAACACCGGCTCGAGCGCGAATACCACTGCTGCCCGCACCGCGGTGGTACGCGCCTGGGCCCACGCCTGCAGCAGAAGCGCAACGGCGCTGCCGCCGACGCCGGTGAGAAGCACCGCGCTCCACAGCCCCCAGGTGGGCTGCACCCGCGGGCCCAGGGCCAGCGCCGTTACAAGGGCAAGCACCGCCACCGTCCACAGCTGCACCGTCACCAGGGGGCCTGACGGGTACAGCCGCGCCAGCCGCTCGAGCAGCGTCATCTGCAGGGCGAAGGCCAGCGCGCACAACAGGGTGAGCTGGTCCCCCGTCGTCAGGCCGGCCGCCACGCCCAGTGAGGTGCCGCCCGCCAGTGCCCACAGCCCACACACCGCGAGCGCCACGCCGAGGAGGCTGGCCGGAGGCGGGCGACGGCGGTGGACGGCGACGGACAACAGCGGGACGAGGAGGACCGAGAGGCCAGTGAGGAAGGCACTCCGGGACGGGGTGGTGGATTGCAGTCCGGAGGTCTGCGCGGCAAAGCCGACGAAGAGCAGCACCCCGAGAGCGGTGCCGGCCCGCAGGAGTGAAATTCCGCGGATGCCTCGCCAGAAGACGAGGCTGAGCAGCAGCGCCCCCAGAACAAAGCGAAAGGCGCAGGAAGGTGAAGGGGTCTGCCAGGACCACGGCGTCCTTCACCACCACGAAGGTGATGCCCCAGAAGGCGGTGATGCCCACCAGCACCGCGTCAGCGCGGCGGGTGTCGGTGGCGGCGGAGGTGGTCATGGGACGAAGAAGAAGACGATGGCGAGGAGGGCGTAGACGCCCAGCAGCATCGCCCCCTCGAGCCAATTGGACTCGCCGTCCAGAGCGATGATGGTGGTAGCCCCGATGGAGATGCCCAGCGCCACCACCTCAATCCGCGAGAACTCCAGCGTGAGCGGGTGACCGAGCGCCCCGGACACCAGCACCAACAGCGGCGCGATGAGGAGGGCAATCTGCTTGCTGGATTCCAGGCAGATGGAGAAGGCCAACTCCACCCGGTCACGCACCGCCATCAGCACCGCGCTGGAGTGCTCGGCGGCATTGGCCACCACGGCGATGATGACGACGCCGACGAATGTCGGCGTCAGGCCCCAGGCCACGGTGGTCGGCTCCAGCGCCCGGACCAGCACCTCCGCCACCGCCACCGTGCCCAAGGTGGCGGCCCCGAGCAACGCCACCGCCTGTCGCACCGTCCAGCGCGGCTCCTCACCGCCCTTGTCCTCGCCCTCGAAGAGGCGGGCGTGCGTCTTGAGGGAGAAGAGGAGGGACAGCGCGTAGAGGATGAGCAGCACCACCGAGACGGCGAGGGAGAGTGCGCCGCATCAGCGGCGCGGCAGCCTCGCCCAGCGCCAGGTGGAAGAGGTTGGGGATGACCAGGCCGGTCACCGCCAGGTACATGAGAGCCACGCCGGACAGCACCGCGGTGGCGTTGAAGACTTGGCGCTCGCGCCGGAGCCCGCCGGCGAAGACGGCCGCGCCCAGCACCAGCAGCAGGTTGCAGATGACGCTGCCGGTGATGGAGGCCTTCACCACCGCCGTCTGGCCTGCCCGCAGCGCCACCAGGGCAATAATCAACTCGGCCGCGTTGCCGAAGGTGGCATTCAACAGGCCTCCCAGCCCCGCCCCCACCCGGTGGGCGATGGCCTCGGTGCTGACCCCCATCCAGTGGGCCAACGGGACGATGGCCAGCGCGGCGAGGAAGAAGGTGGCCACCCCGCCGTTGAAAATGGCCCGAGAGGAGGGCGGCGGGCACGAGCACGAGCAGCAGGACGAAGACCCCGTCCAGCGAGCGCCAGCGGAAACGGGGAGGGGCGGAGAGCGCGGACGTCATGGGCGGCGCGCGTTCTCCCCCGAGAAGCGCAGGCCCTGCAAGGGCCAGCGCCTCCCAAAAGCAGGCGTGGCTCGCCTCCGCCCCCTGTCGCGTCGCCTTCGCGCCTGGCCGGGGGACGGGGCTTAAGCCCGCGCCCAGCGCTCGAGGCCGTCCGCCTCGCCCCGTGTGACGCGGCCCGCGTCCTCCATCACCTCGAGGTTTCCCACCACCTCCGACAGGGTGAGGTAGAGGCGCGGCCCATCGTGCGGCCCAAACAGTGACTGCGTCAGGGCGTAGGCAGTGTCGGCGCCGCCGTCCAGCGCGGCCAGCAACTTGTCCTGGCGGCGCGCGTAGAAGTCGAAAAGACGTTCCAGCAAGGGACGGACGTCCTGGAAGGGCTCTCCGTGCCCGGGCAGCACCCACTCCACCGGCAACGTCAAGGACGCGGCGGATGGAGGCGAAGTACTGGACGAGGGCCCGGTTGGTGCGGACCGGCCCGTCACCTACCAGCTCGAGGAAGGGGTTGGGAGACGTCCGGGCGAGAATGTGGTCATCGGCAAAGAGGACGCCGTGCTCGGCGTCGAACAGGCACACCAGCCCCGGCGTATGCCCCGGCAGGTGCAGCACCTCGGCGTCGAAGTGGGCGAAGCGCAGCCGCTGGCCGTCGGCCAGGGGCAGGGCACGCTGCGCCTCGATGCGCCGGCTGTACTTGCCCGTGAAGCGTCCCATGGCCGCCAGCCGGTCGAGCTGCTCCGCCGGCACGCCGGCGCGCAAGAGGAAGGCCCGGTACAGGTGTGCCCGGCCGTCCCAGCCGTCCGGCCCAACGGCTTTGGGCGCGTCGGCCGGGTGGATGAAGACGCGGGCCCCACTCTCCTCGGAAAGGGTCTGCGCCAGGCCGTAGTGGTCCACGTGCCCATGGCTGACGAGAAGGCGCGTGCAGCGGCGCAGGTCGATGGAGCGCTCCGCAGCGCCCGCCCGCAAGGCCGCCTCGCCCTCCTCGGTGCCGATTCCGCAGTCGAAGAGCGCCCAGCCCCCGTCGTCCTCCACGGCGTAGACGTTGACCGGCCCGCCCGCGTCGGCAAAAGGCACCGGCAGCGGCGATGCGGCTGATGCCCAGCGAGGCAAGACGGGCGTCGCTGGCGGAGGGCCCTGGCATGCCTACCCCGCGGCTACTTGGCCCCGTGAATGGCGGCCCGCAACTCCGGGAGGACCTTGAACAGGTCTCCGACGATTCCGTAGTCGGCCACCTGGAAGATGGGGGCCTCCGGGTCCTTGTTGATGGCGACAATCACCTTGCTGCCCTTCATGCCGGCCAGGTGCTGGATGGCGCCGGAGATGCCGGCGGCCACGTACAGCTGGGGAGCGACCACCTTGCCCGTCTGTCCCACCTGCCAGTCGTTGGGGACCCAGCCGGCGTCACACGCCGCGCGCGACGCACCCACCGCGGCGCCAAGTTCATCGGCCAGCGCCTCGACTTCCTTGAAGTCGCCCTTGGTCCCGCGCCCACCGGACACGACGATGCGGGCCTCGGTGAGCTCCGGCCGGGCGCTCTTCACCTCCTTGAAGTCGACGAAGCGGGTGGGGCTGGGTGGCGCCGCGGGTGCGGAGAAGGCCTTCACCTCGGCCGGTGGCTTCCCGGCCGGCGCGGCCGGGAACTCCGTGGCCCGGATGGTGAACGCCTTGACGGGCGTCTTCAGCTTGACGTCGGAGATGACGGCGCCGGCCCACATCGGCCGGGTGAAGACAATGTCCGTCCCGGAGCCGGAGAAGCCGATGACGTCCGATGCCATGGCGGCGCGCAGGCGCGCGGCGACGCGGGGCAAACAGGTCACGGCCCTGCGCGGTGGCAGCCGCACCGACGAAGCTCGCCCCGAGGCTCTTCGCCAGCTCGCCGACAGCGGGGGCATAGGTCTCGGCCAGGTAGTGGGTGAAGGTCGGCGAGGCCAGGGTGTGAATGACCTTGGCGCCGCAGTCCTTCAGCCGCTCGGCCAGCGGTGCCGGGTCTTCGGCGAGGATGGCCAGATGCAGCTCGGCGCCGGCCTTGGCGGCGAGGTCCGTGCCCGCGGCCACCGCGTGCAGGGTGGCCTTGCGCAACTGCCCGTCCGGCTGGCGCTCGGCGACGATGAGGACGATTGACATGGCGCGTGCCTCTCCGTGGTTTAGAGAACTTTTGCTTCGTTCTTCAGCTTCTGGAAAAGCTCCTGGACGTCGCCCACCTTGACGCCGGCCTTGCGCGGAGGAGGCGGACTCATGCGCAGCACCTCCACCTGGAGGCCGACGTCCACGCCCAGGCCGGCCGGGGTCAGCTCCTCGATGGGCTTGTTCTTCGCCTTCATGATGCCCGGCAGCGACGCGTAGCGGGGCTGGTTGAGGCGCAAGTCGGTGGTGACGACGGCGGGAAGGCTACAGGCCAGCGTGGCCAGCCCGCTGTCCACCTCGCGCACCACCTGCAACGTTTTTCCGTCCGCGGACAGCTCGAGCGCAGGCGTCTTGGCCTTCTCCGCCTCGCTCTCGAGCGAGTCCAACTTGGAGGCGAAGGTGCCCTGGCTCCAGCCGAGCCACTCCGCCAGGTACTGCCCGGTCTGGCCCTGGTCGTCGTCGATGGACTGCTTGCCCAGGATGCAGAGGTCGGGCTTCTCCTTCTCGACCACCTTCTGAAGCAGCCCCGCGGCCCCCATCGGGTCGAGCGGGCCGGTGTGGTTCACCCACACCGCCCGGGCCGCGCCCATCGCCAGCGCGTGGCGGAGCTGCTCCTGGACGTCCTTGGGGCCGATGGAGACGACCACCACCTCGCCGCCGTGCTTGGCCGTCAGCCGCAGGCCCTCCTCCACGGCAATCTCGTCGAAGGGATTCATCTTGTACTTCAACCCCTCCTGGACAATTCCGGAGCCGTCCGCCTTGACCTTGATTTTGGATTCCGGGTCTTCGACCCGCTTCGCGGTGACGAGGATTTTCATGGGGGGCTTCCTCGGGTCTCGTGCCGTTTTGACGCGCTGCGCAGCAGTCGAGGGTTGATTTACGCGTCAACCTGGGCCGAATCAACCGTTTCTGGAGGACGGGCGCCTCACTGCTTGGGGGCGACCTGGAGCGCAACCTAAAGCGTCTCCCCGGGCAGCTCCCAGACTTGGGCTGCGCCCGCGCCCGGTTGCGCCGTCCAGCGCCCCAGCTCGCCGGCGACCAGGGGTGCCTCGGCCTCGGGCAGCTCCACCGCCAGTCGCACGCCCGGGCCATCCGCGGCAGCGCGCGTGACGAGTTCCACGGCACGCGCCAGGGCGGGCGAGGCCAGGGCCAGCTCGCCGCGGAGGTCGCGGTAGGAGACGCCCCGCCCGGCCACCACCGCGGCGTGCACGCGGATACCGGCGGCGCGCGCGGCGTAGGCCACCTCGCGCGCGAAGCGAACGGTGCGGACGGCGGCCCAGCCGGGCGGGTCCTGGTCCCCGTCGAAGCAGGCGGCCAGCAGGTAGGCCCCCATCTGCACGACGCTGGTCTGGCTCGCGCCAATCCAGGCCCGCGCCTGCACCGCCGCCCGGGCGAGCACCTCCTGGGCCGCTCCGGTGGCGGCGCTGGCGCCCGGGGGCGCGACGGCCAGGCCGAGGTAGGCCACCAGCGACACCGAGGGCCGCGGCGGACCCTCGGCCAGCTGCTCGAGCACGGCGGGGCTCGGCTCGAGGGCCGTCCAGGCGCGTAACAGGGCGAGGTCCCGGTCGGACTGGGGGAGCTCGCCCCGGAGGAGCCGCTGCACGCGGGGGTCACCCCCGGCCGCTGCTGGCGCCGGCGGCCTCCCCGCGGCGTGCGCGCTGGTCCCACCACGGAAGCAGCAGGGCTGCTGTCTGCGCCGGCGCGGGTTCCCAGCGCCCGTCGCGCTGGAACAAGACGTCCGCGCGCGACATCGCCTCGTAGCGAAGGCCGTCGAAGGGGAGGAAGCGGACGCGTCGGGCGGGCTCGCCCTGCTGAAGCTCGCACGTCACCGCCAGCGGGACGCGAAGGCACTCCTTCAGCAGGTCGGCCAGGCGGTGCTCGCCGAGTTCCTCCAGCTCGGCTACGAAGACGCCGGTGCTCCGCCACTCCGAGGCCATGGCGCGCACCTCGTCGGTGAGCACCCGGAAGACGTCGAATAACGATGCCAGGCGCTCCGACTCCCCGACCACCAGGGCAACGAGCTCCCGCAGACGCTCGCGAATCTCCGCCAGGCGCTCCGGGCGCACCAGGTACTCCAGCCCGTCGAATTCCATGGCCTGGATGTCGGTCGGCGTCGAGCGCCCGAAGACAGCTGCGCACCGAGACGTAGGTGACCCCCTCGACGAGGGCCGGCGGGTTGCCCGCCGCCTCAAGCGCGCGCAGCTGTGCCGGCACGGCCTGCCGGAGGAAGGCGCGCTGCTCGGTGAAGCGTGGTCCGGCCAGAAGCGGCTCGCCCTCGGCGTGCCGGCCTGGCTCCACGGCTAGGCGCCCCGAGCGAAACAGCGTCCCCACCACGTGCGAAAGCGGCCCGCCGACCGAGGTGGTGAAGGCCATCTCCCCGGCGCTCGCCGGCCCGGGAAGCCCTCCGGACATCCCGGTGGGCCTGACGTAACGGCGGTCGCCGCGAAAAAATGTGGTGCGTCTTGTTCACCTGCACCAGGCCCGAGGCACCGAGGGCGTGGCCAAACGTCAACAGGCCACCGTAGGGGTTGCTCCACCCGTCGCGATGCGGTCCGTCGCCTGCTCCCAGCCGAACCCCAGGGACAGAAGGAAGGCCAGCTCGATGCTGGGAAAGGCGTCGTGCACCACCGCGAAGGAACAGGCGGGCAGCGCGCTCACCGGGACGCCGGCGTCGTCGGCGGTGGCGACGAAGGCCTCGCGCACGGCGGTACCGAAGACGAGCGGCGACTGCCGGCGGAGGAAACTCGCGTTGCTCGACCCCTCGCCCACCCCCAGCGCCTCCACCACCGGGACGCCGGCGTGGCGCGCCAGGCCGGCCCGGGCCACCTGCGCCACCAGGTCCTCGTCCGAGGTGACCAGGGTGGCGGCGGCGCCACAGCAGGGGGCGGCGATGTCCGCCCCGTCGAAGTAGGGCGTGCGGCGCGCGCTTCGCCGGGCCTGACGGCCCGACTGCATCGCCGCCGGGTAGACCTGCGCCCCGAGGAATTTCCGCTCCGAGACACGGGCGAGGAATTCCTCCACCTCGGCCCGCGTCCGCCCCTGGGTGCGGCGGAAGGCATCCATCAGCAAATCGCCCACCACCAGCATGTCCAACCCGCGTGCCTGGTCTTCCTCCCCGAGGACGGTGCGAATCTGGTACTGCGAGGCGTAGCCAGCGGGAATCACTTGCCCGGCCACCACCAGCACCGTCGCCGGCCGTTCCGACGTCCGGGCGGCACGGACGGCCTGGGCAAAGGCCCAGGCCCCGCTGTCGCTCGTCCCCACCACGAATTGGCAGCCGGCACGCCGCGACAGTCCCAGCTGGGCCTGCAGCGTCTGCGGGACAAGGCCGATGTTCATCCGCTCGTTGGGGTCGAGCCCGGGCATGGAGGTGACCACCAGGTCCGTCACGCGCTCGCACGTCCGCCGGTACTGCGACTCCCCCAACAGCGCGTGCAACGTGGAGAGCGCGCGATGGGCGGCAGAGGCGAGTAGGTCCACCAGCCCCACCGGCGCGGCGACGCCGAACTCCCGTTCCCAGTCCTCCGGCTTGGCCCGCCCGTCCTCAGAGCGGTTGGGGTAGCGGAAGAAGAGGCGACTTCAACTCCTCGGCCGAGGGCTCCGGTGCCGGCTCGGCAAGCCACGCCGCCGAGCGCTGCTCCGGGCGCAGGTGGCGGGGGTTGGCGCTGTATTCCCCGGCGATGACGTACACCCGGCGGCGCATGCGTCCCCCTTGACCAAGAAACCACGGCCACGGGCCGCAGGACCAGCCCGGGACGCACGGCGACGGCTGCCCGCCGGGCAGGCGCCGGCCTTCGTCGAGGGCGACCCTACCCCCCAAACCGAGGCCCGCCGCCCGCCGTGCTGCATTGCATCAGCAGTTCCCAGCGGGCCGCCCACGCCCGTTCCGTGGTACGGAAACCTCCCGCATTCGTGGGCCACCAGGGAGGCCTGTACCCATGAGAGTCCTCCGAGAATTCCGCCGCGCCGCGCTCGCCGTCTTGCTGGTCCACCAAGCCGCCTCGGCCCAAGACGTGGTGCGTCTCGGCGCCGTCCTGCCCGTCACTGGGAAGGAGTCGAAAATCGGCAGCGCCTACAAGCAAGCCACCGAGCTGGCCGTGAAGGAAGTCAACGACGCGGGCGGCGTCTTAATCGGTGGAAAGAAGCTGAAAATCGAGCTCAGCCTGCTCGACGACACTTCGGATGCAGCCAAGAGCGCCCAGCTGGTCGAGCAGCTCATCACCCAGACCAAGGTCCACGCCGTCATCGGTGGCTATGGCTCGCAGCTGGTGCAAGCGCAGTCGGTGGTCCCGGAACGCTACGGCATCCCCTTCATCAGCGGCGGCGCCGGGGCGACGAGCATCTACGGACGCAGCAAGTGGGTCTTCGGCACGCTGTCCCCCGTCGAGCACCTGGCGACGACGCAGATGGACTTCCTGCAGGACCTGGTGTCCAGCGGCAAGCTGAAGGCCCCGCTCTCCATCGCCCTCATCACCGAGCAGACCGAGCACGGCAACGACTACGCCAAGGGGGTGAAGGCCTACGTCGCCGGGCACGCGGCCGGCTGGACCATCCCGGTCGAGCAGAAGTTCGAGCTCTACACGGCCGACTACCGCCCCCTCCTCGGGCGCGTCCAGGCGGGCAAGGCGGACCTCTTCATGGCCGATGCGCACCTGGAGGACTTCATCAGCATGCAGCGGACGTACGCGCAGATGGGCCTGCGCAACCAGATGATTACCTACGGGGCGCGGGGGGCCGACGAGAAGGCCCGCAAGGGCTTGGGACCGGCCGCCGACTACATTTTCGCCAGCGGCTGGTGGTCGGACCTGCTCCCCTACCCCCAGGTGAAGGCCTTCAACGCGCGCTACAAGGCGGCCACCGGCGTCGCGCCGGAGTGGTACCACGCCCTCGGCATACGAGACGGTGCGGGCGCTGCTGACGGCACTGCAAAAGGCCGGCTCGCTCGAGCCAGAGAAAATCCGGAGAGCGCTCGCCGAGCTGCGCCTCACCGACTCCATCCTGCCGGGCGGCGTGCTGACATTCACCAAGACGGGCCAGGCCGACTTGCCCTTCGTGGTGACGCAGAACAAGCCCGGCGGCAAGGTGGACCTGGTGTGGCCCAAGGACTCCAAGACAGGCGAGCCCGTTGCGCCAATTCCGTGGCAATGAGCGCCTAGGCCCGTGGAGCGCCTCGCGTCGGTTCTGGTGAGCTCCGTCCTGTCCGCCGGCCTGTACGCCATCATGGCGTACGGGCTGGCCGTCATCTACGGCGTGATGCGCATCATCAACCTCGCACACGCCGGGCTGATGATGCTCGCCGCCTACGTCACCTTGACCCTCAACACCCGGCTCGGGCTCGACCCCTTCCTCAGCCTGCTGGTGGTGGCGCCGCTCTTCTTTTGCTTCGGCGTCATCCTGGACCTGACGCTCATCCGCCGGCTGCCGCAGGGAGGCAATGCCCCCTCCATGCAGTCGCTGCTGCTGCTGTTCGGGCTGTGGCTGGTGCTGCAGAACCTGGCCTACGTCGTCTGGGGCGGGGACACCCAGTCCATCCTGACGTCGTACACCATGTCCTCAGTGCCGGTGCTGGGGGAGCGCTATGGCGTCCCGCTGCTCTTGGTGTTCGGAGTGAGCGTCCTGTCGCTGCTGGGGCTCAACCTCATGCTACGGCGAAGCTTCCTCGGGAAGGCCATCCGCGCCGTGACGCAGAACCGCGACGCGGCGCTGCTGTCCGGGGTGAACGCGGCCCGAATCTCAGCGGTGGCCTTCGGCCTGGGGACGGCCTTCGCCGCCGTCGCCGGCACCATGCTCAGCACGCTGTACGCCTTCACGCCGGACTTCGGCCGGAGCTTCCTGCTGAAGGCCTTCTGCATCATCGTCCTCGGCGGGTTGGAGAGCTTCACCGGGGTGGCCATCGGCGCCCTCATCCTGGCCCTCATCGAGAACCTGATGGCCGCCTACACCAGCGTTCCCACGTCCTTTCAGGACGCCATCAGCTTCTCGCTGCTGGTGCTGGTGCTGGTGGCAGCGCCCAACGGACTTCCCGCGCTGTTTCGCAGCTTCTCTCGCCGCGCGGTGGCCCGGTGAAGGGCGCCCGGGCGTGGATGGCGGTGCTGGCCGCGACGCTTTTGCTGGCCCCGTTGCTCGCCGAACGGGGCACCCTCAACGACTTGTGGAATGTGGCCTTCGCGGTGGTGCTGGCCTCGGCCTGGAATCTCCTCGGCGGCTTCGCCGGCCAAATCTCGCTCGGCTACTCCGCCTTCGTCGGCATCGGCGCCTACACCACCGTGCTGCTCGCCGCCGCCGGGTGGAATCCCTGGTTGACATTGCCGGTGGGCGCCGGGCTGGCGGTGCTCTTCAGCGTGCTGGTGGGGCTGCCCACCTTCCGGCTGCGGGGTCCCTACTTCTCCATCGCCACCATTGGCGTGGGGGAAGCGGTGCGCGTCATCGCCTCAGGCATGGAATTCACCGGGGGCTCGAGCGGGCTGCGAATGCCTTCGGCCAACTTTCACTTCCTCTCCAACTATTACGGCATGGCCGTCCTGGCCCTCCTCACCGTGGGCGTGGTGGCCTACCTCCGCGGCAGCGCCTTCGGGCTGGCCCTGTCGGCCATTCGCCAGGACATCGACGCGGCGGAGGCGCTGGGCATTCCTTCGACGCGCTACAAGCTGCTCGCCCACGCGCTGTCGGCGGCCCTGGTGGGGGCCGCCGGCGGCTTGTTCGCCATGAATTTCCAGTACATCTCCCCGGGAAGTGTCTTCGACTTCCGGCTCTCGCTCAGCATCGTCCTGATGCCCATCGTCGGGGGCATCGGCACGCTGGTCGGTCCGGTGCTGGGGGCGGTCCTCTTCAGCTACCTGCAAATCAAGTTGCTCGCCAGCCCGACGCTGCGGGACTCCTACCTCTTCATCTACGGGGGGCTCCTCATGTTGGTGATGCTTTTTGAGCCCCGCGGCATGGTGGGCCTGTGGGAGCGACTGGTGCAGCTCGCGCGCCGGAGCAGCCACCCGGCGGCGGAGGCCCCCCGTGGCAGCTGAGCGAATCCTCGAGGTGCAAGGGCTGGGCAAGCGCTTCGGTGGCCTGGTGGCGCTCGACGGCGTCAGCTTCCACGTCGAGAAGGGCTCCATCTTCAGCGTCATCGGCCCCAACGGTGCCGGGAAAACCACCCTCTTCTCCTGCCTGGTGGGCAGCCAGCGTCCCACCATGGGCAGCATTCGCTTCAAGGGCCAGGAGATTGCCGGGCTGCGCAACGACCAGGTGGTGCAGCGCGGGCTGGTGCGGACGCACCAGATTGTCCGGCCCTTCCGGGACATGACGGTGCTGGACAACGTCGCCGTCGGCAGCCTTTTCGGCAGCCGGCACTGGCGGGGGGCCGAAGCCCGGGCCCGGGTGGCAGCGATGCTGGAGCGGACCGGCCTGGTGCCCCGGGCGGACGCGCTGGCACGCACGTTGTCCATCGGTGACCTCAAGCGCTTGGAGATTGCACGCGCTCTGGCCACTGAGCCAGACGTGCTGTGCCTGGACGAGGTGATGGGCGGCCTCAACCCGTCGGAGATTCAGGGCGCCATGCAGCTCATCCGCGACATCCGCGCGAGCGGCGTCACCGTGCTGATGATTGAGCACCACGTCCACGCCGTGCTGGGCGTCTCCGACCGGGTGCTGGTGCTCAACTTCGGGAAAACCATTGCCGAGGGCGCCCCCCAGCAGGCACTGCGCGACCCGGCGGTGGTGGCGGCCTACCTTGGCGACGAGGCCGGAGGGGCGGCCGCGTGAGCTCGCTGCGCGTGGAAGCCATCGACGTCTTCTACGGGGATGTCCAGGCGGTGTGGAGCGTCTCCTTCGGTGTGAACGCCGGGGAGATAGTCACCCTGGTGGGCGCCAACGGCGCCGGGAAGACCACCACCCTGCGCACGCTGGCTGGGCTGCTGCGGCCGAGGGCTGGCCGCATCCTCTTCGAGGGGAAGGACGTCGGCGGACTGCCGGCCAATGCGTTGGTGGCGCGCGGCGTCGTCCTCATTCCGGAAGCCCGTCAGCTGTGGCCCGGGATGAGCGTGCGCGACAACCTAGAAATGGGGGCCTACACACGGGGCGCCCGCGCCGAACGACAGCGGACAATGCAGACCGTCCTGGAGATGTTTCCCATTCTGCAGAAGCGCCTCACCCAGAACGCCGGTACCCTCAGCGGCGGCGAGCAACAGATGTGCGCCATTGGCCGCGGGCTGATGGCGCGGCCACGCCTGCTGATGCTGGACGAGCCGGCGCTGGGGCTGGCCCCGATGCTGGTGCGGCAGGTGTTTGCGGCCCTCAGGGAAATCAACGGCCGCGGCGTGACGCTGCTGCTGGTGGAGCAGAACGTACAGCACGCGCTGCGGCTGGCCCACCGGGCCTACGTCATGGAAACGGGGCGCGTCACGCTGGAGGGCACTGGCTCCGCGCTGATGGACGATGCCCGTGTGCGCCAGCGCTTCCTCGGCGAGGCGGGCCTGTAACCCGGGTGTGCCCCCCCCGGGCGGGTGCCGGCAGGGTTGGCGCTGGCCTCGGCACGGCAGCCCGGGCTACAAGCTGCCACCCCCCATGCGACGCCCCGCTCCCCGGGTACCCCGCAGCCGTCCTCCCAAGCCAGAGCGGGTCGCCCGCCCGCGAGCCGAGCGTCCAGGCAACGAGGAACTCGCCTACGCCCGGGGCGTCCTCGACGCCGAAGCCGAAGCCATTGCCGGCGCCAAGCAGCGCCTGGGCCCCAGCTTCCTCCGCGTGCTGGCGCTGGTGCTCGACTGTCAGGGGCATGTGGTGGTGACGGGCCTCGGCAAGCCCGGTTTCATCGCCCAAAAGCTGTCAGCCACCTTTGCCTCCACTGGCATCCCCTCCCTCTACCTTCACCCGGCGGAGGCGATGCACGGGGACCTCGGCCGCGTCAGCCGGGGCGACGTCGTGCTGGCCCTGTCCAACAGCGGCGCCACCGAGGAGATTTTGCGACTGGTGCCTGCGCTTCGCCGCATAGGCGCCAAGGTGGTGGCCATCACCGGCGACGGCACCTCTCCGCTGGCCCGGCTCTCGGACCTGGTGCTGGACGTGGGGAGCATCCCCGAGGCCTGTCCGCTCGGCCTGGTGCCCACCGCCTCCTCGGCCGCGCTGCATGCCGTCTCCGACGCGCTGGCCATGACGGCGCTGAAGTGCCGTCAGTTTTCCAGCGAGGAATACGCCATGCTGCACCCGGGCGGCAAAATCGGCCGCAGCGTCATGCGCGTCTTCGAGGTGATGCGGGCCGGGACCTCCAACCCCGTGGTGCAGGCCACCGCACACCTGTCCGACGCGGTGGTGGTGATGACGAATACGCCCGGGCGGCCGGGCGCCACCAACGTCATCGACGCGGCCGGACGGCTGGTCGGGATTTTCACCGATGGCGACCTGCGCCGGCTGGTGGAGCGGGGGGCGTGCGACTTCGAGGTCGAGGTACGGACGGTGATGGGACCGCACCCGCGCTGTGTCTCTCCGGAGGACCTGGTGCTCACCGCCGCGACGTTGATGCGCGAGGCCCACGTCGACCAGCTCCCGGTGGTGGATGCCGAGGGGCACCCGGTGGGCCTCATCGACGTGCAGGACGTTCTGGCAGCCCGACTCGTGTAACGCGGCTGTGTGCCGCAGCAGCTTGGAGCCCCACGGTGGCCGCCAGCAGGGAGGAGCCGGGGGCTACTCGAGGTCCAGGGTCTGAAAGCTGCCGCTGCGGTCGAGGACGGTGCCCCACACCTTGTGGGACCCCTGGTGCTCCGAGGGTCCGAAGGAGATGGGCGCGCCCAGGCCGAGGTCCAGCCCGTGGAGGTCCTCCAGTGCCTGCACCAGCCGCTCAGTCGTCAGCGCCCGGCCGGCCCGCCGGAGCGCCTCCACCAGCACCATGCCGTCGACGTAGCCCTCAAGCGAGATGAAGTCCGGCCTCTCCCCGGGCGCGTAGCGGCCGAGCGCTTCCTGGTAGCGAAGCACCGCGGTGGACCGCGAGGTGGGCAGCGGCACCACCTGGGTGACGATGACGCCCTCGGCGAAGCGTGGCCCGAGCTGCACCAGTTCCTCGGCGAGCGCCTGGCTGCCGACGAAGGAGACGTTCGTGAACAGCATCGCCGGGCGCACGGTGCGTACCTGCTCGATGAAGCGGGCAGCCGCGCGGTAGGTGGCCACCATCACCACCGCCTTGATGCGGTCCTTGCGCTCGAGGACGCGGGCCACGGCGTTGGCCACGTCGGTGGTGTTTCTCTCATAGGTGAACTTGAGCACCACCGTGGAGTCGCGTCGCAGCTGGCGGAGCTTTCGCACCACGCCCTGGTAGCCCGCGTCCCCGTAGGCGTCAGCCTGCGCGAAGACGGCGATTTGGTCCGGTCGCAGCCGGCGCACCTCCACCAGGTAGCGGATGATGGCGGCCGTCTCCTCGAGGTAGCTTGCGCGGTAGTTGAAGACGGTGTGGTCCGGCGGGTCCTTGCGCAAAAGCGACGCCCCGGTGAAGGGCGCGAAGAAGAGCATCTGCCGACCCAGCACGTAGGGGAGGGCCACCGCGGCGGTAGGGCGTGCCCACGTTACCGACGAAGCCGAAGACGCCGCGCTTCTCCGCGAGCTCGCGCATCACGTCGGGGGTGCGGCTGGGCTCATATCCGTCATCCAGCGTCACCAGCCGCAGCTGCCGTCCGTGGACCCCGCCCTCGGCGTTGGCGGCAGCGAAGGCCACTTCCACGCCCACCTTCATCTGCCGTCCCAACTCCTTGGCAGGCGCCGGTGAAGGGCGCGGCCATGCCGAAGAGCACCTCGGTGTCGGAGACGCCGGGCGTCGGCGGCGCGTCACCGGAGCCGGAGCCGTCGGCGGCACGGCGGCCGGGCTGGCGACGGGGCCGCCCTCGGCCGGCGTGGCCGTGGTGCGCCGACTGGGGACGCGGGTGGCGACCAGGGCGAGCAGGACACCCACCGCCGAGGCGAGCGCGAGGGGAAGCGCCCAGCGAACCCAGCGCCGGGTCGGGCCTCCCGGCGGATGCGCGAGAAGGGCGCGGTGGGGAGGTTGGGCCGCGGGCCGGAGCCGTGCTTCCGTCCCGCGCCTCTCCGGGCCGGACGCAGCGGGGACGGGCGCCGGGGGCGGCGTCGGCGAGCGAGGGGGGGACAGGCCATGCGGGCCGCCGGCGGGTGCCGGACGGGAGGGCGGAGCAGCCGCCTCGCTTGGCGTTGGCTGTCTCGGTCGGCCGAGCGGCATGGCCGGCGTCCCGCGCGCAGGCGTGCCCCGCGGCTGCGTGCCGCTGGTCGGCGTCCGCTGCACTCCCGGTGAGCCGCGGGCGGGGGTCGGGAGCGGTGGAGGCCGGGTTGGTGCCCGTCACGCGGATGCCGGCGGGAGGTGTCGGGGCCCGGCCGCGTAACCCTCCCGGGCGTGCCGACGGCGGGCGTCGGCGTGCCGCGGCCCAGCGCCGCGGCCAGCGCAGGCGCAGCGGACTTCAACTCGCCAGCGCTCTCGCTGCCGTCCTGCTGGCGCAGCTCCTCCAGCACCAGCGCGCTCCACGGCTCATGGACGGTGCGGCGCTCGCTGCGGGCGCCCAGTCTCGACCTGGAAGGCGCCTTGGTGCAGGCGGCGGACGGCGCGTCGCACCGCCTCGGACCCCTCGCGCCCGTCGAAAACGGCGTCCACCAGCACGCCCCCGTCGATGAAGAAGACGCCAGTAGTTTCCCCGCCGCGCTCGTCCGCTGCCCGGACGGACACCGCAGCCGTCTGCCCGCTGAGGCAGTAGAACTGCAGCAAGTCAGCGAAGAGAATGTCCCTGAAGTCACCGGCCAGTGACACGGTTTGGCACTTCCCCCGACGGGGCCGGCCCTTGCCGCTCACGGTCAGCGCGTCGTGCAGATGAGTCTAGTCCGATGAGTCTAGTCCGACCCAGAGGGCCAGCAAATTCCGGCCAGCTGGTGGGTCGCGGGCCTCGGACGTCTCCTCTAGGGAAGCGGCTGCTTGCGGACGAGGAAGCGCGCCTCGGAGCAGCCCAGGTCGAGCGTCTGGACCTGCGCTGGGTGACTCCGCAGTCGCCGTGGCTCGCTCGGCAGCCTTGAGGATGACGGACGGGTCGAGCGGCGTATGGCAGAGGACGGCCAGGAAGAGCTCCGGACCGGCGACGCCGTCGAGGTCCTGCTCGCCCACCGACGTCGCCCTCCGACAGCCGCGGCGGGCTGCCCGCAGCTCGGCACGTAGAGGGTGGTCCGGCTCTCGGCGTTGAGGCCGATGAGGACCAGCGACGCCGGGCGCTGCAGGCGCACGGCGAATCGCATCCGCGTCCGGGCCGGCACCTCGCCGCCCTCCGCAACAGGCACCCACGTGCTTCCCTCCAGCCGTGACAGCAACAGGGTCGAGACACTTCCGGGTGTCGTCGCGAAAAGAGCGCGGGCCCCTGCCACACCAGCGCGTACACCAGCGCCGCGCCGGCCAGCCCCAGAAACGGAAGCCACCGACGCCTTCGTCCGCGGCGTCTCTGCTTTCAGCTCTCGCCGGGACATGCGCTCCTTCTGGCCCGGAGTGCCCCGGTGGCAAGCGTTGGAACAATCGCGCTGCAGCGGAGTGACTTCGTCCTGGGCCGCGGCACGGGTAGATTGAACGCTCCGGTGGACGTCGTCCTTTCTTCCTCATCCCTGTACGGCCGTCTTGGTCTGCACCGTTTCTCGTCGCTCCGCGCCTTCCGACACCGGAATTACCGGCGCTTCTGGCTAGGCGCCTTCGTCTCCAACGTCGGCACGTGGATGGAGACCATCGCCGTCGGCGTCTGGGTGACGCAGACCACCGGCCGGGGCGGCTGGACGGCGACGGTGGCAGCCCTCATGTACCTGCCAGCGCTGGTGCTGGGGCCGCTCGGCGGTGCCATCGCCGACCGGACCGACCGCCGGCAGCTCTTCTCCTGGCTGACCTGGGCCCAGCTTCTCCTTGCCGCCGCGCTGGCAGCGCTCGCGCTGCTGGGCCGGCTGTCGCTGCCGGCCGTCTCGGTGCTGGCCTTTCTCGCCGGGTGCGCCAACGCGCTGCTCGCACCGGTCTCCTCCGCCCTACTGTCGGAACTGGTTCCGCGGGAGGACCTGCTGTCCGCCGTCAGCCTCTCCTCGGCCCAGTACAACCTCGGACGCATCGTCGGCCCCGGCCTGGCGGCGCTGGTGATGGCGGTCGGCGGCCTGGGGGCGGCCTTCGCCTGCAACGCGCTCAGCTTCGTCGCGGTGATGGTGGCGGTGGCGACCGTTCGTCTGCCGACTCCCGAGGTCCGGCCGCGGGGGCACCTGTGGGGAGAAATCCTGCACCGGCTTGCGTGTGGCACGCGAGGACGCGGGCATCCGCACCGTCCTCTTCCTGACCTTCGCGGTGGGTGCCCTGGTGGCGCCCTTCATCGGCCTGTTGCCCGTCTTCGCCATTCAAGGACTGGCGCGGGGCGCTTCCGGGACTTCGCTGCTGGCTACCGCCCAAGGCGTGGGCGCCGTCGGCGCGGCGCTGGTGGCGGGTTCCCTGGCGGACCGCTGGGGGCGCCAGCGGCTGCTGGCACGGGCCTCGGCCGCGCTGTGCGTCGTCGCCATCCTCTACTGGCTCGCCCCCAACTTCGGCCTCGCGGTGTTGGCCATCGCCATCCTCGGCGGCGCCTACCTCACCACCCTCAGCACGCTGAGCAGCATTTGCCTCAGCCGTGTCTCCCGCCTTCTGCAGGCACGGGTGGCCAGCCTCTACGGGCTGGTGCTGTCCACCAGCTACGCGCTGGGCCTTCTTGCCCTGGGGTGGGCCGGAGACCGCTTCGGCCTACGCCAGGTGGGGGTCGCAGCGGCGCTGTTATGCCTGGCGGCCGTGGTGACGCTGAAGCGCCGCGGGCATTTTTCCGGCGTCGACGGGCCAGCCCGCTTCCTGGGGACGCCGACGCCGATGATGCGGCTTCCCCACGTGCCGGGGCCAGACCCGGTCGAGGAAGTGCGGGCCTGAGGATGCGACTGGAACTTGGTGCGCCAGCGCCGGGACCCCTTCCTGGGCGAGGCTAGGGGTTGGCGGACAAGGCTCCTCTCACTCGCTCAGCGGTAGCTCTGGGCGGCGGGCCCGGGCTCCGCGGAGGGACGTGCTGGCGCGTTGACTCGCCCCCACCGCCCAGCGCCGATTCTGCGCATCCAGGTCCTACGTGCGGAGGGCTTCATGGCGAGAGGACTCAGGGCCCACACAGGTCCACGCCGAAGGCGCCGACTCAGCCTGGCAATCTGAAGCTGGTCCGGCCGTAGGGTGTCGACTGCCGGCAACTCCCGCCTCCCTGCGGAGCTACTTCGAGGTCAGCCGCTGTCGAGCGGACCGCCCGCAGGCGTTCGCGCGTGGACGGCCTTGAAGTCGACCACTCGCAGCCCGGGCTCGGCCGCCGACGTCAGAGCTAGTGCAGCTTCTTCTGTAGGTTGGCCTTCTGGGCGTAGGCCGGCGACGTCGTCGCAAGCTTCGCCCACAGCGCCTGCGCCTCCTTGGCGTTCCCCTTCTTCGCCAGCAGGTCTCCCAAGGCGTCCACCGCCTGCGGGTCCGACTCCACGGCCACGCTCCACACGCGGTCCGCCATGGGCTGGCGGTTCAGGCCCACCAGGGCCCAGGCCATCCCGGCCTTGGCCCGGCCATTCTCCGGCTCGAAGGGCACCACCCGGCGGTAGGCCTCGAGCGCCGACTGGTACTGGCCCTTGCTGAGGGCGTCCTCGCCCTGCTCCACCAAGTCCGCCAGCCCCTTCTCCAGCTCCGGCGTGCGCTCGGTGCTGCGGATGGCTTCCACCGTCTCCGGGTTGAGTGCCGGGAGCGAGTCACCCTGGGCAGGGGGCGCGGCCGCGACTGCCGTCCCGGCCGCGGGCGGCGCGGATTTCGGGTGCGCCGCCGTGTACTTGGCGAGGCCACCGGCGCGCAGCAGCTCCTCGGTGCGTGCGAGCAGAGCCCGGGCCTGGGGCGCCTGGGGAATGTTGGGCCAGGCTTGAAGCAAGTCGGTGAGGTCCTTCTTCACCGTGCGCAGCGTGGCCATGTCATCCGGCCGCGTCTCGAAGTGCACGCCCGCCCGGCCGTACAGGGCGATGGGCTGAAGCGGGTCCACCTCCAGCACCCAGGCGTAGGCCTGAAGCGCCCCCGGGGCATCCGAGGCCGAGGAAGAGGGCGTTGCCCAGGAAAGCGACGGCCTCCAGGGCGGGCGCGAGGGCCTGCAGCGCGCAGGCCGCGGCGCCGGCATGGTCCTTCGCGTCGGCCTTCGCCTGAGCGGCCGCGGCCACCGCGCCGGGTGCCGCCGTCGCCGCCGGGCGGACAGCCGGCCGCGGCGGCCTCCGGCAGCTTCCCCTTCACCTGCCGGCGCTCGGTCAGATAAAGCGAGCGCAGCGCGGAGGCGCCCTGCTGCGCCTGGCGCAGGTACACCTCGGCGTCCTCGTAGCGTCCCTGGCCGAAGTACAGCTTGCCCACCGAGGCGGCCACCTCGAACGGCTTGGGACGCGTCTTGAGGTCCGGCGTGCTGTCCAACTGCTGGACAATGTCGCGAGCACTCGCTGCGGTGCCCCCGCGGGAGATGTCCGGATGCCCCGGCGGCAGCGGCCCGGTGGGCCGCAGGGTCTGTCCCGCGTCCAGCGCTGGGTGTCCGGGCGGCAACGGACCGGCCGACCTCAGCATCGGCCCAGCGTCGCCGATGGGCGGGTGGCCTGGTGGCAGGGCGGGTGCATCGGCGCCGAGGAGGAACAGAAGAGCGAGGGCAGGCGTCACGGTGGAAACCTCAAGGCTTGCCCACGGAGGTCGGTGCCTCCGGGACGGGAAGGACGTCGGCTTCTGGAAGGGCGGCCAGCAGCTCGCCGACGCTGAGGCCGAGTACGGGGTGGCGCGCGTCCGGGGCCAGCTCGGCGAGCGGCTCCAGCACGAAGCGCCGCCGATGCATGTCGCCGTGCGGAATTTGGAAGTCTGGCTCGGCAAGGATGCGCTCGCCCCACAGCAGGACGTCGAGGTCCACGGTACGGGGCCGCTGAAGCCCCTTGGCGGTCCGTCCCAGCCGTCGCTCCAGCGCCTGGAGAAGGCCGAGCAGCCGGCGCGGAGAGTGCGTGCGCAGCGCAGTTCCACCACGGCGTTGAGGAAGCGAGGCTGCGGCGGCCCCACCGCCAGGGTGTCGTACAGCCGGGAACGCCGCAGCACCGTCACCCCGTCCAGCACGCGCAGGCCGGCCACCGCCTCGGCCAGGTGGGCCTCGCGGTCCCCCAGGTTGGAGCCAAGGCCGACGTACACCAGCTCGCCTCCCGGGGAGGCGCTCATAGGCCGAGGACGTCCTGCATGCTGTACAGCCCCGGCTCCTGCGCCGAGGCCCACGCCGCGGCGCGGACGGCGCCGCGGGCGAACTGTTCCCGGCTGCTGGCCCGATGGAGTGAACTCGATGCGCTCGCCGTCGGACAGGAAGAAGACGGTGTGCTCGCCCACCACGTCCCCGCCCCGCAGCGTCTGCAGTCCAATCTCCCCGGCCGGCCGCGGCCCCACCTCCCCGGCCCGCGCTAGACGAAACACCGAAGCGTCGTGCCCGGCCGCCTTGGCCAGCACCTCGGCCAGCCGGAGTGCCGTCCCGCTCGGTGCGTCCCGCTTGGCCCGGTGGTGCAGTTCCAAGACCTCGACGTCCCAGCTGTCGCCCAGCACGCGCACCAGGTGGGCGGCCACGTCCAGCAGCACGTTGATGCCCACCGACATGTTGGGCGACAGCACCACGGCGGTCGTACGCGACGCCCGGTCGAGCGTCTCGCGCACCGCCCCGGACAGGCCGGTGGTACCCACCACCAGGGCGGCACCCCGCTGTGCACAGGCGTCGGCGCACGCCGCGGTGGACTCCGGCTGGGAGAAGTCGATGACGACCTCGGGGCGTGCCTTGGCAAAGGCCGTCGTCACCTCCTCGAAGACGGGGGCGCCGAGCGGCCCCACCCCGGCCAGCACCCCGGCGTCCTGCCCGGTCAGCCCGCTTCCCGGGCGCACGGTGCCGCCCACCACGCTGAAGCGCACGTCTCCGCGCACCGCCCGCAAGACGGCGGCGCCCATGCGGCCGGTGACTCCCGTGACCAGGACGCGCCTCGGCATGGGCCCCTACGTCCGGAGCAGCCCCAGCCGCTTCAGCTCGGCCGCCAGCGCGCTGGCGTGGGGTTCGCCCAACGGAACCAGGGGAAGGCGAATCTCGGCCGAGAAGCGTCCCAACAGGTACAGGGCCCACTTCACCGGGATGGGGTTGGGCTCGACGAAGAGCAGCTGGTGCAGCGCATTCAGCTCCACCTGGAGGTCCCGCGCGCGCGTGCGTTCTCCGGCCCGCGCCGCCGCCACCAGGTCGGCCATCTGCTGCGGGACGACGTTGGAGGAGACGGAGATGACGCCCTCTCCCCCCACGGCGATGAAGGGCGCCACCGTGAAGTCGTCTCCGGACAGCAGCGTCAGCCGGTCTCCGCACTTCTCCCGGAGGTCCACCGCGCGCGCCATGCTGCCGGTGGCCTCCTTCAGGGCCACCACCTCCGGCAAGTCGCACAGGCGCAGGCAAGTGTCCGGCAGCAAGTCACACCCGGTGCGGCCCGGCACGTTGTAGGGCACCAGCGGGAAGCCGGGGTGGGCACGGGCGCAGGCCCGGTAGTGGGCGAGCAGCCCGGCCTGGTTGGGCTTGTTGTAGTAGGGCGTCACCACCAGCGCCGCGTCGGCGCCGACCTCGCGCACCTGGGCAATGCCCTCGATGGTAGCCTCGGTGGAGTTGCTGCCGGCGCCCCCCACCACCGGGACCCGGCCCCGGGCCGCCTCCACCGCCACCCGCACCACCCGCGCCCGCTCGGCGCTGCTGAGGGTGACCGCCTCGCCGGTGGTGCCCACCGGCACCAGGCCCGAGGTGCCGTGCGCCAGCTGGTCGGCGATGAGGGCCCGGTAGGCCTCCTCGTCGAAGCGTCCCGTCCCGGAAGGGGGTGGCGAGGGCAGTCAGGGAGCCGGAGAGTTGGAGCATGGCGCGGAGTCTGTGAGGGGGCACCCTAGCGTCCCGTCGACTCGCCGCGCCAGAGGTCTCGCACCCTCTCCCGCGTCCGCACCACCTGCCAGCGCCGGCCGGAGACCAGCACCTCGGCCGGCCGCGGCCGCCCGTTGTAGTTGCTGGCCATGCTCATTCCGTAGGCCCCGGCGGTGCGGATGGCGAGCAGCTCACCCTGCAGCGGCAGCACCAGGTGCCGGCCAGCGGCCAGAGTGTCCGTCGACTCGCACACCGGGCCCACCACGTCCACCAGCACGCGCCTGCCCCGCCGCCGGCGGACGCGGCACCACGTCGTGCTCGGCCCCGTAGAGGGCGGGGCGCAGCAAGTCATTCATCCCTGCGTCCACCACGACGAAGCGCCGATGCGTGTCCGGGCTTTCGGTACAGCACGCGGGTGAGCAGCACGCCGGCATTGCCCACCAGCACCCGGCCGGGCTCCACCACCAGGGTGGCAGCGATGTCCGCCGTGGCCGCCCGCAGCGCCTTGGCCCAGGCCTCTGGCCCCGGCGGAGATCTCGCTGCGGTAGCGAATGCCGAGTCCCCCGCCGACGTCGAGCAGCCCGAGCGGGTGGCCCTCGGCCGCCAGCTGCCGGTAGAGGGCCGCCACCCGCCGGACCGCCTGGGCCAGCGGCCGGACCCGGGTGAGCTGGCTGCCGATGTGGCAGTCCACGCCCCTGGCCAGAAGGCCCCGCAGCTGGCGGCTGCGCTGGTACAGGGCGCGGGCCTCGGCGAGCGGGACGCCGAACTTCGACGTCTTCAAACCGGTGGAGATGCTGCGGTGGGTGCGCGCGTCGACGTCCGGGTTGACGCGGATGGCGAACGGCGCCCGCACCCCGGCCGCGCGCGCCACCTGGTCGAGCAACTCGAGCTCCTCGGCGCTTTCCACGTTGAACAGCAGCACGCCACTGCCCAGGGCCGCTTCCAGCTCGCCCTTCGTCTTCCCGACGCCGGCGAAGACGGTGCGCCGCGGCTGACCGCCCGCGCGCTCCACCCGGGCCAGCTCGCCGCCGGACACGACGTCGAAGCCGGCGCCCCAGGCGGCGAAGCGCGAGAGCACGCGAGGTTGGAGTTGGCCTTCACCGAGTAGCACACCAGCGTCGGCCGCCCGGCGAAGGCCCGCGACACCACCTGCCAGTGCCGCCGAAGCGTCGCCTCAGCGTAAACGTAGGTGGGCGTGCCGACACGGGTGCCCAAGGGTGGCGAGCGACACGCCCTCGGCGTGCAGCATGTCTCGCCGGTAGTGGAAGTGGTCCATGGCGGGCCTGGACGTTCGGCCGTCAGTGGCCGGCGTCGGCCGGCGTCGGCCGGGGGTGGCGGCGGGTGGACCTCCGGCAGGGGCGGCCTGGGGTTGGCCCGGACGCCGCAGCCGACCAGCACAGCCCGACAGGACGAGGAGAGGGCGCCGGCGCAGGAAGCCGACGCGCCCGGCTGGCGCTAGAAGCGGATTCCAATCATCCCCCGGAGGCTCTGCGCCACGTGGAAGCCGGGCGAGACGAAGGTGGAGGTGTTCTGCAGACCGTCGAAGGGGATGAGGATGCCGTAGTAGAGCCAGACGAAGAGGCCGTCCTCGGTTTGGTAGCGGAGGCCCAAGTCGAACTCGAGCCCGAGCGCATTGCTGCCGAGCCCGGTCTGCGACGCCGAGGGCGTGGAACTGGTGTAGATGGCCTGCGAGTAAATCATCTCGCCATCCAGCGACAGCGAGTCGGTGATGTTCCACGTCGCCTCGGGCCGGATGTACCAGGCGTCGGTGATGGTCCCGATGATGTAGCGCCAGAGAATCTGGTCGATGTGGTAGTCGGGGTTGAAGTCGTAGTTGCGGATGTCCGCGTCGGTGCAGGTGACCGCCGGGTTGCCCGGGCAGGCGTAGTGGCGGCCGAACTGCGCGCCGTCGATGTCCCCGGGCTGCGCCGCGGTGCTGGTGGCCCCCGGCTGCCTGGGTGGGCCGGGTGACCTTCACGCCGAAGCCCGGGGCCTTGTCGCCGCTGCGCGAATCCGCCCTTGAAGGTGAGCACCACCAGCGCCGTTGAGCGAGTTTCATCGCTGCCTCGCCGGCGACGCCGAACTCGACCACGTTGACGTTGGCGGATTGGCGCTCCCGGAAGAATCGGCGCGGAGAAGATGCCGAGGTACGAGACGGCCTCCAGCTCGGCGCGGAAGGTACGGTTCTCGAACTTGAGCCAGATGTCGGGAATGGACAGGTTGCCGAAACGCGCGACGCGGTTGCCGAGCGTGGGGCTGATGGAGTTGTAGGGGTCGTTCGGGTTGGTGTTGATGGGCGGCGTCCCAGGCAGCGAGCCGACCTGCTTGTACTCGTACTTCTGCGTCCGGTAGGCGAAGTCGAGCCCGTAGTTGAAGACCGACCCGCCGGAATTGATTTTGGCCTTGGCCTGCTGCTCGGTGTCCAACCGCGCCAGGATGATGCGCAAGGTGGTGGAACCGTTGGTATTGCCGAGCGGGTATGCCTCGGCGCTGTTCAGCGTGGGGGTGACGACGAAGCCGGCGACGTCCACCTGAATCATCGGAATGACGAAGAAGCCGGGCAACGGCTCGGCGATGAACTGGAAGGCGTCGACGTCCGTCTGCAGGTCACAGTCCAGACAGCTGCCGTCGTTGTAGTTGATGCCCAGGCCGAAGTTGCTCGCCATCCGGCCGAACTTGAGCAGGCCCACCGGCGTGGACACCTCGCCGTAGACCTGCTTCACCTGCACGGCGTCCAGCGCCGCGTTGACGCCCGCCACCGGGGAGACCTGGCCGGTTCCCAGGAACGCCACGCTGGTGCCCTGGTACTGTGAGTAGGCGTAGGCGGGCGTGCTGCCCCACACCAGGTTGTCCAGCATGTCGATTTGCGACTTGATGCGCAGCTCCTCCGACACGTTGATGGTCGGCTCGAGCCGGAAGCGCATATTGACGCCGGTGATGGTGTGGCTGCCTTGGTTGATGGCGCTGGGCAGGTTGCCGCCGTTGGTGTCCGCGATGGGAAAAAGGTAGTAGCCGTTGAAGACCGGCTGGGCCAGGTCGAAGTAGTTGAAGAGCTCGGGCCGCACCCGGAAGTAGCCGTGGGCGACGAAGAGCTGCAGCTTGGTCCGGTTGGTGATGCTGGCGTCCTCCCACCCGGCCTGCGTCGCCGCGTTGGTGGCCGACTGCGCCCGCATCTCATCCTGTAGCTCCTTCTTCGCCTGTGCCACCTTGGCGTCGATTTCCGCCTGGATGGCGGCATCCAGCTGCACCGTCGAAGCAGGCCCGGCGGCGGGCGCCTTGGCAGCATTCGGCGCGTCGGTGGGCGCGGACGCCGCCGGTTTCGCCTCCGTGGCTGCTGCCGGGGGCGTGGAGGTGGGAGCCTGTGCGAGGGTGGTGCTGCAGACGAGGAACGCCGCCAGTGCGGGTACCTTCACGTGCGATCTCCAGACGCGGGCAGAAAGGGCGCGGCAGTAAACCCACCACCCCCTGGTGTGTCAACGCCGCACCTTGGGCGTCGGTACGGTTTCCGAGTTACGCTCCCAGCCCATGAACCGCACCTTCCGCACCTCCTTGGTCTGCCTGCTCGCCGTCGGCGCAGTCGGGCTGGCGGCCGCCTGCAGTAGCGGCGGCAACGCCCCGGCCGGCTATGGCGAGGCATGTACCGTCTACGCCACTGGCACGGCGTGCAGCGGGACACTGCTGTGCAAGTGCGTCTACCAAGGGCAGGAGGGCTGCTTCTGCACCCACTCTTGCAACTCGGTAGCGGACTGCCCGAACGACGCCGGCTCGTGCCTGCTGGCCAATGACCCGAACGGCGACCTGCAGCCGGCGCTGTTCTGCTTCGAATTCCTCCCGGACGGCGGGCCGCTGCACTAGTCCTTCGGGCCTTCGCGCAGCTCCGTCAGGACTCCCCGCGCTCCGCGCGGGTGCACGAAGGCCACCCGCGCCCCTCCCGCTCCAGGCCGGGGTGCCTGGTCGACCAAGGGTGCGCCGGCGGCCCGCAGTGCCCCCAGGGCCGCCTCCAGGTCCTCCACCTCCAGACAAATGTGGTGTAGCCCCTCGCCCCGCTTCTCCAGGAAGCGCGCCACGCCCGAGTCGGCCGTGGTGGGGCAGATGAGTTCCACCCGCCCCATGCCCCGGCCAAAAATGGCCGTGGTGACCTGTTGTTCAGGGACTTCCTCCACCTGGGTGAGCTCCAGCCCCAGCGTGTCCCGGTACAGGCGGATGGCCGCGTCCAGGTCCCGGACGACGATGGCCACGTGGTCCAAGCCCTTGGACTTCACCCTCATGACTTCCTCCTCCCCGGCTGGCACCGGGGACAGAAATATGTTGAACGGCCGGCCTGGCGGACGCGGCGCACGGTGCCGCGACAGCGGAGACAGCCCTTCTGTGCCCGTCCGTACACCCGGAAGGGATTCGGCGTCCCGGGCTCCTCGACGTAGGCAATCTCCTCGTCCGTCTCCCGGGACAGCGCGAAGCGGATGGAGGCCCGGATGGCGGTGGCCAGCCGTCTCCACTCGCCGTCCGTCAGCGCGCCAGCCCTTCGGAAGGGCGACAGCTTCGCCCGCCACAGCGCCTCGGCGGCGTGAATGTTGCCCAGCCCGGCCACCCGGGCCTGGTCCAAGAGGGCCACCTTGAGGGGGGTGCGAGAGCTGCCGAAGACGGCCTTCAGCACCCGGGCGTCCAGCCGGTCCAACAGGGGGTCCACCCCCAGCCGGCGCACCTCCGGGAGTCCCTCCAGGGCGTCGGCCGGGGCCGGGTGTATGCGTCCAAACTGGCGCGGGTCGCGGTAGTGCAGCACCCTGCCATTGGCGAGGACGAGTCGCGCCCGGCTGTAGGGCTCGCTCTGGCCGGCAGTCCGGGACACCCACTTGCCGGTCATCCCGAGGTGGGAAAGGAAGCCCTGGTTGTCCTGGAAGCCAAGCAGCAACGTCTTGCCCCGGCGACGCGCAAAGGCCAGCGGCCCGCGCAGCCGTTCGAAGGCGGACCGGTCCCCCCCGCGGAACACCCGGGTGCGGTCCGCCTGGGCCGCCGTCACCCTTGTGCCTTGCAGCCAGCACTCGAGGTTGCGTCGGGCAATCTCCACCTCGGGTAGCTCCGGCATGGGGGTCGCCAACGCGCGGCGAAATGATTAAGCCTGGCTTACCTTCACGGAGGCAACCCCATGGCCGACAAGAAGTACACCCCCAAGACGTTCCCGCATCTCAAGGGCCTCAAGGGCATCAGCGACGGACTTCTGGAGACCCACCTCAAGCTGTACGAGGGCTACGTCAACCGCACCAACAAGCTCACCGAAACCCTCCTCGGGCTGGCCAAGGAGAAGCAGGCCGCCGGCTCCAACCCGGCCTATGCCGAGATGAGTCGCCGGATGGGCTTCGAGTACAACGGGATGGTTCTCCACGAGTACTATTTCTCCAACCTCAAGTCGGGCGCGGGCGACGCGGGCCCCAGTGGCAAGCTGAAGGCCGCGCTGGAGGCCAGCTTCACCAGCTATGACATCTGGCTCGCCGACTTCAAGGCCATCGCCACCATGCCCGGCGTCGGCTGGGCCATCACCTACCAGAACCCGGAGAACGGCTGGCTGTCCAACCACTGGGTCACCCTGCACGAGGAGGGGAACCCGGCCGGCTTCAAGCCGGTGCTGGTAATGGACGCCTGGGAGCACGCCTTCGTCCCCGACTACAAGGCCAACGAAAGGGCCAAGTACGTCGACGCCTATTTCACCAACATCGACTGGGGGACGGTGGAGAGCCGACTCAAGTAGGACACCGGCCACACCCCGACGTCCCCACCCGCCCCTCGGTCCGCCGCGCCGGGGCGCCCCGTCAGCGCCGCGCCGCCAGCCGGTCGGTGAGGCGCTGGCGTACCTCGGGCCACTCGCTGGCCAGAAGCGAATACCAGGCGGTGTCGCGGATGCCGCCGTCGCTGGCCGGCGTGGCCGCGCGGAGAACGCCATCCAGCCGGGCCCCCAGCCGCTCGATGGCGGCGCGCGAGCGCGCATTGCGGACGTCCGTCTTGATGGTCACCCGGTGCACCTGCCACGTCTCGAAGGCGTGGGCGAGCATCAGCAGCTTCGCCTCGGTGTTGATGGCCGTGCGCTGGGCCTCCGGGGCAAGCCAGCTGTAGCCAATCTCCACCGCGTCGGGCACGCCCTCCGGCCGGCGCAGCGGGTGGCCTTCGGGCCAGCTCCAGTACTCGAGGTTCCAGAAGCGCGTGGAGCCCACCACCGTGCCCTGCGCCCGTTCCACGGTGGCGAAGGGAAGCGCCGTGTTGGCTTGGGCCTGCGCGAACGCCACCTCCAGGTAGCCGGCCATGCCCTCCGCCTCGGCCGGCACGGACGTCAAGCGGTACGTCTCTCGGTGGCGAGCGACAATGGCCGACAGCGGCCGGAGGTGCTCCCAGGACAGCGGCTCGAGGCGGACGTGCGTCCCTTCGAGAACCAGCGGGCGGACGGTTTCCATGGTGGGGGGTCCCCAGCTTGCCTCCCCTCGGGCCCCGGGGAGGAGCACAGTCGGTCCCGCCCGGAGGCCAAGTCCACGGTGGGGCCGTGGGCACCACTTGCTACGCTGCTGTTTTCCCTCCCCCATGCCAGCTTCCGAGAAGAAGGAGTTGCCGCCCACGCCGCCCCCGGAAGCTCGCCCGGCGCAAACCGCCTCGCCCGAGCAGCTGGTGCGCACCTGTCCCAACTGCGGCCGGAGCCTCGAGGAGCGCAAGTGCAAGCTGCTCTGCCGTTGCGGGTACTACGCCTCCTGCGCGGACTTTTACTGACCGGCCGCCGCCGCTAGGCGGGGCGGCTGGGGGCCCGCTCGGGGGTGAGGGCGCCAGGACCGCGTTCACCAGGCCGCCGAAGAGGAAGGCGAAGGCGGACAGGTAAAACCAGGTGAGCAGCACCATCACCGCGGCGATGGAGCCGTAGGCCAGATTCACGCGCTCGGCGTTGGTGGTCCACAGTCCCACGCCCCACGTCACCACCACCCACAGCAGGGCGCCCACCAGCGACCCCGGGGTGACGAGGTGAAAATGGGCGTCCACGTCGGGGAGCCGGGTGTAGGCCAGGGCCATCGCCCCCATCATCAAGAGCGTGGTGATGGGCCAGCGCAGCCAGCCCCAGACGAGGAGGAATTCCGTACGCAGGCCAAACCAGGTGAAGAGCCACACCCCGAAGCGGCCTCCCAGCACCACCGCGCCCAGCCCCACCACCACCAGGAGCGTCGCCGCCAGCGTCACGCCCACGCTGTTCAGCTGGGCCTTCCACCAGGGGCGCCGCTCGGCGACGTGGTAGGCGTGGTTCAACGTCACCCGCATGGCGTCCACGCCGCGGGAGGCGCTCCACACCGACACCAGAAGGCCCAACCCCAGCAGCTGGGGCCGCGGGCTGCGGATGAGCTGGTGCAAGTGGCCCTCCAGCACCTCGGACACCTCCGGCGGCAGCACGCCGTGCATCTCCCGCAACAGCGCATTCACCGCGGGCTGCAGGGGCAGGAAGGCCGCCAGCGTCACCAGGAAGAAGAGGAAGGCGAAGACGGCGAACAGCAGCGAGAAGGCCAGCTGGGCAGCAGCGTCAGCCAGGGACACTTCCATGTAACGCGCCCAGAGGCGGCCCAGAAAGGCCCGCGGCGACTCGCGCTTCGCGGGCCAGAGGTGCACGGCCGCATGCTAGGGCCCCGCGGCCCGCGGCGGGAGGCCCTTCTGCCCGGGCGCCTGGGTGAGGCGCACCCCGAGAAGCACCAGCGCCCCACCCACCACCACTTCCCACCCGATGGCCTCGCCCAGCGCTACCCGGGCGGCCAGCGCGGTGGCCACCGGCTGTAGGTTGGAGAAGACGGCCACCTTCGAGGCGTCGGTGCGGCCGAGAGCGGCAAACCAGATGAGGTAGGCGAGCACCGAGCTGCCGAGGCCCAAGTAGGCGAGGGAACCCTTGGCCAGAAGCGATGCGCCGGCCACCACCTCCGGCCGCACTACCCAGGGGCCGAGCGGCAAGCAGAAACAGGGCGCCGGCCAGGTTCGACCAGCCACTGGTGCGCAGCGGCCCCTCGGCTGCCACCAGCGTCCGGCCGACGGTGGTGTAGAACACCCACGCCAAGAGCGAGCCGAGCAGAAGGACGTCCCCCAGAAAGAGGCCGGAGAGCGCCTTCAGCCCGGGGGCCAATAGCAGCACCAGCACCCCGGACAACGCCGTGAGGATGCCGAAGGTGGCCGTCCAGCGCGCGCGCTCGCGCCCGCGGGCCAGTTCCACCAGGTACACCCCCAGCGGGGTGAGGGAGAAGATGAGCGCCCCGTGGGCCGCGCTGCTGGTGCGCATCCCCAGCAGAAACAGCGCCTGGTTGAGCGGGCCGGACAGAAGGCCAAGCACCACCACCCGGCCCCACACGCCCCGGGGCGGCAGGCGCGGACGGGGCAGCAGGGCGAGGACCAGCCCGAAAGTGCTGGCACTCACCAGGAGCCGCCACCACAGCACCGTCAGCGCTGGCAGCTCCGCCAGGGCCCGCTTGGCGGTGAGGTAGGTGAGCGCGCTCAACACGACGTGCACCGCCATGAGCGCCACCACCGAACGGGAGGCGCGCTGCGCCTCGCTGTCGCGCCTCACCGGGCGAGCCGCCCGAGGGCCCAGCGCGCCGCTTCCTGCACCACCGGGCTCGCATCCGTGCACAGGGCTTCCAGGACGCTGCGGGCCCCGCCGTCGCGGGCAGCGCCCAGCGCATAGGCGGCATTGCGCCGCAACCCATCGAAGCCGGCACGGGCCAGGGCCGTCCCGGGCACCAGGGCCTGGTAGGTTTCGCGGGTGAGTCGCAGCCAGCGCCCGGGCGTCCAGGCGGGCCACCGGCCGGGGCACAGAAGCGCGCGTTGGCGGTGGGCACCGGCGCCTGGTTGAGGGGACACACCGACTGGCAGACGTCGCAGCCAAACACCGTGCCCTCAAAGGCCGAGCGCAGGTCCACCGGCACCGCCCCCTCATTTTCGATGGTTTGGTAGGAGAGGCAGGCCCGCGCATCCACGCCGCCCAGCCCGTCCAGTGCCGCGGTGGGACAGGCGTCGACGCACAGCCGGCAGCGCCCGCAGCGGTCGTCGGCCGGGCCTTCGGCATAGGCACCACTGTCGACGGCGCGGTCGAGCACCATGGCCGCCAGCACCACCCAGGAGCCGTACTGGGGCGTCACCAGGCAGCCGTTACGCGCCACGTAGCCGAGGCCGGCGCGCGAGGCCCACACCTTCTCCATGAGGGGCGCATGGTCCACCGAAGCGAAGTCAGCCACCCCGGGGTAAGCCTCGCGCAGCGTCCGACGAAGCTGGCCCGGAGCCGGTCGAGCAGCGTGGCGTGGTAGTCGCGCCCGCGGGCGTAGACTGCCAGCGGCGAGTCGCTCCGCCCAGGGAGCTTCCACATGGTAGTTGCAGGCCAGGGCCACCACCGTCTGGGCGCCCGGAAGCAGCTGGCGGGGGTCCAGGCGCTCCGCGGCGCGCTCGGCCATCCAGTCCATGTCCGCCGCCATGCCCGCCTCCAGCCAGTCGAGCAGGATGCGCGGCGGCAGCGCTTCAGCCCGGGCGAAGCCCACCAAGTCGAATCCCGCGGCCAGCGCCAGGCTGCGCACCCGGGCCGCGCTGAGCGTGCTCACGGCCTGGCCCGGTGCCTCACGTCGGCTTCTCCGGCACCCACTTCACGTCCGGCACGCCGGCGCGGTGATTCACCGCCCGCGCCATCATGAACAGCAGGTCCGAGAGCCGGTTCAGAAACACGCAGCACCCGGGCGTCGACGGTGCCGTCGCGCACCAGCGCCACCACCGAACGTTCGGCGCGGCGGCACACCGTCCGTGCCAGGTGCAGCGCGGCCGAGCCGGGGGTGCCAGCCGGGAGGATGAAGTGCGTCATCTTCGGCAACTCCGCATCGAGCGCGTCCATGGCCGTCTCCATGTCGGAAATCCACTCCGGCCGCACGTGCGGAATGTGGGCATCGGCCTTGGTGTCGCGGGGCGTGGCCAGCACCGCGCCCACGGTGAAGAGTTGCTCCTGGAGGCTCTGGCACAGGCCGTCCAGGGCCCCCACCCCGGTGGCGCGCACCACGCCCAGGGTGGCGTTGAGTTCATCCACCTCGCCGTAGGCCGTCACCCGCGGGCTGTCTTTGGCGACGCGGCCGCCGCCGAAGAGTCCCGTCTCACCCGCGTCCCCGGTCTTCGTGTAAATCTTCACGCCCCGAGCGTCTAGCAGGCCTCGCTGGCGAAAGGCACCATGGTTTCCCTCCCGGCGGCCCGGCGACCGAGCGGCCCGCTCCTCATCCTCGCCGCGGCCGCGCTGTGGAGCACCGCCGGTGCGGCCATCAAGCTGTGCAGCCTCAACGCCTGGCAGATTTCGCTGGGGCGCTCGGTGGTGGCGGCCGGCGTCCTGTGGCTGCTGCTGCCGGGCGCCCGGGCCCGCCCCTCCCGGGGCACCTGGGCGGTGGCCGCCGCCTACGCGGTGACGGTGGTGCTCTTCACCGTGGCCAACAAGCTCACCACCTCGGCCAATGCCATCTTCCTGCAGGACACCGCGCCGCTGTACGTGCTTCTCCTCAGCCCGCTCCTCCTCGCGCGAGCGCCCCTCACGCTCGGAGCTGTGGTCGGTTCCCCTCTTCCTGCTGGGCCTCGGCCTCTTCTTCCGGGACAAGCTGACGCCGGGCCAGCTGTCGGGAAACCTGGTGGCGCTGGCCAGCGGCGTCTCCTTCGCCCTGGCCATTCTGGGGCTGCGGCGACTGGGAGGCAGCAACGCCCCGGCGCTCGTCCTGGGGAACCTGCTGGCCACGGCGGCCTCGCTGCCGGGTGCACTCGGCGGTCCCGCCCCCACCCCGACGGACTGTGGCCATCCTCCTCTTCCTCGGTGTCTTCCAACTGGGCCTCTCCTACGCCCTCTTCGCGCGCGGGCTGCGGCACACGCCGGCCACCGAGGCCTCGCTGCTGGCGCTCTTGGAACCCGTCCTCAACCCGGTGTGGACGTTCCTTTTAGCCCATGAAGCTCCCGGGCCCTGGGCGCTCGCCGGCGGAAGGCTGGTGCTGCTCGGCACGCTGTGGCGCACCCTGGCCCCGTGGCTGGAAGCTAGGCGCGCAGCGGGGGTCCCCACCGAGCGTCCACTAAAAGCCCTGGCGAAAGCCCAGGGTGAAGACGACGTCCAGGGCGATGCCGTCAACGGGGTTCTCGGTGATTCCCGCCCACATCTCCCAGCGGGAGGGTCAGCGATACATCCATCCGAAGTCGAGCGAGCCGTCGTAGCCGTCCAGGGGGTTGTCCCCGGTGTTGCGGTAGATGGGAGTCTGAAAGAAGAAGTTGGCGTACAGGAAGTTCCCCTCACTGAGGCGTGCTTTTAGCCCCGTCGAGAACGAGCCGAAGACGACGCTCTGGTATTGCTCGGGCAGCCCGCCCGCCGGCCTTGCGGCGTGGCGCCAAGGCCGAGCGTCCCTTGAAACTGCAGCCAGGACCAAAACAGGGGCGTCTGCCAGGTGAGCATGGCGCCGAACTGGACGGTGTGTGCGGCGTAACCGTCGACCCAGGCGGTGGGCACCACCGCCACCGTCAGCAGCTGGAGGTTGGGGGCCAGCATCCACCCCACCCCCAACGTGGTGTCGAGCAGCTGAACGCCCACCGGCTTGAAGCTCAGCCGGGACTTGCCCATCTGAAAGTAGTACGCGAACTTGTTGATCGGGCCGGATGTCACGCGCGTAGTAGTGGACGCCGAGCAGCGCGTGGTAGGCGTTGAGGAACTGGTCCATGAAGCCGGCGTAGGCCCCCTGGATGCCTCCCTTGGCGAAGAGAAACACGCTGGGGGACAGCTTGAGGGTACCGGCGATGGTGAGATGCCCAATCTCCGCGTCGAGCAGCACCGAGTTGGGGGTGTTGTTGTACAGCTGGATGGCGCTCCCGTAGTCGAGGCGGACGGAAACGGCGAAGCACCCGTTGGGCAGCAGCAGCGGAGGGGAGAAGAGCGCGCTGCGCTCGTACTCCAGCGGGTCCATCGGGGTGAAGATGGGGGGGCCGGGGAAGTCGGCCCAGGAGGCCCAGGCGGCGTCTGCTTCCTCTGGCGTCAGGGCCGGGGCAGACGTGGCGAGCGCCAGCAGGACCAGGGGGGAGAGCAGCATTCGGCGTGGGAGGGGAGACGGCGGCGCACTCTACAGCAGGCGCTGAAACTCCCGCCGTTCCATGCGCCACACCGGCAGGCCACAGAAGCGCGGCCCCTCCGGACAGAAGGGCGTGACGGACGCCAGCCGGCGCAGGGTGCAGGGTGGCGCCAGGTGCCGGGCGATGAGGGGGTGGACGGCTTCCACCTGCTCCACCTCCTGCAGCGAGGCACGCCAGATTTCCTCCTGCGCCGTGTAGCAGAGGCGATGCACCCACTTGTGGTGGAAGTGGAGCAGTTCCCCGGACTCGACGAAGCGGATGGGGAAAGCGTTGGGGAGAAGGTAGAGCGCGCCCTCGGCCGGTACGCCCGGCGTCCAGCAGCCGGCCGATGGCGGCCCAGGCCTGCTGGGCGGTGGCCTGGAAGAGGTCGAGGGCCTCGGGCACCTCAGCCAGCAGGGCGGGCACCACCACGTCCGGCTCGCCAGGGACGAATTGGGCGGCCAGCACCGGGCGGCTGGCCGGCGTCATCCGGTGGCGCTGGTCCTGGCTGTCCGCGGTGTGGCTCAGCTTCTTCTGGAAGGTGTAACTCGCGTGGACCAGCGCCCGTGTCAGCTTGCCGTGGGTGGTGAGGGTGAGGGCCTCGGACAGGTAGGGGTTGTGCTTCGGCGACAGCACCCGCTCCAGGGCCTCGGCGTCCGAGAGGGCCTCCGCCGGTAGCCCGAGCGACGGTGCGGACGCCCTGCGCCACCGCCTGCTGGCCGTGGGCCCCGTAGTCAACCAGCAAGCTGACCTTGCCGGCCAGGGCCCGGTCGAACTCACTCCGGTGCAGGCGCGCCGCGGCGCTGCCGACGCCGAGGGCCCGGTCCTGCCAGCGTGCGCGCCTCGTGCGTCTGCTCGAGCGGCAGGCTGTCCTCGACGTCCCGGAAGAAGAGGGGGTCGAGCTTCTCCACCTCCGCCACCATGGCCTGCACAAGCAGGCGCGTCTCGGAAGGGACGTCCGAGGCATTTACCAGCCGGTGGTAGCGGTGCAGGGTGAGGCCGGAGACGGTGTGGTACAGGTGGGCGAAGGTCCCGATGGGCAGCACGTACCGGGCCACCTCCTGGGCGCGCTTCTGCAGCGTGCTGGCCCACTTCTGCGGCGTGCGCCGGCGTGCTGGGAAAATCCGGTAGAATTCCTGCTCCGCCCTGGGGAGCAGCAGCGTCGACAGGCGGCTGTAGGCCTCCATCTGCGCGCGCACCGTCGCCCGGTACAGCGCCTGGAGGGGCTCCGGCAGCACCGGCACCAGGACGCGGTCCGGCTTCACCGCCACGTAGCGCTGGCTGACCTGCTCCGAGTTGTAGAAGGGGTGGGCGTGCAGGAAGCTCCAGATGCACTGCCGGCTCACGTTTTCCAGGGCGAACTGGAAGGTGGCGTGCTGCAGCGTGGTGTGGTGGCCCGCCTGGTACGTCTCCTTGGCGATGCGGTCCCGTAGCGCGCGGGACTTCTCGTCGCGCCGCACATCCTCCGGCGTCACCACCCGCGGCGCGTAGCACGTGCGGGCGGTGGCCACGGCATTGTCGAAGGCCTCGACGAAGCCGTTGGTGAGCCGCGCGGTGGGGGCGGGGGAGGCGAAGGACAGCTCGGGCATGGGGGGCACCCTCTCTACAATGTCCGGCCCACCCGCCGCGGGCAGCAGGGCCCCTCGCTGGGCAACCAGGCGGCCGGTCGCGCTAGAGTCGCAATCGCTTCTCATTCTCAAGATTAGTAAGCTGGAAATGCCCTGCTTGCACGCTGGGTATGGAGGGCCGGGTCTGCTTGCGGCGGTCGGCGGCCGACTCATGTTATGGCGGGTTCAGGCAACGGTGCGGGCCCCGGCGCACGGCCGTAGTGGCGGCGGATGTGCCGATGTTGTTCGCCGGCGCGGCGACTATGTCGGCAGGTGGCCGGGCGCTGCAGGATGTCCCGGGGCGATCCCATTGCCGGGTCTGTGCAAGGTTCCGCCGAGACCACTGCGGTGAGACGCTTAGAAGCGAGCTCGTCGGTGGGCCCGCCATCTCCCGAAGCTGTTCCGCCGCACTTGTTGCGCCGTGGTGGCATCCACGGCCGCCATGTCCTGTTCTGTTGTCACAGACGATCATGGTCGCGGCGACCGCTCCCATGCCAGCGGCCACCCGCCTTGCTGACCAGTGAGGACACTCCAGCAAGTAACGATCTACAGCTCCGGTGGCTGATCCCGAGGTACGAGGTCAACCTGGCACGGCATGATTTCTAATCGCCTATATGAGTCAGGCGACGATCGATGGTACGACTATCGCGGCTACTATCGCTCCGGCGATGGCAATGGCAGCAGCCGGCCACTGTGAAACCGAACCACCTCCAGTATCGCTTCTTGGCCCTCGTCACCCGGTTGTCAACGATCTGGTTGGTCTTCTCTGGGCCGAGCAGGGTGTTGAAGCGCTTCCTTTCGTGCTCGAAGTTGCGGCTTATCTCGAGGAACTGGCCGACCTGGGAGCCAAGACCGTAGAGCCCTGGGAAGATCAGCACGTAGCCCGCGTACGCCAGCACTCCGACGCGGAACAGCGCCGCGTTGAATGGTGCCTTAAACGCGGCGGCGATGGCTGAGCCAATGAGCGCGGCGACGGCGGCGAGCAGTGTATCGCTGAGGCTCTTGGCGAGCGCGGTGGTCTTCTCTCCGAACGCAATCACGACGTCGTTTACGACGCTCTCAAGTTGGCGCTCCTTGTCGAGGTACTGGCCGAACCGGTCTTCGATGAAGCCCGCCACTGGTCGTCGAGCGCTGCTGCGACGTCTGTGATCTGGCCGACGAGGGTCACCAGCCGGGCGGTTTCCGGCACTGGCTCGAGTACCTGGGCGATCCGCACCTGGGTGAACTGCAGTCGGTCTGCTGCCCAGTCGCTTGCCGCGCCCTCATCGCGCAGCCGGTAACACCAGTCGACCAGGTCAGCGAACCGTGGACCACAGCACCTGTCATCTGGGCCCCGATCGGCTCGGGCTTCGCGGACAGGGCACTCGCACTGTTACCTGCCCGCCTCGGTACTCAGGCTGGGCCTGCCACCCACCGGAGGCGCCCTCCCGGCGCCTGGCGCGGTCACAGGTGTAGAGCAGGCAGAGCAGGATGTACGCCGCGGCGAATAGTTGTTCCAGACGCGAATCGCCTGGGTCCCCGTCCAGTTGGAGTTGCACGGGCGTGAGTCGCTGCACCCATCGGTGATCCCAGCTGATCTGCTCCTCCCGGTCGGCCCGCATCCGCTCGACGGAGGCGCTGACCGATTCTGGCAGGGCGGGCGGCGCAGCGAGTGGGCGGCCAAGGCTGGCCCCCCCGACGATGTGGAACACCGGTCCTGAGCGTTGCAGGTCAATGTCGCCAACGAGCAGTCGCCGAGCCTCGGTCGCATCCCCCCAGATGGTCTTCTCCACCTCATCAAGTCCCTGGGCGAAAAGGCCCTCCACCGACGTGGCGAAGAAATAGTGAATACTGCCACGGGCCGCCTCAGCCCCCAGCACCTGGTCCAAGAGCACGGGCTTGTCGATTCGCAGTTGGAGCTCATAGGAGTTGCTGGCCGCGAAGTTGGCCCGCTGTTCCCGGAAGGCCTGCGGCGTCAGGCCCGGCCCGATCTCAAGCAAAGGGAGATCCCTGCGTAGCAGTTCAGCTGTCAGGCTCCCGCCGTAGCCATCCACCAGTTGCTCGACAACGCTGTAGTCAAGATCCATGACCGCCTGGCCGCCGACCACTGCCGAGACGCTCAGCCACTCCGCCTCCTCACTGGCCTCGGTCGGCAGGCCGAGCGCGGACAGGAACGACGCGAGCGGCGCGGCGATGAGTTGCATCACTCAGGCTGCCAGATGCTGGTCTCGATAGTCACGCGGAAGCGGCGCGGCCTTTGGCCTTCGATCTCATCCACATGCACGATGTCTTTATATGCGGTCCTGTTGACCTGCACACGGAGACCGTTGTCGCCCCTGTAGCGCACTTTCCCGGTCACGAGGCGCTTCCGGGTATCGGGATAGACCTCGAAGGCCCGGTCGAGTTGCCGGTTCCGGACCTCCTCGTCGATCGCATTGCGCTCGGCCGGGGGCAGCGTGGGCAGCCACTCGGCGAGATCGATGGCCTCCCCAGCGAACAACCCCTGCACCGCGTCGTCCAGGGCAACCAGTCGGTCTACGGGCAGACCACTGTCCTGCAGCTTTCCGCGGGCCTGGTCGATCGCCATGTACAGACCCTCGGTCAGGGCCTTATCATCAAAGGCCACCTCGGCGCCGAGGAAGCCCTCCATGAAAAACCTGGCCGAAACGTCAGGCACCTGGCGGTCCAGCACCAGCAGGTGGTAGTTCTCCCCAGGCCGCCTCGCCTGCACAAAGGCGCATTTCTGGAGCCTCTCGCGCAGCGTGGGCAGCGCATCCGGCAGTTCGCTCACCGAGAGATAGCTCGTCCCGTTCTCTCCGGTATGCCACTCCGGCCGGAACACATCCGACGGATCGAGTTTGACCATGGCCACATAGCGTTCAGCCTCAAGATCACCGGCGGCGGCATCACGATAGAGAGCGACCGCAAGCGCGCCCCGCGCGATTCGCCGATCATCACCGATGGCCCGATGAGCGCCGTGGCGAGCCGCTGTGACGCAGTGATCAGGTCGAGCGTGCCGTCGAGGAGCGCCTGGCACGTGGCGGACCTCGAGCCGAGGTCACCTGGGCCGGCCACTGCGCCGCCCTGGTCTGCGAATCTCTCAGGCCGTTGTGGATATGGCCGGCCACGAATTCGGCGAGCTTAGGGGAATCGCCCAGCGGTAGTTCCCTGCCAGACATCCGTAGGCCGGAAGTCCCGGCTTCCACCTGATGAAGGATCGCCCGTTCGAGCCCCACCTTCTCGACCTCACGCATACCCATGAAACCGACCATCCACCCCTCAGCCGCACTTTCTGCTCGATAGGCACATTCATGACGTACATGGGTAATCGACCCTGAATGAGCTTATTGGAGCCTAGCTCGTGGGCTTAGGCTTTGCAGGTGAGTCTCCTTCCCCACCGGGACTTCTGCCCCGCCGCTCGTCGA